>DBML01000011.1 GCA_002298915.1 Clostridium sp. UBA699
TAGAGCCCCACGACAACGTCCACTCCGCTTTCCTTCAGGTTCAGCGCATGCGCGTGCCCCTGGCTTCCGTAGCCTATCACGGCTACCCTCTTTCCCTTCAACAGATCCAAGTTTGCGTCCTTCTCGTAATACATTTTTGCCATTTTTATATTCCTCCTATAATACCCTTACTTCTTTAACATCAGCAAGTTTTAGTATACAGTTAACTACGTCGCTGGCGCTGTGGCTTCCTTCGACGAGAACCTCCATGTTGAAGCAGGAATCTTCGGAAGAGGATACCATGTTCAAAGCTTTTATGTTGAATTCTTTTCTTCTCAATGTGGTTGCCACCCTCAAGAAGCTGTCGACACCCTGATCCAATCTTGCATAAACTCTGTTTTCCATAACATTTCCTCCTTGATTTCCTATTTTTTTCATTTTAATTCTTTTTTACATATTTTTGTCATTTGCAGGCTGCAGAATGTCCTGAACCGGCACTTCTTCCCCGCAGTCCGGGTTTTTGGCAAATAAAAAAATCCCCCATCCTGCATAAACATAGTTGCCTATATTTATAAGGACGAAAGATTGCTTCCGCGGTACCACCTTAATTGTAACTTAAAAAAGTTACCCCTCTCAGGTCGACAAACAAAAGTTTGCGAACCCTAACCATATATCGCTGGTAGACGTCCTTGTTTACTCGATACTATCTTTCAACTCAGAAGCTAAGAGTGATTATTTCATATTCTCATTAACGCCGGCTCTCAGCACCCGCCAGCTCTCTGTGGTTAACTTCAGGAATATCTTTCTCTCTATCATCACTTGGTTTCAATATTCATTTGACATTAAAGCTATTATATTACCTGACAATTTTAATGTCAACTGATTTATTTTGCACTTTTCTTGATTTATTTTAACATTCAAAACTTTTTCAGGAGGTAAACGTTATCATCATTTACATTTTATCAGAATTGTCTTAATATTAAACTAACAACATTTATGCAAAGGAGTTGATCTTCATGATGTTTGACGACAGAGCCCATGCGGGAAAAGTGCTGGCAGAAAAACTGGAGAGTTTCGCAGGCGAAAACACTGTGGTTTACGCCCTTCCAAGGGGCGGGGTTGTTCTGGGCTACGAGGTGGCAAAGGTTCTGAAGTGTCCTCTCGACCTGGTTGTCTCAAGGAAAATCGGGCATCCGATGAACTCCGAATACGCAGTCTGTGCGGTCACGGAAAGCTCGCCTCCCATCTGCAACCAGTTTGAGACCGCTAGCATAGATCCAGGCTGGCTTGAGAGCGAAGTTCTCAGGCAGAAAACCGAGATCAAGAGGAGAAAAACGCTTTACCCTTCGCCGAACATATCCCCGAAGGGCAAAAAAGCTATCATAATAGACGACGGCATCGCGACCGGCCTGACCCTGTTTTCAGCTATCGAGGAGGTCAAGGCTCAGGGACCGGAGCTCCTAATCGTTGCCGTGCCTGTTTCCCCTGCGGACACTGCAGAAAAAATCCGCGGCATGGTTGACAAGTTCATATGCCTTGACATTCCTATGGTCTACCTCGGCGCGGTCGGCATGTACTATGCGAGTTTCCCTCAGGTCAGCGACGAGGAAGTCATAGCGCTTCTCAAGGAGGCCAACAAAAAATAGCAGGTGCTGTTTCATAACTAAGCGATTAGTTTAGAAACAGCACCTTTCCCTTTATTTTTTGAAGAATTTGCCCAGGAGATTCCCCACATCGTCGAGTACATTCCCGTCCTTGTCCATGTCGAGCAGCTGCGCAGCCATGTTCAGCATGCCGCTGTTGCCGCTCTGCCCCAGCGTGTTGTTCAGAAGTCCGGCTATGCCGTTGGCGTCCAAATTCTGCTGCTGCTTCTGCTGCCCCAGCATTCCCATTACGAGAGGCGCCAGCTGCGACAGTATGCTCGAGACCTGGCTTGCGTCCATCCCTGTCTGCTTTGCAAGGTTGCCCTGCACCGTCTCGTTTTTGTCACCCAGGACGTGCTGGACTATCTTGGCACCGTCTGCCGTATCGACGTTGTTCAGGAAACCTGCTATGTCGCTTACGTTGGCATCCTTGTGCTGGTCCAGCGCAGCCGTGAGCGCCTGAGCTCCTTCGGCAGTGCTTGAATTTTTGCCCATTGCCTGCATGAGAAGCGGAAGCCCCATCTGCACCAGCTGCTGTACCTGGCTGGAATTTGCACCTGCTGACTGTCCCAGCTTTTCGAGTGCATTCTGGTCGTTCAGCTGCCCTGAAAGCATGTCCAATAGATTCATACCGCATTCCTCCCAAAAATATTTATTTCTGTTCGGTCTTGCCCTTCAGCTCTTCAATCTTGGCCTCTGCCTTTCCCTTGAGCTCCTCCGCCTGGCCTTTTGCTTCCTCGACCTTTGCTTCTGCTTTTTCCTTGAGCTCCTCTGCCTGGCCTTTTGCTTCCTCGACCTTTGCTTCTGCTTTTTCCTTGAGCTCCTCTGCCTGGCCTTTTGCTTCTTCAGCCTTTTTTTCAGCCTGGCCCTTGAGCTCTTCGAACTTATCTTCAGCCTTGTCCATCATTTCGCCGGCTTTCTTCTTGATGTTCTCGACGGTATCGCTTTCCTTGAACTCCTCGAATTTTTGGCCTGCCTTTGCAGCCATGTCCTCGGCCAGGTCTTCGGCCTTGTCAGCCAGCTCGCCAGCCTTCTTCTTCGCTTTCTCGAGGGCGTCGCTCTCCTTTATGTCTTCGATCTTCTCTTCTGCCAGCTCCTTGAGATCTTCCGCCTTCTCCTTTGCCGTGTCAAATAACTTGCCGAGATTATCCTTTATACCCATACAAATCCCTCCATTATTCAATTTATAGTATCTGTGAGTTTAGTTTATCACACTATTCTGAATAATGCCACATCAAACTTCATCCTCTTCTCCTGAGCTGCTTTCCTTGTCCTTCTTCCTCTTCCTCACGGCTTCGGTGAGCAGATACTCTATCTGGCCGTTTATGGACCTGAACTCGTCTTCGGACCAGGCAGCCAGCTCCTTCCACAGGGAGTTGGACAGGCGCAGGAGCACCTGCTTCTTATCCTTCTCCCTGCTGCTCTTATCCTCACTCATGGCTAAAACCGCATCAGTAGATTGAGCCGCTGTTGACTATCGGCTGGGCATCCTTGTTACCGCAGAGGACGACAAGCAGGTTGCTAACCATTGCTGCCTTGCGCTCTTCGTCTAGCTGAACTACTTCCTTTTCGCTCAGCTTTGTAAGCGCCATCTCCACCATGCCAACAGCTCCTTCAACAATCATCTGCCTTGCGTCTATTATCGCTGAAGCCTGCTGCCTCTGAAGCATTGCCGCAGCTATCTCAGGCGCGTACGAAAGGTGCGTTATCCTTGCTTCGGCGATCTCCAGTCCTGCCATCTCCACCTTCTCCTGGATCTCTGCCTTCAGCCTCTCTGCAACCTCCTGGCTGCTGCCCCTAAGCGACTTCTCATTGTGGTCGTCGTCGGCTATGTCGTAAGGGTAGAGGCGCACTATGTTCCTGAGTGCGGAATCGCACTGAATTGAGAGGAACTCCGTGTAGTTGTCCACGTTGAAGACAGCCTTCGCAGTGTTGACGACCCTCCAAATTACTACGATCCCTATTATTATGGGATTTCCAAGCTGGTCGTTTATCTTCTGCTTGTCGTTGTTGAGCGTGATGGTCTTCAGGGATATCTTCTTGCCCCTGTGCTGCAGACCTGCCGCTCCCGCTTTTGCTGCGCCCGCGCCTCCAGAGTGCTCGGCAGCCGCTATCGCGTTCGCTGCCGCGGCAAGGGACGATGGTGCAGGGCTCGCCGCCGCGACGAATGGGTTCACGAAGAAGAAGCCTTCTCCCTTGAGCGTTCCGTAGTACTTTCCGAACAGAGTCAGGACCAGCGCCTCATTGGGCTTAAGGATCTTGAGCCCAGCGAACATTATAGGCCCTATCAGCAGGAAGTATAGCGCCGAGATGAAACCAAGTAAAAAACTCTCGCGGTTGACGGCCAGGATGAAGACGGCCACTGACAGGACCATCAGAGTGATGTTGAGTATAAGAAAAAGCATGCCGTTCTTCGGCTTTGGATCTATTTCCTCATAGTGCATTTTTCTTTCCAATTTCAAAACCCCTTTCAGTTTATGATATCATTTTAATATCATTATTATACCACACAACGAGGCTGCCTGTCATATAGAATATAGGTCAGGCAATATGCAAATGCATATAAAAAAGGCAGCACATGAATGCTGCCTTTCAAAATCCACCACTTATTTCGCTATTTCAGCTGATTTCCGCAGTTCGGGCAGAACCTGAAGTCCCCATCAAGCTCATAGCCGCATCTTGGGCACCTCGGCGCAAAGCCTGACCTGCCCTGCTGGACCAGTTTCAGATTGCCTTCTGACAGCTCCACGTGCTCGCCCCTCCTGATCCTTTCGCCAAGCTCGCTGCTGATCTCGTAAAGGCTCCCGCAGCAGGTGCTCCTGACGTAGTACCTCCTGTTCCACTTCATGACCGGTATGAAGAAAACGCTCAGGTACATGTATTCCATGAAAACCTCCAGGCTCCCGAAGCACCCGCACCTCTGGCATAGGATGCTCTGCGCGAAATCCAGCTTTTCCTGTTTCGAGGACATTCCTCCGACGAATATCATTGCGTTACCTCCTGCCTATCATTGCTTGAGCACTTTTTCGACGAACACCCGTGCAAGCTCCGGATCGAACTGCGTGCCTGCGTTGCCCAGCAGCTGCGCCGCTGCGCTCTGAGGGCTGAGCTCGCTTCCGTAGGTCCTTACGCTTGTCATTGCATCATAGGAATCGGCGATGCTGAGGATCCTTGACTGAAGCGGTATCTGCCTGCCCCTCAGCCCTTTTGGATATCCTGAGCCGTCCCACCGTTCATGGTGGTAGAGCACGGATTTTGCGATCTCCGACATCTCCTCTACAGTGTTGAGAATCCTGTAGCCAACCTCAGGGTGGCGCCTCAGTTCAATCCATTCCGCCTCTGTCAGTTCGTCGTTCTTGTTCAGTATGTTCTCTGGGACTGCAATCTTGCCTATGTCGTGGAGAAGCCCTGTGGTATGGAGCTCGCTGACCTCCTCTTCGCTTAGGCCTATGGCCTCGCCCAGGCTCCTGCATATCTCCGATACCCTCTGGGAATGCTGCTCCTCCCTCCTGTTCTTCTCGTTGAGGGTTTTTATTATCACGTTTATGGCCTTGCCCCTCATCCCAGGGCTTTCAGTGAGCTTCTTCTTGTACATGTGGTCCTCGGCGTTTTTCAGGACGCTCATTATTTTCTCTGTCTCGTTCTTCTTCGTAGCCCACCCCATGGACACCGAAAGCTCTATAGAGGAAACCATCTCCTTCGCAGCCCCCTCGCGGATCCTCCTGACCACCTGCTTCGCCTCTTCGTGGCCGGCCCCGGGCATGAGAACTATGAACTCGTCACCGCCCATCCTGGCGATAACGTCCTCCGGCCTGCAGCCTTCGCTGAGCACCTTTGCCACCTTTATCAGCAGCTGGTCTCCCATGGCATGCCCCAGGGAATCGTTGAGGAGCTTCAAGCCGTTCACGTCCGCAACTATTATGCTAAGCGGCAGCCTGTTCTCCTCGCCTGCCCTCCTTAGCTCCTCCTCCATGTACCTCCTGTTGTAGACGCCTGTGAGCTGGTCATGGTAGCTGAAGTACTCCAGCTCCTTCTCTAGCCTCCTCCGCTCAGTGATGTCCTCGTACATGCCGTAAACGCCTATCTGCCTCTTCCCGTTTATGATTGGGTACCCCATTATGCAGACCTCTATCGGGCTCCTGTCCTTCCTCATCCTGAAGGTTTCGCGCTTCACTACCCTTCCGCCGAGCACAGCCCTTGATATGCCGCTGGCCTCGGCGTAGTAGTCCTGGTGTACTATGACATCGTTGAGGGACCTGTTCATTATCTCGTCCCTTTGGAAGCCGAAAAGATTCTCGAAGGCCTTGTTTACGCCAAGGAACCTGTCCTCGGTGTCCAGGATGCAGAGCGCCTCGGGCGAGTTCTCGAACAGCTGGCTGAAGTAGCTCTTCTGCAGCTCGAGCTCCCTGTCAGCCTCCTTCTGGATTGTCATGTCCCTGTATATGCCGCAAAGCCCCTTTTTTTCGTTTCCGACCATGATAGGGAATGCCTGCAGGTTGACATCGATGAGCTCGCCGTCCTTCCTTCGCCTCTTGACCTCCCTTTCGACGGATCTTCCGTTCATTATCTCCATCGAGATTTCGTAGGCATCGGGCGTCTCCGGCGCGGCGAGGATATCGTTGCAGCAAAGACCCTTTATATCCTTCTCATCGTACTGCAGTATCCTTTTGAAGGCTTCGTTCGAGCTCACTATCCTGTCGTCGTTGTCGAGTATCAGGATACCGTCCTGAGAGCTCTCGAATATCTTCCTGAGACATGCGTTCTGGAATTCAAGTTCCTTTTTCTTTTTTATGTTCAAGTAGTTTAATCCTGCAAGAAAACCCAGCAGCAAAAGTGCTCCTATCTCCAAATGTCAACACCCCACAAAAATTCTTAAGTTTACCTTCCGCCGCTGATCTCTTCAAGCGATTTGCCCATCGTCTCCCTGCCCAGCAGGGCAACGACGATGGATACAGCTGCAAAAACCGCAGTAAGCATTATGAAAACATAGGTATAGCCTTTTCCAGCTCCGTAGCTCTTGTATATGACCGGCACCACGAAAGGGGCTATGAACGCTCCGATCCTTCCGAAGGCCGAAGCCCAGCCAGTGCCGCTTGCTCTTGCTGCTGTCGGATAAACCTCAGGGGTGTATGCGTACACGCACCCCCAGGCGCCGAGGCTGAAGAAGTACAGCATGCAGCCGAAGGCAAGCACCTCCCCGGAGCTTGCTGCGTGGCCGAACAGCCAGGACGCCAGTGCGGTGCCCGCGAAGTAGGTCGACAGGACTGCCTTCCTGCCCACCTTCTCCACGAGCCAGGCGGCGCTGTAATAGCCGGGCAGCTGGGCAAGGCACATTATGAGCGTGAACTCGAAGCTCTTAACGAGCGCGAAACCCTTGCCCACCAGAAGCGTAGGCGTCCAGAGCACGAAGCCGTAGTACCCGAAGTTTATTCCGAACCAGATCACCCAAAGGACCATGGTGGTGACGATGTATTTTTTAGAAAAGAGGCTCAGGAATGTAACCCTCTCCGCTTCAGGCTGTGTTTCGGCGGCGGCTTCCTGAATAACAGTGACCTGCTTAACCCCCGCCTGCCGCTCCATGCTGCTGACGAGCTCCTCCGCTTCGCTTACCTTTCCGACTGATACTAGGTATCTAGGTGATTCTGGCACAGATTTCCTGAGGTAGGCCGCGTAGAGCGCCGGAACAGCTCCGACCCAGAACGCCATCCTCCAGCCGTAAACCGGTATCAGCATGTAGGCAACAAGCGCTGCCAGGATCCAGCCCCATGCCCAGAAGCTCTCGAGTATGACCACGTTCCGCCCCCTGGCATTGGCTGGCGAGTACTCGCTCACGAGAGTCGACGCCGCGGGCAGCTCCCCTCCAAGTCCGAAGCCTGTCAGGAACCTGAGGACCAGCAGCATTTCGAAGCTGGTTGAAAAACCGGCCAGGGCACTTGCCACGCCGTATATAACGAGGGTGTACATGACGACCGCCCTTCTTCCGAACCTGTCGGCTGCCATACCGGATAGTGCCGCGCCCAGCGCCATCCCAAGCATGCCCGAGCTGCCAAGCAGCCCCAGCTGCCCTGTGGTGAGCATCCATTCCTTTCCGATGGCGGCCATTACGCCGGAGACCATCCCCTGGTCCATGGCGTCGAACATCCAGCCTATTCCGGTCAGGAACAGTACCTTCTTCATCATCGGTGTGCTTGGCAGTCTATCTATTCGGGACGCAATGTCAGTCATATCCCTCTCCTCCTTAAAGTCGCATTACCTTTAATTATACATCTTGCGAATAATTTACTCTACAGGAAAATTTCCTTTTTTCCAGGCGATCATGCCGCCCTCGAGGACCAGGACTTTCCCGAAGCCCGCCTTTGTCAGTATCTGGGCTCCCGTTGCAGCCCTCACTCCGGAGCGGCAGATGACGACTATGGTCTTATCCCTGTACTGCTCAAGCTCCGCCAGCCTTTTCTCCAGTGTCCCTATGGGAATGTGCACTATGCCCTTTATGTGCCCGAGCATGTCCGTCAGCTCATATTTTTCCCTGACGTCCAGGAGTACTACCTCGTCAGGCTTTTCGGACAGGAGGCTGTTGACCTCGTCTGCGCCCGAATACCTGACCTTGATGCTGTGAACGCTTTCGTCCACAGTCCTCACCACCTGGCAGGCCTTCGTGTCCTCAGGGATGTAGGCTGCCGACGGGTCGGTCGCGCAGCTGTAGTTTGCCTTGAGGACATCCTTCATCCATTCGGCAGGCCCCATTCCGACGCTCCCGATATACTCCGCGAACTCCTTCCTGGTCCTTTTCTGGAGGTGAGGGTTGCTCTTGCGCTGCTTGCCCAGTGTAGACGGCTTCCTGTCCTCGTATTCGTGAGCCGGGTAAACGACCAGGCTGTCCGGGAGGTCCTCCAGCTTCTTCAGGCTTTCCCAGTGTTCGGTCACGTCACCTCCAGGCAGGTCGTCCCTTCCCCCTCCGGCGTCGTCGAGGAAGAGGAAGTCCCCCGTCAGTATGATGTCCTTCAGTATTACCGATACTGAATCCTTGGTATGCCCCGGGGTGTGCATGAACCTGAAGCCTATCCCGTTCATGACAAGTATGTCCCCGTCCTTGACCCTTATCGTGACGCATTGTGCAGGGGCGTCTTCATGCATCACGTATTCGCAGCCGGTCGCCTCCTTAAGCGCGGCGCCTGCTGAGATGTGGTCGGCATGGGTGTGGGTGTCTAGGACATGCGTAAGCTTAAGCCCCCTTTCCTTGAGCAGCCCGAGGTAATAGTTCAGGTGTTCAAGGCTCGGGTCCACCAGTACAACCCTTTCATCACCCTCGTTTCCCACAAGGTAGGTCCTGCAGTAGTGCGGGTTTATCTGTTCGAATAGCATAAAAAATCTCTCCTTCCCTCTAATCAAGGCAGTTCCAGCTTTCTCCTGCTTTCCCTGCTTATCGTCTGCTTTGTACTGAAGTAGTCCGCCCAGGGGTCGTCAAAGGATTCAAGCCGCACCCTCGCGCTGGCAATGTTCCAGTGGTTTCCTCCAGTGAGCTCGTCCAGCTCCTCCCAGGCGCAGGGCATCGAAACCCCGATTCCTGGCCGGGCTCGGGCGGAGAAAGCCTCCACCGTCGTAGCTCCCCGGTTGTTGCGGATGTAGTCGACGAATATCCTGCCCTGCCGGTTGCTCGGTCCGCTCACCGCCGTGAACAGGCCCGGTATAACCTTTGCCAGATGCTCGGAGACGGCCTTGGAGAACTCCTTCACCGACTCCCAGCCGTCCCTCGGCTTCAGCGGCACCACGATGTGCAGCCCCTTGCCCCCGCTCGTCTTGAGGAAGCTCGCAAGCCCCAGCTCCTCCAGGAGCGTGCGCACCAGGGCCACCGCTTCTGTCACCCTTGTCCAGGCTATCCCTTCTCCGGGATCAAGGTCGAAAACCATCCTGTCAGGCTTTTCTATATCCGCTGCCGTGGCGTTCCAGGTGTGGAACTCGACGACGTTCATCTGAGCAGCCCCCAGGAGCGCCTCGAGTGTGCCTATCTCGAGCAGGGGCGGGTGGGAGAGGTCGAACTCCGGGCTGAGCTGCTTTATCCCCGGGATCGCAAGCGTCTCGTCGTGCTTCTGGAAAAACATCTCCCCGTCGAGTCCCGAGGGAGCCCTGAGGAACGATACGGGCCTGCCCTTGAGGTAGGGAAGCATAGCTTTTGAGGCCAGCATGTAGTAGTCGACCAGGTCTATCTTCCTGAACCCGGTGCTTGCATCTATGATCCTGTCCGGGTTGCTGATCGCTGTGCCCGGCCTCTCCCTTACGGCTTCCGCTCCGGTCTTGTCGCTTCTGAGGCCGTGGAAAACCGCCTGCCTCACAAGGCCGTCCTTCGTCCATTCCGCGAAGGAAACCTCGGCTGCAAGCACCGGGGAGACCCAGTGCGCCCCATCCTCCGCTGTCATCGCCGGGAAGCTGCCCTTCGAAGCCTCGAGTTCAGACAGCTTCTCCTTAAGCATTGCGGAAGTCTTCCTGTCGAACCCGGTTCCAGCCTTGCCTGCGTACTTGAGCTTCCCGCCGGCCTCGCGGACCCCCAGCAGCAGCGCGCCTATATCCGCCTGACCCCTTTTCGAGTCCGTGTAGCCCAGGACTGCGAATTCCTGCCTCCTCCTGCATTTCACCTTGATCCAGTCCGCAGACCTCTCCGACCTGTAGTGCGAATCCTTCCGCTTTCCTATGAGACCCTCCATCCCCAGCCCGCAGGCGCTCAGGAGTATGTCCCTGCCCTGAGGCCCTAAATCCTCGCTCAAGCGTATGCTGCCTGAGGAGGTTTCCTTTATTATGCCATCGAGCAGGGCCCTCCTGTCTGAGAGCTTCACTCCCCTCATGTCATAGCCGGAAAAGAAGGGCACGTCGAAAACGTAGTATATTACCCCGGTCGCCTCTCCCTTTTCGAAAGCGTTCTGAAGGGCTCCGAAGTCAGGAAGCCCGCTCTTTCCAAGCACGGCTATCTCCCCGTCAAGCCATCCGGAGGGTATCCCCAGCTCCCCGACCTCAGAGGCCAGACCTCCGAGCCTGTCCGTCCATTCTTTGCCATTCCTCGTGAAAAGCCTTACGCCTCCGCTGTCGATCCTGGCGAGTATGCGGTAGCCGTCGAACTTGATTTCGTAGCTCCATTCGCCGTATTCAGGAACCCTCTCCACGAGTGTAGCCAGCATCGGAGAGAGGAATTCCGGCATGTCCGCCCTTTTTGCCCCCTCGGGCATCCCCGTTTCTGCGGAATCCTCTTCTGCGAAGCGGTCCTTCTCCTTTATGAGGAGCCACTCGGTCTTCTTGTTTTCCCTGCCGCGCATCCTCACCAGGGCCCAGCCTCCGCTAAGCTTCTCTCCCTTCAGGAGGAACTTCAGGCTTCCCTTTTCCATGCCTGCAGCAGGGTCCTCAAGAGGCTCCCAGGTTCCCCTGTCCCATATCTCGACCTCGCCCGCCCCGTACTGGCCCTGCGGGATCTCCCCTTCGAAGCCGGCGTACTCCAGCGGGTGGTCCTCGACCTGGACAGCAAGCCTTTTCTGCCCTGGGTCCATGCTCGGCCCCTTAGGGACTGCCCAGCTCTTGAGCACTCCGTCTAGCTCCAGGCGGAAGTCGTAGTGCAAAGCCCTCGCCGTGTGCTTCTGGACGACGAATATGCGGTCTACCCCGTCGGCCGACGGGCTGCCTGAAGGCTCTGGCGAACGGCTGAAGTCCCTCTTTTCCCTGTAGTCGGCAAGCTGATCTTTATTAGAGTTCATTGAGTGCCTTCCCCCTTTCGGCCCGCTTTACAGGGCAGACTTTTTTTGCTTGGCTGCAGGCTTTTTGTGAAGGCTCTTCCTGAGCAGCTCCGTGAAGTCGATGACCTCCCCGCCTGCCTCCTCCTCGAGCCCCTTCTCAAGGACGGATTCTATCTGACCATTTTTAACCTTTTCCTCCACCAGGGCCATAACCTTGTCGGTGAAAGAGTCCTTCATTTTCTCGGGCTCGAAGTGCGCAGCCATGGATTCTACAAGCTGCTCCGCCATCTTCATCTCCTTCTCGGTTATCCCGACCTCTTCGGCTTCCGGAAGCTGAAGGCTATCGAGTGAGCGAATCTGGTGCTCCCATCGCAGCAGGTAGAGGACCAGCGCCTTGTCTTCGGTCATTATGGCCGCAATGTGCTGCTTGCTGTGCAAGACTATCCTTGCTATGCCTATCTTGTCAGCCTTGCTGAGCGTCTCCCTTAGCAGCGCATAGGCTTTTTCGGCGCTCTTGCCCGGCGCCAGGTAGTAGGGCTTCTCATAGAACTCCGGCCTTATCTCCGAGGCGGAGACGAAAGCTTCAAGCTCGATGGTCTGGGTGCTCCTGACTAGCGCGTTCTTTATCTCGTCGTCTGTGAGTATGACGTACCTGTCCTTCTCATAGGCTATTCCCCTGACGATGTTCTCCTTGTCTATCTCCTCGCCGGTGTTCTTGTTGATCCTCTTGTAGCCCACGGGATCCATCGTCCTCTTGTCTATCCAGTCAAAATCAAGGCCAGCCTCAGTCGTCGCAGAGACGAGACCTACAGGTATGTTCACCAGGCCGAAGCTTATCGCTCCGTTCCATATGGTCCGAGCATTCGTTGACATATTTTACACCCCTTTCAGGAAACGCATTATTTGCAGAATATTTTGACTAAATTATACCACAAAAAATAAAAGCCGGGCAATCATGCCCGGAACTGTCCGCATTTCCTGTCATTCTATTGTTATTGTGAGGCCCCTGCTCGTTATCATGTTCTTCCCCCTCCACTTCGAAAGGTAGAGGTTTGAATCGGCTTCCTCCAGTATGGAGTCGACGTCTGAGGCCCGGTCGTCTCCGGCTAGAACCTCTGAGATGCCCGCGCTGAAGGTCGGCCTTATCCTGAGCTCTCTCCAGCAGGCATCCTGGAATGCCTTTGATATCCTCTGGAGGGCCTTTATGAGCATGCCGGTAGTTCCGCCCATGAATATTATCATGAACTCCTCACCCCCGAAGCGCCCGAGTATATCGTGCTTCCTTGTGTTCTCCATTGCTGCGCTGCAGAAGAGGTTGATAACCTTGTCGCCAGCCATGTGGCCGTAGCTGTCGTTGATGCTCTTGAAGTTGTCGAAATCGATCATCGCCACACTGAATTCTTTTCCAGCCTCTGTGAGGCTCTTCAAAGTGTTCATGAGCGCGTACTTGTTGGTCGTGCCTGTCGCAAGGTCCAGCGAGAGCCTGTAGTTGAGCAGCTCCTCGTATTCCTTCTGCATGGTTATGTCCGCAAAGGACACAATGGCAAAACGGTCCCCGACCTCCTCTATCCGCGAAGCGCTGACCTTGAACCATTTCTTCTGCTCCTGCCCCTCGATGACGAACTTGTGCCCCATCACTGTGTCCGGCACGCTTATGCCGTCCTTCAGGACCTTTGTCAAGGTGCTCCTCATGCTGCATTCCGCGCACTCGCCGCAGGTGCCGCAGGCCTTCCCGTTTTCACTCACCACCGTGCAGTTGAAGAGGTTCCCGAACAGCTTGCCCTCGGCAGCCTTTGGTGTGAGCTTGAACATGTTGAAAATATAGTTGTTTGCATCCCTTATGGTCGTGTCGCTGTTGACGAGGACAAGTCCGACCGGAGAGTTCTCAAAAACAGCCTGGAACATTTTCTGCGATTGCTCTGACATACTTCCATACCCCTCAATATATAAATATTTATATTATATCTAAAAAATGGAATAAAGTACAGCTATATAAGGTTCGCGATGAAAGGAATCGTACGGAGCTGCCGTGAAGCGCATAAGCAAACGGCTGGGGACTTCTGATGAAGGCTCCAGCCGCTTGTGTATCATCCCTTAAGCTTCAGGTTCTTTCCTGCGATGTTTTTCATGAACTCGTATTTGATCATGAGGAACAGCTCAAGGTCGTTAAGGAACTGGAAGAGCATCGCCCTGTTCTCGAACTCCTCCCTTGTCGCTGGGAGTTCCATCTTCCTGAACTCGTCCCTCAGCGCCTCAAGCTCCATGAGGAGGTTTTCGCAGGTGTTCTGCTCATAGAAGTCTCCTGCGACTTTCTCCGTGAAATCCGCGACCATGATAGTCTGTTCGTAGGCTATGAAGAAGCGCCTGAAGCTGTCCTTCATCCTTTTGAGCGTCTTGAACTGCTGCCTCCTCATCTCAGTGTACTCCACGTAGTAGCTCATGTCGGAGATAAGGTAATTATTCAGGTTCCTGTATGCGTTTGTCTTGGTGGTCCTCAGCCTTTCCTCGAGCTCCCCGAACAGCTGGTCCTCGCTGAAGGAGCTGTCGTTGCCCCTCAGGGCTGCAGCCATCCTGAGCAGGATGTTCCTCATGCTCTCTTCAATCAGCTTCTGGTCCTCCTTTATCCTGTTCTCTATGCTCGGCATGTACAGGTTGAGCAGCAGCGCTATGCTGACGCCGATCGCCATCAGCCCAAGCTCGTTCAGAATGAGCGGGAAAGACGTGTTCTTCTCCACAAGGAGGTGCGTGACTATGACGGAGCTCACCACTATGCCCTGCTCGAGGTTGAACTTAACCGCAAGCGGGATGAACGCCAGGAGGAACGCGCCGAAAACCGCCGGCAGGAAGCCCAGGAGGTTGAAGAATATTCCCGCCAGGGCCAATGCCATGAGGCAGGCAGCCATCCTCTGGAGGGCTATCTGGATCGATTCCCTCTTGGTGCTCTGTATGCTCAGCATGGCTATTATCCCAGCAGCAACGGCGTACTTGAGACCGAGCCAGGATGCCAGCATAATCGCTGCCGTGACCCCAAGTCCTGTTTTTATAGTCCTCGTCCCGATTATTTGCATATTTGCCCCAACCTTTCATGAATCGATACTATTTCATACAATTATAACACTAAACAAAGAACCGCCATACAAGCGGTTCCCTCTTTTTTAACAAGCTCGACCTAGTTGATTCGTCCTATTGAATCTGTGTTACATGATACCTCAGCAGATAGCTTGCATCATCTAATTCAAACAGCTGTGACTGCTGGCCTACCCCTGCAGAAGATGTTGTGACAAGCACATAGCCTAGGTGGTCATCATCATCACAAGGATTTGTTCCATCCTGATCATAAAGATCTAAGCGAACAGTACCTCTGAACTGGATTGGCGTCACACCCGTCAGTATTTCCGTTTGTCCGTCGTTAATTGAGTGAGGCCCCCATACGATGTTATTGTTTGCCCTAAGATAAGTTTCGTCAGGCCCTGTCCAGTCTTCAGTCGCATAGCATGTCAATGAATCAAGGAACAGCTGATATGTGTTCAGAGGAAGCTCCTCTCCTGTATTAATGTCGTATTCCGAAACCCTGTAAACGAGGGTATAATTCGCACCGTCAGCAGTAAAACTAACAGCTCTGTCCCCTTCTCCAGCCAAACCGCCAGGTATGTTATATGACCCCAAAAGATCATCTTCATCCAATGACAGATTAGCTATATAGAGATTAATTGCTGCTCCTGAATCCCTGTCATACAGCTCAACTCGAGCGACATCTGTGAATTCGATTGGCGGGACGTTTGCGAGGTTCTCTACCCCGCCTTCATTCATGCTTATCGGTCCCCATACCCGCTCACCGTTAACGCGCAAATAGGCGCTGTCTGATCCTGAATAATCTTCTGTTTCATTGCATATCAGGCTGACAAGCTGGAGCCTGTACAAATGAGCTGGGTGGGGACGTATGTCAGTATCAAATTCCCTCAAGCAGTAATAACATCCATTGTAACCCTGGTTCAAGGCAGAGAATACTGAATTGAACTCAACTCTGCGTGCCGTGCTAATTTGCGATGCGTACGCACATACCGGGGAGTGCAGTTCAAGGGTCACTCTATTGCCAATGTATGTTACACTGAAACATGTTTGCGGTATCAGATCCTCTTCTCCCCAGTCAATTCCTTCGAATTCTCCTATTGTCTCCCTATACGCTGCTGGAAAACCAAGATACGCCAAAATAGAATTTATCCCGGCAGCGCAGTTTTCATCAGTAATATCGTATTCAACAACATTACCCATCTCATAACGTTCCTTGAAATTGAATATCATTTCCATGATAGCATTCATGAGTTCTTCGTAGTTTGAGAAATTCATAGTTGATGCTTCGGGTGAAATAAGATTCCTCTGAAGATCCAAATCAGGGCTCAGAGGATCTGTATTTGCCTCACTGACTGTTTCATTGATGGCCCATAAATCAGTCTCTGAATTGAAATAAAAAACAATATTCCCATCCCCATCTCTTCCGATCCCAGCCGTTGTGAAATAAATGTATTGTCCCTGATCATTCATCTCCCTGCGGTAACCGATGTTCCATTGTTGCCATCGATGCGTTACTCGTCTTGCTTCAGCCTCATCCCGGTATACAAAGATAAAAAAGTGGTGATTTCCCGCAGCTCCGCTAGCCATGTCTCGGCAAGACCAGTATACTCCCGGGGTGGTCCAGTCCATAAAACATTCCTCCTCAACTCATTTTTACTGAAGACTGTATGAGGAACCGCCATTCCAGCGGTTCCTCCTGACTTTAGTACATAATCAAACAAATATCTTTATCCTGCGATGAAAACAGTCTTCCCCAAGTTATGTCACCTACTATGCCATCAGCTGCTATCCCCTCATTCCTTTGGAAGCTCAAGACTGCCGTCTTTGTCTTTTGCCCAAAGATGCCGTCAACTGCCAGAATGTATCCCTTTTGGTTCAGCGCTTGCTGCAGCTCTTTTACAGCTGTCCCGGCACTCCCCTGCATCAGAGAAGTTCTGCTATATTCCTTGCAGGAGCATCCGAACAACTTGCCCCATGTTACAGGGCCAACTATTCCGTCTACAGCTATGATCTGGCTACTCTGGAACTTAATTACAGCCGCTTTTGTCTTTGGCCCGAAGATGCCGTCGACCGCGAGAACGTACCCTTCTTTGTTGAGCTCCTGCTGCAGTTCCTTGACTGCTCTTCCGGAGCTCCCAACCTTCAACAGTCCCGGATATGCAATGCATCTTTCACCGGTGCCGCACTGCGTTTTGTCATGGTCTCTTTGTTCATCCCTTGATTCATCATCAGTATGCTTTGCCGTCCACTTTGCATGCAGTGTGATGTCAGCCGTTATAGCTGTATTTGCAAAGTCAAAAATGTTTTCAAAGGTATTGTCATCCGTGTACCACCCTGCAAAAATGTATCCGGATTTTGTTGGCGGCGGAGCCGGTTCGTTTATTTTTGTGCCGCAGCTTGCGGTTACTGAAGCAACCGCTGAACCTCCGTTTGGATCAAAGGTCACTATGCAGTCTGTAGGCGCTGCCGTATCTCTTGTAACAATAACAGTGTATGTCTCCGTTGTTGCCCCGTCCTGCGCAGTTACAACAACGTTGATCGTGTTGCTGCCAACGTTTAAGCTTATCGGTCCTGACGGATTTCCGCTTGCAACGGTCACATCATTGACTTTGACAGCAGCACTTCCGTTGTTTGTTGTTGGCGCCACAGTGATGCTGCTTGTTCCATACGGCACGCTTGCTGAATATGCGAAGGTTCCTTGTGCAAATGCAGGTGTCAGCGTTCCGAAGCTGAGGCTCAGACCTGACAGCGTTGCATCTGTTGATGGCGCTTCATTTCTTGTAACATCTAAAGTGTATGTCTGGGTCGTTGTTCCGTCCTGTGCTGTTACATCAACGTTTATTGTGTTGGTTCCCACATTCAGGCTTATAGGCTCTGACGGACTTCCGCTCGAAACAGGCAAGCCGTTGACCTCAACTGTTGCATTGCTGTTGTTTGTTGTCGGCGTCACCGTGATGCTGCCTGTACTGTACGGCACGCTTGCTGTGTATGCAGAGGTTCCCCCGTCGAATGCAGGGGTCAACGTTCCGCTGCTCAGGCTCAGCCCTGACAGCGTTGCATCAGTTGAAGCTCTCAGTCTCCAGTATGACTTTGAAGCATCTGAAGTTTTATCTAGATCGAATGATCCGTCGCTTATAACAAAACTGCCGTCATCACTTCTGCTTGATGTGATGACAGGGGTGATGAATCCAGGTAGGTTCCCGTTCAGATCCAGTTCAAAATCCCCTGTTACAACACCATTTATGTTTACGCTGTATGTAGATGGATATAGCTTGACTTTACCGCCTTCTGTTGTAGGTGTTCCCCCTGTGGTTGTTACCGGCATATTAATGTCTCCGTTTACAACGGATATGCTTCCGCTATCGAGTATAAGCGTCTGCCCGCTGACGCCGCCGTTAGCAGCAATCTCCCCACCATTTACGATAAGGTTGCCTGTGCTAGTGTCAATAGCAGTTCCCCATACCCAATTCTTAGCTACATCGAGTATACCTCCGTTGACAGTAACGCTGCTCCCGCTCCCTACTGCCATAGCAGTCGAGTAATTTGATCTCAGATATACCGAACCTCCGTTTATTGCTATATTGTTTCCGGTGTACATGGCTGCAACATAGCTGGTCCAACCTGTGCTTACGCTTCCTCCATTTATGGTTATATCGCCGCAGTTACAGCCTATGCCGAAGGTTGAGACATCTGTCGGAATTGCTGATACAATACCGCCGTTTATGGTTATGTCGCCGAAGCTTCCGCCTCCGCCGCATCCGATAACCGCACCAGTCTGACCTGTGTAGTCACCGTAGACTTCTACAATTCCGCTGTTGATTACAAGATTCCCTCCTGCACCATATGTAGGCCCTCCGAGGCCGGCAGCATAGCAGTCTGATCCTGCCCCCCATACCTCAAGATCTGCTGTTGTGTCACCGGTTTCTGCCGATATTCTCAAAGTGGCGTTCTGTCTTATCTGTATTCCAGGATTTGCTCCGCCGCTTACCTGACTAATAAACACATTGCTTGTGCCATCCTTCAAAACCAGATCCACAATTCCTGTCCCGGCCAGAATGTCCATTGCGCAGCCGCTTGTGCTGATGTTCACATTTTCAACCATTACGGTCGCTGATATGTTCGGATTAACAACAATCCTGTTGTTCGTTTCAGTACCTGTTCCGTATATTCGGTAATTGCCCGGCGCAGTAATTGTAAGTGTCGGCGAGGCAAAGGTCCACCCGCTGCCGGTTCCTGTGCCTGCTTCGATGTCAAATTCTCCATCGTAAGCACCGTTTGCGTATACTCTCGGTTGTCCGCCTCCGAGGATTGTGAAAAACATTATCGCAATGATCATCCAGGACAATGCTTTTTTTGGCATTTTGATCCCTCCTTTTTGATTGATTCTTTTCTGTCATAGAATCATCGATACACTATTCCCCCATAACCCCCTTGCTTGATTCGCATCTTTCCATTAATATTATCGCAAAATTCAAACATTTTCAACAGTTTTCAGATTAGAAAAACCACGGCGGCTGCCGTGGTTTCTTCTCAACTGCCTGTCAATGCTTTTTTAATCTCTGCGACGAATTTTGCCGCTTCTGCCACAGCCTGACTGCCGTTTTCCGCCCCTGCGATCTTCTTTATGACCGCGCTGCCTACTATGACTGCATCGCAGTGGTCCTTGTACTTCCTTGCCATTTCAGGTCCCGATATTCCGAAGCCCAGCGCCTTTGGCATGCCGGTGTACTGGGAAACTATGTCCATGTAGCTGCTGATGTCCGTACCTATGTCCTGCCTTATGCCGGTGACGCCGTTGGTCGAGACGCAGTACACGAATCCCTTGCCTTCCTCCGTTATCTTCCTTATCCTGTCCTTCGAGGTTGGCGCTACCAGCGGTATGAGGTAGACGCCGTACCTGCCGGCGATTTCCAGCATCTCCTTCCTCTCCTCTATGGGCAGGTCCGGTATTATCAGCCCGTCCATGCCCGCCTCGCTGCACTCTCTGAGGAACCTTTCCATGCCGTACCTCAGGATCGAATTGTAGTACACGAGGTAGACCAGTGGCACCTGGCTGCTCTTCCTTATCTGCCTGACGGTGTCCATTATGCCCGATATCTTCGCCCCGGCCCTGAGCGCCCTGTTCGAGGATTCCTGTATGACCACGCCGTCCGCCAAAGGGTCGGAGTACGGTATCCCCAGCTCTATTATGTCTGCGCCCGCCTTCTCCATGGCCAGGACGAGCTCCGCGGTCGTCCTTAGGTCCGGGTCGCCTGCGGTCACGAACGGTATCATCGCCTTTTCGTTATTTTCCCTGAGTTCCTTAAACTTCTTGTCTATCCTGTTCATCCTTGTTACACCTCTTTCCTCTATATTTTAAGGAGACTGGCTATTGTGTCCACATCCTTGTCACCTCTGCCCGAAAGGTTGACCACGACTATCTCCTCGCCAGGCAGCCCTGGTGCGAGCTTTATGGCTTCCGCAAGTGCATGGGCGCTCTCTATCGCCGGTATTATACCTTCGGTGGCGCAGAGCTCCATGAATGCGTCAACAGCTTCGGAATCAGTCACAGGAACGTACTTCGCCCTTCCCGTCTCCCTCAGGTGCGCGTGCTCCGGCCCTATGCCGGGGTAGTCAAGCCCTGCTGATATCGAGTAGACCGGCATTATCTGGCCGTCGTCGTCCTGAAGCAGGTAGGTCATCATACCGTGTAGGACCCCCATCGATCCCTTCGCCATCGTGGCAGCGTGCATGTCCGTGTCAACGCCGTGGCCCGCTGCCTCGACGCCCGTGAGCGCAACCTCCTTGTCCTCAATGAACGGGTAGAAAGCGCCTATGCAGTTGCTTCCCCCTCCGACGCAGGCGATTATGTGGTCTGGAAGCCTTCCCTCCTTTTCCAGGATCTGCTGCTTGATCTCGTCGCCTATGACCCTCTGGAAGTCCCTGACCATGGTAGGGTACGGATGCGGCCCAACGGCCGACCCTATGATGTAGAAGGTGTCGTCTATGTTTTCGACCCAGTTCCTCATCGCCTCGTTGACGGCGTCCTTGAGCGTGCCCGTGCCCGACGTTACTGAGGTGACCTTTGCCCCCAGCATCCTCATCCTTACCACGTTCAGGGCCTGCCTGTGAATGTCCTCCTCGCCCATGAAAACCTCGCATTCCATGCCGAACATTGCAGCAGCCGTTGCAGTCGCCACGCCGTGCTGGCCTGCGCCAGTCTCGGCTATGACCCTCTTCTTGCCCATCCTCCTGGCTAGCAGAGCCTGTCCCAGGGCGTTGTTAATCTTGTGGGCACCGGTGTGGTTTAGGTCTTCCCTCTTGAGGTATAGCTTCGCCCCGCCGAGTTTTTTTGTCAGGTTTTCAGCGTAATAGAGCGGCGTCTGCCTTCCGCAGTACTCCCTCAGATAGTACCTGTACTCCGACATGAAGCTTTCGTCCCTTGCCGCTTTTTCGTATTCCTCCTCCAACTCTATCAGCACGTTCATTATCGTCTCAGGGGCGTACTGCCCACCAAATTTCCCGAATCTTCCGTTCATCTTGTTTTCCTCACTTTCTCTATAAACTCTTTTATCTTTTCGTAGCTTTTGTTTCCCTTTTCCTCGACCCCGCTCGAGACGTCCACCGCCCAAGGCTGAACGGCTGCTATCGCCTCCCCGACGTTGCCGGGGTTCAGCCCTCCTGCCAGGATGATATTCCTGTTCGCATCAATGCTTCCCGCTATGCTCCAGTCGAAGCTTGTGCCGCTGCCTCCGCTTTTCCCGCCGACGCAGGTGTCGAGGAGTACTGCCTCGACGTCCAGGGAGAAGATCTCCCGGAGCTCGCCGCCGCAGCCTGACCCAGGTTTGATCCCGGCTGCTTTCCAAACCCTGAACCCCCTCAGGGCTTTTATATGCTCGGCCCCTTCGCTGCCGTGGAGCTGCACAACGTCGAGCCCAAGGTATTCCGCGGTGCGCCTTACCTCTTCTGCGGGCTGGTCCTGGAAGACGCCCACCCTCGCTATCCTCTTGTCCAGCGAGCCTATCAGCGCAAGCGCCTCCGCGGCCCCTACCTGCCTCCTGCTCCTTGCGAATACGAAACCGGCATAGTCCGGGAGAAGGCTGTTCAGGAATGCCACGTCTTCCATGCGCTTTACGCCGCATATCTTTATCTTTGCCATGACGTCAGCCTCTCGACCTTTCGATGAACTCCGCGATAGCTGCGGGCTCGTCCAGCTTCTTCATCAGGGTTTCGCCTATAAGGACGGCATCCACGCCGAGGCTCCTGAGATACCTCACGTCCTCTGCTGTCCGTATGCCGCTTTCCGAAACCTTCACTACGCCCCTGGGTATGTGCCTCACAAGCCTCTCCGTGTTCCCCAGGTCCACCTCGAAGGTCCTGAGGTCCCTGTTGTTTATCCCAATAACGCTGCAGCCCGCGTTGAGTGCCGAGTACATTTCCATGTAGTCGTGCACCTCGGCAAGCACTCCCAGCCCGAGCTCTGCGGCAAGTTCGCTGAACCTTTTCAGCTCCTTCCCCAGGACTGATGCTATCAGCAGCACCGCGTCGGCACCCATTGCCTTCGACTGGTAGAGCTGGTACTCGTCCACAATGAAGTCCTTCCTGAGGACCGGCATGCTGACCGCACCCCTGGCCTGCTCCAGGTAGCTGTCGTCCCCAAGGAAATATTTCCTCTCGGTCAGGACTGAGACGGCGTCCGCGTCCGCCACCTCGTATGCCCTCGCTGCCTCCTCAGGGGAGAAGCTTGCACTTATAATACCCTTCGAGGGGGATGCCCGCTTTATCTCGGCGATCACCGACATGCGCCCCCTGTCCAGCGCACCCTTGAAATCCCTCGCCGCTGTCCTTTCAAGGAGCGGCAGCAGCTCCTCGAAAGGCCTCTCCGCCTTTTCCAGCTCCACCTGCGCTTTCCTGTGCGCCACTATTTCATCCAGTATCAACTTTCTCTCCTCCTCACCGCTTCGCCGTACTCCACGAGCTCCCTGAGCTTCTTCAGCGCTGCTCCCGAATCTATAATACTCTCTGCGATACCTACGCCTTCCCTTATGCTTTCGCAGGCGTTGCCAACGTATAGCGCCGCTGCGCTGTTTATAACCACGATGTCCCTCTTTGGCCCCTTCGCGCCTTCGAGAACCTCGGTGATAACCTGCGCGTTCTCCCGGGCGCTTCCGCCCATGATGTCACTTGGCGAAGCCATTGCTATGCCAAAATCCTCAGGGCTAATCTCGTAGTCGAGCACCCTTCCGTCCCTGACCTCGCTCACGTAGGTCGAGGTGGTCGTCGTGATCTCGTCCAGGCCATCACCGCCGCACACGACAAGGGCTTTTTCGCAGCCGAGGTTGAGAAGGACGTTCGCCAGGGTGCTGGTCAGACCCCTGTCGTAGACGCCGAGTATCTGGCCTTTGACGAAGCCGGGGTTCGTGAGCGGCCCCAGGATGTTGAATATTGTCCTTACTCCCAGGGACTTCCTCGTGCCGGCAACGTTCTTCATAGCCTGGTGGTACTTCTGTGCGAAAAGGAAGGCCATCCCCTTCTCGTCTATGCATTCGCCTGCGTCCTCCGCGCTCAGCTCGATGTTAAGGCCGAGCTCTGCAAGCACGTCTGCGCTGCCGCTTCTGCTCGACACAGCCCGATTTCCGTGCTTGGCCACTTTCACACCAGCTGCTGCAGCCACAAGAGCGACGGCAGTGGAAACGTTGAAGGTTTTTC
This sequence comes from Clostridium sp. UBA699, assembly GCA_002298915.1. Lineage (GTDB taxonomy): Bacteria > Bacillota > Clostridia > Clostridiales > Clostridiaceae > UBA699. The sequence goes on from DBML01000011.1 coordinate 23,096, forward strand.
CGCCGTCTCCGCCCGTCCCGCAGGTATCTATTACGTAGCCCGACCTGGGCATTACTCTGGTCGCGTTGTCCCTCATCGCCCTTGCGCAGCCCGTTATCTCCTCTATCTTCTCGCCCTTCATCGACAGCCCCACAAGGAAAGCCCCTATCTGCGACTCCGTGCCTCCGCCCTTCATCATCTGGTCCATGGCACCGTAGGCTTCGGCCTCGCTCAGGTCCTGACCGGCCACTATCTTCTTAATTGCTTCCTGCAACATGACAAACCTCCTTTAAAAAATTGTTGATTATGTCCTTTCCCCTTTCGGTGAATATGGACTCGGGGTGGAACTGGACGCCGTAAACGTCGTAATCCCTGTGCTTGAGGGCCATTATGGCTCCGTCGTCGAGGCTCCTCGCCTTGACGATCAGCTCATCCGGCAGGGTCTCGTCCTCCACCACCAGCGAGTGGTACCTCATCACCCTCGTTTCAGCCTCCACACCCTTGAAGAGGACGTCGCCCTCATGCCGTATCAGGGATGTCTTTCCGTGCCGGGCAACCCCAGCCCTTACCACGCTGCCGCTGTACGCGCAGCCTATGGCCTGGTGGCCAAGGCATATCCCGAGGATTGGTATGCTTCCTCCCAGCTCCCTGACAAGGTCGACGCATATGCCTGCCCTTTCAGGGACTCCCGGCCCCGGAGATAGTATTATGCCTTCAGGGGCCAGCTCCCTTATCTCATCGATGCTTATCTCGTCGTTCCTTGCAACCCTAATGTCGCCGCAGGTCTCTCCCGCGTACTGGCAGAGGTTGTAGGTGAAGCTATCGTAGTTGTCTATGACAAGGATCATTCAGATCACCTCCTTAATCGCCATCGCCTTGTTCAGCGTTTCCATGTATTCCGACTCCGGCACGCTGTCGTAAACTATCCCTGCCCCCGCCTGAACGTATGCATGCCCTTCCTTGAAAAGTATCGTCCTAATCGCTATGCATGTGTCCATGTTGCCGTTGAAGGAGAAGTAGCCTACTGCCCCAGCGTATATCCCTCTCTTGCTGTCCTCAAGCTCGTCTATGATCTCCATGGCCCTTATCTTGGGAGCCCCGGAGACGGTCCCGACGGGGAGGCAGGAGCTCAGGGCATCGAAGCACGTGAGCCCTTTCCTGAGCTTCCCCGAAACCATTGATACTATGTGCATCACATGGGAGTAGAGGTCCACCTCCATGAAGCGGTCGAGCTTCACGGACCCGTATTCGCTTATCCTGCCTATGTCGTTCCTGCCCAGGTCAACCAGCATCACGTGCTCAGCCCTTTCCTTCTCGTCCTCCAGGAGCTCCGCCTTCAGCCTCATGTCCTCAGCGCTGTCCTTCCCCCTTTTCCTGGTTCCGGCTATGGGGTTTGTCCTTACCGTGTCCCCGTGCACGGTGACGAGTGCCTCGGGCGAAGACCCTGCGGCCTGGAAGCCTCCGAAGTCTATGAAGAAAAGGTAGGGCGACGGGTTCTTGGATCTGAGCCTCCTGTAGATATCGAAGGGCTCAGAGCTTGTCCTGAACTTCAGCCTCTGCGACAGTACCACCTGGAATATGTCCCCGGCCCTGATGTACTCCTTCGCCGAATCCACCATGCCGCAGTACCTCTCCTTCGACACGTTGGACTGCAGGACCTTGTCCTTGTCAGCCGGCTTTAGCTCGCGCACCGCGCCCCCAGCCTCTGCCTGCCTGCATAGTTCTTCGAGCTCCGATACCACCTCTCCGTAACTCTCGCTTGCGCCTGGGAATACGTTGAGAACGACCTTCATCCTGTGCTCGAAATGGTCGTAGCATATGAAAGTTCTGTAGAACATGAGGTGCGCCTCAGGCACCCCGATCTCGTCCTTTCCTGGGCCCGGCAGCCTCTCGTACTGCCTTATGACGTCGTAGCCAACATAGCCCACAGCCCCTCCTGTGAAGGGCAGGTTCAGCCCGGCCTCCTCGTAGCCTGCCGCCATATGCTCCCTTACCACATCGAGCACTTTGCCCCTGGATACCCTTTCTTCACCGGCCTCCCTCACGGTAACCTCTTCCCCCTCGCTCAGGATCTCCTTGTAGGGATCAGCGCCAATGAAGGAGTACCTGCCAATCTCCCTTTCGGAATAGACCGTCTCAAGAAGGAATTTCTTATTGCCCCCGAGGCTGTAGAATATTCCTATCGGGGTGAGCTGGTCGGCGTTCACCGTAAGGCATACCGGGAAAGCTTTGCCACTGCCCTTCAATTTTTCAAACTCTTTTTCTGTCATATTTATCATCCCATTCACCTCAAAACACATTTTTTTGGAAACAAAAAAGCCACCTCGCCCATACCATGGGGCGAAGTAGCCGCGGTGCCACCCATATCAGCTTAAACCAAAGCAAACCGTAAAGCTTAAACAAAAAAAACATCCCGTCCTCAAAGGACGAAATGTTAAAATTTCGCTGTACCACCTTAGTTAAAGCAATCTTTATCAGGTACAGATTTCTCGATACCCTGTCTTTTTAACGGTAGACTACCGGCTGCTGCTACATTTCTTCGCATCGCATTTCAGAGATCCATTCGGTAAAGGCTACAGTGCCTGGCTTCCACCGCTCCAGGCTCGCTTTAACTAAATTCCCGTACTTACTACTTCTCGTCATCAACCTTAATGACTATGATAAACGCAGAGAAGGTTGTTGTCAACATAAATTTTTTAAATATTTAGAGGATTTCATCTATGTCCCCTGTCCTGAAGGCCTCCATCATCTCTCCGGTGAGGCTTATCCTTAGCTCGTCAGGCGGCACGTCCTCGCGGTCCACCCATTCGCCGAGGGCAAGCTCGTCTTCGTCGAGCGTGATAGTGTCGTCGCCGTCAAGCTCAGCATAGAAGCCTGCCAGCATGGTGTCAGTGAAAGGCCAGGGCTGGCTCTTGTAGAACTTCAGGTTCTTGACCTTGACCCCCACCTCCTCCTTGACCTCCCTGTGGACCGCCTGCTCCAGGCTTTCACCTATCTCAGCGAACCCTGCAACCAGCGCGTATCTCGTGTATGCCCTTCCTGCGTACTTCGTCAGCAGTATGCGGTTCCCGTCGTGAACGGCGACTATGACGCAGGGTGATATCGACGGGTATACCTTGAGGCCGCAGCTTTCGCAGTACAGCATGCGCTCCTCGGTGGATCTGGTCATTGGCTTCCCGCATTTGCCGCAGAACCTGTTGTTTTCGTACCAGCGGTTTAGCTGCCAGCCCACAGCACCAGCAAAGGAGCGCCAATATTTTGGCTCGGTCCTGAACCTGCCCGTGGACGCGTAGGCCCAGCCTTCGGCTGAGTCGAGGCCCTTCTCGTCGATCAGGTAGTAGTTTAAGTTGTCTATCGTGAACAGGAACTGAGCGTCGTCAATAAGCTCCGGGTGCTCAGCCTCAAAATCCGAAAAGGACGGGTACCAAAGCTTGTCCTTGTCCTCCCTGACCAGCACAGTGTCGCCCTCGTAGGAGAGGAACAAATCCTGTGGTTCAGCCTTCCTGTGCTCGTATTTGTTGTGGAATATCCTGGGTTCTATGTCCTGAATCATCATAACCTCTCCCTTCTTGAATCAATTATACCATTTTTCTTTGACAACATTAATCAACACAACTATAATTAAGCATTATATTGAAGCATACGGAGGAATTTGTTTTGTATAAACAGACGCTTGTTAACCATATAAAAGCCGCAGGCAAAAGCATAAAATGCGACCTGGTGGTAAGGAACGTGACCGTGATAGATGTGTTCAACAAGGACAGGTTTGTGGACAGCGTGGGCATAAAGGAAGGATACATAGTGGGTATCGGGGACTACGAAGGCGAAAAGGTCATCGACGGAACCGGCAAATACATCTGCCCTGGCCTCATCGACGCGCACTGCCATATTGAGTCGAGCCTCGTCACTCCCTCGGAGTACTGGAAGGCTGCCCTGCCCAACGGCATAACCACAGTTATTGCCGACCCCCATGAGATAGCGAACGTGCTGGGGACTGAAGGCCTTGACTTCATGCTCGGCTCATCGGAGAACATCCCGCTGGATGTCTTCATTATGCTGCCTTCCTGCGTTCCGGGCACAAGCTTCGAGAGCTCCGGGGCTTCCCTTCTGGCAGAGGACCTGAAACCTTACTACGGCAACGAGAGGGTTCTCGGCCTTGCAGAGGTAATGGACTACCCGGCGGTTGCAGGGTGCGGGGACGACATGATCGGCAAGCTGTACGACGCCACTTCATCCGGAAAGGTCATAGACGGCCACGGGGCAGGCTTCACTCCGACGATGACTAACGTCTACAGAAGCGCCCGCATCCTGACGGACCACGAGTGCAGCAGCGCTGAAGAGGCCCTTGAGAAGGTGAGGCGCGGCATGCACGTCCTCATCAGGGAAGGCACCGTCGCCAAGAACCTGAAGGAGCTGCTTCCTGCTGTCACAGAGAGCAACAGCGGCAGGTTCTGCCTCTGCACCGACGACAAGCACATAGACGACATAGCCGAAAACGGCTCGATCAACAGCTCCATCGCATACGCCATAAAGTCCGGAATGAGGCCGGAAACTGCAGTGCAGCTTGCTACCCTGAACCCTTCGCTCATCTACGGGCTGAAGGACAAGGGCGCTGTCGCTCCTGGTTATGCTGCAGACTTCCTCCTGCTGGACGACCTGGAGCAGTTCAGGATATCGAGTGTCTACAAGGATGGAAAGCTTGTCGCAGAATACGGCGTGCTCGCAGAGGGAATATCCTCGGCAACCGTAGCAGCTTCTCATTGCGGCAACTCTGTACGGCTCCCGGAGCTGAGCGAGGAAAGCTTCAGGATAAGCATTGCTCCCGGCTGCAGCAAGCTTAACGTAATTGAGATAATCCCGAACAAGCTTGAGAGCATACGCCTGAAGCTAGATATCGGGCAGATAGACTCGCTGAAAAGCGACCTGGCAAAGATCGCAGTCATAGAGAGGCACAGGGCTTCAGGCAACATAGGGCTTGGATTGCTGAAGGGCTTGGGTATCAGGGAAGGAGCAGTGGGGACGACGATAGCCCATGATTCCCACAACCTGATACTGGCCGGAGCTAACGACGGGGACATGCTGTTCGCAGCCAGGGAGCTGGAGAAAATGGGCGGCGGCATAATAGTCGTGAAGGACGGAGCTGTCCTTGCCGCCATTAGGCTCGAAATCGGCGGACTGATGACGAACAGGAGCTTCAAAGATGTAGGCTCGGACCTGGAAAAGCTGCACGCCGCGGTCAAGGAGATCGCACCGGACATCGGCTTCAACCCCTTCCTGACACTGTCTTTCCTGTCGCTGCCGGTGATACCTGAGCTAAAGATAACGGACAAGGGCTTGTTCGACGTGGTCAGCTTCAGTTTTATAGACATATGCGAATAGTTAATGCTCAAAAAGGCTTCCAGAATCCCTGGAAGCCTTTCCATTTGTTTGTCATGCTGCCTGTATTAGCTTGCCCCGCAGCACTTTTTGTATTTTTTACCGCTGCCGCATGGGCACGGGTCGTTTCGGCCCACCTTTGCGTTGTCCTTGTCAGGCTTTTCAGCGCTTGGTTGAAATATCTTGAAGGGCTCTGCCGGAAGGGGGCTCATGAATTTCTTTTCCTTTTTGAACAGGTCGCTCGGGGCGTGTCCCTTCAGTGCCCACTGATGTGTGTTGTTGTAAAGCTCCGTCACTTTGCCTGCAAGTTCCTGCGAAAATTCAAACGAAGGAAACTCGACGCAGCTGAGCAGGTATTCAAAGATCAAGTTTGGTCTTGACCCGGAGATGATTATGTTGTTTATCTGGGATGCCATCTCCTTCGTTTCCACTTCAGTCAGACTGAAGTGCTCCAGAAGATAGTTGATCAAGCTTCTCATTTGCGGCGTTCTTCCGTAGTAATCCGGTTCGCCGGCCTTGATCAGCTGCTTCCTGGTGAACTTCCTATAGTCTACATTAGGTCTCGACCTTTGTTGCGCAACCACTTCCTCTGGGTCGATGACCATGTCATGCTGATACCCGTAGTACGTTCTGTTCGCCTGGCCGTAGAAGTCGCAGGCAAAATCCATCACTTTCACGAATTCAATAAAGTCTATTTCCTTTCCTGTAAGCTCTTCGAGCTTCGTTTTAGCCGTCCATGCAGGCATGACGCCGTAATAGTAGAGCATGCCGTGCGTCAGTGATATCCATTCAGTGTTCCGCAGCGCAACTCTCTCCAGCTCTCTTTCATCAAGCTTCGAAAATATCCCCATCAGCTCAACGGGCATGAACATACCCTTTTTCCCGTTTACCACCCCGGGGAACAAAACGCTGTGTTCCATGAATGACTTCGCGTTTTCATATGGGATTCCGTCAACAGGCAGAAACCCCGAGTTATCAACAACTGTTTTGACTATGTCATACCTGCTTTTATCCAGCGAGTAGAGAACGCTCTCGAACCTGAGGGGGATCATCCTGGAGATTTCTGCTGCCATGTCAGCTTTTCTGAGGGAGCTTAAGTTCTTGAGATAGTAGTTCCTCCGGATCTCGTCAAGCTCTGCTTTTGTGAGAGCGCTTACGGCATCATGAAGGCTGCAGGGAATGGATACCTTTCTCCACATTCGCTTTTCCATTCTTCCCCGATGCTCTTCTCCATAGGCCATTGCCTGTTCCAGAGCCTCCAGCATTCTTTCCCTGGTTTCAGTATCGATTTTTTCGTCCATATCCATTCCTTTCCCAAGACGGCAGTAATCCGCCTGATCTGATTAAAGTCGAAATCACTTTATAAGCAAGGGCTTGCAGTACTAAATCCATTATTTGCTTTTCTTTTTCTTCACAGAACCTTTTTTGCAGATGTCGATGCATTTTTTAAGCCACTTTATGTTTGTCTCTTCACGCATGATGGCTCCATCCAGGACCAGGTAATCCCCGAAATCCTCACTGTCAAGCGGCGGAATATTATCTTTATAACGTTCCATCTGGGTAATCAAAAATGCATGTCTTTCTTCATGCTGGATCAGATGGTTCTCTAAAAACAATATCCTTGTTTCCACGTCCAGGTTGTTTGAATAATACATCCTGAGGCGGAAAACGTTCTTCGGAGTCGGCTCCATTGGCTCATCTTTGTTGAGCCACTTGAGGAATTCCAACTTGCCCTTCTCCGTTATGGTGTACACCTTTTTTTCCAGCACGTCACCGCTTATCTCGATGTTATAGATTATCAACTCTTCATCAACCAGCTTCTTCAATTCAGGGTATATCTGGCTGTGCTTTGCAGACCAGAATTTTCCCAGCTGATAATTAAATTCTTTCCCGATGTCATAGCCTGTCATCGGTCTCCTATTCAGCAATCCTAAAATTGCGTACTTCAACGTTCTCAAAAAAAAACACCTCTCCCTCTGATACACCTAATTATATCATCTTTGCTTTTTATATCAAAGCCGAAAAACACACAAATTAAACATGTAAATATTTATATGTTTTTTTATACATGTTTATATTGACCTGTAATATTCATTGTGATATTATTAACGCATAAATAACAAAGGGGGATTCCTATGAAACTTACAAGTAAAAGATGGATCATTTTAGTCGCGAGCTGCTTTATCAACCTATGCATCGGGTCGATGTATGCATGGAGCGTGTTCGCAACTCCGATGGCCAAATACCTGAGCGGCATAACAGGTCTTCAGCTGACTCCAGGCACACTGGCAATCGTATTCACAGTAACCAATTCCGTTGGACCTATCACAATGATTACAGGCGGCAGGATCAACGACCTTTTCGGACCAAAGAAGGTGATCTTTGTCGGAGGGCTGCTTTTCGGAGGCGGCATGATATTGTCAGGGTTCGCACAGAGCCTGGGCTTTTTGGTGCTCGCATACGGCATAGTTACCGGGCTTGGAATCGGATTGGTCTATGGCTGCACGATCAGCAACTCAATCAAGTTCTTCCCGGACAAGCGCGGACTTGTTGGAGGCGTCACTACAGCATCCTACGGTTTCAGCTCGGTCATTGTACCGCCGGTGGCAAATATTCTTATAACTAATTTTGGTGTAACTTCGGCATTCAAGATAATAGGCTTAACATTCCTCATCATAGTGTGCATAGCCTCTTTCTTCATAGATAAATGCCCAGCTGGCTTTATCCCTGAAGGCTGGACACCTCCGGCTTCAGCCGGCAGCAAATCAGCTGTTGTTGATAAAGATTGGAAAGGCATGCTTGCCAGCCCTGTGTTCTACGTTATGATAGTACTTCTTACTTGCGGTGCATTCGGCGGACTTATGTGTTCTTCCCAGGCTTCTCCTTTAGCACAGAAGATGATCGGGATGTCAACCGCAGCAGCTACTACCGTCGTTTCAGTTTTAGCATTGTTCAATACCGCAGGGCGTATCGTTGCAGGATACGTATCGGACAAGATCGGCAGAATCAACACACTTGCGACTGCTTTCCTGTTCTCGATGGCTGGCCTCGGATGTTTGTATTTCTCCGGCCAAGGCGATGTAGCAAGGTTCTACATAGGTCTTTCGATCATTGGGATCAGCTTCGGCGCGTTCATGGGTGTTTTCCCTGGCTTTACCGCTGACCAGTTCGGTGTAAAAAACAACAGCGTAAACTACGGAATAATGTTCATCGGCTTTGCAGTGGCAGGCTATTTCGGACCGACAGTGATGAAAAACGTTTATGCTGCCGACAGCAGTTATCAGCGAGCGTTTGTCACAGCTGTTTGCCTTGGAGTGATAGGATTTGCGCTGACCTTCGCTTATCGCTTCTTTAACACAAAGGAGAAAAGCAAACTTTCGGTTGCCGCCGGCGAATAGATACCCGCAAATACTTTTTAAGGAGAATTACGAATGGAAAGAAAATACCCCAACTTATGCAAACCGATCAAGATAGGAAACGTTCATTTCAGGAACAGGATGTTCTCTGCTCCGATGGGCGGAACTGACATAACCGCCGACTGCACGATAGGACCGGCATCAAAAGCTTTCTATGAGCTGAGGGCAAGGGGCGGAGCTGCTTCGGTCACCGTTAGCGAACTGGTCGTCCACCCGGAAACCGAGGGGTCCCATATGTACCATCTGGATCTGAAAACGGTAGGCTCTCTCGCAAGCTTCACCTACACTGCAGACGCCATACGCAGGCACGGTGCGATTGCAAGCGTAGAGCTTTCGCATTCAGGACAGTACGCCGGAACCTACCTTACGGATAAGAACAAGAAACAGGGCCTGGCCCAGTGGGGGCCAAGCGCAGGCATCAGACCTGACGGCCTCGAGATAAAGGAGCTCACCCAGGAGCTTATCGACGACATCGTCGAAGCATACGGCAGCTGCGCTGCGCTTGCCAAAAGGGCAGGCTTTGAAATGGTCATGGTGCACGGCGGACACGGCTGGCTTATAAACCAGTTCCTTTCCCCGTACTTCAACAAGAGAACCGACAAATACGGCGGTTCCCTTGAAAACAGGACTCGATTTGCGCAGGAAGTCCTTGACAGCATACGAAAGGCTGTCGGCCCGGGCTTCCCTATAGAGTTCAGGATGAGCGGCTCCGAACTGTTTGAAGGCGGCTATGGCCTGGCCGACGGTGTTGAGATCGCAAAGCTCTTAGAATCAAGGATTGACCTGCTCCATGTTTCTGCAGGCACCTACCAAAGGGGCTTCGGCATAACGCATCCTTCCATGTTCGTGCCGCACGGCTGCAACGTGTACCTTGCGGCGGAGATAAAGAAGCATGTGAACGTGCCGGTCGCAACCATCGGAGGACTGAACGATCCGGAGATGATGGAGGAGATAATCGCTTCCGGCAAGGCGGACGTTGTAGAAATGGCGCGAGCCCTTCTGGCAGACCACGAACTCCCTGCAAAAATCATGGGCAACAGAGACAAGGACATCGTGAAATGCCTGAGATGCTTCACCTGCATGGCTGAGCGCGCCACAACGGCGACAAGGCGCTGCACGGTAAATCCTCTGATAGGACGCGAACTCGACGGAATGGAAATTGTTCCTGCGTCAACCCCTCGAAAGGTGCTTGTGGCAGGAGGCGGTCCTGGCGGTCTGCAGGCGGCAATAACCGCTGCAAAGCGCGGCCACAAGGTTGTTCTGTGCGAGAAATCAGATGAGCTGGGCGGAATCCTCAAGGGCGAGCAGGCTCTGCCCTTCAAATTCGAAATGTATGAGCTGGGTGGCACCCTTGGCAAGCTGGCAGCGGATGCCGGCGTGGAAATCAGGCTGAACACTGAGGTTACAAAGGAATATGCGGACAATGAGAACGCGGATGCTTTAATAATAGCTGTCGGTTCCGAAGCGCTCGTTCCGCCGATTCCAGGCCTGGACGCAGACAACGTGGTAGTCGTTAACAACTACTACCTGGAGAAGGACAAGGTTGGAGATGAAGTGGTGGTCCTGGGAGGCGGCCTGGCAGGCTGCGAGGCTGCAATACACCTTGCACAGGAGGGGAAGGCTGTCCACCTTGTCGAGATGAGGCCGGAGCTGGCTCCTGATGCAAACATAAGGCACCGCCCTATACTGCTTAGCGAGATAGAAAAGAACAGGATAAACGTCCATACAGAATGCAAGGGATTGCGGGTTACAGAAGAAGGCGTTTTCTGCGCTGACAAGGACGGCAGGGAGCACCTCGTTCCAGGCAGTTCGGTGATTTGCGCTCTTGGCCAGAAGCCAAGAAGGGATGCTGTCGACGAACTCATAGACTGTGCACCTTACGTTGTACAGATAGGAGACTGCGTGAAGGCCTCCACGATAACTACAGCAATATACCAGGGACATCATGCAGCACTAGACATAAGATAAAAAATGCGTTGGTAAGTAGAATTTACTCCTTACCAACGCATTTTCCTTTTTCGGGCTGTTTTCAGAATGCGCCAAGTTGGCTACGATGTTTTCTTAAGGTCGAAACGCTTTGAAATCTTTGCTGTCTGCTGCACCCGATGCTCTTTTCCGCATAAAGAATCCCCCTGATGCTGAGCTCATCAGAGGGATATCGAATCGCTATTCAGGCTGATTCCCGAACACCGCAATGTAATCCTTCTGGAACTTCTCAATGCCCTGTTCGGTCAGCGGATGCTTCGTCATAGCTTCTATCACCGAGTACGGCAGTGTGCCGATATCGGCGCCGGCAAGGGCGCAGTCCGTCACGTGGATCGGGTTTCTGATGCTCGCGGCGATTATCTCCGTATCTATGTCCGGGTAGTTTGAGAATATCTCGCAGATTGTCCTTATGAGGTCTATGCCGGGGACGGAGATATCGTCAAGTCTCCCAAGGAACGGGGATACGTAAGCTGCGCCTGCCCTTGCTGCAAGCAGCGCCTGCGCGGCAGAGAATATGAGCGTCACGTTGACCTTGACGCCTTCGCTTGCCAGAAGCTTCGTGGCCTTGAGGCCTTCTTTTGTCATAGGGATTTTAACAACAACATTCGGATGAATGGCAGCTATAGCCCTTCCCTGTTCCACCATCGTCTCCGCATCGGTTATTGTGGCTTTGACCTCGCAGCTTATAGGGCCCTCGACGATTTCCGCAATCTCCGCGATCACTTCGCTGTAGTCCCTGCCTTCCTTAGCTATGAGAGACGGGTTTGTCGTTACGCCGCATATTACGCCCATTTCGTTAGCTTCCGATATTTCCCTGATGTTCGCTGTATCGATAAAGAATTTCATTTAAGTGTTCCCCTTTCAGATCTCAGAGTTTATTTAATTGTTATAGCATTTAGGTTTATTTTTTACAATGATATATTTTATGCAGTTCCTCTTACTACCAGGTCAGGCTCAAAGTAAATCTGCTTCTCTTCAGCTGCTTTGCCGTTGATAATGCTGATAAGCAGTTCGCAGGCGCATTTCCCCATCTCGTATATAGGCTGGCTCACCGTTGTTAGCTCCGGCTCCATGAACTCCGACATCTTGATGTTGTCGTAGCCGATGACGCTGATATCCTGCGGGATCTTGAAGCCTTCCTTAATGAGAACCTTGAGGCCGCCGAATGCCATTATGTCACTGCTGAATATTATCGAATCGACCTTCTCCTTCAGCTGCAGTATCTCCTTCGTTGTTTCGATGCCTCCGTCAATCGTGAATTCATTTTCGAAAATGAGTTTCTCGTCGAAAAGGCCGTATCTCTGGATGGCTTCTGTGTAACCCTCAAGCCTCTGTGTGGAAGCTTCAACTGAATGCGGTCCCCTAACGAAGGCAATCTTTTTCTTGCCTTTGCCTACAAGGTAATCGACCGCTTTTGTCACGCCAAGCTTGTTCATGCAGTAGACGCCGTAAAATTTCTCATAACCTTCGACATATCTGTCGGCAAGAACAAAGGGCACGCTGTTGTTTATGAGTATCTGCAGGTTGTCGCTGCTTTTCCCCCCAGGTATGAAGATGACCCCATCCACGAGCTTGCTTATCAGCAGCTTGACATATTTGTTCTCTTTTTTAAGTTCGTTGTCCGAATTGCAGAATATAACGTTGTAGCCCAAGTTGCTTGCAACATCTTCTATAGCCCTCGCCATTTCCGAGAAAAACGGGTTGGTTATATCAGGGACTATGATCCCTATCGTTTCAGTTTTTTTCGTGCTCAGACTCCTTGCCAGCGAATTTGGGATGTAGTTCATTTCATTGGCAATCTGCAATACCCTGTTTCTGGTGTCGCTGCTGATGTTCTCATCCCTTTTGTTCAGCACCATTGAAACTGTTGCTTTTGACACCCCTGCCTTCTCGGCAATGTCCGACATAGTAACTTTTTTCATATGAACCCCTCAATATTAGCTTTATTAGTACCATTATACTAAAGTGCCTTAACATTACAAAGTATTAATGAAACTAAACGAGCTGCCGCTCATCTAACGGCGAGTTAGTTGTGCAGCAGCTCCCTTTATTAACATTTATTATTTTGTTATCAACTTAAGATCAACCGGAATCGATGCTGGAACTGTTTCGTTGTTTGCGAGCTTTACAGCGTTCTGAACTGCAAGGCTTCCCATAAGGTCAGGCTGCTGTGCTATGGTAGCTGCCATGGTTCCGTCCTGAACTGCCTTCTGGGCATCTGCTCCGCCGTCTATTCCGACAACAAGAACTTTTTTGCCTGAAAGCGCATTTACTGCACCAAGAGCCATCTCGTCATTGTGTGCAAATACTGCATCGAAATCAGGAGTTGACTGCATTATGTTCTGCATAACGTCAAGTCCCTTCTGTCTGTCGAAGTTTGCAGACTGGCTTGCAACAATTTTCATGTCAGGCATAGTTGCGATAAAGTCGTTGAATCCTTTGCCTCTGTCGTTAGTAGCTGAAGCGCCTGGTGTTCCCTGGAGCTCAACGATGTTTCCTTTGTTTCCGAGCTTCTGTGCGAGGAATTCTGCTGCCATCTGTCCAGCCTTTACGTTGTCTGAAGCTATATAGCATGCAACTGTTCCGCTGTTGGCTTTTCTGTCAACTGTGATTACAGGGACCTTAGCGTCGTTTGCAACTTTGATAGCGTTCCCTACTGCATCGCTGTCTGTAGGGTTGATGATGAGAACTGAAACGCCCTGCTGGATCAGGTCTTCAACGTTCGATCTTTCCTTGGCAGCATCGTTGCCTGAATCTGCAACGATAAGTGTGTAGCCTGCCTCGTCAGCCGCCTTCTGAGCTCCTTCTTTCATCGAAACGAAGAAAGGATTGTTGAGTGTCGACAGGACAAGTCCTATCTTTTTCTTTGAATCAGTGCCCGAAGTTGACTTGCTTCCGCAGCCTGCTAAGCCCGCAAGCAGCATGACACCTATGAGTGCCAATGCCATGAGTTTTGAGTGTTTCATTTTCATTTTTAAATGCCCCCTTGTTTTTTTGTTATTATTTCTCCTTCTTGTCCAAAAGGACTGCCAGAAGGATAACGATACCTTTTGCTATTGCCTGATAGAACGGCGACACCCCCATGAGGTTCAGCCCGTTGTTAAGCACCCCGATTATCAGTGCGCCTATGATCGTCCCTGTCACTTTTCCTTCTCCGCCTGCAAGGCTAGTCCCTCCGAGGACTACTGCCGCTATCGCATCGAGCTCGAAGCCAACGCCGGCGTTAGGAGATGCCGAACCGATCCTGCTTGTGACTATTATTCCGGCGATTGCCGCTGTGATACCGGATATTACATATACCAGGGTCTTTATCTTGGAGGTGTTGATTCCAGAAAGCCTTGCCGAATCTTCATTGCCTCCGAGTGCGTATACGTATCTTCCGAACCTGGTCTGGTTCAATGCGTACCATGCTATAAGCAGCACGATTATTATGATGAATATCGGCAGCGGGACGCCAAGTATCGAACCGTTGCCTATGAAGGATATATTTTTTCCTAATCCGGATATTGGGTTGCCGTTTGTGTAGACGTACGTAACTCCCCTGAATATTGTCATTGTGGCCAGCGTCACTATGAACGCCTGCACCCTGCCTTTGGAGACCAGGACGCCGTTGACAAGCCCTATGGCTGCTCCGATCGCTACAGCAGCGATTATCCCCGGCAGGATGTTGCCTCCCGATTTGGCAAACGTCGCGGCAATCGCTCCTGTTATCGCAAGCACCGAGCCCACGGAAAGGTCAATGCCTCCGGTCAGGATTACGAACGACATGCCTATGGCAAGCACTGCATTTACCGATACCTGGGTGAGCACGTTCAGGATATTCGACACTGTCAGGAACCTCGGAGATATGAGTGCGATTACTATGCACAGCGCCAGCAACCCGATTAAAGAAATATATTTCAATAAAAAGTTCTTTAAATTATTTACCATTTTGTGTCTCCTTAGGATATCTAAATTTCTTTGTTTTCTATGCCGACCGCAAGCTTCATTATGTTTTCCTGATTAGCTTCTTCCCTGGCGAGCTCCCCGGTGACTATTCCTTCATGCATGACTATCACCCTGTCGCTTATGCCCATTATCTCGGGCATGTCCGAGGATATCAGTATTATTGCTTTCCCCATGTTCTTGAGCTCGTTCAGGACGTCGTATATCTCCTTTTTCGCCCCTACGTCGATGCCCTTGGTGGGTTCATCCACGATCAGCACCTTTGGAGAGAGCATGATCCATTTTGCTATTATGACCTTCTGCTGGTTTCCGCCGCTGAGGTTCTTTATCTTTTGGCCAGGGCCGGTCGTCTTGATGGAGAGCTTCTTGATGTATTCAGAGACAAGCTTGCTCTCTTCCTTCTTGTTCAGCCTGAAGGCTGCCTGCTCCAGGTTTTTCAGGTTCGACAGCGTCATGTTTTCTCCTACCGACATGCCGAGCACCAGGCCCTCTTTCTTTCTGTCTTCCGAGAGGTATGCGAGCCCGTATCTTATCGCATCCTTTGGTGAACCGATGCCGGCCTTTTCGCCGTCAACGTAGATTTCCCCAGATTCCTTTTTGTGTTCGCCGAATATGATCTTCGCCGTTTCGGTCCTTCCCGAACCCATGAGCCCTGAAAGACCTACTATTTCGCCGCTCCTGACTTCAAAAGAGACGTTCTTCACTTTGTCCTTCCAGCTCAGGTTTTCCACTTTCAGAAGGACTTTGCCGGTTTCTTCTTTCCTGTAAGGGAATTGCTCCTCGAGCTCCCTTCCGACCATCATTGTGATCAGCTGGTCCTTTGTGACCTCTGAAACCTTCGCGCTGCCTATTAGCTTGCCGTCCCTCAGCACGGTCACATCGTCGCAGATCTGGAATATTTCATCGAGCCTGTGGGATATGTATATTATCGCTATTCCTTCTGATTTCAGCTTTTCTATCACCTCGAACAGCTTCTGCGTTTCCACATCGGTAAGCGCGGTTGTAGGCTCGTCCATGATGATGATCTTGGAATGCTTTGAAACGGCTTTGATGATTTCGATCATCTGCATTTCTCCGACGCTTATCTTCGCTACCAGCGTGTCAGGTTCGACGCTGCAGCCTATCCTCTCAAGCATCTCGGCGCTCTGCCTTCTCATCTCGGCCTTGTCAAGCTTCCTGAAGCCGCTGACCTTTTCGTTTCCAAGGAAGATGTTTTCGCATACGGTCATGTTCGGCAGCATGCTCAGCTCCTGATGTATTATTGTTATCCCCAGGTCCTCCGCTGCCCTTATGCCGCTTATGTTCACCTCGTTACCCTGGATCAGGATACTGCCAGTATCCTTTTTGTAGATGCCGCTCAGTATTTTCATCAGGGTAGATTTCCCTGCGCCGTTTTCTCCAAGCAGCGCAAGCACCTTCCCGGCATGCGCCTGGATGCTTATGTTCTCAAGCGCCTTGACTCCGAAAAAGGATTTGGATATATCAACCATCTCTAAAAGAGGTGTGCTCCCTTTCATTGCTTTTCCCCCTAAAACCTTTTAGAATACGACCCCGGACTGCAGTATGATGTTTGCATAAGGGGTCTGTTCCCCTGTCCTGATTACAGCTTTGCACTCCTTTAGCTCGAGCTTAAGCTCTTCATGGCTTATGAAGCTCACCTTCACGTCTCCCAGAAGCTCGACTATCTCCTTGTACAGGGCCGGGCTTTGAAGCTTTGTTTCTTCTGCAAGCTTGACCTCCTGAACCTCCAGTTCAAGCATTACAGCCTTAAGCGTGTCTATGAAGGTCGGGATGTTCTTTGTCAAAGCAAGATCTATCCTTTCCGTTTCCTTCGGTATCGGGAGTCCGCAGTCCCCGATGGCGAGCCCATCTGTATGGCCCATCCTCGATATTACCTCTGATATTTGGCTATTTAAAAGTCCAGTTTTTTTCACTATTTTACCTCCCCGAATTCTTCCATGACTTCCTCCAGCGTCGGAAGCGACGCCTGAGCGCCCGACTTCTGAACAACCATCGACGAAACCTTGTTTGCAAAACCCATAGCTTCCTTTATGCTCTCGAACCCGATTTCTTCGTAACTGCAGAGCCTGCTTGCCAGAGCTCCTATGAAGCTGTCTCCTGCAGCGGTTGTGTCAACGGCTGACACCTTGACCGCAGCTGCTATCCCGAAGCCTTCCTTCGAAACGAGCGCTGCACCTCTTTCTCCGAGCGTTATTATAACGTACCTGACGCCCTTTTCAAGGAATTTACCCGCTGCGTCCCTGATGCTGCTTTCGTCGCTTATTCTTATTTTGGTCAGCTCATAGGCTTCGGTCTCATTTGGTATGATGATGTCAGTCAAAGCCAGGAGCTCGTCAGGAATTTCCCTTGCCGGCGCTGGATTCAGCACCGTGGCCACATTATTCTCCCTGGCTGTCTTGAAGGCTGCGATGGTTGCCTCAACCGGTGTCTCGAACTGTGCTATGATAAGCCTTGACTTCTTTATCACAGCTTCAGCCTTTTTGACGTCCGGATAATCAATTTTCATGTTTGCACCCGGGATGACTATGATCGAGTTGTTCGCAGCGCTGTCCACCATTATCACTGCCATGCCTGTCGGGTTATCGTTGTCAACTCCAATATATTCCGTATCAACTTTGTCTTCAGCCAATTTTTTCACCAGAAGATCGCCGTTGTCGTCATTTCCTACCTTGCCTATCATGTGCACATTGACGCCGAGCCTGCTGGCGGCAACTGCCTGGTTTGCTCCCTTACCTCCCGAATTCTTGTAATAGCCTTCGGAAAGGATTGTCTCCCCAAGGTTAACCATCCTGTTAACTTTCACTACCAGATCCATATTTATACTGCCTATAACACAGATATTTTCCAAACTTACCACCTCAAAAATTTACACTTTAGTTAACCGGTTAACTTAATAGTAAGCGTTTTCATCCAACCTGTCAATACGGTTTATTAATTTTTTATTAACCCTTTTTTCGGTTCTTAAAAAACAAAGCCCGGAGAAGCTTGTCTCCGGGCCTGCAACATAAACATATGAAAAATTTATCTAACTCCTGACCGTTGCTATTATAGCATTGAACACGACATCATTAACGCATATAAGTGATTTTTTGCCTTCCGAAAATTCCAGTGCCATTATATGCAAGCCCTCTTTCTTCTCAGACAGTTTTGCCAAAGAATTATCCGCTCCGGACAGGAATCCATCGATCAGTCCGCTGCCTGCCGGTTCTCCAGCACAGCCTTCGCTCCCTTCTCCCAGGATTTCATATGAGCGAATATCAGCTTTTGTCAATACGAACTGGTTCCAAAAACCCAACGAGATATAAGCGCACTTCTCATGAAACGCCATAACCCTTTTACCTTTGTAGTCTCCTGCAATAACTCTGTTTTTAGCAATCATCATCTTTTCCCCTTAGCAACTTAATTATTGTTATCAACACTATTATACTATATTTGCTCTTGCGAATGAATCCTTTTGGCAGCAAAGCTGTTATTGATAGGTTTTCGGCACGACCATCCCATCAAGAACATCTTTAAGCTTCTTGGGCGGGTCTCCGGAAAGATTTCCTCCTATCGTGCCAATGCCGTCCTCAACATCCAGGCCACCTGCGAACACACCAGAGTCAGCAATGTTCCCGCTCCAAACCCGTTCGTTCTGGAAGATGAATCCTATATCGTCAATCAGGTGAACTGCCTGCTCACCAATGTTGTAGCACGCAAAACGGTAGACATATTCGCCGCCGCTCCCTACATCCTCCTTTATCAGAGGTATGTATTCATCCAAAACCGGAGAGACTGGCGGTAAATATACGAGCACGGCATTGTTGCCGCAAGCCTCAGAAGGATATATTGCGTGCTTGTCCTCGGAAACGTAGAACTTCAATACGTCACCCTTGAACTCCAGTTTCTCGATCATCTCATCGTAATACGGCTTCATGGCTCCCTTCCCCAAGTTAAGTGTCTTTCCTTCCGAACACCATACTCCTGAATGGTCCGGAATTGTGTTGCTGTGGGCAGAAGTATACACCCACCTTAGCTTCAGGGTCTTTTCATCTAGAACCTCCCAGGCCATCACAACCTTCTCTATGTCTCCATTATGACCCAGCAATATCTCATGAAATCTTCCGTAATCTCTGCTGAACGTTATGCCGTATGTGAAAATCACGTATTTCTTGTTTCCCGCGCTGGTGTATGGGGAAATCATCACAAAATTTGCAGCTTTATCCCAATTAGAAAGCATATCCTCCTCTTCATCTAGCTCAAGGTAAGGATTGACTTTTTCCATAGCCAGATCCTCGAATGTCTGGTTTATCCCATCCTTGTCCTTGTCGTACGCGGCTTCCATGAAAATCGGAGAACTGCAGCTAAGTACTCTTCCGCCCCCTGAAACAGTAATTGTTGGAGGACGGACATTTATACTCAGATTCTGTTTCGTCACCAATGCGGATGAAGGGTCCCTTACTTCCAGGCTGACTGTATAGCTTTTCGGTTCTGCGAACACATAACTGCATGATTTTCCATCTCCCAGGATTTCGGAACCCAGCATCCACTGGTACTTCAATCCGTTATCTGTCGAGTTGGTACTTTTCATTTCGCAGACAAAATCTACCGGAAGTGCAGATACCCCTTCTTGGACAGAAGCAACAGCCTTAAGTTCAGGAAATCTTGACACTATTTGAATTTCCGAATAAGTAATTTCTCCGGTTTTGCGACTGGTTACCTTAATTTTGGCGGTATATTCGCCCGTTCTGTACACATGATATGCAACTACACCACCACTGCCTTTCTTGCCATCTCCGTAGTCCCATTCAATTGACTGAATGTCCACAAGGTTGTTTGAATTGAACTTCAGCAGGTACTCCAACCCTTCAGCAGTATATTTTTGAGGGATGGCTGTGATTGCTTGTTCCGGCGAGGCTAAAACTTCAATCTGCACTGATTTAGACGGAACTGTCTGCGACTGACCTATTTTCATCGAAACACTTAGTGTGTAACTACCAGGTTTCTTATAAACATGAACGGCTGACTGTCCGCTGTCTTTCTCGCCATCTCCAAAGCTCCATTCATATGAACTTCCCTGGGACAAAAACGCCTCAGGCAAATCTTCCGTTAGACATTGAACTGTTACCTGAGTGAAATTGGAATACACGCCTTTAGGGCTGTATTCCAGCTCTATGTCAGGTGTATAGCTGAAAGGAAGCTTTCCAGGATCGCAGCACACAAGCTTCCATTTGGAGCTGTTCCCGCTGTCTTTACTTCTCAATGCTAGGATCGTTGGATCGGCTGAAAGTATCTCAACATCGTATCCCGAAAACTCCGTGTAATTCGAATACGAGCCGGTTTCATAACTCCATTGGTATAATCCGTCACCCTGATATGTTTCGCATAGCCAGACAACTGAACTTTTCGTAAAATACGGGCCCGAAACAGGAGACGGCTCGGTCGGCTTTCTGCTTAGCCACTGGGGCGAGAGGTCATTCTTGAGCAAGCCTAAAGCATCGTCCTTTCGAAGAAAAACGCGCCCCTGTGCTCCGCCTGTCAAATATGAATCCCTGAGCACGTTTTTTAGTTTCCCTGCTGAATCTACTATATAAGATTTGCCCTCAGCATTAAAATAATAGCATCCATTGCTGTCCCTGCTTATGTCAGCGACCACCCCGAGCCTGTCGCCGGAATCCTGATGGGATCCGTTTTTGCTGTTGAAATCCGCAACAATTGAGTATACGATTTCTTTAGTCAGCTTCATTGTTTCCAAAATCTTTTCTTTTTTGAAATTATAAGTGACGATTTGATCATCCCTGTAGTAAAAAATCAAATCGTTCGAAGGGTCCCAAGCCAGGATTCTGTATTTATTGTCACCTATACCGTAGCCTAAGATCTTTTTATCCTTCAGGCTGTAGACCACACTCAACTTTCCGCCTGATGCCTGAAAAACATCCGGCGAGCCAATCAGGCAATTTGGGTAGAGAAGTCCATAGATGGAATCATCGCGATAATTGGGAAACGATGTCCTAAGATCAACTTTTTCAAGGTTTATCTTGTCAATCACATAGTCATCTGCAGCCCTTTCTTCAACGTAGAAGTAATCGCCAAAATTACTCGTAAACTCACCGCTTCTGTATTTTATCGATTTCATTAAAGTGAAATCCTTGCTCAGGTCATACACATTGATTCCACCGTCGACCCAGACGTATGCACAGTTGCCGGAAATATCAGCTCTGTAGCATCGACCTGGAATTTGTGTATCTCCCAACTTCTCTCCATCGCTTGTATTCAAAGCATAAACGTCGGTCCCCTCCGAGCTGCTTCCAATACCATGAGATACAAAACCGATTCCTATTCCGTTTTCAATATAAAGGTCTTCAAGGTTCCCCTGAGCTAGTTCGACGGGGCCCCAGGAGGCATACTGCACGAATGGCAAAGAATTATCTGATTTACTGTTGGTATCATTATTGGTATCCTTACTTTTACAGGCTGACAAAGACAGGGAAATGCTGACAAGAGCTGCAATTTGCACCAGCTTAAAAATTTTTGGCCTGAAAAGAGCTATCATGAATAATCCCCTCCCTGTCTAATAAAGATCGCAATCGAGCAGCATAGTTTTTCTCTAATTATACCACTAAGACCTTCATTTTTCCACGAGTTGACTGAATCTTCAGACATCGCCTTTCTAACAACTCTTTTCCCACTTCGCGTTCAGCTCACTATCCTGTAATAAACCCTTGCTGTCGCAGCATACACGATGCCGTAGATCGCTCCGAATATGATAACCGTAAACAAGGTGCACCAGGCGAAAAGCGACACGTTTGTAAGGTTCATCACCGCCAGCAGCTTAGTTATTATCTTGAACGCGAAGGCTATATGGATGCAGGCTGTGACTAAAGGCAAGAAAAACACGAGCAGTATCTGGCTGCTGATCGTCTTCTTGATCTCATCGCGGCTCATGCCTACCTTCTGCATGATTTCAAACCTCTCCTTGTCGTCGTAGCCTTCGGATATCTGCTTGTAGTACATTATAAGCACGGTCGCCATCAGGAACAGCAGCCCCAGGAAAACGCCCAGGAACAGGAAGCCCCCGTAGAAGGCGTAGAATTCGCCTGCAGAAAGCTGCTTGCTCTCCAAATATAAAGAGTCGTAGTTCTCTTTCGTTCCGCTGCCTAGAGTATCCCTAACCGAATTTGCGCAGGCGATCTTTTCCTCATCCGTGCCGTCGATGTCGAAGGAAATTTCATGAGTCATGCTGCTCTCGTATTTGCCGTAAGCTCTTTTCTGGGCTTCGTATATCCTGCTCAGGGCATCATTGCCGCTTACTACCACAAAGTGAGCCTCCACAAAATCCTCGAAGTATTCATCTACCATGGGAAACGAATCCAGCCGAGCTTTTACGCTGTATTCCTGGTCCTGCAGCTTGAACGGAGACCCGATGTTTTCTCCAGTGCTGTAGACGAGGACTTCATTGCCCTCGAGCTCTGCGGGCTCCGTGCCTGTCAACCGTGCGTATTCCTCTGCGGTCAGAAAAACGAGCGAATTCGAAGAGTTAGTGAATAAGTTGTCAGTGTTTAATGCGAACTCATTTCCTTTTCTTCCTGCTGTGAACGAAAGGTACCTGTAGTCCTTCAGGTTGGACATGCTCCTGTTCTGCTCTTTGACCGCATTCTGGATGTCAGCCAACATTCTGTCTCGGTCTGCGGCTCCCGATGTATACTTTGCAGATATGGAGATATCTGTCCTGTATCGGTAATCCAGCGCGTCCTCGACGCCAGCGTAGAGAGATGCAGTTGTGGAAACCATGACAAGCACCATGGTCGAGAGTATGCATATGTTCGCAAGCCCCGCCGCGTTCTGCTTCATGCGGTAAAGCATGCCCGAAACCGAGGTGAAGTGCTTTGCCTGATAATAATACCTTTTGTTTTTTCGTATCTGCTTAAGGACGAATACGCTTCCGGCTGTGAACAGGCAGTAGGTGCCTGCTATTACCAGCAGCACCGCCAGAAAGAAGTACAGAATTGCCTCGAGAGGCGATTCGATCGTAAGCGCGATGTAGTATCCTGCTCCCAGGGATGCCGCTCCCGCAAAGGCAAGCAGCCGCTTTGTCTTCGGCTCGCGCTCGCCCACGCTGCTGCCTCTGAGCAGCTCGATGGGATTTGCAAGCTTTATCTGCACTAGGTTGAACAGCAGCGTGAGCAAAAATATGGATATGAACAGGGACAGCGAATATGCCATGCCTATCCCGGATACGTAAAAACCAACAGGCACAGAGAAATTGATCAGCTTGAACAGGCAGAGCACGATAAGCTTGTGGAGAAGCACTCCGGCCGCTATACCGCCCGTGATGCCTGCAAAAGCTATGAGCACAGTTTCAAAGAACATTATTCTGGCGATGTGCCTCTTCTCCATGCCCAGGATGTTGTAAAGCCCCAGCTCCTTTTTGCGGCGCTTTATCAGGAAGCTGTTTGTGTAGAAGAGAAAAATGACCGAGAACACGGCAATTACTATGCAGCCCAGCTTCAGAATGAAGGATAGGGAGTCGGCTCCCGGCATTTTCTTTACGCCCTCGTCGAAAGTTATGGCGCACATTATGTAGAACATTGCCACGGCTCCAATGCAGGTCAGCAGGTATGGGAAGTAGAACCTGCCGTTCTTCCTGATGTTCGAAACAGCCAGCCTGGGAAAGAAAAGCCTACTCATTTCTCGCACCGCCTGTCGCTATCATCGTCAGCGTGTCGGAAATCTTCTGGTACATCTCCTCGCTGCTCAGGTCTGTCCTGTATATCTGGTGGAACAGCTCACCGTCCTTGATGAAAAGAACGCGCTTCGCGTGGCTGGCTGCCTTCGTGCTGTGTGTCACCATCAGTATCGTCTGACCTTCTTCGTTGATCTCGTTGAACATCCTCAGAAGCCCTTCTGCGGCCCTTGAATCCAGCGCACCGGTAGGCTCGTCTGCGAATATAAGCTGCGGTTTTGTGATGAGCGCACGGGCTACGGCAGCTCTCTGCTTCTGTCCGCCGGAAACCTCGTAAGGAAAGCTACCCAGGATTCCGCCGATGCCCAGCTTTTCGGCGATTGGCTTGAGACGTCCGTCCATCTCCTCATAGGTCTTGCCTGACAGTACCAGCGGAAGGAATATGTTGTCCTGTATGGAGAAGGTGTCGAGCAGGTTGAAGTCCTGGAATACGAACCCTAGGTTTTCGCGCCTGAATGCCGATACCTCCTTCTCACTGATCGACAGGATGCTCCTGCCGTTGAGCAGCACCTCCCCTCCTGTAGGCTTGTCCAGGGAAGCAAGGATGTTGAGCAGCGTCGTCTTTCCAGAACCTGATTCCCCCATGATGGCCACATACTCGCCCTTCTCCACTGAGAAGGAAACGTTCGAAAGTGCCTGAACATGATTGCCTCCGAAGCGGGTAGTGTATACCTTTTTAAGATTGTTTACTTCTAAAATTGCCATCGCAATCTGCCTCCTTTGATCTTCATCATGTCCATTATAGAAAACCTGGGAGCAAGCTGCCATCGCTTCAGCTTACATTAGCTCTTCTCAACCTTACAAAGTTGTAAGGTTGACTGAGCCAAGACCTATCTTAACCCTGGTCCCTTTTCCCACCTCCGATTCGATCGCTATGGTGTGGGAAAGCTTTGTCAGGATTCGCTTGCACAGGTACAGCCCGATGCCCGTTGACCTTTTGTCATCCCTGCCGTTGTAGCCTGTGAAGCCCTTCTCGAAAACACGCGGCAGATCCTCGGCTTTTATCCCTATGCCGGTATCCTCTATCACCAGGGTGCTGTCCCCCTCCAGGTATATCGAAATGGTTCCCTTGTTCGTGTACTTCAGCGAGTTGGACAGAACCTGCTCAATAACGAACGCGAGCCACTTTTCATCGGTGATAACCTCCAGGTCCAACTCCTTAAAATCCAGGCTGATCTTCTTGTATATGAACAGCTTGGCGTATTTCCTTACCGCCTGCCTTGCCACCTCGTCAAGGCTGTGCTTCTTTATGACCAGGTCAGAGGAGTCGCTGTCGATGCGCAGGTATTGGAGCACCATCCCTACGTACTGCTCTATCTTGAAAAGCTCCATCGACAGTTCGCTGTTTTGCTCCGATGCCTCCGACTGCAGCAGCAGCCTCATGGCAGCGATGGGAGTTTTGATCTGGTGGGCCCACAGGGTGTAGTAGTCAGTCATATCCCGCCTTTCCCTGCTTTCATTTTCAGAGGACTTCACCTTGTCCTCCTGCACCGCTTCTATAAGCCTCTGATAGTCCTTTTCCAGCAAATCCTTCGGCTCTGGCAGGCCTTCAGTGCTGAGGGTGATCCGGCTCTGCAGTTCCGCAAGGGCAGCATGTCGCCGAGAGTACCTCGAATATGAAGCGGCGGCATAAACAGCTCCGGCCGCGGAGCAAAGCAGAGCTGCGTAGCCTGCCGCCTCAACAGGGACACCGTATAGCGAGAACACGAAGATGAATATGAATGCGAAGAAGACCTGCAGAAGAATTACGTTCCTGTGGCATTTTATGTATTCTACAACCATCGTTAAGAATCCGTTCTTTTCCATATCACTCCACCAGATAGCCTATGCCTTTCCTTGTCGTTATGAAATCGTTCAGCCCAGCTGCCTCAAGCTTGCGGCGCAGCCGCGTCACATTAACCGTCAATGTGTTCTCGTCCACAAAGCTGTCCGTCTCCCACAGCTTCAACATTAGTGTTTCCCTGCTTACAGCCTTGCCCTTGTTCTCCATAAGTGTCTGGAGAATCCTGTATTCATTTTTTGTAAGCTCGATTTTTGCCCCCTTGTACGTCAGGGATGCATCGTCTACGTTCAGTATGGCCCCGTTATTCTCAAGCAAACTGGCTTTGCCGGTGAAGTCGTAGGAGCGCCTGAGCATCGCCTGCACTTTTGCAGTCAGTACGTCCAGATCGAACGGCTTGGCGATGAAGTCGTCTCCTCCCATGTTGACTGCCATGACAATGTTCATGCTGTCGGAAGTTGATGATATGAAAATGATGGGCACCTTCGATATTTTGCGTATCTCCGCACACCAGTAATAGCCGTTGAAAAACGGCAGTGCGATATCCAGCAGCACAAGCTGTGGATCGTATTCCACAAAAGCCGAAAGGACATTTTCAAAGTCTCTCACGCATTCAGCTTCGCATCCCCAGGTTTCTATATGCTTTTTGACAGATTTGGCTATTATGCTGTCATCCTCGACAATCAGTATCCTGTACACATCAGATTCCCCCGTTTGCAGCATCCTTTTCACGCGTCTGGTGCATGCCGCAATATTTTTTTACATACTAACAGTATACTTGAATGCTGCTGCAAAAACAAAGTGGTGTTCCGGCGAGATGGCTTCACTTTTAGCTGATTGCATACCTTGGGACCTTTTTTCTTAAAAAAAATGGCTGCATCATTAAACTGATGCAGCCATCTTGTGACAAAAAGCCTGTTTCTTTATATGTATCTGGAATTGTTTAGATTGACAGGGAAATCGACGCCAATAGGGATATTGCTATGATCACCAAAGTTGCAACCACTAAAAATACGGTTTCCTTTTCTTTTCTTAGTTCATGCGGATTTTTTGTTCTCTTATTCAAATCTTCATCCCCCAAACCGGATTTCATCCCGGCCGCTATTAATCATTTGCAGTATTGTCTATCACATATTTCATTCGTTTAATCAAAATATCATCTTCAGTTGTATTTTGCTCCATCCCTTCATCCCTTCTAAAAATTCCTTTGATCCCTTTAGTCGTGAGTTTTCCAATCTGCCCTGATAGGGCTGATAAAGTCGTGCTGCCCATTTAGTCTAATCTCTCCTCCATCGTTTAATTACCAAACACTATAATTCTACACAAATCGACAAATTCCTTCATCGATTGTCAAAAAAATTAAAAAAAATCCGGAGCCGTTTGCCCGGATTAGATTTTGGGGCAAAAAAACCCCCTCGGCAGTCATGCCGAGGGGTTGATTGCGTAAAAATTTAGTTATGGTACTACAAATTCTACCGGAGGTACATTGTGTCTTTCCCCATTGGAAATAACTGTCATGCTAAGGCTCAGTTTGGTTCCGCTCTTTGTCAAGGAATCGTACGTGCTGTAATGGATTGGGACTAAATAACAGCTGCCGCCCTCCATATTGCCCATTTTCCCATATATGAAAGTCAATGTATAATCAGGATCAATCGTCTTCAGTACTCCTTCGACGTCTCCTCCTACTGCAGAAGCTGGTCCCTTTAATATAAACAAAACACCATCGCTAATGTCTTGCTTCTTCACGAGCGTATAGGTATTTGTGCTAGCCGCTCCTGTGTTTGTTGTTCCTGCACTGGCTGTCGCTTTCGCGGCAGTTGCTGTTTTTGCATTAGCTGCCGCTTTTGCATCTGCCGCCGCTTTTGCTTCTGCTGCCGCTTTTGCTTCTGCCGCTGCTTTTGCTTCTGCTGCCGCTTTTGCTTCTGCCGCCGCTTTTGCTTCTGCAGCTGCTTTTGCTTCTGCAGCTGCTTTTGCTTCTGCCGCCAGTTTTGCTTCTGCTGCTATTCTTGCATTTTCTCGTTTAATATTTTCTTGCTTTATTGCAAAAAATGAGCAACCTGCGATTACCATTATTGCCAATATCGAGAAAATTATTATTCTTCTGGATTTTGGTAGCTTTAAGTTTTTGTTCAATTCGTTCCCCCCAATTTTATGTATAATATAGAAAAATTATATACTGAAATTGGCAATATTTCCACAAAATAATTTTTGATCACGTTTTTGCCAAATCCGCTAAACTGAAACCGCTACCTAAGTTCAGCCAGCTTACTCCTGATGAAGGTCTTCAGTTCAACTTCATTGATGTAAGCAGCGCCGTTTCCAGGCTTTATCTTGAAGAAATTTATGATAAGCCTGTTTCCATTGACCACGTAATCATCGAAATGCAGAGGTGCAAAGACCACTTCTATGTCGTCCCCTGACTCTGCAGCATCGTCGAGATTCAATTTTTTTATAGGCTGAACCATTTCATCAGTATAACTCAAGTCCTCCATCATCCACAGGTTGTTGTTCCAGAAACGAGCTTCCTTCTTCGTCCGGCTTGAGAAAACTTCTCGGTTCTTGATTGCGCTCAATGCCCGCCTCACAGATTCGCCGTCGAACTCCTCGTCATAAGCCCCCTTCAGTCCTGGCATTTCCGCTATTTCGTAGATGAACTTTTCCGGAACCTTTTCCCTGTCTTTCATGGAATGCCAGTAGTAAAGCATTGCTTCAACCGTCTCATAATTAACACTTATTTTCCCTGCCATATCACAGCAACTCCTATCCCATAAGCTCACTCTTATAACAAGTTCAATTTAACATCAATTATTATAGGAACAAATCCCTTGGCAAAGCCACTGAGAACTTGTTCCTATAAATGAGATCAAAGACGTTTACTGCATATCTTTTAGAAAATTGTCTGCTCGCTTATCTCAGTTGTTAAAGCATTCAACGCTTTGTCTATCAGCTCATGCCTCATCGCTTGTTCTTCAGCTTGCGGCAGCTTTGGATTGCCAACCGGATATGGTATGGCTACTGCAGACACAATCCTGTTCGCTCCGACCGAAGTTGAAATTGTCGTGATTGTAGCGATATGAACAATCGGTATGCCATATCTTTCTATTTCTTTTACCATCGTTGCTCCGCAACGTGTGCAGGTTCCTCAAGTGCTGGTCAGGATAACAGCATCGACTCCCGCCGCTTTAAGCTGTGCGCCAATTTCGACTCCAAACTTGCAACCGTTGGCAACAGCCGTACCTGTTCCTGTGGTGACATAGTAGTATTCGAATACCTTGCCGATTTTTCCGTCTTTTTCATACTTTTTCAATATGTCTAACGGAGCCACCCTGTTAGGGTCTTCGTTTGCGTAAACAGGATCATATCCGCCGTGTATGGTCTTGAATTCTTTTGGACTAAGCTCGTCCATTCCGCTGACATCATATTTGCCGAATTTTGTAGCGCTGGCTGACTCGATGTGGTCAGGGTTAAGGACCGGCACTATACCTCCGCTTGTAACTAAAGCGATTGTGGCTTTGGTTAAATCCTTTACTGCAGGAGCTGGATCAACCCTGTCAAACACAGGCATAGGCATTTCCGTCTCGAAATCCTGCCCCCTTAATCTGGCCAGTATCATGTCCACTGCACGCTGGGAACCCCTTTTGTCAACCAAAACAGTTTTATGCGTCCCCTGAGGGATGTAGCCTTCCTCTGCCGGTGCACCAAGCTCTTCCCCCTTGACCAGCTTGACAGCTATCCTAGCCATTGCCGGGAGAGCTTGCCTCATGCCTGCCGCTGAGTCGACTGTTTCGACGATTATTGCCTGCTGACGGCAAACATCTACCCCTGGGTTCTCCTTGTACATGCCTGTAACTACAGGGATTTTGAAATTCTCAAAAACATACTTCCCGATTTCGCCGCAGGCCATACCGTACCTTCCCGCATTGAACGCAGGCCCTGCCACAAATACATCCGGATTATATTTTTTGATGGCATTCGTTATTTTTTCCAGAGCATCCGCTTTATGTTCGTTGAAGTAGTTATCTCCACAGATAATAGTGGCGACAACATCTCCGTGCTCCTTTATAAACCCATTGAACCCCAAAGCAGGTCCAACTGTGCTTTCATGCACTTCCGGCTCCATGCCTGCTTTGTCTTCTCCGCCTATCTGTCCGAAAAACTGATTCACATAATATACTACCCTAAATCTATCTGACATCATGCAATCCCTCCCTAAATTACTCCTGTATTAATACTTTGAAAACTGTTCCCTTATGCTGCTGACTTCCGATATGATGCTGTCTACGTCTAGGACCATTTCCATCATGCCGCACTGCTCGTCGTAAACTGCTGGGTCGCATTCATCCTTTATTTCAGGCTCTACGACGTGGTAAACAGCTAATCCTAATGCAACTCCTGCCAAAGGACCTGCGAAAGTAGGGTCTCCTGCAGCAACAGTTTCAGCTGAGAGTCCTGAAGCCTCTGCTTCTGCTCCGCCTATAACTACAACGATATTTTCAGCACCGTGTTTATCAGTTAAGTCTTTTATTCTCTGTTGGATCTCCAGATCCATAGCTCCTGCGGCTGTTCAAACAAAGCATTCTGTAGATGCGAAAATAACCTCTGCTCCTGCACTTTTTACGCATTCTTCAATCGCCGGTCCTGGTATACCGTCTCTGTCACCAACAGCGATAACTTTTTTCCCTTTCAGCATATCAATTATCCTTTCACTTCAAAATTTAGCTTTTCCTGCTATCGCAAGACCGTTGTAGCATTATGGAAGCCGATTTCTGATGTAGCCCCTATTATTGCATTAAGTTCGCAGAATACCCTTCCGTCTTCCTGCACTGACTCATGCCATCCGCCGGATATGTTTTCGACGGCGGCAATGTTTCCGAGTATGACGTCAGCTGGATCCAGCTTAACGAGATGGCTTACGTTGCCTGCTGAAATGACTGCTTTCGCTTCAGGCGTCGTGTCTGCCAAAGGCTGGGAAAATCCGTCCTGCCCCGAGCATTCGTCAGTTATCAGAACAGTTTTTACGCCTTCCTGCTCCAGCTTTTTGCATATGATCAGCAGATCCGTATCAGGATTGCCGTAGCCCTCTTCGGAGACTATGACTCCGTCGGCGCCGAGCATCTTTGCCAGGTTCGCCGTCATCTCACAGGATCGGAATTTACCCTCCAGTGTAGTCAGCTCAGGCGTCAGTATAACTCCGAGGAAGTTCAGCTCCTTGCCATGCTTCGAATACAGGTCCTGTATTACAGAGTTGTTCTGATGCTGGTAAGTGGTTATTTTGTCGCAGGCTGCAACACAGTTTCCGCTGATTACAGCGCCGTCAAGCTCTTCATTCGGATGGATCAAAGTAGGCAAGATCTCTTTCGAGTTCACGCCGTAAATGAATCCGTCATGCAGCAGCCCTTGTGATATGAGCATCTCCACGTAAACAACCTTAGGCAGGTCAGGATATTTCCTGATGTTTTCCGCCATATTGTCCATCTCGTATACGATGACTTCTTCGGCTTCCATGTTTTCTGCACATTTTGCCAGGTAGGTGGAAGCCTTCAAGCCTGCCAACCTAACCGCAGTCTCATGGGAATGAGGCTCAAGCCCTGCTGCAGGGGTAATATCGACAACAAGGTTGTATGTCTTTGAAAAAGGGGTCCATTTTGCACCCTCTCCAAACATGTCCACTATGCCTTCCTGCATGCCTACGATGTCGCCTATGGTTACTACCGCAGCTCCGTAAAGTAC
Source organism: Clostridium sp. UBA699 (assembly GCA_002298915.1). GTDB lineage: Bacteria > Bacillota > Clostridia > Clostridiales > Clostridiaceae > UBA699. The sequence continues at coordinate 54,051 of DBML01000011.1, forward strand.
ATTCGTCCTTCCGAGCCCTACCCTGTGCATTCCTGCCGTTACTCCCGGGAAGCCTTTAGCCTTGCTTCCTACCTTTATTCGCGGTTCAATAACATCTTTAACCGGAATGATCCTCACCTTTTCCCCGGGGCGTGCTATATCAATCTTAACTTCCTTAATCCTTTCATCCTCTTTGAGCAGCTTAGCAAGCTCCTCCCTGTTTACTGTGAGCAAACCGTTTGATACTTTTGTTTCGGGTCCGAATTGAATGTCCTTGATGTAAATTCTGCCTAATTCAAGTCTCATAAAGCACCTCCATAATTTATTTAGATAGATGTATTTGATGTTAATGTTTTCATTTCATGCAGCGCGCTCTCCAGGAGCCATAAATCCACTTTTTCATAATCCTTTTCGTTTCTCATATCAACGTTCCTGTACTCTATGATTTTCCTGTATTTGGCTATGCTCTCCTCCGCGATTTCAAGCTGGTGGAAATCGCTGCAGCCCCGTTTCTTCTGATGTTCCAGCACAATCGATCTGAATGGGGTGTACATCATCCTTATGCTTGCAGGCAGGGGATGAGTTACAAGTCTTTCACCTTCCTGAACAAGATTTCTTGTCTTTATGAGGACATCCTCAACTGTTCCATCTATGAACAAAACATTTTCGTATTTTTCTGCTACGGAAGGGTTGTTTGTTAATATTCTATACTTCATCTGCATGCCTCCTCCTATAAAACCGACTAATTATAATCATGGTTATATTTTTTAATTATATAATCATGATTATAATTTTAACATAATGATACCCCTTGTCAGCTTATATTACAATAGCTTTTTACTGATTTCATAAATTGCACTGCACAAATTATATCTCTTGGGACTGCACTTTCCCGCTCACAGGTGTTGGTATGGAAGCCGCCTCGGCCAATGTAAGACCTTTTGTCTCAGGAGCTAAAGCTATGCATAGTATCAATCCCAGTATAGTGACTGCTGCCATAACAAGCATGGTTGGTCCTACGCCCATTTTTTCCAGCAGAATCGGCAAAGCAAATGTGCCAAGGAACGCGCCGATACGGCTTATGGCTGTTGCCACACCGACAGCTGAGGCCCTGACTTCCGTAGGGAACAGCTCATTAGGATATATCCATTCTAGATCAGCTGGTCCACCGGAAGCTAACGCATATATGCAGAACCCGAGTATTATGACCGCTGGCCCGGCGTTCGGCATTATTCCCAAAATCAGCATTCCGACCGCCATGATTGCGAACGTCCAAATTATGAGCGGACGTCTTCCCATACGATTTATTAGCCACAATGAAATTATGCAGCCTATCATGAACACTGCGCTAAGGAGCGAATCTCCAAGCATTGCCGCCTTTCCGTGGGCAAGGTTGAACTGTTCAAGGATCGTCGGTCCGAAGGTGTATATTGCAAACAGTGGCAGAACTGAACACAGCCAGAAACCGCCGCAGAAAATTAGCCTAGAAAAATAGCCTTTTTCAAATATTTTGGTGAACTTTGTTGTTACAACTTCCTGTTCGAGCTCATCCACATCCGAATCAGGTCCGTATACGCTCTTCATAACAGCCCTGGCCTCATCAACACGGTTTTTGCTCATGAGCCATCTAGGTGATTCAGGAGTGCCCCACCTTCCCAGAACAAGTATTATTGCTGGAATGGCTGCGCTTCCAAGCATAAACTTCCAGCCGTTGTTCACGTCTATAAGAAAATATCCGACAAAGTTAGCTGCAACAGCTCCAACGAACCAAAAAACCTGCAGTATGCCCAGCAGCATGCCTCTATGTTTTTTAGGAGCAAATTCAGCCAAAAGTGAAGTTGCAATAGGGTAGTCAGCGCCTACCGCCATGCCTATTACGAATCTAAGAATCAGGAGATGCCCAATATTTGAGATAAACATGCATAAGATCGAACAAACAACTATGGTGATCAGGTCCAATGTGAACATTAGCTTTCGTCCTATAAGGTCAGTTACATATCCGAATACAGCGCCCCCCAGAAACAGTCCGGCAAGGGATATGGCTCCAGAAAGCCCCGCCATGTATGCATTCATCTGCAGGAGAGGGGTCAGCTGAACAAGTGCTGCACCGATGATTACAAGAATATACCCGTCCAGAAATGGTCCACCGCAGCAGAATACTGTGAGCCTCTTAAGGAATGGGGTGAATTGAGTTTCTTCGACTATCGATCTGGATTTTGGTGTAGTTTCCATAATTTCAACTCCTTTTTCATTTTTTTCTTAGAATCGATTGATAATAACCATACATTATAAACAAAAATGTCCTGCTTCCGCAGAGCCTCCTCCTTCCGCAAAAGATCAAATGAACCTTTTAAATCATTCCACCCGCTGATGCATTACCCTGTGATGTGACATATTCACTACTGAAACGCTTTAAATAATCATGGTTATATTTTCTACTTTTATAATCGCGATTAGCTTAGCTATATTATATTCCGAATTGTATTTCAATTCAACTTATTTCGGTAGCGCTTGTTGTTTTTTTATCAAATAGATGTTATATGAAATTCCAATGAACGAGTTTTTTCAACAGCTGATTGCCTTCAAAACAAAAAAACCGACAGCATTTCGCTATCGGCAAACGACAAATATTATCATTCCAGTCTGTACGTGGTTACAATTTTCCCAAAGTATTTCAAAACGTTTTACGATGCCTATTTGGGATCATAAGGCGGATTTTTCTTCATAGTTTGACATTTATTCATCCCTCTTTCCTAAATAGTTTGTATCTATTAGGTTAAGGTGTTCAGTAACAGTCTGCCATTTCAAATACTAAGCCTTTAAAATTTCAAATTCAAGTATATATGGAATATTTGATTGCTTTGTGTCTCATTCAATCTATTCATTCTTATCAAATGTTGAAGCGTAGTGAACTGTACATATTCAATAACTCTAAAAAACAAAATGACTGCTTTAGATTTCTCCAATGCAGTCATCGCTTATTCTGAAGTATAAAATCCCCGGCATAACTGCCGAGGATTTCAATGTGGAGATAAAGCACGGTATTTAAATCCTCGAAAAACCCTCATAATCCTTCATAGCTTTCTATACTGGAATATGAAATTTACTTTTAGTTCAAAATTATTAATTCATCATGATGAATTATAGTCCCAACTTTGCATTAGTTTGTTGCAAATTTATTTTTGCGTCCTGAACTATATTAGCTGGTACGTATGGGGTGTTAATGAGCAGTTGATAGTAACTTTTTGCCTGCTGATAATTGCCATTCTGATATTCTGTACATGCAAGTTGATCTACTTTTAATGATGTAGTATCCATTCTGGTTTTAATCGAACTGTCAGTATTACCTGCCCATAAAGCCCACCCTGAATAAAATACTGCGTTATAATAATTACCAGTGCTTTCATACCACTTTGATAAACCTGCTGCCTCTTTAGATATACTTGATTTAGCATTTGAAGCAACATTAGCTGGCACTCCAGCAGTTGTAGCAAGTTGTATATAATATTTAACAGCTTGATCCTTTTTGTTGTTAGTAGCAAGATTTTGTGCCTGGGCATATAAGTTATTGGAAGCTCTACTCATTAATTCAATTATTTCATTGCTGCTGTCACCAGAAGCAATGAATTTAGAAGCTTCACTTACAGCTGTTGTATAATTCCCATTGTTCAAATAACTCTTTACACCATCATATTTTGTATCAACTATAGGGGGAGCAGGTGTCGTATTTGAAGGTGGTTTTACAGTTGTGGAAACATCTCCTCCTGATTTTTTGGTGCTGCTTAAATTGTCATTCGATGTGTTGGCAGTAGTTGAGTTACCACTTGTGGTACTATTGACATCAACAGTATTATTACTTCCATTAGTTGATGATTTTGATGTATCAGCAACAATACTATTCGCCGAGTTTTTATTTTCTTGTGTCTTATTGGTTATTTTGTTAGCAGCAAAAGTCATGAATGCCTTCACATCAGTTTTGCCAAATATTAAAAAAGAGCAAATTATTGCTGCTACCAGTAGTGGAATTACAACACCCATTGTCTTTCTAATATTACTTTTTTTAGGAGTTCCATTTTCATTAGTAGCTCCCTTTTCATTAGCAGCCCCATTTTGTGAATCCACGTTACTAAGTACCTGTGTTAAGATGCCGGTCTTCTCTGATTTAGGATATTCACATATAGTTTCTTCTATTTTCCCTGGATCCTTATCATTTTCTAACATGCTCTTCCTTAGCTCTTCAATTGATTGATACCTGTCTTTTTCACTTACTGCCAAACCTTTCATCAGAATTTTTTCAAAACCCTCAGGCACATTATTATTTATTTTTGAAGGCAATACAATAGTATCTTCTTCTTTCCTCTCAAGAGCTTCTGGAGGTACTATTCCGGTAATTGAATAGTATATTGTTGCAGATAATGCGTAGATATCAGTCCAAGCTCCCTGATTCCCCTTACTTCTATACTGCTCGTGAGGTGCAAAGCCTCGCTTCAATATTACTGATAGGGTTTTATCATGTTCCCCAATTGCATATCTTGCTGCACCAAAATCAAGTATCTTTACATTTCCATTTCTGGTTACAAAAATATTGTCCGGACTAATATCTCTATGCAACAAACTATTATCATGCAAAATTGCCAACCCATCCATAACTTGACAAAGAATATTCTTTGCTTTTTGGAAATCAAGCATTTTTCTAGGTTCCTGCATTATATGTTCTTTTAGAGTAATCCCTTCCAAATAATTCATTACAAAATATGCAGTATTATTTTCATAAAAATAATCTTTAACAGATACTATGTTTGGATGATCACCAAACTTAGCAACTGTTCTGGCTTCTTCAAGAAAACTTTCCATTCCATACTTAAATTGTTCTTTCTTACTATCAGTATAAACCGATACAGTTGTATTATCGCTTTTTCGTTCAGCATAATCACTTGGAAGGTATTCTTTAATTGCTAATTTTACGTTAAGATTTAAATCCCAAGCTAAATATGTTATTCCGAATCCTCCATATCCCAACACCTTTCCTATTAAATATTTTCCATTTAAAGTTGTACGTGTTGGCAAATACCTTGATGAATAATCTTTTTGATTTCCTTCAGCCCATCCGCAATTAGGACATATTCCATCGTTGTTATTTTCACTCATACATCCCATACATAATTTATTAATGTCCAAATTTTACTTCCCCCTCGATTAAATTTACAGTGCAATTAAAAACTAAGCTTTAGACATTTTTCTTAAAGTTATTGAATATTAAATTTTGCTTCAGTCTTTGCAAATTTTATGATATCTCCATCAAATATTTCAAAAGTGCCTTCGACTTTTTTATTGTTAATATAAGTACCATTCTTGCTGTTCAAATCAAAAATGTAATACCTTGAATCTTTGCAATATACTACAGCATGGTTTCTGCCAATACAATTGTCAAATGCTATTATCAAGTCGCAAGCTTCAGGGTCTCTTCCTATATTGACCAAAACATTCTTGATGCGAAACTTTTTTAAGACATTATCTTCGTAGTAAGTTAACGTTGCATGGCTTGTTTCTTCTTTTAGAATTTTAATATTCTTATCTTCTTTTTTTCTTATTAATATTGTACCCTCACAACAATAATCTCCCTGTATACCAACTTGATTGCGTGGCATTTCCACTTCTACTTCAGGCTGGCTGGGATTTTGATTGCTTTTTTTGCCTACGCATATCGTTCGAACGTCATCCTCAACATTGCTCAGTTTCTTTCCACTGCAAACATCAATATCACTTTTTTTGCCTTCATTCACTTTTTTACCATTTTTAAAGAATGGAACTAAACCCATCATCTTTTACTCCTTATTCATTATTGTTTATTTTCATTAACTTTAAGAAACAGAAATGAAATAATTATACATACAATTGAAATTAAAATAAGTATTCTCCAGTCTTTATATAACAAAATAACATCATGGTTGTATGCAGATTCCAAGTTCCTGTTGATTTGCTTTAAAACATTGTACATTTGCGCGTTGTCTTTGTTATCTTCAACTATTTTAAGCGGAAGTTCATTGATTTTCAATGATACCGCCATAGCTCTCAAAGACCATTTTGCAATAATAAAATGCGATAGCTTTTCCGAAAAACCTGAAAGTTTAAAAATAAATCCTGAAAAGATAATTTGCGGTATCAGAAAAAACGGCGCTATGCTCATTGCTCTATCTGTATTTGTTACAAGTGTGGAGATAGTTATCCCCATCGAGGTTGCTGCTAACAAGGTTAAAAACGTAGTGATTATGAGTTCAAATTTTAAATTCCATATCAGATGATAATCCGTTGGAAATGGAATGAACATATTGAAAACAAAAATCATCAAAATACTTTGGACCATACAAATAACTGATAAAATTACTAGTTTTGAACAAATGTATGGCAATAGTTTCAAATTAACGGTTCTCTCTCTTTTGAAAATATTTCTTTCCTTGCAAATTTCCTGAATAGAGTTTAACAAACCAATCCAGACAGCAGAACATGACAATGTAAATAATACCTGAGAAGTATTCTCATATATTGAAAAAGCATTTTTATTTGTAACTATCCCCAAAAGTATTGCTACTACAGGTGCTTGTCCTAGCAATATAATAAATCTCTGCATGTCAGATAGCGTTAACTTTAGGTATCTTCTTGATAAAACACAAAATTGTGTCCATCCACTTTGTCCCTTCACCTTTGGAGGATTCTTTTTGTCTGGCATCTTTTTTTCTAGCGGCTTACTATATATGTAATAATTTGAGCTTTTAAATTTTTCGCAGCATTTTTCAGGTTTGTCTGTTATCAAATCATATATTTCAACAAAGTCACTTACACCGAAGAAATCTAGTGAATCAAGAGGATTGCCGAAGAAACATAGCTTTCCTCCCCTGCCTAGGAAGATGACTTTATCACATATATTTAGATTATCCATGGCATGAGTTATCAGTATTATTGTTTTCCCTTTGTCCGCAAGTTTTCTTAATAGATTCATCAGGTTTCTTTCCATACCTGGATCAAGCCCTGAACTAGGCTCATCTAAGAAAAACAATTGAGGATCTGCTAGAAGCTCAACTGCTATGCTTGTCCTCTTTTTCTGTCCTCCACTCAAATTTTTTATTACAACATTTTCTTTTTCATAAAGTTCAACATCTTTTATAACTTGTTTTACTCTTTCATCAATTTCTTGCTTCGATACATCCTTTGGCATTCTTAGTTTTGCAGCGTAAGTAAGCATCTCCTGCACTGTCAAATTATCATAAACTATATCTTGTTGAGGAACATATCCTATAATGCTTTTATATGCGCCATAATTAGAATAGAAATCTGTATTATTGACCAAAACACATCCATCCGTTGCTGGTCTCAATCCACTCAGCGCGTCTAAAAATGTGGATTTACCGGCGCCACTGCTCCCTATTAAAGAAACAAGCTCTCCTGGTTTAACGCTAATAGTGATATCATCTAAAAGCCTTTTCTGCATTTTAGGCTTAAATAAAGATTTTTTTTCATTAATAGTCTTGCTTATTTTAATAGCATCAAGACTGAGGCCATTAGTTATAACATTGTAAATCAACTTATCTCTGTAAAATAATAGTTTTGTGTTACCTATAAAAATCCTATCGCCTTCAGTGAGTTTTAAAGGTTTTTCAACTGGAGTTCCATTCAAATAAGTTCCATTTGTGCTTTTTAAATCCTTGATATAAAAATCACCGTTCTCCAAATAAATTTCAGCATGGTTTCTTGAAATTGAAATATGATTTAAAACAATATCATTATCTTCATTTCTTCCTAATTTCACGGATGAATTGTTCTTAATATAATAATTTTTGAATTTTTGCTCGTTTTCTTTCTTAACTAATGAATAAACAATTATAATAGCTTCTTCATGGTGCTCTACATCACTATCTATCTTAATAGAATCACCGCTCTTTAATTCACATGCATCTACTAGTTTATTATTTACCATTATTCCATTTGTGCTATTGTTGTCACTAAAAAAACAGCTTCCATTTTTTAATTCAATAAATGCATGTACTCTTGAGACAATATTAGAATTTATAACTATATCATTTTCTTTTGCTCTTCCTAACGATATCTTATTTTTGTTGTACTCGTTTAAATTTATGGTACTAACTATTTTTTCACCATAATAAATATCAAAAATATTTTTCATATAATTTTTGTCCTTTCAAGCTTCAATAAATTTACCATTTAAAGTTTTCCAGAATGGCAATCTTCGTAATTCCCAAATCTATTTTATAAATACTGCTATTGCTGAATAATTATCATTGTTCGCTTTAGCAAGTTTTAAAAGCCTCATTTTCATTTTATCTATCCAAATTGAAGGATTGGCACTGATATTCAAATCCTCTTCCATATCATTTTCAACAACATATTCCCAGAAACCATCCGTGCATAATAGTAATGCATCATTGGATTCAATATTTTCTAAAATATCTATCTTAGGTTTAAAATGGCTTCTATCGCCAAGAACACGGGTTATTTTGTTGCGATCCTCATGAAATCTTATTTGATCCTCGGACAGTTCTCCGGCATTTACCAAAGTTTGAGGCACGCTGTGGTCCTTAGTTTGAAATATTATCCTTCCCTTCTTAAAATGATATACTCTTGTATCTCCAATATGTGCACATATGGCCGAGTCATTGTTCATGACTACCGTCGCAATAGTTGTTCTCATCTTAAGTAATTCTAATTTTTCATCCTGTTTTTTTATTAATGCATTTTGTGCGTCTAAAAGGCATTCGATTAATTTATTTTCCGAAATTTCCGGAAATATATTAAAACATCTTTCAAGCGTTTCTACAGCTATTTTTGATGCAACTTGTCCTCCTCTATGTCCACCAAGTCCATCTGCTACTGATAAACAATAATATTTACCCGCTTGAGAGTAACTGCAAAAATCCTCATTACAATTTCTTCCCCCAACGTTAGATGATTTTGATATTTCTAATTCCATTTTACTCTCCAGTCTATTCAAGCCAAAGTATGTGCTATATTACGCAACTTCCGATAAAAAAACACCCCTGCACTAAGTATTTATACATACCGCATACAAAAGGTGTTTTATCATATAGTATAGCCTAACTGTGCATTTCGAAAAGAATCTTTAGAAAATGCATCATTACATTTCTCAAATTTCTTACTTGTTTTGTTAAACTTTATACAAGTGTAAATCCTGAAAACTACAGAATTATTCCAATTATCACTTGATAAGTCACTTTGGATCTACTATGTATCAATATTTTTTATTCCACGTTAAGAAGTTTTTTGTTATATTTGCTAACAGCAATAGCACCCCAAATCATACAAATCAGGTCTACTAAAACATAGCCCAACCCAGCTGTGAGAAGCGATATTGTTACTCCTAACACCAACATGATTATTGCGCCCATTACCGAAGAATAAAAAAGGCCAAGCGGACCGAAAAAAAATGTCAGTAAAAGTGAAATACCAACGCTTTTCTGAGACTTGACGATAACTACTTGCTTGTTAGTTATGTTATTTGATTCCATAATTAAAATATTCCCCCTAAGTTGTTATTAATTGCTTTTAAATACTAACACAGGTCAGAATATCATGTCAATAAAAAAACGTTAAAATATTATCATTTTTTAAATAAATATACCATATCATAAATATTTATACTAAAAATAACATCTGTGATTAAAGAAATCGCAAAACGATAATTTATTATTCCCATGGGATGTTAATTCAAAAAAATGATTGGATTGGAAAATAAAATCCCCGGCATTACTGCCGAGGATTTCAATGGTGGAGATAAGGGGATTCGAACCCCTGGCCTCTTGAATGCCATTCAAGCGCGATCCCAACTTCGCCATACCCCCATGGATTCATCACTATTACATTATAATGAATAAATGGGGGTTTTGTCTACTGTAAATCGAAAGCTTTTAGCGGATTTTTTTCCATTATCTGCTCTACCTCCTGGTATCCGGTGAGCGAATCGAAGTTGTACCTCGCCGGCAGGGCGAAGACATACTTGGAATTTCTCCCCAGCTCGGTCGGGCCTATAGGTGCGGCTCCGAGGCTTATCTTCTCTTCCGAAACCAGCTGCCACTGGTCAATGGCGAACACCATGACAGGTATGTCCTCCCTCGGGTTTTCCTTTGTCCACTGCGGATGCCTAATAAGGAGCTTCGGCCCTGTTTCCGTCACCTGGCCGCTTGTGCTGCCCTCCAGAGACCGCCCCTGCCAACTTTCAGTTACAATTGTGTAACCGCTCCAGCTCTTAGGCAGAGTGAAGTCGAAGCCGTACTTAGTGTTCCTGTATATTATGGAATCCTCCGTTGAGTATTCGCCCAAGCTTGCCGAGGATATCAGCCATTTGCCACTGGCATTATTGACCTCGAGCGTTATCGGCCTCTTTGCTGCGGCATTGCCGGTTTCCTGCTCGGCGCTAGTAACCTCTATTATCGAGGCTTCCACCTTGTATGCCCCCTCAGCGGTCTTCTCCGCAGTCGTGACCTCTATCCTGTCGGGCCAAGGGCTTGAAGTGAGGCGTCCAGGTGAGTTCAGCGGATCGCTGAGGAACTTCTCCAGGAGCTCCGGCGTTATGTAGCTGCCGTAGTTCTCGTTCATGCTCTTCTTCAGGTCTTCGGAGGCTGAGAGCAGGGATACATTTTTCAGCTTCTGCCCGAACCCTTCGACAACTGCTATGACAGCCTTCTTGTTGTCCTCGTCCGTGGTAACAGGCACACCCTTGCTGCCGCACCCGAAAAGGGATGCGGAAAATATCATGCACAGCAGTAGCATCAATGTCTTCTTCATTTTATGACCTCCTCAAGTTTATGTTGATTATCTTCCCCGCTTCGACGATGACCAGCAGAGAGACAGCAATGCCGAACACTATGCCGTAATCGGCCAGGCTGAGAGGCACAAGCCCCATAACATGGCGCAGCGGCGCAATCAGGAAAGCTGCAAGTGCAGTAAGGATACCCGCGATTGCCGATACAAGCAGCGGTTTGTTCCTCATGGGGCTGCTGCCCTTGGCTATCGTCCTCCTCATGCTCCTGTATGCGAAGATGTACACCATGGAGTTGACCGCGAACAGCGCGAAAACGAAGCTCCTGCCGAGTTCTGCGCTTCCCAAGTTCCAGAGTGCGTTGCCGAAGAGCAGCAGCCCTGCACCAGCGCTGACCGTGCTGATTATAGCTATCAGCGACAGGGCAAGGGGCGTCAGGATCTGCTCGTTCTGAGACTTCGGCTTCTGCTCCATGATACCTTCCTCACCGGGCTCGAAACCGAGCATTATGTCCGTAGGCCCGTCGCATATCAGGTGTATCCAGAGTATCTGGGCAACCAGCAGCGGTGCGGGCCAGCCGAGAAGCATCGCCGCGAAGATGACTATGATCTCAGCGAAGGAGTTCGAAAGCACGTAGGAAACTACCTTCTGTATGTTGTCGAAGATGACTCTGCCCTCCTCTATCGCAGCAACGATGGTCCTGAAGTTGTTGTCGAGCAGTATGATGTCCGCGATCTCCTTTGCTACATCCGTGGCGCTGCCTACAACGACGCCTATGTTGGCCTTCTTCAGGGCCGGAGCGTCGTTCACGCCGTCCCCTATCATTGCAGTGACCTCTCCCCTATCCTCGAGCGTCCTTATTATTCTCAGCTTGTCATAAGGCCTTATCCTCGCGAACACAGCTATGTCGTCTATCCTCCTCTTAAGCTCCTCGTCATCTATCCCTTCAAGCTCCAGTCCCTCCATGATCCTGGCGCCCTCCGGGAATATTCCCAGCTCCCTGGCTATGTGCTCAGCGGTCAGCCTGTAGTCCCCTGTTATCATTTTGATTTTTATGCCGGCCTTCTGTGCCACCCTGACGGCGTCATGAACCCCTTCCCTTATAGGGTCCTCCATTCCCACAAGACCGTTCCAGGTGAAGCCGTGCTTGTCCTCGACCGAACCGTTGGAGCTGTATGCAAACCCTATCAGCCTCAGGCCTTCGCCTGCCCATTCGTCTATCTGCGACAGTATTCTCTGGCGTTCCGCTGGAGCGATGTCGCACATGCCCAGCACAATCTCCGGCGCACCCTTCAGATTAAGGAACACCTTCCCATCGAAGAGGTTCTCCGTTGCCATGAATTTAGATTCGCTTGTAAAGAGAACCTCGGCCAGCCTCACAGACCTGTTCACCATATCCTGCGGATCCTTCTCGAGCCCGTTCATTGCGTATTCCCAGAGGGCGGCGTCCACGGGCCCCTCAAGGTTGTTGCAAAGGACCATTGTCTCAAGCGCGCGCTGCTGGTCAGAAAAATCGCTCCGCACGACTCGCATCCGTCCCTCGGTGAGTGTCCCAGTCTTGTCGGTGCAGATGACCGTTACAGACCCCAGTGTCTCCACAGCAAGGAGCTTCTGCACCAGCCCGTTCCTTTTTAGTATCTTTCTCATCCGATAACCTGTATTATTGTAACCGCTATCGGAAGCCCCTCCGGCACGGCAGCGATTGCCAGCACTATTGATATCCTTAGCATCTCGAGGATCGGGCGTCCGGACATAAGCCCCACAACCAGTATTGAAAGCGTCACTCCCGCCACGATGTAGGTCAGTGTGCGGCTGAACCTCTTAAGCCTGATCTGGAGAGGGGTCTCCTCCCTTCCCGTTTCCTGCTGTGACGCAGCAATCTTGCCCAGCTCAGTACCTGCTCCGGTGCTTATCACCTTGAGGAACCCGCGCCCAGTGACGACCGTCGTGCCCATGAATGCCTGGATCTGCCCCCCGGCGGTGCCCTTGCTGACAGGCTCGCTCTCCCCAGTGAGTATCGCTTCGTCCACCGACAGCTTTGTGCTGCTGAGTATCTCTCCGTCGCCCGGTATCTTCTCCCCCGCATTGAGGATGGCAAGGTCTCCCGGCACGAGCTCGCTTATGTCGATCTCCCTGCGGCTGCCTCCCCTCACTACTGTGGCTGTCATCTTCATCATGCCCTTAAGCGCCTTGTATGTCCTGTGGGCCTGGAACTCCTGAACGAACCCCAGCAAGACGTCTATCGCTACGACGACCATTATGATCGCAAAATCCCCGTACTCACCCATAAGGAGGGAGATTGCGGCTGCCGTAAGGATGATGTATATAAGCGGATTCTTGAACTGGTCCAGGAGTATCGACAGCGCCGAGCGCCCCTTTGCTGCAGGGAGGACGTTAGGGCCGAAAAGATTTAGCTGAGCCGCAGCTTCCTCATCGGAAAGGCCCGAAGCCATGAATGTGCTTCTATCGTTATCAGCCACCTCGCTGCGCCTCCTTTCGGGCACCTTTTGCCCGAATATTCTAACAACATTTTACCATATGCGGTTACATAAAAAAGAAGCCCTGAGGGCTTCCGGTAAATATCTATGGACTGCTGGTTTCGGCAGCGCTTTCCAGCTCCTCTGAACTGTCCGCGAACAGCTTCGGCAGCTGGTAGATGAACAGGTAAATCAGGAAAGCGAGGATGGTGCCTCCCGCCACGTCTATTATCGAATGCTGCTTTATCAGCACAGTCGATGCGCAGATCGACATTGATACAGCGAAGGATAGCGACTTGAACAAACGCTTGTCCTTGAGCCTGCTGCAGTTTATCAGCGCCAGATGAACGCCAAGCGAATTGCAGACGTGTATGCTCGGGAAAACGTTGTTCGTTCCATCGTGGGAGTATATGAACCTGACCAGGTTTGAGAAGATGTCCGTCCCCGGCACGCTCGGCCTAGGGAACTGCGCGTTTGGGTACAGGATGAAGACTATGTAGGAAACGCTCATCCCGAGCGCAAGGAACAGCTCCAGCCTGTAGAAGTCCTTCTTTGACACGAACCCCAGGTAGATGAACGCAAGGGCCATGTAGGCGAACCAGAAATAGTACGCTATGACGAACTCCTTGACGAAAGGTATCAAGGAATCCAGCCTGGAGTACATTATGTGCTCAGGCACTATGGTCTCCTTGAGGTGGAGGAACCACAGGATCAGTATTATGAACACCATTATGAGGTATGCGAAGTGCTTGTATTTTTTGCAGTTGGCAGCTATCATGCTTTTATCCATCCCATCTTGCTTTTTTGCTATCTTATTCTACCATACACAGGTAAACAGGCGCAATCGCGAACGCGAAAAAATGATGCCCGGAATTCCCCGGGCACCTTCTGTCCTACTACCATCCCTTGCAGACGTCGATCCATTCCCTGGCTCCCGAGTATTCGAAAAGCTCGTCGCAGGTCAGCTCGATTGCGCTGCTGCCGCTTCCGCAGGCCGGGAACACGGTCTCGAAACGCTTCATGGATATGTCCAGGTAAACCGGAACACCTTCCTTTATGCCGAAAGGACACACTCCCCCAACAGGGTGGCCAACAAGCTCCAGGACCTCTTCCGGGCTGGGCATGGTCGCCTTCATGGAGAAGAACTGCTTGAACTTCGGGTTGTCTATCTTCGCATCTCCCGCCGTTACGATGAGGATGCAGCCGTCGCCCTTCTTGAAGGAAAGAGTCTTGGCTATCCTTGCAGGCTCCACGCCCACAGCCTGTGCTGCAAGCTCTACTGTGGCGCTTGACACGTCGAACTCCATGACCTTGCCATCGGCGCCGAATTTCTTTAGGTACTCTCTGACTGATTCAACTGACATATGCTACACTCCTTACAATTTTCACTCATACCCATTATATCATATCAAAGTGAAAAAGCAGACTTTTCAGCCTGCTTCAATAATCATTTCAGCTAATCTCCTTCGGCAGCTCCCTGAGGAGCTCGCCAACCTCTCTTTTCTTCGTTTCGATGACATCGTCGATCTCCTTGACCGCTTCAGCGCCTTCCTTTGCCGCCTTCAGCCTCTCAAGCAACGGGATGTCGAACTGCAGGTCGCATATCAGGCCCAGCCTGTCCTGCATGTCCTTGAGTCCGGGTATGAGCTTCCTGTCCTCCTGCTTAAGCATGGGCTCCAGGAGCGCCATGATGTACCTCAGCTTTTTGCCCTCTATCCTCAGTTCATGGATCGCCTCTGCATCCTTGGAGTCAGCGCTCTTCAGGCCCTTGCTGAACCTGCCGAGCCAGCTTTTGACCCTATCCTCAGCGAAGGAGTCCATCGGCTTGTCTGCCTCCTCGGATTTCCTGAAGGGATCCTTTTCTATCCATTGGAGGATCTCGAAGAAAAGCTTTGAGGCGTCAGTTGAAGCAAGCTCCCTGTAAACCCTTTCCTTCTCCTTCTCCCTTTCCTGCTTCAGGATGCCGAGAAGGGCAGGATGGCCTTCCCCTAGTTTTCCTGCCATCACGTCAAGCTGCCGGAGGTAGGTGAACCTTCCAGCCAGAGCCCTTGCTCCTTCCTGTATCCTTTCATATCCCTTCTTGCCCAGCTCCGGCTTTACAAATGACATAATGGAGCGGAACTGCCTTACCTTAACCCTGTACCTGTGGACAGCTTCAACGTCGTCAGGGGACTTCATGAAGGCTGCATGGGCTGCGGCAATCTCCCTGAGGCAGAACATGAAAAGCCCGTTCATCTGTGGTCCAAGCGCACCGCTCCCGTCCATGTCAGGCTTTCCTTCATCCCCTGCCTCGAAAACAAGCTGAGGCATCGTCATGCCCCCGGCGTAGTGCTCCGGCGTCAGCTGCCACTGGAGCTCTCCCTTCAAGGGCCTGTCTGATTCAAGCTTTATGCTTAGAGCCGCCCCTTTCCTGAAATCAGGAAGCATGCCGGTGATCTCCTCAGTCCAGCTGCTGAGGTGGGGCTCATGCCCCACCAGCACAAGCACCCTTGCCCCGCCAGCCTTTCCAACCGCCTTCGAAAGGCTCTCAAAGTTGCCTTCTGCCATGAAGTCATTGAATGTCACCTTCGCCCCTCCCATCTCCCTGGAGAGGATCGCCTCGGTCTGCATCGCGCGCTCGAGGCTGCTGGACCATACCTGCACCTTTTCCCTCCCGGCGATGTATGGGCCGAGGACAGAAAACATCGCCTTAAGCTCGCGCTCGCCCTTGCTAGTCAGCTTCCTTTCGGCGTCAGAAATGTCTGCGCTCCCCGCCTCGGCTTTGCCGTGCCTTATGAGTATCAGTTCCTGAACCATGCTCTCACTTCCTTAACTATTTTTCTGCCCCGTTTCCGTTTTTGCCCTGTTCGGCAGGGGCCATGAAGGCCTTTAGCCCTTTGTTGAACTCTGCAAGCTTTTCCTCGACCCTTGCGAAAACCGTGCCCTCAGGGTACTTTCCATCCTTGTCAGGCTTTCCTGCCGGGATTCCGCTCAGCAGCTCGATGCCTTCCTCTATGGTCTTCACCGAGTAGATGCTGAACTTGTTTTCCCTGACAGCGTCGAGGATCTCCTTCTTTAGCATCAGGTTGTCCACGTTCTGGACAGGTATCATGACCCCCTGCTTGCCGTTGAGCCCCTTGGCCTTGCAAACATCATAGAAGCCCTCGATTTTCTGGGTTACCCCTCCGATAGGCTGGATTACTCCAAGCTGGTCCACGGAGCCAGTCACAGCTATGCTCTGAGTGAGCGGCAGGTCCGCAAGGCTGGAGAGTATGGAATAAAGCTCCGTGCTTGAGGCGCTGTCCCCCTCTACCCCTCCGTAGTTCTGCTCGAAGGTTATCTGGGCTGTAACGCCGAGCGGCTTGTCCTGTCCGAACTTTCCGCCCAGGTAGCCGGCGAGGGTCAGGACTCCCTTGGAGTGGATGTTCCCGCTCATCTCCGTCTCCCTCTCCACGTTTATGACTCCCTTGTTTCCCGCGTAGGTCCTTGCAGTTATCCTCGAAGGAAGACCGAACGCGTAGCCTGCCGATCCTACTACCGAAAGGCCGTTTATCTGGCCTATCTCCTCGCCGTCAGTGCGTATCATTATGTTGTTGCGGAGGATCTCCTCCTGGATCCTCTTCTCCACCCTGTTGGACCTGTATATCTGGTTTTCAATTGCCTCGTCTACATGCTTGGCCTCGACGAACTCAGAGCCGTCCATGTCGGCAAGGGCAGCTGACTCGTTTACTATCTCCGAAATCTCGTTGAAGAGTGTAGATAGCTTGTTCTGGTCTCCGGAGAGCACCGAGCCGTACTCTATCATCTTGCCCAGCGCTGAAGCATCGAAGTGCTTCTTGCCTCCCTCCTCGCAGACGGTGGCTATGAAGGAAACGTACTTGCATATGTTGGCCTGGTTTCTCGGCATCTCGATGTCGAAGTCGACCTTCACCTTGAAAAGCTTCTTGAAGTCCTCGTCTAGCGTGAACAGGAGCTCGTACAGCATAGGATTGCCCAAGAGTATTATCTTCACGTTCAGAGGGACGGGCTCCGGCTTCAGTGTAACAGTCGGCACCAGCCTGTACTGCTCGCCTATGTTTTCAACAACCGCCTGCTTATATTTGAGCGCCTTTTTCAAAGCCTCCCAGCTGTAAGGATCCATCAGCACGTCCTTTGCCTGCAGTATGAGGTAGCCTCCATTCGCCTTCTGGAGAGCTCCTGGCTTTATCATCGTGAAATCGGTACTGACCGCCAGCATTGAGCTCTTGTATTCGATCTTTCCGAATGTGTTGTAGTAATATGGGTTCGACTCGAAAACCACCGGCGAGCCTTCGCTCTTTTCGTTGTCCACGAAGAGGTTGACCCTGTATTTCGTGAACTGGTCTATCTCCTCCTGGTACATCATGAAAGGGTTGGAAGGCGGCTGCCCGTCCGTGCCCCTGAACAGGAGGTGGTTATCACCGATATCCTTTGAAACCGTGTCCAGGTATTCTATGACCTTGGGGAACTCGGCGTACTTCTCCTTCAGCTTGCCTATGTGCAGCTCAATGGCATAGGATGCCACCTGCTTCTCAAGGTTCTCTATCTGGTCCCTTGCCTGCTTCTCGACTTGCTGGACCTCGTGGATCGTGTCGTCCAGCAGCTTTCGGAGCTTCCTTCCCTTCTCGTCTATATCCTTACGGCTCTGCTCGGAAAGGGCTGCATACTCCTCCTGCGGCATAGGCGTCCCGTCAGGCTTGAGAGGTATGAACACCACCCTCGGCGGTATCCTCTTCATGGCAAAGCCTGCCTCCAGCGCCATCTTCTCAACGGCCTGGAACATCTTCTCCACCTTCTCCTGGACGCTCTGCTCTATGGAGCTTTCCTTCTGCTCGTAATCGCTCCCCTCGAAAGCCGCAGGTATGGCTATGAGCAGATCATCTATGAGCTCGTCCATGTCGCTCTGGAAAACCCTTCCCTGCCCGGCAGGAAAGGAAACCGCCAGCGGCAGGTCGTTGTTGCTGAAGTTGTTGATGTAGCACCAGTCCTCCGGTTTAGGACCTTCCTTCGCGATCTTGTTCACTATGGCCTGGGTGTACGTGCTCTTGCCAGTACCCTGCGGGCCTACCACAAAAATGTTATATCCTGGATCGCGCATAGCAAGCCCGAACTTCATGGCCTTGTCCGCCCTTTCCTGACCGATCACTCCGTCGTAGGGCTCCACTTCCTTGGACGTTTCGCAGAACTTAAGCTCTTCGTTGAAATCGCAAATCCTCCTGAGTTTTTCAATTGGCACCTTAAAGTTTTCAGCACTCATGATTCAAGCCTCCTTTTTTCCATCAAATGAGTCCTCATACTATAATGATAGAACATATTATCAGATTTGTAAAAATATTTGTGCAATTTGAAGAGATTTTTTCATTTTCTTGTTATATACTGTTGGTAACAGAGCAGCACAAGCGGAAAGGAGGCGGTTTTTATGTGGCTGTACGGCAAATACGTGATGAGGTACTGGAAGCTTTTTGCGGCCTCCATCGTCCTGCTCACGTTCGAATCCTTCTGCGACCTGCTGCTGCCAACCATAATCGCGAACATCATAGACACCGGAATCGGCGGCAACGACCTCGGCTACATTATAAGGATGGGCTCCGTCATGCTCGCTATAACCGCAGCGGAGGCCGCGGCGGCCTCCACAAGGAACGTCCTTTCGAGCAATGCTGCCCTCAAGCTGGGTACGGCCCTCAGGCTCGACCTTTACAGGAAGGTGCAGCACCTCTCCTTCGAAAACCTTGACCGCTTCGACAACGCCTCCCTGGTTAACAGGCTTACCAACGATGTAACACAGGTTCAGAACCTGACCATAGGGCTTACAAGGATCTTTGTCAAAGCCCCTCTCCTCTTCCTGGGAAGCATCATAATGGCCATGAGGCTCAACCTCCGCCTGTCCTCGATCCTTTTCGCGGTGGTTCCCGTGGTTGTGCTATTCATATACATCAACCTGCGCATAGGCTACCCTCTCTACCTCAAGGTTCAGCAGGCCCTGGACGGACTCAACGCTGTCATGAGGGAATACCTCACCGGCGTTAGGGTAGTGAAAGCCTTCAACAACTACGCTTTCGAGATATCGAGGTTCGAAAAGGCAAACGCGGAGCAGGCCAGGATTTCCATGACCTCTATGAGGAGGATGGCCTTCTTCATACCCAGCGTTTTCCTGACCGTCAACATGGGAGTCGTGGCCGTGCTCTGGTTCGGCGGAGTACAGGTGAGCAAGGGGACCCTTCAGGTTGGGGAGATAGTCGCATTCATCAACTATATGACCCTGATCCTGTTCTCGCTGATAATGATATCCTTCATTTTCTCGACCTTCGTCAGGGCCAAGGCATCAGCTGAAAGGATTGCAGAAGTGTTCGCTGAAACGGATGCCATGGAATACGCCCACAACCCGGCGCCTGCGGATGTCAGGGGCATGATCGAATTCGACAGCGTAAGCTTTTCCTACTCAGGCTACTGCGGCGAGCCTGTGCTCAAAAACATATCCTTCAGCTGCATGCCGGGTGAAACGGTGGCCATTATCGGTTCGACCGGTTCCGGGAAGAGCACCCTGATCAACCTGATCCCCAGGTTCTACGATGCGTGCGCGGGCTCTGTAAGGGTGGACGGCATGGATGTCCGCGACATGGAGATAAGCGAGCTTCGGGGCAAGATAGCCTTCGTGCCGCAGAAGACGATACTTTTCACTGGGACGATAATTGAGAACCTTCGATGGGGCAAGCAGGCTGCGACCATGGACGAGGTCGTTGCCGCCGCATCGGCAGCCCAGGCCCACAGCTTCGTAGCCTCCTTCCCGGAGGGGTATGAGACGAGGCTAGGACAGGGCGGCGTAAACCTTTCGGGAGGCCAGAAGCAGAGGCTTGCAATTGCAAGGGCTCTTATTAAGTCACCGGAGATCCTGATCCTGGACGACTGCACCAGCTCCGTCGACGTCGCAACGGAGGCGGAGATCAGGAAATCGCTGAAGCAGTATTTCGGGAAGCTCACAAGCATAATCGTGGCGCAGAGGATAACCTCGGTCATGGATGCCGACAGGATAATCGTGCTGGACAAGGGTGAAATCGCCTGCATCGGAACCCACAGCGAGCTTATGCATGGCTGCCAGGTGTACCAGGACATATTCCACTCCCAGATAGGAAAGGAGGAGATCTAGATGGAGGGCAGAAGATTCGGAGGGCCTCCAAGAGGTCTCATACTTGAGGCTAAGCCTCACAATCTTGCCGGTACGGTCAAAAGGCTCTGGAAATATTTCGGAAGCGAAAGGAAGATCCTGATTCTGCTATTCTTCCTCTCCATTTTCGACACGGCAATAGGCCTCGGCATTCCCTATGCACTGGGCAGGGCGGTGGACGCCATCTCCCTGTCAAGCAAACTGGTCAACTTCGGCCTTCTGGGCATTATAGCTTTCATAATGCTCGCTGCACTCGCAACGGATGCGATTATCAGCTTCCTGCAGAGCTGGCTTGTAGCAGGGGTCTCGCAGCGCATAATAAAAAGCTTCAGGAGCTCACTTTTTGCGAAGCTCCAGAAGCTTCCCATAGCATTCTTCGACGCCAGCACCCACGGCGACCTCATGAGCAGACTAACGAACGACATTGACAACGTCAGCACCACCATATCCCAGTCTACGGTCCAGCTCATAAGCGGCTTCCTGATGGTGCTTGGCTCCCTCACCCTGATGCTGGCACTGAGCATCCCCCTGACTCTGGCAGCAATAATAACCCTGCCTCTGTCCTTCTTCATGACGAAGCTTATCGCGGGCAAGACAGCACCTTACTACAAGGATCAGCAGAAGGAGCTTGGCTTGCTGGACGGCCATCTGGAGGAAACCATATCCGGGCTGAGGGTTATCAAGGCCTTCAGCCACGAGGAGGAGGTCATAAATCAGTTCGATGCCCTGAACAAAAAGCTCCTGGAGGTGGGCCTCAAGGCCCAGATCTGGTCGGGCTTCCTGTTCCCTATAATGAACATACTGAACAACCTCACGCTGGGGATCGTCGCCCTCACAGGTGGCGTGCTTGCCCTGAAAGGCATGATCACCGTAGGCGTAATCACGAGCTTCGTAGGCTACTCAAGGCAGTTCTCAAGACCCCTCGCCGATTTCGCCAACGTGTTCAACACCCTGCAGTCTGCTGCTGCGGGCGCCGAAAGGGTCTTCGACATCCTGGACGAGAGCGAGGAGGAAAAGGACGTATCCGCCGCAAGGGAGCTTTCCTCCCCGAGAGGCGATGTGGTTTTCGACAACGTAAGCTTCTACTACAGGGAGGATGTGCCGATCATCAAGAACATATCCTTCGAGGTGAAAAGCGGCAGCAGCATAGCCCTCGTAGGGCCTACCGGCGCGGGGAAGACAACGATAGTCAACCTGCTGGCGAGGTTCTACGACGTGACGACCGGCAGGATACTCATCGACGGCACTGACATAAGGGACTACACCCGCGACAGCCTGAGGAGATGCTTCGGCATAGTCCTCCAGGAGACGTACCTCTTCTCCGGTACGATAAAGGAGAACATAAAATATGGCAACCCCGCTGCGACCGACGAAGAGGTCATAAACGCAGCGCAGATTGCCAATGCGCACAGCTTCATAAGCAGGATGCCGAACGGCTACGACACAGTCCTTGCAGAAAGCGGCAGCAACCTCAGCCAGGGGCAGAAGCAGCTGCTGGCCATAGCGCGTGCCATCCTCGTGAACCCGTCCATCCTGATCCTCGACGAGGCCACAAGCAGCGTCGACACCAGGACGGAGTTCAACATCCAGAAAGCCATGCTCAACATAAGGGCTGGGAGGACAAGCTTCATCATAGCCCACAGGCTCAGCACCATAAGGGATGCCGACACAATCATCGTCATAGACAACGGCGAGATCGTTGAGCGGGGAAACCATGAGAGCCTCCTCGAGCAGCAGGGGGTCTACTACAAACTGTATTTCAGCCAGCTTATGAAGACCTAGAATTCTATCTCAGGGTTATCGGGCTTGACGATGAACCTCAGTACAGTGCCTCCGAACCTCTCCTTGAGTATCTCCTCAAGGGCGTCGAGGGCATTCGAGAGAGGACTTCCGGTTGCATCGTCAAAGCCAGTCAGCTGGAAGAAAACATCGGAGGTGTCCAAAGTCATCTTGCCCAGCTCGCTCTGCCTCCAGACCCACTTCCTGGTCTGGACAACGTCGCCGCTTGTGAACACGAGCTCCCCCGCTTCTACTGGTTCGTACCCTTCGGCCCCGAAAGGCAGGAACTTTTCGCTGCCTGTGGTGAACCTGACGCACAGGTCCTCATGTATGTCCGCCAGGTCATGCCCTCCAAGGGAAACCTGGTTTTCGACGGAGATCGCGTTGCACAGGTCCACCAGCGAGTTTATCGTAGGCAGCTGGTTCCCCTTGAGCACCCTCTTCATCATTGCCTCCATGGAGTTGATAAACTTGTTGGGGTTTATGCCCGCTTTCTCGAGGACGTTCCTGTAGCCGGCTATTATCGGCTGCTGCTTCAGCTCCTCAGCCTTGATAGTGTTCCTTGCGTTTTCCTCTGCCTTCCTGAGCCTCTCGGTTTCGTCGGCAGACGTTTCCTTGTTCTTCAAGCCTCTGGCAACTATTATCCCGAAGCGCAGCTGTGGATCGAGCTGGAAAACCTCAGGCTTAACTGTGTATTTCATCTGTTTCGCCTCCTGAATTGTTCTATTCTTCTAATTATTATGGTAAATTCTTCTATTGTCAACAATGTCAGGAATGTGATTAAATTAAATCAACAATCTGTCAACAAAGGAGGGGTATCATGGACAAGAGCCCTTACAAAAGCCTCATAGCGACAGTGGCCGCTGTCCTTCTCATATCCTTTGCGGTGATAATGGTCAACCAGGTGCTCCAGCTCATAAGCCTGGCTTCGGATGTCAGCCCCGTTTTGGGCAACATCCTTGCCGTTTTCTTCGCAATACTTGCCCTTGGGGCGGTTATCATGACGCTAGTGATAATGGGGAGGTTGGAGAAGCCCCTTGCCGCGCCAGACGAGGCCAACGAAGCGGAGTATGCCCTCTTCCTTTCGAAGCTCAAGAAGAGGCTTATGAAGAACAGGCACCTGAAGTCCCGTAATTTCGTTTGGCAGGAGGGGCGTCCTGACAGGGAGTCAGTGGAGGAGGCACTCGCCGTTCTCGACAAGGAAAGCCAGCGCATAATCAAGAGCAACGCTTCAGCGGTTTTCATAACTACCGCTGTCTCACAAAACGGCCCGCTCGACAGCGTCTTCGTCTTCGTCACCGCAGTGAAGCTCGTTTGGAAGATCGCCATGCTCTACAACCAGCGCCCCGCAATAAGCGACCTGACGAAGCTGTACGCCAACGTCTTCGCCACGGTGCTTCTCACCAGGCAGGTTGACGACCTCGACCTGGTCACAGAGCAGCTTGAGCCGATAATATCGACCCTCTTCGGGGGTACGGTCGGCTCCGTCGTGCCCGGCGTTGGATATGCCGTGTCCTTCGTCGTCGACTCCATCTTCGAGGGGAGCATAAACACGCTTCTCACGCTGAGGGTCGGCGTCATAACCCAGAAATACTGCGGCAGCCTGACGAAGGCCGAACCCAGGACCATCAGGAAGTCCGCAACGGTTCAGGCATGCGAGCTGCTTGGGAGCATCGTTTCCGAGAATTCAAAGAGGATAGCGGATGCCCTGTTCAGGGCTGTGAAGAACGTCACCGTCGACTCGATAAGCACGAGCAAGGACAAGTTTGCAGGGATGTTCGACCGCATCTGGAACAAGCAGTGAATCGAGTAGGAGGTGAGCAATTATTTTGCTCACCGACCTCTCACACCACCGTACGTACCGTTCGGTATACGGCGGTTCAATAGAATTAACTTACTACCAAGTACCTTTCTGTCAGGGTGATGAACCCCTGACCCTTGAGATATTTGTTGGTTAATGACCTGCTAAGAATTGGGCTATTGGATATTCTCCAGTAGCCTTTTCTTGTGTTCGCATATTCCCAGGCTTTGCCTTTATCTATTCCAAGACGAATATGATTATCTTTCTTGGTTCTAGTTTTCTTCCACTGTTTCCAGTAGCACATCCTGATTCTTCTACGAAGCCACTCATCCAACTCTTTAAGCATATGCTTCATGTCTGCCAACTTGAAGTAGTTCACCCATCCGACAATTATTTGTTTCAGTCTGAGCGCCCTCTGCTCCATGCTCATCGCATTGCTTCTGCTGGTCACGTTTTTGAGCTTATCTTTAAGCCT
>DBML01000006.1 GCA_002298915.1 Clostridium sp. UBA699
CCACTTGACAGGGAGCAGTTCAATTTTTCGTTCTACTGGCTCTATATTCATATATTGCTTCCATCTTGGATGGTCATAGAAAACAGCACTTAGACATGTACGCGAACCGCGCCATACGCAAATGCATTTTCTACTTAAATTGGATATCGAACCTAAACATTATGGTATTAAATTTGAATTCAGCTAAACTTTATGATATAGTTTTTATTAATAGTATATTTCTATCGGTTGGACAAACTTTGGTTTGACTCCAAGAAGTATTGTTTCCAGGGTGGGAAGCTCTTATTAGGGTTTCCCACTTTTTGTTTTGCAATTTTTTATTATATTTTTGCATGGAGGTTTTAAATTATGGACCTAGAACTCGGTTTTAAAGATTTATTTGTTTTGATTCCCGTAATTTTAGTGGTAGCTGGTTTTATCTACATGAACTTCATTTTCAACCGAAAAATTGAAAAAGAAGAGAAATGTAAAGAGGTCAGTGTGGGAAAGAAAGGAAGGAAAAATGGAAATTAATGTTGTGGAATTGGCTTCGAATTTAATGCGCATCTTGGCAATCATAATATTTGTTGGGGTAATATTAACAAGGATAAGTAATAAAATTAATTTTCCTGACGTGGTTCTTTATATTGCCGCCGGAATAATAGCCGGACCATCATTTCTAAACCTGATAGACTTCAGTGAGTATGCTGTTGTAAACCAGGTGGTATTGTCTTTCGGCGCCGCATATATACTCTTTGATGGAGGAAGAGAAGTAAGTATACGAGTCCTCAATGAAGTAAAGGTTACGATAGCTCTTTTAGCTACGGTTGGAGTTCTAATATCGACTTTTATCACCGGTTTCTTTGCCTGGAAGCTCCTTGGCATAGACTTGGTTTATGCACTTTTATTAGGTTCGGTAATAGCATCAACAGATCCTTCAGTGCTCGTACCGCTATTCAAGAAAATGAACATTAGCGCAAAGCTCAAACAGACAATAATATCAGAATCTGCTTTCAATGATGCTGCCGCCGCCATAATAACATTTACAATCGTAGGCATTGCTTCAGGGGGAGCGTTTTCTGCGAGCAGCAGCATTCAGAAGCTATTGATTTCCGCTGGCGGAGGAATACTCGTAGGTGCAGGCATAGGCTATATCAGCAATCTGCTTGTATGCGACGGAAAATATGGGATATGCAGAGGTTTCACAGCTGAGATGGCTGTAGCAGCTGTCTTGAGTGCGTATGTAATTTCTGAACATCTTGGCTTCAGCGGATTCATGGCTTGCTTCATTATTGGCCTCATATGCGGCAATAAAACGATGTTTAACCTGAAGATCGAGGATGAGCATTACGAAAGCCATGAAAGGTTTAAAGATGTAACTATATCAATAATCAGGATGCTGATTTTCATTCTGCTTGGAGCTGGGATGAATTTCGAAATAATTTCGCAATACTGGGGTAAGGCATTAATAATAGTTTTAGCCTTTGCTTTCCTTGCAAGGCCTATTTCAGTCCTGATAACCGTGACTTTCGACAGAAAATCAAAATGGAATGCAAGGGAAATAGCCTTCCTCTGCTGGACAAGGGAAACAGGGGTGATACCCGCTGCGCTGGCGGGAATGCTCATCAGCATGGATGTCCCACACGCCGAAATCATATCTGCTGTGACTTCAATAGCCATTATTTTCACCTTGCTTTTTCAGACAAGTACAAAGAAAATCCTTGCCGATAAACTTAACCTCATAGTATATGTAGACAAAAAATAGAATTACTCGATCCGATAATGATTCCACTGATAGTATTTTGAATTTTAACGAAAAGTCATTTGGATCTTTGGTTCCTGGAAATCTTGTTTGCTATTAGACTGCACTGGCTTCAGTGTCGCTTGCAGACACGGATTTATGCTATAATTGTTCGTATAAAGCATTTCACGTTTTCAAACGGAACTTATCTTATCATGAATTGAGGAAAAGTGTATGAAGCATAATGCTAAAACCGCAATAATCAGCTCATTCAAACAGCTGTTAAACAAGAAATCTATGGACAAGCTTACAGTGAAGGAAGTCTGCGAACACTGCAATGTCAACAGGCAAACTTTTTATTATCATTTCACTGATACGATGGACGTTTTCAAACTCATTTTTTTCGGGGAACTATCCCTTGAGATTGCGCAAAACAGGACCTTTGACACCTGGAGCGGGGGGTTTCTGGCAACAATGAATTACCTTAAGAGAAACTCGAAAATGGTTCTCAACGTGTACAATTCTTCTTATTGGCCTGAACTCAATACAGCCTTTTCAAATTTTTCCTACAGGCTGCTCGATGATGTGCTTGACGAGTGCGTCGGCAAAATGGACGTGAAGCTAAAGGAGAAGGATCAAAAATTTATAGTAAATTTCTACATTCATGTCTTTAACGGACTGATTATTGACTGGATAAGTGAAGGAATGAAGGAGGAGCCGGAAATCATCCTCAAGAAGCTTCTTGTAATGGTAACAGGAAGTTTTCCTCGTTCAGTTGCATCATTTTTAAAAGAAGAGATAAAAAAATAGTTCAAACCTTTATGAAAGTGTCCAATTTGGACACTTTCATTTTTCTGTCTATTGAACAGCTCTTGTTAAAAATTTTACAATAGAATTGAGAAAGACTAAATTAACAAGGGGGAATATTTTATGTTTGTTTTCAACTATGCCGAAGGGGCAACGGCATTTAGTGTCTGGGGTGTCTGGCTCATTGTTTTCATAGCACTTTTTGGCTTTAACGAAATGGCCAGAAGATGGAAATACGTCGGCTTCTTCAGTTTTGTAGTTTTGCCGATTTTGCTGTCTGTAATGTGGTTCACCGTACTTAAGGACACAACATATACGGACTGGTTCCATCTGGCAAAGGTATACTCCTCTACCGCAGGCTGTATAGGTTTTTGGTGCTTACGGCATGTCAAGATCAAAAACAAACTGACCGGAAGAGAATGGAGATTATCAGATAAAAAATGGGCACTGTGCTTTCCGCCGTTGATCCTTGCAATAAACATAATGGAAGCTGTGGTTCGTGATTTCCAGATTGGCATCCAATATCCAGGCGGCGGAATATTGGCAGATGGGACAATGTACGTTCTCGGCGGTTCCTGGAATTTCATGAACGGTGTAGCCGGCATCCTGAACATCATAACCATAACCGGATGGCTTGGAATCTGTATAAGAAAACAGACTGCCAAGGATGGAAGCAAGGATATGCTGTGGCCTGATATGCTCTGGTTTTGGATAGTTGCCTATGATCTATGGAATTTTGCATATACGTACAACTGTCTTCCAGGCCATTCCTGGTATTGCGGCTTTGCTTTGCTGCTGGCCCCTACGCTGTGCGCGTTTACTGTGGGAAAAGGAGCCTGGCTGCAGCACCGCGCACAAACGCTAGCCATATGGTGCATGTTCGCACAGACCTTCCCTGCTTTTATTGACAAGGGTGCCTTTGCTGTTTCTTCATCATACAATCCCTTCCCTCTTTTCGCATTCAGTTTCGCAGCATTAGCAGTAAACGTTTCGGTATTCGCATACATGGTTTATAAGGTAGTGAAGACCAGGAGAAATCCATATCTAGGCGAGCTTTACACTGATCTTAAGGAATACAAGGAAATAAAAGCGCAGGCAGAAGAAACATATTTGCAGCAAAGCAACGCTTCTTCTTTGTCAGGTTAGAAGACTGCAGAAAAAATAATCATGGTGAAAGAGGTAATTATAAATGGATAAATATAAAGTTCTTGAGATCAAAAAAAGCGTTTTCGAAGACAACGACCGTCAAGCTGATCTTCTCAGAGAAGAGTTGAAAAAGGACGGGACCTTCTTGCTGAACTTGATGTCGTCACCTGGTTCTGGCAAAACAACCACGGTTCTAAGGACAATTGAAGCTTTGGGAGATGAAATGAGCATAGGGGTTTTGGAAGCCGACATCGACTCTGATGTGGATGCCAGTGCTGTTGCTCAGACCGGCACAAAAGTCATACAGCTCCACACAGGAGGAATGTGCCATCTGGACTCAGGCATGACCAAGCAAGGTCTGCTAGGTCTGGGAACAGAGGGGCTTGATTTTGTAATACTTGAGAATGTTGGGAACTTGGTGTGCCCGGCAGAATTCGATACCGGCGCCTCAAAAAATGCGATGATTTTGAGTGTCCCAGAGGGCGATGACAAACCTCTAAAATATCCGCTGATGTTTTCCATTGTTGATGTTGTACTGATCAACAAAATAGACGCTCTGGGCATTTTTGATTTTGATTTCGAGGCTGTGAAGAACCGCATAAGCAAACTGAATCCTGATATCAGGGTAATCCCTATATCCGCTAAAACCGGCGAAGGGATCGAAGAATGGGCGGACTGGCTGCGAAACGAAGTCAAGAATTGGAAGCACAAATAACCCATATCGAAACTTATTTTTGGGAGGGCGATACACATGGTTAACGAGAAAGTATTAGAGCTTGCCAATAAGATCAGCAGGACAAAACGCGGTACAAAATCAGAAATCAAACCGGAGCATCCTGAATACAAAATTCTGGAACCTGTTGTTTCGGAAGAAATGGCAGAAGTAGCTCTTTGCCTTGAGTTGCGAAAACCTAAGAGCGCGGAAGAAGTTGCTGCTCAGTGCGGGAAAACTGTCGATGAGACAGCGAAGCTCCTGTGGGAGCTTGCTGTTGCAGGCACTGCCTTTGTCAACAAGATTGACGGTGTGGATAAATACTGGCATGACGTTTGGGTTCCCGGCCACATGGAGATAATGGTCAACAACAGGGAAAACGTAAAGAAGTATCCCCAGATAGCACAGGCTTTTGATGAGTACGGGAAAAGAAAAGGACCTGCTGCGGCAGGCATCTTCCCGGTGGGCACAGGCCCTATGCGTGTCATACCGATTGAAAAAGCAATCGAGGGCGAAACCAGGAGAGCATCCTATGAGGAAGTTTCCAGATATCTAAACGAAAACACTGTTTTCTCTGTTTCCGATTGTTCTTGCCGTACCTCCCGGGAAGCTATGGGTGAAGGCTGCGGTCACTTGAAGGAAGACATGTGTATACAGATGGGGCATGCTGCTGAATACTATATCCGCACTGGGAGAGGCCGTGAGATTACGCGTGAAGAAGCGTTTGAAATCATTAAAAGAGCCGAAGAAAACGGCTTGATGCACAGCATACCGAATATGGATGGTTCGGGTAAAACTCATGCTATCTGCAACTGCTGCGGCTGTTCCTGCTTCGCTATGAGGATCGCCGGAATGTTCCTTAACAACGATATGGTGCGTTCAAATTATGTATCCAGAGTCGATAAGGACAAATGTGTTGCCTGCGGTGAATGCGCCGAGGTCTGCCCAGTCAACGCATTGAGATTGGGCCAGAAACTATGCACCAAAACACCGGTTATCGAAACGAAGAGGGTTGATTTTCCCTCTAATACGGAATGGGGTCCTGAAAAATGGAATCCGGATTACCGCACAAACAGGGCAAACGTCGTCGAAACCGGCACAAGCCCCTGCAAGACAAATTGCCCGGCGCATATTTCAGTTCAGGGTTACATCAAGCTGGCTTCCCAGGGAAGGTTCACTGAAGCGCTTGAACTGATCAAGCACGAAAATCCCTTTCCGGCAGTATGCGGACGTATCTGCCCAAGAAAGTGTGAATCCGACTGCACCAGGGGCGATGTCGACGATCCCGTTGCCATCGATGATATCAAAAAGTTCATTGCAGAACAGGATTTAAACCTGGATAAACGCTACGTGCCCAAAATAAGGCATTCGTACGGGAAAAGAATCGCCGTCATAGGCGCAGGCCCTTCCGGCCTATCCTGTGCCTACTATCTGGCGGTTGAAGGGTATAAGGTGACTGTGTTCGAAAAGCAAAGAGTCCTTGGGGGCATGCTGGCCCTTGGGATACCATCCTACAGACTGGGAAAAGACGTAATAAACGCAGAAATCGACATCCTGAAGGAACTTGGCGTTGAATTTATAACGGGCGTTGAAATCGGTAGAGATGTTAGCCTTGCCGATTTGAGAGGTCAGGGCTACGAAGCATTCTATCTCGCGATAGGTGCTCAGAATGGAAGGAAGCTCGGCATTGACGGCGAAGAGTCAGATGGTGTTATTACCGGTGTCGATTTCTTGCGCAACGTGAACCTGGGGAACAGTATAAAGCTCGAAGGAACCGTTGTTGTTATAGGGGGCGGCAATGTGGCCATCGATGTCGCAAGAACCGCAGCAAGGGTCGGTGCCTCCAAGGTCGAAATGTACTGCCTTGAAAGCCGCAAAGAAATGCCTGCGCTGGATGAAGAAATCGAAGAAGCTGTTTCCGAAGACATCGGGATCAACAACTCCTGGGGCCCTAACCGGGTGCTCCATGAAAACGGACATGTTGTTGGCATAGAATTCAAAAAATGCATCTCGGTCTTCGACACGAACGGAAGGTTCTCTCCAGTATATGACGAAAATCAGACCAGCATTGTCAATGCTAACAACGTTTTGATTTCAGTAGGTCAGGGTATAGACTGGGGCGAGCTTCTGGAAAACAGCAAAATAGAGCTGAACCCAAACAAGACGGTCAAGGTTGATCCGGTCACACTTCAGGCCGGAGATACTGATGTGTTTGCAGGCGGCGATGCGGTGACAGGACCAAAATTTGCTATCGATGCCATTGCTTTAGGCAAAGAAGCTGCAATTTCAATCCACAGGTATGTCCATCCTGGGCAGAGCTTGATCAACGGCCGTGACAAAAGGGAATATCATGCATTCGACAAAGAAAACCTGGTGCTTGATGGCTATGATCGCCTCCCAAGACAAAAATCGGATCATGTTGACGGTTTGGCTGCTAGAAAGTCTTTCAAAGATCTGCGTTCAACGTTCACAGAGGACCAGCTTAGGATGGAAACAAGCCGCTGCCTCAGCTGCGGCGCTACAACCGTAGACCAGTACACCTGCGTTGGCTGCGGCGCTTGCACAACAAGATGCAAATTCGATGCCATATCCCTCTTCAGGAAATATGATGCTGAAAGCGTACCGCTCGAAAAGCTGAAGCCGATAATTGTTAAAAATATGATCAAACGCAAAGGGAGAATATTTGCCCATAAGGTCAATATGTCCTTGAAAAAATAAAGGGGTGAATTCATTTGCACGAATTGGGTGTCGTTATTGAGGTCGTCAATATTGTCGAAAGCTTTGCAAAGCAGAACAACCTAACAAAAATCGATGGACTTGTTATCCAGATTGGAGAGCTTTCATCCATGATACCGAGATATATTGAAGCCTGTTACCCTGCTGCGGTTGACGGAACATTATTGCAGGACACGAAACTGAAAATCGAGATATTGCCTGGAAATGCAATCTGCAAAAGGTGCAATAGGGTTTACAATGTTTTAGAGAATAACAGTTATACATGCCCCGACTGCGGGAACGGCGACTGTGAGCTGTTATGCGGCAAGGAGTTCATGATAAAGGAAATAATCGCTTGCTGAAACAATTGCTCCACGGTCTTTAAGGCTCAAGCTCAGAATTATAATTAGCAACCCAAAAGGGGCTGTTTGCAGCAGCCCCTTTTCCAATCCCATGAATTGTCTAGTATCCTTTACTTATCGAATGCAAGGTTCCCAACTACATCGAGCAAAACATTGGCCCCGGCTATTATGTCTTCAGCTTTCGTGAGTTCCTTGGGGTTGTGGCTTATGCCTCCGATGCTTGGAACGAATATCATCGCTGCCGGGCATACGCGGGCCACCATTTGGGCATCCTGACCTGCGCCTGAGGTCATCCTTCTCGACTGCAGCCCGTGTTCGCCGGCGATACGCTCCACCAGCCTGACAATCGATTCATCGAAGTCAACTGGCTTGAAGCGCACCAGCTGTTCCGCTGCGATGGATACCCCTTCCGACAACTCCAGCTCTTTGAGGTAGTCGGCAAGCGCTTCTTCTTCCTCCTTCAATTTCTCCTCGTTCGGATTTCGCAGATCCACGGTGAACGTTGCCCTGGAAGGGATAACATTGACGGCGTTCGGCTCAAACTCAATGGTACCGATCGTTGCAAGTGTTTTTCCTCCAGAGCTGTTCGCACGGTCTCTCAGAAACGTTATAACCCGCGCTGCTGCAAGTCCTGCGTCATGGCGCATATCTGTAGGGGTTGTCCCGGCGTGGTTTGCGACCCCCTCGATCTTTATGCGCTGCCATGATATGCCCTGAAGGTTCTCGACAGCTCCGATTGGAATCCCTGTTTTGTCAAGGATCGGCCCCTGCTCCACATGAAGCTCGATGTACGCCCGCTGCTTTAAGAAGCCAGGCTCCCTGGCGCCTGCGTACCCGATGCGTTCGAGCTCCTCGCCCAGGGTTGTGCCGTCCACCCCCACCGAAGCGAGGGCCTCTTCAGCCGGCATACCCCCGGCATATACAAGGGAACCCATCATGTCAGGCTGATAGCGCACACCCTCCTCGTTCGTGAATGCCGCAACAGCTATCGGCCTAGTGGTCGAGAAGCCTTTCTCCTTCAAAGCTGTTATCACTTCGAGCCCGGCCAGGACTCCAAGGCATCCGTCGTAAATTCCGGCGTTTATTACGGTATCTATGTGCGAACCCAGCAGGATAGGCTCCTCCTCGATGTTGTCCTCATCTGACCAGATGCCGAAGATATTGCCGATTCTGTCGACCTCAACTTTCAGCCCGGCTTCCTTAATCCAGGAAACCAAAAGGTCTCGACCTTCTTTATCTTCAGCTGAAGCTGCCAGTCTTGAAAGCTTGCCTTCGCTGTCCCGCCCGGTTTGGCCAAGCTCCTTGAGGTGCCTCATAAGGCGCTCAGGGTTGATCGATAGTTTTGAGTTTGCAGCTGTCAATTTCGTCTCCCCTTTCATTTGCGTTATATCGAAGGATACAATCCATCCCATACTATGCTTCTGTAGTTTTCCGGATCCGTGTCCCCTTCGGTGCTTATTATCAGGACCCTGGAATCCTTGCCAAGCTTTAGCTTGTCAGCAATCTCCTTAAAGCACTCTTTCTGCATCAACATGGTCAGCACGCCAAGCCCAACCGCTCCGGATTCACCCGACACTACCTTCGGATCTCCCTCCAGCGGATTGCCGAGAATCCTCATCCCCCTTGAAGTGAAGTAATCGGCGCAGGAAATGTACATGTCCGCGTAATCCCTCAGAATCCCCCAGCTAACCAAGCTTGGTTCGCCGCATGCCAGCCCCGCCATTATGGTAGGCATGAAGCCTGTAACCGCATGAGGCTTCCCGTCCTTAGCCTTTGCAGATTTGTATATGCATGCCGCCATGTCCGGTTCGACTATGGTTGTTACAGGCCATTCATCTCCGAATTCGGAGAGAAGGCACCCGAGCATGCTGCCAGCAAACGACCCTACTCCCGCCTGCAGGAACACATGGGTAGGCTTATCATCACCAGACTCCTTTATCTGCTCAAGGGCTTCATCCATGATGGTCGCATATCCCTGCATTATCCATGTGGGGATTTCTGTATAGCCCTCCCATGAGCTGTCCTGAATCAAAATCCCGCCATGGTCCTTCGCATACTTGTCCGCAAGCCTTACAGCGTCGTCATAGTTCAGCTCGGTTATGGATGCTTCTGCGCCTTCCTTCCTTATGTTCTCCAGCCTTATTTCAGATGAGCCTTTCGGCATGAACACCACCGATTTATGGCCAAGCTGGTTTGCTGCCCAGGCAATACCCCTTCCATGGTTGCCGTCTGTTGCTGTCACAAATGTTATGACGCCGAGTTTTTCCTTGACTTCCTTTGACTTCAGCTTTTCAAAGGGCAGCTCCGATATGTCCGTGCCCAGCTTTTCCGCTAGATATTTGCCAACCGCATATGAGCCGCCTAGAACCTTGAAAGCATTCAGCCCGAATCTGAAGGATTCGTCCTTCACCCAGATTCTGCTCACACCCATATGGGCTGCCAGATTGTTCAGGCTCGCCAGCGGGGTCCTCTTGTACTGCGGAAAGCTGTTGTGGAAGCTCCTTACTTTCTTCACGTGCTCCTTGTCAAGAAATCCGTAAGGCGCCTTCTCTCCGGTTCCTTTTCTTGAATTTTCGTTTGCTATGAATTCAATGTCTTCCTTCCTGATCACGTTATCCTCTCCTCTTTATTTTATAGGTTATGAGTTTATTATGATTCCTGTGCGGTTATGTTATAATTATATTGCTATTTCTGTCAATTTTCTACCAGCATATTGATAGATTTTATCGTTATATTGATAAGGAGGAGTACCTTTGCAAGTCTACGAAGTTCAAACCGCAGGTAACCTTAAGGAAATAATGAAGCACGGCAGCAAGTCATTTCCGCTTGCAATCTACAAGACACTGCTAAGGAGGAATAAGCTTGGCTACGTGCAGCTGCATTGGCATGATGAAATCCAGTTCGCAGTTGTAACGAAAGGAAGGGTGCAGTTTACAGTAGGCCAGTCCGCATATATCGTGGGGGAAAACGAAGGCATGTTCATCAACTCGAACATCCTGCATTCAGCAAAGCCTCTCGACAAGAGCGAAGGGGAATACATCTGCCTTGATGTTTCTCCAGACTTCCTGTGCACCTCTGCAAACAGCATTATACAGCAGAAATATCTGGAGCCGTTCTCAAAATCAGTTTCATCTATAGTCCTGAGCCGAACTGTCAGCTGGAAGAATGAAATACTGGATTTCCTGACCAGCTTGTACGAGCTTTATGAGGAAAAGAGTTTCGGATTTGAGCTCAAGATGCAGTACAGCATACTCAACATTATGTACCTTATGATCGTCAACAGCCAATGGGGCGATAACGAAATAACCTCATACGCTCTTGTAGAAGATCAGCGGATAAAGAAGATGCTCTCCTTCATTCAGGGGAACTACAAAAGCAAGATCACCCTTGAAGACATAGCTAAAAATGCAAACCTGAGCCGAGCAGAATGCAGCAGGTTCTTCAAGCGCATGACAGGTCAAACTCCGTTCGAATACCTCATTTCTTACAGGGTAAACCAGAGCACGGTTCTTCTTAAAAACACCGACCTGTCCATAACGGAAATTGCCGACGAAGTAGGCTTCGGAAGCGTAAGCTACTATATCGAGAAATTCAGAAAGCAGACGAACTACACTCCAAAGGAATTCAGGAATTTCTGCGCCGAGCTTATTGAATCCTAAAAAAACAAAGAACAGGTTCTGAATTTGGCAGAACCTGTTCTTTATTGCATGAGACCGATGGTTTTATTCCGGAAGGTGGAGGCGCTTCGCATACAAACAGCACCCAGCCCAGGTTGCGTAACATCATTATATTACCGGCCCCCCTATTCTATTAGTATTTTGAGAACGAATATCGTTATATTGATATGCTCTTGAATTATGTTCCGCCTTGGACTGAATATTCTGAATACTATTGATGTTTATCGCCTGCAATAATATAATTTATGTAAAGACTATAGATAGAGGGTGGTGAAGATGATGCTGGAGATTATTGCTGTAATTTTGATTGTCCTGTGGCTGCTGGGCATTGTAAGTTCCTACACGATCGGAGGCTTCATACACATACTTTTGGTCATAGCGGTAATAGTTATATTGATCAGAATTATAAGAGGACGAAAAGTTTTATGATTGTTTAAGACAAGCTTGAGCTCTATCGATTATGGGAGGAAAAACGATATAATGGCAGGAAAAAACATATACAAAACTAGCTTTGCAAGTGTCTATCCTCTTTATGTTGCTAAAGCTGAGAAAAAAGGACGCACAAAAACTGAAGTTGATGAAATCATCCTCTGGCTTACCGGCTACAGCCAGGAAGAGCTGGAAAAGCTGCTAGCCGCAGACACGGATTTCGAGACTTTCTTTGCCGAAGCTCCTCTGCTCAATCCATCGAGAGCTGGGATCAAAGGTATGGTATGCGGCGTGCGCGTTGAGGATGTAAAAGAACCGACAATGAAGGAAATACGTTATCTGGATAAGCTGATCGACGAGTTGGCAAAAGGGAAAAGTATGGATATGATTTTGCGGAAATAATTCAAAAAGAGTAAACAGCAGCCTGAGAAATCAAGGCTGCTGTTTACGCTTCATGCCTTTCCGCCTGCTTGCTCCCTTTGAGCATGCATTTCAGCGAGAAAGGTGGAGCCCAGGATCAGAATCCCTCCTGCTATCTGCACTAAGGTCATCTTCTCCCGAAGGAAAACAGACGACAAAAGTATTGCCACCACGGGGTCGATGTAGCTTAAAGCTGCCACGCTCTGCCCTGAAATCTTTTGTATGGACGAAAAATACATCAGGTACACCACCCCGGTATGTACAAAGCCGACAACCACAAGCAGCATGAACGGCGTCAAGGTCATCGTTTCGAGCTTCATGCCGCCGCTAAAAAGAACGTAGGGGAAAAGCGATACGGCTGTGATCCCCAGCTGGACAATCGAGCTTTCAATTCCCGTAACTCCCTTAAGCCGCTTGTTGAGGAATATCACGGAAGCGTAAAGTACCGCAGCACCAGTGGCGAAAAGGATCCCGACAAAGTCATTCGCACCTGACTGTCTGCTCACGCCAGCTATGCATGCCAATCCGGCCAAAGCAGCGAATATGGACAGTACTTTTACCGCATTCAGCTTCTCCTTTAGGATTACAGGAGATAGTATCATCACAATAACCGGTGCAAAATAATAGCATATGGTTGCGTTAGATATCGTGGTATACTTGAAAGCCTGGAACAGGAGTATCCAGTTCAAACCAAGGGCAATTCCCGAAAGGATCAGAACCTTTCCGTTTGCCTTGATATTATTTACGCTTATGCCCTTCTTCGATATCATGCTGAAAGCCAATATGAATAAACATCCCAGCACGCCTCTCGCCAGCGCAATATTCGCAGACGGTAAAGGTATGTTCCTCACAAACAATCCTACGCTGCCCACTATCACCATGGACAAAACGAACTCAATCCTTGCTGCACCCATTCCATTTCCTCCAACATAAGGTTCGCCCGTCCGGACGACGCTTATATTGTATAGCCGCAGGATATCCTTGTCAATGATCTGCGGTGATCTGAAACTCTTTACAAATTAAATTGACATCTACCCATTCTCACTCAATTAATGTATAATTGTCATAACTATCTGAAAATTATTCTTACGAGGAGGGGATATTATATGATTATCCACCAAATATCTGTACTGTTGAAGAATGAGCCCGGCGCTATGGCTTCGATACTGGAACTGCTAGATAAGAACAACATCAACCTTCGAGCCTTGACCCTGTCTGATACAACAGAGTTGAGCGGCATCATGAGAATCATAGTCAAGGATCCCGAGAATACCGAAAGGATACTGAGAAGCTCCGGGTATTCAGTGAAAAACGATCCGATCCTGACAGTGAAGCTGGATGACCACCCTGGCAGCCTGTTCGAAAAGATACAGATGCTTAGCAACGCCGGAATCAACGTAGAGTACACCTACGCCTTTGCTTCTTCGGAGGAAAGCGGCGCCCGCGTTGTGTTGAAAGCGGACAAGCTCGAGCTGGCGAACAGCATACTGAAAGGCGAAGAACCTGAATATGCAGGTGAGAACCTGCTCGAGGTTTACTGGTAACATCTCCGATTCAAATCAAGAACATAAACAGCCGCTGCTGGTGACAAGAAACCTTGCCATCAGCAGCGGCTGTTTTGCAGAAAACCCTTGTCCTACTTTTCTCCAGCCAGGCTGGCCTTGAAGCTTATCTGCCTCAGCGTCCCTATGTCGTCGAACTTGATCACGTATGCTCTCTTGTCCTCGTCTATGTCGACTATTTCACCCGCCCCCAGGATGCTGTGCACGATTCGGTCGCCGGCCTTGAAAGGGATCTCGGAGGCGGCAGATTCCATCCTCTTTTCGCTGCTCCTTATGCTCCAGTCCGTCTCGGCTATCAGGCTTTCGTCCAGCTCTTCCGTGTATGAAAGCAGCGGCTTGTCCACGTTGAATATAAACCTTGAAGGATACCGGAACGAGCCGTCCAGGCTGCGTCCCTCAGAATCGGTGAGGAAGAGCGCCTTCTCCGCTCTAGTGAAGGCTACAAAGGCAAGCCGCCTCTCCTCCTCCATGCCTTCGAGTGTCGACGTCTTCCTTGATGGGAAAACCCCTTCCTCCAGGCCGCACAGGAACACGTAAGGGAACTCGAGCCCCTTCGAAGTGTGCACTGTCATCATCTTGACTGCGTTCTTGCCTGAAACTGCGTCAGTGTTGGTCATCATAGCGACGTGTGTCAGGTAGTTTTCCAGAGTGCTTTCCTCTCCGCAGGAAACTTCGTAGTCGTGCACCGCCTGCTTGAGCTCGGCCAGGTTGTCCAGCCTCTCCTGGCTGCCCTCGGTCCTGAGCATCGCCTCGTAGCCGCTCTGGTCGAGGATGGCGCTTAGCAGGTCTGCGATCGGTATGTCCTGGTACCCCGCATGGAAGCGCTCCATCATCGCAAGGAACTGCTTTGCTTTTGTCCCCTTGAAGATTTCGTCCTCCAAGGTTCTCTGGAGCGCGCTGTAAAGTGAGCACTGATTCTGGGCCGCGTAGTCCCTGAGGAACCGCATGCGCCGCTCCCCTATGTTTCTCTTCGGCACGTTCGCCACCCTCATGAAGGACAGGTCATCCTTGTAGAGTATGAGCCTCAGGTACGACAGGGCGTCCTTGATCTCCATTCGCCCGAAGAACTGCACGCCGCTATAGATTGTGTAAGGGAGCTCATCCTTAAGGAACACCTCCTCCAGCGTTCTGGAGATGTAGTGCGCCCGGTAAAGGATCGTCATTTCGCTGAGCTTCGCACCCTTGTCGGCAAGATCCCTTATCTGGCGGACTATCCATTTGGCTTCCGCCTCTGCCGTCTTCGCGTGGTGGTAGACCACAGGGGCGCCATCCGGCAAGGTCGGGATCAGGTCCTTCTTCATCCGGTTCTTGTTGTTCCCTATTAGGGAATTAGATGCGGCGATGATCTGAGGGGTAGACCTGTAGTTGTCCATCATCAGGATCGTGCGGACATCGGGGAAATCCTTGTCGAAGTTCAGTATGTAGCGCACGCTGGCTCCCCTCCATGTGTAGATTGTCTGGTCCGGGTCGCCCACTATGAAAAGGTTCTTGTGGTAGCCGCACAGGACCTTCATCAGCCTGTACTGAAGCTCGTCTATGTCCTGGTACTCGTCTATCATGATGTACTCGAGGCGCTGCTGCCACTTGGACCTTATCTCCTCGCTGATGCTGAAGATGTGTAGCACGAACTTTATCAGGTCGTTGTAGTCAAGGCCGAAGCATTTTTTCTCCTGGTAAAGGTACCCGTAGAATATCATGTCGCTGGCCTCAACCGCGTCCAGATATTTTTTGTGCAGCTCCTCCAGTGGGAGCGCCAGCATGTCCTCGTAGTACTCGGGCTCCTTTGCCAGCTTGCGCACCTCTATCATGTCGCGAGCTTTCGCGAAGGTCATGTGCCTCAGCGTGAGGCCGCGCTCCTCGTATATTATCTTCAGCATGGAGTCGATGTCGGAGTTGTCCAGCACAAGGAAGCTCTTGGGGTACTGCACTGCGTTTATGTCCTCCTGGAGGACCGACACGCAGAAGCTGTGGAACGTGCTGATGTATCCCGTATCGCTGTCTCCCGTCAGGCGTCGGATTCGCTGCTTCATCTCGTTGGCGGACTTGTTGGTGAAGGTTACGCAGAGGATGTTGGACGGCATGATGCCTATCTCGTTTACAAGGTATGCGAACCTGTGCGACAAGGCGCGGGTTTTCCCCGAGCCCGCTCCTGCTATCACTCGGACGAAGCCCTCTGTGGCAGTCACAGCCTGCCTCTGCTGTTCATTCAGCCCCTCCAGCAAATCTATCATATCCTATACCACCTTTACCCCGGAATAATTCACGCAAAAACGAACATGTATTCGTATTAATCATACCTAAAACCCTAGGCCTCGTCAAGAGGGAGCTATTCCATTCTTGACATAAGCGCTTCGGACATGGATATGCGGTTGACTTTCCTTCTGTTCAGGATCAGCGAGCACACCAACTTCCTCATGTCGTCGACCGTCCGGGGACACGTACGTATAATTCCTTCTATCGCTTGTCTGCTTTGCCCGCTGCCCTCCTGAAAGGGTTCTTCTCGACTGCAAGCATGTACAGGTAAGGATCTTCATTTTTGATGAAGGACAGGTAGTTAACCAGTACTCCGAGGAGGCACCTGTAGGCCTTCTCGATGTCGCCATGGAAATGGTCCACCAGATCATCTCTCATGCCGGAGATGTCGTCTATCGCCTTCAACGCCTCGTGGATGTGGTTAACTGCGAGCAGGAGTTCGGAGAACTCGTCTTTCTCCAGGAGGCTTGCGTTTGACATCATGATCAGCATGAAGTCCTTTCTTGCTGACAGCAGCTCGCCTATTTTCCGGATGTCCTCTATACCCTCCGGCGCTCCGTAGCTGTGTGTCTCTGCCAGCTTGTGCGCAGCCTTGGCTTTCGCTGAGTCCCAGTCGCTGTCGATCGATATCCGAGACCTCAGGGTTTCAAAATTGCTGTCGAACTTTGTCAGCATGACGACCATGTCGTACCCAATCTCGTTGTAAAATGTACCCACAAGCGCGTTCGTCTTCCTCGACATCTCGGCCTTCTCCGACTTCGTGAGCATCCTCTCTGCGAAAACAGCTGTTATGAGCACGTACACCGGCATGAATGCCAGCTCCTCCGTGAACGTCTGCACAAGATGATGCGCATCCCCGTACAGCAGGAAGTTGAAGAAATAAAGAACCGCAGAAAACAGGAAAAGCATGACCCCCAAAAGGACTGTGCGTTTCATATTCATAATTTTGACCCCCTTCCAACGATGCAGCAAGCTGTTTCTATATATTGCCTTACATAAATTTTATCACACCCTGAGCAGCCCGGGCAATGGAACCGAATCAGGCGGGGTTCTGCCGGGGTGAGCCCTGCAGGGCTCAGAAGCCCATAAGCCTCTTGACATTGTCGCAGTTCTCCCTGTTTGTAAGCAGCTCAAGAAGCTTGAAGGCCACCCCGAAGGCTGTCGAAGGATTGTAGGAGGTTATTATGTTCCCGTCAACGACTATGGGCTCATCACCCAGGACGTTGACGCCGAACTCCTCCAGCTGCCTCTGCCTGATGCCTAAATTGTATGTGGTTCCGCTCCTTCCGGCAAGAACCCCGCTTTTCCCCACGGGCAGCGCCCCGACGCAGATGGACGCGATTATTTTCCCTGCCCTGTCGAATTCCCTTATCAGGTTGAGGAAAGCCTCGCTGTAAGCATCCTCATAGAACCCGGCCTCTTCAAAGCCTCCCGGGATTGCGAGAGCATCGAAATCATCGATGTCAACCTCGCTTATGTGCATCTCAGGGATCACGGTGAAGTTGAACGTGCATTTAAGCTTGTCCCTGAGTCCGACGGTCACCAGGTCCGTGGACCCGTCACCGTCAACCCTGTTCCAGCCGATGACATCCGTGAAGACGCTGGCCTCCACGGCTTCGAACCCGTCTGCAAGAAGCAGCAGAACTTTTTTCATGTTAAAACCTCCACTTCAAAATGTTATTTCCTTAATTATAGCTTTGTTTTCATCATCAGTGAAATTGAAATTACCGAAGCAAACAATCGGAATTAGTGATATCATAATATTATCAAAAACACGGAGGGATGATACAATGGAAATCAGGCAGCTTACGACGTTCATAGCCATAGTCGAACTGGGAGGCTTCACGAAGGCGACGGAACA
The DNA here is from genome assembly GCA_002298915.1 of Clostridium sp. UBA699. Classification (GTDB taxonomy): domain Bacteria; phylum Bacillota; class Clostridia; order Clostridiales; family Clostridiaceae; genus UBA699. The sequence goes on from DBML01000006.1 coordinate 17,665, forward strand.
AATGGGATATGCCCAATCCACGGTGACGTCGCACATACAGCTCCTCGAGGCAGAGCTGGGCAAGCCCCTGTTCGACCGATTGGGCAAGAAGCTGGTGCTGACAGCCGCTGGCAGGGACCTTCTTCCCCGTGCAAGGCAGATGCTCGCCATTCACAGGGAGATAATGAACATCGCTGCCGACGAGGGTGAAGTCTCCGGGGACCTCGTTTTAGGTGCCGGGGAATCCCTTTCGATATACAGGCTCGGCGAAACCCTCAAGGAATTCAGGAAAAGCTGCCCAAGGGTCAACATAATACTGAAGAATTCCATCTGCAGCGACCTTCGGAGCAAGCTCCACACCGGGGAACTGGACATTATCTTCACGATCGAGCCAAGGATAGAGGATCCGGACCTCATAGTAAGGAGCCTCAAGCGCGAACCCATGGTCTTCATAGGTTCACCGGAGGCGGATATGGATTTCCTGGCGCTGGGCAGCAGTGCGCCCAGCGCATCTGATAGCATCATATTCAGTGAGAAAGGCTGCAGCTTCAGGATAGCCTTCGAAAGCTATCTGAGGCAGAGGAGCATCCGCCACATGAACCCTCTTGAGTTTTCGAGCATAGAGGCCTCCAAGAAATGCGTGATGAACGGCCTCGGCATATCGCTCCTCCCCCGGTACGCGGTAAGCAGCGAGCTTAAGGAAGGGACCCTGAAGGCGCTCGAGGCTCCTGAGCAGTTGGGGATTTTCGCAACCCAGCTCGCATACCATAAGAACAAAAGCATATCCCAGCCCATGAGCAAGTTCATGGAAATCGCGGCAAGTAACTCCGCCAGCTGGAAGTAGTTCAAAAGGCCCGGAGCATCCGGGCCTTTCTTTTCGCAATCAATCAATTCAGAAGAAGTATTTGTCCAAGAACATCACCGAACATACCACCGAGTAAACTGCGAGGCACCAGCTCAGCACCGCCGCAGTGGCAGCGGGAATCCTGTCAATAAGCTTCCTCAGTGAAGGGTCAATCCAGTGGATCATCAGCAGCGATAGGAAGCCCCAGCTCAGCGACACCGGAAGGGCGATGATGCCCCTGTAGGAGAACGGCAGGTTGCTGTAGTTCCAGAAATCGTAGTGGAATTTGAATGTGAGGACGTACCCGATTATGTACTCTATCACAGTTACGATGCATGCCGAATATATGAAAATCCTCAAAACCCTGTCCTTCTGAGGCGTAAGAAGCTTAATAAGAACAGGGCAGCATACCCCGTAAAGCGGGATCAAAGGCAGCCCGTACTGTATCCAGCCCCTTTCCACGTACCTGTGGAGCGTCAAATATATGAAAGCGGTTTCTATTATCCAGCCAAGCATCCCGTAGAACCCGAAAGAAAGCACCATGTGCTTTGTTGAAGGCTTCATGGTTCTGAAGTCTCCGGGAACCAGACCTTTATCTCTCGCTCTGCGCTTTCTGCTGAATCAGAGGAGTGGACAGAGTTCTCAGACATCGAGAGCGAATACTGGCACCTTATGGTGCCCGGCTCTGCCTTCATGGGGTCAGTCGCACCGTTCAGCTTCCTCACCATCTCCACGGCATTGTTCCCTTCAAGGATCATCGCGCAAACCTCCCCCCTTGTTATGAACTCCACAAGGTTCGGGAAGAACGGTTTTCCAGAATGCTCCCTGTAATGCAGCTCCGCGATTTCCCTGGTCGGCCTCAGGATCTTCAAAGCTGCGATGTGGAAGCCTTTCTTTTCGTATATCGAGATTATCTCTCCCATAAGCCTTCTCTCCATAGCGTCCGGTTTGATAAGCACCAGTGTTCTTGCCATTGCTCCTCACTCCCTTTCAAAATGTGATGCAATTTCCGAATATTCTTAATTATACCATATTCCTCGTTTTCGTTTCCACCCAAAAGGTTCATACGTTCATGCCCCTGGCCCGCAGCTGCCGTCTTTTCGATGCTCAATTCTTCGTTATTTTTGTAACAAACTATCCTTAATGACCAAAACTTGTTTTAAACTTTCATAATATTTCATTGTAAACGGCTTCCTGATATCATCTAGCCATAGAAACCGATTACCATTTTGAAAGGATGATATTCAGTGAATTATTTTGAGGAAAGTTTGAAACTCCACGAGAGCATGGCGGGAAAGATCGAGGTCATATCAAAGCTGCCCGTTGAAACAAGAGACGATTTAAGCTTGGCATACACTCCAGGGGTTGCAGAACCCTGCAGGAAGATACACGCCAACAGGGCGGACGTATACAAATACACAGCAAAGGGCAACCTTGTGGCAGTCGTAACAGACGGTTCGGCGGTGCTGGGCCTCGGCAACATAGGCCCGGAAGCAGGGCTTCCGGTAATGGAAGGAAAAGCTATACTCTTCAAGGAGTTCGCCAACGTCGATGCCTTCCCGATATGCCTTGACACAAATGACGTAGACGAGATAGTGAGGACAGTGAAGCTCACAGCTCCAGGCTTCGGCGGAATAAACCTTGAGGACATTGGAGCTCCGAGGTGCTTCGAGATCGAAGAAAGACTCAAAAAGGAACTGGACATCCCTGTATTCCACGACGACCAGCACGGAACAGCGATAGTTGTCCTCGCAGGGCTCATCAACGCGCTCAAAGTGGTTGAAAAAAACATCGAGGACGTCAAAGTAGTGGTGAACGGAGCCGGAGCAGCCGGGACAGCAATCGCTAAGCTTCTGCTCTCGACTGGAGTCAAGGACCTGATAGCCTGCGACAAAGTCGGGATCCTCTACAGGGGAATCGAAGGCGTGGACGATGCCAAGAAGGAACTGGCAAAAGTTACAAACAAGGACAACACCAAAGGTTCCCTGGCAGACGCGCTGAAAGGCGCAGACGTATTCATAGGCGTATCGGCGCCCGGAATAGTGTCTCAGGAAATGGTGAGTTCGATGAACCGCGATTCCATACTTTTCGCAATGGCAAACCCTACTCCGGAAATAATGCCTGAGCTTGCGAAGGCTGCGGGAGCAAAGGTTATAGGGACAGGCCGTTCCGACTTCCCTAACCAGGTCAACAACGTACTTGCCTTCCCTGGGATATTCAGAGGCGCGCTTGACGTAAGGGCAAGGGAGATAAACGAAGAGATGAAGATCGCCGCGGCCTACGCGATCGCAGGCATGATCGATGAGAAAGACCTTAACGAAGACAACGTAATACCTTACGCTCTCGACAGGGCAGTTGCTGCCAGCGTGGCGGAGGCGATAAAGGCTGCTGCAAGAAAAAGCGGCGCAGCAAGAATGTAATTAATCTATAAAAAATGGGGGTATAAAAATGCAAATTCCAATCAAAAAAACACTCGATAAGATCCCGGGCGGCATGATGGTTGTTCCTCTATTCCTTGGCGTGCTGGTGAACACCTTCTTCCCGAAGGCGCTGGAGATAGGCGGTTTCACGACGGCGCTTTTCGGACCGAAGGCATCATCGACTATACTGGCCTGCTTCATGTTCCTCATAGGCTCGCAGATCCACTTCAAGCTGGCGCCTAAGGCACTCAAGAAGGGAGCCCTGCTGATATCAGGTAAATTCATTGTCGGCGCAGCCATCGGCATACTCGTCGGAAGGATCTTCGGACCTGCAGGAGTGCTCGGCCTTTCACCGCTCGCAGTGCTTGCTGCGCTCACCAACTGCAACGGCGGACTTTACGCTTCACTCGCTTCCCAGTACGGGGACGAAACCGACGTAGGAGCCTACGCGCTTCTTTCGCTGAAGGACGGCCCGTTCTTCACGCTTGTAGCCCTCGGCGCTTCAGGCCTGGCACAGGTTCCTTTCAAGGCGCTCGTAGCTGTCCTGATCCCTATAGTTATAGGTATGATACTAGGAAACCTTGACAAGGACATGAGGACCTTCCTCGGCAGCAGCAAACTTCTCCTCATACCGTTCTTCTCTTTCCCTCTCGGCGCCGGCATGAACCTAGACACCATAATCAAGGCAGGCGGCCCTGGAATACTGCTTGGACTTGTAGCTGCATTAACAGGAATCGGAGCCTTCATGCTTCTGAAGCTCTTCAAGGAAGAACCGATAATAGGCCTGGCAACAGGCTCAACCGCAGGTAACGCGGTAGCAACACCGGCTGCAGTAGCAGCGATCGACCCGTCAGTTGCAGCTCTTGCCGCTGCAGCAACAGCCCAGGTTGCGGCCGCATGCGTGGTCTCAGCTGTTGTGTGCCCGTTCGTGGTGAGCTACGCATACAAGCTGCTCCAGAAGAGGAACGCCACGAAGCAGCAGCTCGATACGGAAGCCGCGGCATAACCTGACCTAAAGGCATCGATAACCATTTGCGAACACGGAAAAATGGAGACATTTATGAAGGAATTGGTCTATAATAGGATTAGACTTTCCGGATCATAATGACCATGATTCCGTGTTTTTTTAGAGGTGAATAGTTTGAAAAAAAAGATGAAGCTGCAGACAAAGCTTACCCTGCTGATCGTGGCCGTTGTGTCCACCTCGATAGCCATAATCATATTCTTTGTGGCCTCCTGGATGACCTCAAACATAGAGAACAAGGCGAAGACAAGCATAATGAACACGGCCAAGCTGGTAGCGCACTCGCAGGAAATCATAGACAACCTGAAAATCAAGGATCCCGACAAAAAGATAGGCCCCTACATAGCGATGCAGCTCCAGAGCCTTGACCAGATAGAGTACATCATCGTGGCCGACAGGGACGGAATAAGGTACTCCCACCCGAACCCTGACCTAATAGGAAAGAAGTTCGTTGGCGGCGACGAGATCAGCGCCGAGAAATACGGCGAAACCTACTTCTCAGAAAGCACAGGCACTCTGGGGAAAGCCCTCAGGGCTTTCACACCTATCTACGACAACGAAACAGGCATGGAGATAGGCTTTGTGTCCGTGGGCACCCTCACCCAGAGCATCGTTGACGCAAAGCAGACCGCCATACTCTACATCGTCCTCATATCCCTTGGAGCCCTGGCTGCAGGTATTATCGGTGCGTTCATCCTCGCGAGGAACATAAAAAACTCCCTCCTTGGCCTGGAGCCCGAGGAGATAGCAAGGCTGTACAACGAAAAGATGGGGATCATTGACGCTATATACGAGGGTCTGATAGCAGTCGACGCCCGGGGAAAGATAACCATAATAAACGATTCGGCAATAAGCATCCTTCACTATGAAAACAAGATCGACAAGAACGAGCTGATAGGCAAGAACATCGAGGACGTATTGCCGACAACCAGGCTGAACGCGATACTCGAAACCGGCAAAAGCGAATACGAGATGGAGCAGAGGATCAACAACACCGTGATCCTCACCAACAGGCTTCCTATCCTAGACAGGGGCCGCATAGTCGGAGCCATAGCAACGTTCAGGGACAAGACCGAGCTGACAAGGCTGGCCGAGGAGCTGACGGGCGTCAAGAAGATGGCCTGGTCGCTCAGGGCGCAGAACCACGAGTTCATGAACAAGCTCCACACTATTTCCGGGCTGATACAGCTTGAGGAGTACGAGGAGGCCCTTCAGTTCATATCAGATGTGGCCAGGAACAGGAGCCTGATAAGCAGCATACTGACCGAGAGGATCAAGGACCCCGCTCTTTCAGCGATACTCCTTTCCAAGTACAACAAGGCCGAGGAGAGCAGGGTAAGCTTCCTCATAGACGAGGGCTCCGCCTTGTCAAGGCTGCCGGTGCATATGGCCCCTGCTGACATAGTATCGGTGGTCGGCAACCTTGTAGAAAACTCCCTGGACGAGGTGAAAAACGACGGTACAGGGAAAATAACCGTCAGGATAAGCCAGGGCGATGACATCCTGAATATCAGCGTGAGGGACAACGGCCCGGGGGTGCCTTCAGAGCTCCTGGACAAGATCTACGAGCAAGGCTTTACGACCAAGGAAGGCCAGAGGGGACACGGAATGTATGTAGTCAAAAAAATCGTTGAAGATGCCGGCGGCGCAATCCGGTACCGTACCGATAACGGCGCGGTCTGGGACATAGAAATACCTATGGTGAGAGGTGAACAGGATGATTGAGGTCTTGATAATTGAAGATGACCCCATGGTTAGGGAGATAAACTCGAAGTTTCTGAAGAAGGTGGAGGGGTTCAGCCTTTACAAGGCTGTGGGCAACCTTGCCGACGCAAAAAAGTGCGTCCTGGCCAGGAAGCCCGACCTAATACTGCTGGACGTTTTCCTGCCCAAGGAGAACGGCATAGATTTCCTCAAGTGGCTAAGGAGCGAGGAGATCGCCGTTGATGTGATACTGATAACCGCGGACAAGACCGCCGGGCGAGTCCAGGAGGCTTTCAGGTACGGCGCCGTGGACTACCTCATAAAGCCCTTCAGCTTCGAGCGCTTCAGGGATTCGCTCGCCCAGTTCAAGGAGCGGCACCGCGGGTTAAGAAAGGACGCCGAGATAGACCAGGCAGCCCTGGACAAGCTCATCTCCCCGTCACCGGCGGTCCAGGAGGAGGAAGGGCTCGCCAAAGGCCTCAACAAATACACGTACAAGTCGATCCTGGATGAGATAGAGGTCCGCGGCAATGATTACTTCACCGCCGACGAGCTTTCCGAGAAGCTGAAGATAGCCCGCGTAACCGTAAGGCGGTACCTGGAGTACATGGAAAAGGAAGGCTTGCTGGAAAAGCTGGTCGAGTACGGAAGGGTCGGAAGGCCGCAGCACAAGTTCAGGAGAACCTAGATTCACCGCAAGCCGGACAGAAAGGATGTGCACAAAATGAAGATTTTAGTATTGATTCCGGTCAAAGAAGATGAGAAGGAAAAGCTCATGTCAGTCATGCCGGATGCAGAGGTCGTTCTTTCGACGATCGAGGAGGTTTCAAGGGAGCATGCCCAGAGCGCCGACATAATAATAGGCAACGTGCCTCCGGACCATATCAGGGGCAGCAGGAAGCTCAAGTGGCTGCAGCTGAACAGCGCCGGCACTGACGGCTACTGCGAGGAGGGCGTCATGCCTGAAGGGGTATATCTCACGAACGCAACAGGCGCCTACGGCCTCGCTATATCAGAGCACATGCTGGGCATGCTGTTTGAAATAAAGAAGAAGCTGAACCTCTACTGCCTCAACCAGATGCAGCATCTATGGAAAGACGAGGGTGACGTCACACCGATAGAAGGGAGCACCACGCTGGTCGTGGGCCTTGGCGACATAGGGGGAGATTTCGCAAGGAAGATGAAGGCTCTCGGAAGCTGGACCATAGGCATAAAAAGGAGGGGCGGAGAGAAGCCTGAATACATCGACGAGCTCTATACGCTCGACTCCCTTGACGAGCTTCTCCCAAGGGCGGATGTAGTTGCTCTGAGCCTGCCTGGAACAAAGGAAACCTACCGCCTGTTCGGCATTGAAAAGTTCAGGCTGATGAAAAAAGGAGCTGTTCTCCTGAACGTTGGGCGCGGAACAGCCGTCTGCACAGAGGACCTGTGCGACGCCCTTGAGCAAGGGCTTATCGCGGGTGCCGGTCTCGACGTCACAGACCCCGAGCCGCTGCCTGCAGACCACAGGCTCTGGGATGCGCCTGGAGCTGTTATTACACCTCACGTGTCAGGATTTTTCCACCTTCCCGAGACACTGAGGAGGATAGTCAGGATAAGCATCGACAACCTCGAACGCTTCAAAAATGATGAGCCTCTCAAGAATATCGTGGACTTCAAAACTGGCTACAGGGCCTAAAAATTGAGCTCAGGGGGATTTCCCCTGAGCTCTCATTCATTATCTGTTGAACATCAGTGGGTCAGCATACACCTTGTCAGGCTCTGTCCCCATCCTCAGCCCGTTGTCAAGACCGCTGATCCTTGCCATGTCTTCATCGCTTATCTCGAAGTTGAATATGTCTGCGTTTTCCCTTATCCTTAAAAGGTTCGTGGTCTTTGGTATCACCACCACCCCGAGCTGCAAATCCCATCTCAGGACGATCTGCGGAACGGACTTGCCGTACTTGGCTGCGAGCTCCTCGAGAAGCGGTATCTCGAATATCCTTCCCCTCATGAGCGGAGACCAGGCCTCCAGCTGGATCCCTTTTTCCCTGCAGAATTCCATGAGCCCGTTCTGGACAAGGCAAGGGTGAAATTCCACCTGGTTGACCATAGGCATTATCTCCGCGTTCGCCATGAGCGACTTCAGATGCTCAACCGTGAAGTTGCTGACCCCGATCGCCCTTGCCTTGCCATCCCTGTACAGCTTCTCCAGCGCCCTCCAGGTCTCTCCCATAAGGGGTGTCGGCCAGTGCACAAGGAAAAGGTCAAGGTATTCCGTGCCCAGCCTCCCAATAGAAGCTTCGAAGGAGGCCAGCGTCTTCTCGTAGCCCTGGTCGGTGTTCCAGACCTTGCTCACAAGGAATATCTCCTCCCTTGGCACGCTGCTTTCCATGATCGCCTTGCCTATGCCTTCCTCGTTGCCGTAGAAGGCTGCCGTGTCTATGTGCCTGTAGCCTGCCTCCAGTGCCTGTTTAACCGAGTCCGTGACAGAGCATCCGTTTTCTATCTTGTATGTGCCGTAGCCAAGCCAGGGCATTTTCACCCCGTTGCTGAGTGTTGTGCAGCTCTTGATATCCATACGTATCTAACCTCCATGAATTGATTGAGTTTCACTGCTTATATTATAATATATAGATACGATTATTTCTTTACCGAAAGTTCAAGCATAGATGCAAAATATGCCAATGACCTATAGATTTCATAGACAAGGAGCTGAAAAAAGTGGAGAAATTCAGGGAAGTATTCGACGCGGCCAGGAGGCTGCTCACCAGTCAGGAGAGTGTCATTGTGGCCATAGACGGAAGGTGCGGAAGCGGCAAGACAACGCTGGCTGCGCTTCTTGCAAAGGAATTCGACTGCAGCGTCTTCCACATGGATGATTTTTTTCTTCCGCCCGGGCTGAGGACTCCGGAAAGGCTGGCAGAACCGGGTGGCAATGTCCACTATGAGCGGTTCCTGGCGGAGGTCATCGAACCCCTGATGGAAGGTAAGCCGGTCTGCTTCAGGCCATATATCTGTTCTGAAATGGGCTTCGGCCGTGAGATATGCTTTGAAAAAAAGCGGCTCAGCGTTGTTGAGGGCTCCTACAGCCTACATCCCTGCCTGCGGGGCGCCTACGACCTGAAGGTATTCCTTACTGTGAACCCGGAAATCCAGGAAAAGAGGATCCTCCGCAGGAGCAGCTTTGACAGCCTAATGAATTTCAGGAACCTGTGGATACCGATGGAGGAACTTTATTTCAGTGAACTGGATGTGGAAAACTGCTGCGATCTGGTTGTCGATACGAGCGTGTATTAGAGTCATTCTTGAGTCTCGCAGACATACCATTAAGAAAATGCCCATCTCCAACTCCCCTTGTGTTTGATAATCAGATAATAAAGCAAAGCAGCTCCTGAAGGGAACTAATGATTCCTTCGGGAGCTGCCATTATATTTATTAGCTTAGGAAGAGCTTTATGTCGTCGTCTACAGTTCCTATTCCTGCTATGCCGAACGTTTCTACCAGAACCTTAGCAACGTTTGGTGAAAGGAATGCCGGAAGCGTTGGTCCCAGGTGGATGTTCTTCACACCAAGGTGAAGCAGCGCAAGAAGAACTATTACCGCTTTCTGCTCGTACCATGCGATGTTGTATGCTATAGGAAGCTCGTTTACGTCAGCAAGTCCGAAAACCTCTTTGAGCTTGAGGGCAATGAGCGCCAACGAGTAAGAGTCGTTGCACTGCCCTGCGTCGAGCACCCTTGGGATGCCTCCTATGTCTCCCAGGTCAAGCTTGTTGTACTTGTACTTTGCGCAACCCGCAGTGAGTATTACGGTGTCCTTTGGAAGCTTCTTTGCGAACTCAGTGTAGTAGTCCCTGCTCTTCATCCTTCCGTCGCAGCCAGCCATTACAAAGAACTTCCTTATGGCTCCCGACTTGACAGCATCCACTACCTTGTCTGCAAGGGCAAACACCTGCTCGTGAGCGAAGCCGCCTACTATTTTGCCTGTCTCTATTTCCTTCGGAGCCTTGAGAGTCTTGGCAAGCTTGATTATCTGCGAGAAATCCTTCCTGCCGTCCTTGTCTGCTTCTATGTGTACGCAGCCTGGATAGCCTGACGCTCCGGTTGTGAATATCCTTGACCTAACTTCCTCGTTTCTAGGCGGAACAATGCAGTTGGTTGTGAAGAGGATCGGTCCGTTGAAAGCTTCGAACTCCTCGAGCTGCTTCCACCATGCATTTCCGTAGTTCCCTACGAAATTGTCGTATTTCTTGAATGCAGGGTAGTAGTGTGCAGGAAGCATTTCGCTGTGAGTGTAGACGTCGACTCCAGTGCCCTTTGTCTGCTCGAGCAGCTGCTCCAGGTCTGTGAGATCATGTCCTGAAACCAGTATCGCAGGGTTGTTTCTTACGCCGATGTTTACCTCTGTGATCTCAGGGTTTCCGAACCTGGAGGTGTTCCCCTCATCAAGAAGGGCCATGGTTGTAACTCCGAACTCTCCTGTCTTGAGCGTAAGAGCTACGAGCTGGTCTGCCGTGAGACTGTCGTTCACGGTAGCTGCGAGGGCTTCGTATATGAAGCTGTAGATTTCATCTTTTTCCCTGCCGAGGTTCAGCGCGTGGTGGGCGTAAGCTGCAAGGCCCTTGAGCCCGTAGATTATGAGCTCCCTTAGGGAGCGGACGTCTTCGTTCTCTGTTGCCAGCACGCCTACACTTGCCGCCTTCTTAAGCATGGACTCCCTGTAGCCTGCCTCGAATGTGGCAGCATCGTGCAGGTTGTAGACAACCGCCGGATCCGCCTCTTCGTTCTTTGCCCCGAAGAGCTTCCTGAAGAAGCCGCCTGAGCTCTTCTCCACGAAAAGCTTGCCTCTGAGCTCGTTCCTCAGCTCCATCATCTTCTTTATCTCTTTTTCAAACGCAGCCTCGTCGAAGTTTGCGTTAGTGATTGTCATGAACAAGCTGTTGAGCACTTCATGGTTGACATCCCTGAAGCTCTTGACGTCAAGCTTTCCCTTGACCACTATCTCCGAGATACCCTTCAGAGTGTAGATAAGAAGGTCCTGAAGCTTTGCGACCTCCTCGCTCTTGCCGCATACTCCCTTGATCTCGCAGCCCTTTCCTTTTGCTGCCTCCTGGCACTGATAACAAAACATACTCATTTATATTCCTCCCCGGATTTGTTTTTTCTTGATTTGATGATTTGATTATACTTTAACAAATCCCTTTTGCATGTTGCACAGGCAACATTTATTCCGGGAGATGAAAAAAAGAACACCGCAGTGTTCTTATTCTACATGCTCATATATCCTGAATGTGTTCCTGTCGAAGTCAATAAGCCCCTTTTCCTTCATCCGCGACAGCTCCCTCGAAAGGGCGCTCCTGTCTGCACAGAGGTAATCTGCCAGCTCAAGCCTGCCCATGGGGACAGTGAAGTAAAGCGAACCGTTCCTCTGCGCTTCGCGTGAAAGGTATACCAGTATCTTGTCCCTCAGGGTTTTCTGCGCTGTTATCTCTATCTTCTCCATAAGCTGTATGTTCTTCTGGGCTATAAGTACGACTACGTTGTCGATGAGCCTGTGGTGGAAATCGCAGGCCACTGAACAGGAATGGAGTATCCTTTCAAAGGACAGGAACATTATTGTGCAGTCCGATGCTGCCTGGAAGGATACGGTGCTGTTGTAAACCCTGCTGCATACAAAAGTCTCTCCGAAGATGCTTTTTTCGCGCATGACCGCCAGAATGGACTTGTTGCCCCAGACATCCTCCTTGAGCATCTGGACAGTCCCGCTTAGCACCACTCCTATCGAGTTGATGCTTTCGCCGGTATGGGTGATGTAGCTCCCCTTTTCATAGGTCCTTGAGTGCGGCTTTAGGCATGTGAGCAGCGACTGAAGGTCCTCCTTGTTTATTTTGCTGAAAAGCGGAGTCCCGAACAGCAGGTTCAAGTGTTCTTCCTTCATAATATTATCCCCTCCCGCAAACATTATACTACGGATAAAACAATGTTGCAATTGCAACATAAATGCCTGCGATGCGCAGTTTCCCCGACCTGAAAACAATTAAGGTCGTAACCATAATATTATAATGTAGCATTTTTGTGAAATATATTGCTTTTTTCTCAATAAAAGACTATAATTTTTTAATGAATCTTTTTATGGGAGGAAATGAAATGGCGTATTATTATGATGAACCGTCACGTACTTTTAGCGAGTATTTGCTAGTTCCCGGATATTCTTCAACAGACTGCGTACCGGCAAACGTTACCCTGAAGACACCGGTTGTTAAATTTAGAAAAGGTGAGGAACCATCCCTCACGATGAACATTCCGCTCGTTTCTGCTATAATGCAGTCAGTTTCAGACGACAAAATGGCTGTGGCTCTTGCAAAGGAAGGCGGCATATCCTTCATTTACGGCTCACAGACAATCGAGCAGCAGGCTGAAATGGTGAGAAAGGTGAAGAAGAGCAAGGCAGGCTTCGTTGCGAGCGACTCGAACATCAGGCCTGACTCGACACTGGAAGACATCCTTGAGCTCAAGGAAAGAACAGGGCATACAACCGTTGCTGTAACGGAAGACGGAAAACCTAACGGAAAGCTTCTCGGAATGGTAACAAGCAGGGACTACCGAATAAGCCGTCTCGACAGAAGCACAAAGGTAAGCGAGTTCATGACCCCTATTGACAAGCTCATCTACGCCAAGGAAGGCATAAGCCTCAAGGAAGCAAACAACGTGATCTGGGACAACAAGCTCAACGCTCTCCCTATCATAGACGAGGACCAGAGGATGGTCGGGTTTGTTTTCAGAAAAGACTACGATTCGCACAAGGAGAATCCGCTCGAGCTGCTGGATGCCTCCAAGAGATATATAGTAGGCGCAGGTATCAACACGAGGGATTATGCAGAGAGAATCCCTGCGCTCGTTGAAGCTGGCGCTGACGTCGTGTGCATAGACTCGTCGGAGGGCTTCTCTGAATGGCAGAAGCTTACGATCGGCTGGGTGCGCGAGACCTACGGCGATGCTGTAAAAATAGGAGCAGGAAACGTTGTTGACAGGGCGGGCTTCAGGTTCCTTGCTGATGCTGGCGCTGACTTCATAAAGATCGGCATAGGCGGCGGCTCGATATGCATAACCCGTGAGACTAAGGGTATAGGCCGAGGACAGGCAACAGCTGTAATAGAAGTTGCTAAGGCAAGAGACGAATACTTCGAGGAAACAGGCGTGTACATTCCTATCTGCTCGGACGGAGGAATAGTTCACGACTACCACCTCACGCTTGCTCTTGCAATGGGCTGCGACTTCTGCATGCTGGGAAGGTACTTCTCAAGATTTGACGAAAGCCCGACCAACAAGGTTATGGTAAACGGAAGCTACATGAAGGAATACTGGGGCGAAGGTTCTGCAAGGGCAAGAAACTGGCAGAGATACGACCTGGGCGGCGCTACAAAGCTATCCTTCGAGGAAGGCGTCGATTCCTATGTTCCTTACGCAGGAAGCCTGCATGACAACCTGAGCGTCACGCTGAGCAAGATCCGTTCAACAATGTGCAACTGCGGAGCACTGAGCATACCTGAGCTTCAGGAAAAGGCAAAGCTCACGCTCGTTTCATCAGTAAGCATAGTTGAAGGCGGAGCACATGACGTAGTACTGAAGGACAAGACAATATCGCCAGTTTAATAAATTGCATCTGAAAAGGGCGCTTACCAAGTAAGCACCCTTTTTTTATTCCCCTGCTCTGAAATTGTATTTGTCCTGACAGAAGTTGAAAAAAGCGTTCGCAGTTGGGGTAAGGGTCCTGTTTGACCTGACAATCAGGTAAAGACTCCTCTTTATTGAAATCCCCTTTATACTGCTCCTCCTTATCATTCCGCTTTCCACGTACTCTCCGAAAAGCTGTCCGGAAACCACCGATACTCCAAGACCTGACTTTACGAACCGTATCTGAGTATCGAGGTTGTTGACTTCATATGGTATGCTCAGATTGCTGATATTGATGCCATTTTTTTGAAGGCTGTCCTCGAAGGCTTTCCTGGTGGCCGAGTTGACGCCCCTCATTACGAAGTCCTTCTTAACCAATTCCTTTAAAGAAAGCTCCGATGGGAGGTTGAAGGAAGCCGGCGATATCACCGAAAGCTCGTCATCCATAAGCTTGCAGCAGTTAATTTTTTCATCGTTCACCATTCTCCCCACTATCCCTAATTCCGCTTCCAGGCTTAGGATCTTTTCTGCAATATCACCGGAATTCTCCTCGGTAACATTGCAATTCACCTCCGGGTATGCGGAATGAAAATCCTTGAGCAGCTGGGGCAGGATAACGTTGCACGGGGTTGTGCTGGCGCTGATGTGCAGCTTGCCTTTAACCTTTTCATTGAAGGCTGACAGGTTCGATATCGCCCTGTCTTTTGCATCCAGAATATCGATAGCATATTTAAAGAACGTCTGCCCAGCCGGAGTTAAAGCAACCTCCTTTGAGGTTCTGTCGAAAAGCTGAATCCTGAGCTCCTTCTCAAGCTTAGCTATATGGGAGCTTATCGCTGGCTGTGAGACGCTGATCGAGTTAGCGGCTTTTGAAAAATTCTTGTATTTCGCGACGTTGATAAATGCTTCTAAAACTTTAAAATCCATATTTCCACCTATTATAACGTTTTTTTATAGGTATTATAACATATTTTTATAACCTTGTGTGCACTGTCCTGAATTTCACACAAAAAAACTGGCGGCTCTCCGTCAAAACACGGGTTGCCGCCAGTTACTTTCTAAGGTATATTGTTTAATCGAGCCCGTCCTTGAAAAGCGCGTCCACCATCACCAGGCTCCTCCAGCAGTACTTCATGGAGATCAACAGCCTTCCCTCAGGGAGTGTTATCCTTATGGTGTCGTTCAGCTTGACCGCATATTCCTTCCCAGCCTCAAGTTCAGTTCCGTCCAGCTCTATCCTGCAGGCTGAGCTGTTTGTGAGCATAATCGTCTCTTCATCCTTGGCTTTGAGCATCACCTTGCTCGTCTCCTCGAATGCCGGGTTCGACTTCAGCAGTGCGAACACAGAGAATGCACCCTTGAAGTCCCCCAGGTCGAGGTATTCCGGTTCGCTTTCATCTCCGGTCTCTTTGTCAATTATCTGAACCAGCATCTGACCTGCCGGAGCCATGTTCTCCTTTTCCCTCTTCTTTTTCAGCATGAATCCGGCTCCAAGCAGAATTGCAAGCAAAGCGAGAACTGCCGGGATTATATAGACGATGTACCAGACGTTCACCTTTATGACGCTGACAGCGCTTCCCCCCTTGCCGTCCTCGGCAGTAACTGTGATGGTGCTGGAACCCCATTTTCTCCCCTCGATCTCCATGGAGCTGTCGGTGATCTTTATGTTCACAGTGTCGAGCGATGTGGATGAAACCTTGTAGTTCAGCTTGTCCTTGTCGGGGTCGCTGAAGTATTTCGAGAGGTCAAGGCTCTTGGCATTCTTGGTCCAGAGTATTATGCTGCTGTTTTGCTTAAGGGCAGCAGGCACCCTGTTTACTGCGCCAATGTTCTTCGCCGCGCTGTCCCTCGTGAAGCCTGTACCCTCTATTCTTGCTGTCAGCGAGTAGCTGCTTTCATCGGGTATCGTAACCTCTGCAGCGAAGCTGTTGTCGCTTCTTGCCATGTCTATCTTCTGAGTCTCCCCGCTCTTGAGGTTCTTGAAATATAGCACTGCTTTAAGGCTGGAGTAGAACTCCTTGTCCTCCAGCTTCTGTCCGTTGCTCTCCAGGTATGCAGAAACCTGCACCTTGTCTCCCTTGTAGATGTTCGCTTCAGGGTTTACCGTCATAACGGTCCTGAAATCGTAATTCGATACGAGGCTGATGTCTATCTTGTCGCCGCTGGTTCCCTTAACGCTTAGCTTCCAGCTCCCCTTTGCAGGCGATACCAGCTTGAGCATCGAGTACTTGCTGGACTTCGAGTAAACCACGTTATCCGAAGGGATCGACACTGCCTTCCCGGCCGGGTTGGTGAGCTTGAGCTCCACAGGGCTTGCTGAGATTAGGGTGATGTTGGCTTCCACATTGTTAGAGTCGGGTATGTTTATGGCAACGTCCTGGAAGCTGCCGTTCCCTGTAATCGCGGTCTGCTGGGAGACCTTGAGGCTTGAGCTTTCAGCGTATATCTCCCTGAGGATCTGCGGCAGGTTGTTTGCGTTGCCGGTCGTGAAGTACCTGCCCCCCGTTTCGCTTGATATGTACTTGAGCTGGTTCTCGTCCACGGTGCCATCAGCATTCAGACCTATGGTGTATACTGGGAACCCCTGAGCTTTGGCCTCTGTGATTGCTGCAGCCAGGTCATCCTGGGATGCTGTCTTGTCCCTCTGCGGGTCGTTTTTCCCGTCGGAAAGCAGCACCAGTATAGGCTTGTGGCCTGCAATGTGGCCATCCCTCATCACCGAAACGCCTTTCTTGAGCCCAAGCCCGATGTCGGTCCAGTCTCCGAGCGAAAGGTTGGTGAGCGTCTCCTTGAGAGCAGCTTTGCTGTCGGCACTGTTCAGTTCGCTGAGTGCATACTCCCTCGTTATCCCGCCCGAGTAGGCGACCATGCCGCCTTTGTCTCCTTTTATGTGGCACATGTCTATGAACATCTTCATGGCTTCCGCGGTAAGCCCCTGCGGATCGCTTGCCACCATGGATTTGCTAGCGTCTACCACGAACACTACGTCAACCTTCGATGTATAGTCTCCGTTTTCTGCCGAAGTCCTATCGGGAGCGGTGAATGACAGCAGTGAAATTACAAATATAAGAATTAAAAATATTGCCGGTTTTTTCTTGAACATTTGCTCCCAACTCCTCTAAAGCGCTTATTTATGTACATATTCTACAGACCGTGCAAAAACCCTCTAATATGGTACAAATTTCTACAGGAAAGCGATTTTCGAGTTGTTAATCGCCTGAATTCTCTGATATAATTAACTAACTTATAACGCAGGCTCGCCGCTGCGCAAGTTTGGAGGAGATTTTTTATGAAGAAAAAGAGGCTGATAACGCTCTCTGCCGTTATCGCAGCAATGCTTTTGGCAGGCTTCCTGCTGGTCGGTTTCGCCAGGGCGGCCGAACCTGCCGACAAAAGCCGCACAGCCTGGCTCACAGAAAGGCTGATTGCCCACAGAGGTATCCATGGCAGCACAGGTCCCGTTGAAAATTCCATGCCGGCCTTCAGAGCGGCGGTTGAAAAGGGCTGCGCAATCGAGCTCGATGTTCAGCTTACGAAGGACAACAAGCTTGTTGTATTCCATGACAAAAAACTGAAAAGGATGTTCGGAATCGACGGTAACCTGAGCGTCCTAACATACGAAGAGCTTTCGAAGCTGAAGCTAGGCAGCTCATCGGAGTCGGCCCCCCTGTTCAGCGATGTCCTTGCAATGGTTAAAGGCCAGACCCCAATCCTCATAGAGATAAAGAACGAGGGCACGACAGGCGTCCTCGAGAGTATTCTTTACGAGGAGCTCAAATCATACAGAGGCCAGTACGCGGTCCAGTCCTTCAACCCGTTTTCTCTCAAGTGGTTCAGGGACAACGCTCCCGAGGTGCTTAGGGGACAGCTTTCCGGAAGCTTCGTTATAACCGACTACGATGTCGAGTACGCGGGAACGACGAGGCTGCCCTGGTACAAGCAGTTCATACTTTCGAACCTGCTGCTGGATTTTGAAAGCAGGCCGAACTTCATAGCCTATGAGACTGTGAACGTCAGCGGTTCGACCCTGAAGGCCCTCAGGAGTCTTAAGGTTCCTGTTATCGGCTGGGTCATCGATGATGAGGCAGAGTACGTGAACTCCAAGGCTTACTTCGACGGCTTTATTGTAAACACGACGAACATTTACTGATCCATAACAGCCGGATGCACTTGCAGACTGGCTGTTTTTGATGGGAGGTGCTATCATGACCGCAGATTCTTCTGTTGTTTTCAAGATCATGCCCGTGGTGCTCCTGATCGCGTTTGGGGCAGCCCTTAAGAAAAGAAACTTCCTGAGCAAGGAAGCGGTGGCAGGCATGAAAAAGCTAGTGCTAAACTTCTCCCTGCCCTGCCTCATATTCCTCACTTTCCTGAGGAGCGACATTAAACCGGAATACTTTGTTATTTCCACGGTTGTCTTCGCGTCCTGCTCTGCAGCCCTGTCCCTGGGTTTCCTTTTCAAGAGGCTTCAGCGCTCCGCGAACCAGTTCTACCCCTCTGTGTTCTCGAGCTTCACCACCGGGCTTGTGGGCTATCCCCTTTTCACAGCAGTGTTCGGGGCCGAGCAGCTTTACAAGCTCGCTATACTCGATATCGGAAACCTTGTTTTCATCTTCACCGTCCTAACGAACTTCCTGCAGAAGGTGAGCTGCGAGTTCAGCGGTATAAAGAAGCTGTCCCTTAAGGAGCAGCTTATCGGGATGCTTAAGTCTCCCCTGCTTGTCGGTGCAGCCCTTGGAATTGCGGCATCACTTTCGGGCCATTCTCAGCAGCTTCAGTCAAATCCGCTTAGCTCCGCATTAATTGCAGCGGTTTCGCTAATATCAAGCCTCTCTGTCCCCCTCACGCTCATCATCATAGGGCAAGATCTGAACTTCAGCCTCAGGAACTTCCTGAAGCCCGCCTCGGCAGTGCTCCTAAGGATGGCCGTGATGCTGTCAGCCGCCTGGCTGCTCAACACATATGTAGTCGAGGGCATGCTTGGCCTTGACCGGATGTTCCAGGTCGCTTTGTACACGCTGTTCATCCTTCCGCCGACATTCCTCATCCCTGTCTACATCGAAGGCGACTGCGAGGAGAAGGGATTCGTAGTAAATTTCTTCTCTATCCACATAGTCTTCACGTTAGCCGCATTCGTTATCCTTACAGTGATTATCGGCTAATCATCAGGGAATATGCATAAAACTATTTACTATTCGCATGCGTAGTTGTATAATTACTTTTTGTGTAAAAGAATAATATTGATAGAGGCGCGGGCTTTAAGAGTAGAACGGATAAGGCAAGCACGATGATTCCGTTTGAAAGGAAATCCCGCCGAAGCAATGCTGCCGACGCTTTCAGGCTGCAATGCTGGGCCTTCACAGAACATGTGTTGGACTGTCACAAGGATATTGTGTTGAGCTATCATTCAAGCATATGAAGCCGTGCGGATGCAACGGAGGTCTAATGCCCTGAGTGTGAGCTCAGGGCTTTATATATTTTAACATCTAAAACGGGGGGAAAAAAATGAATCCAATCGAAGAACATGAATTACAAAGGGGCCTGAAGGCAAGGCACCTGAACATGATCGCAATCGGAGGCGCAATCGGAACAGGCATATTCCTGGCTCTCGGCGCCACGATCAACCAGGCCGGTCCTGGCGGAGCTCTTGTTGCTTACATAAGCATAGGCATAATGGTTTACTTCCTTATGACAAGTCTCGGCGAGATGGCGACCTTCATGCCTGTCGCCGGTTCGTTCGGAACCTATGCATCAAAATTTATCGACCCCGCCCTTGGTTTTGCTATGGGCTGGAACTACTGGTACAACTGGGCGATAACAGTTGCCTGCGAGATGGTTGCTGGTGCGCTTCTTATGAAGTACTGGTTTCCTGACGTTCCCGCTATTGTTTGGAGCGTGCTGTTCCTTGCGATAATAGTATCGCTCAACCTGATGTCTGCAAAGGCTTACGGGGAATCGGAATTCTGGTTCGCGAGCATCAAGGTCGTTACGGTCATAGTATTCCTGGTCGTAGGCGTTGCTACAATATTCGGCATAATCGGCGGCAATGCTGTAGGCTTTTCAAACTACACCATAGGAGAAGCCCCTTTTGTCGGCGGAGCCAAGTCAATCTTCATGATATTCCTTATAGCCGGCTTCTCCTTCCAGGGAACCGAGCTGGTCGGAATTGCTGCAGGCGAAACGGAAGATCCTGAGAAGAACATACCCAAGGCTGTAAACTCAATCTTCTGGAGGATACTGATATTCTACGTTGGAACGATAATAGTCGTCGGCGCTCTCATCCCTTACACTCAGGCAGGCGTCGCGGTCAGCCCTTTCACTATGGTTTTCGAAAAGGCCGGCATAGCTGCAGCAGCTTCACTCATGAACGCCGTCATCCTCACCTCTGTTCTTTCAGCAGGTAACTCAGGGATGTACGCCTCAACGAGGATGCTCTACGCGCTCGCCAAGGAAGGAAAAGCTCCCAAGGCTCTTGCGAAGCTCAACTCCAGAGGAGTGCCTGTTAATTCTCTGATAGTCACAACTTTGGTCGCATCGCTATGCTTCCTCACGGGGCTTTATGCCGAGACGACCGTCTATGTATGGCTCGTGGCGGCTTCAGGCCTGGCAGGCTTCATAGCCTGGCTTGGAATAGCAGCCTGCCACTACAGGTTTAGGAAGGCTTATCTTGCTCAGGGCAGGGACCTCAAAGCCCTGAAATACGTGGCCAAGTTCTTCCCAACAGGGCCTATCATAGCGCTCGCACTATGCATTATAGTCATACTCGGCCAGGGCGTAAGCTATATAACCTCTGCCTCTATAGACTGGAACGGGCTCATAGCTGCCTACATAGGGCTGCCGCTGTTCCTGTCCCTCTGGATAGGCTACAAGGTCAAGTTCAAGACTAAGGTTGTTGAGCTTGAGAATGTAGACCTGGACTACAGGGAAAGAGAAAACGCTTAAATCGAGTAGGAGGTAAGTAAT
>DBML01000034.1 GCA_002298915.1 Clostridium sp. UBA699
GCAGTTTCTAAGCGAAATATACAATTATAAGAAAAAGTGGCATTATTGTAGCTATACTATAGACTATCATATAAGGTCGGAATGGAAACAAGTTTACTAACACAAATATTTGTTTCATAAAAAATATAAAAGCAAAAATTAGCCACAAATTTTTTATATAAGTTAAATCTTTATGATAATGCATTCAAAAAAGTTCCTTCCTTAATATTGTTAAAATTTTACTTTTTCATATATTTTATAATGTGCAGAAGAGTATATCAATTCATACTCATTATCATAATCCAAGTATCCATAAAGCATGTCATTGTCTGACAAAACGAGGTGTGTAAATTTATATTTTTTTAGAACATCCTTATAATAAATTTTACCTCTATGCATTTGTTCATATTCTTTCATGATATCATCTTTACCATTGTTGCTTTTCAAAAAAACCTCGGCTCTCGGATCTATGTAGGTTTTCAACCCTCTGAACTCTATGTATCCACCATCATTGAAACCGGAATATAAAACCATTTCTTGCTTATTCAATTGTTCCAGGTAGTCAACAGCCTTGCCTAAGTCTTTTTGCCTGTCATCGCTTGTCATCTTGTTTTGATATACAATACCTGCTATGGCAGTAATCACAAGAAGCATTAATAATATCTTTCTTATCCGAAGAGTTTTTTTATCATTCTTTATTAGTTTTATGGGTATCGAATAATTCTTAAAATAATATGCTAACGGTATTATTCCACAGATTATAAAGAAACTGAAACTTCTTATCGAAGATAAAGACAAATATGCAGTGCCCAAGGTTAAAAGGTGATATCTAAGCCTATACTGTCCGTTTTTATAAATAATCATAGAAAAGGCCACAAGGAATATTGTTCCAATAATCACCTTTCCCATTAAGGTATTTATGTCTGCTGGCATCAGTTCTGATATAAGGTATGTCATCTCATCATATCCATATGAGGTATATAAATATGTCATAGCTTTGATTCCATAGGGATTGAAAAATCCCGAAATCAACATCCCCAGGGCGGCAAAAATCAAGGGTTTCTTATCATAGCCTTGCCCTTCTATAAATTTATACTTGAATTTAAATGAATCAATCATATATGGTAGGAAAATTACGAACAGTATAGGCCATATAGCTGCTTCAAGATTAATCAATAACAATGATAGAATCGGTAAAGATACTAAATATTTTATATTTTTATAGTGTATAAACTTTTCCAATAAATATATTTCTGAAAGCATTATTGGAAATAAAAATATATGCGGCCTTTCAACCATGAATGGGAGCATCAAGCTGCTGACAACAATACTTATTATAAATGAAACTGGAAAATTGTTTTCTGAGAGGAGCATGCACACTTTGAAAGTCATGTATACAAATAGAACGTAAAAAACGAACACAAGAAATATTAGTCCTGCTTCTCCTGAAAAACTATATATTTTCCAAAATATAACTGCTGACATCCACTGCTGCATTATATATGATAGGCCCTGATGAATTGTAAATGGTTCGATGTGCGGAATTCCATTTTCTGTAACATATCGACCGCAATTTAATATAAACCAGATATCATTATCCATTATCTTACCTATCATAAAACATGGTAAGAATAATAATAAACCAAATAGTTTCTGTCCTTTGCTTAAATTAGCAATGCCCATTTTGTCCTCCTATTGCTTAAGCTTTCCTTACTTCTTCCCATGATTCGTTGAAATTTGACATGATGCTCTCAATGGAATTATAAAAATCAATGTTTCTATCAAGAATTGTTATTTGTTTCTCAGACTTTTCTTTGACACTCTCCATGCTACCCAGTAAATCCGAAAAAATACTTTCGTATACATTTAATATGTCATTATAATTGATAACAAGGTTATTGACATGTTCTCCCAATGCGTTGGAAAAAGTATACTTTATCATTTCATAATACTCATTGTATTCACCGCACCTGATACTTTCAATGTACTCAACATTCACTCTTCTTAATTTCTCACTATTAAGGAAATATGTGCCTTGCTTTTCCTTTCTGAAACTATTGAAGATACCTTGAAATCCTGTCTCCTTAAACTCAATGCACCCGCGAATTTTTTCTTGAATAACGCTGTCATTTATATCTATTTGCGGCATATTAAATATTACATTTTTTTTGAATTCATGATTTATCTTTGGTACAGTAATATCAAAGTCCTTTATGCTGTATTCTCTTCTAACAGCATAACTGAAATTCTCCACAATCTGTCTCATATTTTTTTCTGCTTGTCTCACATAATCTTCTTTACTAAGTATCTCACTGTTTACAGCTGCTACAGCTCTTTCGATCACATGATTAATCTCACTAATAAATAGTTTCTTGTTGATGGAGAATTCTATTTCTCTGGTTTGATTTTTGATATCTTTGAGTTCTTCTGAAGTTTTAAGTAAAAGTTTCATAAAATATTCGTCAATTCTTGCTTCGCCAATATCAAGCATATGGTCCAACACATCATCCATGTCATGCTTAACCCTTTGAAGCAAATTACTCTTGAACTGTTCGAAGTTCAATTTTTCCCCGATATCTCCCGTAATAACATTAATTCTTCCCATGACCTGGTTTATCATATTTTGAAATTCTTCCATTTTATCAAAATTTTCTTCTTTTGAAGCCATGAATCTTGTTATCTTAGATTTATTGCTTATCTTAATGTACTTTTCATCGATTTTCCTTATTATATTCCTATAGAGTTCAACATTAGCTTTCTGCATGCCGACATATGAGGTATAGTTTCTGAGTTTTGGAATGCCACTTTTCTCTCTAAGTATTTCAAGATTATAATTTTGAATTCCATGGAAACACTCAAATCTTTCCAATTGCTCATCAACAAAGGACAACGAACTCATTTCAGCCTGACCCACAAATCTTGATTTAAGAATCTTGAGTCTTGCCCTTAGTTCATTGTTCTTTAGTTTTTCAATAGGTTGATAGTCCGGAATCGTAAGTGATAATTCTTTATCTATCTTGATTGTATTTATTACATCATAGTAGGTCCTGGCTGAGGTTCCCAAAACTATGAAGTTATTGTAACCTAATTCGTAAAGTTTATTCCTAATATAATCTAAAAACCTTGCAACAGATTTGTTCTCGATTTCGCTTATATACATTTCGTCTAATTTGTTGACCACAATTATTAATGAGTAGAATTTTTTTTGTTCCTCAAACTGTTTCTTGATGTTTCTAAGAAATTCCTCCTCATCCTCAGTAAGGTAATTTGAATAGTTAATCAGAAAGAGGATAACATCAGATTTATCGATCCATTTGTATGCAAGCTTTTTATGAATATTCTCACTGCTGTCAAATCTCTTTGCTGCAACATAGTTGCTTCCTGGCGTATCAATCAATGTGAAGTCGCCAATGCCGTTCCCTTTGCTCGGGTAGTGAATTTCCATATCCTCCAAAGTATATCCGCTTGCTTTGTCATTCTGTGCTTTTTTAAATTCACTATACAGATAGTCATACACATCTTCGGGCCTTTTAAACTTCAGATTATTGTTGCCGTATAAAATTCTGATAGTATTGTCTTTACTCCTTTTATATATGCAGTTATTTGGTGTCGGAAGTTCAAGACTAGTAGGCGCATATTGCTCATCCAAAAACGAATTAACAATCACGCTCTTTCCAGCTTTTTTTGTAGCCATGACAGCTACATTAAGTTCTCTCTCCCTAGCTTCCTCAAGATTTACTTCAATTCCATAAACATTGTCAATAAATTCGCTCTTTTCATTAACAAATTCGTCTAAAGTACCAAGATTCTGAAGCTCCCTGGCACTGCTTGATATTGAACATCTCAGTTTTTCATATTTTTTTCTGAAAGCATCGAGTATCTGCTTGTCATCCTTTTCTTTTTTTGACATGACATCAAGGTCGATATCAAGATAAACAAGTGATTGCTTAACTTTGAATATGAGCTCGTCCTCTTCACAATTAAAAATTAGACTTCCATCTCTCAACTGTTCAAAATTTGCGTTTTCAAGCAAATGCGAAAGAGATGTCACTTCTTGAATATATTTTTCACCTGTTATCTTGTCACAAAAAACCGTTGGGATTCCGAAAAAATACACATCATTTGCTATCTTCAAATTGTACAATAGTTTGCTATCAACATTTATTTTTTCAACGAATTCGTATAATAATTTATTTTCGTCCAGGATAAAAACTGCGCTGCCTTCCAAAATGTTATATTCGCTATTCTTAATAATATCAATATCCTGGCTATTGCCGCTTATCTTGATTACTTTCAATTTCCACACCCCCCCATGTCAGTGCCAATAACAGAATAAAGTCCCCTTAAAGTAAATTCACCTTAAGGGGTAAGTAAATAAACATCAATGTTAGAAAAGTCCTCCAGTGTTGTTGAACATCTTCAATAATGCAGGCCCAAGTGCAATGATAAAAATGCTCGGAAAAATGAACACGATAAGCGGTATCAGGATCTTGATTGTCATCTTCATTGCTTGTTCTTCTGCCCTCTGTTTTCTCTTATCTCTTTCATCTTCTGATTTTGCTCTCAGTGTTTGGACAATTCCTGTTCCCAGTTTCTCTGATTGGATGATGCTGTTTACAAAGGATGCCATCTCCTCAAAATTCAGCCTGTCCTTGACCCCAGTAAGAGCATCCTTTCTTGTCTTACCTAATCTCATCTCTTCGAGACAGGTGTTGAATTCGATAGGCAGTACTCCGTTACGTTTTTCAATTGTTCTGCTTAAAGCCAAATCAAAGCCTAAGCCAGCCTCTACACTAATTGTCAAAATATCAAGGAAATCCGGCAGCTCTCTAAGTGCTTTTTTATTCCTTTCTCTGGTTTTAATGCTAAGGTAAGCATCAAACGTTTTAAAAGACGCGACGAACCCAAGCAGAAAAACGAGAACAATCTGGGCGAATTTCAATTTGAGTACAATAGCCACAGCGACAAAGAGTAAAGGTACAGCAATCCTGAGTATGTTGTTTATAATGTAGTAGTCAGCAACCGTCATCTTCAAAGGGCTGCCTGCCCTAAGGAGCTTGAGCTGTAATTCGTCCTCCTTATGTGTTGGTTTAGCTGTGTTATAATACTTTCTTAATTTTTGAGTAATACCTTTAAATTGATCTTTGAATTTAACCTTTATATCTTTTTTCGAAACTTTATGTGCTTCTTCTTTTGGGGCACGCATATGAACGTATGATTCTATCCTTGATTTCTTTTTATCTTCCCTTTCACCCTGCACCAAAACTAAAGAAACAATGACTAAACTCATCATAATAAAATATGAAAACAAGAGCATGTCCATAAGCTACACCTCGATTTTTGTGATTCTATTCATCGTGAAGAAACCAATCAGACACATAACTACACCTATTCCGATGGCAATCTGACCAGTCCTGTTGTATAAGAATTCCATAACTATGTCCCTGTTCATTGAAAACATAATGAAGAATATCACAACAGGCAATCCAGCAATTACTCTGCCTGACAGTCTGCCCTGGGCTGTTAATGTCCTAACATGTCGCTGCAATTTTTTTCTCTCCCTTATTGTGTTTACAATTATTTCAAGGATTAACGAAAGATTGCCTCCTATCTGCCTTTGAATCAATATTGCATGGATCATCAGCTCCAAATCGACACTTGGCATCCTTGTCTTTAAATTATTCAGAGCCTCTTCCAAAGATATTCCGTAGTTTAATTCATTCAATAGAGTCTGAATTTCCTCTTTGATAGGCGATTCACTCTCTTCAGAAACCGTTTTTAATGCTTGTGAAAAACTGTAGCCTGCTCTTAGTGAACCAACTATTGTTGTTATCATATCAGCCAAGCCATCGTTGAATTTGTCAACTCTCCTTTGACGTTTTGCTGAAAGCCATATCTTGGGTAAATAGGCTCCTAAAACGACTCCGATCAATAGGAATATTGCATTTTTAAAAAGGATTTGAAACATCAAACCGGTCACTACCGCAAAGAATGCTCTCGCGGCGATAAATTCCTCAGGTTTCAAAGAAACTCCTGCCGCAATCAGCTGTTGATTTATCCTTTTTTGATCTTTAGCTGGCATGCCTCTCTTCATGATTTCTCTAATATACTCATTTGAATTCTTAAGGAAATCTTTCAAGTCTTTCGATGATGTATTTTGGCTTTTCCGCTCTTTAAATCTATTTTCGATATCGAGATAGTAACTTAGCCGCTTCTCAACCTCTTTGTCCCTGAGCATATAGATATAGAGACCTGCAGTGGCAAACAGGAAAATCGAAATAAACAGAAATATAGTTAATAGATTTTCCATTATATCACCTCACAGTACTAAATATTGATGTTGGGACATTCAGGCCGTGTTCATGAAATTTTTCATAGAATTTTGGCCTTATGCCTGTTGCCTCCAGTTCACCAAGTATCTTACCTGTATCATCTACCCCAACATGGTTGAATGAAAATATATCTTGGAGAACAATAACATCCCCCTCCATATCCTGAACCTCGGTTATATTAGTGATTCTCCTTGTGCCATCTTTGAATCTTTCCTGATGGACTATCAAATCCAATGCGCCCACAACTTGCTGTCTGATTGCTTTCACTGGTAGCTCTACACCAGCCATAAGCACCATTGTTTCAAGACGTGCAAGCATGTCTCTCGGGCTGTTAGCATGGCCTGTTGCCAAAGATCCATCATGACCGGTGTTCATGGCCTGAAGCATATCGAGTGCTTCCCCACCTCTACACTCACCGACGATTATCCTGTCGGGTCTCATTCTTAAAGAATTGACTACTAAATCTCTTATTGGAATCTGACCCTTACCCTCAATATTAGCTGGCCTTGACTCAAGAGAAACAACATGCTCCTGCCCTAACTGAAGTTCAGCAGCATCCTCTATAGTGAGTATTCTTTCATCGTTAGGAATGAAGGATGAAAGTACATTTAAAGTTGTTGTTTTTCCTGATCCAGTTCCTCCGGAGATGAATATGTTGAGTCTTGCTTTTACACAAGCGTTTAAAAACACTGCCATTTCCCTACTTAAAGTTTTCATTCTTATGAGATCCTCCACCGTATAAGGTACCCTGGCAAACTTTCTTATAGTCAGAACAGGTCCATTTAAGGAGAGTGGAGGTATTATTGCATTGACTCTGGACCCATCCGGAAGTCTAGCATCCACCATTGGGCTGCTTTCATCGATTCTTCTTCCCAAAGGTGCAACAATCTTATCTATGACCTGCATCACTTGCCCATCGTCGCTGAATTTAATATCAGTTAATTGAATTCTTCCTTTTTTTTCAACGTAGACCATATCCGGACCGTTGACCATGACTTCTGTTATTTCCGAGTCGAGGAGAAGTGGATTTATAGGCCCATATCCAGTTACATCGTTAATAAGCTCCTGTATAACCTTTTGTACGTTTACAAACCTGTACTTGTCTGGTTCTCTTCGAACAATATCAAGTGCAATGACAGGTATCTGCGCCACAACTCTTTCAACATCTTGAGTGTTTCCTATCTCCTCGAGAAGATTTCTTTGAATTTTTGCTTTAAACTCACGTTCCTTAACATTTGATGGACCTGTTCTCTTCTTAGTTTTTGGCTCTAATAAACTCGTGCTAGAAGCAGCACCGGATATATTCTGATCTCCGTCTTCTCTTTGTTTCTCTGAGCCAGCATTATCTATGCTCTGAGAAGCGTTGATTCTATTAAGCAATCCCATGCCTTACCTCCCCTTTCCAAAATTATTTTCCGCAAATTCTGTCTACCAACAAATCTATATCCTTGCTTATTCTTTCCCTTGGTTTATCATTTACAAATGGTATTCCCATCGCAAAAGACCTCGAGACAATCTTTGTGTTGTTGCTGATATAGATAGCATCGCCAATGTCGAGCATGTTCTTTACATCAACCGCTTTAATTAAACCCTGTGCATCTGACCTGTTTATTATGACCTGTATTCTGTCATCCATATTCAGTAGTTTTGTTATCCTGAGCATTATCTTAGTATTCTTCACAGCAGTGAAACTCGTATCTGTAATTAAAAATATTTGATCCGCTAATTCCATGAAAGTCAAATTATTTTCACTCAATCTTGAAGGCAGATCAACGATTAAATAATCATGCTCTTCTAATATTTTGCTACAGATCTTCTTAACATGGATATTCTCAATTAAATCTGCTTGCTCAGGTTTAATTGGTGCTGACAGAACATTGACACCGCTTTTATGCCTGTCCAGATAATATGATATCTTAATGTTATCCAGCGACTCTGCTCCCGAAATCAAGTCACTAATAGTAAACGAAGGCTGTAAGTCCAAGGCAAGATTTAAATCTCCGAATTGAAAATCACCGTCCATCAGGCAAGTTGAAAATCCCCTCTCAGCAAGCTCAACTGCCGAATTTACAGAAAGAACAGTCTTCCCTACTCCGCCCTTCCCGCTAATGAAGATGACCATCTTCCCTCTCTTTTTTACTTCTCCATTTGGCATTTCGCTCATTTCCATTATTGTTCCTCCATCATAGCATATGTTAAGGCGCGTACTTGCCTCTAAGCACGAATTTTATCGTGCCATTTTCATCAGCATTAATCACTTTGACTACGTCTCCCGGCCAGAGCTCTAAAGTGATAGTTCCATAGTCAGAAGTATTTTCTTTCTCGTTAGTGGCATTACTATTTTCATTCAAAATTTTGCCTACGGCAAGCACCCGGATATTCTCAGCAACAATGCTTGTTTGACCATTTATAGAATACACTACATCAACACGGTCTTCGGGTTGTATCATTTTAGCTACAGCTGTAACATCTGTGACTCCGATCGAGACTGCCCTGGCTCCTTCCGATATTTTCCTTGTTACTTCATCATTTTCAGTTGATTGATCTGTTAATCTTTCAGTATAAAGAACTTCTCCTGCCTTTAAATCTGTTAATGCGTATTTGCCTTCAACATCCTTGCTCTTCTTTAATGCATCAGACAAAATTGATCCCGCACTTACTTCTTTAGTTGTAAGCATATCAGCTGTTATTTTTTTGTCAGTCTCTATGTTTGTCTTAGGAACAACTACTGTTACAATCTGGTTCGCAGCCTTGTATTTTTTATCCAAACTCACCATGTATTGCCTGAACAATACTGTTGTAATAATAGCCATTATGACCGCGAGAATTAATATGAATTTCGATTTCATAGTATCACCCCTATTTAACTAATCTTGTATTGAAAGCCCTAAAGTCACTTGGCAGGCCAGTATTAGAATTCAAATTTACGGTTTTAATAAATTCAGCATACACCTCTTTTTTTGCAGGTGATGTTAGCTTGACTATAGCAAAGCCTGTAACCTTAAATGTAACTTTTTTTCCAGAAGTAATTTTCTCATAAATCAATATAGGTACTGTCATTGGTAAGTTTGCCTTTGAACTTACGCTAGCCATATTTCCTGGGGCAACATTAACAATATCCCCAAGATTTATTGTGTTTGGACATCCATTATTCATATAATCGAGAGCTCCACTCGCACTATTTCCTTGCCCTATGTCTATCCATCCGAACCATCCTTGCTGTTCCATTTTATTGTCATCTTTCACTAAATACTTAGTTCCTACTTTCAGTGGTAGGCTGTCTTTATTAATGCCTAGTGGCCTTATTCCGCCCATCCCATCAATTTCTACGTCTTTTATTGCACTGGAAGTAACCGTTATTGGTACATTTGTAACTCCAAATATTTTCATAAAAAAAGGTGTCACATCTTTTTGCAAGGTTACTGTAACCTTGTTGTAAAGATTATTAGGCATCGCCGGAGTATCTGCATCAATCGAATCGCAATCACCCTGGTTGTTATCATCAACGATATCTTCGGCCATAGCTTCTGCATTCTGCCTGAATACTGTTGTGCTAGTGTCCGTGTATAACAGCTGTGCACCTGAAAGCGCTGCAGCATTTGCTGCCTTTCTCATTTCGCCTTTTGTCCTGTATAAGTAGCTGGCGTCAACCGCAAATCCGCCCATTCCGCATAATAGGAATATAATTAAAATAGTCAGTATTATTGTGCTTCCATTTTCATCTCTTTTGAAATTAAAAAATTTATTCATTCTTATCTCCCTCCTATTCTATGCGTATGGTTGAAGTGTATGTAATTTGATCATCAAGAAACATTTCTGAGGTTTTTAAAATGTATGCCCCTACCATGCTGCGTGTAACTGTTACTGTCGCTATTCCGCCTGGTCCTTCTTTTGTTCTAGAAACGGTTATTTGTACAGAATCATTGCCTATGGCATCTTCAACCTCACTATCAGTTAATGTATCAACACTCTCAAGACTAACCACCCTGGCTGCTTCCTGTGCCAAATAATTAGTTGTATTGCTCTGATAAAGAAACATCCCAAAGTCAATTACGCACAGCATTAATATCACTATGAACGGTGTTAACAATGCCAATTCAACTGCTGATTGACCATTTTCACTTTTCATATTATCCACGCCTCCTTAAAAAACAGGCAAATGAATGCACCTAAAACTATAGCTATCCCATATGGGTATTTTTCTGATGCCGAAAATTCAAATTTATATCTTATACCGATAAAGAAAGAGTAAAACCACTTGAATAATGATTTGAAGAAAAGAGCTAGCTGCTTTTTTGATATCATTATTGCTATGGCAATAACTCCTCCTATCACTCCCATAAACATTGCCGTGTTCAAAACAAAAATACTCCCTTTTAGAGCGCCAATAAATGCCAGAAGTTTAACATCTCCCGCTCCCATTCCGCCCATTAGATAAGGGAGCAGAAGGATTGCAAATCCTGTAAAAAAACCTACGAGTGAAAATTTAAATCCTACTAATCCTCCAGACCATACATTTAATGCTAATGAGACTAATATCGCTGGAAATATTACTATATTATATATCTTCTGTTTACATACATCCGTTACTAAACATATTATTAATACCAAAGCTAAAATCACATCAAAAATCATATTGCCCCCATAAAAGTATGTATTCAGCAGATTATAAATTCAAAGCATTTTTTAACGATCCGAAAAATCCAGTTATAGACGAATTGAACACAGGAATCGCAACCATTACTACAATTAAAACAACCGCCAAAAATGCAAGCGAATATTCTGTAGCGCCTTGGCCTTCCTTTTTAGAAAGTAATGTTTTGATCCTTCTAATCATAATTTTTCTCCTTTTAAACAAAGGCTTCGCACTGCTGCAAAGCCTTTGTTCACTAATATTCTCTTAATTTGACTACTCAGCGCTGCTAGTCAGTTGCTTCACCGATTTTTGTGCCGATTGATTCGAATACATTATTCAGCGCTCCGCCGAAAATCGCCATAGCTACACCAACAACGATAACAACAAGAACAACCATCAGACCATACTCGGTAGCACCCTGGCCTTCTTCTTCTCTAAGTAAGCCTTTCATTCTTTCCAACATAATACTCTCCTCCTTAAATATGTATTTTTTAAATAATGGCTTTATAATTAACTGAATAATTATAACTTTGTTGTTATCTCTGTCTGAACTCCACCTCCTGGCCGATCGCAAGGCTTTTTGTTTTGATCCTGCCGTGCGGAAGTTCAATTACAGAGACTGCGTTCTTAACTTTCTTTCCGATCTTCCCCGGCTGCATGCCTTCGTCCATGTGGACAATTTCCTTGTTCCTGTCCAGGTACAGCACGTCGATGCTGTAGTTCATGAAGAACATGTGTATCTCGTTGCAGGGGATGATGTGCAAAGCGTCCTCTTCTGGCAGTTCCTTTGTGAACATCAGGCCCTTGAGCCTTTTGAAAAAGGAATCTGCTGTCATCAGGTTTTCCGAAATCACTTCATTGTTTGTTTTGTTAACTAGTAGCATAATTTCGCCTTTCAATCCTTGGGCTAGAAACACACAGACCGCCACAAATGCTGTGGCGGTCTGACGATCGTAACAACATTAGCTGTAAAAACATTGCCTTAGACTCATGACTTTGCGTCCTAACCTTTCGGAAAGTTTGCCCTTTTCACAATTAGTTGAAGATTATTGTTAATTGTATTATAGCAAACCATAAAGATTAGTCAAGGAATTTCTTAACAAAATGTGAATGTTTTTTCAAAATTGAAACATTTACAACTTTTCTGCCACAAACTTGCCAAATTCCTTGCTTCTCGCAAGAGCGCCTTCATCTGGATTCCAGAGTTCTTTTATGCCAGGGTTGACTATCTCGAAGCCGGCTTTTGCAAGTTCCTCGGTGATTATCTTCACAGATTCGCCGCTCCAGCCGTAGCATCCGAAGGCAGCTCCCTTCTTGCCCTTGAAGCCGAGCCCCTTGATCATCTCAAGTATCGAGGCCGTGGAGGAAAGTATACCCCTGTTTATGGTCGAGGACCCTACCAGCACCATGCTGGATTTGAACACCTCTGTCATTATGTCATTCTTGTCGCTGTGCGCCGAGTTGAACAGCTTGATGTTCACGTCTTTGTTGACTTCCTTGATGCCTTCAGCTATGGCCTCCGCCATATGCCTCGTTCCGTTCCACATGGTATCGTATATTAGGGTTATCTGGTTCTCCTTGTAATCCTTAGCCCACTCAACGTATTTCCCGACTATCTGGGCAGGGTTATCCCTCCATATAACGCCGTGGCTAGGGCAGATCATGCTGAGGGGCAGGTTGAAGCCGAGGATCTCCTCGATCTTCTTCGTAACGAAGCTGCTGAACGGCGTCAGTATGTTTGCGTAGTACTTTATCGCCTCGTTGAAGAGCTCGTTCTGGTCTACCAGGTCGTTGTACATGAACTCAGAAGCGTAGTGCTGCCCGAAGCCGTCGTTGCTGAAGAGTATGTTCTCTCCCGACATGTAGGTGAACATGGTGTCAGGCCAGTGGAGCATCTTTGCTTCTACGAAGGTGAGCTTGTTATTTCCAAGGTCCAGCGTGTCCCCTGTCTTCACCTCAACGAAGTTCCAGTCCTGGTGGTAATGGCCCTTAAGTATCGTCTTGCCGCTCTTCGTGCAGTATATAGGAGTGTTCGGCATCTCCTTCATCAGCTCCGGGAGCGCACCGCTGTGGTCGATCTCGGAGTGGTTCGCAATTATGTAGTCAATCTGGTTAAGGTCGATCTCCTTTTTCAGGTTTTCAACGAATTCCTTTGAAAAAGGCTGCCAGACTGTGTCTATAAGCACTGTCTTCTCGTCTCTTATCAGGTATGAGTTGTAGGATGAGCCTTTGTGGGTTGAATACTCGTCTCCGTGAAAGGTCCTCAGCTCCCAGTCGATTTTGCCTACCCAGGTTACGCTATCGGTTATCTTAAAACTCATGAGAAAACCCCCTAAACATAATATTTTGTATACCTTTAATGATATCAAATTTTATTCCATAAATCCATAATTTTGTAAAAAAATATTACCTGCGATTATTGCAGGCAATATCCTTATTACATATTATATTATATTATGCTTGCAGCATTTTTAAACAAATACTGCTTCTAGTTCCTGAAGCTGTGCACCGGTGCCGGTATCCTTCCGCCCCTGCTTGCGAAGTTGACGCTCGAGAACGGGTTCACTGCCATTATAGGAGCTTCCCCGAGCAAGCCTCCGAAAACAGCCTTGTCTCCCAATCCCTTTCCGTGGACAGGTATGAGCCTCACCGCCGTGGTCTTGTGGTTTATCATTCCTATGGCAGCTTCGTCGGCTATTATCGCCGATATGGTCGAGTCCGGCGTGTCTCCAGGGATAGCGATCATGTCCAGTCCTACAGAGCACACGCAGGTCATGGCTTCGAGCTTGTCTATGGTCAGCGCCCCCATTTCAACGGCAGCTATCATCCCCTCGTCTTCGCTTACCGGTATGAAAGCTCCGCTGAGGCCTCCAACGTTCGAGGATGCCATGATGCCGCCCTTCTTGACTGCGTCGTTCAGCATCGCCAGTGCCGCTGTGGTGCCGTGGCAGCCTGTTGCCTCAAGCCCTATCTCCTCCAGGATCCTTCCGACGCTGTCGCCCACCGCAGGGGTAGGTGCCAGTGATAGGTCCACTATTCCGAAAGGCACGTTGAGCCTCCTTGCAGCCTCGTTCGCAACGAGCTGTCCCGCCCTGGTTATCTTGAAAGCTGTCTTCTTTATTGTCTCCGCCACAACGTCGAACCTCTCCCCCCTCACGTTCTCGAGGGCCTTCTTCACTACTCCCGGTCCGCTGACGCCCACGTTGATTATGCAGTCCGCCTCGCCCACGCCGTGGAAAGCACCCGCCATGAACGGGTTGTCCTCAACGGCATTGCAGAATACGACGAGCTTGGCGCAGCCAATGCTGTCAGAATCCCTTGTCAGGTACGCCGTATCCTTTATAATCTTTCCGAGGTGTGCCACAGCATCCATGTTTATGCCCGCCTTGGAGGTTCCAACGTTGACGGACGAGCACACCAGGTCTGTGCAGGCCAGCGCCTCAGGGATCGAATCTATCAATATCCTGTCGCCCTTCGTGTAGCCCTTGTGAACCAGGGCCGAGAAACCGCCTATGAAGTTGACGCCGACGGCCTTTGCCGCCCTGTCCAGGACCTTTGCGTACTCGACATAGTCAGTGTCGCTGCTGCTTCCCGCAACTATAGAGATAGGCGTTACCGATATCCTCTTGTGGATGATCGGTATGCCGTATTCAAGCTCGATCTGCTCTCCCACCTTTACCAGATCCTTGGCGCATGTCGTTATCTTGTCGTATATCTTCTGCCTGGATTTCTCTCCGTCGGTGTCGCAGCAGTCAAGCAGCGATATTCCCATGGTTATGGTCCTGATGTCCAGGTTCTCCTTCTCTATCATGTTTATGGTTTCAAGTATGTTTCTGTCGCTTAACATAGATTATCCCCCTTGCCTTATACTTCGTGCATGCACTTGAATATATCCTCGTGCTGTATCCTTATGTTCACGCAGAGCTCCTCGCCCTTCTTCTCGAGCTTCTTCTTGAGCTCCTCGAAATCACCCTTCATGCCCTTCAGGTCCACAAGCATGACCATGGTGAAGTAGTCCTGCATGATGGTCTGGTTGATGTCCATTATGTTCACGTCGTTTTCGGCAAGAACGGAAGTCACCCCGTATATTATCCCTGTCTTGTCCTTCCCTATCACGGTTATTACAGCTTTCATTTGTACATTCCTCCTATGTTGTTGAAATATTTTGATTTTTGGTCGTACAGATAAAAGAAAAGAGCCTAAAAATTAACATTTTTAGACTCCGCAAAACAAATAAACCGAACCTTACGGTTTCAGCCATCTCTGTCCTTTTACCTGAGAGCTTCGCCAGCATATGCCAACTTTCCCCTTCGGTGCTCTTTCGAGTCTCTCCAGAGTCTCGTCCAACAGCGGTCTGCACTTCATTCCGCTGCCTTCACCCGACTATATAAAAATCAATTAAAAGTAGTTTAACAAATTAAACCGCAAAAAGCAAGCGTTAATTATATGACAATTTCGACATTTACAACCTCGTAGCCAGCGTCCTCGACCGCGTACTTGAGGTCCGAATCCTTCACATCGTCCGTGGCTTCGAAGGTTGCCGTCTTTGAACCGAGGTCGACCTGCACGTTGCTTACCCCGCTTATCTCCTCCAGGGCGTTCTTCACCCTTCTCACACAGTGCTCGCAGCTCATCCCTTCAATCTTCATCATCTTCTTCATAGTAATTGCTCCTTTCCGCTCCTGCCGCTGTTTTTATCATTATACCTCAATCATAGGACCGTTTCAATAACTCCCCCGCCGACCAGCACGCTGCCGTCGTAGAACACCACTGACTGCCCTTTCGTGATGGCCCTCTGCTTCTCCTGAAACACCACCCTAACCTTGTTGTCCGGCTCGGGGTATATGACCGCAGGAGACGGCTTGGCCGCATACCTTATCTTCGCTCTGACCGACATCGGCTTTTCAAGCGTGTCGAAAGGTATGAGGTTCACGTCCTTAGCGATAAGTTCTGTCCTGAATATGTCCTCCTCGCTTCCAAGGACGACCTCGTTGCTCCACGGGATTATGTCCGTCACGAAGACAGGCACCCCAAGGGCTATTCCCAGACCCTTCCTCTGTCCTATGGTGTAGCAGGCTATGCCCTTGTGCCTGCCAAGCACCTTTCCGTTCTTGTCCACGAAGTTGCCCTCCTTGACCTTCCCCGGCATGTACTTCTTGATGAATGCGCCATGGTCGTTGTCCGGTATGAAGCATATCTCCTCGCTGTCCTTCTTGTTGTGGACAAGGAGCCCTATCTCCTTGGCTATCTCCCTTATCCTGTCCTTCCTGTACTCTCCGCAGGGCATGAGGGTGTGCGCAAGCTGGTACTGGGTGAGGTTGTAGAGCATGTACGTCTGGTCCTTCCTGTCGTCCTCCGCGTTCTTGAGGAGGTACCTTCCGTCCTTCTCCTCGATCACCGCGTAGTGGCCGGTGGCAACGTAGTCCGCACCCAGCGCCTTCGCCCTTTTGAGCAGTTCGTCGAACTTTATGAACTTGTTGCAGGCGACGCAGGGGTTCGGAGTCCTCCCGTTCATGTATTCGTCTATGAAGTAGTCTATGACCTTCTCCTTGAAGCATTCCCTGAAGTTGAGGACGTAGAAGGGTATCCCCAGCTTGAAGGCTACCCTCCTGGCATCCTCCACAGCGCTCAGGGAGCAGCAGCCCCCCTCCTTCTCCTCATATTCCTCATCCTCGGGAACGACCTGCATCGTTACCCCGATGACGTCGTACCCCTGTTCCTTAAGCAGGTAAGCAGCAACGGAGCTGTCGACTCCGCCGCTCATCCCGACAACCACTTTCTTTCCCATAAAATCACCTGTTCCTATATATTTCTCAGCTTCTCAACGTGCTCCTTGACCCTTGCTATAACGCACTCCGCGTCTTCAGAAGTCGTGTCCGCACCTATCGTTATCCTTATGGAGCCTTTGGCCATGGATCTCGGAACACCCATAGCCTCGAGCACGTGCGAAGGTTCAGTAGCTCCTGCAGAGCATGCGCTCCCGCTGGAGGCGTATATGCCGTCAGTGTCCAGCATTGCGAGCAGCAGCTCCCCGTCCACTCCCTCGAAGCTGACGTTGCAGTTACCTGGCAGCCTGCCCAGGCCGGGCGCCCCGTTAAGCCTGGAGCCCGGCACCTCCAGCAGCCCGCTGACGAGCCTGTCCCTGAGATCCGAGAGCCTCCCGTATTCATACGGAATGTTGCCGCAGGCGAGCTCTATTGCCTTGCCCATGCCGGCTATGCCGGCTGTGTTGTAGGTGCCTGCCCTCCTGCCCCTCTCCTGGGAGCCGCCGTGCATGTAACTGTCGATACTTGTGCCTTTCCTGACGTAGAGGGCGCCGACCCCCTTCGGCCCGTAGAACTTGTGCGCGGCCATCGAGAGCAGAGCCACACCAAGCTCCTTAACGTCCACAGGAACGCTCCCCACAGCCTGCACCGCATCGGTATGGAACAGCACCCCCTTCTCCCTGCAAAGCTCCCCGATAAGCTTCACCGGCTGGATGGTTCCGACCTCGTTGTTTGCGAACATCACCGAGACAAGAACGGTATCCCTACCTATCTCCCTCCTGAGCTGACCGACGTCTGCAACACCGTTCTGATCCACGTCAAGGTAAGTGACCCTGAAGCCCAGCTTCTCAAGGTACTGGCAGGAATGAAGGACCGCATGGTGCTCGATCTTCGTCGTGATTATGTGCCTGCCCTTTTTCTTGTTGGCAAGCGCCGCCCCGATGACAGCCCAGTTGTCCGCCTCGGACCCTCCCGAGGTGAAGAAAATCTCGTTCCTGTCGGCATTAACAGCCTCTGCCACCTTTCCCCTCGCCGAGTCGATGGCCATCCTGGCTTCGGAGGCTAAGGAATATGTTCCGGATGCGTTAGCGAAATCCGCGGTGAGATGAGGGTACATCTCGTCAAGAACCTGCTGCTTTATTGGCGTCGTGGCAGCGTAGTCCACGTAAATCCTCTTTTTCATATATATCAGCACCTCATTTGTTAGTTTTCTCGTACACGACCTTCCCGTCTATTATGGTGCAGACGGTTTTGGTGTAAGTCTGCAGCGGATCTCCGTCGAAAACGGCGATGTCCGCGTCCTTGCCAGGCTCTATGCTGCCGAGCCTGCTGCCGGCGCCTATTATCTCGGCGGCGTTTATGGTTATGGCTTTGAGGGCTTCCATGTAATCCATGCCCTCCCTGACTGCGAATGCGGCGGACATTGTCAGCTGGCCTATCTGGACGATGGGGTGGTCCGTGCATATAGCCGTCTTCACGCCAGCCCTGCTTAGCCTGCCAGCAGTGGCGTAGGACTTCCTGCTAGTCTCGACTTTGGACTTGGAGGTGAGTATGGGGCCTACGATCGCAGCCGCCCCGGACTCCACTATCTTGTCAAGGACTAAGTCCCCTTCCGTGCAGTGATCGAGGGTGATGTCCAGGCCGAACTCCCTCGCTATCCTGAGCGCCGTCATTATGTCGTCGGCCCTGTGCACGTGGGCCTTAAGCGGGATCTCCCTGCTCAGCACCGGCAGCAGCGCCTCCAGCTTGAGGTCCCTGTCGAATTCCTGGCCAGCAGCCAGGGCCCTGCTCTTCCTGCCGCTGTAGTTGGACGCAGCTGTAAGCGCCTCCCTCAGAAGGGCTGCGATCCCCATCCTCGTTATCGGCGTCTTGTTCTTGCCGCTGAAGGTCCTTTTCGGGTTCTCGCCGAAGGAAACCTTCATGGCGGCGGGCTCCAGGACCACCATGTCGTCGGCGCAGACCCCGGCCGTCTTCATCACCAGGAACTGGCCGCCTATAACGTTGGAGCTCCCCGGACCGGTCATGACTACGGTCACTCCAGCCTTCCTGGCCTCGAAGAAGCTTGAATCGAGAGGGTTCACCCCGTCAAGGCCCCTCATGTGAGGCGTCACGGGTTCGTTGGCCTCGTTCAGGTCCTTGCCCTCGAAGCCGACCTTTTCCTCCATGACGCCCAGATGGCAGTGGGCGTCTATAAGCCCGGGCAGCACCCAGCAGCCCTTCGCGTCTATGACCTCCTCGGCCGAAGCCTCGTCCACGCTTTCGCCCACGTCCAATATCTTTGCGCCTTCTATTAGTACGGAGCCTTTTTCGTAAATCTCCCCGTTCATTGTAAGCACTTTGCCGCCTTTAATCAGTAACATAGGATACCTCCATTGACAGAAAATAAACTGAAAAATCAATAATTACTGTTGACAAGCCCCAGGGGCTCCTATATAATAGTTTTTAATAACATTTGAGAAAAGTTAATAAACAGCCCCTCCGGTATACATGATTGCATTTTAAGATAAAGCTCTGTTTTATTTTTTAATCATGTATGCCTTTTATATTTTTTGGCTGTAGTATTCTTTTAGCTCAGCCACGTCCTTATAGACGAGCTCCTTCGAGATGCCTCCGAAGTACCTCGGCACCTCGTCAATTATTATTATGGGCAGCGTGAAGCCCTGCTTCAGGAGCTCCCTGAGCTCCTCGTGGCCTATGAGCCCTTCCTCGTCAGCTTCTATGAAGCTCAGCTCCACATCGCCGGCAACACCTTTTATGCTCAGGTACTCGGCAAGCTCGCTGAAGGCTTCCATGGTGCTCTTTGAAGTCTGGCACCCAGTGCAGCTACAGGTGCTGCAGCCTCCGCAGCCCTTTTCCACCTTGCTGCAGCAGGTGTCGATCTTTTCCTCCCCGTTCCCGAATATGTTCACCTCTATCTTTTTCAACCGATCACACCCCCCAGTACGTCCTTCACCGTGTAGAAACCTGCAGTCTTCCCCTCGAGGAACTTTGCCGCAATGCATGCACCGTTGGCGAAACATTCCCAGTTGTGCGCATGGTGCGTAATCTCCAGCCTTTCGCCGAGGAGTCCGAACATCACGGTATGGCTGCTCGAGATGTCCCCAGCCCTTACGGAATGGTAGCCGATGCTGCCAGGGATCCTTTCGCCGGCGCCTTCCCTGCCGTAAACGGCCAGCTCCCCTAGGTTCCTGCCCATGGCCTCCGCCATGACCTGCCCCATCTCCTTGGAGGTTCCGCTCGGCGCGTCCTTCTTGTGCCTGTCGTGCATCTCAATTATCTCGATGTCAGACATGCTGCCTATGGTTTCCGCAGCGGTCCTGAGGAGCCCGTACATGAGGTTGACGACCATGGACGTGTTGGCCGCGAACACGAGCGGTATCTCTCCCGATATCTCCCTTATCCTGGCCATCTGGGCATCGCTGAAGCCAGTCGTGCCGCAAACCACGGCTTTCCTGTTCCTGAGGGCCGTCTCCATGACCTGCATCGAGAGTTCGGGGTTCGTGTAGTCGAGTACGAGATCCGCCTTGCAGATTATCTTGTCAAGGCTGTCGTAGACCATGGCGCCCGTCTCCCTGCCGATGCCGGCAGCAGCACCAGCATCCTGGCCGATGTAGTCCCTTCCTGCCGGGCCCACCGCTCCCACAAGCTCGAGCTCAGGCATCCCCTCTGCAATCTTGATTATGAGCCTTCCCATCTTCCCTTTAGGTGCCATTACAACAATCTTCATACCCTACACCCCTTCCTCATTTTCTTATGCCGTAGCCTCCGTAGACCGTCTTCGTGTCGCTTATCGATATGACAGCTTCCAGTCCCGACTCCTCAATCATCCTTATTATATCGCCCTTGCGCTTCCTCCTAGCATGGATTATGAGCATCTTCTTGACGTCGTGTATGCCCTCGGCGTCCATGAGAGTCACGCCCACGTGCTCGTCCCTGAGCAGGTCCGCAAGCTTCAGCCCGTCATCCTTGGACGATATGACGTTTATGGTCAGGATGCCGAGCGCAAGCCTGTCCTCGAGCATGCAGCCAATGTAGTTTCCGCTTGCGAAGCCCAGCGCGTAAACGACCATCCTGATCGGGTCCTCCTGAATCCCAACGAGAACCGTGCTGATTATGTACAGCCAGATCATAACCTCGAAGAAGCCTATAAGGGAGCCGTAAAACTTCTCACCCCTGGTTATAAGAACGGTCCTCACCGTCATGAGCGAGACCTCTACTATCTTCGCAAAAAATATCATCAAGTATCCTGTTATCATATAGTTCACCCTCCGTTGTTAGCAATACAAAAATGATAACATATTTCAGCGAGAATAAAAATAGCATCAGTGTGGCTGAAACAAAAAAATGCAGATGGCTCCATCTGCATCATTCGTAAAGGTCCCCGTAAACTATGTTAAAAACCTCCAGGGCCTCCTCTATCCTGCCTCTGAGCAGCTCCTTCTTGTTCTCCAGCTCCTCGAAGCCCTGCTCGGTGAGTGTGTATACCTTCTGAGTCCTCCTGTCCGGGTTGTCCCATTTCCCGACCACGAGCTTCTCCTTCTCCATCCTGCTGAGGAGAGGGTAAATCCCACCTGTGCTGGGTATCCACCTTCCGTTTGTCCTCTCGCCGATCTGATGGGATATGCCGTTTCCGTTCGTCGGCCCAAGGCTGAGGATGTACATGACGTAAAGCGGGAGCAGGCCCTTCGTGAACACCTGCCCCACCGCCTCGTTTTCCTTCTTCACCTTCTTCAGCTCGGCAAGCTTCTTCTTGTATTCGGCGTAGAGGCGTTTCTC
Organism: Clostridium sp. UBA699; assembly: GCA_002298915.1. GTDB lineage: Bacteria > Bacillota > Clostridia > Clostridiales > Clostridiaceae > UBA699. The sequence goes on from DBML01000034.1 coordinate 21,489, forward strand.
CTCGGCCTTAGTGTCAGGGCCTATCTTGTATGCAGCCATGACCTAGGACAGCTCTACTACGACAAGCCCGACAAGCCCCGGACCGCTGTGGACGCCTGAAACAGGGCTGATGCATCCCACGAGCACTGACTCCGCCGCATTGGGGTGCTGCTTCAGGATCTCGAAAACCTTCTTGGAATCAGCTTCCGAATCCCCGTGCATTATGTATATCCTGCACTTCTTCTCGTCCAGGAATTTCGTCCCTATTTCGACCAGTCGGCTGAGCGACTGCTTCCTGCCCCTGACCTTGTCGTAGGTGAAGTACTTGCCGTCCTCGTTGTCCACGGATATTATAGGCTTTATGTTCAGCATCTCGGCTATGGTTCCGGAGACCTTGCCTATCCTTCCGCCCCTTTTCAGGTATTCCAGGGTGCCTACTACGAAGAAAAGGTGTATCCTCTTCTTTATGCTCGGTATCTCGTTCACTATGTAGTCGAAATCCTTACCGTCGGCTATCAGCTTGGCTACCTCCTCGGCCAACGCTCCCTCTCCCAGGGAGATCGACTGCGAGTCGCAGATGTGCGTCGTGAGGTTGGGGAAGTTCTCGCTGGCAACCTTCATCCCGTTGTATATGCCCGAAAGCCCGGAGGAGAGAACCACAGCTATGACATGGGTGTACCCTTCCTTTTCGAGCTTTGAGAAAAGGTTCTCCATGTCCTCGAGCGCCGGGAAGGATGAAGTGGGCACCTCCTTCTCAAGGTTGCCGTAAACCTGCTCCGGTGTAATCTCGTATTTGTCCTTGTACTCCCTGTCCTTGTAGATTATCCTGAAAGGCAGAACGTGTATGTTGTATTTCTGTATCGTGCTTTCCGGAAGATCGCCTGTGGTGTCGGTTATTAGCGCAATCCTGCTCAATTGAAATCCCTCCTTATTGTTATATGCCTTTATTATATCACTACTGATACCGTTATCACTACTGATAATCTTGTTTGCTGCAAAAAAAATCGAATCCCCCGGAGTTTGATCCGGGGGACCCGCTATGTATCAAGCAATTAAGCCGACCTGCTCATGCAAGCCGGCAATTGTGATATTCGGTTATATTAGCACCTGTCCAGCATGACCTCGAGGATGACATCGTCTGTGTTCGACATCCCAATGGATGACACCTTTCCGAGATTCTGGATCGATTTCTCCGCTGTCTCGTCAAGGATTCCGTCGCTTGAAGGGATGAATATGTTCTTCATGGCCATTTCAGCTGCATCTATGCTGGCGGAAACAGAAACCGAAAGCTTGTAAGCGCAGCCGAGCTTCGCTCCGTCGCAGATCATTCCTGATATTCCGGCAATCATGTTCTTGATGGCTCCCTCAATCTGGGTCATTGTTCCGTCCATGATGTATGCAAGGCCAGCGCTTGCTCCAACTCCAGCCGCAACTGCGCAGCCGCAGACAGGTGAAAGCGATCCCGTGTAGGTCTTGATGTATATCGTTACCAGGTGGCTTAGTGTCACGCCTCTAACGACCTTTTCCATGTCGAGTCCCATCTTTTCTCCAACTACTGCAACAGGGAGTATCGCAACAAGTCCGTGGTTCCCGCTTCCGGCGCTGCTCATTACAGGGAGCGGTGCACCTGCCATCCTTGCTTCCGATGCAGCTGCAGTGAGGGATTTCGCGTAAACCTCACGGTTATCCTCGTCGGTGTTCATCATTTTCCCGAGCCCTATGCCCAGGTCGCCGTTGAGGCCTTCCCAGCCCATCTTCTTGTTCATGACTATGCCGTCTTCTATGAAAGCTATCTTCTCGTATTCTACGCTATCAACAAAATCCTTGAGCTCGGATATCTTGAATTCCTTTATCCTCTCCCTGATGGCCGGCTTCGGAGCTTCGCTCTTCGCAACTTCTGCCGAAAAAAGGGCTTCGCCGTTCTTCTCCACGAGGACGACGTTGAGGTGAGTCTTCCTGATGATAACCCTTGATGTGTTCTTCATGCCTTTGGCCAAAACCTCTATGTAGAGGCCGTCAGTGTCCTTCTTCAGTTCAAGGTTGATCATGTCGAGCTTCAGAAGCTCCATTGCCTTGTCAAGGCTCTCATCGCTTACGTCCTTGAGCACCTCGAGCCTGTAGTCAGACTTGCCTACAACCAGCGCAAGCGCTGCCGCGACAAGTATGCCCTTCTCGTGGGTTCCAGGTATTCCGACCTCTTTACCGTTCTTTATTATGTTCTTGTCGCAGTATATGTCCAGAACCTGCACGTCCTCGCCGAGCACTTCCTTCGCCTTTGCAACCGCATACGCTACCGCAGTAGGCTCCGTGCAGCCCAGCGCAGGCACAACCTGATCCTTAAGAATACTTACCAGCAATTCGTTGTCTTTCATTATTAAAACCCTCCAAAATATAATCAATTTAAAAAAATCTCTTCAAAGATTTCCATACGCTTATATTCTTAGCAAGTTCCGTGCCAACCTCCGGACCGTTGAAAACAGCAGAAGCAAAAGGGAGTAGTTTCTCAAATATGAGAAACTACTCCCTCCCATCGCCCAAAAGAACTCATATCAACGCCTCGCAGGTTTTCTCAAATTTGAGAGTTCATTCTCACATTTGAGAATTCACTGCTCCTCGAGCTTCCTGTACAGCGTCGCAGGGCTTATGTTGAGTTTTTTTGCTATAGTTTTTTTAGCTTCAGTGTCGTCCCCGTAGTACCTTATCATCCCATTGATGACTTCCTTCTCGTAGTCAGCCACAAGATCCTTGAGAGGCTTTTCCTCGACAGAACCTTCCTCGCGCTCGCCCATCCTGCTTTTGATGATGCCGAGGCTTATCCTGTCCCCCGGCTCGAAGTTGATGGCGTATTCTATGAGGTTCTGAAGCTCCCTCACGTTGCCGGGCCAGTTGTACCTGGCCATGGCCTTCTGAGCCTCCACTGTGTACCCCTGTATGTTCTTCCTGTATATCTTGTTGTACCTTTTGAGGAAGTAGTCCGAAAGCTCAAGCACGTCATCCGAACGCTCCCTGAGCGGAGGTATCCTGAGAGGTATCACGTTGAGCCTGTAGAAAAGGTCCTCCCTGAACTCGTTCCTCTCCACCATCTTCTGCAGGTCCTTGTTGGTGGCCGCTATTATCCTCGGGTTCACCTTTATGGTGGTGGAGCCGCCCACCCTCATGAGCTCCTTCTCCTCGAGCACCCTGAGGAGCTTGACCTGCATGTGGAGGGGCAGGTCGCCTATCTCGTCCAGGAATATCGTGCCGTCCTTGGCTATCTCGAACTTGCCCATCTTTCCGCCGCTGTTGGCTCCCGTGAAAGTCCCCTTCTCGTACCCGAAAAGCTCGCTCTCCATAAGGCTCTCCGGTATTGCCCCGCAGTTTATGGCCATGAATATCCGGTTCCTTCTGTCGCTGCCGGTGTGTATAGCTCTGGCAAAGAGCTCCTTGCCCGTCCCGCTCTCCCCGAGCAGCAGCACCGGCACGTTCTGCTTAGAAATGAGCCTGGCCTGTTCCTTCACCTGGGTCAGGGCATGGCTTCTGCCTATGATCTCATCGAAGGTCAGTATGGCGTTTTTCTCGCTCGCGTTGAACACCGACCTCTGCAGCATGTTGAAGTCCTTGAAGGTTATCACCGAACCCTCTATGGCATCGTCGACCACGATAGGCCTTATGGAGAAAAGGAACTCTATGTCGTGGTTCTCTATGGAGACGGTGAGGGGTTCCTCCTCAAGGCTGAAGTGGTTCTTCTCAATCTTCTCCATGGCGCTCCGCGGCAGTATGCTGTCAAGAGGTTCACCAATCAGGTTTGAGTACCTTACCCCGAACTTCTCCTTGAAGTACCTGTTGAGCGTCACGATGCTGCTCTTCTTGTCAGCGATGACGATGCCCTCGTTCACGGAGTCGATCACGGTGAGAAGCTCCCTGGACTTGTACTGAAGCTTGCTGCTGATGTTCTTCTCCCTCATTTTTGAGGCTATCAGCTCGGAAAGCCTTTTGTCGAAGTCTATGTAGCTCTCCTTCTTCTCCAGGAACGCTTCCTTCTTCTCAGACTCGAAGATTATGAGCCCGACAACTCCCTCGACCTTCTCGTCTATGATAATGGGGAAACAGACCGCTGCCTTCTCCTCGCATTCCTCCCTGGAGGTGCATATGTCGCACTCGTTGCAGGACTTGGGGTCCGCTATCAGGTACTGTCTTCCTGTCTGAAGGCATTTTTCAAAAGCCGAATTCTTTGGTCCGGCCGTACCTACCTTGCTTTTGTAGATCCCCGTTCCGGCAATCCTTATCAGGTCCCTGTCGAGTATCGTGACATCGATGCCGACGATGGCTTTGACGGTTTCGGCTATCTGCTGGAGCTCGTCCCTAATCTGCCCCAGCATGTCAGACCCTGTGCTTTCCGGAGAACTCTTCCACAGCAACCTTCACTACAACACAGTTTTTCAGGTTTGCAAGGATATACGCATCGCCCTCCAGAATGAAATCCGGGCTGTATTTCTTGACTATTTCAGCAAGAGCCATTCTCTTCTCATCCTCCTCTGCGATGGAGGCCCTCCCGAAGGCCATTACGCTTTCGTATTCGGTTGCGAACTCGGAAGGCAGCACCTTCGTCGATCCGACAACTGTGAAGCACACCTTCGGGTTCGCCTCAATGTTGTCGAGCTTAGTCCCCGTTAGCGCTGCGTGGAAATAGATGCTGCTGCCTGAATAGACGTAGCTAACCGGCGTGCCGTAAGGCTGTCCCTCGCGATCAACCGTGGAAAGTACGCCGTATTCCCCCTTTTCCAGAAGCATAAGCGCCTCAGCATCGGTCATGATTCTGTCTGCTCTTCTCATCTTCTTCATTTATATCCTCCCCCAAAATCGTTTTTGTGATCAACATCCGCAATTTGGCTCAGTCCCTGTGAGCCAGCCACGTATTATGGCGCTCGCTCAGCCTACGCCCTTCTTGACCTCCAAGGCATTCGCAGGGCAGTTCCTTTGGCAGCCGCCGCATTCCATGCAGGCATCCAGATCCTGTATCTTAGCCTTTCCGCCTTCCATGCTGAAGACGGAATGCGGGCATACCTCCATGCACCTTCCGCAGCCTACGCATTTGTCCTGGTCAAGCTTGAGAGTTGCCACGTTCTTTATATACCTGTGCTTCACTATAACACCTCCGTATCAGGCCGTCAGCCTGTATGCAATCAGCAGAATTACGCCGGCTGCGCAGAGCGCTGCGCCTGCCAGCATGGCACTTATCGTCTCTTTCGTTGTTCCGGAAAGGGAAGTGTAAGTGCTGGAGCCGGTGAACTGGAGCGCCGAGTAGCTTGAAACGAACAGCATGAAGCAGACGTATGCCGCCTTCACCATGAGACTGTCCTGCACCTGGAAAACATCGTAGAACCTCAGGAACACAGCCGACCATATGCCGCCCAGCAGCGCGCCCTTAAGCGAGAAAGCCCTGAAAGGTATATACGGCAGGAGCAGAGGAACAGCGACGGAGCCCACCAGCAGGGAAACGAAGATCGGCACGTAGTTTGCCAGCGTCAGGCCCAGGTTGCCCAAGTTGAAAATTAGCAGGACCGGCAGGAAGGGAAGCGCGTACTTAAGGTCAGGAATAAATTCCATCGGTGTCAGGACAAGCCTGTCCGCGAAACCGAAATTGACCTCACTCATTTCGGCACTTTTGACCATCCCGTTCTCCAGGAAACTCCTGATGTCCCTCGCCCTTACAGGTCCGTAGACAACCTCGAAGCCAGCCTTCTTTATTACGTGCGCTGCGACTCCAGGCGCTCCCAGCTGCGGCAGGATCAGCCTGTTGTGAGAAACCACCTGCTTGAGCTTAACCTTGTTAAGCACCTTGAGCAGCTCGTAGTTGCCGAAGGTGCCTTTGCCCGCGGCGCACCATACGTTGATCCCCTTGGTATCTATGACGAGTATCCATAGGTTCAGTCCGGACAGCTCCCGCCTCAGCGCATCGAGCGTCAGCTTGTAGTTTGCAGTGACGAGCACCTGTGAGTTCCCGTCTGGCTCGCCCACCGCGTAAAGCCCAGGCTCCACTAGGTAGCTGTATCTGCCTATGCCCCAGCGAACCTTCCATCCCCCCATCACATCGCGCCAGGTGAGTCTGGTGCTCAGCCTTGGCACTTTTCCAGCTTCAATCAAAACATTATCCTTTTCCAAAGCTATTCCCTCCGAATCAATAATCATGATAATTATAACATATTTTTGCAAATGCTCTACAAATTGATTTTTCAGTCTGTTAGAATATTATTAGTCATTCATAAGGGGGATTGTACATATGTTGGGGACAATTGTAAACGTAGCGGCGATAATAGTCGGAAGCCTTCTCGGCTTTCTGATCAAGGGGGGCATACCGAAGAAGGTGGGAGACACCGTCATCCAGGGCCTGGCGCTTTCCACCATTCTCATCGGCATCCTGAACGCGGTCAAGGTTAACAACCTGATGCTCCTGATAATATCCATGGTCATAGGCGCAGCCATAGGCGAAGCTATTGACATAGACCGCTTCCTGAACAGCGTAGGCGACCTGATAGAGTCTAAGCTCAAGGGAAGGGGCGGGAAGGTGTCGCAGGGCTTCGTCACAGCCAGCCTCCTCTTCTGCGTCGGAGCGATGGCTATAGTCGGTGCACTTGACAGCGGGCTCAAGGGCGACCATTCAACCCTTTTCTCGAAGTCGATACTTGATTTCGTCTTCTCGCTCATCTCGGCTTCATCTCTGGGCATAGGCGTTCTGCTTTCCTCAGTGTCCGTGCTGATATACGAAGGGAGCATAACGCTTCTGGCTTCAAGCCTGAAGGGGCTGCTCGTGCAGTCGGTAATAACGGACATGAGCGCCATCGGCGGCCTGCTCATAATAGGGATAGGGTTCAACATACTGGGGATGGGCAAGCTGAAGGTGGCTAACTTCCTTCCAGCCATATTCATACCGCCGGTGTACCAGCTGATACAGAGCTTATTCATGAAGTAGAAGCAAGCCAAAAAGAGCTGTTGCAAAATGAATTTTCATTTCGCAACAGCTCTTTAAACATCATTAGACTGCAGCCCTGCTGTGGATATCGTATTCTTCTCCCGACCTGTAGATGTCTATAGAGTGGTACTTGCCCTCTCTCAGCATTGTCGGGAACACTTTCCCCTGCCTGATAGCCTCGATGAGGTCCCTCTCGTCCCTTACCCTGTCCGGAAAAACCGTGGCGTACCTGCCAAGCTTCTCAAGGATATGCGCGTCGCTGGATCCCAGCGAAGGGAGGTTCAGTTCAGTGGCAAGCGTGTATGCGCTCAGGTTATGGTGCGGAAGCGTGCTTCCGTTGAAAGCCTCTACACCTGCAAGGTGCTCCTGCACGGACCTTATGTGCTCTCCCAGCCCGCGGTTGTTGTTCCTGAAGGGGTGTGCGCTTATGCATATTCCCCTGTGCTTTGAGGCAAGCTTGATCAGCTCCGATGCATGCACCTTGTGCTTTGGCAAATCCTTCAAGCCGAAAACCAGAAGGTCTCCTTCATGAGTCAGTATTTCTGCTCCCACAAGCACCGTGAACCCGCTTTTTTTCGAATACTCGTGCGCCTCGTCGAAGATGTCCGAGCTCTCGTGGTCTGTTATGCAGATGGCGTCGAGACCCACCTTCTTGGCCCTTTCAACGGCTTCCTCGAGTGTGAAGTGGCTGTCAGAAGAATATTTGCTTTCATGAACGTGCATGTCGATTATCATAACCAAAAGCCTCCGTAATATTATCTACAGAATCATTCTATCAAATCGGCCCTGGTATTGATATAAATATAACGATTCCAAATACATGAGCGTCCAGCTATAGCACTTGCCTATCGTCCGTCTATGAAATTGCCGAGCATGCCGAGGACGCTGCCTTCCTCTTTGCCTCCCGAACCGTATCCCGGCGCTGCTGAGAATACCTTTCCGGCCAGGCGGCTCAGGGGCAGCGACTGCACCCACACCTTTCCAGGACCCCGCACCGTTGCGAAGAAAACGCCTTCGCCTCCGAAAAACATGTTCTTGACGCCTCCAACGAACTCGATGTCGTAGTGCACCTCTCTGGTCATTGCAACAAGGCAGCCCGTGTCTATCCTCAGGATCTCTCCCGGGAGAAGCTCCCTTTCAACTACGACGCCTCCCGCATGGATGAACGCCAGGCCGTCGCCTTCAAGCTTCTGAAGGATGAAGCCTTCCCCGCCGAAAAAACCAACGCTGAGCTTTCTTCTGAAATCTATCCCGACGGACACGCCGTGTGCCGCGCAGAGGAACGCGTCCTTCTGGCATATGAGCTTTCCGCCGAGCATGCTGAGGTCCATGGCTAGTATTTTGCCAGGATAAGGCGATGCGAAGGAAACCTTCTCGTTTCCGCAGCCCACGTTTGTGAATGCTGTCATGAAGAGGCTTTCTCCCGTGAGAACCCTTTTCCCTGCTCCGAAAAGCTTGTCCATCATTGTATTGCCGCTCCTGCCGGAGCCGTCCCCGAATATTGTCTCCATCTGAACGTTTGAGGTCATCATCATCAGCGCTCCCGCCTCGGCGATAACCGTTTCCCTTGAATCCAATTCAATCTCCACGAACTGCATGTCATTCCCTATGATCTTATACCCGATATCGTGTGAACCCATTTTTTATACACTACTCCTTTATATCGTAATATTCAACGTCAACTATATTTTTATTAGAGAAGTCGAACCTGTTTTCGAGTTCCTCCTCCTCTAGCTTCTCTTCCTGGACCGCGCTGTCCCTCCTGGATTTGTTCCAGCTCTTTACCTTCGAGCTTATCTTGAAATAGGCAAAAATAACCGCCCCGATCAGCAGAAGATACGGCGCCGTTCTGAAGAACAGGTATATGAGGAACATCCCTAGCAGGAGTCCGAAAGAACTTCTCAGTACAGAAGCAAAATTTGCGTTCATTTTATACATCTCCTTGTTTTTGACTCATGTACTCATTATACCACTTTTTTTAGATTTGTAAACGGTATTTTATATCACATTACAAGTTATTTGTTCACCTTTTGTTCATTTTGAGATTGCGTAACCTTTGTTACTGAATACTGATTGATTTGGAGTTATCATATAGGTAAAGAAACAAATTATGTTTTAGGAGGAATGAAAAATGTCACAGCATTTCATTAAGAATATCGATTTCTCAAAGGTTATAGAGATGGACGGCCTGGTGTCCTACCAGGACGGACAGGTTGTAAGCAGGACCCTGGCGCAGGGCAAGAACATGAGCCTCACCCTTTTCGCTTTTGACAAGGGCGAAGAGATAAGCTCCCACTCCTCGGGCGGAGACGCCATGGTTTACATCCTTGATGGGGAATCTGAGATAACCGTCGGCGGGGAGACCTTCAATGTCAAGAAAGGCGAAACAATCGTCATGCCGGCAGGTGTTCCGCATGCTCTGCTGGCATCCGCAAGGTTCAAGATGCTCCTCGTTGTGGTGTTTAACGCATAGGCATTAAACGTTTAGTGAAATCGAGCTTGCGAAGATTGAGCTTATAACAGTACCTTCCTGAGGAATGAATTCCACTCCTCAGGGGGTACTTCTTTTTTGGGGACGTCCAACCAACACTTCAGTTCAGCCCCCTCAAAGAATGTTCGAATAAAGTGTTGTTGCTGAATAACAACACTTTATTCGAACATTCCTGTATAGCTCCGATATTCATACAGGCGCAAAAATACCCCGAAGCCTCGGCTCCGGGGATAAGTTCACAGTTTTACATCAAGTACCTCAAGTATGAATATGAACAGCGGTATACCTATCAGCAGCCCCCACACCCCTATCAGATGCTCGGCCACCAGCAGTATTATGAAAGTGAAGAATATGGGCAGCTCTACCTTCGCGCTCATGAGGTTAGGGTTGAGAACGTAGCTCTCGAAGCCGTGCACCATAGCTATCATGACGAGCACCGACACAACCTTCGCGAAACCGCCTATCTTGAATGCTATGAGCGAGAGCGGCACCAGCGAAACGATAACCCCGGCAACAGGGACAAGGCTCAGTATGAGTATCATTATCCACAGCGTCGCAAGGTTTGGGAACCCAAGTATGTATAGCATGCATACTGAGATTATGCTGTTGCATATGGCTATGATTATCTGGGCCTGCATGACCTTTCCGAAGGTGTTGAGGAAGTTTGTGCCGTAAAAGCTGAAATACTTGTAGAAGCCCGACAGCTTGCTGTCCTTGAATTTCTCAAGGAATATGAAGACCTTCTTTTTCTCCAGTATGAAGAACAGGCTCAGGATCATTGCTATGAACGCCTGAAGGCTCAGCGAGCCGACCTTGCTCGCCAGGTCGATCGTCATGCTGACGCCGGATTTAATATAGTTGTTGAGGTCTATCTCCTGTATAGCCTGCGCCAAGAAACTGTCGATGACCGGAGATCCGACCTTGAGTTCCTCTACGTTGAAATTATTTATAAAGCTCGTCACTTCCCTGACAAGGATCGGAAAATACCTGACCCCTGCGAACGTTATGGCTGCAAAAAGCAGCGCATAAAGCGTAATAGTGACCAGCTTCTCCTTGACAGGGGTAATCTTCTTCAGGTGCTTGACGATGAATTCCTGCGCGCTGTTCATGAGGAACGCGAAGACGAATGTCAAGAGCAGCAGGTTCGTCATCGGCCCCAGCAGATAAAGGGCGATGGCTATAGATGCTAAAAAAAATGTCCTTCTGACAACCTCGCGGCTGAATAATTCCCTTAAAAATTCCATAAGACCTCTCCTAAATACGACTTTTTACTGTATAATTATAACATACAAATCACACAAAATTTGAAGTGTTACAAAATTAATTCTTTTTTAACACAATAGCGGAAATCCCTTCATTATATAGTAGCATTATGTGATATAATTATTATTAACATTTGCCGAGTTCGAAAGGAGATACCATGTCAGTCATCACAAACAATTTGGAAGTGCTAAACGCATTCAGGATATTCGCGCCCTACATACCTTACCTTCACACCCAGGATGTGATGATAAACATATCCGAGGGTGACCGCATTACGTACGTGAGCGGCGCCGAGAAGCTCGGAGTAGCAATGAAGGTCGGAGATCACGTCAATCCCAACGGAGCTGACTACGTCGCCATGAAGACAAAGAAGGTGGTTAGGAAGAAGATCCCGAAGGAAGTGTTCGGGCAGGAGATAGAATCCATATCCATCCCTATAGTAGACGAGCACAACAACGCTGTGGCATGCATAGCCGTTGTAAAAAGCCTCAAGAGGCACTACGAGATCTCGCGGCTCTCCGAAGCCCTTGCAACCGCACTAAGCCAGATATCGGACAGCACCGATGCCCTGGTTGAGTCCTCCATGGAGGTTTCCGAGCTCAACGCAAGCATAGCCGAGAGCATGGAGGAAACTACTCGCCAGACAAAGGCCACGGACGAGATAATCGGCTTCGTGAAGAACATAGCCAAGCAGACTAACCTTCTCGGCCTCAACGCTTCCATAGAGGCTTCAAGGGCAGGCGAGTACGGACGCGGCTTCAACGTCGTCGCAAAGGAAACGCGCAAGCTCTCCGCCTCCAGCACCGAAAACCTTAAAAAGATCGAGGGCATCCTGAAGAACATCCAGTCCTCGATAGGCAGCATGAGCGAGAAAGTAACGCTTGTTAACGAAAACTTCGTCAAGCACACTAGCGAGTTCCAGGAGATCAGCTCTCTCATAGAGCAGCTTTCCGCCAACGCAGAGCAGCTTGAAAACATCGCAAAAAATTATTAGGGTGCCTGATGCACCCTAATTTTTCATTTCAAGCTCTTCGTTTATGTTCTCGCATATCCCGACGAGCTCCGAGATCTCATCTATTATGAAGTCCGGCTCGTAGCTCATCAGCTCCTCCATGGGCAGCGCCGTGTATCTAACGAGGCAGGTGTAGCAGCCTGCATCCTTTCCGCAGAGTATGTCGTTGTGGCTGTCCCCCACCATTATCGTCTCCCAGGGCTTTACACCGATCAGCTCGCAGGCCCTCAGCGCAGGCCCGCCTGTAGGCTTGTGCTCCTCCGTGTCCTCGAAGGTAACCACGGCATCCATGTACTTGTATATGTCTATTAGATGCAGACCCCGTTCTGTAGTCGGCCTCCTTTTGGAGGTCACGAGCGCGATCTTCAATCCGGCTTCCCTGAGAGCTTCGATCCCCGCGGTTACACCCTCGCATTCCTTCGCCAGGACGTCGTGCCTGGTTTCCTGGTGCTTCCTGAACAAATCCAGCAGCTCGTCCACGTTTTCCCTGTCATATTTCTCCATGGCGAATACCAGCGGCTCGCCGAAGGTCTTCACCACATCCTCACGGGGCACTTCCACGTCAAGATGCTTCCTTACGGCATGCTGGAAGCACTCTACTATCAGCTCGTTTGTATCTATCAACGTTCCATCAAGATCGAACAATATCGCTTTTATCACTTACAACACCTCCTGAACTCTTTATAGTTTAGTATATATCATTATTTTTTTCAACAATTTGTAGTATAATAAGCTATATGTCTTAACAGGAGGAATTTCAATTGAAAGAAGAAATACTTGCAGTTCTGAAATCCAATCCGGGAGCCTACATATCAGGGCAGAGCCTGAGCGAGAAGCTCAGCGTCAGCAGGACGGCTATCTGGAAGTATATAAACGCTCTCAAGGAGGAAGGCTACCATATAGAGTCCGTTTCGAAGAAGGGCTACAGGCTGGTTGCGTCACCTGACCTCCTGACGGGCGACGAGGTCAGCCCTTTCCTTGACACGAAATGCATCGGAAGAAGCTACTTCCATTTCGACACGCTGGAATCGACGAACACGAAGGCCAAGGAGCTCGCAGCCAAGCCGGGCCTCGACGGCGCGGTAGTGGTGAGCGAGGAGCAGACGACAGGAAAGGGTCGCCTCGGGAGGCAGTGGGTATCGCCGAAGCACAGGGGCATCTGGATGTCGCTTATCCTCAAGCCTGACCTGGAACCTTCGAACGTCCCCAGGATGGTACACATAGCGGCTGCGGCTGTGCTGCTTGCGCTTAAGGAAATCGGGATCAGGGCTTCCGTGAAGTGGCCAAACGACATAATCCTCAACGGCAAGAAGGTCTGCGGCATCCTGACGGAGATGAGCGGCGAGATAAACCATATTGACTACGTCATCGTCGGCATCGGCGTCAATGCCAACCTTGAAGCGCAGGACATACCGCAGGACATAATTGAAAAAGCCAGCTCCCTTTTAATAGAAACTGGCTCTGAGGTGGACAGGAAATCCCTGTCCGCAAAGATACTCAACCATTTCGAAGACCTCTACACGGACTTCCTCGAAACCGGAACTATCGAAGCTTCGGTTAAGATCTGCAGGGACAACTCCATCCTTCTCGGCAGGGATATCAGGCTCATAGCCAGGAACAAGGAGCGCAAAGCAAGGGCTGTCGACATCAGCATCGACGGCGAGCTCATCGTCCAGTTCGAAGACGGCCGCATAGAGCCGATCTCCTCAGGCGAGGTGTCCGTGCGCGGGCTTAACGGGTATATCTAAGCAGCTGCCTGCTGCTTTTTCAATGCGGGCAAAAGCTTGACGCCTATCAGCGCTGTCAGAAGGCTTTTCGTTATGTCTCCAGGTATGAACACGACGCAACCCACTGTCATTGCCTTGGAGAAGCTCATCTGCACGCCGGAAACGTAGTTGAGGATCATGTAGAGATACGGCACGCCTATTGCATAAATTACTGCCACGCCTGCTAAGCAGGCAAGGAATATCTGCAGCACCTTGGGCTCCTTATATTTTGACACTATAAGCCCTATGACATACGCTGCTGCTATATAGCCAAGCAGATACCCGAATGTCGGCTTGAATATATAAGCCGGTCCGCCTCCAGCAGTGAAAATCGGTATGCCCATGAGCCCAATGGCCACGTAGAGAATCTGTGAAAGCGCTCCGAGCCTCGGCCCCAGAAGCACCGCGGCGAGTGCTGTGAAAAGGAACTGCAGGGTGATCGGTGCAGGCCCTATAGGGATTTTGATGAACGCCCCAACCGCTGTCAGGGCAGCAAAGAATGATACCAAAATCATGTTTCTAGTATTAATTTTCATAAATTTCCTCCGTTGCAATTGTATTCTGTTAACAATATAATATATGCAAGCGCTATTGTCAACCTGTTTTCTGTTCAAGGTTGACAATAAGTTAAAAACAAGCTTTAAATGAGGTGTTATTTTGAATTTTGTCGATTTTCATTGCGACACGATATATAAACTCAGGAAGGATCCTTCCCTTGAGCTGAGGCAAAACAGCCTAAGTGTGGACACTGAGAAGCTGAGGGCGTCCGGCTCGCTTGCCCAGTTCTTCGCGCTATACATAGATCTGGCCGAGACCAAGGACCCCTTCGACGAGGCCGTGAGGATGGCTGAGATTTTCAGAAGGGAGCTGGACGCGAGCTCAGACGTCCTGAGGTTCTCCGGAAGCTTCGAGGAGCTCATGGAAAACCAGCGGCAGGGCTACGTATCCTCCTTCCTGACGGTGGAGGAAGGGGCTGCGCTGGAAGGAAAGATTTCCAACCTCGAGGAGCTCCGCAGGCTCGGAGTCAGGCTCATAACCCTGACCTGGAACTACCCGAACGAGATAGGCTATCCTGCCTTCGAAGGCAAATACATGGACAGGGGCCTCACGGATTTCGGCTGCGAGCTGGTCGAGGCGATGAACCACAACCGCATGATCATCGACGTCTCGCACCTTTCCGACAGGGGTTTTTACGATGTTTCCGAGATCTCGAAAAAGCCGTTCATGGCTTCGCATTCCAACGCCCGCGCGGTTACGAATGTTCCGAGAAACCTGACAGATGACATGATAAGGTTCCTCGGGAACAACGGCGGCCTCATAGGCATCAACTTCGAGAAAACTTTCCTTGGCTGCTCCGCTCAGGGCAAGATTTGCGAGATGGTGAGGCACATCAACCACATAAGGAGCAAGGGCGGCATAGAGGTCATCGCCCTGGGCTCCGATTTCGACGGGATAGATACCCCTCCGGAGATTTCAGACATCAGCCAGATGGGCAGGCTCGCCGAAGCACTCTGCGAGAGCGGGTACAGCGGCGGCGATATTGAGAAGATTTTTTACAGGAACGCCCTGAGGTTCATCAGGGACACTCTTTCCTAGTCAGGATTCCGGAGGAATTATGAAGAAGAAAAACATTTTAGGGACAATTTTGATAGCTGCAGGCCTCGCCATACTTGCGGGCGCCGTTTCCATGAGGGTCTGGGCTGACTACAGGCAGAGGTCGATGCTCGATGCTTTCCAGACCACGCTTCAGACGGCTGACAGCGATCAGGCAGCTTCGGAGGCCTCAGCAGACGCTTCAGGCCAGGACACCCTTGGAATCCTTGAGATACCTAAGATAGGCCTTACCGTAGCGATAGGCAAGGACGTCTCCAAGGATACTCTGAAGTACTCCGTAGGGCATTTCGATGGCACAGCCCTGCCCGGTGAAAAAGGCAACTGCGCCATTGCCGGACACAGGAGCTACACCTACAGCCAGTTTTTCAACCGTCTGGACGAGGTGGCTGTGGGCGATACCGTAACGATAAGGACCTCGAAAGGGACCTTCAGCTATGTTGTTTACGACAAGTTCGTCGTTGAGCCTTCCAGGGTTGAGGTCCTCAACTCCACCGACGACGCCACGCTTACCCTGGTCACCTGCACCCCTATAAGGGTAGCCACGCACAGGCTCATCATAAAAGCAAGGCTCCAGCAAATATGATCATGAAAGGAAAAGAAGATGACTGAAAGAGAAAAAGCAGAGGTAATACTCAAGAAATACATAAAGACCGACCACTTCCTGAAGCATTCCTATGCCGTCGAGGCGGTCATGAGGGCCCTCAGCAGTAAGCTTGAGCCCGAAAACGAGGAGGAATGGGCAATAACCGGACTTCTCCACGACCTGGATGCCGAGATGGTTGACTACATGAACCACCCCGAGCTTCACGGGCCTAAGACCATCGAGTTGCTCAAGGCTGAAGGGTTTGGCAACGAGAGGATCTACAACGCCATCCTGGCTCACAACCAGGCCACGGGTGCAAAGATAGCCAGCAAGATGGATCAGGCTTCGTATGCTGCAGACCCAATCACAGGCTTCATAAACGCAATAACCCTTGTCTACGTCGACAAGAAGATCTCCAGCGTGAAGGCGAAGTCGATAACAAAGAGGATGAAGGAGACAAGGTTCGCGGCAGGCGCGGACAGGACTGCGATGAAATCCATAGAGAAGCTTGGCATCAGCTTCCCTGAATTCGCAGAGCTTTCCCTTGCAGCTATGCAGGATATCTCCGACGTGCTGGATCTATAAAAATCGAGTAGGAGGTAAGTAA
>DBML01000029.1 GCA_002298915.1 Clostridium sp. UBA699
CAGCAGGGATCATCCCCTGCTGACTGCCGTTTTTCAATCCTTCCAGTTCCACCATTTCAGTTTTTCAGGGTCCTGCTGCTTCTCGGTCGCATAGTAAACCGCGCACCTGAAAACGTAGAGCACGCACCTGTCGACCTGGAAGCCCTTTACTGCGCAAAGCCTTTCGTACAGCAGCTCGGGATCCTGGCCAACCAGGTCCTGCTGATCTTTGATGCCGAGCAGCCGAAGGTCTTCGGCCATCTTTTTTCCTATCCCGGGGATATTCATCAGCTCGTCCACGCCTGCTCCCTCCTTTTCAGCTAATGCACGACAATGAAGTAGATTACGTATATCCAGCTGAGGAGCCCGTGAATGATCGCCCAGAATATTGAATGCCAGTTTGTGTACGAAATGACCATGGCAAGGCATGACCCGAAGGTTATTCCTGTCCTCACCGTTTTTTCCACAGTTATGTATTCCCTCATTTTGCTTCCTCCCTATCTGTTCAGCTTCTCGCCGCATTTGCTGCAGTAGTATGTATCAGCTTCCATAGTCGATCTGTGCCCGCAGCTTGAGCACATCACCGATCCCTTGGCCTCCTTTGCTATGCCGGTCATTTCAGTAGTGATAATTCCCGTCGGTACAGCAATTATGCCATAACCTACAAGTATGAGTATGCTTGCGATAAATCTTCCTACCGGCGTTTTTGGCGTTATGTCTCCGTAGCCTACGGTCGCTATAGTTACAGTTGCCCAGTACATGGCTTCGGGTATGCTGCCGAAGCCTTCCCTGTGGCCTTCGACTATGTACATCATCGTCCCGACGATCGTTATTATGAAAATGATGGCGAACATGAACACGGTTATTTTGGGCCTGCTTGCCTTGAGCGCCTTGATGATCGTTCCTGATTCCTTAACGTAGCGTCCCATCTTGAGAATCGTGAAAAGCCTCAGAAGCCTGAAGAGCCTGATCACCACCAGAAGCTGGACCGATGGTATGATTAGGCTTAAATATGCTGGCAGTATTGCTGCAAGGTCGATGATTCCGAAAAAGCTGATCATGTATTTCCTTCTGTTTCTCGAGTAGCTCACCCTGAGAAGATACTCTGCTGTGAACAGCATGACGAATATCCAGGTGAGAGTGTCAAGCACCCTGCCGTATTCGGTGTAGACGGAAGACACGCTTTCGGCCATGACCAGCAGGCTGCTGGACACAATAGAAATGATGACGACGATATCGAAGGCTTTTCCCTGAGGGGTATCGGATTCAAAAATTATCTTGTACATCTTCTCATTGAACGTTCCTGTAAGCTTGGCCACCTCAGACACCCCCTCGGCATAATTTTTAATATTCTGAAAATATTATAGCACAAAAAGGCCTCCCCGGAAAAGGGAGGTTCACAACTAGCAAATAGGTCCCTTTGACTTTGGCATCACCTTTGTCTCAAGCTGGGCCCTGAGGTTGTTCTTGACAAGCCCTACATAGAACTGCCTCAGCTCCTTCTGCTCCTGCTTTTCACTTTCTGTAAGCCCTTCAGCCTGGCTTTTTTTATAGAGTTCGTTTATTCTTTCTATAGCCTTATCAACGTCCATTTCAATTCTCCTTCAAACTAAATAATACATCAAATAGTTTATCCTACCTGAGCTTGCGCTTCAAGCGTTTTTTTCCTTTTTCATGCTGCTGCCCCAGCTCGCAAGAGCTTTCAATGCAGGTATAAGCTCTGTTCCGCTTTTCGTGAGCGAGTACTCGACCCTTGGCGGTATCTCATTGTACTGCTTCCTGCTGATTATCCCGTCAGCCTCCAGCTCCTTGAGGGATTGAGTCAGCATCATGTTTGTTATACCGCTGACGCTCCTCTTAAGCTCATTGTATCTCATGGTGCCTTTATTGCTGAGCGCCCAGATTATTGGGAGCCTCCACTTGCCGCCTATCAGGTTCAGCGCATGGGTGAGCGGGCAATTATCGAAATTGCTTCTGTAAAGTGACTGGTTGTTCAAAGTATCCCTCCTTTACTCAGTATTTTCTTCCTTAGGCAGTAAATACTGCATACTTGTTCTCAGCTTTCCAGTTGCTATAATTATATCAGCAAACATTATTTTTTGAAAGGAAGATTCATATGAGCATAAGCTATGAAATAGTTGGAGCGGACAACGCAGTCCTGATAAAGGACCTGGTTGACGAGCTGATGGCATACCAGAAATCCATGGCCCACATACACAAGGAATTCTTTGACGGCATGTCCTTCGAGACAAGGATGCCCCCCGCCCTGAAGAGCGCCAAGGAGAACTTCATCGTTGCTGCGAGGGATGGCGGAAAGCTGGTCGGTTATGCATACAGCACCGTTGCCCCCAAGGAGATCTACTCTGACAACTTTGCAACCCTTAAATGCCACGCCTTCTTCGACTTCGATTCAGTGAATGCCGAAGACGTGGGCTGCCTCTCACAGTTCTTCGTTAAGGAAGAATACAGGTGCATGGGGATAGGGAGCGAGCTCTTCAGCCGGTCGATGGAGTGGCTCAGTTCCTACAAGGGCATAGAGGACGTCTTCATATTCGTGTCGAACGGAAACGAAAACGCCCTGAAATTTTACACCGGAAAGGGCTTCAAGGTCAGCCACGACATTCTTGAAGGTTTCATAACCGTCCTGAGAAACAGCTGACCTTAATTTGTTCAAGAAAAAAGAGCGCATTCACTGCGCTCTTTTGTTTGCATTGTTTTAGTTTGTCTTGGCTTCCTCTATCTTGAAGACCTTGTAAACATCATTTTCAAGAGCTATCTTGTACTTAGCCGGCTTCGTTTCCGTAGTCCCGTCGCTCTTAACATATGTCGCGTTGAAAGTAGCTGTGAATGTCTTCTTGTCGTCGTTCGCGGTAACCACAAGGGAGTCGTAGCTCTTGAGCACCTGTCCGCTCTCCTCTGCATCCAGCACAAACTGATCGTAGTCAGCTGCCCTGTCTCCTATCGCCGTCAGCAGGTACATGGTGCTGTAGCGCTTGCTCTTGCTGGCATCCAGGAATTTCTTAACTGCAACCTCAGGAGTCCTCTCGAGGATGTCCTGGCCAGCTGCTCTTATGTTCTTGTTGATCTTGTCCTGGTAGTTGAAGTACGCAGCCGGATCGTAGTTGTTCGATGCGCTCCAGACTATATATTCGTTTATGCCCAGTTCCGCAGCTGCAATTATCTGCTTCTGTATTGTGGATGCGTTGTAGGTTATGTGTCCGCTGACCCAAGAAGCTGTGAAGCCCTGGATCCACGGTCTTATCTTTCCTGGATTCTTCTGGGCGGCGTTTCTCTCGAGAGCTTCCATCATCGAAAGCCTCACCACCTCGTAAGGGTGCTGGTCTGGAACAGAGAAGTTGTAGTTTCCTGCACCGTAATGGCTCGGATAGATCATCGGACAGATGTAGTCCACGTTGTTGGCAACTTTTCTCCAGGTCTGTCCTATGTCCTCAGGCTTGTCATCCCAGGAGTGTGTGATTATGCCGAAAACGTCAGCGCCAATATTGACATTGTAAGGCTCCAGCTCCTTGTTTGCATACTTGAGGAAGTCCTCGATTCCTTCGTCCTTGTCCTTGCCGTTTCTTCCCGGGAAGTCCGTTATAGGGTTGTAGTAGCTTGCTCCGTCAGGGAATCTGACGTAGTCGTACTGGATCTCGTCGAACCCTCTGAGCGCAGCTTCCTCGGATACCGCAACCAGGTACTTCCACACATATTCGTCGAACGGGTTTACCCATACCTTGCCAGACCTGTCCTTGTATACGCCGCCTGCTTTGAGCTGTATAGCATGCTCGTTGAACTGCTTCGCGAAATAAGGATCTTTGAATGCAACTATCCTGGCTATGGTGTATATGTTCTTTTTCTTGAGGTAGTCCATGAGCCTGGCGTAGTCCTTTATCGAAATCGACTCGTTCGATTTGATGTTATTGACTATAGCTATGTCGCTGGCCCACGAGACAAGGCCGTCATCGTTCTTTATGTCGATAACGAGCGCGTTTATCTCTGTCGCCTCTGCTATGCCCAGGATCTTTTCAAGCTTGTTAAGCTCGGAAAGCCTGCTCGAATCCGCTGATCCGCCTGATTCAAGCGCTTTTATATAGGTTGCGTAGTATGCAACCTTCTCCTCATCGAAGCTCATCCCTGCAACTGTATTCGATACGTAAAGAGCCTTCGCTTCGACTGTTTTCTTCGCTTTTTCTGTGCCTATGGCAGGCAGCGGAACATAGAAATCCCCCAGTGCCTCTTTTCGCTGTGCCTCCACCGCTTCCCTTTCCTTCTGGAGCTTTGCAAGGTCCTCAGCTGATTTCTTTGTGTCGTTCCCGGTCGTGTTAGTGTTTCCTGATTTTCCAGCCTGAAGCGTATATACTCCAAAGGCTGCCGCTGCCAGGACAGCTATCAATATGACAATAGGTACAATCTTCTTTTTTATTATATTCTTATCCATAATATCCCTTTTCTGCTTTCTGTATTTTAGTAAGTATATAATTCTTTGCCGCTTGGCACTGAAATCTTATCGGATTTTGCTTTTGGAACCGTGACCACGCTGCTCACACCGTCGCTTACGAACTTTTCCTCGGGGTGGTTGTCGAAATACTTGATGTAGTCGTACATTCCGACACCTTCCACTTTCATTTCGCTTGCCCTTATTCTTGGTATGCTGAGGTTGTTGAATCTCGTGTCATAAGGAGAATATGAAGGGTTCCAGCCAACGTTGAGGACAGCTATGTTGTTGTAAGCGGTGCCGTTGCTGCTGCCTGTCTTTAGGTAAGCTGCCAAAGCTTCATCCTTAGGCCTTGATCCGAAAGGAAGCGCCAACGTGTTTATAGTGTATCCCTGCTTGGTTATAAGTTTCTCAAGGAACTGCGCCTGAGCACCAATCTCAGTCTGTATTTTGTCTGCAGTCTGCTTGCCCAGCATAGGGTGGGTTACAGTGTGGTTGCCGATGTCCATGCCGTTTTCGATTATGAAATCAAGCTTCTTGCTCTCCAGCCCCTTCTGCCCGAAAGGCACGTTGCCTGTCAGGAAAAACGTAGCTTCCAGAGGGAAATCCTTGTGCTTTTCGTGGAAATCCAGCAGAAGTCCTACCGCGCTTGTCTTGCTAACCGTACCGTCGCTAAGGTATTCGAAGTTGTTACCGTTACCGTCGTCGAATGTTATCACCACAGGCGTGCATCCCTGCTCAACATTTATATTGCCTGTTACGAAATCAGTCAGGCTGATCGGCCTGTAGCCTTTTTCATACAGGGTGTTCAAGTCCTTCGTGAAGTTTTCCGGAGTCCTGACCCATTCCTTTTCGACGCTTCCTATGTTGTGGTACATCAGCACCATCACTTTTCCTGCTTCGTTAGGCTTTTTGCTAAGGTCAATGCTTTCCTTCGGATCCTTTTTCACCTGCTCCTGCTGGACCGCCGCAGTGGTTTTCTTGCCTGTTGAAGCCAGGCTTCCGCAGCCGCTGAATAAAACGGCGCTGGTCAGAATTGATATCGTAAGCAATGTTAATTTGTTCATTATACTACCCCTCATTTAACCTTTGAAAAATTCCCGTCCCATGATCCGTTTCCCCCGGATTCCAGGGTCGTCTTTTCTTAGTTTAACATGCTTAAGACTAAATATCCAGACAGATATGATTATTTCTATCATTTGAATTGTTTTGGAAAGTGCCGTTATGATAGTATGGGCTTGATAAAAGATTGCGAGGAGGGTTGTTTGCAGTTTTTAAAATGACACCAAATGTCAGTTAAGGTTATAGAATGTATATAAAATTTTGTTCATTGAAAAACAATGCGAACATAATTTCGCATATTGTGGTATAATTAAAATGAAAGGGGTGGATTTATGCACAAAACATATCAAACAAAGTTATGCAGGACTGTGGAGTATCCGACAAATAATCTGCTGTTTGCTTATCTCGACGAATGGAGCATGTATTTCCAGAGCATCGAGAGAAAACTTTACGTTGATATGGTGCATAAAAAAGCTTCTGTATCAAAATTAAAAAACCAGTATCTGAAAAAGTACGGAATAACTGCAAGGCAGTTCAACTCAATAAGAGCACAGCTTCAGGGCAAGATAAGTTCTGTGAGGGAGCTTAAGAAGGCTGAGCTGCAAACCAAGACAGCTAAACTTAAGAGTCTCGAAGACGGCATGCCAGTACTTCTCAGTGATAAGAAAAGCTATGTTTATTTAATTGAGAACACTAAGATGAACGACAAAAACTTTCAAAGGCTTGTGAAAAGATATAAAAAACTGAAACACAAGATACATCACACAAAACGTAAAATCCAGTCTTTGAAGCACGACTTGGTCATGCTGAAGTCAGACATGGACAAGGATATAGTCAGGATTTGTTTCGGAAGCAGGGCTCTTTTCAACACACAGTTCAATCTTGAGCAAAACGGATTCAATAACCATGCCGAGTGGAAAGAAAAATGGGTTCATGCAAGAAGTAATCAATCGATGTGTCTTGGCAGCGCCGATGAAAACTTTGGGAATCAAAATTGTCAGTATGACAAGGACAACAATCTGACTGTAAGGGTTGCGGACAGATTTGAAGGTGTATATGGGAAATATATTGTTGCCACGAATGTCAAATTCAAATACGGTCAAACAAATATAGACCATTGTAAGGATACTTACGAAGGTTATACAAAGGGTGGCAACCCTCATAAATACCACAACGGAGCTATGACACACAGGTTTTATAGGAACGAGTTCGGATGGTATTTGTACACTTCTGTTGAGGTGGAGGATGCTCCAGTAATCACAGACAGAAGAGTAGGTGGCATTGGCACAGACTTCAACGTGAACTTTGCTCAGATATGCTTCGTAGACAGGTTCGGGAATCCTTTGGATGAACTTAGGATCAAATATTCGATGTACGGAAAAACAACCGACCAAATCGATGCGATGCTTGGCGATATGTCGAGAGACTTCTGTGAACTTGGGAAGTACTATAAAGTCCCGGTTTTCATAGAAAACCTTGGCCTCGAGAATGCAAAGAAAGCTTCTGACAATGGTCCGAAATACAACAGAATGATCAACTCGTTCCCGTACAAGAAGTTCAGGGATGCATTGGAATCAAGAGGCAGAAAAACCGGGGTCGAAATCGTAGCAGTAAATCCAAGCTACACTTCGGTGATAGGTCAATTTAAATTCATGAAGAAATATGGGCTGAGCTCTCATGGTTCGGCAGCTTGCGTGATAGCAAGACGCGGGCTGAAGCTTAAGACTGAAAGGTTATCCAAGAAAAACAAAAACTATATCCTAAACTCTGATGTGAACGCAGATATGAATAAAAACAACTACAGGTTGTGGACTAAACTGTCATCGTCAATCAAGAATAAATACAACTTCAACGACAGGATAAACATGTTGTATGCGGGAGTGTTATAAAACACACCCGCAAATACAGACTATAAGAGAGTCGGGCTGGCACCCGTGATTTGCTTGTAAAGATGGTTTCGGCATGTGGTTCGAAAACCTTATAGTCTGATCTTTAGCCCAGGCTAACAGCCTTGCCAGAGCGGTTATTCAAACACCCACCTTGCAGTCTTAAGGTTGCTTGTGTGCAGTTTTCTGGTATTATGGTGCGATTCCATATGGGTATTCCAAGAAAAGCACTGTCTGTTCTTGGTGGTCTGCTTGCAGACAACAACTTTGGTTAAATGTTGGTCCTGCTAACATTTGCTGATGTTTTTAGAGACGGTATACCTGAACCGCAGCATGGTTTCAAATGCAGGCCCCGGTGATTACCTCATCGAGGCGGATATCCCTCAGGATCAGGTCATCCTTTTCGACGAGGTGAAATGGCTCAGGATCCTGAACCTGGCTTATATCCCCTCCACCCCTGAAGACGGCAGGGCCTTCAAGGACAAGCTTGATAAATACTGCCTTTCCCAGGATTCCCAAGCTTTCCTGAGCAATTTTTACCCTCAGTTCAAGCGTGAGATTGTAAAGAGCTGGGACAGGCTGTTCGACGACAGCATTGTGCCCACCGGCAACAAGATGGGGGCGGTTTGGGAAATAAAAAAAGAATGGGTCGAAAAGATAACGAGCCCATGACAAAAAGCCTCAGGAGCGTTTTCAATGCTACTGAGGTTTTGCTGTTTCTCGAGCATTTGAGGATTTTGTACAAATGTACCTGTCCGGCCTGACTATCTCATGATAACGGTTGCCCTTTCCTTGGATCAGATCCCTTATGATCAGCGAGCCGGCTGTCGAGTAGCAGGTGCCGTTCCCTTCGAATCCCAGGAGATAGTATAGGTTCGGATTCTCCGGATCCATCCCGATGAATGGCATCCCGTCCTCCGTGACCGCAAACAGAGCGTTCCATGCGTGAGATACCTTGATATCCATTTGCTTCACAACTGCCCTGATCTCCTCTGCCAGAGCCTCTGCTTTGGCGGCTGTTATTTCCGGATCATTCTCGAGCACATCGGCTTCTTCGTCCAGCCCTCCTCCGACTATCCGCCTGTCAGCGGTTGTCCTGAAGTAGAGGTAAGGCACCTTGGTTTCCCAGACCATAGCTTCGTCCCCCCAAAGCTTTCCGCATATTGGTTCTGAGCAGAACGCGTACGTCCGGGTTAGCCTGCATTTGTCCCTGATCAAAGGGTAAATAGCGGAATAGCCTGTTGCAAGGACCATGTGCTTGAAAGAAATCTGCCTGCCGTACACTGTGCATACGCTGTCACGCCCGATGCTCTCCAGGTCAATCTCCGTGTTTTCGAAGTATCTGACTCCATTTTCAACATTTCTCTTCACCAGGGCATTGAGGAATTTCGAGGGATTCATGTCAGCGTCTCTCCAGGCCCTCAGCGCACAGGCCTTATCCATTCCGTAGCTCTCCTTAAGCTCGTCCCTGCCCAGGTATTCGACGGGGAAGCCGTGCTTCGAAAGAAGCTCGTATTCCCTCTTCAGCTTAGCTGCGTCCTTCTCAGAGGATGCGTAGTAGATGCTGTCCCTCAGCCTGTATTCTGCTTCTTCGCCCAGCAGGCCTCCGATGGAGTTGAGCTGTTCCATGGCCTCCAGGCACATCCTGTAAAAAAGCACAGCCTTCTCCTCGCCAATCTCGACCGCAAGCTCCTGAAGCATCCTGTCGCTCTTGTACATGAGCAGCCCTGTCTGTACTGCTGTGCTGCCGCTTCCCGCTCTGCCTTTTTCGGCTACAGCCACCGACTGCCCAAGCGATGACAGCATGTAGGCGCACAGGGTTCCGGATAGCCCTCCCCCTACGATGAGAATATCGACCTTAAGCTCCCTGTCGAGCTGTTGGAACTTCAAACCTGGTTCATGCAAGCAAGATTTCCCGAAATAGAGTTCCATAATCTTTCTCCTACAATTTGTTCTCAAGGTACTCCTTTAGCGCAGCCGCATTGCTGTGCTCCGAGTCCTTGGCCGCGAAAAGCAGCGTGACGGTTCCCTGCGAAGATTTCTCCATTATAGCCTTGATCAGTTCCTCTTTATCAGAAAGCTCTTCGAAATACCTCTTCCTGAACTCATCCCACCTTGAGATGTCATGTCCGTAGAACCTGCGCAGCTCCTCGCTCGGCGCAACGTCCTTCATCCATTCGTCGAGCTGCGCTTCGCCCTTGCTCATTCCCCTGGGCCAGAGCCTGTCGACCAGAAGCCTGTAGCCGTCGTTTTTTTGCGGAGCGTCGTAAACACGCTTTGTTTTGATCATATCTTACTACCGTATTCCGGAAGATAAGCTCTTGCTATCTTGTTTGAGCATTCCATATCAACTCTCTCCCTATCCTTTAATCTCCTGAGCAAACCTGGTTATCCTGTCCTCGAGGATGTTGGATTTGTTCTCGGTAACCTTCGCCATCTTCTTTATCATGAATTTGTCTAAAAAATTCATCTTGTCGACCATGAACTCTCCTCCAAGGAATTCCTTAGCTGCAGCCCTTTCCAGCAGCTCCTCCGGGAAGCTGGACTTAAGCTCAGTTTCCATGGCTTCGCCTTCCGCCATTCCGCAGATGAAGAGCCCCAGCCTTTTGCTTTTGAGCTCCTCCATATGCTTTCTGCAGAACTCGGAGACCTCCTTCTGCACCTTGCCGATGTATACCGAACCTCCAATTATGACCGTTTCATAATCCGCAAGGCTAACCGACGACGATTTCCCGAGGTCAAGAAGATCAGCATCGCTGCCGAGCTCCTCTGCAATGCGTTTGGCGCATTTCTCAGTGCAGCCGTACTTCGTTGCATACGCTATCAGCGTCTTCATCCCGAACACCTTCCTTTACTTTATCGCAGCCTCTATGGCTTTAAGATATGCCTTAGAGGTTACAGTAGCCTGGGAAACAACATCCACCTTGGTGGTCTGGGCATCGACAACCCTTCTGAAAAGGTCTTCGCTCAATTCGGGCTTCGAAAAGGCAACGTCTTTCACCACCTTTATCCCGGTGATTCTGTGGTTCTTCACCGTCACCTGAAGAGTGTTTGTCCACCTGCCTCCTTCATAGGAGCCCGTATATGTGCCGTCCTCCACGTTCGTCAGGTCGATGCCGTTTATAACTACGTTCTTTCCTTCATCCAGGCCCATTGTAAGGTAAATCATGCTTCCGCCCATGACAACAACGAATATCAACACAACCGCGAGCAATATCTTAATCAGCTTTTTCATCGGTATTATACTCCTTTCATTTCATCAATAATATCGACAGAGTAGAACTTGATTTTCATACCTCTTCTCTCCAGTTTTTTCTTAAGAATATCGATGAATAATCCCTCTCCTCTTTAGAACAATCCTCATGAAGCAACCTGTTGAATTCCTTCCTTTCTGCCGATTCCAACTCAAGCCCGGCGATGCACTCGAAGACCCTCCTTATATCCAGCGTTCTTTTAACTCCGCATGTAGGCGATCCGTCTATCCCAATGTCTCAGCCCTTGATGCAATTATTCTGTACCTGAATTTAGTGTATGCGACGAAACCGGGAAGCATCATCTTAAACAGACTGAACTCGGTCTCCCCTTTAATTCCGAGCGGTAGCCATATCAATTTCTTGCTCACCCCTCCCCATGCGGCTTGCTCAGGGCAGGGCATCTGGACAACCCCACAGTCGAACGCCGCAATCTCATTGATGACCTTCGGATTTACCCCGGGATAGAATGCTCCGCCGGGATAGCGCGTGTTCTCATTCAGTATGCAGTGTGAAACAAACAGGACTTTTCTGCTTCGTTCGTCCCTCAGCCTTTCTGATATCAATCTCTCCTTATTCTTCATTTCCAATCACCCAACAATTCATCTATCTCACCGGCAAGCTTCTCGCATATTCCTGGTATTTTCTTAAGCTCCGTTTCGCGCCTTACTTATATAAGACTCATATCCCAACTCGGCACCTCCGAATTTTTTCCTTATATACTGATTATATTCCAGCGGAACAGGTTGTCAACTTCTGAACGCGTTTTTACCTGAAAATTTCGAAAATTTGTTTTATTATTATTTCCTCAGGAGTATAATTAAGGTAATTGTACTTTTAAAGTATATTTCAGGGGAGGATTGTATAAGATGAAAAAAGTACTGTCTTTAATGCTGGCGTCCGTGCTTTTGCTCGGCATGACCATTCTTACGGGGTGTGGTTCCCAAAAGCAGTCGGGAACCTATGAAATCGGAATGATTACGGACATCGGAACAATCGATGACAAATCGTTCAACCAGGGCACCTGGGAAGGCATAGTTGCATATGCAGAAAAGAACAACATCACCCACAAGTACTACAAACCAACGGAGCAAAGCACAGACGCTTATCTTGCAGCAATCCAGCTTGCAGTCCAAAGCGGTGCAAAAGTAATAGTTACTCCTGGCTACCTTTTCGAGGAGCCGATCTACAAGGCACAGGACCTTTACCCTAACGTTAAGTTCATCCTGATAGACGGAACTCCTCACAATGCAGACTACTCTGACTACAAGACCGCAAGCAACACGGTCGGAATAACATTCGCTGAGGAACAGTCCGGCTACCTGGCTGGCTATGCTGCAGTTAAGGATGGATACACCAAGCTCGGTTTCATGGGCGGAATGGCTGTCCCTGCTGTTATCAGGTTCGGCTACGGATTTGTCCAGGGTGCTGATGCAGCCGCTAAGGAAATGGGCGTTTCTGGGATAGATATTAAGTACCACTACACCGGAGGATTCGATGCTACGCCTGAAGTTCAGACGCTTGCAGCTTCCTGGTATGCTGAGGGCACTCAGGTCATATTCGCATGCGGAGGAGCAGTAGGTAACTCTGTCATGTCAGCTGCCGAGGCATCAAAAGCCAAGGTTATAGGAGTGGACGTTGACCAGAGCCCTGAATCAGCAACGGTAATCACTTCAGCAATGAAGGGGCTCGCCGCTGCAGTCCAGGCTACGCTTGAGCAGTACTACGCAGGCAAATTCCCGGGAGGACAGAACCTTGTTTTCGCTGCTGACAAGAACGGTGTGGGCTTGCCTATGAGCACCTCGAAATTCACTAAGTTCACTCAGGCAGATTACGATGGAGTGTTCTCGAAGCTTTCCAAAGGAGAGGTTAGCATACTCAAAGACACTGATGCAGCCGATGTCACAAATATACCTGTCACAAACGTGAATGTAACGCTTGTCAAATAAACATGATCAAAAAATGAAGCATAATGTGAAACAGGTGAGCATTCACCTGTTTCACGTTTATTTGGACTGGAGGAGAAGGATATGGAATATGTCATTGAAATGCTCAATATAACCAAGATGTTTCCAGGCATCACAGCGAACGATGATATTACACTCCAGCTGCGGAAAGGAGAAATCCATGCACTGCTGGGCGAAAACGGAGCAGGCAAGTCAACCCTTATGAGCGTCCTGTTCGGCTTGTACCAGCCTGAAAAAGGCATAATCAAGAAGGAAGGAAAAGAAGTCAAGATCAACAATCCCAACGATGCAAATGATTTAGGCATAGGAATGGTCCACCAACATTTTAAGCTTGTCCACAATTTCACAGTGCTCCAGAACATCATCCTCGGAGTTGAGACCACGAAGAACGGGTTCCTCAAGATGGATGATGCCAGGAACAAGGTAGTGGAATTATCGAACAAGTACGGCCTGATGGTAGATCCCGATGCTCTGATTGAAGATATAACGGTAGGCATGCAGCAGCGTGTCGAGATACTCAAAATGCTTTACAGGGACAACGACATACTGATTTTCGACGAGCCGACAGCTGTGCTTGTCCCGCACGAGATAGACGAGCTCATGAAGATTATGAAGGATCTCGCCAGGGAAGGCAAGTCCATACTATTCATCACACACAAGCTCAACGAGATAAAGGCGGTGGCCGACCGCTGCACGGTTCTGAGGAAGGGCAAGTACGTGGGCACTGTGGATGTTGCTGCAACCACCAAGGTGGAGATGTCCGAGATGATGGTCGGCCGCAAGGTGCACTTCGCGGTAGAGAAGAACCCGTGCGTGCTCGGTGCCCCTGATTTTGAAGTTAAGAATCTAGTCGTTCCATCCAAGCGAAGTTCGAAGAAGGCTGTGAACAACATCTCCTTCGCCGTGAGGAAGGGTGAGATAGTCTGCATAGCGGGAATAGACGGCAACGGACAGTCGGAGCTCGTCTACGCTCTTACCGGTCTCGGCCCGGTTGAGAGCGGTCAGATCCTCCTGAAAGGCAAAGATATAACCAAGATGAAGGTAAGGGACAGGAACGTGCTCGGTATGAGCCACATTCCCGAGGACAGGCATAAGGACGGACTCGTTCTCGACTTCACGCTTTCCGAGAACCTGATCCTAAAAAAGTATTTCGCACCCGAATACCAGCACAACGGATTCATAAATTTCGAAGCGAGGGATGCCTACGCCGAACGCCTGATAAGCGAATTTGACATAAGGAGCGGGCAGGGCATAAAAACTGTTGTCAGGTGCATGTCAGGAGGAAACCAGCAGAAGGCAATAGTGGCGAGGGAGATAGACTATGATCCTGAGTTGCTTATTGCCGTTCAGCCTACAAGGGGCCTCGACGTCGGTGCTATCGAGTATATCCACAAGCAGCTTGTTGAGCAGAGGGATGCCGGAAAGGCGGTCCTGCTTGTCTCCCTTGAGCTCGATGAGGTCATAAACGTCAGTGACAGGATTCTCGTCATATACGAAGGCGAGATTGTGGCTGATTTAAAGCCTGAAGAAACAACGCCACAGGAGCTGGGTCTCTTTATGTCCGGCTCCAAGCGGAATGAGGTGAAAGCATGAGGAGTATAAAAAGCATAGTCCAAAGCGACCCGTTTAACAAGGCTGCCGCATCGGTACTGGCAGTACTGATCGGCCTTGCATTTGGCCTTGTCATTTTGTTCGTGAGCAACAGCTCTCAGGCTCTTGCAGGATTCGGGATAATACTGAAAGGCGGCTTCAGCACAGGAGCGAAGGGCATGGGACAGGTGCTATACTTCGCAACTCCGCTCATCCTTACAGGTCTTTCTGTAGGCTTCGCCTTCAAGACGGGACTTTTCAACATCGGCGCTCCAGGCCAGTTCATCATGGGCGCATTCGCTGCGGTTTATATCGGTGTTCAATGGACATTCCTTCCCGCCCCTTTCCACTGGATTGTCGCGCTAGCTGCCGCCACGCTGGTCGGCGGGCTCTGGGCCCTCATTCCTGGAATCCTTAAGGCGTACTACAACGTCCATGAAGTTATCTCCACGATAATGATGAACTACATAGGGATGTACCTTGCGAACTTCATGGTCAAGACGACTATATACGACTACAAAAAAGCCCTCTCGATGAACGTCGCAGACTCAGCTGTCCTTCCAAAAGGCGGCCTCGACTACATCTTCTACAACAATCTTGGAGCAGCCAAGGACCTTTCGACGGTCAACTGCGGAATCTGGATCGCCCTTGCAGTAGCTGTGATGATGTTTTTGATTGTGGAGAAGACGACTTTCGGATACGAGCTGAAGGCCTGCGGCTTCAACCAGAACGCCAGCAGGTACGCGGGCATTGACGCGAAGCGCAATGTTGTGCTGTCCATGGTGATAGCCGGCATGCTTGCAGGTCTGGGCGGAGGCCTTATGTACCTGTCCGGCGCTTCAGGAAGGCGCATTAAGGTTGTAGACGTTCTTGCAGCAGAAGGCTTCAACGGGATACCTGTTGCGCTTCTGGGCTTGTCGAACCCGCTGGGCATAATATTCTCCGCAATCTTCATTTCCTACATCACGCAGGGCGGAAACTACCTTCAGACCCTCAATTTCGCCCCTGAGGTCATAGACATCATAATCGCGTGCATTATCTACTTCAGCGCATTCTCGCTTTTCCTCAGAAAAATAGTCGAGCGCCTCGTAAAAAGGAAGGAGTGATCAAGGTTGAATATCCTGTTTTTAGTATTCCAGCAGACAATGTTTTTTTCAATCCCGCTTCTGATAGTGGCTCTCGGCGGAGTGTTTACAGAAAGAGGAGGCGTCACTAACATAGCTTTAGACGGTATGATGATCATGGGCGCATTCACGGGCATATTCTTCATCAACCAGATGGAGGGCCATATGAGCGGGCAGTTCCTCCTGATACTCGCCATACTTATATCTACCCTGACAGGCATGGTTTTCTCCCTTCTCCACGCATACGCATCCATCAACATGAAGTCAGACCAGATAATAAGCGGCACGGCCCTCAACATGTTCGCCCCTGCATTCGCCATATTCACCGCCAGGATGATTCAGCCAAACGGCGTGCAGCAGATACAGTTTGAAAACACGTTCAGGATACATTCGGTGCCTGTCCTCGGTGACATACCGATTATAGGAGGCCTGTTCTTCCAGAACGCCTATATTACCACTTACCTTGGGTTGATAATCCTCATAGCATCCGTAATAGTCCTTTACAAGACAAGGTTCGGATTAAGGCTGAGGGCCTGCGGCGAGCATCCTCATGCCGCTGATTCTGTGGGCATAAACGTCTACAGGATGCGCTACGCAGGAGTCATAATCTCAGGAGCCCTGGCCGGGCTTGGAGGTCTGGTGTTCGTAATTCCGACATCCACGAACTTCAACGAAACTGTTGCCGGCTACGGCTTCCTTGCCCTGGCCGTAATGATATTCGGGCAGTGGAAACCGATGAGGGTTCTGTTCGCAGCATTCTTCTTCGGGCTCATGAAGACGATAGCATCAGCATACTCGGTAATCCCGCTCCTGGCAACATCGGCCATCCCGAGCGACATCTACAAGATGATACCTTTCGTAGCTACCCTCATAGTCCTGGCATTCAGCTCGAAGGCTTCGCAGGCTCCCCGGGCGGTTGCGGTTCCTTACGACAAGGGAAGCAGATAAAGTAAACCTGTGCAGCTCGCCGCTGCACAGGTTCTTTTCATTCTCCGGGATCGTTGCCCAGCAAAAATTTTGCTTATTTACTTCAGCTTTTCTATTCTTTGCCGTTCCAGCAGTAAGTGCAGAGGTTTTCCGCCCCTATGCCGATGGAATCTATCATGTCGTGGATGTTCTGGAACTTAAGCGTAGAGAAGTTGAGCTTCTTCTTTATGCACTCTATCATGCGTTCGTATTTCTCGTTGTCCGGATCGCAGTACTCCTGAAGCGACTCTGGTTCCTTGCCCTCAAGCTCTATGATAGCCTGCCTTGCTATAAGGTCCATTTCCGAACGGGAGGTGGAGAAGTTCAGATACTTGCAGCCGAACACGAGCGGAGGGCATGCGGATCTGATGTGGACTTCCTTGGCCTTGCTTCTGTAAAGCAGGTCCACTGTCTCCCTGAGCTGGGTTCCTCTTACTATAGAGTCGTCGCAGAAGAGCAGCTTCTTGTCTGCAACGAGCTCTGGGATAGGCATGAGCTTCATCCTTGCAACAAGGTTCCTCATTTCCTGGTTCTGAGGCATGAAGCTCCTTGACCAGGTAGGTGTGTATTTGATGAACGGTCTTCCGAAAGGGATCTTCGATTCGTTGGAGTAACCGATCGCATGCCCTACTCCAGAGTCAGGGACTCCTGCGACCATATCCACCTCGACATCGTCGTTCTTGGCCATCGAAGCGCCGTTCCTGTACCTCATGAGCTCAACGCTCATCCCTTGGTAGGTCGAGGAAGGATAGCCGTAGTACACCCACAGGAACGAGCAAATGCAAAGCTTATCCCTTGCTGGGGAAACCTTCTCTATCCCGTCTGGCGTCATTAGGACTATCTCCCCCGGGCCAAGCTCATACTCGAAAGTATAGCCCAGGTTCGCAAAGGTGCAGGACTCGAAGGTGACGCAGTAGGAATCTTCCTTTTTGCCAACTATGAGAGGGGTTCTGCCGTACCTGTCCCTTGACGCGTAGATGCCCTGAGTTGTCATCAGAAGGATTGAGCAAGAGCCGTCGATGAGCTCCTGAACCTTGAGCAGCCCGTCCTTGAAGGAATTTTCCTTATCTATGATTGCGGACACAAGCTCGGTAGGGTTCATCTGCCCGCTGCTTGTCTCCATGAAGTGGACGCTCTTGTTTGAAAACACCATGTCTACAAGAGCGTCGACATTGTTAATCTTTCCGACCGTTGTTATCGAATACTGTCCAAGATGTGATCGCACAGTTAGAGGCTGCGCTTCCGTATCGCTTATGCACCCTATTCCCAGGTTCCCCTTAAGCTTTGTAAGCTCAGGCTCAAACTTGGCCCTGAACTGAGTATTCTCGATGTTGTGAATAGCCCTGTTGAAGCTGGTGCCGTTCCAGACAGCCATGCCGCCTTTTCTTGTTCCAAGATGTGAATGATAGTCAGTACCAAAATAAACATCCAATACGCAATCTCTTTTTGAAGCAACGCCGAATAATCCACCCATTTGAATTTTCACTCCTCATATAAAATATAAAATATGATATACACTTCGAAATATTCTTACCCTACTATAATTACATTTTTTTCGTAATATTTCAATAAGATTCGTCAATATTTTCCGTGCATGCCTTAATATTTTTTTGTTTTTATTTTTTATCGTTCGTTTTTTTATCCGATTGGTGTTAAAAACCGAAGAAAGGATTATAATTGGAATAAAAGGAGGTGGACGGGAATGGAAGTTTACCTGGATACAATAGCGAAGGCACTTGGCAGAACACCTTCGGATATAACCGGGATAAGCCCCCTCGGTGCGGGCATGACGAACCGCTCCTGCATCTTTTCAATGGACGGCAGGAAATACGTTCTGCGCATGCCTGGCGAAGGTACAGGCAGAATACTGGACAGGAGAAAGGAACATGATGTTTACGATGTCTTGAAAGGGACGGGGCTTTGCGAAAACGTCATCTATTTCGACATTTCCGGCGGCCTCAAGATATCCGAGTTCCTGGAAGGCTCCAGGAGCTGCGATCCGGAAAACGCCGAGGACGTAAGGGCCTGCATGGCATTCCTGAGGAATTTCCATGAAAGGGCATTCACGGTCGGCCATTCGGTGGACATCTTCGAGAGGATAGATTTCTACGAAGGTTTGGGCAGAGGCTCAGCGATGCCTTTGCCTGACTATGAGGAGACTAAGGCCAAGGTTTTCCGGCTGAAGGGATTGATTGCCAGCATGCCGGGAGCCTTGTCGCTTACGCACATGGATGCTGTGCCCGAAAACTTCCTTATCCTTGAAGGCGGCATGCGCCTGATAGACTGGGAATACGCCGCCATGCAGGATCCGCTGGTTGACATTGCCCTGTTTGCCCTCCAGTCTATGTACGGAAGCAGTCAGCTGGACAGCCTTCTGGAAAGCTACTTCCCTGAAGGCTGCCCTTACGAAGCCAGGGTGAAGGTAAGCTGCTACATGGCTTCCTGCGGCCTTATGAACAGCAACTGGTGCGGGTGCATGGATTTCCAGGGCGGAGAGTTCGCAGAGTACCGCAGAAGGCAGTACGATTATGCAAGGGAATACTGCGAAACAGCCTTAAGGCTCAAAAGACCGCCGGCGGAGCGATAGCCTCTCCTCCCGGCGGTCAATTTTATCAATTATTATCAGCATACTATCCTGTTCTTTCCTTCCCGTTTTGCCGTGTAGAGGAACCTGTCTGCCCGCCTCATAAGGGTGTCCGCATTGTCGCTTTCCTCAAATGCGGCCAGCCCGAAGCTGCAGGTTATGCCTCCCGCGTTCACGAAAGTCTTCTCCGTGATCAGCTCCTTAAGGCGGTTCGTCATCTCTAGGGACTGTTCCCTGTCCGTATTCGGAAGCAGCAGCACGAACTCCTCACCTCCCCACCGGGCGAAAACGTCCGTATTCCTTATGGAATCGCGTATCAAATCAACCGTGTCCTTTATGACCTCATCACCAGTTAGATGCCCGTAAGTATCATTTATATCCTTGAAATTGTCGAAGTCGAATATTACGAAGGAGAAGGGCGTCCCGTACCTCCTGGAAACATTGATCAGGTTCTCGAGCTCCTCATTGAATTTAGCCCTGTTGTAGATGCCTGTCAGCGGATCAGTCTTGGAGAGCAGCAGGAGCTCCTCCCTGTAAAAGTACTGCTTCCTGTTGTAGTAGCTGCTTTTAAAGGATGCCATTCCAGCTATTACGAGCACCAGGAGGATAAACACGATGCCGGCATAGTACTCAGAGCTCCTCATGTTCTCGACGTACCGAGGAGAAACGGCTACGAAGGAAACGCTCACCGCGATGCAAGCTGCGAGCATGTTGACCCACTTGTTCGGCACCTGAGTTATGCCCAGGATTATGATCATTACGCTGAATGCCTGTATGAGGTAGTTCGGAGACTCATAATGCGCGTAGATGAACAGGAACAGGAGGATCGCCAGTATTTCAAAGAAAGTCAGCAGAACGGCCATGAGCCTGCTGCTCCTCATTTTTTTGAAAACAACGAAAAGCACAACAGTCGAGAGCAGGAAAGCTGTCCTGTTGATGAAAATAGCGTCAAAAACATACCGGTCCTTTATGATGAACCAGTCCGGGATTATGAAAATCCAGTATAGAAGTCCGAGGAGCAGTATTACAGGCCTGATGTACTTCATATTCAGCCCCATGTACTGGTCCATGAACTCCCTTTCAGTATTCCTGTCCGTGAACTCTGCCAGGAATGATATTGAGTAATCCTTGTCTTCATGCTTCATAATCAACATAACCTCGATAACATTTTTTTCCTTTTATATATGATACCATCTTTAGAAGACAAAGTAAAAACAATATTTTATGCATCATTTCGGTTTTTCAGCTTTAGAAATTCCGATATTTCTTCTGCACAGTTTATTATTACATGTCCGGCACCTTTCCGCACGTCAGTCTCAATGTGCGGAAGAATGTCTGTCAGGCGCCCAGCCGTCTTTACTGTCATCAGGATCGCATCTTTATCGCCCCCTATGAACAAAGCAGGCATAGTTAGCTTTCTTAGTTCTTCATCGCTGAAAACATGAAGTTTCTCCATCCTTGGATTGAAATTTTCCATAACCGTCCTGCCGAACCTTATAACTTCCTCAGGCATTTCAAGCCCTCCGTAGACGATCCTGTTCAGCTTGTCTATCCCTTTCTCTCCCAGCATGCTTAAAAAGACCGCTTTTATGATGAACGACTTCCTTTCAGGCCATATTCCGCTCGTTGCTAGGAGGACCAACTTTTTCACCTTTTCGGGATGAGCGACTGCAAAGCAGAGGGCCATCCACCCGCCAAGCGAATTGCCTACGAAGCTCGCCCTTTCGACCTTAAGCCCGTCCATGACATCGGACATCCAGCCGGCATAATTCTTCGGCTCCATTTCAGGCCTGCTGTCCTCGCTTTTCCCGGGCTCGCCGATGATGTCCACCGCGTAAACCCTGAACTCCCGTCCCAGCCTGGCAACGTCCCCCATCCACATTGCTGAATTTGATGAGGAGCCGTGCAGCAGGAACACTGCATCGCCTGATTCTTTTCCTGAGGCGATGACGAACGTTTTACCGAAACGAGTGTCGATATGCATTTGCTTGCAATCAACCGGCCATCTGTCGAGAAGCTCCCCGTAGGAAGCAAGGATCCTGCACCTGCCTTCTTCGCTTTTATACGCCTTGCTGCACATTTTTAATCCCCCCGATCATCTATTCAGTCAGTACGGATATCGAGCCCAGCATGCCCTCAACAAACTTCACGCCGCCCCAAAGCATTATCCTCATCTTTTTCTCGTCTGCAAAATATTTCATGTTTATGGTGGATCTTCTCGTAACCGGATCGTCGCAGTTCATGACCGCCAGGAGCATGCTGGATATCCTGGAGTATTCCTCCGGAGCTATCCCGCTGATCTCAACCACTGACGAAACGCTGACTTTCAGCTCCTCCCTCTCCCCTTTTGAATAGGACACATCTTCGTTGCTTTCGGACTTCCTCTCGTTTTTTTCGACAAAGACGCTTAAATCATGTCCTGAAATTCTCCACTGCTTGCCGACCTTTGATGCAGGAAGCTTGCCCTCAGTTATGAATTTCCTTATTGTTTTGTGATGCATCCCCAGCTGTGCTGCCACCTCGTCTATTGTGTAGAATTTGCTTTCCATTTATCTCCTCTTCCTTTCAATTGAGTTGCTGCTTTATTAGATAATACCACCGCGCCCATCCATTGTCAAAGATTTTATTGTATTTTATTGCACTTTGTTATACTTTGTTGATATGGGCAAAATAAAAAAGCCTTCCGGTAGGAAAGCTTTAACCTTTAAACACCCTCAGGAAGCTTGTTTTCCATCAGGCTGCGGAAATCGTATAATTCCCCTTCTGCTACGAACGTGCCGTCCCCTATTGCGTGGAACATCCTTCGTCCTTCCCGCTTTTCGTCGATCCAGGCTTTCTGCCCCTCCAGGATGAGGATGTCATAGGCTTCGATGTATTCGACAAGCCTGCATTCGATGCAGCCCAGGCATTCCGCAATCAGCGGCGCCCTGACCGTTTCTGCAGGCAGCGGTGTCAGCCCGAATTCCTTGAACTTGTCTGACTCTTTGCCGCTAACCGTGCCTATCCTGACAGTTTTCTCGGCCAGGTCTACAGCCGGCACGCAGATGACACATTCCTTCGTCTTAATGATCGTTTCGAAGGAGTGGTTCCAGGCTCCAGTTGTCAGCGCGATGCGCGGAGTGAAGTCGTTGACCATGTGCCAGGAAATCGTCATTATGTTGTTCTTCCTGCCGTCGTTCGTCGTGACCAGGATTACCGGGCCCGGTTCGATCAAGGTAAAGGCTTTTTTAAGTGGAAGCTCGATCATTCCCATGTCGGGATCCTCCTTTTGGTGAATGTGCCATCTAGCGGATGAAGTTGGTGACGAAGGACCTTTCAGTATCCGGGCTGCCCACGCCGTTTTCCGCTCCGAGCTTTATGCACTTGAGGAGCCATGCCATGTTCCTGCCGATGTTCCTCATGGTCTGCAGGCCCTCCAGGTCTTTGCTCACGTCTTCTGCTGTATGTCCGTGCACGTTGTTCCAATACGTGGACGAGACCACCGGCATCTCTGAAATGGTGAAGTACTTGTTCAAAACATCGAGTGAAGCTGTGGTTCCGGCTCTCCTTGCGGATGCGACAGCGGCTGCTGGCTTGTGCCTGAAAACATCGCCGCCGGCAAAGAACATCCTGTCCATCACCGAAAGTATCCTCCCGCTGGGATGGGCATAGTAAACAGGCGTTCCGAACACGAAGCCGTCTGCAGCTTCAGACTTCCTTATGAGCTCGTTTACCATGTCGTCGCTGAATATGCAGGCGTTGTCAAGCTCAGAACATTTGCGGCACCCTATGCAGTCGCGCACGGGCTGGCCTCCCAGCTGGACAATCTCAGCTTCTACGTTCTGTTCCTCCAGAACCTTTGCGATTTCCGCAAGAGCAGTATACGTGCATCCGTTTTGCCTTGCGCTCCCGTTGAATAACAGTACTTTCATTACCCTTCTCCTCCTTAGAAATTTATCCCTAAAACGCCCCTGGGGCGAATAGCTCCTCTATCGACCTGTATACTATCTTGTCTATCTGCAGGCTTTTGAGGCTCTTGGCTATGTGGCTCCTCAGCATCTTCTCAATGCTCACCATGTCCTTCTTCTGAAGGAGGCTCACGATCTCGGTATGATCTGTCACCCCTTCGAACTCAGCGAGTTTGACGTTGTAGAATTCGTCATAAAGCTGCAGGTACACGTTGATTCTGTCGATGATCTTCTCTGTGAATTCTATAAGGAATACGTTGCCGCTCTTCCTGGCAAAGAACATGTGGAAGGCCTTGTTCATAACGTGGTATTCCGCATGGTCGTTGTCCCTTGTTGCCGAGGCTTCCTTGTCGACGATGGATCTAAGCTCCTCGATATCCTTGTCAGTGATCCTTTCAAAAGCGAATCTCAGCGCAGAGCTCTCCAGCTCGGCTCGGACGTCGAAAGCCTGGACTATCTCTTCCTTCGAGGGCTGTATGACGAAGGCGCCCTTGTTTGGGATGAGGTTTATAAGCCCTTCGGAGGCCAGCCGTTTTATGGCGTTTCTTATCGGCGTCCTGCTGGAGTTCAGCTTCTCGGAAACCGTGCTCTCGACGAGCTGCGTACCGGGGGCGAGCATCCTCCTAAGAATAGCATCCTTCAGTTTTTCATATGCTACCTGCTCCATGGATTTTTTTGATGTTTCTTCCAACCGAAATACCTCCAAGCAATATATTGAGCTAAAGTTCTTAGAATAATTATACCAAATTATTCAGCTTTAGTCATGCCGCCGCGATTCAGTTTTACAAAGCCATGTAGCCTTCGCCAATAGTCTCGTTGATGTCGGTGACGGTAATAAAGGCGTTCGAATCGACTGCTTTGATGAACCTCTTGAGTTTGACCAGCTCGTTCTTTGGAAGCACCGTCCTCAGAACCTCCTTCTCGTCATCCGTGTAAGCCCCTGTTGCGTTGTATACGGTGGCCCCCCTTCCCAGCGTGTCCAATATGTAGCCCTTGATGTTCCTACAGTCGCTTGTGATTATGACAACCTCCTTGTTTGTGCTCATGACCTTCAGGATGTAGTCTATAACAAGTCCGTTTAGGAGGACTCCCAGCAGGCCGTAGATGCCGAGCCTTACCCCGAATATCGCCATTGAGAACAGTATTATGGAAATGTCTGAAAGGAGGACTCCTTTTCCAAGCCCGATGCCGAAAAATTTGTTCAGCATCTTTGCTATGATGTCGGTCCCTCCGGTTGAGCCGTTCTGCTTGAATATGAGGGCCATACCCGTCGACGACAGGAAAACCGCTATTATCAGCTGTGCAAGCGTGTCGTCCATGAGCGGCGCTGAAAGCGGGCATACCTCCTGCATCAGCCATACCAGGAAGGAAAGCATGAAGCTGCAGTAGATTGTCTTGGCTCCGAAGTCGCGGCCAATTATAAGGAAGCCGAGTATGAACAGTACTATGTTGCAAAGAACCATTATTGCTCCGACTGAAAGCTGTGGCATAAGATGGTTTGCCACTATAGCCAGTCCGCTGACACCGCCGGTGACCAGGTTGTTCGGTATCATTATGAAGTTGATCTCCATGGCGACAAGCAGAAGCCCGATATTGATTATCAAATAACTCTTCAGTGTCTCTTTCATTTTATCAGATCCTTTCGAGAAGATGATAAACAAAATTGTTGTACAATCTTGTTTATCATCATTCTACTACAATCCTGCAGGTTTGTAAATCGCAAAGCCTAAAAATGAAACGAAGCAGTATTTCAACCTCTGACAGTCGAAATGCTGCTTCTCCTTATTCCGCGTAATAATCCTCAAGCCACTGCAGGACCCTGCTCTCATACTTTTTCAGCTGGCTCTGATAGACGGCTGATTTCTCTCTGCCCGGGACTGTTTTTACCTCTTCCTCCGGTGCATCGAGGTAGCTGTTGAAATACTCAAAAACAAAATCTACGCACAGCCTGATGTTGTTTTGGCGCTCGGCCAGGTCAAACTCGTCCATGTTTTCCTCTTTTTTTCTCTTTGCAATGTACTCTTCTATCGTCAACAAATCCCCACCCCATTCCGATTTGCTTAAGAATCCTAGTAGATTATTCGCTTCGGCTGCTTTATTTTCCTGCAAGCCCGCCAGAGACTTTTGCATTAATTCAACCAATGTCGTACAGTTTCAAAAGTTTATAAAGAGTAGGCCTCGATATCCCCAACGCCTCAGCTGTTCTCTTCTTGTTACCGCCGGAACGCAGGTATGCTTCCCTCACCTTTTCAGGGCTCAGCTCATAGAGCCTGTGGACATTGACGGCGCTTCCCTGCTCTTCATTTGCCCTCAACTGAATTCCGGCTTCTGCAATATTTTCCGCCGAGATCTCATCGCCGTCGCACAGGAAAACAGCTCGCGCCATGCAGTTCTCAAGTTCGCGTACGTTTCCTGGCCATTCATATCTCAGCAGTATCTCCTTGGCTTCACCGTCTAAGCCCTCGACAGCCTTCTTCATCTGAACGGAGAACTTCTTTACGTAGTATTCCGCGAGGGCGATCACGTCATCTCCACGTTCGTTCAAAGCAGGTATCTTGAGGTAGAAAACCTTGAGCCTGTAGAACAAATCCCCTCTGAATTTGCCTTCCCTGACCATGTCCTCCAGATTCCTGTTTGTTGCAGCGATTATCCTGACATCCACATTGAACGTCCTGCTTCCACCCACCCTGTTGATGCTCTTGTACTCCACTGCCCTCAGCAGTTTGGACTGTATGTGCATCGGCATCTCGCCAATCTCGTCCAGGAAGAGTGTCCCTCCGTGCGCCAGCTCGAATTTGCCGGGTTTGCCTCCCTTGACCGCTCCCGTGAAGGCTCCGGCATCGTAGCCGAAAAGCTCGCTCTCTACAAGCTCGTTCGGGAGGTTTGCGCAGTTAACAGCGATGAAAGCCTCGCCCTTCCTGTTGCTGTAGTTGTGAACAGCTTGTGCAAAGAGCTCCTTCCCGCACCCGCTTGCCCCCTCAATCAGGATTGTCTCATCAGACAAGGCCATCCTCTTGGCCTTGGAGATAGTGTCGAGCATGGTTTTGCTTTGCCCCACAATGTTTTCGAACCTGAAGGAGGCTTCCTTGCCCGCCAGAAGGTTCGCAAGCTGCCTGGAACGCTTTATGCTCCTGAAAATATCTATCGCACCAAGAATCCCTCCCTTCTCGTCGAAGACGGGGTAGGCTGAGCTCGTGAGATGGAGGCTCCTGTTTTTGAATTCCATGAAGTACTCTTTGTCGACAACGGCCTGCCTGTTCTCCACGACATCGAGCAGGAGAGGCCTGCCTTTAGAAATCGAGCCGGCTTTTTTGTTTAGTATCTCGTCCTTCGATGCTCCCAGCATATCGCAGCAAGCCTTGTTCACATAGACGAGAACACCTTCCTTGTCGACAGCGGATATCCCTTCCTGGATGCCGTCCAGGTATGCAGCCAGCCTGTCGTATTTCAGCCTGTAGGAATTAACCAGCTTGAAGTTTTTCTCAATGCTGTCTCCCAGTCTTTTGAGATTTGAAACGGCATCTCCATTTCCTTCGGCTACCAAGCAGAATCGGGGACATGCCTCGCCGCCGAAGCGCTCCACGTGCAGCGAACTTATGCCGATGCTTCTTTCGGCGATCCCTTTTCCCAGGCTGCCGTCGGAGCCGGACAAAACATCACCGTCTGCTCCTGCGAGGAGGATGTCCCCGGGACGGCCCTGCCTCAATATTTCAAAGCTCTGAGCCAGAATGTCCATCTCATCACCGCGCTTTGCACCCTCACCGATTTTCCTGTATATTTTATCCAAGATTTCAGACATTAAACTCACCCCTTGCCTTATTCTACCACAAACAAAACAGAAGCTGTCAATATATTTTACACTGTAATGTAAGTGTAAAATATATTGACAGCCATATCTAGCCTCAGCCTGCGCCACCGCCTAAAAACACTCATCAAGCATAGCGGTTCGCGTCTGGTATGCTTTTTGCTTTATTATGATTGCAATTCATCAAAAGGAGTGGTTCAAAGTGAACTTCAAATTGAAACAGCATATCAAAAATTTCAAACCGGAAAGCTATGTAAAGGAGTCAGACTGCGATGATATCAGCTCTCTGCAGGATGTCGGGCTTATAGACTGCGCCTTGGGCGTTAATCCTTACGGATATTCAGATGCGGTAGACAGGCTGTTCGAAGACAATTCCCTTAAATGCGACCTGTCGAGCTATCCGCAGCACCCGTACCCAGATCTGAAAGCGGAAATTGTCCGTTTTTGGGCCGGCCGCTGCAGCATAAATAACCGGAACATAAGGTTCGGCAGCGGTTCGATCGACGTTCTGAGGAACATCAACAGGGCATTTGTCGGTAAAGGCACACGCGTCCTTGGATTAGCCCCAACCTTCACCTCTTACCCTTCCGACGTGGAGCTTTGCGAAGGGGTATTCGAGTATGAGCTTCTGAGCAAAAATGAAAACTTCAAGTTCGACGCTGAAAAGTTCCTGTCCCGGATCACGCCGGAGCATACCCTGGTTTACATCGACAATCCGAACAACCCCACGGGACAGGTCATTCC
Source organism: Clostridium sp. UBA699 (assembly GCA_002298915.1). Classification (GTDB taxonomy): domain Bacteria; phylum Bacillota; class Clostridia; order Clostridiales; family Clostridiaceae; genus UBA699. The sequence continues at coordinate 27,344 of DBML01000029.1, forward strand.
GATCGATGATATCAAGAGGATTTTGAACAAAGCTCTTGAAAATGACGTATGCGTTTTGGTAGACGAAGCCTACGGCGATTTCATGGATGCAGGCAACTCCGCCGTCACCCTTGTCGATTCCTATGAGAACCTCATGGTCACCAGGACATTCTCAAAGGGTTACGGGCTTGCCGGCCTGAGGATAGGGTACGTCGTCTCAGGCGATTACCTTTCAGAAATCATATCGAGGGTCGATACCCCATTTCAGATAAACAGCGTCGGCCACCTTGCTGCAGCTGCCGCTCTGAAGGACAAACAGTTCATCTCCGAGTCCATGCTGAAAATCTGCAGGGCAAAGGCAGGCATTTATGATGCCTTCGAGAAAATCAAGGTTCTTGAAACCGACTCAGAGGTGCCAATAATGACCCTTTTCCTGCCGGATGAAGATACAGACCTGCACGGATTATTTATGGAGAAAGGGGTACTCACAGAGTCTGGCGAGGACTTCCATGGGCTCGGTAAAAATTTCGTCAGGATGAGGGTTCCCAAAGACTGCGGCAAGCTTATCAGTATCATAAGCACGATAGAAAGAAGCTTTTAGAGTCATTTTAAGTCTTGACCATTTTTCAAAATGGCAGAAACGTCTTCTGTAAAACCGATGGCTTGTGACTCTATTTTCTCCTTTAGGCCTTCCGGATTGTCAAAATCCGGGTTGTCGTCAACCTGAACTGAGATTATGGAATCTACTCCCGGCTCAATCTCAGACAGCTTGTACCTGCCTAAATCTTTATGCCTAAGAAGCTCAGAATAGCACGACTGAACTTTGCGATTTGTTGCCGCCAGCCAAATTTCGAACCTACATTCCTCATGGAGAAATACTATGGCGATCTTAAGCTTAAGGTCCCTCAATGCTGGAGGGGTGAAAGAAAAGTAGGTCATGTCCATATAGCCGTAATACAAAGCGCCTGCAGCGTAATCTGGGTGCCTCCTCTCGAGGCGCCCCTTAAGCTCTGCCATAAAATCCATTATCCCCCTGTAGGCTTTCTGGATCTGACCTTTGCGCAGCTGAATCGAATATTCCCGAATATGGTCGTTAATCGAATCCATGTTTTCCTCCTTATCCCGAAAGATTTTCACTCCTCCGGCTTGATCGTCTACTCGTTCTTGCTGTTTATGCTTCTGACCAGCTCTTCTATGCGTTTGTTCACCTTTCCGCTGTAAAGCCCTCCGTGATAGCAGATCACCTGCTCAATATCGTATTCCATGAGCTTCTCCATGGATTTAAGGCTTTCAGACGGGTCAAGGTTCGCGGACAGCTTCGAAGGGAATAGCTGCCCCTCGCTGACAGCGAACATATCTCCTGCAATAAGGAGCTTTTGCTTTTCCGAATACAGGCAGATATGCCCGGGCGTATGTCCAGGTGTATGGAGCACTGTTATTCCGCCGCAGTACGGCAGCTCATCGCCGTCGGCAAGTGTTTTGTCAACATGTACGGCGCTGAGCCGGAAGCCTTCGCTCATCTTTTCATGCAGTATTTTTAAATGTTTATCCAGGTGCTCGAGATTCTCCTCGAGCTGGGCTATTTTCACCGGCTTCCGCCTTCCCTCTATGAAGGCGCTTTCTGCTTCGTGCGAGAGCACCTCGCAATCGCCTTTCAGCTCCTTCACAATTGCTGCGGCGGAGCCGATGTGGTCAATATCCTGGTGAGTAAGTACTATCCTCCTGAGGCTGTTGAAAGGCACGCCTTCTTCCTCGACAGCTTTTCGGAGCTGATTCAGCTGTCCCGGAAAGCCTGCATCAACAAGCAACGCTGAAAGGCCGTCCCAAATCAGCGAAGGGTTGATGACGCTCTGCATCCCAATCACATTTGCCGAAATTTCCAGCATGTAAATGCCTTCGGTTATCTTCATTCCCTATCCCTCCAATATCCATCGTCAAACATTGAATGAATTATATCCGGTTTTTATCAAATTTTCAACATCGAAATTTCTTTCATTAGCCAGCTCTAAAGCTACAATATATCAGAATATTATCAATATTAGTACAACTCCAATTGATAATGCAAATCCTTTAATGCTATAATCATATTGTAATTTAATCTTTTGAGGGAGGTAGTTCTATGGATGATAACAGCAGATGCCCGGTGACCGGCAAAACAAAAAGCCCAACCGCGGGCGGCGGCACTTCCAACAGGGAGTGGTGGCCAAACCAGCTTAACCTCAAGGTTCTGCATCAGAACTCAGAATTGAGCAACCCTATGGGTCCCGACTTCGACTACGCAGAGGAGTTCAATAAGCTCGACCTGGCTGCGTTGAAGAAGGACCTTTATGCATTGATGACCGACTCCAAGGATTGGTGGCCTGCAGACTATGGACACTACGGAGCTCTCTTCATAAGAATGGCCTGGCACAGCGCAGGCACCTACCGCATGGGCGACGGCCGCGGAGGCGGCTGCTGGGGGTTGCAGCGTCTTGCCCCGCTCAACAGCTGGCCTGACAACGTGAACCTCGACAAGGCGCGCCGTCTGCTTTGGCCTATCAAGAAAAAATACGGCAAGAGCATCTCCTGGTCCGACCTTCTTATACTCGCCGGAAACTGCGCACTGGAATCGATGGGCTTCAAGACCTTCGGCTTCGGCGGCGGGCGAGAGGACGTATGGGAACCACAGGAAGACATCTACTGGGGCTCCGAGGACAAGTGGCTCGGCGACAATCGATATTCCGGGGACCGCGAGCTCGAAAACCCTCTGGCGGCTGTGCAGATGGGCCTGATATACGTGAATCCAGAGGGCCCTAACGGCAACCCGGATCCTGTAGCATCGGGCCGCGACGTTCGCACTACCTTCGCACGAATGGCGATGAACGACGAAGAGACCGTCGCGCTGATAGCCGGAGGCCACACGTTCGGAAAGTGCCACGGTGCAGGCCCTGCCACACATGTGGGTCCGGAACCTGAAGGCGCCGGCATCGAAGAGCAGGGCCTCGGCTGGAAGAGCAGCTTCGGCAGCGGCAAAGGCGGCGACACCATCAGCAGCGGGCTCGAAGGCGCCTGGAAGCCGAACCCTACCAAATTCGACATGGGCTATCTCAAAGTCCTGTTCAAATACGAGTTTGAGCTCGTAAAGAGCCCTGCCGGCGCTAACCAGTGGCTGGCCAAGGATGTTGACGAGGAGGACATGGTTGTTGACGCTCACGATCCTTCAAAAAAGCACCGTCCGATGATGACAACTGCCGACCTTTCCCTTCGCTTCGACCCGATATACGAACCTATCTCGCGCCGCTACCTTGAAAATCCAGAGGAGTTCGCTGACGCCTTCGCACGCGCTTGGTTCAAACTGACCCACAGAGACATGGGCCCTCGTTCGCGCTATCTCGGCCCTGAAGTCCCTGCGGAGGAACTGATCTGGCAGGATCCTGTGCCAAAAGCGGACTATGAGCCTGTCGGCGCCAGGGACCTAGAGCTTCTCAAGGACAAAATACTGGCTTCCGGACTGTCGGTTTCCCAGCTTGTCACTACAGCCTGGGCATCCGCATCGACGTTCCGCGGCTCGGACAAACGAGGCGGAGCCAACGGAGCCCGCATACGGCTCGCACCCCAGAAGGATTGGGAAGTCAACCAGCCGTCCCAGCTGAAGGAAGTTCTGGATGTACTCGGAAAGATCCAGGCAGAGTTCAACGGTGCAGGCTATAAGAAGGTTTCCCTCGCCGACCTGATCGTCCTCGGAGGCTCTGCAGGCATCGAGCAGGCAGCCAGGAATGCCGGCAAAAACGTAGCGGTTCCTTTCATCCCAGGACGCACGGATGCAGCCCAGGAACATACAGACGCCAATTCATTCTCTGTGCTCGAACCTAAAGCAGACGGATTCCGCAACTACCAGAAAGCAAAATTTGCTGTTCCTGCGGAGGCTATGCTGGTCGACCGTGCGCAGCTCCTCACGTTGACCGCCCCCGAGATGACCGTTCTCCTAGGCGGCATGCGCGTGATTAACGCCAACTTCGGGAGTTCCAGTCACGGCGTCTTCACCAACAGACCTGGTGCCTTAACAAACGACTTCTTCGTCAACCTTCTCGACATGGACACGGCCTGGAAGCCGATTTCTGAAGAGGGCGAGGTGTTCGAAGGCCGCGACCGCAAGACGGGAGAGCTCAAATGGACCGGCACCCGCGTTGACCTCATATTCGGATCGAACTCACAGCTCCGCGCCATCGCAGAGGTCTATGCAAGCGACGACGCTCAGGACAAGTTCCTCCATGACTTCGTAGCCGCATGGAACAAGGTGATGAACGCAGACCGCTTCGACATGAAATAAATCTCTGAACGCCAAAGGGATAGATGCTGATTTCGCTCAGCTCCTATCCCTTGTTTTCGTCTAAAATATAAGCGGAAAAGCGAATGTGACGAAAGCCGCCCATATGCCGTAGACCGGCAGGTACCTTGTTACCGCGTCCTGTATGCCTGAAAGCCCGTTTCTGTTCCGCAGGAAACGCACGTAAGAAACCATAATCCAGATTAGGTTTGCCCACACGAGTATGTTTACGCCCAGTACGGCCAGCCTGTTTGGAGTAACGCCATAGGAGGAAAGCCTGAAAACTATGGCGGAAAGCGCCACGCTGTCAATGATCAGGGCAAGTGCTATCAGTGCAAGGTTCACGTAGTCGGATATGCTCTTCTTCTCCTCCGAGCTGTTTTCAGTGATTGAGAATATGGTGACCGCCAGCACGCTTAGGAGTATCCCGTTGAAGGCCATGAGGAAATTGCGGTCTATGAACGGATTCTTGCCAACCAGGAGGACCGCCGCAAGGTAGACAAGGAGTGTGGCCAGAACGAGCGGGCTGAAAATTTTCGCCATGTACGGTGCGATGTTCTTCGCAAGCTTAAAGCTTTTCGTCACAAGGTATGCTGCTACAACTGCCAGCGCCGCGGCACCGAACAGGACCACATTTTCAAAGTAGAATTCGGAAATATCGATGCCAGCTATCCCGAAAAGCTGCATTGTCAAACCTGTAAGCAACATGCCGCTAATAGCCATGACGGCATAAATTATGCAGAATTCCCCGTTGAACTTCAGGTATGCTAATCTTGCGCTCCCCCTGCCGTATTCATTCCCCGTAAAAGCAGCACCTAGGAGCACCCATAATAAGACGGGGAGGTGAAGGTAGGCCAGGGTTGCGCTGTCCGAATTGCCGGCCGGCAGCATGTTGATATAAAACCCGGAGAACAGGAACAGCGCTGCAACAGCTAATATGATGTTCCTTCGTGCGGCATTGTTGATTACAAAATAAGCCGCGATGAAAGGTATGACTCCGTAAATCAGGCTGATAGGCTCGATCGCCTGGTTTTCTACAAAATGCAGGATTACCCTTGTGCTTGCCCCTGAAAGAACCGCTAGAACCCCCATGGCAAGGAAATCCTTCTTTGTCGCGGAAACCTTCCCCGTACTTGAACTCTCATCGAAGTTTAGCCTCTCGTTCCAAACTGCCAGCACCTGCGAATCCGGATTCATCTCCCAGGCTGCCTGAAAGGACCTCTTAAAAGCCTCTGGCTCCTTCCTGAACAACCTCTCAAGCTCATGCGGGTTTGAAATGTGCGAATTGATCTGGTTTTTTGTCTCCATCCTTTTACCCTCCGCTATTTCCTTTACGGAATTGATTATTGCTGAACGTCTCCTTCGTTCCTGTACTCCAGGATGTCACCCGGCTGGCAGTCCAAGGCCTTGCAGATCGCATCAAGAGTTGACAATCGGATCGCCTTCGCCTTCCCGTTTTTCAGTATGGACAGGTTGGCCATCGTTATTCCCACACGCTCAGCGAGCTCGGTTACGCTCATCTTCCTTTTGGCCAGCATAACATCTATATTGATTATTATCGCCATGTCTTCCACCTCATATCGTCAGATCGTTTTCCGATTTAATTTCCAGAGCGTTCTCAAGCAGCTTCTGAAGGACGGCTGCAAAAACCGCGATCGCTGCTGACGCGAAGGATATGACCGCCCCTATAAGCACTATGCCCGGGGCATCGTCTTTCTGCCCCACCAGGAAGAATAGCGGCATGCCTGCTGCGTAGATCAACGCTATCACGGCAGCGCAGTACTTGATGCGTTTCAGAGCTCCGACGGACGATTCCGAAAAAGCTTTGTTTTGGTCGATGAAGCTCAGAAGCTTGACAGCTTGATACAATGCAAGATAGAACGGCAAAGCCGATGCATACATTCCTGCTAAAGCGGGATACAGCAGGTAAGCCGGATAATGGTCCGCCGCAGCTTTGGCAATCCAGGGCAGACCGAATATGCAAAGAGCAAGCACAGGAATGCCGACAAGGGTGATCGCAACCTTCAAGAAGAGTGTCTCTCGTTTCATAAAAAAGCACCTCGCTAGTTCATTGTCACTTTGAATATAGCATATTATTTATCGTTTTACAATAAATTTTTATCATTTCTCACGAAAAAAAGCAGCCGGAGCCACTTTAGTAGCCCAAGCTGCTTGCGCACCCATTATCTTTTAAAATACGTACTTTTCATGCAGGCTCCTCCAATAAGTCATATGTTCTGACCATTGAAGAGGCAGCATCGATTTCATTCTTTCTATCCTGCCGTCTGCGCTTGCTTTCTCCTCCCCGCGCAACAGTTCCACCGCCCTGTCCCTGAACACCTCAGCAGAGCGAAACCTGATGGATGAGCAATGGACAGCCAGCGCCCCCCAGACATACGCCTCTATAGCATTATGAGGCAAACCCGTCCCATTAAAAAATGCTCCTGCCAGATTGCACTGCGCTCCTGCGTTGCCGTGTTCTGATGCCTTAAGCCACCAGTATGCTGCTTTTACGGAGTCTATTTCGCAGGCATCATGTTTAGGAAACGCCATGGCATAGAAATTGCCCACCCCTAGCTCCGCAGACGGGTAGCCTTCTTGAGCAGCCATAGTGTAGAACTTGAAAGCTTCTTTATAATCCCTGCGGACGCCCAGGTGGTCAAAAAATGCATTGCCCAATTCGCATATTGCCGGTACGTAGCCATGGTCGGCTAGCTTCATTATTTTCTTTATGCCTTTTTCATAGCTGCGTTCCTCCTGCGTTCCGTAAAAAAGCGGATACAATATAGCAAATTCCATCTTTTCTGTTTCCGGTCCCCACATTTGCTGGCCACCTCCCTTCACTTTAATAAGTGATTTATCAATGCGGCAGCTCAAACCAAACGGCCGGCTGGTCTCCAACAGTCCAGCCGTCATGGCCTGGAGGAATCGAACCCATGTCACCAGAATTGAATTCCATTTCCTTTCCGTCATCCATCCTAACTTTGATCTTTCCTGAAACTACGTAAATCAGATGGTTTACCTGACAGCTTTCTGTCTTTGCAACTGGTTTCACATCTATTGACCATCGCCATCCAGGTGTTGCTGTATCACGTGCAAAATTCTGCGTTCCCATTGTTAAGCTCTCGACTTTCACACGCCCAATATTTTTAGTTTGCTCAGGGTAATCAAAACTCTTTTTCTCAAAAGTTGCCGCATCAGCCCCACTTCGTGGAAGCTCAAGCCATACTGCAGGTTGGTCTCCTACAGACCAGCCGTCGTGGCCAGCAGGGATAGAAGCCATATCCCCAGCATTAAATTCCATTTCTTTTCCGTCATCCATTCTTACATGAATCTTTCCTGAAACTACGTAAATCAAATGGTTTACCTGACAGCTTTCTGTCTTTGCAACAGGTTTTATGTCTATTGACCACCGCCATCCAGGTGATGCTGTATCACGTGCAAAATTCAGCGCTCCCATTGTAAAGCTGTCGACTTTCACACGCCCAATATTTTTCGTTTGTTCCGGATGATCAAAACTTTTTTTCTCAAAATTTGACATACTAGCTACCTCCTCATTGATAATAGTATCGCGTTCGCCTGCGATTTATTTTTCCTTATTCAATTATAAGTTTTTTCAAACGCTATTACAAATATTTTTCAGAATTTTTAGATTATTCGCTAGGTAAAATCTTAAAATTGTAGAATACCGAAAAAAAACCACCTGCTTTTACATTACCTGCAGGTGGTGATTCGCTATTAACTTGCTATAATATCAAACTTATCATTTCCGGTTTATAGCCCTCCGGCAATTCTTCCTCACTTAAAAATTCGAATTTGTCATCATTCAGTATCGGCATGAACACCTCGAAGGGAATCCTTGAAAACTCGCATGCATAATCGTTGGCTCCGAACCACTTGCCCTCTTTGCTGCTCAAATTCAAGCCTCTGGCAAATTTTGTGTAGTTAGAGCAGTCATGGACCGCCAGATCCCAGTTTTCTTCAGCTGCTGCTTTCATAAACTTCAGTGTTAATTCCCTGCTCCAGACCGGGGATACATAGCCATGTCTGGAAATATACATGTTTTCACCGTAATAGTTGTCTATGTTATTCTCATTCAGATGCAGTTCCGCACAGTTTATAAAATCCAGCTTTGTATCCAGGATCGCTTTCTTTTTCTTGAAAAATGCTTCGAAAAACTCAGGAGTCATAGGTGTTTCGATGCCCACATTTTTGATATATTTTTTTGCTGTTCCGATGTTTTCAATGACCTTGTCCGAACAATTGGATGCACCCAGGTTGAAACGTATCTCATCCAGGCCCGCTTCCCCCAACGCTTTCAATGTCTCCTCCGAAGCTAATGTGCCGTTTGTGTACAGATGCTGATGGATCCCCGCAGCCCTGAACTTCTTGATAACCGAGTAATATTTTTCTATTTCCATGAAAGGCTCAAGGTAAACGTATGAGATTCCGGTGGGTTTCTTGTGGATTGAAAGCAGCAGGTCAATATCCTTCTCATAATACTTGGTGCCTCCGATCTCCCACATCCCCTCGCCTACAGGCGAGATATTGTCTAGTTCCCCATAGTTGTAGCAGAACTTGCACTCCAGGTTGCATTTGTTCGTTTTCCTTATCGCGCTCAAACCTGTTCCGAGAAGGCAAGAACGGCAGCCTTCAGGGAATTTGCTTTCATTTCCCACAAAAAAGGTCCTGTTCTCCAAAGTCTTCAAGCCATCAATCTCGGACATCAGCGCTTCGTTTCTGTTATCTATCGCAGCTTCAATCTGTGCAAAGGTGGAGTAGATGATTTCTTCATGTTTTGTGCTTATCACATCTTCCTCTTCCATTTGCGAAAAAAAGTCGAACCATATCAACGCATCATTCTTTGAAATTTTCATTTGTTTCCTCCCAATTATTTAGATTCCATAGGGTATGAAAGCGACAACGTCAACTTTTGCCTACCCTTTTTTTCTCTCTTTTCATTGCTTCCAGTTTCCTTGCCTTTGGCATTTTCTCAACAGCGTACCTCAATGCGGTTCTGGGCATTATGTCCCTTTTGCTCAACACATACCTGTATACATCATCTTCATACTTGGTGCACAAAGACTTCAGCATCCAGCCATACCCTTTTTGCACTAAATCATCTGCATCAAGCAATAAACTGTCTGCAATTTCAAATATATCCTCTTTAAACAGGCCCTTTTTGGCTGGTACTATCAACGATACAGCTGACGCACGCCTTACCCATCTGTTTTTTGATTTCGTCCAATCCTTCATTTTTTCAATGTGCGACGGATACATTTCCAGGAAAGTTCCAACAGTGTGGTTGCATAAAGTATCACAAGACGCCCAGTTGGTCACATACTCATTTACCCATCTTTCGAACAGAGGAAAGTCATCTTCAGAATACTGCTTATGAACCGCATATGCCCAATTGCATGCAATAAACGATTCCTCCATTATTCCAGAAACCCACAGTTGCTCACATAAATCAAATATTTCTTTCTTGGAAAGCTTTTCGATACTTCTGAATGCCTGCTTGGAAATCTTCGAGACTGTCATGGTTTTTACACCATAAAGTTTCACTTCTTCCTTGAAAAATCTTTTGCCGCTTTCCTTTATAGCTTCGTCCGAATTGTTGATTAGTTCATGCCTTACCTGTTCTATTACGTTAGACATATCCTACCCTCTCAAATTCTAAATTTTTTCTCCGGCATTACTACAGTCTCAGCAGCAGAATGCTCCATTCAGCCTTCGCCTTCGGCTCGGTTTCTTGGACATCTATCGCATGGTCATTTCTAATCTGCTCTCGTCGCACCTTAGGTCCTAGACAGCAGAACAACCGTCTCAACGTGCCTTGAACGGTCAAAAAAGATGCCACTTGAAGCTGGTACCCCCTTGGAGGAAGGGTATCCTCTTGAGAAAATTGCCCCTTGGATTCAATTTTTTCGGGCAAAGCATAGCACTTTTTTCAAATTTGTATGCCGGAGATTTTTGTTTGACATCAAATGGTTGTACATAGCTTAACACTTTTGATCTCATAGTTCAAAAATTGTAAGCAATAAAACCCTCAAATACTCCTTGCGTTTGAAGGTTTTATTCGTTACAATTTTCTATAATTATATGGTTCTGGAATAGTAGTTGTCAATTTGCTTTGATCTTTACGTTATTTACATTCATGTTATTTTTACTAAGTTGATAGCTTATGTTAGATTATTGACGACGAGGACGATATCTATTATTCCAGAGGCTTGATGAAATTCGCCCCACAGGATTAGCAGTTTTTCAACAAATAAAAACATGGTATAATATTGAAACAAAATAGTTAAAACAAGATTTTAATGAAGGAGGTATCACTTTGAATAAAGCTTCATTATTAAACGACCGTATGGAAAAATACGCTCATAGTGATACGACAGTTCTTTATAACGATTTAGGTATCTCACGAAACGGGCTCCGACTGGAGCAACTCGAGGAAATGAAGAAAAAATACGGGGACAATAATATCGTTTCCAGAAAATCGGATACCATATGGTTTCGACTTCGCAGGGCCTTTATTAACCCGTTTACCATTATTCTGTTCGTGTTGGCAATTGTATCCTTTGTAACGGATATATGGCGTACGAACAATTTCAATAAGAACGTCACAACGGTTATCATTATAATCGTGATGATTCTCGTTAGTGGTACTGTTCGTTTTATCCAGGAGATTCGGGCTAAACATGCCTACGATCAATTGGACCGACTGGTGCATACCCATGTCAATGTAAAAAGAGATGGTGTCATTATCAAAGTACCTGCCGAAGATCTAGTGGTAGGCGATCTTATCTATTTATCCGCAGGTGATCGCGTACCCGCGGACATGCGCCTGACAAATACCAGGGATTTATTTGTTTCTCAATCCGCCATCACCGGTGAAAGCGGCATCCTGGAAAAAAACAGTCGACAACATAAATATACGGAGCAAATGGCTTTTTCACAATATGAAAATCTTGTCTTTATGGGAACGACTGTGATCAGTGGAAAAGGCGAAGGTGTTGTATTGGCCGTTGGAAAAGAAACACTATACGGTAATTTTATTCAGCCCAATGCCCTTACGTCCAACAGTTTTGAAAAAGGTGCAAACTCGATTGCATGGGTCTTGTTGCGGTTTATGGCTGTGTTGGTTCCTATTGTCTTTATCATTTCTGGCATTACAAAAGGCAATTGGATGGAATCATTCCTTTTTGCATTATCTGTAGCGGTTGGACTGACCCCCGAGATGCTGCCTATGGTCATCACGACCTGTCTGGCTAAGGGTAGTATTTCCATGTCCAAAAAACAAACGATTATCAAGAATATCAATGCCATGCAGGTTTTCGGAAGCATGGATGTTCTTTGTATGGACAAAACGGGAACACTGACCAATGTAGCCATAGTATTGGAATACTATATGGACATTCTTGGCAATGAAAGTAACGAAGTGCTTCGTTTTGCCTATTTAAACAGCTTATACCACTCTGGTGTGAAAAATCCCATTGATAATGCTATTTTGAAATGCCGGAACATGCCGGGGAAAAATGAATACTATGAGGATTTAGCTAGACAGTACCACAAAGCAGATGAAATCCCATTTGATTATTCCCGCAAATATGTCAGTACGCTCATCGCAGACGATAATGGAAATCATCAGCTCGTTATGAAGGGTGATGTGGGGGCAGTTTTCTCCCGCTGCGCTTTTGTGGAGTATCAAGGAACCGTCCAACCCATTTCAGAAGATGGAAGAAGCAGCGTTGCCGCTGTGGTGGATGAAATGCTGGGAGACGGCATGAAGGTGATAGCTGTCGCCAGAAAGGACTTAGACAATCAGAAAACGTTATCCCTGCCAGACGAATCCAACATGATTTTGATGGGTTATCTTGCCTTCTTTGATGCACCTAAAAAATCGGCGGCACAGTCCATTGCCAAGCTCAAGAACCTGCAAGTCAAAACGAAAATTCTTACAGGTGATCATCAGCAAATTTCCCTCTCTATTTGCAGCAGAATCGGCATCGCCTCCGAAAAGATACTGACCGGAGCAGACATAAACGGCTTATCTGATTTGGAATTGCAGCTCGCCGTGGAAAAAACTGATGTATTTGCCGAATTAACCCCCAGCCAAAAGGTCCGTATTGTAACGGCCTTGCGGGATAATGGGCATACCGTAGGATTTCTCGGTGATGGAATGAACGATATTCCTGCTATCTGCGAAGCGGATGTTGGAATCTCCGTGGATACCGCCGTTGATGCCGCAAAAGACGTAGCCGATGTCATTCTGCTGCAGAAAGATTTGAATGTGTTGGAAGAAGGCATCTTAGAGGGTAGAAAAACCTTTACGAATATGTCCAAATATATCAAAATAACCGCAAGTTCCAACTTTGGCAATATTCTTTCCATTGTTTGTGCCAGTGCTTTCTTGCCTTTTTTACCGATAGCGGCCATTCAAATCCTGCTCTTGAATCTACTTTATGATATCCTTTGTATCGTGCTGCCGTGGGATCATGTTGATCAGGAGGTATTTTCTTCTTCCAGGGAATGGTCTGGGAAAATGCTTGGACGTTTTATGCGGTTTTTCGGTCCCATCAGCTCTATCTTTGATGTGATCACCTTCCTGTTTTTATACTTTGTCCTTTGCCCGACGCTTACCGGAGGACTGCTCTTTACGCAATTAACCGATCCGGCCATGAAGTTTCGATATATCGCACTCTTCCAGACCGGATGGTTTCTAGAATCCATGTGGACACAGGTTTTGATTATACACATGCTACGAACGAAAAAAATACCTTTCCTGCAAAGCAGACCATCGGCTCCGGTTATGCTGATTACGGTAATAGGCATCCTGTTGTTCACGGGACTTACCTTTACTCCTATGGTCGATGTCCTGGGCTTAACGGTTCTCCCCCCGTGGTATTTTGGGTTCCTGCTTGTTGTTGTTGCCAGCTATATGTTATTAACCACCGTATTAAAGCGAATCTACATTGCTAAATACGATGAGTTGATTTAGAGAGGAGGAATCATTTTGAAGAAAAATGCAAGCTTTATCATAATGGATTCCGCCCTTGCTAAATCCCTGTATGATACCTTAAAAACTTTAGAGCTCAAATCTAAGTATTCCCACGAGCTGCTCCAGGGATTAGAGGATTTGATGGAAGGTGAAGTAGCTACCCTCATGCTGGGAATGGTCGGTCCTGGAGAAAATTTAGTCCATGTCGTAGACGATGGCATTTATGCCGGTGCCCTTGAAATTCATCCCAAGAGCCGCAAAGTGCTGCATGGCGGAATTGAGGTCAATTTAACGCCCAAGGAATTTGACATTCTATATTTTCTTGCGAAGAACAAGGGGGCGGTTTTCACCAAAGAACAAATTTACCAAGCGGTTTGGGAAGAAGATTACCTCATGGCGGACAGTAATATCATGGCTTTTATCCGAAAGCTCCGAAAAAAGATTGAGCCAGACCCGGACGCACCGGAATACGTCCTTACCATTTGGGGAATTGGTTATAAGTTTACGGACAGAATATAGAAAAACGGATTGATTTCAGCCGGTTCCACAGCGAAAATCAATCCGTTTTTTCTTGCTATTTGGTAAGAAAATCGCAAGAATTTGGCTATATTATTTATTTTCGATTATGTCTATACTAATAAGGTGCTGTTGAGCAATATAAAGAAATGTAAAGGAGATGAGATTTCGTGGACAGTTACAGTTGTAGGGGACAAAACAAAACGGTTAGTCAAATAGACATGTATGGATGTTATAACAGGTTCGTTATAACTGGAACTGATATGCTGCTATTGGAATAGCACAGAAATCTCTATCCATTGATCCATAGATCGTTTGTCCATCGTTATGTATTCCTCTATATGCTGCATTTCCGTAAATGCGAAGAACCTTTGCTGAAAACAAATTACGGGTTATGTGCTGGAGAAACATAAAAGCGGTGGTTTTTTTATGCCCTTTTCAGCCGTTCGCCAGAGAACTACACAATAAAGGAGCGTGAAACTATGAATTTACATTGCATTGCCTTCGGACTTATCTTCCTGGTGGTTGGTATCGCCTTTTTCATTGGAGTGGGGCCAAAATGGATTAAAGCATGGCGTGAGATGCCAAAAGAAGAAAAAAACAAAATACGCATGGATGATCTCAGCAAGAATATCGGGTGCGTATTTTTGGTCGCCAGTGCTATTTTTTTAACATCCGGATTTAGTCCTGAATTTATGAATACTGCATTTATGTGGAGCATGATAGTTTGGTTTGTGTTGACAGGACTTGATGTAGCTTTCATCACAAAGTCAAACCGGTATAAATCGGAATGATCTTTAGGAACCATAAAAATATGCCAGAGGCGTTGATATAGATAATTTAGAAAGAAAGGGGCGAAACAGATGGAATCCGACACTAGTGGTGAACGAAGTCCGCAAGACATACACCCTCCCGGGCGAAGAAGATGCCAACAAAACTTTAGTATAATTCAAAACATGCTATCTGTTTTGCCAAACATAGTCTAAGTCTATTCAGGCTGGTGTCTTGCTTCCAAATGAATCAAATTATCAGGAGGTATAGACTCATGAACAAGAAACAAAACAGAGCGGCTATAAGAAAAATTTCAGAGAGCCACGTTCGCAGGGACAGAGCCAACGAAACAATTGCTTTCGCCGCAACCCATAAAATAAAGACTGTTTTACGGAAATTCAACACCTCCCTGGACGGTCTTTCAGAAAAAGAGGTCACTGCAAGCCGTAATGCCTATGGCAACAACAGGGTGACTCACGAAAAGAAAAAAACGCTGCTGCAGAAATTGGCAGGCGCGTTCATCAACCCCTTTACGGCAATTCTCGGTTGCCTTGCCATTGTATCTACGATTACGGATGTTGTCCTTCCGATTATGCAAAACGCACCGGAAGATATTAGCCTGCGTACAGTCATCATTATCATGGCCATGGTCGTTATTTCCGGCACTTTACGTTTTGTGCAGGAGTCACGCTCCGGAAATGCCGCTGAAAAACTCCTGGGCATGATTACCACAACTTGCACCGTTGACCGGGAGGATGGCAAAAGGCAGGAAATTCCCCTTGTTGATGCGGTGGTTGGTGATATCATCCATCTTTCTGCCGGTGATATGATTCCCGCAGATGCAAGAGTGCTCCAGGCAAAGGATTTATTTATCAGCCAGTCAGCCCTGACCGGTGAAAGCGAACCCGTGGAAAAAATTGCGACAGTTAGCGAGGGTCAAGTTGATACCGTTACAGAGTATCCCAATATTGTATTCATGGGTAGTAGCGTGATCAGCGGCAGCGCCACCGCAGTGATTATCTCTGTTGGTGATGATACCCTGTTTGGCTCCATGGCTTCTTCGGTTACAGGAGAGGCTGTTGAAACCAGCTTTACCAAGGGTGTCAATGCCGTATCCTGGGTACTCATCCGGTTTATGTTCGTTATGGTGCCCGTCGTGTTTGTAATCAACGGGCTTACCAAAGGTGACTGGCTGCAAGCGCTCCTTTTCGGCATTTCCATCGCGGTAGGGCTGACCCCTGAAATGCTACCGATGATTGTCACCACCTGCCTTGCAAAAGGCGCTGTATCCATGTCTAAAAAGAAAACTATCGTGAAGAATCTGAATTCCATCCAGAATTTTGGTGCCATTGATATTCTCTGTACGGACAAAACCGGTACATTGACACAGGAGCGCGTGGTACTGGAGTACCACTTAGATGTTATGGGTAATGAGGATACCCGTGTGCTTCGCCACGCCTACCTGAACAGTTATTTTCAAACAGGTTATAAAAATCTGATGGATCGGGCCATCATCCGCAAGACAGAGGAAGCGGAAGCCTCCGATCCAAGACTCATAGATTTGTCTGAAGCTTATACAAAAGTAGATGAGATTCCTTTTGATTTCACCCGCCGCCGTCTTTCCACGGTAGTCAGTGATAAAAGCGGCAAAACTCAGATGGTCACCAAAGGTGCCGTGGAGGAAACGCTCTCCATCTGCTCCTTTGTGGAATATCAGGGCAAAGTAGAGCCGATTACGGAAGCATTAAAGGAAAACATCATTCGGACTGTAGATACCCTTAACGAAGACGGGATGCGGGTAATTGCTGTTGCACAGAAAACCAACCCGTCTCCCGTTGGCGCATTTGGAGTAAAAGATGAGTGCGACATGGTGCTGATCGGATACCTGGCTTTCCTTGATCCTCCAAAAGAATCCGTTCATGCGGCAATCAAAGCCCTCAAGGAGTATAGCGTTACAACCAAAATTCTGACCGGAGATAATGACAAAGTAACCCGCTTTATTTGCAAACAGGTTGGTTTGAGGGTTAATAACCTGCTACTAGGTTCCGATATTGACCAAATGACCGATGACGAGCTTGCAAAGGCAGCAGAGAACACCGATGTGTTTGCGAAGCTCTCTCCGGATCAGAAGGCCCGTATCGTGACCGTCCTTCGCAATAATGGTCACACCGTTGGCTTCTTGGGCGACGGTATCAACGACGCCGCCGCAATGAAGTCTGCTGATATTGGCATTTCTGTGGATACCGCAGTAGATATTGCAAAGGAATCCGCAGACATTATCCTCTTGGAAAAAGACTTGATGGTTTTGGAGGAAGGCATTGTCGAGGGCCGCAAGACCTACGCCAACATGAATAAATACATTAAGATGACGGCGTCCTCCAACTTTGGCAATATGTTCTCGGTACTGGCAGCCTCTGCCCTGCTTCCGTTCCTGCCCATGATGGGCGCACAATTGATCTTTCTCAACCTGATCTACGACCTGTCCTGCACTTCCATACCTTGGGATAACGTAGATGAGGAATTCCTGAAGGAACCCCGGAAGTGGGATGCTTCTTCTGTCGGAAGCTTCATGCTGTGGCTTGGCCCCACAAGTTCCATATTTGACTGGACTACCTATGCGTTCATGTACTTTGTTTTCTGCCCGCTGTTTGTGTCCAACGGTATTCTGTATAACGACCTAGCAAATCACTTTACTGGTGCTGAGTTAATACGGATGCAAACGAATTATACGGCGCTGTTCCAGGCCGGATGGTTTGTAGAGTCCATGTGGAGCCAGACCATGGTGATTCACATGATCCGTACGCCAAAACTTCCGTTCATCCAAAGCCGCGCTTCCGTTACGCTTACGCTACTTACCTTTGCTGGCATTGCAATCGTAACGGTTATTCCTTTTACCACTTTTGGAAGAACGCTCGGATTTCTCCCGCTTCCGGCCTCATACTTTGTATATCTGATTCCATGTATCGCGTTGTACATGGTGCTGGCCACGAGTCTGAAAAAGGCATATATACGGCATTACGGTGATCTTCTTTAAAAGAAAGGGGCATGACGATGAACTTGAATCATATTTGGATGAATCTTTTTGGTACAACACAGTGGTTTGGCATTAACATAGGATTTTGGGTTTCTATGTTCGTAATAGCAATGGTTGTAGTTGTGATGAATGTTGTATTTTGGGGGATGAAACCCAAAAGGAAAGCTGTTAAGGCAGCCGTCGATAAGCTAGGGGAAAAACGCTGACGGGGCTGCTATGCGCCTACTTAATCAACGCAATGAAGAATAAAAATGTATTTGGTCAGTGTGAACTGCTCAACGATCAGATTGAGATAATGGCAGAATATGCCTGCTTTTATCGGAATTGTATCCCCATCATTGAGCAGATCACAGCAGACTGTTTAAGGAACAAATAGGAGCAAATTGAATAGTGAGGTGATCCAAATGAAAAATCAACGGTTTAGAATTATCTACTCGCAAGATGATCAAGCTTATATGATCTGCATCTTAGAGGACACAGAAACCGGAAAACAATATTTATTAGTTTCAACAGAAGGGTCCAGTACATCAATATGCCCATTGTAGATGAGATTTATATGATTGCGGCGTGATTATTGATACCCTGTAGAATCTGATTAAAGATATTGAACAAAACCTGCCCTTGAGGCAGGTTTTCGTTATTTATTGTGAACATCATATTCAGTAAACAGTTATGCACGGGAATTTTGTCTAAATATTGGCTTTTAGCCGTTTATTAACCCCTTGAGCTTATGCAAAGGATGGTTTAAAAAAGACGTATATCTTGTGAAAAACTGGATATTGATGATAGATAATAATCCGATAATTTTGGAGCTACACAAAAAAGTGGTCAAAACATCATCTGTTTTTAGAAAAGGATAACCCCTATGCAAAAATTTTTATCGTTTCTGCCTCTATGTTGGACATAACATGTTAGTTGCAGTAGGGTATTCTCTGCTTCATGACGATCCCTGACTTAAACTGTATTTCAAGTGTATCCTCGTTTATAACTTTAACTCCTTGCAGAAGTCTGCGCACCAGATCGTCATCAAAGTCCCGAACCGAACAGGATACCTTTTTCAGGCAGGTGTCCATATCGCTGACCCTCTGCTGAAAATCTGCAGCCCGTTTTTGATCTCGGATGCTATCCAGTTTCTTTTGCTTGAGCTCCTTGATCTGCTCCGCAATCTTATGATATTGTTCGTCAAAATCCTCGGTGATCGAACCCATCTTTGCGTTTTCCTCAATCAAAGTCAGCATTTCACCTTGCAGTTTTGTGATCTGTTCGTCATATTCGGTGGGTACATTCTTGGTGGAATAACTCCCGATTACCTGTATTACGTTTTCCCGGAAGGCGCCTACAAAATCAC
The DNA here is from genome assembly GCA_002298915.1 of Clostridium sp. UBA699. Classification (GTDB taxonomy): domain Bacteria; phylum Bacillota; class Clostridia; order Clostridiales; family Clostridiaceae; genus UBA699. The sequence goes on from DBML01000029.1 coordinate 46,299, forward strand.
CCCGGTTTTCAACGACGTTGTTAATGGCTGTCATAATTGCTTCATTCAAAACGTCCTCTTTCAGCGTTGGAGAGTGTTTGCAGTGTTTGGTTCCGTTCTTCAGGCGGTTTTCGCAACGCCATACGGCGCTTTTCTGACCGTTCTTTGACCAGACCTGTCTGCGGTATGGTTGTCCGCATTCCTTGCAGATCATAATGTCGGATAGAGAGTATTTCGAGCTGTACTTGCTTTGCTCTTTTTTAGCCCGCCTTGTTGCCGCAGATTTGCACAGGCTTGCCCTCCTGGCCTTTTCCTCCTGTACCCGGTAAAAAAGCTCTTTTGGGATAATCGCTTCATGATTGTCCTGTATGTAATACTGCTGAACGATGCCCTGGTTTTTCACTCGTTTTTTTGTGAGGAAATCTACCGTGTAGGTCTTCTGAAGAAGGGCATCACCCATGTACTTTTCATTTTCGAGCATCTGGTCGATCACGCTGGGGCACCACTCCTTTTTGCCGGTTACGGTAAGTATACCCTCGCTCTCTAAAATCTTCGCGATCTGGACATAGCTGCTTCCTTCGAGGAAGAGGCGGAAAATTCGTCTGACTATTTCAGCTTCCTCCGGTACGATGACCAGATCTCCGTTTTCATCTTTCGTGTATCCCATAAATTTGTTGTGGTTAATTGACATGATTCCGTTCTCGAAGCGTCTGACCAGACCCCAGCGGGTGTTTTCACTCAGGTTCCGGCTTTCCTCCTGCGCCTGGCTGCTTAAAATTGTGATCAGCAGTTCTCCTGACCCCTCCAGAGTGTTTACTCCCTCTTTTTCGAAGAAAATGGCGACATTCTTCTCTTTGAGTTTACGGATATTCTGGAGGCAGTCCACTGTATTTCTGGCGAAGCGGCTGACGGATTTTGTGATGACCATATCGATCTTCCCTGCGAGGCAGTCCTCAATCATAGCGTTGAAATCATCACGTTTTTTCGTGTTGGTTGCGGATTTTCCGTCATCAGCATAAATGCCGGCCATCTTCCAATTGGGATTGCTCTTTATCTTCTCAGTATAGTAGGATATCTGAGCTTCATAGCTGCCTTCCTGCTGTTCCAGCAAAGTGCTGACGCGACAGTAGGCAGCGACCCGCAGGGCTTTAAACTGTACCTTGATACTCCGGTCGTATTCCGGCTGTGGGGGGATAATCGATATATTCTTTTTTTTCGCTGCCGCAGTCTGCATCTTAGTTATCTCCTTTCCTGAATTCTTCCTTTTTCATTTCTTCTGTTTTTTTGCCTAGGTATTCTTTCTGCGCTTCAGGGCTTAATTGTTCTATACTTCCTACCCTCATATAAAAAACAGCTTTTAAAGGATTTTCGTTTTTTTGCGTATTATTTGACTTAGCCATTTTTCGTTCCATCCTTTCTTCAGTGATTTATAAAAATCAGTATTTGGCCTCCAGCGTCAGCCCGTTGATAAACTCGAAGGTCAATTTCTCATCCTTATGTACTGTGATCTGTCGGATGACTGTCTGAAACAGTTCTTCGTCGAATCCATGGAGAGGCATCCGGTCGGAAAATGCTTGCCTCATCTTTTCAGTATTATGGGCGGCATCATCGACACGAGATGTTTTGTAAAAGGCTTTTGCCCGTTCAAAAATAAGAGCCGGAAGCTCTTTGGACGAATACTGTCCTTCTGCTTCCAGCTCCTTTATTTTTTTATCCAGCTTGATATATTCAAAGTTATTTACGGCGGGTTCCTTTTTCGGAATTCGATCCAGACATTTTTTGTTTGCGATGATTCGATTTGCTACTGAAAGGAATGCCGATCTGATCTGTTCATCTGTGAGAAAACTGTTACAACAGCAAACCTTGTTCTTGTGGATATATCTCTTGCATTTCCAGAAGGTCCGTTTTGTTGGCTTTCCGCAATGCTCTGCATATTTTCGGTAAACGTCGCCGCATTCTCCACAGCGTAGGATACCGGAAAAAACCGATTGACGGCTTGCGCTGTTAAGCTGTAGGTTCCGTCCGAGCTTTTCGCATCGTTCACCTCGACGGCGCTGGACCTTTTCAAACAATTCTTTGTTGATGAGCGGGGGATAGAACTCGTCGCCCTGATATTTTACGTTATCCAATATACTGCTGACCGTTCCATGGTACCATTTGGGCTGATTGTTGGCGTTTGGGAGTCCGGCCGCCGTCATCGCTTTGGCTATGTCCAGAAGGGAAGCTCCGGATGCATACTCCTGAAAAATATGTCTTACGACATTTGCCTTGGGATCGTCCAGTTGAATTTTTCCATCCACCAGTTTATAACCGATGGGCATGTGCCGCTGTGCCATTCTGATCTTCCTCCTTTCCGATGGATTCTGTCAGCTCCAGCTTGTTGATCAGCCGGAAAGTTATTTTGTCTTTTCGTATGATGACATTCTCAACCGCTTGGGAGAATAAGTCCTCGCTGTATGCTTCAAGGATGCCGGTGTTATTTTTGATGAGCTCCAGCAGAAGCTCTGTTCCTGCGATCTCCTGCTCCAGTCCGTTGTTATCCATAAGTTGATTTCTTTTCTTCTTTGCTTCGGTAAGCTCCAGGGCAAGGGCATTCTGGCGCTCTATAAAAACAGCAGGTTCCACATACCCCTTCGATATCAACCGACTCAGGATATGTCCCTGCTCTGTCAGTTCCATAATTTTGTTGTTGCAGTCTTCAATTTCCTGTTCCTGTCGTTCATCCATCCGAATCTTTTTCAGCACCTCAAGCAGGGGGAGCAGGATATCAGTATAATTGCTGATCAGCTTGTTCCACATGAGGATAAAGTCGCATTGAAGGATATCTTCACGGACAGCCTTCTGACCGCACTTAGTTTTATCTTCAATATGCTGGTTGCAGCACCATTGGATTTTTTCGTAGGGTTTACCGATGTAAATTTTCTGACGGCGGAAAATGCTTCCGCATTCACCACAGAGAATTTTGCTACTAAAACCATAACGGTTTTGACATTTTTCAGAATCCACACCATGCTGTTTGCTTCGGTATTCCATGATCTCCCTGACTGCCTCTGCCTGTTCGGGTTTTATGAGTGGTTCGTGATTGTCCTCAATAAAATACTGACGCACTTGCCCTCTGTTATGCTTTCGCTTGAAGGGAAGTACGTCAGTCGTATAGGTTTTCTGTAAAAGCAGATTGCCGGAGTAAACGGGGTTTAAAAGAAGCTCCCTGACCACTCCGTCGCTCCATTTTTCACCGGAGCGAATTGTAGGGAAGCCTTCATCGGTCAGCTCCTTGGCAATCAGGTAGGTTCCTTTCCCGTGCAGGTAGTCCCGGAAAATCCGGCGTACAACCGAGGCTTCTTCCTCCTTTATGACCAGCTCACCGTTCTCATCCTTGGTGTAACCGTAGGCTGGGCAGCTTATGGTGAATGTACCATCATTGAAACGCTTCATAACCGCCCATTTATTGTTGGTGGAGATGCTTTCGGCTTCTCCCTGTGCCAGTGAGCTTAAAATGGTCAGCATCTGTTCGCTTTTTTCCGACAGGCTGTTGATGTGCTCCTTTTCAAAGTAGACGCCAATTCCAAGCTCCTTCAGCCTGCGGATTGCCTGGATGCTGTCTACTGTGTTTCTTGCAAAGCGGGTTACGGATTTGGTAATAACCATATCGATCTTCCCGTCCTCGCAGTCTTTCATCATCCGTAAAAAGTCATCTCTCTTTTGCAGTTTTGTGCCGCTTCGTGCCTCGTCAGCGTAAATTCCGGCGAACTCCCAATCTTCCTGGCTCTCAATGAAATTCTTATAATAGTCCGTCTGCACCGAGAAGGAATTGTGCTGTTCGCGGGAATCGGTACTGACTCTGCAGTAGGCGCAGACCCGCTTTTTAGGCTGTAACTGCTGGATAACTTGCTGCTTAACAGGACGAATAATTTGTACATTTTTTGCCATATGATCTTCTCCTTTCTTATTTTTGTCCTCCTGTTAGCAACACACACTACCACACAATTTCCCGGAAAGCTAGTGTTATTGCGCATATACTTGAGATAGTTCAGGCGTGAAGGTTTGCCTGTTCAAATCGTCGATTTTTTTGTATTCATTAGAAGTTATAATACCGTTGCGAAGCAGGATGTTCAGGAATTTTATGGAGATTTTATACTGCACCTCATTGGATGCCTGAGTTCTTGACATGACAGCCCCTCCTTCCTAACGCAGAAAGAAGTCCAGACCCTGCTGTTCCAGACGGATTTCGCCCTCCAGTGGGGAATAAATCGCAATGCCCAGCTGGTCCAGTCCCCGGAGAAATTCCAGCACTTGTGCTGTATCCCGTCCGATACGGTCAAGCCTTTTCACGACCAATACATCCATTTGACTTTCATTTGCCGCCTTCTCAGTCTCCTGCAGACCGGAGCGGCTTAAATTTAGACCACTTCCAAGATCTTCTGCATAGCCAGTAACAACAAAGCCCATCTGCTCCGCATAATCATAGAGCTCTTCCTTCTGACTTTTCAATGTGCCATGCGTATCTTCCGGAGCATCAATCCGGCAATAGAGCCAAGCGCGTAATTGTTCTTTCATATGAAACCCTCCGTTCTATATTAATTAAAAAGCCGGAGCTACAACATCCGCAGCTCAGCTTCCGTTACTTGCCGATCTTCCTCGTACAAGAGTTTGGCAAATTCATCCTCGCTGGCAGACAGTATCTCAGACGGTTCTTTTTCCCCCAGCTGCATGGGTACCAGCTCTTTCTTGACTTCCTCCAGGAATGCCTGATCGGGACAGCTGTTGATGAATTCCCCAAAGGTGTTCAGGATTAACCTGTCCAACTGATCCGTCAGAACGATTTTATCTGTGTTTTCGCTATGGAGCATGATAAAATTTGCAATGTTTGCAGGGGAGTTCTCGAAATAAAAGACCTGACGCGTTCCGTCATAACCATAGACATAGCCGACGACCAGGTCTTTTTCCAGCAATTCATTCAGTGATTTGTTGCTCATAACATTACCTCCTTGTTGGTGTTTAATCTTACAAGGACGCGGCAGGATGGGAAAAGAGCAATAAAAATCCTGCCGCGTAGTTTCTAAGATCAAACGATCTCTTGTTCTTCATTTGGCTGCTTCTATTTGACACTACTACCCGAAGCCAGGGCGGCAGCATAAACGGCTTGTGGTCAGCAAGCCTCATAGGGATTTCACCTCTCCGTGGTTCTCACCGAGCCGCCCCCATTGCGATGTCTGTGGCTGGGCGGAAGTAGCATTGTCACTGTCCGTTTCATGGCGAAACAGTCTACCACAGACTGTTTTATAACCGGGCCTTGCCGCTCGTCGCCTTCGATGCCATCGGTTCGACGGATGTCTGTCACCCATCCGCAGGTAGTCTTGGCGCTCCCGTCAATGTCGCTGCCGCTCATCACGGCCGGACAGATCATGTATTTATGCTGTCGGATATGAAATTTTCAAGGAGCGAAAGAGGGATAGAAAAAACCCCCTCACTTATTTGGCCGTTGAGTGAGAGGGTTCAGAACTAAAATTTTGAATTTTTTTTAAATATCTATGCCCATCATTTTTCTGAGCTTTTCAAGGATTTTTTCCTGGCGCTTGCCAACGCCACGTTGCGTAATGCCAATCAATTCCCCATAGCCTTGCTGGGTTCCCCCATTGAAAAAGATATAGGTAATTAAAGCTTGATCTTCCTTTGAAAGATGCTTTATGCAAGACTTCATATCAGCAATCAGAGTGTCTTTGATTGCGCGATCTTCCACGCCTTCGCTTTGATCTGAAAACTGGTAATTCTGTTCTTCAAGCCTATCGAGGGAATCTTCGCGGCTTGGAATGTATGTAACCGTTGCTTTTTCATAATCAATGTTGCATCTTTCCGTTTTCAGATCATATCTACTGTACTTGATTTTCCGATCAGATCGCTCCAGCACCTCATAGATTTCTTCTTTTACGCCAGGGTATAGCTTCCTATAATTAGTTCGTTTCTTGCCTTCTTCCATAAGGCTTGTCCTCCATTTCGTGATTTTTGAAATCCGGAAATGAAGAACAAGCGGAGGGGAACGGCATCTTATAGAGACTAATGCTTTATTTAAAAAACAGAAAAAGCCCGCAAAATGCCAATAGCAAATTACGGGCCATTCAATGTCCCAATCACTTGTTAACTGATTAATGTATTTAGTGTTGAAATTGCCGTGAAAAATTTCTTTATTTCGGGCCTCTTAGCAATGTCTTTTTTGAAATTCCCATTTTGTACCCCTTTCACAATGGGCAAATATAAAAGACATGCCGGCATAAAAGCCCTATTCATAGTCATTGAAGCTATGAATTGCGCAAAAATTATAACCCTGCCTAAAAGGGCAGGGTTATAGTATAGTTGTAATCAGTTCGGTAACCAGGCAATCATAGTGCTGCTGTCAGCAGTACCTTAGACCCTTGGCTTTGCGTCGCTGTCTTTTAACAGGTTTGCCCTTATCGCTTTATTTGTTTTTTTGTAAATTTCAGACTTAAAAAATTATCTCCTTTCTTTTAAAAGCAACAATAAAATAGCGATTACAACGAAATTCTGGCCGCTATATTAATTTTACAATATATGTAATAGTAAATTTTGTAAAATATGGTCGATATTTATTGTTCATAAAAATTTAATTTATAGAATATGTCAACCTAGACACTGCCATTGCAAGGTAAGTTTAGCCGCAGGCGAATTTATTTCATCCCCCAGCTGCTATCTTTACTGCTATTGATATAATAGTTTTATTGTCTTGGGATTAGCCAATGGACATATTTCCAAAAAAATAACCGGATGCGTTTTTCGCACCCGGTTACTGAAGTATTAAATAATTAGAATTAGGTATTGTTTATGGTGTTTTTGCAGCTTAAGCAAACACATTTATCCATAACAAGGGTAAGACTAGATGTCGCTCTGCAAAAAACACAGCGGTCTATTGACTTGTGTAAAATTATATTACCGCGCTCATCAGTACATATGTCAAGTGAATCACCGGATTCAATGCTGAGATTCGTCCTTAACTCAATCGGCAGAACAATTCTGCCAAGTTCGTCAACTTTTCTTTTCGTAACCGCTAGCATAATCGTAACTCCTTAATTAATTTTGATTACTCATTTTTCTTGGTAGGAATGATATGCCCTACGAAATTTTTGTTAATTATGCCTACATAAAGCTTCGCCTTTCATATTAAAGCATGGAAGAATTTGATCGTTTTTTGCTAGTTCAATATATTTATTAGTCAACCTTGAAATGCTGTTGCAATGACGATCCACTCGTTTGCTCAGCCTCAGTATCTTGTCAGAAGTATACGGCGGCCCTTTCTCAAGCAGATGATTTCCTTTTTTTCTGCCTCTCATAATAAAGCCCCAATGCCATTCAATCCTGACAGCCAACATCTTCATCCTAAGTTTTTTATACATCTACATCACTCCTGTTACTAATTCTAATAGGGTTAATGTAACTCTATCAGTATTAGTGTAACACATAGAATACGTCGATATGTGTCGAAGCCTGGATACATTATGAAAAATAGTAAATTATTATCTGGTCTTTATTTTTTATCTTGTCTATGGTTATAAATGGTTATTCCGACAAGCAGTATAACCATTATTGCAAGCAGTACGAGAAAATACGCGGGACTAGGCATTTCTCCATGTTCATTGTAGTAGTCAAATATAAAGCTCACACTTATCGCTCCTTGCCACTTTTATTTAAATGAATAATATCCCTTTTGGAGATATTTTCACCCTGTTTGCACTGTCTTTGTCTGAACCTCTCTATTTCCTGTTTTTCTCTATGTTTTTTTATTAAATGCACTATACCTGTTATGGCAAGTATGCCAGTTAAGACAGCCAAGGCTATCAGGTTGTCTCTTGGATTGTTTGAAATCCACATCACCTAATCTTCCTCCTTTGGAAAAAATACACATTTCCAAGTATAGACAAATTTCGTGTTTGTGTCAAGGTATATTAGTCACAATATAAATAAATATGACTAATATACCCTTGCCATTATCACCGCCACCATATAAGTTTCTATATAATAGGTGGTGATAGAATGAATGATATTTCAAAAATTGTAGGTGACAGAATAAGAATTTTGAGATCTGAAAAAGGGCTGAGTCAGGAGGAACTTGCAGATAAAGCAGGCATAGACCCTTCTCATCTGGGCAGGTTAGAAAGAGGAGAAAGGAATCCTTCTTTAATCAGTTTGGATAAAATTATCAAGGCGCTGGGATTAACTTTCGAGGATCTGTTTAAATACATACAGCCATCTAACATGGAAACGGACAGTACCACAATGTCCCTGATAATAAACAAACTTAATACCTTAAGCCTTGATGATCAAAAGCTGATATTAAATGTTATTGATACGATGTTTCAGCTAATGAAGCATAAAGCCTAGCAGCTAAAAACTGTTAGGCTTATTTTTCTGTGGCTGTATCAAGTTCTGTGCATCATTCTGAAAATAGTTATCGCGACGTTGCCTCTTTGATGAGTGCTTCTACAACAGAAAGAATTCTTCGCTGTTCATCCTGCGGCAGATTGCTGATTGCTTCGGATAACTTTGATGCTTTGATTTTATAGCCCGCATTGATCACATCCATTAATATTTCATCCGCTGATACATCCAGGCCATTTATGATATCAATTAAAGTGTCCACACTTGGAGTTTTTACACCGCGCTCAATAGCTGATAAATAATTAGGAGTCAGCTTAACAATTTCTGCAAATGATTCCTGTGTATATCCTTTTGCTTCTCTATATTGTTGAATCCTCTTGCCGATAGCCTTATCTTTCATAGCACTTACCTCCGAATAACTCTATTTGCGTTACATTAACACTATAAGTAACAGTATATTATGCGGACACTAAATCCAACAGTTTCCATGTGAGTTAGTATAACGCCAACGGCGTTACATTAGTGAAATTCTTATGATGAGGAAGAAGTCAGGAGGAACAGTTTTGCTCCCCCTGACAATAGTTTTATCATATTCCGGCCTTACTTTTATACTGTTCTTTTTTTAAGTCAGTTTCACTATGATCTGCAGAGAAATTATTGTTCTTTTTCTGTTGTTGAACACTCTTAGAGTGAGAGGTTCGCCTTCATGGTTCACCATGAACCCTTCCATGGTTCACGCATAGGGTAGACTTTTCCCTTGGTGTGAAAATATATTTTTCGCTTATCAGCTAGTATCTGACTTTCTCAGATAGAACATGTTGCTGCTCTTTCCGCCGTTTTCCCGCCAACGCTGTTCTTTGCGGAGATACCCGCTCTTTTCCAAGTCGGCAAGCGCGCGCTTGACGGTACTCCTGGACAGCTTCAACTCTCTGGCGATGGTACCAATCGCCGGATAGCATTTACCTTCCTTGTCGGAGCGGTCGGAAAGATACATATAGACGGCTCTTGCACGGTGTGGCAGTTCGGAGGAATAAAGCGAGGTAAAGTACCCCATAGCGTCACCCCCTTGTGGATTCCTGTTTTTGAATAAAAGGGTCAAGATTGATCGTTGGTCCCGGCGTGTGAAGCATTCCGCCTGATGCAGATTCAGGCGCTTTAGGTTCCTCCAGCACTTCCTCACAGGCGGCATGGCGCCGGATGATTTCTTCTTCCAGGGTGAAGCGGTCAGCGTACTCCACTATTCTGGCGGATTGCTCTGCAATTTCGTATGGCTTCCCGAAGACAATGCCCCATTCCAGGAACAGCTTCAGTCTGGTGCGCATGGGATACGCTCCGGTCTTGGTCACAATAAAATGTCCCTTGGGCATGGATTTCAATTCGTCAGGGGTCATCAGCGGCCGCTCGATCATCTGCAGGGATTGGCTGGGATCGTTTTTGCCGCGGCTGACGGAGCCGCTCATGACGGTTTTGTTGCCGAGGGCCTTCGACAATATCTGCGCGGATTCACTGTTGGGGGCGAAACCGCCGAACACCGTATCCTGACAGTTGTCGATGATGATGGCGGAACCCTCCCGCCCGTAGTTTTTCTCCAACTGAGCAAACGATTGTATGATCGCCACAATGGACATGCGGCGGGAACGACTGGCGCTGAACATCATCTCCGCTGACTCGATTTTTGGTATGGTGCCGATCTCGTCAAGAAACATCATCACACGGTTCGGCAGCTTGCCGCCATGCTCGTCGGCCACCGAGAGGATTTCCCGGTAAAGCTGCTGGACAATCAGACTGATGATGAAATACTTCGTGTTATCTTCTTCCGGCATGACCAGAAAAATGGCGCTTTTCTCAGTGCAGAACTTTTCCGCATCGATAGCCGTATCAAAGCACAGCACCTGCTCCAGCTCGGAGTCCAGAAAGGCATTGAGCCTTGAAAGGGCGGTGGAGAGGACACTCTGCATGGCCTGCTCCGCAGAGTTGAGGGCCGCGCCTGCAAACCATTTTGTCTTGTGCTCGTCCGGCAGGTGTGCCAGAAGGAGCTGGAACAGGGTGCGTCCTTTAACGCCGCTGGGCGCTAGCAGGTCCTGAATCAGCTTGAACACGGACACAATGTGTCGCTGCTTCGGTTCGCAGTATTCCGCGATGAGCAGTATCACGGAGGTCAACAACCCTTCAGCCGCGTCATAGAAGAAGGCATTCTGGCCTGCAGACACCACATCAAACCCTCCGGAGTTGATGATGGTTTTGGCGGTAATCTTGGCATACTTTTCGGCTCTGGCCTTGTATGCCAGATTCCGAGGGTTTGCAAGGTACATATCCATGTATCGGTTGACAAGATGGAGCAGGTTATTGCCGTCCGAGCGGGTGGGGTTTCTCAGATCGATGACGGCCACATGGTAGCCGTAGTGTTCCTTGGCGATGCTGCCGTAGTTGCGGTAGAGGTCGCCTTTGGTGTCCGTGGTTATGAAGCTCATGCCACAGGCACAGGCATATTCCAGGTTTGGATAGAGGAAATTGGCGGTCTTTCCAACGCCTGCAGCGCCGATCATCAGGCAATGGATGTCATCGTCATCCACCAGCGCGTAGCCATGGGGCGCTGTATTGTCAAACAGCGAAGCCCTTCGCCAGCCGACAACCAACCCCTGGACGGTTGGGAGATTTTCTCCCTTCCGCCATTTTTCCGGTTCGAACCTGACTTCCGTATAGGTATTTCTGATCTCCTGTTTTGATGCCCAGCGGGCCGTCCCATGCTGTCCATCGCCCACGGTCTTGGACTTGATACCGTTGAGTGTGTAGTAATGAGCCAACAAGGATAAAAAGCCGATGACGCCGAACATGGTCAGCCCTACAGCGATCAGGGTTATGATTTGGGATGCTTGCACTTTGATCCCTCCTTTACATCGTCATTAATATATTTTCTGGTTGCTCCTGTTTTGGCAGCATTACCTGTGGTTCCAGCTCAATGAACATCCTCGCCCTGACACAGTCAAGAGCCAGACGAAGATATGAGCTGCCAAGGCGCCGCTGATCTTCTACTCCGCGGATACCAGGCGTATTCACCATGCGGTTAATTTCCTCCAGAGCCCTCCGGATATCCTCCGTCCGGGTACGGAGCCAGCCTCTGTCCTCATGGGGGCGGTAGCTGGCCTGTAGTTTTCTCATAAGCTGCTCTGTTGTCACAGGATGCTCCATCTGCCGGCACAGCTCCCTGGTCAAAAGCAGAGAACCTGCAGCCATGCACTCCAGACACTCTCTTACAGATTCGACATTCTCCGGCGCAACTTTTCCCGAATTCACAAGAGGTTCCAGCGCGTCAAAGCAATCCGTCACAAATGCGCGGGTATCCCTGTGCGCTCTAATAGCCTCGCACAATTCGGAAAGCTCTGCGCACACCTGCGGAAGGAGCATCAGCTTCGGATGTTCCTCAGAGGGAATCGGCTCCACGCCGTGTTTGGCTTTCAGATCCTCGTTCCAGTCCTTGTAGGTGGATTGCATGATTGCTGTATTTGTGTATCCGTTTTCTGCAAGAATGCCCTTCAGACGACCAACGGCTTCGATCCCCGCCTCGTCATGGTCCAGGCAGAAAACAACCTCATTCAGATGCGGATTTTGTCGGAGCTGCTGGAGCAGGGCGTGTTCCGACACCCCGTCCAATGTGACATAGCTGTGTTCTTTCCAGTCCTTCAGGTGAAGTGTAATGAAAGACAGCATATCCACGGGAGCCTCAAAAACATACAGTTTACTGCTCTTTCCAATCCAGTGAAAGCTGTATCTCGGATCGCTGCTCTCCACGTTGCCCTTGTATGGTTCGCCTTGAGTATAAGTACCGCGCTTATGGGCATGCCGGGCGATTCCTTTTTCGTCCAGCCCAACAAACACGGCGTTGTGATATTCCTTATCCTCGTAGATGAGCTTCTCATGGGCGAAGTGCGAGAGCACATCCCGGTCAATGAACCGCTGTTTGATAAGGTAAGCGAACACCCGGCGCATGTCGGAATTGACCTCAGGCAGTGCGAAGTCTTTTTTTGGCGCCGGTGCACTTTTAGAGGTCTGGTTCCACTCCACGCCAGCTTCACCACCAAGCAGCCATTGCACTGCTTCGGGAAAGCTCACGTTATAAAACTCCTGAACAAAATCGATAGCATGTCCGCCTTCCTTGCGGCTGTGCCGGAACCACTCGTTCCCGCGGACAGTCACGCTGTCATGCCGTTTCCATCGCCACTCAGGGCCGGATCGGGTGAGCTTTTCTCCCTGGCGCTCAAGAAAGTCCACCAGGTCGACGGAGTTGGCGCGCTGTTTTTCTTCGTCGGTAAAGTGAATATATGCCATCCCTTGGCACCCCCTTATCAATGCCTGCGCTTTCCGCAACGGCGAAAAAAAGCCACCCGCTGTCTGGCAGGTGGTGTAAATGAGAAACGGTTAGTTTTTGCATCAGGCAGCACTTTTTTCTCCTGCCTGATAGGGTATTTTTTCTTCATAGGAGCACTCCTTTTCTTTAATAAGTTGTAAGCCTTTGCTCATGGTCGTCCGGGGCATGGCCCTGGGCAATCTTTTTCTCCCTGATCTTTCGCCGCAGCTTACTCTCAACCTGCATACCTGGTCCGCCTGGAAGCCTTCGTTCTTCTTCACGGAATATTCGACTCAGATGATGCAGGAGCCTTGTTGCTGCAAGAAAAGGAGAAGGATCATGAAAGGAGTCCAGATGGTCTAAGAAAAATTGCGCATAGACATTTCCTTGCTCAGCGGATAAGGTAAGCCAGCGTACAGCATTTTCCCGGTCACGGTGAACATCTTTGCCCACCAGGTAGAGCTTCCCAAGGGTGTATTGGGCATACTGGTTGCCCTGCTCCGCGGAGGCGGTCAGCCATCTGATGGCAGTTTCCACATCCTTTGGTACATCCTCGCCCAGCAGGTAGAGCTTGCCTAGCTGATACTGTGCATATTGATTGTCCTGCTCTGCGGAGGCGGTCAGCCATTTGACAGCAGCCTTGGCATCCTTGGGGACATGTTCGCTCTTCAGGTAGAGCCGGCCTAACTGATACTGCGCATACTGATTGCCTTGCTCCGCTGATTTCAGGAACAGCTCCAGTGCCTTTTGGATGTCTCTTGCCACATCCTCGCCGGTGAGATATAGCTTTGCCAGTGCATATTGGGCAAACTGGTTGCCAAGCTCAGCTGAATGTGTCAGCCATCTTACTGTGGCTTCTATGTCTTTGGGTACTTCCGTTCCGGTAAGATACAGCTTGCCAAGGGCATACGCCGCGAAGGAATTATCCTGTTCGGCCGAGAGTGTAAACAGAGCGATGGCTTTCTGGATATCCTTATCTACTTGGGTGCCGTCCCGGTACAACTTTCCGAGGGCGTATTGTGCGAGAGCATTGCCATTGTCCGCAGCCTTTGTCAGCCATAGGATGGCCTGTTCGATATTCTCATGACCGCTGTCCGCGTCCAGATATAACTTACCAAGCATGTATTGGGCGTGAACATTGCCCAGCCGGGCAGCTTTTTCAAAATAGACGATGGCGGCTTCCGCATCCTTCTCCGTGCCAGTGCCGGTGTACAGCATCTGACCCAGGCGGTATTGGAGCTTATCGTCGTGGCTCTGTTCCTCCAGTCTCTTAAACCCGAAGAAGGCTTCCTCAAAGTGCAGTTCGGCTTCTTCAATATTTCTTGCGGTACCTATACCGTCCCGGTACATCTTTGCCAGTTCATAATGGGCATAGGGAACATTCTGTCTTGCAGATCGGCGGTATAGTTCGAAGGCGGTCTGGTAATCCTGCTCAACACCCTGCCCCCGGTAGTACAGGCCGGCAAGCGAATACTGTGCGTACTTGTGATTTTTTGAAACTGCCGTATCAAACCAGCCAGCCGCTTCCTCATAGTCCTGTATCGTGCCGAGTCCTGCCGCATGCATTTTGCCGATGCGGTACTCTATGTACCGGTTTTCTTTTTCTGCTTCAATATCCATAAACGCAAAGAGAGCTTTCTCATACCAATAAAAAGCGGTATCTGCATCGATCTCCATGCCAAGCCCATCCGCATACATCCTGCCGAGGTCGTGCATGGCGAGAGCGTTGCCATCCTCGGCTTCCTCCAGAAACAACCGGAGGGCCTGTTCAAAGTCCGGCTCCGTATCGTCGCTGCTATAGAGATAGGTTCGGGCTCCTTTATATCGGTCGCTCCATGCTATATGCGGTTTGCCGGGTTCTATGCTATCGGAATTCGATGAGGATGCGTGGTCTTGGGCATCAGAAAGATTGTAATCCTGATCTTCCGCTACTTCATGAAACACAGCTTCCGGCTCTGCCAAGAGCTGCTCCGGCTCGTCATCCCCGGCAGCGGTTTCTTCCTCGTAGGTTGGTTCAGCGTTTTCATCGCCTTCAAAGGTGAGATGGTGATTGCCGAGGTCTACCGCCTCGGCAATCACCATGTTCTTGATCTGCTTGAATTCCTTTTGCTGTGAGAGTGGAAGAGGTTCGGGCAGTTTGTCCTTATAGGTACGCAGAACCTCATTGTGCATCTCATACCACTTGGCATAAGCAGCTGCGACGCGCTCGTCCTTTGCCAGCTCATCCACAATCTGATTGACCAGTTCCTTCAGCGGGACTTGTAGGTAGCCAAATTGCTTTTTTCCTGTGGTATGCTTTAGTTTCTCCGCCAGTCTGGACATCAGATCCTCAATCACCGGGTTCTCGCAAGTTCCTGTACCCATCTGTTCCAGAAGTTCCCGCAGGGTATTCCGGCTCTGCTCCGTCAACGTGTTGCGCTGGATCGTCTGCTCCGAGTAGATTTGAAGTAAGTCCTGCTGAAAGATTTCCCGTGCCAGACTGCTCCGCATGTTTTCAATTGCTGGCTTTGTAACATAGCCCTTGCGGGGATCAACCGAGTAAATGATCATATGGCAGTGCGGATGATGGCTCTCGTCGTGAAAAGCCGCATACCAGCGCAGGTTTTCCGGAGCGATTTTCATCTGCTCGGCGAATATATTGCGTTGTTGGCGGAGGAGGGCTATCCATGCGGAAGCGTTATCGTATCCCAGCCGGGCCGCGTCCTCTCGTCTCATGGAAATGATAGGTGTCCAGATGTTTCCGGTATGCTCCGCCACTTTTTCGGCCACCTTAGACAGCACCAGCGGCTCATCCTCATCTGTAAACAGGCCGTGGCTGCCCAGCTTTTCCGCGCGGGGACGGGTGGCAATGTAGTTGACGTAGACCTCCTGATGAGTCAGCTGATCCAGATTATGGTCAATGGCTGCGGTAATAAATGCCGATGCATTTTCGAGAGTCGGCTTATTTTGATAGTCCTCATATTCAAAGAGGCTTTTGGAATCAGGAAAGCGGGTGAGAATGTCCCCGATGCGCTCTATCTGCTTTGGGGTAGCAGGTTGGTTCCGTCTGTACTGTGTAAGCTTTTCTACACCTTCCCGCGTCCCCACGTACTCTATCAGGTTCTTTACATGCTCCGGATCGTTTTTAATATAACCGCATTTGAAGATAATCCTTGGCATGATTAATCACCCTTCTGGAATTTTACGACATCCTCGAAAGTCACGGAGCCAACCGATTTTTTCACGTCATTAACGCACTTGCCCCGCAGCCGGCGCAGGGTGTTTTCATCCACGTCCGCGGTGGTGGCGAGGATATTCATCATCATGGACATTTCAACCGCCAGCTTGAACATAAGCCGGGCCATACGGTTTTCCGATGAGCTGACAATTCCCGACATGGCAGAAGTGATGGCGGTCGGGAGGTACTTCATGCCATCCTCCGCAGCGATATAGCCGCTATAAAAACGGATTGCCTTTTCTATAAATTCACTGCGGCTTTTACAGTTGTCCTTCTCCAGAATCGCATCTACTCCCTCGATGGTGCTGGGATAGAGCCAGAGCGGGATGCGGGTTTTGATTTCTTCAGTCATAGCAGACCCTCCTTGTCTGAAAAGCTCCGGAACCACCTGACAGGTGTACCCCGGAAAAGTCTTTGTTTTCTAGGTTAAGTGGCAGATTTGAAAGAGTTTTGACCACCCAGGAGGTGACCAACGCCCTATTTAGGTGTACCCGCCGAACGCCCCCGACCCGCGTTGCGGGGCGGTGTTTTTCGGCAGGTGGGCGCAAAGCGACCACCTGCCTTTAACCAGCATCGTTTTCATGCCCATGGTTCACCCCCGGAAGCCAGAATGATGGGCTTCTCTCAACCCGCCGCACAAAGCCCCAACACGGGGCCTTACTTTCTCAAAGGTGTTACTGTGCCATCCCTGCCGGGAAACGCGACACAGGGGCACACAGGCGACAACACGGGCGAAGCTGGCTGAGAAAGAATGCGCTCCAACGCATCATGCTGATATTTGTTGAACCACAGCTCGATAGATGTATCGCCCATATATGCTCTGCCGTTCTATGTCCCTCTTAAGCCGCAGCGCGAACGTCAGAGAGAAAAAGAGTAAGCTACATGCCGATTGTCTGCGTTGGGCAGTTCAGGGAAGGGGTATCCGTCAACAGATACCAGTTGCCATCGGCCTCATTGAAGTTGCAGCTTTCAACGATCTGGTCTTTGAGTTCCTCCCAGGAGACCGGAATTTCCGTACCTCTCACACCTGCGTGAGCGTATAACTGATCCAGCGGTCTGTCGGGCGGAAGGGTGATGTAACCTCCGGGCGACATGATCTGGATTACATCTTCCGGGTGCTCTTGCCGGAACTGCTCCAGCGTCATCGCTTCTTTCATACGGTGGTGCCTCCTTCCTGACTGTCAATACCAGCCCTGATTTCAGCAGGTACATGCTTTTCATAAAGAGTCTGCAGCTGAGCTTGCAGTTCGGTCTGCAGTGCTGTGTCATCTATATAATGCCGGAGGATGCACAGCTTTTCAGTGTTATACCGGATTTGAATGGTATCCAGCTTCATGAGCTTCGCGCTCCTTTCCATGTGTTTTTGAGTAAAAATTGCCATGATGGTATACTTTCACGACGAATGCCGGGAAGTATACCATCATGGTTACAATTCATCCAGTGCGTTAATCAGGCTGCTGGGAAGATCGCTCAGCTGAACAGCCCCATCCGGTTCCTCCTGTGCGTCCGTTGGAGTCAGTCGTAGCTTTCTTATTTCATCCCTGATTGCTTTTCGAACACACCTTTCCAGATGCTCTGCCTGATTTGCTGAAAGGATGCAGGTGACTACAAAATCGGAACGCTGTCTGGCAGCCTGATTTAAGTAGAGTGCTTCGGCTTCCCGGTGTCTTGGATTGTCCCTGTCGAAGGATAAAAAGTAGCGTTTTCGTTCTGCCATATCATCACCCCATCAGGAGCTTATAACCGTCTGCGTTGGCAAACCGGTTCAGCACCGCTACCGTATTCAGGTTATCATCGTACAGCCGGGATTTCAGCAGCTCCGCGCCGCCGCCCGCGAACACCGTGGGGAGCTTTAGGTCCAGGCCCCTTTCTCGCAGAGCATTGAACAGCTCCTTACAATAAGCTGCCACCGTCTGATCCACCACAGCCGCAATCTGCTTGCTGTCGGTGTGCTGGATTTCACCGCGGATGGCGTCTGTGATGAGTTCATCGGATAGCAGGATATCACTTTTCTGGAGCGCATCCTGTATGCGGCTGTACAGAGTGATGGTCCCCATGCGCAGGCTGGCGCAGCTCGACCTGTCCAGCTTGAAATTGTGGACTGTGAGCACATCCACGGTGTATCCGCCGATATCTACCAGCGTTATGCCCCGGTATTCTGACAGCCGCGGATAATACCGGCACAGTGCGGCATGCCCCTGAGCGAACACCTTACATTCCGTTATGTGGCAACGGTAGGAGGTGCCCTCGAACATAAACGAGACATTGCTCCGCAGAAAGTACCTGCGGAACGCTTCCTTTTGGGTTCCATAACTGTCGATAGGCAGCCCCACGCCCAAGGCAATTTCCGCGTTGGTCGCGCCGGCTTTTTTCATGGCGTCCGCGATGACCGGCAGTGTCAGGAGAAACGTATCCGGCTCCTTGGTTTTGTCCTGCTGGAAACGCAGGCGGCGTTCTCCTATGGCGTAATATTTTCCCTCATAAAAGAGCTGCATCTCCGGCGTAATGAATTCCTTGTCGCTCACCGCGTAACCGGAGGCATAGAGCATTCCCTCTGAGGATTTAACGTTGTAGTTTCCATTGTCCACTCCGAGCTTGATCATGATTGACACCCCCTTTTTCTTTTTCTGCAGATCACATGTTCATGGTCATGCCCTGGTTTTCCTGCTCGGCGGGACCTTCGGACTCGGAAGGCGCTTCCGGGACAGAGGCCGGTCCAGGCGCGGCCTGTTCCCTCTGGCGGCGGGTCTGCCGTGAGGGTCGCTCCCTCGAAGCGGCAGACTGTTCCGGTTCCGGCGTCTGCTGCTGTGCGGGTATCTGCTCCATGCGGCTCTCCACAAACTCCCGCACCTGTGCGGGTACCATCCTTTCATAGGTCTTGTCCAGGTAATCCTGCAGCTCCTGTTCGATTGTCTGGTCCTTCTTGCCGATAAAAAAACGGAGAGCCTCCAGCTTCTCCGTAGGGAAGGATACCTTTAATTCAGTCATACTCATAATTATTTCCTCCTTAGAATTCCATTGTCATGCCGGATTCATCCCGGCCCCTGCTCAGTCGCGCCCTCCTGAATGTTGGGACAGTAAGCTGAGAACATGACCATATCGAAGCCATACTCCATGGGTTCAACCGCCGCCATTTCACGTCTTGCTTCTAAAACATTCAACAACATGGAAGTAATGTTGCCGGTAGGATCAAGGGTAACATGATACTTGTCTCTGAGTTCTCCAAAGTGAACGGCCCAGACGCCGCTTCTGCTATTTTGCGTCCCCTCCCGGACGAGTTGATCAGCCAGCTCATTCAGCCGGGCGGTTACAAAGTCTCTCGCTCCCGGCAGGAGGCTGGCATACCTGGCATAGTCGTAACCTTCGCTTTGAACAAGAACGCCTTCCGTGCTGTTTTCACCAAGCACCAGAAGGCAATGTTGGATTCCGTTTCCATCCTGATACATCCTGTTTTTATTCTCTGCGATGAAATCGGCATCCCGGATCAGGTTGGAGCGAAAACGGGCATATTCTGTTGCCGGAAGCTCCACGATGTTTTCGATGACACAGTCTCTCACAGGAAATTCGTTGGTCTTTCTCTCAAAGACCGCCTTCAAATGCAGCATGGTTTTCTCCTTTCCGCCTGTCCATCCGACAGGCCATGGGTTGATGTTATTTTGTTTCATAGCTGATATACGGAACCTCCAGCCACGCTTTCCAACCGCGGCCTTCGAGCTTTGTTTTGACGACGCCGTATTTTGTTCCCATCGCTTCGATCACTTCGCCATTGCCGATATATACACCGATGTGCCCCGATTTCCAAACGGCCAAGCCCGGTGTGTCAGGCATGGTATCCATGGAGCCTTTGACGGTAGCGGCATTGTACATGCCGTCCGCGCCCACATCCGGCATGCCGTTGGTTCCATACTCAATTGTCTTGGTGTCCGGGTTATACCAGCCATATCCTTTGATGAGGCCGACACAGTCGGTTGTCCTGCCGCCCAGCCAGTTCTCGCGGATGAAATCTTCATAGTCACCCACGCCATCCGGGTACTGCTTCAGCTTGTATTCGAACAGCGAGTCTGTCAGAACATCGCCGTAGGTACCCCATACATACCCCCAGCCGGAGTTAAAGGCATTTTCGGCATAGGTCACCAGATCCAGGTTGTTTTTGTTTACCGGGTGGAGCAGGGTTAGTCCGTCTAATGCGGTACCGCCTTTGCCACCGTATTCAATCTCCCCGGTATACGATCCGGCACCGCCATAGACAATCCTCTGGTAGATCTGCAGTGCGTTAGCCTTTGACTCCTTCGTGACCGGAATCCCTGACGCTTCGAGATTTGCGTATGTCGTGTCCAGACTGGCTGGGACAGCAACCGTGTGATTCTCGGAATCCTTTTCATAAGTCACAAAGCAGTTCACGAAGGCACGGGCCTCGGCGTCGGACAGCGAGAGGTTTTTCGCGCCGAAATACAGAGAATAAAAAATGGATTTGATGCGGACATTGTCCAGTGAGCCGCCGTTCATCCCGGCCTCCGTGTCAGCTATCGCCTGATCCAGAACAGAAAAGCAACCGCTCATGTCCTCAATGTAGACCGTGTATTCGGCAGGGACAGAGGAACCAGCAACGCCGCCATTGAAACACAGGTCAATGGCGGCGTTGTTATGCTGTGATGTGCCGGAGAGTAGGCTGAGTATCATGACGATCACGAGAATAAAGGGCGTCAGAATGGCGGCGATCAGAACGCCTACCGCCTTCCACGTTCGCTTGTCGGTAGCTGCGGCGATGGCGGCCTTGACCGCAAGTGTAATAGCTGCAGGTGCTGCCATAGGTCATCACCACCATTTCGGTCCGAACAGCGTGCCTTGTTCCGGTTCTGCTTCCTGCTGCTCCTGCGCCAGTCGTATGGATTTCTCCACAGCCTGTTCCAGAAAATCTGTGTCGAAACCCGCCGACCGATAGCCTTCCATGATCGTGTTAAGGTAATAATCGGACGGCGCCCCGAGGGGATGACCGTCATTCATGATATAAACCATGGCGGAGGTTGTTTTGCCTTTAAGTTCCACCGGAAGGATTTCCTTGCGGTAAAAGGAGGGGTATCCCTCATAATGGTCGAGGGCCTGCAGGTCACGTTCCTTCAGCTTCCACAAAAGCACAGGAACACTGGAGCCCTTCAGCGGCTCCACCGTCGCTACGGCGCTTCTTAGGCTGCCGCGGAACAGCATCTCATAATCCTTAATTTCGCTGGTACCGACCACCTTGGCGGTGGGGCAGCGGACGGACATCTGCGGTAGGTTCAGATTACTGCCGTAAGCAATGTACAGCGTTTCTGGTTTCATATTGGTTCATTCCTCCTTTAAACATTACATGGACATGGAAAGACCGAGGCTTTGTTCTTCCGCCTCGGTCCGTTCCTGTCCACTTTCAATTGTCGGCACCGGCTGCCCCGATGCCCTCTGTGCAGCCTCGGCCAGTTCTTTTTCCTTTTTCTGTTTTAACCTTTGCTTTTGCTGTTCGGCCTGCGCCGGGTCTTTCCAGGCGATGCAGCCGTCCAGGTGCTCCAGCAGGTGGAGCCGCGCCGTTTTGAATTCATCTCCGATCAGCCCCAACCGCAGGAGCCAAGTGCGAAAGGTGTACTTTTCGTTGGTACTGCGGGTCTTTTGCCGGCTGGCACATTTTTGATTGAGGGCCTGCGCGGAGATGGCAAGGCATAGTTGGATATAAGCCTTGACCTTGCCGGCGTGGGTGGTACTGTTGAAGAGCCGAAATTCTATGGTACCCTTTTGAAACACGCTGTGCAGATTGAGGCAATGGTAACGGCTGTCGTGATAGTGTTCATTTCGCCCATCCACACCCTCGTACCAAATCCGGCTGACCGCGTCCAAAGTTTTTGGCTTTTTCCGGTTGAGTTCATCCAGAAAACTCTGTTCAACCTTCTTGCAATAACGCTGTTCTCTTACCACTTCCACTTGCATTGCTTTATAGATCAGATCCTCCTTGGAGGCCATGATATTAGTAATGTTCCGAAGGGTCTTTGCATCGTGCGGGGAGGCATCTACATGTATGTGAATGCCGCATTTGTTGTTAACGATGGCACCTGCGCTACGCAGCTTACGAACAAGCTCTTGAATGGTTTCAATATCACCATACCTGCAAATGGGACTTACCATTTCAGTTTTATATTCGTCATCAGCTTCAACAACTGATCTTCCTACCTTTTGTTGGGCGGTTATGCTGCTGTCATATACGAATTTCCATTTTCGCCCTTGTTGATCCAGCGCTGAATAGGTTCTGTATGTATACCCATCATAATTTGCTGCGGTGCCAAAATATAAGGCAGCGACATTGGCAGCCTCCTGCCTCGTTATGCCGGTCATTTCAATTTCAATACCAAAGCGCTGCTCCTTCATCTCCATGGTTTATCACGACCTTTCATTATCGTCCACCTGCCTTTCCGAATAGCTCCGATTTATACTCCGGCGCCTGGACCATTAGGTTGTACCTCTCATTACCACATTTGTACAAACACACGCCACGCTGCGGGTATTTGATCAGGTCGTACTCTGACTTCTCCAACTGGAGCGTATCCATGTAGAAGCGGGCGTCGATGGAACCGGCGTTGAACAGGAATTGATGAGTCGGAATGGAGAACAGGGGCTTCGTCAGTTCCTTGATATGTTCCACGTTGAAATCCTCCAGATTCTGCGACGCGAGGATGACCGCGCTTTCCTTTTTGCGGACGCGCTTCATAAAATTTCGGATATACTCAATGGCTGTCAGATTGGTCAGGAACAGATACAACTCGTCAATGCTGGCTGCGGTGTTCCCGGTGGTGAGCAGTTCATTTGACATGTACGACAAAACGTTGAACAGCAGGGCATTGCGCAGGTTTTTGCTGGCCTGCAAGAGCCCTTTGACGCCGAATGTCACAAATTCATTGCTGATGATATTGGTGTGCCCGTTAAAAAATTTAGACTCCGCACCCTTGCACAGGGAGTGGAGTCCAAGGCAGATTTCCCGCAGGATATCGGCGGTATAGAGCTGACGCTTACCCTCATCGAAGGTCTTGTATTCTTGCTCGATCAGGTCATACAGGTCAGACAGAATCGGATAGTCCGTGGGCTTTAAACGGTCAAAGTTGCTGTGATCCGTGATACCCCATTTATCGTAGAGCTTACCCAGCATGATTTCGATGGTATCGATCTGGCGATCATTAAAATCTTTATAGGCACGGAAGAAATCTTTCAGGAAGCTGATGTGCTGGCTGAGCTTGCTGGTCTGACGGAACGCCTGGGGTGCTTCCGTATCCCTGGGATCGCCACTTTCATCCCATGACTTCGGCTCCAGAACATTGATGATAAATTCACCGCTCATCAGGTCAATGAAACATCCGCCAAGGTTTAAGGTCAGTTCCTCGTACTCCATCTCAGGATCAAGAGCCAGGATATGCATACCTGTTTCCCGCAAGTTGGTCAGGATGAGTTTTAACAGATAGCTCTTACCCTGGCCGCTGTTTCCGAGGATGAGGATATTGGCGTTGGTCTTGTCATCAGCGCGGCGGTTGAAATCCACGAGTATGTTGCTGCCGAACTTATCTCGCCCGATGCAGAAACCATTGGGATCGGTTTTCCCGCTGTAGTTGAAAGGATAAAGGTTTGCAACAGAGCTGGCAGGCAGCACCCGTTCAAACTGATCCCCGAACACGTTCCAGCCAGAAGGCATGACCGATAGAAATCCCTGCTGTTGACGGAGCAGGAGTCTGTCCACATTGAGCTTGCTCCTGACGAGCTCGGTCAGCACCTCTGTTTGCAGGAGTTTGAGTTGGTCGAGGTCATGGGAGAACAGCTCGATATATACTGCTGTGTGCAGGAGCGGCTCTTTGCTCCGGTGCATCTGCGCTACGATATTGGCAACATCCTGCAGATTGCTTTCGGCCGTGACTGTCTGCTGGAGATCCTGGGTGCTGCTTCTTTGCATCCGGTTTTTATTGGCAGCATTGCTAATGATCTTCTTTTCCTCCACGGGGGACACATGCCGGGTGTAAATGTGCAAGGTTACGCCGTCCTTTTCCCCAAGGTGCCGCAGGATGGCCTGCTCACTCGTTTCTGTTGGATATTCGCGCAAAGCCCATACGCATCGATATGTGTTACCGCAGATAAAATGATCTGTGTTGAATTTGACTACTGAGGGCGCGATCATGTCGAGGAATTCTTGAATTCGGATATCCTCCTGCGGGATACTCTGTGGTTTGATTCTTCTTGACATTGGCTTACCATCCTTTCTGGTCTTGATTGAAATAAAAAAAGACCGCCACTTTTGTGACAGCCTGAGATTAGGCGATTTCCTATTATAGCTTTTCTGAAAATAAAAAAGCCCGCGTAATTATACGGGGGCATGATTTTATCCAATTGTTTCTAAGAGGTTCTCAGCTTCAGAACATTTGCTGTTGCGGACCTTCACTGATGGTCTGTGTCATTTGAAGACCTTCATCCAGTTTAAGCAAGGATTGATTCAGTGCGCTCATGGACACAGACAATTGTGTGAGCGAAAGGATATCCCTCTGCGAAAATACATAAATCTCCTGCATCTTTGAAAAGGCTGCAGAAAGTTCTGCATCAACATCAATTGCCCGAAACAGCTGAAATTCGGAAAACGGTTTTTCCGCAAGATCACTTCCAATTCTTTCTTTTTCTTCTCTGCGCTTGTAGGCAAGCATTTTTATCAAGTCCTCCGGTGCAGAAAGTAGAGTCTGTATTCTGTCCTGCTCCATCATCGTGGCCAGATCATAAAGATGCTTTGCGGTGTCAAACAGCATACGACGCTGGTAGTAAAACTCTGCAGCCAGTATTTTATCTGCAAAAATCCGTTCCATCTTAATGGTCCCGATCACAAACGGTCTGACCTCATAACTGCTTTCCAGGACTTGACGTTGTAATTGGGTAGCTTCCGAATAGAGCAGAGGCGAGATCTCAAGGGTTTCAACTGGCTCACTGATGGTGAATGATGTCGCCTCAACTTTTACATATCCAAACCGTTGAAGCGCATCATAAGCATCAATGGTGGTAACAGGATCATATTCAAATACACTGGTGATGCTGCCCCTTTGATTGCTTTCCCTTGTTTTATCTGCTGTTCTCAAAAGCGTGGTGTAGCCATTCGCCGCTGTTTCCAGACGCTTTTTCCCTTGGCTTTTTGAACAGTCATGTATCTCAACTGTGAGATCAATATCTTCGGAAAAGCGCTTTATACGGCCTATTGCTTTATACAAAGCGGTACCACCCTTAAAGTATGCCGGAAGCGTACCCTGCTTTTCCGCCAACTCCCATAGTAGCAGAGTAAGGTAATAATCCTTCTCTATGATGTCGCTTCGAATGCCGGTTCTCCGGCTGACATCGGAAAGCAAATCTCCAAACGCTTCTCTATCTTGATGTAGCTTCATTTTTCACCTCCATGAGTAAATCAATGAGCGGCAGCACTATTTTCTGTGAGTAGTATCTGCGCGCTGTGAAGATCAGTGTAAGGCTGTCTAATTGCTGCCTTTTTGCATACTGCAACAGCAACTGTTCCGGGTTTTCCGCATCCGTATGCGCATCTGGCAGTTCGTCAAACATATCGATGAACTGAAGGTATTTCCAATTCTCGTCCGTCACAACCGCAGGCGGCTTTCGCACTTTGATATGGCAGCCTTCCGGCAGCTTAGCTCCATAACGGTTTGTAGTGATTTCTATGTCACGTGAAATCAAGGTTGTCAGCCCCAGCTTGTTGAACAGGGAAGCCCCGGATTCATAACCTATTTTTACGCCATTTTGTATTATTAGTGTTTTTAACAGCACCTGGTCGATGCTGGGTGTGACCTTCCCAAAAACGGTTTGTTTTACATGGCAGTAGACACCTTTTTGCAGTCGCTCAATTTCGCCCTTGTCCGCCATCCGTTTTAGCTTGACGTTGGTTAAGGTTTTGGCCTGATCGTATGGAAGTGCGAACTTCTCGGCCAACTGCTCCGCAATGTCCTCGGTTTGGATTGCTGCTTCATAAGGCACATTTTTGACAGTGTGGGCAATGTGTTCTCCATATCCAATCTGTTCCATATTTTCACCTCCTAAAGTGATATTATAACCATGAACTTTATCTCATATTCTTGCCATCATAATATCACTATATGCACCGAAAGTCAATTTACTGTGCCTTTTATAAATAATAAATCTAAAATAATTTCAACATTGCCATTGGATAATAGCGTTTATCTCTTGACTTTTCTCTCTGTCAGAGCTCATATAGACACCAACGGGAATTTCTCGGAAAATAAAAACGTCATGGCAGGCAGATATGTTACGAGCATATCCGCCCTGCACAAGGTGAGACAAGCACCCTGCACAACCGTTTAACGGCACCATGACAAGGTTATTTTACCTCGTTTTTTATGGCTGCACAAGGATAAACTTTCACGCGTGCAAGGGGAACGGGCAAACATGCCCCCGCCTTTGCATGCGTTTTTACGTACCCGAAAATTTCCGACTAACAAAGAAAGGTCGGGATCATATGAACATCTTTGAAAACAGGAGCAACTTTATTGGCACCTTTGAACCAGAGCGTACAAAAAACTCTGTTCAAAATCTCTTTAAACTTGCAAAAGAAATCCGTGAAAAGCTCAGCAAACAGGGCTATCTGCTTGACAGCTATCTATCCTACGTGCTGGAAGCCGCCAACAACACCTTGCTCTACGAAGCCGCTGAAAAAGGCTTTGAAGCAGGTTCTGAACTTCAAAATCTCTGCTATGCCGTGATGGATGGTAGCGGGGCACTGGAAGAACATCCTTTTTATCAAACTGTAAAACAGTCCTTTGATTTGCAGCAGGACACCTATCAGGAAAGAACAACAATTATGAGCCTGCACAGCGTTTTATTGGCCGATGCGTTTATGGAATATGCCACTCAGTCTTATGTTCGGGAACAGGAGGCAATGCTGAATATCCTGGATGATGTAAAGCTGTGCGAGCTATATAAAAAAATCATTTTCCTTGTTGATGAAAACTTGATGGAACAATTAAATCTCGCGCTTAAGGAACGGTTTTTTATTGTGCCTGTGGTTGCAGGGTTCATGCAGGGACTCACCAACGATCTTTTATACAGTTTGACTTATCGTGACAGTGAAACAAGCAGACAAATATTTCAGTTGATTATGGATGCCATGTCTATAGAATAATTCATATATGAAAAGGCAACCGGCAAGCCTATGACAGCAGCATTTGCCGGTTGCTTTCGAATGCTGTTTTTTCTCTCTGTAAAAGCGGGAAAATCAGTCATTTAAAATTATCCATCTTTCACCGTCATATTCTTCAAACTTTTCAGTAGTAACGTTCTGCTCAAAATAAATTGCCAGCAAGCGCTTAATGTCCTGCTTGCCGGCGCGCTTCGTAGAAAAGCCCTGCTCACGCAGGGTTTTTTCTATGCGGTT
Organism: Clostridium sp. UBA699; assembly: GCA_002298915.1. GTDB lineage: Bacteria > Bacillota > Clostridia > Clostridiales > Clostridiaceae > UBA699. The sequence goes on from DBML01000029.1 coordinate 73,662, forward strand.
TAAATAGGGGAATACCTCGCTTTCTTTCTCATTTCGGAGCCGGATTACCACCAGAAACTCTCTGGCCGTCGCCATCTGCACCTGTATCCGGTCAAGCTGGGTCAGATCCTGCTCCAGCATCCTTCTCACTGCCAGATTACCTTCCTGTTCCAACCGGGTTCTGAGAAACTGCTTGTTGTCCTCAAAGTTCTCCCGGCTGTTCAAACACAGAAACTCCAGCTCGGCCATACCCTTGAGCACTGTCATCAATGCGTAGATCCTGGCGGAGATGCTTTCCTCGGAAAGGACGGAAATATTGGTCGGCTTGACGCAGAAGTATACTAACTCGTCGCCCCGGTTCGTCGCCAGGCTGTAGTCGGTGACGGCCTTGGTATTGATGAGCTGTCTTGTAAACTGCTTTTGCTTGGCTTTTTTCTTTTCTGTTTTATTCATACTTGGTGTACCCCCATTCGTAGACCTGCTGTTTTGATAAGAAAAAGGCGCAGGCATATTTGATAAAGTCGAGGATGCTGGTATCGTCAAACCGTATGGTCAGAAATGCATACAGGGCGGTGATGACGATGGGCGGCAGGAAACGGAGCTGAGCCAGCGCAAACACAGAGAGTAAAAGACCGATGCCGATCACACCGATGTCGCGGAGCTGCCACAGCCACAGCACCGCCTTGGATTTCAGGTTGTCAGGGTAAATGTACATATCAGGAAGCCTCCTTTTCTTGCTTGAATTTCCGTAAAAAATAGGCGATCCCTCGGAGCACATGCTCCACACAGGGGATCGCCACACTATTGCCGAGTGCTTTGTATCGGGCGCTGTCCGATGCATCGGGGATATCCGTCCAATAATCCGGAAACCCTTGAAGCCGTTCGCATTCCAGCGGCGTCAGCCTCCGGATCAGCTTACCGACCCGAACAGGATGCACGTTGTTAAGGGAGTACCCACCATCCGTTTTAGACTGGAGGGTTCCACACAGATCGCCGTTTTCCATACCGTTCCGGCAGTCCAGCCCGGCGACGTCAGATTCGCACACTAGGTCGGTTGCATCCTTGTACTGTCTTGCGCTTTGGGTGCTGACCACCTCGTTTTGTGCATATTCGTCACTTCGCTGCTGGGAAAAGACACAATGCCGATCAGTGGCCGTTACGGTATAACTGATGTCAGGCTGTACGCCGATGCCGTTCCCGCCGTTATGATCCTGCCGGTCGATAATATTACCGGCGATACAGTAGGTTTCGTCAGGTGACAGATCGGCACATTCTTCATCTGGAAGAACAGCCGGCTGGGAAATCAGCGGCACGTTGTTTCCCCCTGTGCCATACCGGGCAGACATCGTTGGGGCTACCTCATGGGGGCCAGTATAGCGCGAGTCAATGCCATGGTTCTCGAACAGTTCCGGCTGGGTACCCAATACAAGAGGGGGATGTCCATCCATCTGCGCCCGCAGCGTAGCTGTGATATTTTCAGTGATATCCATGCGGTTGCCGCCCTGGTCATTCAGACACAGCACCGATGGTACCATGTTTGTACCGCTTTCCGAAGCCTTTAGCGTTGGCGCGCATTCTTCCTGATAACCGATGCCTCCGGCTTTTGCACCCTGTCCGGCAGAAAAAGAAGCCGCAAACAGAAGTCCACCCGGATTTCTTCCACCGCCGCTGTAGAGGGAGGGCCAAACACCGCCGCTTTCATAAATACGGCGGCTCTGCACATCCCACGGTGTCAGACATTCTCTGCCGTTATCTCCGTGATCGGACGGATTCCTGCCTGTATTTCCAGTGCCTTTTTCAGGACAGGCGGCAGCTCTTTGCCGCGTTTCTTCGCTCTCCGCAGAATCCCCAAACAAGCGGTCTTGCTCAAATAATATTTGGGGTGCGGTTCGGCCTGCAAAATCTGCGACAAGGTAGATACGTTTCCTCCGTTGCGGGGTGCGGGGCCAGTATTGAGCATCCAATACTCTCCAAGCAACGGAGAATTGATCTCCCAATATGGCCCCAGCAGATTGCCATACCCCTCCCGGAGGTCGAGGTATAGATACGGTACTGTCAGCAATTCTGCAGGTTTCTTCGAGTACCGCCCTGAAGTCCTCGGAGTCTGAGGAACTGAAGGCTCCAGGAACATTTTCCCAGCACATATACCGAGGTCGAACAGTGTCAGCTGTCCTTCCGTTTGCTTTGTCATACGCTCTCATCTCCTTGATGACACGAACCTGCTCCATGAACAGCCCGGAACGTTCGCCTTGAAGGCCGGCGCGTTTTCCTGCCACACTAAGATCCTGACATGGACTCCCCCCGCAGACCACATCCACGGGAGTCAGTTCAGCACCTTTCAGCTGTGTGATGTCGCCAACATGTAGCATATTCGGAAACCGTAATTTCGTGACTTTAATGGGAAACGGTTCGATTTCGCTGGCCCATACAGGGGTAAAGCCCTGCCGGACGCCTGCCAGCGGAAATCCACCGATCCCGTCGAACAGGCTTCCGAGGGTCAGCATTGAAGTCACAGCTGCAGCTTCATGCCGGAGGAGGGCGCTTCCTCCAGCTCGATCTCCCTTTCTTTTCCGCAGATTGAGTCGGCGCTCTGCCGTGCCCAAATACCGTACTGCTTCATAGTGATTCCTCCTTTTATTTGTTCTGTTGATATGTTCCGTATTGGAATGCCGAGCCGCTCGGCCTCCGCGATCTCACAGCCCATTCCGTGGCTGATCCGCTCACCGCAAATCCATACCTCATCGCAGGAGGCCAGTACTCGCAAGCCCATCTGAATGCCGGCCTCTCTTTCAGCGGGGACTGAGTCATCCAAGATTTGCGGGTACAGCATATGGACAGCTATGGGCGCACACCCTTGATCCGCGGCATAGCGGCAGGCGGCTCTGGCAAACCGAAGATTGTTTTCGATATCTCCCGCGAAGGGAGAACAGATATATACCAGCTTCATTTCGCAGCCACCGCCTTTACCACAGTGCGTGTCATATTGACAGCGGTCTGAGCGGTATATACCGCACTCATGAGGTTGGCCTTGGTGCTGGTATCCAGTCCAAAGGCTCCGGCGATGCGGGGGATTTCTCCGGCTGCCAACATCAACCCCAGCCCCAGCAGAACGTGGTCTTTGATTACCATCAGACCTGCTATTAGGATTGTGGACTGGAGGAAGGCCGTAAGGCACAGGCCGATGATCTGCTTGCACCAGCTGACAAAACCGTCCAGATAACCTCTCGGAACACTAAACATATAAAGGCTGCCTACAGCTATTTGGATGAGCAGGATTCCGCCACGCTTGAGGTTGGCGAAAAAAACCTTGATCACTGCATAGCCCATCATAATAAGAATAAACAGCATCATGATCGGGTTGATTGTGCTTCCAGCACCTCCAAACACGCCGGCTGTCCCTGCGCTGTCCAGACTTCCGGCCGAGGACAGCTGGCTGATGATGTTACCCGCGAGAGTATCAACGCCGGAGCCATATCCGGTAATGCCGGCTGTGAAACTGCTCTGCAGGGAAACGGAGAGCTTATACAGCTCCACTGGCACCGTGGAAAACAGCCCCACTGCCAGAAAGCCCTTGAGAATGTTGAGCGCTGTGTCCTTAATGCTTCCTCGGCCGGACTGATACTCAATGCCGCACTCAAAGATGGATACCACCAATCCTGTGCCGTATAGCGCCCAAGCCAGATAGAAAAAGAACAGTACAATGGATTTCACCCAGGTCATTTCGAACAGATCGGCGCCCATATTGCCCATAGCAGAAAAAAAGTTGCCGAGAAAGCCAATGATCTGGCCATAGACCCAATCCAGAATCTGTTTCAGCACAGTATCAGCTGCAAAGTCCCATATGAACATGGGCATCACCTCCTTGACAAAAAAATAAGGGAGCCTGTCATTTTACAAGCTCCCGAAAAGTTGTTTTAGATGCCTCGCATTGTCAGGCCGTTTTCGCTCTGTCCCGACTGCTCCATCTCCTGCGTAGGTTCCCTGAACACGTCAAGGTAATTGTTGATGGCCTCGGATATCTGATCATAGTCCGCTTTATTCGGCTTATAGACATACCAATCGATTTCCTCTCCATACCTCCATATGTACGGAGTGATGCCATTCCTGAAGTTTGGGTTGCTGACCGCTTTCTTACCAAACAGGTCAGAAAATCGAAGCGTTACAGCGTCTACCGGTCCGTCATTTCGATTGATGACGGTTGCCTTGATCGCCTCGTAATGGTCCGCTATCCCCATCGTGACGAATTCAATTCTCACACGGAGATTGTCGGTGAGTCTCCCGAAAAAAGCCCTTCCGACGAATTTTTTATCAGAGATGGCTGTGTCATTTCCGAACAGCCTGCGAAGCTCCTGTTCAAAGTAATTCATTTTCATACCTCCTACATTCCAAGGATAGACCAGATGTAAAGCGGAGCCGTTAACGTGAACACCAAACAGGCAAACAGAATCGCCGGCGCGGCCCATTCGAACTGACCATGCTTCCGATAATCAAAATAAGCCGTACCGAGCTTGGCGAAGAAAAACACCGCCAGAACCAGGTCTATCGCAGGGAATACAACTTTATTGACCACTGTTTTAATCTGGCTGGAGGCATCGTTCCATGTGTTCTCTATCGCACCAGCCACATCACCGGAGGGTGCAGCATAGACGGTTGTTGCAAAGAGGCAGGTCAGAAGAAGAACGATACAGAAAACCGAGAGAATACGTTTCATTTTCATAGAATACTTCCACCTTTCCATATAATTTTTTACATGAAAAAGGACCGCAAAGATGTCACTCTGCGATCCTTTTTCTTTTCTGAGGCTTAGGGTTTTACAGGGGCGATATGCCAGTCCGACCAGAGGTTGCCCTGTATAGCGACAGAGTCTGTGAGGTTGGCTGACAACATTCCGGCTGGCGTCCAACAGTCAATGAGCCATGTATATGCCGTGTAGCTTCCGTCCGGGAACCAGATGGGCGTGAAGTGTGTACGGCGTTTATAGGTCGAGTATTTGTTGGACGCGAACTCAAATTTAGCGTTGTATCCGGATTGCGTCTGCTCCAGCAGCCGCCAGTATGTTTTGTATTGAAATTCGGGGAAATAGGTCACGGCGGTCTGTGCATCTGTTACTGCCGAGGACTGATTGGTACTGACATTCGCCGTAGTGGTCTGGTTGATGCCATAGCCACTTTTCATACTTTTGCCCGAAGCGGTGGGGTTTTTGGCATCCGGGACAATGCTCATTGTAGCAGAAAGACTTGCGCTATATGAAATCCAGTCGAACTCCCACCAGCCTTCGTCTACCCAATATCCGGTATCTTCGCCCGTAGAAATCCATACCCAATTGGCATGCCACCAGGGACGCCAGATTCCCCACGAAGCAGAGGTGTTCTGCGCTTTGCTTGGTACAGACGGTTTGGTGTAGGAGTTGTTGCGGTCATCCGCCACCGGATTGGGGGGATCATTCCCTGAGAGATCGACGATCTTTGCTGTGATAGTCCCCTGACTTGCCGAACCGCTGCCAGTTACTGATACGTAAATGGTCATCGTTTGTGGAATGACTGGTGTTGTCCAGTGCACCCACACCAGCTGGCTGTCACCTGACGGATAATACACGCCGCTTACCGTGTAGGTTTGTCCGCCGATAGTAAATCTAACCGTGACAGGATGATCCGGATCGGCCTGTCCGCCCCGCACAGTCACCGAGGTGATGACCTCTGTGTTTACACGGTATTCGTAGTCAACCGTGCTGGCCTCAGGTGGGTCAGCTTGGGCACCGTTAAACCGCACAATCCCAAGCCCAAGGGATGAGATGATGTCCGTATTCGAAGCAGCGGTAGTCGTAGAGCCGTTCCATGCTGGATAGCCGAGATCTGGAGTTTCCAAGAACATTGCCAGCGGCAGGTTTTTGTGGCTGAGTGACACCATCTTACTCCGTAAGCCTCCACCAAGTTGCTGGTCAAAAAGTGCGGCTTCCATGGCAGTCATGGCATACTTGGTTCCTCCAAATGTCAAATAGGCAATCGGCTCTAAAAGAAGCTTGTATTGTCCATTTGTCAGAACATCATAATTCATACCTGTTACGTCCGCTATTCTCATGACAATGTACTCTGAGCAGAAATACCGCTTTATTTCATCTATACTTGCCTGTCCACTGCCAGAACTAATAATGCGTGGTATTGTCTCTCCTGGATTGTAGTAAGTATAGCCATTTACATGAGGGGTAAGCGATGCTCCATTATTATACTGTAGTTTACTTACTTTCCCAAAGTGTATGATCGTTCCGGGTGGAGTTTTATTTGTAAAATCCACAGGTGTTGATACAATTGCCCGGTCACTAGCACGAACAACGGTTATCCTAACACCTTCATCTCCAACATTCCAATAGTTTTCACTGCTACCACTACCCATGCCCCCGCCTCCGTTGTCAATATTTCCTTCCCCTTCAGCATGAGCCACGGTAGGTAATAGGAGCGATATCATTAGCACCAAGACCAGTATTTTGATCCATTTAGGTTTCATAGCATACCTCCGAAAAACAAAAGGCACCGTTCACAATTGATAAACAGTGCCTTTTGACTATTATTAAACTTTGTATTTAATCCATGTTGCCGACTTGCTTATTTATATCGCCTTCACCATCAACTGATGTTCCTGAATTTGCGCCTTCATCATCTACCCAGCCAAATCCCGGTACCCAAACCTGACCTTTTGAATTCTTATCTCCGGATTTCGGTGTTGCCGGTGTTGAGGATGAGGATGTACTGCTGTCTGGCTTTTGAGAAGGATTCGTTTTTGCTTCCTCCGAAGGCTCGGCGGGTTTGGTCACTTCAGCCTGAATGCTCTGATCCGTTCCGGTGGAATCTCCAGTATCTGTCACCTGGGAAGCTGATTCGGTCGGGGTTATAGGCTGTACGCTAACTTCTGGCATGGGGGTCGGGGTTTTCGTAGCCGCAGGGGTTGGAACCGAAGGGGTCGCGGTGTTTGTTGCCGCAGTTGAGGGCTGTACATCCGCTTCTTTGGGCGCCTTTGCCGTAAACTGCGAGGCTATCGCTATAACAAGGACGACACACACGACACCGAGTCCGGCAAGCGTGAGCCGCTTTTTTGCTTTTTCTGTCAGTTTCATGGTATGTTACCTCCTTTTTCATGTTGGTTGTCAATTTCCTTTTTTCAGTATCACACATTACCACAGACTTTTCCATAAGTCTATGGACCACGCTTCAGAACCTAAAATAAAGGCATATATTTTGCCTGAACCTTGAGATTGATTATCATCGGCGGCAGAAGGTTCCCGGCAAAGGATACCGGAACCTCCAGCCGTATCATTGTATCAGCCAGGAAGCCGTTCGTATTGTCAGGATTCGACGGGGCCAGCGGCATGTTCCGTAGGCTGACGGACAGTCCGGATAGCTTGAATTCCACGTTACTTCCGGTATATTTTACTTGGTAGCCGTTCTCCTGCGTAAGCCCCAGCACCTTGTCCAGCCGGCTGTAAATGTCGCCGTAATTGAGACTTTGCTCGAACTCGGCCGCCGAGGGCTGGTATGCTCCGCTATAGCCCTCCCTCACGCCGTGATACACGTTTTCATAATTATCGTTTACCGTCGAAATCACAGCGGATTGTACCGCATCCCGGACACCCTGCGCGATGATCATCAGCCGAATGCCTTCGGAAGCGGCGCAAAGGAACAGCAGCAGAGCCAGGGTGACCGCAACGGTGAGGGGAAAGGCTGTCCCTTTCTTGCTTTTGAGTATAGCACATAATTTTCCATTTGTCACTTGTAATACACCTCGCTCTTACCGGACGCTTCAGCCTTCAGAGTAACAGGGAAGCTTCCAAAGCCGCCGAACAGCCCAATATCCGCCTGAGTGGTGAGCGTTACGGTGAATTCCTCGTTCAACTGGATTCTTCCAGTTTTCGACCATGTAATATTTGGAGTCAGCCCTGTCTGTTCCGTCAGGACCTGCGCCCGGAGGGTGGTTTCCGTGCCGACGCGTCCGGCGATCTCCGCTTCCCGGCACAGCTCTGAGGCGTAAGTGTCCAGCTTGTTTTTCGTTATGAATACCGGCATGACGCTGACAGCAACAGCGAGAACCAGCATGACACACAGCACCAGCACTGCCACATCGATATACCCCTCGCCGCGCTGGGAACGGAGGAGCTTCAGCATAAGCGTACCCCCTCGTTCTGTTCCGGGGTCTGCCCATCCTCCAGCATGGCATAGTCCCCCTCTCCCAGCCCTTTGTCGGCGATGTTCCAGAGCACATGGTCCATTTCGTCGGCATGGGACACATTCTGCTCCGCCAGCCACTGGTCGCTCACTAACTGGAGCGGGTTATCAAACCGGAGCAGGTAATCCGCATAATCCGGATTACAGCCACCCATAAGCTCATCATAGACGAGCTTTACCGCGGCGATCTCCGCGGCCTGCTCAATGAGGTCGGAAGCGGGTCGGTCCTGGAGCTGCTGGAGGTAGGTGCGGTAGTTTGCCTCAATCCGTTCCTGCAGCTTCTTTTCAAGTTTTTTTCTTTCCATATCCATATGGGTTCCTCCTTTTTAAAACATGTTGCCAAGGGACGTTAAGATCTGAACCGCGATGATCGCCATATATGTCAGCAAAAAACACATCAGCATCACGAAGGAAAACACGCGGATTTTCGGCGGGATTTTCTGCGCCTGTCCCTTGAGCCGCTGGAGCTCCAGTGCCTTGAAGTCATGAGCCAGCATCTGAAAATACACGGCGCTGTCATCGCCCCGTAGGACGCCGATGAGTCCTCTTACTACATCGGACAGCATGGGCGAGTTGAGCCTTGCTTCAAACCGGGTCAGGGCGGCCTCGTAGGATGAGGAGCGCATGTCGGCTGTCAGCACATCCAGCTCCCGCACGAAGGAAGGACCGGCGTTTTTCTTGTAATTCTCCAGCATTGCAAGTACATCTCGGCTGGATTTTAAGGTCTGCTCGACCGTCGCCACAAACCGGGGCAGCTCGCCCTCGATCTGATCGCGTTTTGCCTTCAGTCGTTCATCAGCCTTGCGGATTTCCTTAAAGTAGGTCAGAACAGCGAGGATGATCAGGACCGGCGTGACCAAAGGAAGCAGGAGCAGACATGGAATAGCGCCCAGCAGGATGGCTCCGGCCTTGGTGATGGCGTAGGCTGCGTAGACCTCCGGGGTCATGGAGTAGCCTGCAGCCTTGAGGATATTTGCCATCCGGCTGTGCTTGTACTCATCCATGCGGATATGCTTTGACAGCCGGACCGCGCCGGACATGATCCAGGCTTCTATGGTTTTTGCGGCTTTTTTGTTACCTTTTCCTGCCTCCAGCATAGCCTTGGCCGCTTTCATGGTGGGCAGCTTCAGAATATCCGAGAGGACAAAAAACAGCCCCGCGGCAAGCAGGATTCCTGCTAAAAATAATTGCTTTATCATCTGCGTCACCTCCTGTATTCAATGGGCTTGGTCAGTCGGATCACAAATGCCGTGGAAATAAAGATGGCAGCAGCACACACTGCCAGAATGATCTGTCCCACCACCGTATACATCAAGGTGTGGTACCAGTCCTTGTTGAGTAAATACATGATGGGTACATTCCCAACCACCAGCATCGCCATGATAATGAATTCCTTCCGGGGTTCGAATACCAGGTATTCCAGCTCCGCGTTAACAATGCGCATGTCGGACAGCTTGCTGACAATGGGGGTCAGGGTGGTTTTCAGGCTTCGGTCGTACTGGCAGGCGGCGATGGCGTCACACCACTCCCGGAAAACCTCGTTTTCAATTTTCGGCTTCATCGCATGGAGAGCATCGTCAATGTCCGGACTGATGAGCTTTACCTGCGCCAGAAATCCGGCAAAAACACTCCGGACCGGTGGGTTTAGGTAGGGGAGACTTTCCTCCACCGCCGTCACGATATCCTCGTTCCGCAGATATGCCGTGGTGATGATGGATAAAGCCGTTTCCAGCTCGGCGGCGATGTTCTTTTTGTAGTGGCTTGATGTCAATCGGACGTACCAGAACGGAAGAAACATCATACCGACTGCCAGCACCGGCACCAGAAAAACATTCCCCATGAGGATGGCAAGGCTGGCGCCGCCGGCAAAGCACAGCAGGGATGCCGCGCAGATAAGGGAAAAGCGGCTGCTCCGTCCGGTGATCTTGAGGATTTCCTGCACCTCCGTGATCTCTCGCCGGAAAAAGGACATTTTTTTGCGCCGGGCGGCCTCGTTGATCTCTGAACGGATACTCTTGTTTTTCCGGGTCAGAAACCCGAAGAGGCCGTCGGTAAACGCAAGGGGTGAGATTCCGAGCAACAGAAAAGCGCCGGCAATCATACCGACGCAGGCAATTAAAAGGATTGCGGTCAAGCTACTGCACCTCCTGTCGAAAGAACGCGGTTTAAGGTGTCCTGAGGCATCCCGTTTTCCAGAAAGCGCTTCTGCAGGCTGGGTGAAATCCCCTGTACCGCCCGGTGGTTCCCGTTGATGATGAACTTCCCGTTTTCCACGCGGTTCTCGGTGATCTGGAACTGGAAGAGGCTGCGGTAATTCCTTGTACCGTCTGGAAGGATTTCACACTCCATAACCTCCATGAGACGACGCTGTTTGTTTTCGAGCTGCTTGGCGAATACCACAATGGGGAACGCCTCGGTAACCAGATCCATCAGTGTGTTATCCGCCATATCATACTTGCGCTTGCATAGGGTGACCATGCGACGCCAGGTGGCTTCACAACTGTTGGAGTGGATGGTGGTCAGCACCGTGTGACCGGTTCTGGCTGACTCCTGGGCGGCGTAGGCTTCCGGTCCGCGCATCTCACCCACACAAATGATCTCAGGATTAAAGCGCAGAGCCATGTCCAGTAGGATGTCCTGATCGATATTCTGTTTTTCATTTTCACTGAACCGGGTCAAAGTATGGATGACGCTGTTTGTGATCTTGCCGTCCATCTGCCGGATCAGCGCCAGCTCACGGGAGCCGTTCTCAATGGTAAATATTCTTTTGTTATCGGGGATGGTAGTCAGGAGCCATCCGGCCAGCGTGGTCTTGCCGGAGCTGGTTGCGCCAGCCACGCAGACGGATATCCCATAACGCAGGCATTCCGCCAAAAAGTCCAGCATGGGTTCTGTGGCGGTGCCGCCCCGGATAAAGTCAGCCTTTTGCATGGACTGCGGGTTTACGATACGGATACTGGCGGCAACGCCTACGTCCTCATCCACCAGTGGAGTTTTTAACGCCGCAATACGGATGTTCTTGCTTAGATGCCCCAGGATGGCGGGGCTTGCGTTGTCCAGTACCATACCGGACACATGGAGCATACGGCGAACCACATTGATTGCGTGAGCGGGGCTGTCAAACCGTTCGTCCAGCTTTCTGGTGTGACCATTGCTGTACTGCACCTCTACATCGTTCCAGGCGTTAACGTCAATTTCTTCAATACCCGTGCCGAAGATATACTTGGTTAAAAACGAGAATTCCGCCATCTCCGTGTATAAGGCATCCACCAGCTGCGTCTGCGTCATACCGGCCACAGTTAGGCGGTAATCCTGCACATACTTTGTGATATAGCGTTTGACCTGCGCCTTTACTTCCTCGGATCCTCCGTCCGTGATCAGCGTCGCGTATTTGCTGGAGATATACTCCTGCACATCCTGCAGCACCGAGCGGAACTCCCGGACCGTTTCCCCGGAGGAGAAGAACAGGTTCTGATTGCCCGTCATGTTTGGAGCAGATAAGATATCCGGCTGTCCTGATTCTTTTTTCATGCGCCGTACACCTCCTTTGCGATTTTGGCGATCTCCGAGCGGAAGCCACGGCTGTCCTTGAGCGCCAGCTCCCCAAGCAGGTTTCCCGCCAGCGCCAGATTCTCCAGCTCATAGGAATACGGGATTTTAAACGCCATGTTGCCCAGCACCTGCTCGATGTGCTCCCCGGCCTGATTGGTTTTCACGTTGGATGCCGCCTTGTATTGCTTATCCGCGTCCCATTTCTGTTCCTGTAACAACGGGAGCTGGCTGGACAGATAACTGACCGATTTAAGGTCGCAGTTCACCAGCCGGAGGACGGAATCTGCCTCCAGAAGCGCAACCGCCGAGAGGACATCATAGGCAATGTAGCTGCCGCAGTCGATGATGACATACGGGGCAACATCCCGCAGGTGGTCAATGAGTTCAACCGCCAGTTCCGGAGTATAGGGCGGATATGTATACATATTCTCGCCCTTCATCATACCGATGATGGTCAGATAGCCCATCTTCTTGAGGGTGATGCAGTTCTGGCGGATGAGGGTATCGGTGATGTGGGTCGCCGCCAGAATACTGCCCAGGGATCGTTCGCATTCCAGGTCGGCAGGCGGACAAATACATGGCAGCATCGGAGCCGTCATATCGCAAAGAAGCAACGCAACGTTGCGCTTATGATCGGCCAGATACTTGGCAAGGCGCACACTGACGGTGGTCTTGCCGCTGCCGGGACTGCCCCACACGGCCAGAACCTGAACATCCGGTTCCAAATCCTCCTGGGGCGGCTTCAGCTGGTTTCGGGAGAAAAGACTCCCTTTCATGAAATTCATCATCAGCGTCCCCCGCTTTCCGTGCTTTGCGATTCTGCAGCGGTATTGGCTGCGGCGGCTTTGGCTGAGCTGCTGGTTGATGTGCCGCCCGCAGCGCTGCTTGTCGATGTGGCATTGCCTGTTGTGGAGGTACCGCTTTGGCTCTGCGAGGGTTTCGGATACAGTGCTTCCAGCAGTTTATCCTGAATGGCAAGGAATTTCTGGGCGCCATCCTTGGTGCCTCGGTATATCAGAGACAGGTGGAGCTTTCCCTCAGAGTCCAGCTCCGCCAGGATTTTCGCCTGCTCCGGCGATACAAGAAGGGTTACGGTGGCGGGAAGCTGCTTTTCATTATTCGAACTTGTGGATTTATCCGTTTGTGTATCGGCCTGATCGGTGTCATAGCCGGAACTGGCGGTCACTCCGACGACCTCCACATAGGTCAGCTCGGTGGGGATGACCGTGGAGCCCTGCTTTTTGTAGTCCGGGGCAATGACGCTGACAATATCTCCGGAGGCCAGCTTGCCGGATAAGCCCTCCGCGAAGCTCTTGATGGTGACGGAAATGGCCTGTTTGCTTCCGTTCAGATCATACAGGTAGGCGTTTTCCGAAGCCGGGCTGTCCGACAGTTTGGCGGCGAGGATGTAATCGCCGGGCGACAAATCTGCCTTGGTATACTTTCCGATCACCGAATCGGCTTTCGTCATGACGTTTTCGGGCAGGTTGTAGCCGCCTACCTCCACAGCCTGCACCATATCCTTGGAGATTTGTTCGCCGTTTTGGATGTCCTTGACCACCCGGACTACGGTGGTTTTCTGCGATACACTCTGGTTAAAGAGAGGCGTCAGCGCAAAACAGATAATCAGGGAAAGCACGATGCAGATAGCCCCCAGCACCGTGCGGTTTTTCAAAAAGCTCATAGAATGTTCCTCCTAAAAAAAGAAATAGGCTGCCAGGCAGCCGAGAGAGAAAAAAGGCGCGAGGGGATATGATTTTCGTATATCCCCTCTGTGCGCCTTTTGGATCAAGGTATATATGGCATGAAATATCAGCATGGCGGTAAAACCAAGGATGATCCCCGCCATGCTTTTGTGAAGGCCCAGCACCAGCCCTACCGCGGCGGTGTACTTGATGTCCCCGCCGTCCAAACCGCCAAGCCAGAGGGCAATGCCGAAAAAAATGACGGCGGTTACGAGTCCCAGCAGCTTTTCCGGCGTAAAGGTCAGTAACCCGGTTAAGGCAATCCCAATACAAATACAATCCGGTATGAGCTGCTTTCTAGCGTCGCACACGGAAGCCGCGAACAGTAGAGCGGTAAAAAGTCCGCCCTGCAACAGCAGCGGCAGGTTACTTCCCATAATTGAACATGTCCGTGATCCGCTGCTTCAGGGTCGGAAGCACCGTTTCTCCGAACAGGGCATAGAGCCCGGCGAGGACAAGCGCGCCGATTACAACGGCCATTAGGATTTTTATGGCGGTATCCACAAATCCCTCCCCGCGCTGGGAGCAGAGCAGGGTCTTTGCCGTGAGATACTTCAAAGTCAGATGGTCACGGATATTGACCGCCATGTTGGACAGGTTTCTCTTGATCTTGTTCAGGAATTTCTTCATATTAATTTACCTCCGATATTTTTGTTGTAGTTGTTGTGTGACAAGGATGGCGGGACCTATAGTCCCGTCATCTGCATGCCGGAGCGCTGCTCCGGCGTTTGTTCAAAAGGGGATACTTCCGCCTTCTGCTGGTTCTGTCCCTGGCTCTGCGTCAGAGCCTGATGGTAAGCGTCAATGACGACGTTGTTCAGCTGCTCCCGGAATTCCTTGGTTACCGGGAAGCAGATGTCCTTGTATTCACCGCTTCCGGCCTTGTAGCTGGGCATGGCTACAAACAGCCCCTTAGTGCTGTCCATCACCTTCACGTTGCGGATGGCAAAGCAGTCATTCAGATTGACGGATGCGATAGCACGGATATTGCCCTCCGGCCGGATGGAGCTGATTTTCACATCTACCTTCATGGGCAGGGGCTGTTCCGCGGCGGTCTGTGCATCCTGCTGGGGAGCCTTGGGTGCTGCCTGGGTTTTACTCATGGTCGATTCCTCCTTTTCATTAATAAAGCAGCCTTCCGGCTGCGAGTGACTTGGGTTACATACTCATCTGCGGGCCTTGCTCCAACTCTTGTCCCGATTCCTGAAACGGTATCTCCCGGAAGCCGAAGCGGTCGACATAGTGGAAGGAGTTGCCCGATTCATCATACAGCTCCACGACGTCCGACATAGAGAGGCTGTGCCCTTCGTAGCTGGGCGGGTGGTCCAGGTTGAATTTAGCATAGAGTTCCTCCAGATCGTTGGTTTCCACTTCGCCGTCGTATACCACTTGGTAATTGGAAGGGTCAGGCTCCCCGAAGCGCTCCGTGAGTTCGTCGTATCCGATGAATTTCATCATAATATCGGCATCCGGCTTCAGCTGATGCACCCTGCATTTCTTCAGCACCTGCAGGTTGCCCTCCGGGTCGAGCTTACCCGTCGCCAGACGGTCAAAGGTACCGGGCCTCCACTCAATGTTAAGCCCTTTGGTGTTTGAAAGATAAGATTTCAGCTCATCGTTTTCAAACATCGGGTCCACTATGGCCGTTGCCCGTTTGGTGTCAAGATAGCCCGCCGTATTGCCATAGTAGAGAATGCGGTTGTTTTTGATTTGGATTCCGTTCATATAGCACCTCCTTGCGTCACATTCCTCCCATTGTCTGCTCCATGCCGGATTCCTGGGATGCAGACTCCTGAGAAGTCCATCCGGTCATGGATTTGATGACCATGGCTTCCTCCTGCAGTTTAGAAACTCCCAGCTTTTCGTTGTTGTAATCGGCCAGCTCTCGGTTCTTTACCGGATCGCCGGTATCCCAATCCGATTTGTAGTAGCCGGTTTCGCCATGCTTGATGCAGATCAGGCTCCCATCACTGGACAGGGTGGAAAAACACATTTCCGGTAAATCCTGTTCTGTATCCAGGAGCTTTTGAAGCTTGTTCATATCCTGCTGACGCTTGTCGTAGATATATAGATAGGCATTGTAATCGCCCTGGATCGGCGTACACCGCAGGCAATAACGGTAATGCTCGCTTTCGGCAACAAACCCGTAGCTTCCTCTGGAGCCGTCACCCAGCCTGCCGTCACCATGGCCGCAGCAATATTCTGACATTGCCGAAAGATCTCTCAATGGTCCGGTTTTGCGGAGCTCATCCACGAAGGACTGAAGCTCCGACTTGAATTCCGGTGTATTCAGCGCGTCTTCGTTGTGCGGCCACCAGGTTGACCAGAACTCCCTGCCGTCATGCCCAAAGTCCACGCGCATATGTCCGACCGTGCCAAGCTCAGCATCTTTCGCATCCTGAGAATAGAACAGCCCCGCTTCCTCAATCGAAGCGGGGCGCAGACAAAGCCTCCGGTTTTCAGCGCTCATTGGTGATTCCTCCTTTTCTGTTTTCCGTAAATTCCGCCGAGTTACTGGAAATAGAACGTAACGGAATAGGTGATGTTTGACTTGTTATACATGCACGTATGGTTCGTGTAGTAGTAGAACTCCAACTGGCTGTAGATTCCGGCCGCTAGAGTACGGCTAAAGGTGATGCCGTTGGTGGTGGTCTGGTAATCCAGTTGGTCCCACTGCCCGGTCAGGACGTTGTACCCGCGGACGCGGCCGTAATCCTGACCGCTGTGCCCGTCAACCGGCGGCACTGTAAAGGTATAGCTGGTGATGGTCGCTCCTGCGATGCCTTGCTCCAGGATGACCGATTCCGGTCCGGTCAACGTCATGCCGCCTCCATGGTTGGGGTCAGCAACGAAGAACACAATAGCCGCCCAGGGTGATTCAGCTCCGGTGGAGTCCACCGCCTTGACGCGCACCACATTCTTGCCCAATGGATAGGCGGTACTGGTCTGTGCCGGCCTGCCCTCCCACACATAGGTTATGGCGTCGCCGTCCGGGTCGGTGCTGCTTGCCGTGATAGTGATTGCTACGCCGGGAGCTATACTGTTGCCATCCGGCGTTCGGGTAATGACGGGTGTGGTCGGCGCCGAGTTGGTCACGGTGAAGGAGATGGCAGTCCAGTCGGAATAAAGCCCCCAGGCATCCTTTGCCCGGACATAGACTGTATGGTTGCCCACAGCATAGTAGCTGTCGGAGGTGTTTCCGGAGTATTCCAGGGTAACGGAATCCCCGTCCGGGTCGGAAGCGTAGGCATAGAGGTTGACCAGGAGATTACCATCCTTGGCTGTTCTGGTTACCGAGGCGCTTCCTGAAGGCTTGTTTGGCGCGCTGTTGGTGATGGTGATGCCCTGCGAGTAGCTGAAGGTTCTGCCTGCGCTGTCAGTGGTGCCGGCCGTCAGGACATAGCTTCCTGTGGCGCTGATGGCAATGGTGCCGCCGCTGTTTGACAGACTTCCTGTGTAACTGGCCGTGCTGCCGTCCCTGATCAGCGACCAGTTGAGGGTTCTGCCCTCCAGCCCGGAGGTCGATGGTAACGACACGCTGAATCCGGAACCGATATGTGCAGAGGAAGGAACCGTAAAAGCAAAGCTGGCGATGGGCTTGATTGTTCCGGCATTGGAGGTAAAGGTGAATTTTCGCCCGTTGGTGTCGGTGACTACTGCCTGCAGCTTCACGGAAATGGTTTTATCCGTATTGAACCGTAGGGTGCCGCCACTCATTCCAAGGGTTCCGGTGGCATAATCCGTGTAGGGCGTAAAAGCACCCCCATCGACGGAAAGGTACCAGTCTGCCGTGACTCCGCTCAGCTCGGTACCGGAGGCAGTAACTGCCAAGGATTCGCCGCTGTAGGTCAGCGACGGGATGCTGATGCTCATAGTCGGGATGGGGGATATTGTGAAGCTCCGGCTTCTCGTAAACGTGCGGCCGGTGGGGTCCGTCATGGTCAGGATAAGTTCATACTGCCCCTTCGTGGGGAAGGTGATCGATCCACCATCCTTGGTCAATGTCCCGGTCGCATAGGCTGAATACGGCTTTGCTTCGCCATTGCCCTGAATGATCGTCCAGTCTGCGGTGAGGTTATCCAGATCGGTACCGCTGACGCTGACAGTCCCGGCTTCCCCAGCGTACCAGGGCTGCGGGATGCTGATGCTCATGGTCGGGATGGGATACACCGTGAGGCTCCGGCTTTCCGTGAAGGAGCGGCCGTTGGTATCCGTCATCGTGAGGATAAGTTCATACTGCCCCTTTGCCGGGAAGGTGATCGTGCCGCCCTCCTTGGTCAAAGTGCCTGCAGCGTAAGTGGAATAAGGCTTTGTATCTCCATTTCCTTGCTTAATAGTCCATCCCTCGGTGAGGTTTTCTAGATCGGTTCCGCTGATGCTGACCGTTCCTGCTTCGCCGGCATGCCAGGTCTGCGGGAGGCTGATTGACATCGTTGGGATGGGAAAGACGATAAAGCTCTGGCTTCGTACAAAGGTGCGGCCGGTGGGGTCTGTCATTGTGAGAATCAGCGTGTATTGTCCTTTTGTCGGGAAGGTTATAGTCCCGCCTGTTTTCGTCAGGGTTCCGGAGGTATAAATGTTATAGGGCTGTGTACCGCCGTCGCCCTGAATGACCGTCCAGTCTGCGGTGAGGTTATCCAGATCGGTATCGCTGACGCTGACCGTTCCTGCTTCTCCGACATACCAGGTCTGCGGGAAATTCAGCAGAACGGACGGGATGGGATAGACTGTGGTGGAGGAGCTGTAAGAGAACACCCGGCCCAGGGCGTCCGTCATGGAGGCCGTCAGGGTGTATTCTCCAACATCCTTGAACTGGATTTTGCCGCCGTAAGCGTTCAGGCTGCCCTCCAGCGCGTCGGTGAGCTCTGCCGGCTTGCCATCCTTTGTGAGCGTCCATTCCACCGGTAGCACGTTGTTGTTGCCGCGGGTCCGAAGGTCAACGGTGCGGTCGGTATGCGTCGATGCCGGCAGCTCGAAGGAAATATTCAGAACCGGCAGGACTTCGATCTTACCGCCATCCTCATAGAGGAACACACGCCCGGTTTCATCGGTGATCCTTGCAATGAGCTCATAGGTTCCGGCGTGTTTAAAGCGGATGGTTCCGCCGTTGTTGTCCAGAGTCCCGTTGATGTAGGTCGCAAGATCCTGGAATCCGAAGCCGTTCTCCAACAGCCATTCCACTTTTAAGTTCCCTAATTCCAAGGTTTCTGGAATCACAGAAACAGCGGTATCGGTGTGGGCGGTTTGCGGCAGCTTGTAAGTGATGCTGGGTACAGGATAGACCTTGATGGGTGCGGTATAGCTGTAGGTTCTGCCTGCAGGGTCGGCAAAGGCGGCTTTCAGCCCATATTCGCCCTTTTCCTTAAGCCTGATGGTGCTGTTTGTATCCGTGAGCGTTCCTTCGATGCAGTCGGCAACAGGTACGGCTTCGCCGTCTTTTGCCAGCGACCACTGGATTTCGGCAGTCCCAAGATTCTGGAATGTTGCCTTTACAAGAACACTCGTATCGGTATGCGCGATCTCCGGCAGATAGAAACCAACGGAACCCACAGGGTAGACCGTGACGGTCTGTGAGGCTTCGAAGGTACGGCCGGTTTCATCGGTGAGGGTTCCGGTCAGCATGTACACGCCCTTGTCCTTGAACCGGATGTTTCCTCCCGCATCGGTCAGGGCGCCCTCCAGCTCGTCGGATAGCACAGCGGCTTCACCATTCTTGGTCAGGCTCCACACTACAGACAGGCCGCCGTTTTCAGTCAGCGTGGTGGCTACCTCCACGGTTTTGTCCGTATGGGAAGCAGCGGGCAGCGTGAAAGCAATACCGACTATCGGGTAAACCTTGGTGCTCTCTGTATGCGTAAAAATGCGCCCGGTTTCATCGGTTATGGTGGCGGTCAGCTTATAGCCGCCCTTGGTCTTGAAAACAAAGATGCCGCCGTCATTCCCCAGCGTACCATCCAGTATGTCTGTAGTCTGGACGGCTTCTCTGTCCTTTTCTGCCGTCCACATGATGTCGTGGTCGTATAGCTTTTCCAGCAGGAAGGTAAGGGTGACCGACTTGTCAGTGTGAGTAGTTTCCGGCAGGTCAAAGGTCAGGTCAATCACGGGATAGACCGTCACAGTTTTGCTTAAGACCGTTTCTTTTCCTCTGGCGTTTTTCGCCGTTGCCGTGAGAGTGTATTTGCCTTCCTCCTTAAACTGGATTGTACCGCCCTCCAGTCCCAAGCTGCCGGTGACGGCGTCTGCCAACTCCACCGGCTGTTCAGAGCCGTCCACCGCTGTTTTCGTCATTGTCCAGGTGAAGCTCTGCATATATTTCCACACGGGCATCACCTTGATCTCAGTATCGGTGTGTGCAGTTTCGGGCAGGTCAAACCGCACCTGTGCATCCGGGACATAATAGGAGCCGCCGCCTGAACCACCGCCCGGCGTGGGTGTCGGTGTCGGGGTCGGAGACGGGGTTGGTGTCGGCTGTTCCTTATCCGGGTCGGTAGGCGTCGGTATCGGTGTCGGCGTAGTGGTATCGGTTGCCGGGGTTGTTGGGGATGGTGTCGGTGTTGCTGGTTTCGGGTCGGCCTTGTCAAACATGTCATCGGCTTCTCCTTTGGTCACCGGGTCGTTCGGATGGAGCTTGTTATCCTCCGTATCCCCGATGATACCATCCTCCTTTCCAACAATGACATAGCCCTTGTTATCGTCCGCGATATCCGACTGGTCATCGTAGCCGCTGTGTCCTTGGGTGTTTTTCGCTTCCTCGTCCTGGCCCTTGGCCCGCACCATCATTTTAATGATCTCGGCGCGGGTGATGGGCTCGTCGGGTTTGAAGCCGTCCGGGTAATCGGCAGGGTCAATGATGCCGGTGTCAACGAGGGCCTCGATGTACTTCTCCGCCCAATGTCCGTCGATGTCGGGAAAGCTGGGCGTGTCTTTTTCCGATCCGGTGGTGTCCAGCTTCAGCTCCTTTGCCAGTTCCGCGGCAAATTCCCCGCGGGTGATGATATCGTTCTGCCCTATGAACAGTTCAGGATGCAGGCGATAGGCAATATAAAAGCCGCTGGTCACCAGCAGCACTGCCAGAAGAAATACCGCGAGGATACATTTCCTTTTGTCTTTCAGGTTCATAAATTTTTCATACCTCTCTTCCTTTTAAATTTGATTGTGAAAAAGCCGGAATCATATTCTTGATTCCGGCTTTAAGTCCTTAATATTTTCATAGCTTCAGCTCCATGCCTCCCGGCTCCTGCCCATCGCGGTGTGCATCCAGTATCTCCTGCGTGGGGTAGATGACCTTTCCCTCTACCATTTCAAAAACGCAGAAGTCATCGCGGTCACAGATCATGATCCTGTGCTGGTAGTCCTTCTGCATCTCGATGTAATCCTGTACCTCCTTGGAGCTGCACAGCCATACGCCGGAGGTGTAGCGGCCGTCCGGCAGGTAGCAGTAGCCGCTGAACTGCGGCTCGTTGCCCTTTAAATCCAGTGCGCCGATGGGCCGGATTTGAGAGAGCTGGAGGCGGGCCTTCTCAGAGAGGGCTTCCGGTTTTGCGATACCGAAGACGTCGCTCCGGTTCCAGCGGACATGTTCGCCATCCGCAAGAGAGACAGTGAAAATGGAACGGCCAATGGGATAGGGATTGCTGCCGTTGCCTCCGGTGCAGAAATAGAGCTGCCGTTCCGCGTTTCGGTATTCCTCCGGCAGTGCGGAGGAGTGAAGAACAATCACTTTTCCCGCGATGGACATGTCATAACCGACCTGCCGGCAATCCTCCTGTGTTAATAGGGTCTTATCACTCATGTCGTTGTCCCTTCCTCTGCTCAACGAGTTCCAGGAGCTTTGCGGCAATGGAAATCTGCTTTTCCTCCGGCATCTCCCGGATGGCGGCATGGACATAAGCTTCCACTGCCTCCGGCGACATGTCGCCCACCTCAATGAGATCGACCTTCTTCACGCTGACGGTTCCCTGGCTGACGCCGACCTTGACGATATCGCCGTAGTCCATGCCGGAGGCTGTGCGGAGCTCCTTGGGGATGAGGACGCGGCCTTTGCCGTCCATGATCTTGTAAATCGGTTTTGCTTTCATACGAAATAGCCCTCCTTTTTCATGACCTCCCGAACGGTTTCGGGGTGGACGCCGAAGGATTGGAACAGGGTCTTAAGACCATCCGGCAGGCGGTTCAGGATATCCGACTCCTTGATGATGATGGCGCCGGGAACACAGGTGACGTCCAGATCGCTGTCGATGGGAATGCCTGCGGCGTTTAAAAGCTCATGAGGAAGCGCGAAGTCATCCTCCGCTTCACCGTCCTCCGGTTCCTCATCCTCGTCACAGTCCGGAGCGAATGCAAAGGTTACCGGGGTATCTGGCGAGACGACCATCACCGGGCAGGGAAGCAGTCCTTCCTCTGAAATCGCCAGGGTCACGGTCATCTCTGAGTCTGGCTGGATAGCCGCCGCGTTGATGAATTCCATGGGCAACGGCAGGCGGCCTTCCTTGTCTACGCAAATACGTTTTTCAATCAGTTTCATAATGGTTTTCCTCCTAAATTTGATTTTTGAATAGTTATTCCATGCCATAAAATCCGGCAAGGTCGAAGAGCCCCAGCTGGGTCGGCATATCCCGCAGCCGTTCGCCGGTGTCGTAGTTGGAGATCAGGACTTCGGCATACTCGCTGCCGTTATCATAACGCTGGGCCAGATTGTTCAGGCGGCTGACCGATTCAATCTGGAAGTCCTGATATAGCTCCCGTATGAATTCACAGTCGTTGTAGCTTACCAGACACTTGCCCTGACAACCTGCCAGCGCATCCCGCAGACGGTAGTGATCCTCCTTGAGAAATTCCACCGCATAGTGACCTTCTGTCAAATAGTACGGCGGGTCGCAGTAGATAAAGGCGTTCTCCCGGTCGTATTGCTTGATTACATCCTCGAAGTCCTTATTCTCGATGACGGTATCCTTTAATCTTCGGCTGCCCTGCCAGAGCAGATGAAAGGTCTTACGGATATCGAAGGGCTGGCAGCCGTAGCTGGTACAGCCGCTTCCGTAACTGTAGCGTATGAGCTTAAAGAAGGCAGCGGCGCGTTTGATGTCATTCATCTGTGCCTTCTCAATGAGGATGGTTTTGATTTCCTCGAACTGGATCGGAGTCAGCTGCCGCTGAGCCAGCTCCAGTTCCTTCAGCATAAATTCGCTGGTGAATTCCTCCTTCTCCAGATATCGTTTTAGGACCATAAACTCGTCGCGGCCGTTTAATGGAAGGAATCCCAGTTCCGTCAGGAACGCCATCGGCTGGTCACGGACACAGCGGAACAGATTCGTCAGGTCGGAATTATAATCGTTGTACACCTCCATGACCGCGTTCAGGGGACGCCCAAACAGCACCCAGCCTCCGCCGCCGAAGACTTCGACATACCGCCCGTATTCCTTAGGCATCCTTTGGTAAATGAGATCCCGCAATGCTTTCTTGCCGCCCACCCAGCTGATGATGCTGTTCATCGCATCACCTGCCTTTCTTTTTGCCGTGTATCCGATCCAGGTCGGTCTTTAAACAGGAACCGTCGGGACTCCAGCAGATAAATCCGACGCCGGGATAAGGACAGCCCTCGCAGCGGGAAGGCTCCTTCGGGGAAGGTATCGTAAACTTCGGAGGTCCGGTGATCTCCGCGACTGTTTTTTCTTCTGTTTTTAAATCATGATTCATAGCTTCAGCTCCTTCCTCGGAAAACAAAAAAGGCGCTGCCTTTTTTGTAAAGACAGCGCCATTCTGTTCCGATATGTAGTTGGCCGGTCAACGCATCTGTTGGCCGGTTTGCTTGATGGAAAAGTCCAGGGTCATTTCCTGGTTGTTGCGGCGGATGATGCCATAGGGAGTAGTGATGGCTTTTGCTTCCTGCATCCATTTGGAATCGCAGCGTGAAAAGTGGAGCAGCTTCAAGTCGGGATCGCTTTCCGGAATGTGATAGCGTAGGAGGAATTCCTGCCTTGCATATTCTTCTGGTGAGGATAGGTCAGGATTAAAATCATAGCAGTCCAGGTTTCTGGTCAAGTCCAACGCCTGGTCGATGTCCGAGCAATCGCTGATTTCCAGGGCAGCTTTGAATTTCGGAAGCTCTCCGGCGTTCTCCAGTTCTCGGATACGTTCGGCAAGGAGATTCATTTTATCAATGTCCTCACTGAAAGAGAAAGCCTGCTCCAGCATCGGAATGGGACTGGAGCAATGGGTAAACACACATTCCTCCAGTGATACCGCACCCAGCTGCTCCAGTGCCGCGAGGATTTTCTTATCTCCAGCCGGCAGGAGAAGCGGCACAGTCTTATCCGGTTCCTTATCTTCCATATTAAAATCCGCCTCGGCTAGCTGGAGTTTGAAAATATATGGTGCTTCCTCCGGGAGATCGGGAAGGTGAGCGCCGTCATAGATTTGGTTCATAACACCGGAGCCATGCACTACATAATAACCATTCTTGAATATACCGCCTTCCGCTTTCCGCTGCTCATAACCGATTTTCTCATAGTCCAGCAGCTCCAGCAGTTCCTTCTGATACTCCGGCGGTATATGATTGACCGCGTCGATGAAGTCGTTGTCCACATAGAATTTTCCGAGCTCCCGATCATTGTTCACGGGAACCACATGGACATCCTCCAGACTATAAGTTAGATTAATGAGTGCTTTCATGTCCGGCCGTTCATCGCCCATCGCCACACACCCGTTGAAAGCCAGCAGGTCATGCGTGGGCAGATCGCTGATGCGGTGTGCCAAAAAATTTAGTTTGTCGAGGGAAGGCTTCTCCTGAATGAAGTTCAGTTCCTCGCCCTGCATATTAAAGCACTCGACAATTTGATATGGCAGACCGTCCCTGATCCGGGCGCGATCCATTGCGTCCTGTATCTCGTCCCGGCTGGCGGGAAGGTTTAGGTAAGCACCGACATATCCCGGCGCGTCATATAAGTCCGACCGCATGAGTGTAACGATCATCACTTTTTCTTTCTGCATTTGATCAACTCCTTCTGAAATAAAAAAGCGCCCTTCAGTTTCAGGTAGAAACCAAAGAGCGCTACATGTTCATCTGCAATCCCTGGTCGGGATAGAGGATAGCGAAGCGTGCAGTCTGCAGCTTTTCCGCCTCACCGTTTTTAATAATTTCGTTGTGTGAGCCGATCCACTGTAAGTCCTCCAGAGCAGCTAGCTCGGGCGGGCCTTGTCCATACCGGAAGGATTGGACAACCACAGAGATATATTCCGAGCAGCCGCAGTCCTCTACCAGCTCCTGATATGTCTGCGATCTTTGTATGTCCTCCACTTCAGGGATGCCGCCCATGATGGCAACGTCGCGGATGCCGGTATTGGTTTCCAAACCGATGAGTGAAAATATCTTGCTCATCACATCCCTCCCATCACGGGACCGCCGTGTTCAAGGTCGGGAGCTTTGTTTTTCATTTCATTCTCCAGCTTAAGGGAATAGTTTTCATGATTCCAAAAACTGACGTAAATCTCGCCGTCAGGAGTTTTGATGGGACGCTGCTCGAAACCTTCGCCGTATCCGTCAGAATTTTGTCCAGAGACATAATCCAAGAGTGCGGCAACTTCTTCGCCGGAGAGGGGCTCCTTCAGTCCGGCATTCATAACTCCCCACAGCTCGCCGTCAACAACCTCCACTGATGGATAAAGGCTATACACTTTTTTGTTGAGAGCTTCGTCGTGGATATATTCGGCAAGACCTCGATCGTTTTCGAAGAAACGATTCTCCTTGGCAATGGCAGCGAGAATCTGATCCTCATATGCCACAGCTTCCCTGGGAGAAAGTTCTTCCTGATCATCTTCCGAGCAGTCGTACTGAGGATAGGTGATGAGCTTCAGAGGAAAAAAGAATCGCATGGTTTCATTTGACATCGTGTTGTCCTCCAATCTTTTTGAGTTGTCAGTGCTTTCAGGGAAATAAAAAAAGGGCTATGCTTTTCGTTTTTAGAAAAACATAGCCCACATTTTTTTAGCTCAGTGCCAAAAAGACACTCCATTTTTAGCCTGTAAATAAAAATAAAAACATCAAGATATCCTCATAACAGGAATATTCAAGTTAACTAATATAGAAAACATAGCCTTTATCGTGGGCGTGTTGACAAATCGGATAATAGAACTGATCGGCATCAGTGTTGCCCATGACCAAGACCACGTATCTGCCAGAAAAAACTGCTTTAGAGCGATGGAAAGCAGTTACGAAATGTGATATATTTTTTCTTATATGTATGTTATAAAATTATGATGATGAACAAATCAAAGAACACAAAAGGGTATAAGTGAAAAATGTATGAATTTGCGAAAGAATTGTTTTTTAACGCCACGATCATGATATCGTTTATTACTTTGAGTAACCAATTATTTAGAGAAAAAATTGCAACACCTTCTTCAACAATGCATAGGAAAGTATTAACTGGGTTAATGGCGGGGTTGCTAGGTTGCCTGCTAATGGTTTTCAGCGTACATGTTACGTCTGATATATATCTTGATTTGCGCAATCTGCCGATAATTATGATGGCGCTATATACGACATTTCCGTCAGCAATTGTTGCGTCATTAGTAATAGGACTGTTTCGTATAGCATACTTTGGCATAAACCAATCATCTATTATTGCTTTTGTCGCCGCAATTTGCATAGGTATAGGATGCGGATTAATAGGAAAGTTAAACATTAGAAGGTCGGTAAAGTGGATATTGTCTATATTGATAGCATTCATTATTGCTGCATTGCCAATGGCTGTTGCTTTGTCATAGGCTTTCAAAAATAGTATGTTATCAATCAATTTCAAATTAATGCTGAGGAATATGTCAGCGACAAAGGAGAAAATGCTGAAGCGATTAATCACAATTAGTAACTTAAAACTTATAAACTATATGAATATGAGTATTTTAACTTGACATAGCCATAATTTGCATGGTATTCTCTTAATAATCTCTTTGCACTGCATATAAATCTACAGTACAATCTGATCAGGCGATGAACTTTGTAAAAGTTCATGGGGCTGGGCCTAATTAGGCAGCAGGTGAATACAACCTGTGGGACAGTAAAATGTTCCACAGGTTTTTTTTATATCTATTTTGGGACATATCTGAAGATTGCAATGCCATAGAGCTATCTTATAACAAGAAAAATTGGAGGTAACTATTATGACAGATGAAAAGATCAACAGGCTGAAGGGGCTGACAACCTCAGAGGCAACAAAGCTTCAAGAACAGTACGGCAAGAATGAGCTAGTTCCGGAAAAGAAAGAAAATATATTTCATAAAATCTTTCAAGTCATCACAGAGCCAATGTTTTTATTACTGATCATTGCAGCAGCAGTCTACTTTATACTTGGAGAGCCAAAAGACGGAGCAATCATGCTCGTATTTGTAATCGGGATAATAAGCATTGAAGCAATTCAGGAATGGAAAACAGATAAGACACTGAAGGCATTGAAGGACTTATCGGCTCCTCGTATCAAGGTGCTGCGTGATGGGGAAGAAAAGATTATCAACAGTGTGGATTTGGTTCCTGGAGATATCATGTTCATAGCGGAAGGTGTCAAAATTCCGGCAGACGGAACTGTTGTAAGGGCAAGTACGCTATGTGTTGACGAATCCTCTCTCACTGGAGAATCGCTTGGTGTCTGGAAAGTGACTAGCGATAATTATGTTAATGAAAACAATGATTATTGGCGACGTGATTATTGCTATGCAGGAACCCTTGTTACACAGGGTACAGGTACTGTTTTAGTTGATAAAATCGGACTTTCTAGTGAGTATGGAAAGATCGGCAAGGATATCGCTGTTGCCCCGATAGGAGATACACCTCTTCAGAAGCAGACAGGCCGATTGGTAAAGCTGAGCGGTATGATTGCTGCGGTGCTGTTTGTTTTGGTTGGTGTTGTTACATTCTTTAACATTCCTGATCACATAATTAAAAGCAGAGTTATTGAAAGCATACTATCAGGAATTACCCTTGCAATGGCTATGATTCCAGAGGAGTTTCCAGTTATATTGACGGTTTTCTTGTCCATGGGTGCTTGGAGGCTTGCAAAAAAACAATCGCTTGTAAGAAGGCTTCCTTCAGTTGAAACCTTAGGTGCAGTATCTGTTCTGTGTGTCGATAAGACAGGCACAATAACACTAAACAAAATGGCAGTTAGAGAAACCTTCAGCACCTCAGGCGATGAAAAATACATATCCAAGATAATGGGTATGGGCTGCAAGCCTGACGCGTACGATCCTATGGAAAAGGCTATGATCGCTCGATGTGAAGAACTGGGGATTTCAAGAGAGCTTCTTTTTAGCGGGCAGCTGCTAAAAGAATATGCCTTCACTGATGAATTAAAAATGATGGGCCATGTCTGGAAGAATGGAACTGAGATTGTAGTTGCCGCGAAAGGCTCTCCTGAGCGTATTCTTACAATATGCGACATTTCTCCCGACGAAAGAAAAATAGCCGAAGATAAGATTTACGAAATGTCCAAGCAAGGTCTTCGTGTGATTGCGATTGGCCAGATGGTTATCCAAAATAAAAATGAAATTCCGGATACCCTCCTGGACTGCAAGCTAGAGCTTCTGGGAATGGTAGGTCTTGCAGATCCGCCGAGAGAATCGGTAAAAGAAGATATCAAGACCTGTACAAAAGCCGGAGTTCGAGTGGTTATGATAACCGGGGACAACGGAATTACAGCAAGCTCCATAGCAAATCAAATCAATATGCCAAATAGCGACCATATAATAACTGGTGACGAACTCAATGAAATGAGTGACGACGAGCTGAGAGAAAGAGTGAAGGATGTTAGCGTCTTCTCTCGTGTTCTTCCTGAACATAAGATGCGAATTGTGAAAGCCTTTAAAGAAAATGGCGAAGTGGTAGCAATGACTGGAGATGGTGTTAACGACGCGCCAGCACTGAAATATGCTGATATTGGAATAGCAATGGGCAAGCGTGGCTCGGAGGTTTCAAGGGAAGCTGCAGACCTGATACTTCTGGATGATAACTTTTCAACAATTGTTGATACTATTAAGGATGGCAGAAGGATATATGACAACATTAAAAAGGCAGTTGGGTATGTATTTACTATCCATATACCTATAGCATTTGCTTCACTTCTTGCGCCTTTTATGGGGATAAGTCCTACGAGCCTCTTGCTTCTTCCGCTGCATGTAGTTTTGCTGGAGCTAGTAATTGACCCGACCTGCTCAATTGTATTAGAGCGCCAGCCTGCTGAGTCTAACATTATGCAAAGGCCACCACGCAATCCAAAAGAAAAGCTTTTAACAGCAGCAATGCTATCCAAGAGTGTAATGCAAGGCTTAGTAATATTCGGAGCATCCTTTGCAACGTACTACCATTTCATAAATATGTATCCGGAAAATGCACCTCTTGCAAGAACGATGGGGCTAAGCATTATATTCCTTTCCAATGTTCTGCTTGTGCAAGTAAACAGTTCAAATACAGAGTTTGCCTTTAGAACTTTTATCAGACAGATAAAGGATAAAGTAATGTGGGGTGTTATCATTGGCACTTTAGCCGGACTGCTTATTATGCTTTATACGCCACTTAGTGGATTTTTGAAATTAGCACCGTTGTCTTCAGAGCAACTGCTGCTTTCGGCTGGAATCTCATGTATAGCGGTGCTGTGGTATGAGTTGGTAAAACTTTTCCGAAAAGTCATTTTCAAGCAGGAGGCTTAGAGTGGTGAAGGATGATAATAAAGCATTGAGATATGTTAGGAAGAACATCATTCTTGATTCTATACTCTTTATATTTATGGCGGGATTAGCTGTTAGTTGGGATTCGGATTTGCATCCTATTCTTGGCATAATAGTAGTGATATTAGTATTGATTCATATTGCTTGGCATCAAAAACAAATAAAAGTAATGTTTCGCCAGGCTTTTCCAAATTTAACTATACAAAGACCAATAAAAACGATGCTTTTAGTTTTAGGCCTTATAGCCCTGATCCTATCGCTATTCATGGTATTTGAATAGACAGCATTTTTCAAACAAGTAAAATAAAACAATTGAAAGAGGTGTAATAGAATGAGTTTTTTTTCAAAATCATCAAAAGGGAATCACTATAGGCAAGGTAATTATGGAAGTAATCATTATCAGAAAAAGGGTATATTTGGCAACTTGCTTAATATGTTTGGTTCGGGAAGTGGTTCTGGGGGGCACTACAATAATTACGGGAACCAACCTTACCCGCCACAACAGGGCTATCCTCAAGGGCAGCAGAATCCATCATCAGTTCAGCAAAATACACTCGCATGTAATAAATGCAATTCCCGGGTTCCAGCAGGGTCGAAGTTTTGTCTGAACTGTGGTGAACAGGTCAAAACGGAGTTGTATTGCCAAAATTGCGGAGGAAAAATGCCACCCAATGCTAAATTTTGTAACAATTGCGGAAATAAGTTGAATGGTTGAGTTGATGCGATGTTTTAGTGAATTAAAACATCGAGGGAAAAAATACGGGGAATATACAATTGAGGAAGTAGCCGGTGAAGGAAGATACGGCTTGTGCTTTCATGCTAAAAACGACCATGGACAAAGGGTTGTTCTTAAAAGATTCAAACCTAGTATCTTTGCGCGAAATTCAGATAAGAATGCACATGAGGCAGTCATACTCTCAAAGCTCAGGGACTATCGAATCCCTGAGCTTCTGGGTGTGATAAATGAAAAATCATTCTATGCGTTTGTATTGGAGTTGAAACCTGGAATTACTCTAAAAGATATGCTTTTTAAGTATAATTATAAATTTTCAGATGAGGAAATATTTGATATTGGGATTAAGATCATAAACATAATCAAATATCTGCATGAAAATGGTGTGGCCCATAGGGATATAAGGATACCTAATGTTCTCGTTGATCAAGAGGATGTATATCTTATTGACTTTGGATTAGCCAGATTTGCAGATAATAACCTATATAAATATGATCTAGATTATTCTTATTTTGGTGACTTACTTCTTTACTTGATTTATTCCTCTTTTCAAAAGAAAGATAAAAAAAGGCAGCCTTGGTATGAGGAATTACCATTAAAGGAAAAGCAACAGCATTTTTTAAAGAGATTAATGGGGCTTGATATTATATATGAAAGCATCACCGATATTGAGACGGATTTTAATGATGCGTTTACTATTGCCAAGGATTGTACAAGGGCACAGACAAATTTCGAATTTGAATAAAAGGATCGGTAAGGTAAAATGAAATGTTGAAAAAACTCCAGGATATTGATAAAAAAACAAAAATCAAGTTCTCTATCCTTCTGATCTTTTCAGTAGTAATTGTGGCATTTATCCTAAGCAATTATGATTGGATTTTAAACAAACTAAATGATGCAGAGACGATAAGACAATATGTTCTTTCTAAAGGGTTCTTAGGATTTATCTCATTTGTTGTTATCCAGGCGTTACATGTTTTGCTGGTTGTGATACCAGGTGATATATTCAATTTCACTGGAGGTTACGTTTTTGGTATTCCGATAGGCTTTGGCTTGTCGATACTGGGTATTATGGCCGGAACAATGAGCGCATTCTTTATTTCTAAAACCTTGGGTGCTGAGTTTGTATCAAAATTGGTACACCATGATAAATTGAAAAAAATAAGCGACTTGGTTAACTCAACTAAAGGCTCATTCGGTATCATGATTATTTGTCTGCTTCCATTCATCCCCAAGGATTTACTGGTGTATATAGCAGGATTGACTCCTATAAAAGCTTCACGATTTTTCTTGATATATGGAATGTCAAGGATACCTGGAACACTAATTTGGGTTTCAGCTGGATCACAGACTCAAGAAAATAATTTGCAGGGGCTAATATTAACCTTTGTTGCATTGGCCTGCTTTATTGGTGTTGGTGCTTTGCTGCAGAAAAGGTACGGGAAAAGTTTATTGAAGAGTTAAATCAATAAGTATTTCATGGGAGTGTTTATTATGCCGATGGATTTATTTGCTATGCACACCCCTGAAAAATGCACACCCCCTTACCTTGAAATCGTTTGACATAGGCTTTTCATTTTTACTAAAAAACTTAATAGTGCTTAAAGATGTGCTTATATCTTATTACGGTATATTTGCGGCGTCTTCCTTCCTGTTATACTTTTTATTGGAAAATACTACTGAAGCGAACAAGATATATAGTCAAATGAAAGATGACGCTAAGAAAGATTTTTTAACCGGATTGAACAATGTCAGGCAATTTGACACGCTATTAAATAAAGCCATTAACGAAGCAAATGAAAGAAATGAAAATCTCTCGTTTCTTTTTATTGATGTTGATTTTTTTAAAAAAGTAAATGACACTTACGGGCATACTGAAGGAGATCTTGTCTTAAAACAACTAGGCGATATCATCAAAAATACTTGCCGGAGTTTTGATATTGTTTCCCGAAACGGAGGCGAGGAGTTTTCAGCTATACTTCTTGATTGCCCGTTAGATCGAGCTGTCAAAGTTGCTGAACGCGTTAGAAACAATATTGAGCATCATGGTTTTATTTTGAGCACTGGCCAAGAGATAAAAATGACTGTATCAATAGGCGTTTCGTCATATCCGGAAGATACATTAGATGCCGACAAGCTTGTAGAATACTCTGATATTGCTCTATATAATGCAAAAAGAGAAGGCAGAAATAATGTAAGCACAAAAAAATAGCGGCTGCATGAGGGTTTACGAACGTTATGGTCATGAGAGGGTTTGTCTGGAAAGTACGGTATTTAGCCTAAGCATAAATACAAAGGCATCAAGATTTGCTGTCCTGATGCCTTTGTATTTTCCTGTATGAAATTGTAATTTTGGAGGTCATTTCTCTCCAACGACCCTTTGTCATCTATGAAAACGGCCAAAAAAACGGGCCAAAATTTGCACTTTTTTGCTTCGATTTTTGTTCATTTTTGGCTTGCAAACCACAACATCTTGTGGTCAAAGTCTACTTTTTGTCCTCCGAACCACATTTCGTCATCATTATTATCGTTTCAACGTGAGCCGTCATCGGGAACATGTCAACCGGCTGAACCTCTATAGTATCATACCCCAGATCCTTCAGCATGCCGAGGTCCCTCGCCAGAGTTCCCGGATCGCAGGAAACGTAGACGACCCTCTCAGGTTCGATCTTCGCTATAGCTTCCAGAAGCTCTGGGCCGCAGCCCTTCCTTGGCGGGTCGACGACCACGACGTCCGCTTTTATCCCCTTGTTTATGAGGTCCGGGATGACCTTCTCGGACTCGCCTACTATGAACTCCGCGTTCTCCACGCCGTTCTGCTCCGCGTTAATCCTTGCGTTTTCTATGGCCTGGGGGACTATCTCAACACCGTAAACCTTCTTTGCCTTCTTCGAAAGGAATAACGTGATGGTACCTGTCCCGCAGTATGCGTCGAATACCGTTTCGTTACCTGTAAGCCCTGCGTACTCAAGAGCCTTTCCGTAAAGCACCTCTGTCTGCACCGGGTTCACCTGGAAGAAGGACAGAGGCGAAATGTTGAACCTGAAATCGCCGATGAAGTCGCTGATGGTATCGGAACCCCACAGCGTGACGCATTCATCGGACAGTATGACGTTCGTCTGCTTTGGGTTTATGTTCTGGATGACGCTCTTAAGACCCGGGATGCCCTTCCTGAGAGCCTCGACTAGCTCGTCAGCCTGAGGCAGCTGCCTGGTCCTTGTGACCACGACTACCATAACCTCGCCTGTCCTGAAGCCCTCTCGAACCATTATATTCCTTAAGCTGCCGCTGTTGGTCTGCTCATCATATGCTTCAACCTTAAACCTGTCCAGCCATTCCCTAGCTATCCCTATGACCTTGTCGGCAGTCTCGTTTTGGATCAGGCATGAGTCCATGTCTATGATGTCGTGGCTCCTCTGGGCGTAGAAGCCTATGACAGCCTTGCCTCCCCTCCTGCCAACGGGGAGCTGCACCTTGTTCCTGTATCTGTAAGGGTTCTCCATACCTATGGTGTCGTGCAGCCTGAAGCCTTCCAGCTTGCCGATCCTCCTAAGGCAGTCCTCAACCCTGTTCCTCTTGAACCTGAGCTGCGCCTCGTAACTCAGGTGCTGGAGCTGGCAGCCGCCGCATCGCCTGTAGATGCCGCACTGCGGCTCGGCCCTTTCCGGCGACGGCTCCAGCACCTCGGTGAGCTTGCCGAAGCCGAAGTTCTTGTTCACCTTCACTATTTTAACTCTTACCTTTTCGTTTTCAAGCGCTCCAGGTATGAACACGGTGAAGCCGTCTATCTTGCTCACGCCTTCTCCCTCGAAGCCCATCCCTTGCACTTCCACTATATATTCCTTGTTTTTCTCAACAGGACAAACGTTCTTCATAAAATACTCCTTAAATATTTATTGCTACAATTCATTCTACATTTTGCGCGGTTTTTTGTCTACATGGCAAAAAAATAGCACCCTTTCAGGTGCAAAAATTAAATTATGAATCGGTTGCCTTTCAGCGTGCAAGTAATTATTATACACTATCTGCATAGCAAAACCATTATTAATTTGTAAACATTTTGTGAATTTTATTGTCCGATCACTTCAGGTTGGCCCTTCCGTTGTAGACTATTCCCCTTCTCACGTCCATGCTGATGAAGGTTCCGTTCCTCAGTATGTCAGTCGCTCCGCCTGCTCCGACGATGAGCGGTATCTCTCGGCTTATGCACTCTATAGCCAGGTGGGAGGTGAAGCCCCCTTCCTCCGCTATTACGCCTGCCGCCTTATCAAGCGCGGCGATGTAGCCAGGGTCCATCCTCTGGATGACCAATATGTCGTCCCTCTCGATGAGCTTCTTGGCGTCCTTAGGGCTCTTAATTATCTTGACGTTTCCGAAGCCCGGCCTCGGCCCCTGCCCTCTTCCCTGCACAAGTATGTCGCCGACAACGTGGACCTTTATCATGTTTGTGGAGCCGGCAAGGGCAACTGGAACACCGGCCGCTATTACCACCAGGTCTCCTTTGCTCACCAAGCCCGAGTTCAGCGCTATGGCGACTGACTTCTCGATGAGTTCGTCCGTGGTTCGCATGGCTGGCGCCAGCACAGGCACAACGCCCCAGTTCAAAGCGAGCTTCCTTGCCACCTTGTCGCTCGGCGTCACTGCTATTATGTTGCATGCCGGCCTGTACTTGGAAACCATCCTTGCGGTGGCGCCGCTCTGAGTTGCGGTTATTATGGCCGTGGCGTTGAGCTCCTCTGCGGTGGAGCAGGTTGCGAGGCTTATGGCGTTCGGCACGTTCATAACGTGCATCTCCTTCCTGGCTTCGAACATCGCTGCGTAGTCCAGCTGGGCTTCTGCGGCCTGGGCTATCCTAGCCATTGTCTTGGCAGCCTCAACGGGGTATTTCCCGTTCGCAGATTCCCCGCTCAGCATCACCGCGTCGGTGCCGTCGAATATGGCGTTCGCCACGTCGGATGCCTCAGCCCTGGTCGGCCTCGGGTTCTTTATCATGCTGTCAAGCATCTGCGTTGCTGTGATTACAGGGATCCCTGCCTTGTTGCATTTGGATATTATCATCTTCTGGGCCAGCGGAACCTCTTCTATAGGTATTTCCACGCCCATGTCGCCTCTTGCCACCATTATCCCGTCCGAGAACTTGATGATCTCGTCTATGTTCTCAAGGCCTTCCCGGTTCTCTATCTTTGAAAATATCATTATGTCCGAGCCGCCGTGGGATTCGAGAACCTTCCTTATTGTCAGTACGTCTGCAGCTTTCCTTATGAAGGAGGCAGCTATGAGATCTACTCCGACCTCGCAGCCGAACTTGAGGTCCTCTATGTCCTTTTCCGTGAGGGCAGGAAGCGCTACGGGCACTCCCGGAACGTTGACCCCTTTGTGGTTCGAAATGACACCGGAGTTCTTTACCTTCGTCTTTATCTTGTTGCCTTCAACGCTTTCCACCTCAAGGCCTACGAGGCCGTCGTCCACGAGGATCATATCTCCTTTCTCCACGTCCCTGTCCAGGTGCTCGTAGGTTATGGAGCATGTCTTCTCATCGCCCAGGACCTCCTCGCCGCATACGATCGTGAAGTCGTCGCCCTCCTTGAGCTCGACCTGCTTGCTGCTGAAGTTCCCTGTCCTTATCTCAGGACCTTTGGTGTCCAGCATTATGGCTATATGCCTGCCGTGCTTCTCCCTCAGCTTCTTTATCATCGTCATCCTTTCCCTGTGCTCCTCATGGGTGCCGTGGGAAAAGTTGTGCCTTGATACGTTCATCCCGGCTTCTATAAGCTGGGAAAGGACTTCCTCGCTCGAGCTGGCAGGGCCTATAGTGAATACCATTTTTGTTTTCTGCATGTTGATTATCCCCCTAAAATATATTCTTTAAGCAAGCGTTTCTGCTATCCTGTAGAGCTCCTTGTCGAATACCCTTTCCATAGCCATTGCTTCCTCCGTGTCGAGGTCGACTATCTCGTTGCGGCGGATCCCCACGACCCTCCTGCTCTTGCCCTCGGCAAGGAGCTCGACGGCCCTGAACCCCATCCTGCAGGCGAGCATGTTGTCCCTGCAGGTAGGGCTGCCTCCCCTCTGGGTGTACCCGAGGATGGTTGCCCTTGTCTCGACGCCTGTGACCTCATGTATCGTCTTGACCAGATCTGCTGTTCCGCCTGCGCCTTCAGCTATTACAATGAGGTCGTGAAGCTTTCCCCTGCGCTTGCCTTCGAGTATGCTTCTGCAGATGTCGTCAGTGTTGTAGCCGACCTCTGGAACCAGGATGCTCTCCGCGCCTCCCGCTATCCCGGCGTGCAGCGCCAGGTCCCCGCAGTGCCTTCCCATGACCTCAATGATGCTAACCCTCTCGTGGGAGGTGGCCGTATCCCTTATCTTATTTATTGCCTCAAGCACAGTGTTGAGCGCCGTGTCGAAGCCTATGGTGTAGTCTGTGTAAGGAAGGTCGTTGTCTATCGTGCCCGGTATCCCGATCGTTTTAACCCCCAGCTTTTCCAGCGCCATGGCGCCCCTGAAGGAGCCGTCCCCTCCTATAACCACGAGACCGTCTATGTGGAAAGCCCTGAGTATGCTTGCCGCCTGCTTCTGCACTTCAAGGGTCTTGAACTCCTCGCATCTCGAGGTCCTCAGTACGGTTCCGCCCCTCTGTATGATGTCTGCAACGTTCGACCTCTCCATCTGGAAGATGTCGCCGTTTATGAGGCCCGTGTAGCCCCTCATGACCCCCATGACCTTCATGCCCTTGCTGAGGCCCGTCCTGACCACCGCCCTCACGGCCGCGTTCATCCCTGGTGCGTCCCCGCCGCTCGTCAATACCGCTATCGTCTTCATATCTTGCCCTCCTAACCACTGCTGAATTTCTTTTATAAATTATAACACAAAAAACAGTGCGGAGAAAATCTTCTCCGCGCCCTGGATGTTAAGATAATTTAACGTTTCCTTCTCCGAACATTTTCCTCAGGTCTGCCATGAGTTCGTGGCTGCTTTCCACCCAGTACTCCCTGTCCAGCCTGTATTTCTTCCTCTCCCTCTTCGTGAAGAGGTATACCGGGACATTGCCCCTGTGGTTCTGAAGCACCTGCTTGAGCCTTAAGAGCTCGTCCTTTATCATGCTCTCCTCCTCGATCTGGATGAACAGCTTCTCCCCTTCCAGCATCAGCAGCGGGTCCAGGGATTCGCAGAGGAGCTTTGGCCTCTCGTCTTCCTTTATGCTGACCCTGCCCTTGACAAGGACAATGCCATCCTCCTCGATGAGGCTCTTGCACTTCTCGTAAGTCTTCGGGAAGACGACCACCTCGATGACGGAAAAGAGGTCCTCTATCTTGACGAAGGCCATGTTGGCGTTGTTCCTTGTTATCTTGCGGCTCACCTCTGTGATGATTCCGCCGATTATGACCATGTCGCCGTCCTTTACGCCTGAGGTCTCCATCTCGATCCCGTCGCCATCCTCAAGCACCTCCACCGCGACTATGTCTGAAATCTTGGCGCTCGTCTGGTTCCTGAGGGCCCTTTCGTACTGGTCCAATGGGTGTCCGGTTAGGTAGAGGCCCGTCATCTCCTTTTCCATTGCCAGAAGCTGCTTCTTGTCGAACTCCCTTATGTCCGGGTACCTTATCTTTATGCTGCTCTCCGGCGCCGACGCGAAAAGGCTCAGCTGTCCCTCAATGTTCCTTTTCCTTTCGTTGCTTATGCCGTCCAGCACCTTCTCGTAAACGTCCAGCAGCTGGGACCTGTACACCCCGAAGCGGTCGAACGCGCCTGCCTTTATGAGGCTTTCCACAACCCTTTTGTTGATGCAGGCTATATCGATCTTGCTGCAGAAGTCCTCCAGGTCGGTGAACTTGCCTTTCTCCTCCCTTGATTTGACGATGCTCCTGATAACGTTCACGCCGACGTTCTTTATGGCAGACAGTCCGAACCTGATCCTGTTTCCGGTAACTGCGAACTTGTCTATGCTCTCGTTTATATCCGGAGGCAGAAGCTGTATTCCCTTCTCCTCGGCGTAGCGGATGTAGTATGCCACCTTGGTGCTGTCCCCCATGACGCTGTTCAGCATCGCTGCCAGGAACTCCGCAGGGTAGTAGCACATGAGCCAGGCGGTCTGATATCCCACCACGGCGTAGGCCGCCGCATGGGACTTGTTGAAGGCGTAGGATGCGAAGTCCATCATGGAGTCGAATATCCTGTCTGCGGCCTGGGGCTTTATGCCGCGGCTGCTGCAGCCCTCCACGAAGTTCTTCCTCTCCTGCTCCATGACGTCGTGCTTCTTCTTCGACATTGCACGCCTCACCAGGTCGCTCCTGCCCATGGAGTATCCGGCGAGGTCCCTTACTATCTGCATTACCTGCTCCTGGTAGACCATGCAGCCGTAGGTTACCCCGAGTATGGACTCCAGCTCTGGAGTCTCGTACCTGATGCCCTCGGGCTCCTTCTTGTTCCTGATGTATTTCGGTATCTCCGCCATAGGGCCCGGCCTGTAGAGGCTTATCCCCGCGATTATGTCCTCCAGCGAGTCGGGCTTCAGCTCCTTCATGAAGGAGGTCATACCCGCCGATTCCAGCTGGAACACTCCCACCGTGTGGCCTTCGCCTATCATCCTGTAGACCTCCCTGTCGTCCAGGTCGAGGCTTCCTATGTCTATCCTGACACCCTTGTTCCTCTCAATCATCTCTACTGCATCCCTGATGACCGTGAGGGTCCTCAGGCCAAGGAAGTCCATCTTGAGGAGCCCAAGCTCCTCAAGCGCGCCCATGGTGAACTGCGTGACGATGCTTTCCTCGTTCTTCTGCAGAGGCACGAAGTTCACCAGCGGTTCGGAAGCTATGACCACCCCAGCCGCATGGGTTGAGGTGTGTCGCGGCAGCCCTTCCAGCTTTTTCGCGATGTCTATGAGGTACATGCACCTCTCGTCGTCGTAGTAGAGCTGCTTGAGCTCCGCGTTCACTTCCAGCGCCTTCTCTATTGTTATGCCCAGCATCTGCGGTATCATCTTCGCTATCCTGTCTACCTCGGCGTAGGAATAATCCAGGGCCCTGCCTACGTCCCTTATGCAGGCCCTTGCCGCCATCGTACCGAAGGTGATTATCTGCGATACGTTGTCCACGCCGTACTTGTCCACGACGTAGTCTATGACCTCCTGCCTTCTCTCGTAGCAGAAGTCCGAGTCTATGTCGGGCATGGATATCCTGTCGGGGTTCAGGAACCTCTCGAATATGAGGCTGTACTTTATAGGATCTATCTTCGTTATGTTTAGCGCGTAGGCCACTAGGGACCCAGCCGCCGAACCCCTTCCAGGGCCAGTCATTATCCCGTTGTCATCGGCGAACTTTATGAAGTCCCATACTATAAGGAAGTAGTCCACGTAGCCCATCTGGTTAATGATCCTCAGCTCGTACTCGAGCCTCTCCTCAAGCTCCGGCGTAACCTCGGGGTACTTCCTCCTCATCCCCTCATAGCAAAGTTGTCTCAGGTACCAGAAAGGGTCAGTCCCAGGCTCCAAAGGGTACCTTGGCAGCTTGGACTTGTGGAATTCGTAGCTGTAGCTGCACCTTTCGGCTATCTTCACGGTGTTCTCCAGCGCCTCCGGGACGTAGGAGAACAGCTCGTGCATCTCCTCAGGCGACCTGAGGTAGAACTGCTCGGACGGGTACTTCATCCTGTCCTCGTCGTTCACCGTCTTTGCCGTCTGTATGCAGAGGAGGACGTCGTGGGAAACGCTGTCCTCCTTGTTAATATAGTGGATGTCGTTCGTTGCGACAAGCGGTATCCCGAGCCTCTTCGACATCTCCACGAGCTCCCTGTTGACCTTGATCTGGTCTTCGATCCCGTGGTACTGAAGCTCCAGAAAGAAATCCTCGCCGAATATTCCCTTGTACTCCAAGGCTATGGCCTCCGCCTTTTTGAGGTTGCCTCCCATTATGAGCGACGGGATCTCGCCGCCCAGGCACGCGCTGAGAGCGATCAGCCCCTCGCTGTGAGCCCTAAGGAACTCCTTGTCGGTCCTCGGCTTATAGTAGAAGCCGTGAATGGACGCCTCCGAAACTATCTTCATCAGGTTGCTGTAGCCTGTTTCATCCTTGACCAGCAGGACCAGGTGGTGCGTCTCGTTGTCGCCGCTGTTCTGCTTTATGTCCATAGAATTCGCCGCCACGTAAACCTCGCAGCCGATAATTGGCTTTACCCCCTGGGCTTTGGCTTCCTTGAAGAACTCCACGCAGCCGAACATGACCCCATGGTCGGTGATTGCTATGGAATCCATGCCAAGCTCCTTAGTGCGGCTTATGAGGTCTTTTATCTTTGCGGAACCGTCCAGAAGCGAATAGCCTGTATGAGTGTGCAGGCTTACCCATTTAGTCATTATTCTTCACCTTCAATATCATATCTTTTTGAGCACTTTTGCGGAAAGTATCGATGTCGCCACGAGCTGCTTCCTGCTGTCATACATCTCGATCCTGATCTTGGAGAAATTCCTCCCCATGTCGAGCACCTTTGTGTAAATATCAATCATGCTGTCCATCTGTATCGGCTGTGTGAAGTAGGTGCTCATGCTGTCTATGAATATGTTTATGCTGTTCTTCTGCCTCAGCGTCATTATACCTATTGTGGAGAGCAGCATGTTGAGCGAGCTCCAGGATGCGGTTCCCACAGGATCCAGCATTTCCGGGGTAATCTTGCCGAAGAAGTACAGGTCGTCACCCACCATTTCGAACTCGAAGTTCTTCATCACCATGTCCTCGAAAGTCTCCCCCATCTGCGGCTGCCTCGAGATGTACTGCAGGGCCTTGATGACGTCATGCCTTGTCACGACGCCTACAAGCCTCTTGTTCTGTATCACTGGGCAGAGCTCGATTCCCTCCCAGCCGGTTATGTGTGCTGTGTATGCTACCGTTGTTTTAGGGGTTACGGTGATAGGGCTCCTGCTCATAAACCTCGATATCAGCTCGTCGCTGCTGACGTCCTTGGCAAGGTCCTTCGCCGTTATTATGCCGACCACCCTCAGCTCGTCGTCCACCACGGGGTACCTCTCGTGACCCGTCTCCTGGACCAGCCTCCTCCAGTCGGCAACAGTGTCGTTCGGCCTCAGGCAGAACGGCTCATTGTTCATGATGTCCTCCACCAGCAGTATGTCCTTCTTTATCAGGCTTTCGGATATAGCCTTGTTGATCATGCTGGCTATGGTGAAAGTGTCGTACGTCGACGAAATTATCGGCAGCTGTTTTTCCTTGGCTAGCTTCTTGATCTCCTCGCTGCAGCCGAAGCCTCCCGTTATTAGTACGCCGGACTCGTGCTCGAGGCCCAGCCTCTGGGCTTCCTCCCTGTTGCCCACTATCAGAAGGCAGCCGGGGGTTATGTGCTTCTCCATGGCATCTATGGTCATTGCCCCGATCACGAACTTGTGCAGGGTCTTGTGTATGCCTTCCTTGCCTCCGAGGAGCGTGCCGTCTATGATGTTGATGACCTCCCCGTAGGTCAGGGACTCTATGCTCTTTTTCTCCAGCTTCTCTATCCTGACCGTGCCTACCCTCGGGATGGTCGTGACCAGCCCGAGAGAGTCAGCATCCTTGATTGCCCTGTACGCCGTTCCATCGCTTACGCCCTGCGCGGACGCAACGCTCCTGACGGATATCTTGGTCCCGACCTCCAGCGACATTATATATTTGAGAATGTCCTCATGCTTAGACATCTTGCAACCCTACTTTCCTTCTTTGCTTAATTCTGCAGCAATTTTCTCTATGCGCCTCAGCCTGTGGTTTACCCCTGATTTCCCCACGGGCGGCTTGAGCATCTCGCCCAGCTCCTTCAGTGATTCGTCAGGGAAGGTGAGCCTTAGCTCCGCTATCTCCCTCAGGTTCTTCGGCAGCCTTCTGAGGCCAATTTCCTTTTCTATAAGCTTAATGCTTTCCACCTGGCGCACCGCTGCGTTGACCGTCTTGCTGAGGTTTGCAGTCTCGCAGTTGACAAGCCTGTTGACGGTGTTCCTCATCTCCTTCATGATCCTCACGTTCTCCAGCTCCAGCAGGGACGAGTGGGCTCCTATGATGTTGAGCATGTCAACGATCTGCTCGCCTTCCTTGAGGTAGACGACATAGCTGCTCTTCCTCTGGATCACCTTCGATGTCAGTCCGTAGGTGTTTATAAGGCCGCAGAGCTCCTTTGCGTAGTCCTCGTCGTGCGTAACAAGCTCGAGATGGTATGTCTTTTCAGGGTTGCTTATGCTGCCGCCACCCAGGAACGCGCCTCTCAGGTATGCCCTCTTTATGTCTTCATCAGACACGATATCCTCGCCGATGCCGTAGTCGAGGGTGAAGATGTCCTCGACCTCCTTCAGGAGTCCGACTTCCTTGAGGAGGTTCTTTACGCCCATCTCCTCGCTTATCATCACCATGTAAAGGTTGTTCTTCTTCAAGGAATTGCTTCTCTTGACCATGATTTTCGTGTGGACGTTGAAATGCTTTTTGAGGAGCTTGAACACCAGCCTTGCGATGGCCGGGTTTTCTGTCGTAACCCTGAAGCTGAAGTGCTTGTTCCCGCCTATGAGCAGGGTTCCGCTGACCTTCATGATGGCCGCCAGTTCGGCAGCAGCCTCTTCCCTTGTCATGTTCACGTTCCTGCAGACTTCATTTTTAACTTTTACCGAAAATGACATCTTTCTCCTTACTCCCTATCGATTTTGTTTTGTTTCAGCCTTTCGGACAGGTAGAAGTACTCGATGATCTTCTTCCTGTCGTACAGAAGCTTCTTCTCCATTATCGTTTCCACGAGTATGGCTGCCAGCTTCTCTGGATTATGCCTCACCAGTCCGTTTGAGACCTTGACGAAATCCCCTTCTATGACGTCGACGTTGAGCCTCTTCAGGTCCTCATCGTCATTCCTGACGACCTGCGAGTGCTTCTCGAGGTACTTCTTCTCGAGGTCCTCTCCTATCCTGCCTGCGTTTACCACCGCGTAATCTATTATCTTGCCTGAGCTGTGCCTGAAAATCGCTTCGACGTGGTCGGCCACGCTGTAGCCGTCCGTCTCGCCCCTCTGGGTCATTATGTTGGAGACGTAAAGCTTTATAGCGTCAGACTTGTTTATGCTGTTGATTATATCCTTAATGAGGAGATTAGGTATGACGCTTGTGTAGAGGCTTCCCGGACCGAGTATTATCGCGTCCGCCTCCTTTATCGCATCGACCGCCTCCTGAAGCGCCCTTGCGTTCCTGGGCTCTATGAACACCCTGTCTATGCCGCAGCCGCAGTTAATGGCCCCCTGTGGGATGTTCGACTCGCCTTCGACTATGGTCCCGTTTTTGAGCCTTGCCTTGAGCACAATGTTGTCCAGCGTAACGGGGATGACCCTTCCGGTCACAGCCAGTACCGAGCTCATCTTCTGGACAGCTTCCTCGAAATTGCTCGAAATGCCATCCATAGCCGCCAGGAACAGGTTTCCGAAGCTCTGGTTCTTGAGCCTTCCTTCCTGGAACCTGTACTGCAGCAGGTCCTCCATCAGAGGCTCCGTGTCTGCGAGCGCCAGTATGCAGTTCCTTATGTCTCCTGGAGGAAGTATCCCGAGGTCCTCCCTCAGGTCCCCCGAGCCGCCGCCGTCGTCAGCCACCGTGACCACGGCCGTTATGTTTGAGGTATAGTATTTGAGACCCCTTAGCATGGTGGATAGACCAGTGCCTCCGCCTATGGCAACTATCTTGGGGCCCTTTACCAGCAGCCTCTTTTCGTATATCAGGTTCTCAAGCTTCCTTGAGTCCAGGGAAACGTTGAGGTAACCCTTGTTCACAAGGGCTATGATGGATCTCATGCCCTGGACAACCGAAATATACATGACAAAGAGCCCGCTTATCATAAGGAAAAGGTAGAAAGAAATGTAGTATATGCTGTAGAATCTTCTGTTTACGAATTCAA
Source organism: Clostridium sp. UBA699 (assembly GCA_002298915.1). GTDB lineage: Bacteria > Bacillota > Clostridia > Clostridiales > Clostridiaceae > UBA699. Next base: position 117,487 of record DBML01000029.1, read on the forward strand.
GAACCCCGAAGGTTATGAACAGTATCCCCATTAGGCCTAGCAGTATCCACCTCTTCACCTTGATCCCGGGTCTGAGCCAGTCCGTTATCTTCATAGCTTCTTACCGCCCCTGTGGATGTCCTCGCTTATGTCCCTGTGTTCGATGTTAACCCTGAGCCCGGCATCCCTAAGCTTCTCGAATATGGCGTTCGCTATGGCGACCGACCTGTGCCTTCCGCCTGTGCAGCCTATGGACACTATCAGCTGCCTCTTGCCTTCTGCGATGAAGCTCGGTATGAGGAAGTCCAGCATGTCGGAAAGCTTTGCCACGAACTCCTGCGTGACATTGTGCCCCATTACGTATTCCTTAACGCTTGCGTCGTTTCCCGACTGCTCCTTGAGCTCCGGGATGTAGAAAGGGTTAGGAAGGAACCTTACGTCGAAGACCAGGTCCGAATCCACCGGAATGCCGTATTTGAACCCGAAGGAAAGCACCGTTACGGCGAATTCGCTTTCCACCCTGCCCTCCTCCGAGTATATCTTGAATATCTCGTCCTTCAGCTCCCTTGACTTGAGCCTGGAGGTGTCTATGACGTGGTCGGCCCTCTGCCTGACCTCCCTCAGGAGGTTCCTCTCCTTTTGGATCCCGTTGATGACCCTGCCGTCCGGCGAGAGCGGGTGCTTCCTCCTGCTCTCCTTGTACCTCTTGACGAGGACCTCGTCGCTTGCCTCAAGGTAGAGGATCTCGTACTGGTACCCGTGCTCCTTGAGGTAAACGAGGCTCTCGAACAGGTCCCCGAAGAACTCGCCTCCCCTTATGTCAATGACCAGCGCGATCCTGTCTATCTTGCCGTCCGTCTTGAAACAGGCCTCGGCGAATTTGGGAATCAGGGTCGGCGGCATGTTGTCTATGCAGAAATAACCTATATCCTCCAGGCATCTTATTGCCTCTGTTTTGCCAGCTCCGGACAGTCCGGTTACTATTAAAAATCTCATATATACCTCCTGTATGATGTTTCTGTATCAGTGTTCGTAATAGTACAGTTATCAAACTTCATTATAACACAAAACGCAGTGCTGTAATATAAAAAATGGAGAATTAAGCCCAGCCTAATTCCCCATCCTATACCATTTACTTCTTGTCTTCGCCTATGATCCTGACCTCTGTGTGGAGCTCAACCCCGTAGGCTTCCTTGACCTGCCTCTGCACAAGAGATATGAGGTCGAGTATGTCCTTTGCGCTGGCTTCCTTCTTGTTTATTATGAAGCCCGAATGCTTTATTGAAACCTCCGCACCGCCAACGCTTAGCCCCTTGAGGCCTGTGTCCTCGATGAGCTTGGCTGCGAAGTGGCCTTCAGGCCTCTTGAAGGTGCTGCCTGCCGAAGGGAACTCCAGGGGCTGCCTTTCGCTCCTCCTCCTGTTGAGGTCCTCTATCCTGCTGCCTATCTTCTCCTTCTCGCCCTTCTGCAGTTTGAAAACCGCCTCGACGACCGTGTAGCCGTGCTTAAGCACCGCGCTTGTCCTGTAGCCCAGTTCAAGATCGTCCTTGCTTAGCTTCATGACCCTTCCCTTGCTGTCTATGCAGACCGCGCTCTCGATGACGTTCGATATTTCTCCGTTGTACGCTCCGGCGTTCATCGCGACAGCTCCGCCCACGCTTCCCGGGATTCCGCAGGCGAACTCAAGCCCTGCCAGCTCTTCAGCCATCGCTGCCTTGCAGAGCTCCGAGAGCTTCACGCCGCTCTCGGCAGTTATCCTGTCTCCGTCTATGCTTATCTTGTCCATCCTGCTCAGCTTGACTACTACCCCGCGCACGCCTCCGTCCCTTACCAGAAGGTTGGATCCGTTCCCGATTATTATGCAGGGCACATTGTGCTCGCTGCATACCTTCACAAGCTTGACAACATCCTCCGTCCCCTCTGGGGTTACGAGGATGTCTGCGGGACCTCCCACCTTGAACGAAGTGTGGTTTTTCATCGGCTCATCTATATAAATTTTATCTGATTCGAAAAGATCGCTGAGTACTTTGCTGAAGTCAGTGTAAAGATTCATCCTATTTCTCCTTGAACATTTAATAATTCTGTAACACATTATAGTATAATGTAACGTATGTGCATTATCAAGTGTTATGTCTTCTGATTATCGCTGAAATATCGCCTTATGCTCTCCGCTGCCCTGCTGTCTATGGAAGGAGTCTCGAGGAGCTCCTCGTAGGTTGCCTTCCTTATGTTTTCTATGCTCTCGAACCTCTTCAAAAGCTCTTTCCTTCTTGTGCTCCCGACGTTCGGTATCTCCTCAAGCACAGAGTGCAGGACCCTTTTGTTCCTCAGGCTCCTGTGGTAGGTTATTGCAAACCTGTGCACCTCGTCCTGTATCCTTGTTATGAGCTTCATCGCCTCTGAGCCCTGCTTAAACGCAAGCTCTTCGTTTCCGCATATCAGCCCCCTGGTCCTGTGCCTTTCGTCCTTAACCATGCCGCAGACCGGTATGTCTATCCCAAGGCTTGCCAGAACCTCGAGGGCGATGTTCACCTGGCCCTTGCCTCCGTCCATGAGTATGAGGTCAGGGAACGAGCTGAACTTGCCTGCCGCGAGGGATATCCTGCTTTCAGAGATTAACTTCGTCTCCTCCAGCCCCCTGCTGAACCTTCGCATGAGGATCTCCCTCATGCTGTCGTAGTCGTTGGCCCCCTTCACGGATTTTATCTTGAAGCGCCTGTAGTCGCTGCTTTTGGCCTTGCCTCCCTCGAACACCACCATGGTGCCTACCGAGTCGACACCCTGGATGTTCGAGATGTCGAAGGCTTCGATCCTGGCCGGCAAAGACTCCATGCCAATCGCGTCACGCAGCTCCTCAAGGGCTTCCCGGTGCCTCTGCTTGTCAGTAACCAGCTTCAGCTTGAAATGCTCAAGAGTCATCTGGGCGTTACGGGACACCATGTCGAGGATGTTCTTCTTGTCTCCCCTGACAGGCGTCTTTATGCTGACCTTAGAGCCCCTCTTCATGGAGAGCCACTCTTCAAGCAGCTCGCGGTCCAAAGTGCCCGCGACGTTTATAACCTTGGGCACGAAGGCGGTGCCTCCGTAGAACTCCCTCAGGAAATTAGCAACAAGCTCTTCCTTCCCGACGCCTTCCGTATCCTCAAGGATGAAATGCTCCCTTCCGGTTATCTTGCCGTCCCTGAGGAAGAACACCTGCGCCGAGCTGTCCTTGCCGTCGCTGTATATGTCAATGTAGTCCTCGTTTTCAAATTTGCCTGTGATTATCTTCTGCTTTTCAGTTATCTTCCTTACGGCAGCAATCTTGTCCCTCTGGACAGCCGCCTTCTCGAACTCGAGCTTCTCCGAGGCATCCTCCATCTGGGACTGCAGCTCCTTGAGGATCTCCCTGTCCCTGCCGTTAAGAAGATCGACTATGCTGGAGATCACCACCATGTACTCCGCCCGGCTCACCATGCCAGCGCAGGGAGCCTTGCAGAGCCCGATGTGGTAGTTGAGGCAGGGCCTCGACTTTTCCCCGGCTTCCCTTATCGTCTTCCTGCAGGTCCTGACAGGGAATATCTTCTTTATGAGCTCCATGGTCTCATGGACCGCGGACACGTCAGGGTACGGCCCGAAATACTTCGCGCCGTCCTTCGAAAGCACCCTCGTCACGAACACCCTGGGGAATTCCTCGTTCAAGGTGATCTTGACGAAGGGGTAATGCTTGTCATCCTTCAGTATTATGTTGTACCTCGGCCTGTACTTCTTTATCAGGTTGCACTCCAGGATAAGGGCCTCGACCTCCGAGTCCGTGACGATGTACTCGAACTCGCTGATGTTCTGGACCATCGCCCTGACCTTTTCGGAATGGTTCCTGGAGTTCTGGAAGTACTGCTTGACCCTGTTCTTAAGCGCCTTGGCCTTGCCGACGTATATAACCTCGCCGGTGGCGTTCTTCATTATATAGACACCCGGCTTGTCCGGGAGCATTTTCAGCTGGTATTCGAAATCAAACACAAAACCACTCCTGTTTATGTGATGCTAGTTGAACATGGCGGGGAACTTGATCACCGCAAGGACGAGCCCGGCCGCGATTATTACGTTCTCCAGGAAAGCGCCGAGCCTGGAGTTCGTTTTGAAGGTGATGGGGAATTTTGCTTTCTTCTTGCTGAACGGATAAAGCAGCGGGATCCCTCTGCTCGTCATCATGTCGCATGCCAGGTGTGTGCCGTAGCCTATCATGAAATAGTAAACAAGGTGCGTCATATTGTAGGAAATGCCTATGTAGCCGATTATGAAGCTGAACATCAGCATGCCTGCCGCGCTGTGCGTGAGCCCCTCCCTGTGGGTTGATACCGCTATGAGCATGACAGCCACAGCCAGCGCCTTAAGAACGTACGAGCCTCCTTGGAGGTAGTCGTACCATAGTATTATCACCCCTGCGCAGAAGTACACGAAAACCTTCGTCAGCTTGTTGTCGAAGGGGAGCAGGTACCTGTTTATGACGCTTTTCGGGTGGTCTATATCGGGCAGGAGGGAGCCTATGAGCACTATAACGAGGCCCAGGTAATCGAATTTACCGGGCAGCTTGTCCGCAAGGCATATCAAAGCTATCATCCCTATTCCTGCATGAGTTTTTCCCTTCATAGGATCTGTACCTGCCTAAATCTTATTTTCAACAGCGTTCACGATCTGGCTGTCGATGAGGTCCGCCTGGTTAAGGAGGATGTCCTCTATGCTCTTTGTCGGGTAGTTGCCGAACTCCCCGTGGTGACACAGTATGGAGTAGCATATGTCGTCAAGCTCGTCCTCGGTCAGCACTCCGCCGCACTCGCTGTTTATCTCCCTTACGTAGGCCGCGCCCAGCACCAGGTGGTCCATCCTTATGCACTTCCTCCTGATTGCGGTGTCGTACTCGTACTCCTCTGTCTTCATCAGGTCGTGCAGGATAGACTTCAGCATGAGCCTGTCCCTGTTTATTACCTGGCCCGCGTCCATGTAGAAAGGGCTTGCGATGTAATTCGAAAGCAGCGACTCCATCGTCTTCATGACGCCTATGGTGTGTATGAATAGCCCGCCCCTCTTGTTCCCGTGGAACTTCTCCGCTGCTACGCAGTTGCAGAAGGCATCCCACCTCTCCCTGCTGTATCCGAAAGCGCCTGTTGCTGCTGTGGCGATCTTCCTGTACTTGTCCTCAAGGGATTCCACCACAGAATTGAAGTACTCCACCAGCCCTGACGGGATCTCGTAGGTCGGGACGAAGTCGGAGGCGCAGAACTCAGGGCCGGCCGGCTTCACAGATGGGTTTTTTATCTGTATGGCTCCGTTGAAGGAGCCGGCAGTTCCCTTAACGTGCAGTATCGGGTTCTGCTCGACTATCTCCCTGAATCGGTCAAGGTTGTCCCATATCGGGAAGGATATGCTCCCGGTCCTGTCCTGTATAATCACTATGAGGAAGGGGTTGCCGTCCTTTTTCTGCCCTGTCCTGAGATCGCTCACAAGTCCGGTGAAGTCAATCTGGTCCCCGTTGTTCAGCTTTGAAATATCATCAATATACATAATATGTTCAGGCCTCCTTATTTGCTCAGTGCAGCCTGCATAACCTGCGCTGCTATCTTTGCGGCATTGCTTCCGCCGGTTCCGCCGTTCTCGACGATCACTGCCACAGCCACCTGTGGGTTGCCGTAAGGAGCGAAGCCTATGAACCAGGAATGAGGCTCCGAGCCCTCCTGGTTGTCCGCCGTGCCTGTCTTACCGCATACCTCGATGCCCGGCAGAGCTGCGTTCGTCCCTGTGCCGTCTGTAACGACTGCACGCATGAAGTCCTTCAGCGTCGACGCAGTGCCAGGAGAGATGACCTGCCTAATCTGCTGAGGCTTGATGGTCTTAAGCGTGTCTCCGCTGCTGCTGAGAACGCTGCTGACGATGTACGGCCTCATCATTACTCCGTTGTTTGCAACCGTGCTGGCCACGAGAGCCATCTCCATCGGCGTCGCAAGCACTTCGGCCTGCCCTATGGCGCTCTGGGCTATGTTCCCCTTCTCGAACAGGTTGTAGGAAGGGAACTGGCTGTTTTCAATTGTAACGCCGTCAGCAGGAGTGTCCGCGTTGAAGTTGAACGCTTCCGCTGTTTTCTTCAGCTTGCTGTTGCCCAGCTCCATACCCAGCGTGCCGAAAACGACGTTGCTGGAGTGCATGAACGCCTGCTCGAAGGTGAGCGTGCCGAGGACCTCTCCGTTGTAGTTGCTCAGCGATTCGCTGTCGTTGAAAACGATCTTTCCGTTGTCCTCGAAGGTCCTGTCCATGATTCCAGAGATATTGTCTATAGCGCTTGCAGCCGTTATGACCTTGAATGTGGAGCCGGGAGGATAAAGCCCCGCGGTCGCCCTGTTGATCAGAGGCATGCTCTTGTTCGAGTTTATGCTCTCCCAGTTCTCGTCGAGGCTGTTCGGGTCGAAGGACGGTTTCGACACCATTGCGAGTATCTCTCCCGTCTGCGGATTAAGCACGACCACGGCCCCCTTGTTGCTGCCCAGAAGGTCGTAAGCCTTCTTCTGGACGCTGTAATCAAGGGTCGTCTGTATGCTGTTTCCGACCTTGTCCGGGATCTCGCCCCTGTACTTTATGAAGTTCAGTATGTCGTCCTTCACGCTTGAATAGATCAGCTCGCTGTCGTACTTCCTCTCGAGCCCCGTTATCCCGTATTTTATGTCGACGTAGCCCAGCGCATGCACGAACAGCGCACCGTAGGTGTATGTCCTGGTCTGCGTGTCCGCATCAACCTTCTCGCTCTCCGTAAGAGCCTTCATGTCCCTGTCGTAGATCGTCCCCCTCAGCACCTCGTTCCTCTGTACCCAGAGCCTCTTGTTGCTGGCGTTGTTCACTATCCTAGGTCCCACAAACACCTCGAAGTAAGTCATGTAGGAGATAACCCCTATGAACAGCACGAGAAAGATTATGAGGACCGTTTTTATGTTCTTCGTAATATCGTTCATGTTATCTGCGCCCCTCCTCTGAAATCTTCTGGATTATTCCAAGAGCAAGGAACGTTATCAGCATTGATGTTCCGCCGTAGCTGACAAGCGGCATAGTTATTCCCGTGAGAGGTATCATGTTTATGACGCCGCCGACGATTACTATAACCTGGCTCGCTATCATGGAGCTGAATCCCACCGCTAGAAGCCTCGAGAAGTTGTCCTCAGCGTATATGGCCGCCCTCATGCACCTGTAGAAGAGCAGGAAGTAGATTATTATGAGAGCGAAGCCCGTGAGCACACCGAGCTCCTCGCAGATCGCAGCGAATATGAAGTCGCTGGTGTTGATGGGCACGTATTCGGGGTGCCCAAGCCCCAGGCCTGTCCCTGTCAGTCCTCCGCTGGCTATGGAGAACATGGACTGCACCACCTGGTAGCTCTGGTTGTTCGCGTACGGCCATGGGTTGCGCCATATCATTACCCTCAGCTTAACATGGTCGAAGAGCAGGTAGCTGATAAACGCTCCTGCTCCAAAAAGTCCGAAGCATGTCAGCACATACTTCATCTTCGACGTGGCAATATACAGCATCGTCACAGAGATGCCGAAGAATATGAGCGCCGAACCAAGGTCCTTCTGGAGCACCATGAACCCGAGGCTTACCATAACAACGGCCGCCGGCTCTATCAGCTCCCTGAAGCTGTTCCTGTAGTCCTTGAGCGCGGAGGCAAGGTATGCAACAAAAAACAGCTTCCCGAATTCGGAAGGCTGGAAGCTGAAGCCCCCTATTACGACCCAGTTCTTAGACCCGTTGATCTCTGTGCCTATGATCATCGCCATACCCATGAAAAGGAGCGTGCCGGCAAGGAAGAGGTATCTCAGGTTTCTGAACCTTTTCAGGTCCGGAAGTATAACAACGGTTAGTATGAAGCCGGTTACGCTCACGGCAAACCAGATGATCTGCTTGATAGAGGACAATGTGTTAAGCCTGTATATCATAACTATGCCTATGACCGAGAGGACGCTTGCAAATATGAATATGTGCTTGTCCCCCTCGGGGAAATACTTCCTTATGACGAAATATGAAAATATTATCATGACGCAGGTCACCGCGCCCATGATAAGAGCCTGGGCATCCAGCGGCTTCTTGATCAGCGTTAGATTAAGGAAACATACGATGCACAGCAGATAAATGTATTTAAGAAGCTTTTTTTCATCTCTGTCTGCTCCCAATGATTTCACCACCAATAATTAAATAAATCTGAACGAAACGCTCCCTATGGAAATCTCGTCGCCTGATGCGAGAAAAGCCTTGCCTAGAAGCCTCTCCCCGTTGAGTATTGTTCCGTTTGTGCTCTCAAGGTCCTCAAGTATGCATTCCTCATCCTTCATGAATATCCTCGCATGGTAGCTGGATGCATAGGGGTCGTTAAGCACGAGCAGGTTGTCCGGCTTCCTTCCAATTGTGAGGACGCCCTTCACCGGAATTACCGCGCCTCTCCTGAGGTTCTCGCTGTTTCCCGGATTGAGGATCTCGAGACCGTAAGTCTTTATCTGGCTTTTTCTCTCTTTCCCTCCGCCCTTCACGTCTTTGTACATTATTCTGAGGGCAGTAAAAATAATAATATAGATTATAGCGATAATAACCAGCTTGAAAATCAAGCTCAAATTGGCCAAGTCCATTTCCAATCACCTTCTTATTATTGAGTAAAGGCCGGCATATAAGTAGTCTACATGCATGCCGGCCACTATAAATTATAACATCTTTTTCAGGTATTGTCCCGTGTAGGAGCCTTTAATTTTGATGATTTCCTCAGGCGTGCCGAGCGCAACTATCTCCCCGCCCTTGTCGCCGCCTTCCGGCCCCAGATCTATGATGTAGTCGGCGTTCTTTATGACGTCCAGGTTGTGCTCTATGACAACCACTGTGTTGCCCGTGTCCACGATCCTCTGGATGATCTCGATCAGCCTCTTCACATCGTCGATGTGGAGACCAGTCGTCGGTTCGTCAAGGATGTAGAGAGTCTTGCCGGTGCTCCTCCTGGACAGCTCATAGGCCAGCTTGATCCTCTGGGCCTCTCCCCCCGAAAGCTGGGTCGAAGGCTGTCCGAGCCTGACGTATCCGAGACCGACGTCCATGAGGGTCTGAAGCTTGTTCTTTATCCTCGGGAGGTTCTCGAAAAACGCCAGCGCCTCCTCAACAGTCATGTTGAGGACGTCGTCGATGTTCTTGCCTTTGTACCTGACTTCGAGGGTCTCCCTGTTGTACCTTCTGCCCTTGCAGACCTCGCAGGGCACGTAAACGTCGGACAGGAACTGCATCTCTATCTTTATGATGCCGTCGCCGCTGCAGGCCTCGCACCTTCCTCCCTTGACGTTGAAGCTGAACCTACCCGGCTTGTAGCCCCTTATCTTGGCCTCCGTAGTGTTAGCGAAGACCTCCCTTATTATGTCGAACACGCCTGTGTAGGTTGCCGGGTTCGACCTCGGAGTCCTGCCGATCGGGCTCTGGTCTATGTTTATTATCTTGTCTATGTTTTCGGTCCCCGTTATCTCCCTGTGCCAGCCTGGGATGTCCCTCGACTTGTTGACAGCCTTGTTGAGGCCCTTGTAAAGTATCTCGTTCACAAGGGTGCTCTTTCCCGAGCCCGAGACTCCCGTAACGCAGGTGAATACCCCCAGCGGGAAATTCACGTCAATGCCCTTCAGGTTGTTCTCTGCTGCTTCAGTGACCGATATGAACCTTCCGGCGGGCTCGCGCCTTGCGGACGGCACCGGTATGCCCTTCCTGCCGCTCAGGTACTGCCCTGTGATAGATTTCTCGCAGGCTATGATGTCCTCGAGGGTTCCTGCCGCGACGATCTCTCCGCCGTGCTCCCCCGCACCAGGGCCGATGTCGACTATGAAATCTGCTTCCCTCATGGTGTCCTCGTCGTGCTCGACGACTATGAGTGTGTTCCCTATGTCCCTGAGGTTCTTGAGCGCATGTATCAGCTTGTCGTTGTCCCTCTGGTGCAGGCCTATGCTCGGCTCGTCCAGGATGTAAAGCACGCCCACGAGGCTCGAACCGATCTGCGTCGCGAGCCTTATCCTCTGGGACTCCCCTCCGGAAAGGGTTCCGGAATTCCTCCAAAGGTCAAGATAGTCCAGGCCAACGTTCATCAGGAAGCTCAGCCTTCCCTTTATCTCCTTCAGTATCTGCTCGCTTATCTTGCTGTCCTTCTCAGAGAATTGAAGGCCGGAGAAGAACTCGTACTCGTCCCTGATTGAGAGCTTGCACAGCTCCGCTATGTTGAGGCCTCCAACTGTCACCGCAAGCACCTCTGGCCTCAGCCTGTCGCCGCTGCATTCCGGGCACGGGTTGTCGCTCATGTAGCCCTCTATCTCGCTCTTCATGTAGTTCGACGAGGTCTCCCTGTACCTCCTCTTGAGGTTGTTGACAACCCCTTCGAACGCATGGTTGAACTCCATCGTGCCGTGCTCCCTGGTGTACTTTACCTTTATCTTGTCGCCCTTGATCCCGTAGAGCAGGATATCCACAACATGTGGGTCAAGCTTCTCCACAGGCGTGTCAAGCCTGAACTTGTACTCCTTCTCCAGCGCCTTCAGGATGCTGTGCGTCCAGGAATCTTCCCGCAGCATGCCGCTGCCCCAGGGTGCGATTGCCCCTTCGAGGATGCTCTTGCTCTTGTCGGGGATGACCAGGTCCGGATCTATCTCCAGCAGCGTCCCAAGCCCGTCGCAGGTGTTGCACTTTCCGAAGGGCGAGTTGAAGGAGAACATCCTCGGCGAAAGCTCTCCTATGCTGATGCCGCAGTCAGGGCAGGCAAATTGCTCGCTGAACATTATGTCCTCACCGTCTATGACGTTGATGACGACGAGCCCCTCTGCCAGCTTGAGCGCGGCCTCTATGGACTCTGCCAGCCTCCCGGCTATCTCAGGCTTTATCACGAGCCTGTCGACGACCGCCTCAATCGTGTGCTTTACGGTCTTTGAAAGCTTGATCTCCTCCTCCTGAAGGTCGTAGGTCCTTCCGTCGATCCTAACCCTTACGAATCCGCTCTTCTTGATGTTCTCGAGGACCTTGGCGTGCTCGCCTTTCTTGCCCCTTATGACTGGAGCGAGGACCTGTATTTTCGTCTTCTCCTCCATCTCGAGTATCCTGTCCACCATCTGGTCAACAGTCTGCTGGGCTATCTCCCTGCCGCACTTTGGGCAGTGCGGTTTTCCGACCTTGGAGTACAGCAGCCTAAGGTAGTCGTAGATTTCAGTTACTGTTCCCACTGTTGACCTCGGGTTCCTGCTGGTGGTCTTCTGGTCTATGGAAATTGCCGGGGAGAGGCCTTCGATGTATTCTACGTCCGGCTTATCCATCTGACCTAGGAACTGCCTTGCGTAGGCGGAAAGGGATTCCACGTAGCGCCTCTGCCCTTCAGCATAGATCGTGTCGAACGCCAGGGAAGACTTCCCTGAGCCTGAGAGCCCTGTGAAAACGACGAACTTGTCCCTTGGTATTTCAAGGTCGACGTTCTTCAGGTTGTGTACCTTTGCCCCTTTTACTATTATCTTATCCTTCATAATCTATCTATCCTTTTGCTTCTTTAATTTGAATATGAGGTCCCTCAGGTAGGCCGCCTGTTCGAACTGCAGGTCCTTGGCGGCCTGCTTCATCTCGGCTTCGAGCATCTCTATCTGCTGCTCGGTCTTCTCCCTGCTGGCGCTGAAGGCTTCCTCAAGAGTGTCGTAGGAGCCCGACTGGTCCTCATATGTTACCTCGATCAGGTCCCTGATCTGCTTTATTATGGTCGTAGGGGTGATGCCGTTCCTCTCGTTGTACGACCTCTGGATTTTCCTTCTCCTGTTCGTCTCAGAGATGGCTTTCTCCATAGATTTAGTCATGTTGTCCGCGTACATGATTACCTGGCTCTCCGAGTTTCTTGCGGCCCTTCCTATCGTCTGGATGAGCGATCTCTCCGACCTCAGGAAGCCCTCCTTGTCGGCATCGAGGATAGCCACAAGGGCGACCTCTGGTATGTCGAGGCCTTCCCTGAGCAGGTTTATCCCCACCAGCACGTCGAACTCCCCTTTCCTGAGGTCCCTTATTATCTTCATCCTTTCCATGGTGTCTATGTCCGAATGGAGGTACCGTGTCCTGATGTTCATCTCCTTGAAGTATTCCGTCAGGTCCTCCGCCATCTTCTTCGTAAGCGTGGTGACGAGAACCCTGAAGCCCTTCTCGACCGTCTCCCTTATCTTGGAGTGCAGGTCGTCTATCTGCCCTTTCACCGGCAGCACCTTTATCTCAGGATCCAGAAGCCCTGTCGGCCTTATGATCTGTTCAGTGACGTTTTTTGACAGCCCCAGCTCATAATCGGCAGGTGTTGCGCTGACGAAAACCACCTGCTTGAGCTTCTCTTCGAATTCGGCGAACTTGAGCGGCCTGTTGTCGTATGCAGCCGGAAGCCTGAAGCCGTATTCGACGAGGGAGTCCTTCCTGGACTTGTCGCCGGCGTACATCGCCCTGACCTGCGGTATAGTGGCATGGCTCTCGTCTATGAAAAGCAGGAAGTCGTCCGGAAAATAGTCCATCAGCGTCTGCGGAGGTGTCCCGGGTGCCCTTCCGTCCAGTATCCTTGAGTAGTTCTCGATCCCGCTGCAGTAGCCTACCTCCCTGATCATCTCTATGTCGAAGTTCGTCCTCTGCTTAAGCCTCTGCGCCTCGAGCAGCTTGTCCTGGGAGGTCAGCTCGTTGAGCCTCAGCTCCAGCTCTTGCTCTATCTTCCTGATCGCCACCTCGAGCCTGTCCCTGGAGGTCGCGAAGTGCGACGCAGGGAATATCTGCACGTGCTTCAGGTTCTTCAATATCTCTCCCGTGAGCACGTCTATCTCCCGTATCTTCTCTATCTCGTCCCCGAAGAACTCTATTCGCACCGCGGTGCTCGTAGAGGATGCCGGGAATATGTCCAGTATGTCTCCCCTCACCCTGAAGGTTGATCTTACGAAGTTTATCTCGTTCCTCTCGTACTGTATCTCTACCAGCTTCCTGATTATCTCGTCCCTGCTCTTCTCCATGCCCTCCCTGAGTGATATGGACAGCTTGCCGTACTCCTCAGGATTACCGAGCCCATAGATGCAGGAAACCGATGCCACTATCACGACGTCCCTCCTCTCGAAAAGGGCTGCCGTGGCGCTGTGCCTCAGCTTGTCTATCTCGTCGTTTATGGAGGAATCCTTTTCGATGTAGGTGTCGGTCTGGGGCACGTACGCCTCAGGCTGGTAGTAGTCGTAGTAGGATACGAAGTATTCAACGCTGTTCTCAGGGAAGAACTCCCTGAACTCAGAGCAGAGCTGCGCCGCCAGGGTCTTGTTGTGGGCAAGCACGAGGGTAGGCTTCTTGACCCTCTCTATTATGTTTGCCATTGTGAAGGTTTTTCCCGATCCTGTGACGCCCATGAGCGTCTGGAACTTCTCCCCCTTTTCAATACCCTCCGCTATGCTTTTAATTGCTGACGGCTGGTCGCCGGTCGGCTTGAAGTTTGAATGAATCTTAAATTCTCCCATTTATTTATCATTCTCCTTCCCCTTAATTTTATCTATTGTCCGGCTCAGGATGTTGTCATCAAAATTTATTATCATGTTGTTTTCAGGAACGCCCTGCGGCACCAGCAGAAGCCCCAGCTGCTTATCCTTGAACATCTTGCCGTAGTTCAGCTGCTCGAGCTTGCCGTTCTCCCTTTTTATGCTGAGCCATATGAAGCTCGGGCCCTGCTGAAGCGCCTCAGTCAGCATCTTCTCGTTTTCTATGCTGCTGTCGTTTATCTTCATAAGCGTGTCCCCGCTCCTGATGCCCATTTCAGCAGCCGCAGATTCAGGGAGCACCTCGAGTACCATCATTCCGTTCGTGCTGACGTACTTCGCCTTGCCGTTCAGCTCTCGCCTCCTGTCCAGCTGTACCCAGCCCTCGTGTGCCGCAAGTGCAAGCGCCGGCAGTATGACCCTTATGAACGTGTTGTCTACCGCAGTCTGTGCAAGCGCGAAGAGCGCGATGCCGCAGGCTATCTTGAAAGCCCCCGTCTCCGCGGCCTTTCTCTGCCTGTTCCTGGTGAAGGTGATGGAATTGAAGCCCATCAGCCCGTACAGCGGTATTAGAACGACCAGTGCGTTCTGAAGGACATCGGCTGGCGTTGTCGACCTGATCAGAGGCCACCACTGCGGCATGGGCACGGAGGCCTGAGAAGCTGCCAGCGCAGGGTCGTGCAGCATGAAGAACATCGAAACCGGAACGATCCAGTACCTCTGGAGTATGAACCCTCCCATGACCTTGCCTTCCCTGTTCGTGAAAACCGGTACGCTTCCCCTTTTCCCGTCCAGTATGATCAGTATGCCCTCAACCAGCAGGATGACCGAAACCATAGTCATCACGGCAGGAACGTCAAGCTTCAGGATGTTCCAGGCCTGCTGACCTGTTGAAGCGGCAGCGTACCCCAGCACCAAGCTGAGTATGCACATGACCGCTCCTGTGTAAGCAATGCTTGCGAACCTCGGGTTGTAGAAAAGAAAAAGTATCGTCGCGAGGAATATCAGGTCAACCACGGAACCCTCGTCAAAAACCACGCCCAGATAGGACATTATCACGCTAGCAGCAAGCCCTGCGAATATGCCTATGACAACCTGCGAGATGGTGAGGACGAAGGCCCTGTCAACACTCTGGCCCATAATCATCTTCTGAATAGCGGCTGTCTTTACATTTTTCCTGTGAAGTATATAAGCCATTACAGCCAGCTGAAAAGCCCAGTAAGGTTCTGTCAGCGCGTAAGCTGCGGACTTGAGCGTGAAAACCAAAATGTCCATCGGTCAAATTTCTCCTCTTCAACTCTTATTGCAGCTTGCTTTTTATGATCTCAAGAGCCTTTGCAAGCTGAGGATCCTTGCTCCTGTCGTATGCCTGTGAGAGCAGGTCCTTAGGGTATTCAACCTCGACGTCAGGCTTTATCCCCGTCTTGTTGATGTTCTCGCCGTTCGGCGTGTAGTACTTCGATACCGTCACTTTGAGAGCTGTGCCGTCGCCGAGCTCAAGAACTGACTGAACGACTCCCTTGCCGTACGTCGTCGTACCCACGAGCGTTCCGAGCTTGTAGTCCCTTATAGCTCCCGCGAATATCTCGGAGGCGCTTGCAGATCCCTGGTCGGTTATAAGCACCAGAGGCAGCCCTGCATAATTTCCGCCTTCAGACCTGTATTTTTTCGTGTTGCCGTACTTGTCCACCGTTGACACCACGACCTGGTTCTTCTCTATGAAGTTGGAAGCCATGGCGACGCATTCGTTGAGCAGTCCTCCCGGGTTGCTGCGGAGGTCGATTATGAGAGCCTTCATGCCCTGGGCATTAAGCTCGTCAAGCTTTTTCCTGAAGTTGTCTGAAGTGTTGTCGTCGAACATCGACACCTCGATGAGCCCCACCTGCGAGTCCAGCATCTCGCCCTTGACCGTCTCAATGGTTATCACCGCCCTGGTGAGTGTCACCTCGAACTCACCCTTGCCTTCCCTGTAGAGGGTCAGCTTCACCGTTGTGCCTGCCTCGCCCTTCATGAGGGATACTGCCTTCTCGAGCTCGCTTCCTGTTACCGAGGTTTCGTCCACCTTCTCTATTATATCGTTGGGGAGTATGCCTGCATTTTTTGCTGGGGAGTTGTCGAAAGAGCCCACGACAATGATGTTGTCCCCGTCAGCCTTGACCTGCAGTCCTATCCCGCTGTAGTTACCTTCCGTCTGAGTATTGAAGTCCTCGTATTCCTGCTTGTTGAAATATACAGTATAAGGATCGTTGAGCGACGAAGTCATTCCTTTTATTGCGCCTTCAAGTAGCGCATCGTCGCTTATATCGCCGTCATAGTACTGGTCCAGCTGCTCCTTGATATAGAAAAGCTTCTGCCACTTCTGTGCCTGCTGAGATTCAGAAGCAGTGAGCACGCCGCTGTTTGCGCCAAGGAGGGAGCTTATAACCCCGCTGCCAAAATAGGTGCATATGTTTGTTGCCAATACTATAGCTATTGTTGCCGCTATCCATTTCTTCCTAATGTCCAATATTCCCACCCCTTATTAAACTTTTAATAATTATATCATTAACGAAAATAATCCGATACTCCCGCATTAAGCATATTATACCACACTCCGAACAGGCGTTCTATCCTTTTCAAGCCGAACGGCAATAAAGGCGCAAACACCGTATTCCAAGATGCTTGACGCCTAAATGTTTGTTATTACCTTATATAGTAGCCTGCGGGGTTTATAGTTTCACCGGTACCTGCAAGCCTGACCTCGAAGTGAAGGTGCGGTCCTGTTGACCCGCCAGTATTACCCGAATAGCACAGGAGCTGCCCGCCCTTGACCTGCTGCCCCTGCTTCACAGCGACAGAAGAGTTGTGAGCGTAAAGGGAGATTATGTTGCCGTGGTCGACCATAACATAGTAGCCGTAGCCATCAGCATCATAGCCTGTGTACATTACTGTACCGCTCTTCAGCGAGTATATCGGTGTGCCGGACGGTGCCGCTATGTCGATCCCCTTGTGCAATTTTGAAACCCCTGTTATGGGATGGATCCTCCAGCCGTAGGGCGAGGTTACTGCGAAGCTTTTCCCTCCCGTTATCGAGCTGAGGCCCTCGCTGCTGCTTGAGCTGCTTCCCGTGTTCGAGCCGCTTCCCTGGGACTGAAGCTGCTGTATCCTCGCCTTTATGGCTGCAGCTTCCTTCTCTTCAGCTGCTATTAGCTTTTCATAATAGCTCTTGTCCTTTTCAAGCGATGCCATTAGCTTCTGCTTTTCGTCTGTCTTCTGTTTAAGCTCATTGTATTTCAAGCCGGCTTCAGCCTTCAGCGTCTGGATGGATTCCTTCTTGGTTGCAAGCTCTGCCCTCTTGGCCTCGATTTTTTCAGTTTCGGCCCTCATCTCGCTTAGGAGGTTTTTGTCGTACTCGATTATTGCCGTGATCCACTCGAGCCTGCCGACCATGTCGGAGAAGCTCGTCGAGCCCATCAGAACCTCCATGTAGGTCGCATTCCCTTCGGTGTAAAGCGCGACTACCCTTTCGCGGAAAAGGCTGTTCTGCTCCGCCAGCTTCTTCTCGGACTGCGCCAGTTCACTTGCGGCTGAGGCGATCTCCGAGTTGACGGAATCAAGCTTGTCGTTTGTTGCTGCAAGCTTGTCAGCAAGCGCACCGGCTTCGGAATCAAGCGACTCCAGCTGCTGCTGCGTTGTCTTGGTGCTTTCGTTTATCCCGTCCAGCTTTTCTTTTTTGCTGTCTATTGAACTGTTGACATTTTCCAGCTGTTTCTGGCTATCTGTGACCGTTGCTCCGTGAACAACGGGTACTGCTGCAAAAATCAGTGAAGCTGCGACAATCGCACTTATCGCCCTTTTCATCTGGAATCCCTCCGATTTGACTTACTAAACTGCCAGGAATTTTCTAATGGAAATCATGCTGCCCAAAGCACCTATCAGAGCGCCCGAAAAGACGAACATCCCGAGTATATAGGTGTACACGTAGCTAACAGGCACAAGCTGCATCATGAGCAGTCCGGTCGTGACCTTGGCGAAAACAACATTGTAGGCATAGAAAAGTATGCCGTCGGCTATGAGCGCTCCGATGACTCCAAGAACCATTCCTTCTATGATGAAAGGCCACCTGATGAACCAGTCAGTCGCTCCGATGTATTTCATTATTCCGATCTCTCTTCTTCTTGAGTAAACTATGATCTTAATCGTGTTTCCTATGAGGAACAGCGACACGCCTATCAGTATGATGAATATTGCGCTGCCCACCCATTTTATAGTATTCGTGATCGACATGATCTTGTTGACGATCTCTCTTCCGTCCTTGACGCTCAGGATGTACGCTTTCCCTTTGACCGCTTCTACAACGGCGGTTATCGTGTTTGGATCGTTCACCTTGACGATGTACGAGCTAGGCATCGGGTTGTCCTTCTCAAGGCCCTCCACCAGGCTCTTGTTCTGCTCGCCGAGCTGCTCCTTGAAGTTTGCAAGCGCCTGCTCCTTTGACTCGTAGGCTACGCTGGTAACACCTGAAACCTTCTTGACCTGCGTCTCGAGCTCCTTCTTCTGCGCCGCTGTTATGTCATCCTTGAGGAATATCTTTACCTCTACCTTTGCTTCTACGTTGACGATCCCCTTGTTGACGTTCAGTATCGTTAGCATGAATATGCCGAGAATGAAGAGCGTCGCTGCGACCGTTGCTATGGAGGCCGAGCTTACCGTCAGGTTCCTCTTCAAGCTTGTTGTCGCGTCCTTCATGAAGTATTTTACGCTGCTAATCCTCATATCCGTATGCCCCCTTCTTCTCGTCCCTTACTATCGTACCCTTCTCAATCGCGATAACCCTTTTTCTCATGACGTCGACGATTTCCTTCGCATGGGTGGCCATGAGGATTGTGGTTCCTGCGTGGTTGATATCGTTGAGCGTGCCCATTATCTCCATTGCCGTTTCCGGGTCGAGGTTTCCTGTAGGCTCATCCGCAATCAGGATGGAAGGGTTGTTGACGATAGCTCTAGCCAGCGAAACCCTCTGCTGCTCTCCGCCGGACAGCTCGTGTGGGAACGCCTTGAATTTGTTCGAAAGCCCCACAAGCGAAAGGACGACAGGAACCTTCTTCCTTATCTCCCTGTGTGGCGCCTCTATGACCCTCATTGCGAACGCAACGTTCTCGTATACGTTCAGGGTAGGGATCAGCCTGTAGTCCTGGAAAACAACCCCCAGCTTCCTCCTGTAGTATGGTATCTGCTTGTGCTTGAGCGTCGTTATGTCCTGCCCGGCAACTATGATCTTGCCGCTGCTAGGCTCTATCTCCTTGAGCATCATCTTTATTATCGTTGACTTTCCCGCTCCGCTGGGACCGACGAGGAAGACGAACTCCCCTCTTTCGATCTTGAGGTTTATGTCTGAAAGTGCATTTATATTATTGTTGTATACCTTATTCACTGAAATAAACTCGATCATCTTATCTCTCCTTGTTACAAATTTTACAGCAATTACCCAAATCGCTACTTAACATTATAGCACATTGTACATTCAATAAAAAATTAATTTTTGTTGAACAGGCTCCTGCAGCACCGAGAGAGCAGAAAAAAATGAGGCCTCCTGTAACTTTATGTTACGGAGGCCTCTCCAAACCTTCTATTTAAGGTTCATTCCCTTTTCAACCGCTTTGACTATGTCTTCTGCTGTTAGGCAGTAAGCCTTTAGAAGCTCTGACGGTTTTCCGCTTTCGCCGAAGGTGTCCTTGATTCCGACCCTGATCACAGGAACAGGATGTCTTTCAGAAACAACCTCGCAGACCGCCGAGCCCAGCCCGCCAATAACGCTGTGCTCCTCTGCAGTGACTATGAGCCCTGTCTGCCTCGCAGCGTTGACGAGTATTTCAGCGTCGATAGGTTTTATGGTGTGGATGTTGATCACCCTTACCTTTATACCCTTCTCCACGAGGAGGTTGTATGCTTCAAGCGCTGCATCCACCATTATGCCTGTGGCTACTATTGTTGCATCCTTACCCTCCCTCAGGGTTACGCCTTTACCTATCTCGAATTTGTATTCTGGATTGTCATTTATCACAGGAACAGCCGATCTTCCCAGCCTCACAAAGCAAGGTCCCTTCATGGCTGCGACAGCCCTTATGGCTGCATCGGTCTCAACCGCATCACTAGGGCAGATGACTGTCATGTTAGGTATGCTCCTCATCAGGGAGATGTCCTCCACGGACTGGTGGGACGCACCGTCCTCTCCGACAGTTATTCCTGCATGAGTGGCACAGATCTTGACGTTGAGCTTAGGGTAGCAGATGGAATTCCTTATCTGCTCGAAGGCCCTGCCTGCTGCGAATATCGCGAAAGTGCTCGCGAAGACAACCTTTTCGCAGGTTGATATTCCGGCTGCAACCGCCATCATGTTTCCTTCAGCTATCCCCATGTTTATGAACCTTTCTGGGGCCACCTTCTTGAAGTCAGCAGTCTTGGTAGACTTTGAAAGGTCGGCATCCATGACGATCACGTTTTTGTTTTCCATTCCCAGCTGGGCCAGTGTCTTTCCGTAAGCTTCTCTTGTAGCTATTTTCTCTGCCATTATATCTCACCTCCAATTTCCTTCAAAGCAATTGCACACTGCTCTTTGTTTGGAGCTGATCCATGCCATGAACATTCGTTTTCCATAAACGATACGCACTTGCCTTTTGTAGTTTTGCATACGATAGCGGTTGGTTTCCCTTCGCACTTCTCAGCTTCGTCAAGGGCGCTGAGCAACTCCTCGAAGCTGTGCCCGTCCACCTCGATGACATTCCAGTTGAACGCCCTGAATTTGTCAGGTATCGAGTCTACGTTCATAACCTCTGTGTAGAAGCCGTCTATCTGAAGGCCGTTGTTGTCTATCAGCGCCACGAGATTGTCAAGCTTGTAGTGGGCTGCCGACATTGAAGCTTCCCAAACTTCGCCTTCCTCGAGCTCCCCGTCTCCAAGCAGGGCATATACCCTGTAGCTCTTGCAGTCGAGTTTTCCTGCTATGGCCATGCCCACAGCTGCAGAGATGCCCTGTCCCAGTGATCCGGTGGACATGTCCACACCTGGAACCAGGCTCATGCTCGGATGTCCCTGGAGTATTGAACCCAGCTTCCTGAGCGTCTTCAGCTCAGCTGGATCGAAATAGCCTCTTCTTGCAAGGGTGCTGTACAGAACAGGTGCCGCATGCCCCTTTGACAGGACGAACCTGTCCCTGTCCAAGTCCCTGTGCTTCGAAGGATCTATGTTCATCTTGTTGAAATATAACGCTGTAAGTATTTCAACGGCTGACAGAGATCCGCCCGGATGTCCTGACCCTGCTTCGGTCAGCATCTCGATGATGTCTCTTCTTATCTGGACAGCCATCGCCTTAAGCTCTTCAATATTCTTTTTCACAATTATACCTCCCATTAGTAGCGCATTTACAACTATTATTCTACCACAAAATTAAATATTTCATAGATGTATTTTAGACGTTCGGGCAAAAGAAAACAGCAGCAAAAACTCAATTTTGCTGCAGGTTTACGACAATCACAGACCCATGCTGATGATGAGCGCCTCGTGGACCTTCTTCATGTCCTCTTCAGTCATGTGCCCGATTTTTTCCCTCAACCTTTTCTTGTCTATCGTCCTGACCTGTTCCAACAGGACGACGGAATCCTTGTTTAGCCCGTAAACCTCCGAAGAAATCTCAACGTGGGTGGGCAGCTTCGCCTTATTGATCTGGGATGTGATCGCTGCCACGATTACCGTGGGGCTGTACCTGTTGCCAAGGTCGTTCTGGATAATGACAACCGGCCTTATCCCTCCCTGCTCAGAACCTATGACAGGGCTTAAATCAGCATAAAATATGTCTCCTCTTTTCACTACCGTCGTCATCCCTATTCTCACTCTCCGAAAGTTTCGTTTCGTATTCATTCAACGCTGAAAGCTCGCCTGCACAACACATCTCCGAAATTTCGATATTTAATTCAGCCATCTCGAGGTATCCGTTCTTCATCTCCTCGTAGACAATCATGGCTTCTTTCATAAACTCGCATTTAGCTTCGGAACCATTCTTTATTGCCATGTCCAGCTCGTCGCACAGCGTCCCTGAGAGGCTTGCTATCAATCTCTTCGATTTCATCATAATTTAGTCAATACCTCCAATCGCAAAGACAAAAAATAATAAAAGATAATATCCCTTTTATTATACCCCCTGCTTTCGGATTATGTCAAAGAAATTAATATTGTAAATTATCTGTAACCAAACCTTAAACCCTTACTCCGCCGCGTTCCTGCCCTCTGATATTTCTTTCAGTGCATACGGTATCTCTTCGATCACCTGAGACGCGTTTACGCAAAAGAGCTGCTCAGACAGAACGTCGCCCGCATAGCCGTGGATGTAGGCTCCAAGGCAAGCCGCTTCAAGCGGATCATACCCCTGACCTGCCAGAGAAGCCACGATTCCAGTGAGGCAATCGCCCATCCCACCTGACGCCATGGCGCTGCTGCCGGTGGAGTTGTAGAATATCTTATCGCCGTCGGTTATGACCGTGCTGTAACCCTTGAGCAGGACAGTCACGCCATGCTTAGCTGCGAACTCTGCTGCAGCCTGGCTCCTGTTCTCCTCAACGTACGCTGTATCGTATCCCGAAATCCTTGCCATCTCTCCCGGATGGGGCGTTACGATGACCTCACACCGCCTTGAAGCAAGGAGTTCGGTCCTGCCTTCAAGCACGTTGAGCCCGTCTGCGTCTATCACCACCGGGCAGCTTGCGTTTCGGAGGACCTTCCTCAGAAGCTCTCTTGTCTGCTCGCTGTTGCCCAGTCCCGGGCCTATCGCGATTGCGTCGCTATTCACTATATGCTTCATCAGCAAATCCTCGTCCTCGAAGGCCGCCGTCATGGCTTCGGTCAGCCTCTGCGCAAGCACGTCCCTGATCTTCTGCTGGCAGGCAAGAGTGACAAGCCCAGAGCCGCATCTGACCGCTGACGTTGCGCATATGTAGGCTGCCCCGGCGTAGCCTTCGGTGCCTGAGATCACGAGCACTCTTCCGAAATCGCCCTTGTGCGAATGCGGACTCCTCTTCTTCAGCCTATTCCTCGCCATCTCTTCATCGAAGATGTACTCGCCCTCATGATGCATGAGCAAGGCCTTTTCCGGGATTCCTATCCTCACGGTCGCAACATCGCCGGTGTACTCCCTCGCCTTGTAGTATAGGAAGCCCTTCTTGAAAAGCTCGAAGGTAACAGTTGCATCAGCCCTGATGCAGTTCCCCGCTGCCCTCCCGGTGTCGCTGTCGAGGCCCGAGGGCACGTCTATGGCGGCGACGTAGATTGGATGCGCGTTGACCGCATCGATGACGCTGCTGTAGATCCCTTCAACGGCCCTTGTGAGCCCCGTGCCGAAGATGGCGTCAACTGCAACGGAGCACCTGTCCAGCGCGCTGCAGAGCTCATCAATGTCGCTTTCGGACCCGATTTCCTTCACCTCAACCCCTGTGCCTTTGGCAGCCATGTAGTTTATCCTGCAGTCGCTGCTCATGCCCTGGTCGCCTCCGACCAGGAAAACTTCCACCCTTTTGCCCATGACAAAGAGCTGCCTTGCCAGGGCAAAGCCGTCTCCGCCGTTGTTCCCCTTTGAGCAGACGATGCAGAAGTCGTCCTCGAACCTCTCCAGCAGGAAGCTTAGCACTTCCCTGGACGCATTCTCCATGAGCACTATACCCGGTATCCCTATCTCGTTGATTGCGCAGCTGTCAATCCTCCTCATCACAGAAGCAGTTCCTACCCTCATCACAACACCTCCAAAACGGCGAAAGCCACTGCGCAGTCCCTTCCATGGGTTATGCTTATATGCATCCTGTAATCGCCGAACCCGCGCGCAACCCTGTCCGCCTTCTCTTTCAATACAACTTCAGGCTTTCCCGATGAAGACCTTGCGATCTCGATGTCGGTGAACCCGAAACCCACAAAGCCAGTGCCGAGAGCCTTTGAAACGGCCTCCTTCGCCGCGAACCTGCCCGCAACGTATTCCGGCCTCAAGTTCCTTGAGCGGAGGTACTCCTGCTCTCCGGCGCTGAACACCTTGTCCAGGAACCTCCCGCTTTTCCCCATCGCTTTCTCTATCCTTCCAATCTCGACTATGTCGGTCCCGATGCCTGCTATCAACGTAATCACCTCTTACAAAATATTAACATAATTATATCATACGGCAGCACTGGAAAAAATTAATTTAATTTCATTCATCTGGCATGAATGTTGATAATAAATCTAGCTAATAATATAATTAGTATAATAATGTAGTAGAAATATAATATTTTGGAGGTATTAAAAATGAATTACGGCGACAATGTGTATGTAATCATAGGAAATGGCCCAGCCGGATATTATGCTGCCGACGCTATCAGGAAGCATGACGAGGACTCGTCTGTCCTGATGATATCTGAGGACAAGCAGCTAACCTACTTCAGGCCTCAGCTTTCCAAGTTCATTGGCTTCCCTATAGATGAATCTAAGTTCCTCCTCTCACCTCAAAGCTGGTATGAGGAGAAGAAGATAAGTGTTGTTCTCAATACAACCGTCAAGAAGATCAACACTGCGCAGAAGCTGTTGCTTCTGGGAGACGGGGCGATAGTAAGATACAGCAGATTGATCCTGGCAAACGGCAGCCGAGCTTTCGTGCCTCCTGTTCCGGGAAATGACAAGGAAAACGTGTTTTCCCTCAAGTCAGTGGCCGACGCAGAGTCCATAAAGAGGCAGATCCCACTAAGCAAGAGCGCGGTGGTTGTCGGCGGAGGTCTTCTCGGACTTGAAGCTGCCTGGTCCCTGATGAACGCCGGCCTGGAGGTTACCGTGCTAGACCGCTCCAGCGGGCTCCTTTCAAAGCAGCTCGACGAGGAAGGCGCTAAGATATTCAGCGGCCTTGTCGACAGCAGCGGTATAAAGGTCATCCTGAACGCCAACACCGAGGAGATACTGGGAGACAATAAAGCAGCCGGCGTAAGGCTGGCAGGCGGACAGGTTGTGGCTGCAGATCTCGTGCTCTTCTCAAGCGGCGTCAGGCCGAACAAGGAGCTTGCCGAGCTCAGCGGGATCGCCTCAGACAAGGGTGTCATAGTTGACGACATGATGAAGACAAGCGAAGCGGATGTTTTCGCCTGCGGAGACGTAGCCGAGTTCAACGGCAAGGTCTACGGGAACTGGCCTGCAGCCATGGGTATGGGAAAGGTCGCAGGTTCGAACGCCTGCGGAGTCGAAGCCCACTTCAAGGAGTTCGTCCCTTCCTTCAGCTTTGATGCAATGAACATAAAGCTGTTCTCCTGCGGCTCCTTCACAGAGGATAACAGGAGCGCCTCCAGCAGGAACCCGGAAACCGGAAGCTATATGAAGTTCTATTTCGACGACTCGAAGATAGTCGGAGGATTCCTCATAGGCGACACAAAGCGTGCGCCTGAGCTGCTCAATTCCGTTAAGGCAGGCCTCAGCTACGAGGATGTAGCGAGGAAGTTCGGCCTGAAGTAATATCGAATCCAGGCACAATAAAAGCAGGTCCGGCATTTAAGCCCGACCTGCTTTCAGTATTTTTTGCCTATCTTCTTGACCTTACCCTCATGGTCAAAGGCGAGCGTTGCATTGACCTCCCCGCCCGTTATTATGATAACTGATGTCAGGAAAAGCCATGTCAGAAGCATTATGATAACGCCTATGCTTCCGTAGATGTTCATGTAGTTCCCGAAGTTGTTTACATAGAACGAAAAGACCATCGAAGCAGCGACCCAGCCCAGCGTTGCGAATACCGCCCCTGGGATGACCTCCAGCCAGGTCATCTTCCTGCTCGGGGTGTACCTGTAGAGGGCAGCAAACACAAAGATCATTGCGCTGAGTATGAGCAGATATCTGAATACGTCCCAAGCTTTCTGGAACTCCAAGGGATGCCCGAAGAACATACCAAGGTTTATGCCCAGAATCTGGCCCATGACCAGCAGTGCAAGTGTCAGGAAGATTATCAGCGCCAGCGCGAATGTGCACAGTATTGCAGTTATTTCAAGCCTTATTGCCGACCTTCTCTCAGGTTCGTCATAAGCCCTGTTTATGCCCTTTATCACTGCCTTGAAGCCCGTTGAGGATATCCAAATGGTGAGGATGAAGCTGAGGGTCAGCAAATTGTGGTTCCGCGTCTCAACCACCTGGACAACTGTGCTTTTGACCATCTCGTAGAGTGTGTAAGGTAGTATCTGTTCCAGCCCGAAAAGAACGTCTGCGCTTTTGAGGTTGCTGAAACCTATGAGGGTTATCACGAATATGAGGAAAGGAAAAAAGGAGATCAGGAGACTGTAGGAGAGCTCCGCTGCAAGCGCTGTCACGTCATCGTCCCTGAACCTGTAGACCAGGTTCTTAAGATCTTTTCTCAGCCTGGTTTTCATCAATAACCCTCCTTCCGCTTCTATATTCCTATCATTTCTTTTGCCCATTCCCTCGCAAGCGTGGCTTTCTCTTCGACGCCCTTTATTGGCTCTGCGAATTCAATCTCTCCCAATATCTCGTTGCCCTGAAGGCGGTCCCTCATGTTTGCGAATGTCTTGCCCATGGACCCACCGTTGCAGCAGAACAGCGCAACCTTCTTCCCCTCTATCCTGTGCCGCGAAAGGAATGTGTTTATCGCGGGCGAAAAGCTGAATGCCCATACTGGCGTGCCTATGAATATGGTGTCGTATCCTTCCGGGTCAAGTGATATATCGCGGAGCTTCGGCTTACTGCCCATGACCACCTGCCTGCCTCCCCAGATGTACTTTGAAAAGCCGCTGCTCTTGATTTCCGATACTGGCTTAAGCTCGAGCAGATCTGCTCCGATTTCAGAAGCTATGTTTTCCGCTATGAATTTCGTGTTTCCCTCCAGGGAGTAAAAGACTACCAGGTTTTTCATGTATTCTGCACTTCCTTCCTGTTCACGTATTTCTTGAAAAGAATCTCGGCGCACACCGCAGAGGCCGTCCCCACAAGGATGCCTGCCAGGACGTCAGTCGGGTAATGCACCATCAGGTAAAGCCTTGAAAACGCTATAGCAGCTGCGAGGAGGTAGGCAGGGACCGCCAATTTTTTTAGGTTCCTGGCTATTACCCATGCTGCCGCGAAGGATGACCCTGTGTGCCCCGAAGGGAACGAATAGGATGTGGGGCTTGGTATGAGCAAGCCAATTGTCGGATACTGCACGAAAGGCCTTGGCCTCTGGATCAGATGCTTCAGTATTCCCTCGCCTATCACTGTGGTCAGAAGCAGCGCCGCAATGCACATGATTCCCACGTTCCTGTATTCTCTGTTGGCGATGAGGATCAGCGCGAACAATGCCCAGATGCCTCCCATAGTGCCAAGGTTTGTCACATACGGCATCGCTGAATCGAGCAGGCTGCTCTGTGCAGCGCTGTGAATCTGGACTAGAAGGCTGTAGTCAAGGCTGTTCAGGCTGTTAAAGGCTGTCATCGTCCACCTGATAGAGCAAGTTGTCGTCTATTTTGTAGAAAAGCGGCGCTATCAGCACCTTCGGATATTTTTCTCTCAGCCTCTTTGTTTCGCTTACCAAGAAGTTTATCTCATTTTCAATCTCAAACACCGGAGCAAAGCTTCTGAAGTGCTCTTCAGCCTGGCTCCTTGTCCAGCCTGCGTTTTCCATCAATCCTTCTATGAACTTTTCCTTTTTCCCTTGAAGGTTCACCATTCCGCAATTGTCATGGCCTATTAGGGCTATGGTCTTCACCCCACCGACTGCAACAGCATATGAAACCTTGAATTCGCTGTACCTAAGGTTTCCGCCGCCTGTCCTGAGTATATATGCGAAGTTGCTCGGTATCGTCAATTGTTTTCTGTTGTCCATGCACATGCCAACAAGCAGCTCAGCATTATCGTACCTGTCAAAAGGCATCCTGAGATTGTGGTACTCCAAAAGCTTCTCTATAGCTGTTCCTCTGTATTTCGGAAGTATGTCTTCTTTGCTTAAAACTTTAACTAATCTTGCCATTTTATATTCTCCTCTTCTTTTCAAAGATTATATTATTCTGTCCTGAAGCGTGTAGTATACTATGCCCAGAGCCCCCGGCCCAACATGCAGCCCTATCACAGGGCCTATGCTGCAAATCCCGACCTCTGCTTTAGTCCTGGCTTTGAGATTTTCCGCCAGTACCTTTGCCTCATCCAGGCAATTAATGTGGTGGACGGATATCTCCCCTAGACCGAATTTCTCGATTTCCTCCATGACCTTCTCGACCATTGTGTCGACCGCCTTCTGTTTGGTCCTGACCTTCATCAGCACCTCTGTCTTGCCTTTTTCAACGGTTAGAATAGGGATGATTTTGAGCAACCCTCCGATAAGGGCGCTGGCTCCTCCAATCCTGCCGCCTTTCTTAAGGTATTCGAGCGTATCAGGCACGAACAGAAACCTGCTTCTCTTCTTGTTGTCCTCCACGATCCTCACCACCTCAGCCATGCTCTTGCCTTCCCTTGCTGCCCTGGCGGCGACTATCGCAGCATAGCCAAGCTGCATGCAGTTTGACCTGGAATCTAATATTTCAATCTCTGCATCCGCGAACTCTTCCAGCACCATGTCCCTTGCTATATGGGCAGTGGAAAAGGTGCCGCTCATGTCGGAGGATATGAACACGCAAACAACGCTGCTGCCTTCCTTGACTGCGTCTCTTATGGCTGAATAAAGCTCGTCCACAGCGGGCTGGGATGATTTGGGTATGCCTTTTTCCTTCATTTTCTTGTAGAATGTCTCGTTGTCTATATCGGTTTCCCTGAAGCTCTCGTCTTCGAAATTCACGCTGAGCGAAACTATCTTTATGCCCAGTTCCTGTCTCAGCGATTCGTCGATATAGCTTGTGCTGTCTGTGATAACTTCTATTGCCATGTTGTTTTTACCTTTCGCCGGCTCTGCATTATGATAGCTGAGCCGTAAATTTATTTCATTTGTATAATTATAATCTCAAATCGAAAATTTATCAACAAAACAGAAGGGAGCCGCCAGAAGCGGCCCCCTGATTGGGGACGGTTAATCAGCGGATCGACTTTGCTGATTTAACCTTATTTTTTTGTTAAGATGTTCTTCCTGCTGATGTACTCCTCTTCAGTTATCTCGCCTTTTGCATATCGCATTTTCAGGATCTCAAGAGCTTCGCTGTTCCCAGCGCTGTAGCTGCCTCCGAACCTCTTGAAAAGGAGATAGATAACTAAAACTATCAGGATAAGCCAGAAGAGCATCATGAACCCCATAAAACCACCGCCAAAAGCATGTCTTCCAAAAACACAAAGCATTTATCTGCACCTCCATATAACTCTCAATAATTATATTGTATAGCAAAGATGTGTTGGATTTGTGAAGATTTTGGGACGGTTAATTTCTATTTGAAGTCTGCGACTTCAATACCGTTTTTACGGATGAGCTCCTCTATCTCTTCTACCCTCTCCTTGCTTGGCGTTTCAAAAAGCATCTTGTGCTCCTTCATCCCGAGGGCATCATATTTGTATGAACCATAGTTATGGTGCGGCAGTACCTCAATCCTCCCGCCGGGGACATTGTCCCGGACGAACTGGGCAGTCCTTGAAATGTTCTCCTCATCGTCGTTCACATCTTTCATGAGCGGAATCCTCACAACTACGGGTTTCCCAAGCTTTCCGATTTTCATAATGTTTTCCAGAATAACCTCGTTGCCTGAGCCTGTATATTTGCAATGCTTCTCGCTGTCGAATATCTTGAGGTCGACAAAAATGAAGTCCAGCTTCTCGAATATATCCTTTGAGCCCTCCCAGGAGAACATGCCGCTCGATTCAATGGCCATATCTACCCCTAGTTCGTAGAGTTCGTCAATAATGGCCTTCAGGAAGTTTTTCTGGAAGGTAGGTTCGCCCCCGGAGAAAGTGACTCCTCCTCCTGACTGCCTGAAGTAAATGACGTCCTTTTTGACCCTCTCGATGACATCCCCTACCGTCATGTATGATCCGAGAACCTTCCTCGCTGAGGTCGGGCAGACATCCACGCATTTGCCGCATGAATTGCAAGCCTCAGTCACAAAAACATCTGAATCGATAGGATTCAGAGCAGCCTTCACAGGGCATGCATGCATGCATCTTCCGCAGCCTGTGCATTTTTCCTTTACGACCGTAAGCTTCGCTGAAGGCGTCCAGGTTTCAGGGTTCGCACACCACTTACACCTCAGAGGGCAGCCGGACAAGAATATGTTTGTCCGGATCCCCTCACCATCATTGACGCAGAAACCCTGGATCTGTGATACAAAACCTATGCTGTCTGAAGCCATTTACCTCACCTCTACATGTGCTCGTGAGCAGTTCTTGCAATTATCGCGTCCTGCACTTCACGTGACAGGTTGACAAACTGAGTGCTGTAGCCTGCGACACGAACCAGAAGATCCCTGTAGCTGTCAGGGTGTTCCTGAGCTTCATGCAGCAGCTCGTTTGAAATGGTGTTGAACTGTACATGGAATGCACCAAGGGCGAAGTATGAGCGGATCATTGCCGAAAGGTTCTTTACGCCCCTCTCCGATTTAAGCATGTCCGGAGAAAGCCTCAGGTTAAGCAGCGTCCCACCAGTGTGAACATCGTGGTTCACCTTAGCAGCAGATTTCATGGCAGCAAGCGGTGAAGTTATGTCTGAGCCTGCGAAAGGAGAAACCCCTTCGGTTAGAGGCATGGTTGCTTTTCTACCGCAAGGCGTGGCTCCGACTATCTTTCCTGCAGGGATGTAATTTGAAATCCCCATGAACGCTGAGTTGAAGTTCGAGCCGAATATGTCCTTATGCGACCTTGTCTCCCTGTAGTAGAAATCGGAGACCAAAACCGCTATGTCGTCTACATACCTCTCGTCGTTTCCGTACTTAGGAACAGCGAGAGCTTTTTTTCTGAGCTCATCGTAGCCCTCCCAGTTTGCGTTCATAGCCTTGTCGAGCTCTTCCATGGTTGTTACCTTGTCGTCGAAGACGAGCTTCTTTATGACAGCCAGCGAGTTTGCAACAACGCCAAGACCTATTCCTGTGAGAACCGGTCCCACGTTGTACACTGCTCCGCCCTTGCTCAGGTCCTTGCCTTTCTGCATGCAGCCGTCCACGCAGGACGAAAGGAACGGCCTTGGAACCATCTCGGTATGGAGCTCCTGCGCCACAACCGAACCAATGACGGAATGCTTGACGAGGTATGCAAGCTGCTTCAAGAACGCTGCCTGAACTTCCTCATACGATTTGAATTCAGTTGCCGGCATTTCCTCCATCCCCTGCTTGTCTCCAGTCAACCTGTTCTTGCCCTGGTTAAGAGCGTACTCTAAAGCTGATCCGAAGTTTACGTTGACTGCAGACGTCCACTGCGCTGTCTTTCTGAAGTGAGGTACAACGCACCCGCAGTTGTTCCAGTCTCTTGCGTCCTCCGGCTCATAGCCTGCCTGTAAAAGCATCTGGGCCCCCGCCTGGTCATTGTGTATAGCTGGGAAGCCGGTCCCAAGCTTCACTAGTTTCGACACTTCGTTCATGAATTCCTCAGGGCATCCTGCCGATATTCGCACGCTAAGGCCTGGCTGGTGAGTCTTAACATCTGCAGTGGCCTTCAAGGCCATATAGGAAAGATCATTCGTCGCGTCGCTTCCGTCCCTTTTCCTTCCCCCTACAGTGAGGTTCTGGAACTGGTTGTATCCAGCAAAAAACTGCGCAGTGTTTGAAGATATTGTCCACACCCACTCTGAAAGTTTTATCCACAAAGCCTCGATGAGCTCCTGTGCTTTCTCCTGAGTGATTCTGCCCTCCCTGATGTCCCCTTCGTAGTATGGGAACATGTACTGGTCGAATCTTCCCGGATTGAGAGCAAGCGGATTTTCCGATATGATTCCCCCAAGCTGCACGAACCAGACGAATTGTATAGCTTCGTGGAATGTCTCAGGAGGATTTGCAGGAACCTTCCTGCATACACGGGCAATCTCGATAAGCTCCGCTGCCCTTGTAATGTCTTTTTCTGACTTGGCCATTTCTTCTGCTTTGTCTGCATATCTTTCTGAAAATTTCATTATGCCTTCTGAAACTATCGCTATCGATTTGTAAAATATGATCTTGTCCATGTTTTCTAGCGTTGTAGGTTCAAGGTTCCTGAGAGCTTCTTCAGCTTCCTGCTTGATCTTTGAGTATCCCTTCACAAAAAGTACGTCCTGGTAGTCAGGTGTTATCTCGCCAATTGCCTGCCTCCATTTTGAGTCGTTGTCGATTATGCCCGTATCTATCAATATCTTCGCTGTTTCTTCCGGTATTCTTTTCAGGAAATGCTCCTCAAGAGACTTACCTTTCCAGTATGGGAATACTTCTTTACGCAGGAAATCTCTCTGTTCATCGGTTATGACATATGGATCCTGAGACCTCTTGTCGAAGTTGTCCATCTCCTTGTCCACCCATTTCCATGAAAATTCAGGAGTGAGTATTCCTGTTCTTCTGAAGCGGCCTGCAACACCAACGACTATTTCGTTGTCGTAAATGTTTACAGGAAGCTGTTCGCAAGCTGCCAAAAATGCCTTAGCTCTTCTTACAGCGACTGGTTCGTCTTCCGTAGTTTTGTGGGATTCAGTCCAGATCCTTGCTCTTTCGTAGCATACAAATGGCTTCGAATTAACATATTCCTGCCTTGATTTTTCAATTCTTTCGGTTATACTCATTTACCTTATCTCCTTTAAAAGAATTTTTATCGAAACTTTCTACATGTATATTGTATATTGTATACACTTTAAAATCAACAATAAAAAGACCCGCATCAGGGCCTTTCTCATTTTGTTTTCTAATACTACTATTTTGTTTTATTTAATCGTTTCGCTAAGATAGGTGACGAGCTGATTTGATGCATGCTGCAGATGTTTTATTGTAGCCTGGACAGCCTTTTCCAGATCCTTGTTTCTGTACGCATCAAGTATTTCATAATGCTCAGCCTGAGATCTCTCCTCATAGTTCATGAGCTCCAGGTATATCCTGATGTACCTGTTTACGTTTATGTGAAGATTGTTTATTATGGAAATTAGCTTCGGTCTTTCTGCAGGCGAATACAGGCACGAATGGAATTCCCAGTTTAGGTCGAGCCACTTTCCTGCATCGCTTTCACTATCTATCTCCTTAAGTATGCCCTCAGCTTTCGCAAGATCTGACTCTGTAACATTCTCTATGGAGAACTTGACGGCTCCTGTTTCCAGCAGCTCACGTATCTCGTATATTTCCCTGGCTTCCTTTGCGCTTAAAGTGGAGATGACAGCGCCCTTGTTTGGATTAAGTGTAATAAGCCCCTCTGCCTCAAGCTGCTTGAGCGCCTCCCTGACGGGTATTCTGCTGGTCCCGAACTGCTCTGCAATTTCGGTCTGCCTTATCTGCTGGCCTCCTTTTAATTCGCCCTTGAAAATGGCCCTACGCAGTATATCCGCAAGTATAGTCGGGGTTGCCTTCCTGTTCTTAAATTCATGAATCAAATTTTCTTCATTTTTGTTTCCAATATCATTAATCATAGTAAAATTGTATATTTAATGCAGTTGATATGTCAAGAGGATTGGGGACGGTTAATCATCGGCTTAACTCAGAGGATTAAACAATCCAAGAATAGCCGCCCTTT
>DBML01000033.1 GCA_002298915.1 Clostridium sp. UBA699
CCAACGTAGAATATCATTATTCTCCAGAAAACCTTCTTTATTGCTGAAGGTATAACCTTGTCAGGGTTCTTTGCTTCACCGGCAGTAACACCGATAAGCTCGATTCCGAGGAACGCGAATGTTACCATAACGAGAGCCTGCATTGGTCCCCAGATTCCCTTAGGGAAGAATCCGCCGTGTGAGTACAGGTTTGTGAATCCAACTGCAACGCCGTTGTTTCCAAGGCCAGTGAACATCATGATAGCACCTACTACGATCATGACTATGATAGTGACAACCTTTATCAGAGCGAACCAGAATTCGAACTCACCGAAAAGTGATGCTGCTGTAAGGTTAACGAGTGTCAACAATGCGATACATACGAATGCAGTAATCCATGTAGGGATGTTTGGCCACCAGAACTGGATGTAAACACCAACGGCTGTAACTTCCGCCATACATGTAACAACCCACATGAACCAGTATGACCAACCAGTCATGAATCCGAGGAGAGGTGAAATGTAAGTGTAAGCGTAAGCTGCGAAGGATCCTGCTATAGGATGCTCAGTAGCCATTTCGCCGAGTGCACGCATAATGATATAAAGAATAAATCCGCCACCTGCATATGCAAGTAAGAGTGCTGGTCCTGCTGTCTGTATTGCTCTTGCTGATCCGAGGAACAATCCAACACCGATCGCTCCACCTATTGCCATAAGTTGTACGTGTCTCTCTTCAAGACCACGTTCGAGCTCTTCGCCGTGAATAGCTCCGCCTTTGTTTTCGCTCATATTTTTACCCCCTAAAAATATTATTTTTGAAGCGCCCCCGTCTCGCGACTCCCTCCTTTCTTTGCCAGGGACATTTCTTACGTTTGCAGAATAACCCGATAGTTAAGATTATTGAAAAAAATGAATTATTCCAGCTAAAACAATTCTACCACCGCTGTGAATTTTTTGCAATATGTTTTAATAAATTATGAACATAAAATATGCGGATAGCGCATAAACGTTGTTTTGAGCGATTCTCAAGGTGCGCTGTCAAAGCGTAGATAAAACGCTGAATATACTGTATTTTCAGGCAAATGAACAACAGAATAAGCAATAATTTACATTTGACTGAATTATTTAAAAATAGTAAAATTGTTAAAAGAAGTAAAATGCAAAACTGATCGAGCGAGGGGAGGATTATTAATGACGTTAAAACTGAAAAAGGGAAAAGCTTTGGTTGCCAGGGATAACAAGGTGATAGGAACAGGGGCGAGGGTCCCTTACTACCCACTGGTGCTTAAAAAGGGGCATGGAGCGATTCTAGAGGATTTTGATGGAAATGAATTCATAGACTTTCTATCCAGTGCAGGAGCTACTAATACTGGCCACTGCCATCCGAAGGTTGTAAAAGCCATCACGGATCAGGCCCAGGAACTCATACACTACACGCCTGCTTACATGTACAATGAGCCGATGATAAAGCTTGCAGAGGAACTGGTCAAAATCACTCCGGGCAAGTTCAAGAAAAAAGTTATGTTTGGCCTTACAGGCTCAGACTCAAATGACGGCATGATGAAGATTGCCAGGGCTTATACGGGAAGAAGCAAAATAATTTCCTTTGTAGGCTCCTACCACGGCTCCACCTATGGTTCTATTTCGCTTTCAGCGTTGAGCCTCAACATGAGAAGGAAGATAGGGCCTCTGGTTCCAGACATATTCCACATCAACTATCCCGACTGCTACAGATGCAGCTGCGGCAAGAAGCCTGCGAGCTGCAATGTGGAGTGCCTGGACGAGCTGAAGCAGAAGTTCACTACATACCTCCCGCCGGAGGAAGTCGCGGCAGTGCTTATGGAGCCAATAGCAGGGGATGGCGGCATAATAATACCTCCTGAGAAGTACACAAAGGCCCTCTATGATTTGTGCAAGAAGCATGGTATACTGTTTGCGGTGGATGAAGTCCAGCAGGGCTTCGGAAGGACCGGCAAATGGTTCGCAATCGAGAACTTTGGCGTTGAGCCTGACATAATGGTGCTTGGCAAAGCAATAGCATCGGGGATGCCTCTAAGCGCCGTCGTGGCCAGAGAGGAGATTATCGAGTCAGTAGGTCCTCCTGCGCACCTCTTCACGACTATAGGAAATCCTGTCTGCTGCCAGGCAGCACTTGCGACCATAGAGGTGATCAGGGAAGAGGGGCTTGTTGAAGGGTCGAAGGAGAAGGGTGAATACCTCAAAGCCAAATTCATGAAGCTCAAGAAGAAATACCCTCTCATAGGCGATGTGAGGGGCTTGGGGCTAAATCTGGGCATTGACCTTGTGAAGGACCCTAAGACAAAGGAAAGATACCAGGAAGCCTGCGCCAAGGTATGCTACAGGTGCTGGGAGAAAGGGCTCCTCCTTACGTTCTTCGCAAACAACGTTCTCAGGATACAGCCTCCTCTTGTTATAACGAAGGAAGAGCTGGACAAGGCGATCGAGATAATCGACGAGGCGATCCAGGAGTTCATCAACGGGGAGATTCCGGACGAGGTTCTTGAAACTGCAAAAGGCTGGTAATGATTTTAGGGCGGCAGATTGCCGCCCATATTTTTGGAGAGAATTATGGAATACACGCTTATCAGGAAAAAACGCAAGACATTCGGTATAAAGATCTCCCTGGAGGGCGAGGTGCTCGTCTATGCTCCGCTCAAAGCGAGCAAAAGCAGCGTAGAGTCGCTTCTAAGGGAGAAGGAGGAGTGGATCGCAAAGGTGAGGTCCAGGGTCCTTGAGGGGCTTAACCAGGGCCTCGATGAGGTCCCGTTCCTTGGCAGGAAGTACAGCCTTGAAATTGTCAAGGGCTGCAGTGGAGATGCCAGTGTCGAGTTCGACGGTTCCCGCTTCAGGGCCTTCTGCGGCGAGAGCGAGGCGACCGGCTTCAGGGAGGAGCTTAAAGCGGCTCTCGATCTCTGGTACAGGCAAAAGCTGCTGGACATTGTTACTGTCAGGATAGCTGAGCTTTCAGCGCTCATGGGCGTATTCCCGGGCAAGGTAAGCGTGAGGTTTCAGAAAACCATATGGGGCAGCTGTTCCTGGGACAACAACATTAGCATAAACGCTAAACTTGCGCTTGCGCCTCCTGAAATTATTGACTACATCCTTGTCCACGAGCTGTGCCATATAAAACACAAAAACCACAGCAGCGCTTTCTGGCTGGCTGTGGAATCTGTACTTCCTGATTATAAGGAAAGGAAAAGCTGGCTCAAGAAAAACGGCTATTCGCTGCTGCTATTCTGAATCGGGAGCTTCGGCTCCCTCTTCGCCCTCTTCTTCGGGGGCTTCCGTCAATCTTATTTTAAGCACTTCTACTCTCTTTTCGCTCACTTTTTCAATTTTGAACTTCATCCCCTCGTATTCGAGAACGGGATTCTCCTCTTCGCTAGGGATGCTTCCGAGCAGGTTCATGACGAAACCGCCTATGGTGTCGTAGTTGTCGGAAGGGAGCTCGATTTGTAGAGCTTCGTTGATATCGTTTATGGAAACAAGCCCGCTCACCTCGTAAGTGTGCTGGTCTATTACTTTAATGTCCTCGTCGCTGTCGTCGTATTCGTCGAAGATGTTGCCCATTATCTCCTCTATGAGGTCCTCGATCGTCACTATGCCGGCAAAACCGCCGTATTCGTCAATGAGCATTGCCATGTGGTTCTTGGTGCTTTGCAGTTCCCTGAACAGGGTGTCGATATTTTTGGTCTCGGGTACGAAATAGGCCGGTCTGAGCATCTCCTTGATGCTTCCTAACCCGGTCTTTGCATCCTGAGTTTTTCTCAGGTTAACGAAAAGGTCCTTCATGTAAAGGACGCCTATGATGTTGTCTATGTCTTCCTCGTAAACCGGTATCCTTGAGTACTGCTCGGAAAGCACCTGGTCAAGGATCTCGTCCGAAGGCGTTTCAATATCTATTGCGAAAACGTTCGTCCTCGGAGTCATTATTTCCTTTGCCAGCGTATCGTCGAATTGGAATATGCCTTCGATCATGTCCTTTTCTGTTTCCTTTATAACGCCGGTCTCTTCGCCTACGTTTATGAGCATCCTGATCTCTTCCTCGGATACCTTTTCCTCAAGGTTTTCGGAGGTTATTCCGAAGATCCTGAGAAGCAGGTTTGTTGAGAAGGTCAGAAACTTGACGAAAGGCTTTGTTACCTTTGAGAAGAAAAGTACGGGTGTTACGGTTAGCATCGCGATTTTCTCGGAGTTGTTCAGTGCAAGCCTTTTGGGGAAAAGCTCTCCGAACACCAGCGTAAGATATGACATCAATATTGTTATTACTATGACGGAAACAGATTCGCTTCCATATATATTAATTCTCTCCAGGGCGGCTGAAAGGTACTTTGAAATGCTCGTTGCCGCGAATGCGCTTGTGAGGAAGCCTGCGAGAGTCACGCCTACCTGTATTGTGGCAAGGAATCGGCTCGGTTCCCCAATGAGCTTGCTGATAAGTATAGCCTTCTGGTTGCCTTCCGAGGCCAATAGGCTGATTTTGTTTTTGTTGATAGAGACTATTGCCATTTCCGAAGCGGAGAAAAACGCGTTCACGAAAATCAGGATGAATATAAGCAAAAGCTCTATGATAAGACTGCCAGGACCACTGTCCATTTAATTAATCCTCCTTGTGAATCGAAATTAGTTTGATAATAATTATAACATATTTTCATCAAAATATATATAAATTGCCAAGAAACTGAAGTTTGCTGCAAATATCATCCGGGTTGAAGGTTCTGAAAATTGTTGAATTCCGAATATTATAGGAATATAATTAATAAGGAACTTATTATATTTGGGGGGTACATATATGAGTGAAACAGTGAAAAAAGGCGAATGGGTCCAGATTCACAACATCATTTTGAAGCCGGAAGAAAGGACCGCCAAAATTCCCGAGGACACAAAAAAGGTTCCTTTGGAAAGATGGGTAAAGGGGTTCCTCAACTCAGACGCAAAAATGGGGGATGTTGTTGAAGTGACAACAAGGGTAGGAAGAATAGTCCAAGGCACCCTTGTTGATGTGAATCCTACATATGATTACGGCTTTGGAGACATCTACATCCCTGAACTTCTCAAGATAAGCAGGCAGGTAAAAGATATTGTGAGGGGGGTTGAGGAATAATGGCTTTAGACAAAAGTTTTTCAGCTGTTACAGCAAGAAGCAACGAGATCATTAAGAAAGCTATAGGGGTGGACTATTCCGAATTCGAAAGCGGAAACATTGCGTTCGACTACGAAGGGATGATGTCAAGCACGGGTTATTCCCTTGAAGAAGTCATAAAGATAAACAGGGAAACCGGTGTCGGAAACACACCTCTTATTGAATTGAAAAACATCACTGCCTTGGCAAGAAGGCTGTCGCCGCCAGGAAAAGGCGCCAGGATATTCGTCAAAGACGAGCAGTGCAACCCTTCTGGCAGCTTCAAGGACAGAAGGGCAGCACTTTCGGTATACGAGGCGCAAAAGATGGGCTACAAGGGGGTTGTTGCAGCGACAAGCGGAAACTACGGAGCCGCAGTAGCGTCACAGGCTGCGATGAGGAACCTTGACTGCATTATAGTCCAGGAATGCTTCGATTCAAGAAAGGTCGGACAGCCTGAAATACTTGAAAAACAAAGGAAATGCGAATGCCTGGGAGCGGAGGTCGTGCAGCTCTCGGTAGGGCCGGAGCTCCACTACACGTTTCTCAGCATTCTCGAAGATACAGGCTATTTCAACGCTTCTCTTTACTCTTTCTTTGCAATAGCTGGGACAGAGAGTCTTGGCTTCGAACTTGCAAACCAGTGCAAGGAGATGACGGGACGCTTCCCTGATTACGTTCTGGCAACTCACGCGGGCGGCGGAAACCTCACTGGTACAGCCAGGGGCCTCATGAAGGCCGGTGCTGCGGACACGAAGATATACGGCGCATCCGTTGACCTGAAGGGT
Organism: Clostridium sp. UBA699; assembly: GCA_002298915.1. GTDB lineage: Bacteria > Bacillota > Clostridia > Clostridiales > Clostridiaceae > UBA699. The sequence continues at coordinate 5,910 of DBML01000033.1, forward strand.
CTTCACATGGCTTCAGACAACGATTTCAACAGGAAATCCTTCACAACGGGTCACACTGGCTTCGGAGTGCCTTATGCCACGGACCCTGACCACAGCGACGTTCCGAGATCGGCTGCCAGGCCGCTCAGGTATATGGATGAGTACATGATAGTCAAGCAGGGAGAGGTTTTCTACATGACGGAAGCCCTTTCCAGCCTCGAGGGAATGGAGAGGGGGCCTGCGGGGAACACTTCGCTTACGGCTGCGTTCGCCCTTGCGAGAGAGCTTGACGAGGATCAGATAATAATAGTCCAGGAAACTGAGTACACTGGAGCAGGGAAGCATCCGCTGCCTCAGCTGGCGTTCGCTAGACAGAACGGCGTTGAGGTAAAGTTCGGAGATCCTGACACGGACACTCCTGGAAAAGACATAATCATGCCTGAGCATCCTTCCATGATCAAGGCGAGGTATTCGGACATGGACAGGCTGAGGAAATCCTACATTAAGAAGTCGGTCCAGCATGTCGGAGCGACCTGGGCGGACAGCAGGGACATCGAATACCTGGCTGCGGAAACGAAAAAGGACAAGGGGTTCATAGTGGAAACGCTGAAAGAGATGGGCATAGAAATTAGGTAGAAATAAATAAGCGGGAGGAATAAAATGTTTAGAAATCACAGACCTGTATGGGAAGAAGTAAACCTGGATAATCTGGCATACAACATGAGTAACATCAGAGCCAGGGCAAAAAGCAAGGAAATATTTGCGGTGGTAAAAGCTGATGCATACGGGCACGGAGCGGTCGAGGTTGCGCCTGTCCTGCTCGAAAACGGAGCCACAAGGCTTTCTGTGGCGGTCCTGACTGAGGGTGTCGAGCTGAGGAAGGCTGGGATAAAATGCCAGATAAACATACTAGGGTATACGCCTGAAACTCTTTTCGGGGACGTTCTTGAATATGACCTGGAACCTGTCGTTTTCGGCTACGAATATGCAGAGAAGCTGTCAAAGGCTGCTGCAGCAGCAGGAAAGACAGTGAAGATACACATAAAGGTGGACACCGGGATGGGAAGGATCGGCTTCCTTCCAAACGAAGAGAGCGTAGCCGAGGCTGTAAAGCTTAGCAAGCTGCCAAACCTTGAAGTAGAGGGCCTTTTCTCGCATTTCAGCACCGCCGACGAGCTCAACAAGGAATATTCTCAGTACCAGTGGAAGAATTACAACTGGTTCCTGGAGAAGCTTGTCGAAAACGGAGTCAAGATAAATGTAAGGGACATGGACAACAGCGCTGCGATAATGGATCTGCCAGACACAAATCTTGACGGGGTAAGGCCGGGGATTATACAGTACGGCTACTACCCTTCCGACGAGGTCGACAAAGAAGTGCTGGACATAAAGCCTGCGATGACGCTCAAGGCATGCATACTTCACATCAAGACCCTCGAAGCAGGTCAGTATATTGGCTACGGAAGGAAGTTCCAGACCGAAAGAAAATCGGTTATAGGCACCATAGGCATAGGCTATGCCGACGGATACACAAGGATGCTCTCAAGGAAGGCGAAGGTCATAATCAACGGCAAATTCGCCCCGGTGGTTGGCAACATCTGCATGGACCAGTGCATGATAGACCTGACAGATGTCGGCGAAGTCAAGGTCGGAGATGAAGTCATACTCATGGGTACAGACGGAAACCTGAAGTTCGACGCAGACGACATAGCGCCGCTTCTGGGAACTATAAACTACGAGGTTCTGTGTATGGTTGGCAGAAGGGTTCCGAGGGTATACACAAAAGGTGGAAAAGTTGTAAAGGTAAAGGATATGTTGCTCGATTAATGATGCGTTTAGCTGCTGGCGTTTTTGCCGGCAGCTTTTTGCTGCCAGCCAAACTCACGAAATATAAACGAAAAAAGTGTGATAATATTCGTGCTTGATTATTGACGATGAACTTATCATCTGATACGATATTGTGGGGTGATGTCATAGGTGCTTCTTAATAGGTACCTCACATCCGTAGCTGAGGCCTCGAAGGCTTTTGACAAAATCGCTCCGGGGTTGTATATTAAGAATACACTGCTATACATGTTTATAAAGGATATAAAGAACCTGTACACCATCGGAGATGGGGCGGGCATCACAAGGGGCCTGATGAAGGCATCGGCCTCTGGTACTGTACTAGCAAGAGACATTGCAGGTAAATTATAATATATTAGTATTTTTGAAAGTGAGGAAATGGTTATGTCAGCATTTATAGTTTTAGGTGCACAATGGGGAGACGAAGGAAAGGGCAAGATGACAGACTATCTTGCAGAAAGAGCAGATGTGGTTGTAAGGTTTCAGGGAGGAAACAATGCAGGTCATACTGTCGAAGTTGATGACAAGCAGTACAAGCTCCACCTTATACCTTCCGGAATCCTGCACAATGAGAAACTGAATGTTATCGGCAACGGCGTTGTTCTCGACCCTAAAGCTTTATTTGAAGAAATGAACTACCTTAGGGAACTTGGAATAAGCATTACTCCTGATAATTTCATAATCAGCGACAGGGCTCAGCTCATAATGCCTTACCACAGGGTGCTTGACGGCATAAAGGAAAGCGCAAGGGGCAAGAACGACATTGGGACAACAAAAAAAGGCATAGGGCCTTGCTATACAGACAAGATGGAAAGATGCGGACTTAGGGTTTCCGACCTGATGCACAAGGAAGTCTTCGAGGAAAAGCTGAAGGAAAACATAGAGGACAAGAACGAGCTTATAACAAAGATATACGGCGGTGAGGCTTTAAGCTACGAAGAGGTGCTCAAGGAGTACCAGGGTTATGCAGAGCTCATGAGGCCGTTCGTAAGGGATACCTCTGTAGAAGTGTACAGAAGGATAAAGCAGGGGAAGAACGTCCTTTTTGAGGGAGCTCAGGGAGCGCTTCTCGACATAGACTACGGAACATATCCGTTCGTCACTTCGTCGAGCACGATAGCAGGCGGAGTCTGCACAGGCGCCGGCATAGGACCTACAATGATAGACAGCGCTGTGGGAATTGCAAAGGCATACACAACAAGGGTGGGCAAAGGACCTTTCCCTACAGAGCTCAACGATGCAACAGGCGAGTGGATAAGGGAAAAGGGACACGAATACGGTGTTACAACTGGAAGATCAAGAAGGTGCGGATGGCTTGACATAGTAATCCTCAAATCCTCTGCGAGAATATCGGGGCTTACAAGCTTCGTTGTTACGAAGATAGACACCCTGGCAGGACTTGAAAAGGTCAAGATGTGCACAGGCTACAAGCTGGATGGAAAGGTGATAGACTACTTCCCTGCCAGCCTTGAGGATCTGGAGAGATGCGAGCCTATCTACGAGGAGTTCGACGGCTGGGATGAATCGATCGAGAACGCAAGATCATATGAAGACATCCCTGAAAATGCGAAGATCTACCTTAAGAGGATAGAAGAGCTTACTGAGACAAGGGTATCTATCGTATCCGTTGGTCCAAAGAGAGACCAGACGATGGAGATAAACAAATTATAGAATCGCTTGAAATGGGTTCGATAGTTTCCTATAATGTTTATAGGCGACAGCGCCAAAATTTATTCATAAAAGAGAGGTTTTCGCAATGAAAATAACTAAAGACATGACAATCGGACAGATAATAAGGGAATATCCTGAAACAGCAGCAATCCTTCAGTCGTTTGGAATGGGATGCGTTTACTGCCCTTCAGCTGCAGGTGAATCTGTTGAGCAGGCGGCAATGGTTCACGGAATAAACATGGACGCTTTACTTGAAGCTCTTAATAAGTAATAAGTTGATTTGGATGAGATAATGGCTTTGCTGTTATCTCATTTGTCATTTGAAGGGATGGTAGATGATGGGGAAGATAGCGGAAAAGGAATACGAAATCCATTATTACGAAGTTGACTACAAGCGGCGGGTCCTGCTCACAAGCCTGATGAACTACTTCAACGACATAGTCACTGAGCAGTCAGACAGTGTGGGCATCAGCATAGACTTCATGAGGGAAAACGGGATAGCCTGGATTATATATAAATGGGACATAGACATCGGGAGGTACCCCGTCTACGGCGAGAGGATAAAGGTTAGGACGGAACCCTATTCCTTCCGTAAGTTTTACGCCTACAGGAAATTCGAGATCGAGGATGGTGATGGCAACATCATTGTCAGCGCAAGGACGGTATGGTTCCTTATAGACACCTCAAGGAGGAAGCCGCTTAAGGTTACTGAGAACATGTACGATGCCTTCGGAATTTCCCCGGACAAGAGCGACGCTCTGGAGACGAGAAAGATAACCGCGCCCGCGGAGGCCGGCACGGTAAAGGAGTTCAGCGTAAGGTACAGCGACATAGACACGAACAGGCATGTCAACAATGTCAACTATGCGGCCTGGGTGCTTGAGACGGTCCCTGTGGAGATCGTCCTGAACTACACCCTGAAAAGCATAAGCCTGGTATATGAGAAGGAGACCTTCTACGGAGAAGTGATAAAGGTGTGCACCAGCACCGAAGCCCAGGGGGATGAAGTGGTGTGCGGGCACAAGATCCTTGACGGGGACGGGAACGTTCTGAACAAAGCTGAAACGAGATGGGGATGATAATCCCCATCCCTATTTTTTTGACGCGCTCATCGCAGCTGTATAGCCGGAAGCCCATGCCCACTGAAGGTTGAAGCCACCGCAGTCGCCGTCGACATCGAGGACCTCGCCGGCGAAGTACAGGCCCGGCACCAGCTTGGATTCCAGGGTGGAGGCGGATATCTCCCTTGTGTCGACGCCTCCGGCGGTCACCTGCGCGTTCTTGAAGGAGTTCGTGTCGCACACCTCGAAGCTCCAGGCTTTCATCACTCCGTACAGCTTTTTCTTCTCTATTGCGGTAAGCTCCAAGCAGGGCTTGTGGATCTCCCTGATCCCGGCCTCCCTGAGGATTATGGGGATGAGCTTCTTGTTGACGACGCCCACCAGGGCGTTCATAACGCTCCTGTAGCTGAAGGTGGCGAAGTGGTTCTCAAGGAATTCCTCCAGCTCGGCGGCTGACATGCCCGGCATCATGTCAACAAGCATGTTCACAGGCTGGCCTTTTGAAAGGGCCAGTGAGGCGGTTCGGCTTAGCTGAAGGACAGGAGGGCCCGATATCCCGTAGTCCGTGAACAGGATCTCGCCGAACTCCGTCCTGGATTCATCGCCGGTCTTTATCGTAGCGTAGCCGTCGAACTTGACTCCGGAAACCGCCTTCAAGTGGTCGTAACTCAGCTTGAGCTGGACAAGGGAAGGTACAGGGTTAATGATGCTGTGGCCCAGCTGCTTGGCCAAGGTGAAGCCGGAGCCGTCGGAGCCGCTGTTGGGGTAGGACTTGCCGCCGCAGCAGATTATAAGCTTGCTGCACTCAAAAGCGTCCCCCGAGTTCGCAAGCAGCCTGAAGACCCTGCCGGACTTCCTGACATCCCTGACCTTTGAGTTGAGGTAGACTGGTATGCTTCTTTCCTCCATTGCAAGCCTGAATATGTCGATGACGGAGGACGCCTGGAGTGAAAGAGGGTAGACCTTCCCGTCTTCGAGCGTTGTGAGCGGAAGGCCGAGCAGGCTGAAAAAATCCTCTGCCTCCCTGTAGCCGAAGCGTTCAAGCACCTGTCCGGGAAAGGCGGCGTTCTCGCTGTGGTACCTTATAGGCTCCAAGCCGGTGTTCGAGATGTTGCACCTCCCGTTGCCGGTTGCAAGCAGCTTCCTGCCTATCCGGTCCCCTCCTTCAAGTACTGCTGCGTCAATTCCCATGTCCCTGGCTGCTATCGCGGCGGCTATGCCGGCAGCACCTCCGCCGATTATCAATATATCATGAAACAAATTCTCATCTCCCTACAATTTTTTCCGTTGAGTTATATGATACAATATTGGTATAATCATTTTATCACATATAAGGAGGATCAGGTATGTACAAGATATACGCTGTTTCCGATTCGATTGGAGAAACCTCGGAGCTTGTTGCAAAGGCAACGGCCAGCCAGTTCCGCGGCAAGATAGATGTAGAGAGGGTTCCGTACCTCAGGACCGTTAAAAGCGTCGATGACTTCATCGAGGCGATTGAGGAGCCGCATCACTGCATGGTCATTTCTACAATAATCACCGTAGACATAAGGAAATACCTGCTTGAAAGGTGCATTGCAAAGAACATACACGTAATAAACATACTTGGCCCGTGCATAAACATGGCAGCGCAGCTCATGAACGTAGAAGCTGAAAACAAGCCGGGCCTCATATGGGGAATAGACTCGGCTTACTACAAGAAGATAGAGGCTATGGAGTTCGCGATGCAGTATGACGACAGCAAGGACCACGCGGGCATAAGGTATGCCGACGTAGTCTTAATCGGCTTGTCCAGGACATCGAAGACGCCTATATGCATGGCCTTGGCGAACAAGGGCATAAAGGCGCTAAACATCCCGCTAATCCCCGAGATTCCAGTGCCCGAGGAGCTTTTCCAGATAGACAGGAAGAAGATCATCGGCCTCACTATAGACCCTCTCACGCTCATGGACATAAGGAAGAACAGGATCCACAGGATAGGAAAAGCCTCGGGCCAGCACCAGCATCTGAGGGACCTTCAGTACGCGAACGCGGAGAGGATACTGACCGAGCTTGAGTTCGCAGAGAAGCTTATGAGAAGGCTGAAATGCCAGGTCATAGACGTAACGAACAGGGCGATCGAGGACACCGCGCTCCTGATCATGGAGTACACCGGATACATCAAAACAAAATAATCAAAAAAACGTCCTGAAAAAAACTAAAAAAGTTGTTGACACCCGGGTTAAAATTATGTATTATAGTCTATGTCGGGTTGCGGAGTACGCAGCAAAACATAATAAGGCCCATTGGTCAAGCGGTCAAGACACCACCCTTTCACGGTGGTAACAGGAGTTCGATTCTCCTATGGGTCACCATTAGTGTGGGCGCATAGCTCAGCTGGGAGAGCATCTGCCTTACAAGCAGAGGGTCACAGGTTCGAGCCCTGTTGTGCCCACCACACTTTAATGGCCCAGTGGCTCAGATGGTTAGAGTGCCGGCCTGTCACGCCGGAGGTCGAGGGTTCGAGTCCCTTCTGGGTCGCCATTATTATGCTGGCATGGCTCAACGGTAGAGCAGCTGACTTGTAATCAGCAGGTTGTAGGTTCGATTCCTATTGCCAGCTCCATAAACAATTCAATAAGGCCCATTGGTCAAGCGGTCAAGACACCACCCTTTCACGGTGGTAACAGGAGTTCGATTCTCCTATGGGTCACCATTAAAGTGGGCGCATAGCTCAGCTGGGAGAGCATCTGCCTTACAAGCAGAGGGTCACAGGTTCGAGCCCTGTTGTGCCCACCATTTTTTATGGAAACAAAATCAAATAATCTGGCCCAGTGGCTCAGATGGTTAGAGTGCCGGCCTGTCACGCCGGAGGTCGAGGGTTCGAGTCCCTTCTGGGTCGCCATCAAAGAGAGAGTATCGCGAGATGCTCTTTTTTTTTGTTGCTTCGTGCGATTTCAAGGCGCGAAAAAGGACTGCAGCAGCAGCCCTTTATTTTTTTGTTTCCTTTATATTCTTGCTGATCCTGATGTCGTTCCCGTAAAACTTGCAGAGGGTGAATTCCCCAAGCAGCCTCGAGGATATCCTTTCGGAATAGAGGTTGGCCAGGTTCTCCAGCCCGCAGTTCGTGGAAACCAGCATCTTGCTTCCCTTCAGAAGCTTCTTGTTCAGGAATGTGAAAAGTTCGGTCTTTGAGAAGTCGGTTATCTGCTCCGAGCCGAGGTCATCTATTATTAGAAGGTCGCAGTTGAGCAGAATTTCCTCAAGCTCAGGGTCAGTCTCGAAGCGGATCTTCTTGAGGTCGGATACGAGCTCTTCAGAGGTCTTGTAGACTACGAACCATCCCCTGTCCAGTAGCTCTTTTGCTATGCAGTGGGAGAGGAAGGTCTTGCCAGTGCCCGGGCCGCCGAAGAACAGAAGGTTCTCACGTGAATCCTGGAAATCCTCTATGAATTTCCAAGCCTTTGAAAGAGTGTCCTCTATGTTTTTCCTGGGGCTCTTGGGTTCGTTGGCCCTCCTTGAGCTGCTGTAAAGCTCTATGTCGAAGTTTGCGAAGCTGTGCTCCCTGAGGATCCGCTTCATCTCAGAGCCTTCATAGTAAAGCTCTACAAGCTTGCTCCTGAAGCAGGGGCATTTCGCTGAGCCGATGTAGCCCGTGTCCCTGCATCTGCCGCAGTTGTAGTGAAGCTCGAGGTAATCCATTGGGTATCCGCGGCTTACAAGCAGCTCCGATTTCCTTACCTTGAGCTCTGTTATCTTTTCCTTCTGCGCGGCTATGAGGGCTTCGATATCTCTTGAGCCGCTCAGCATCTCCAGCGAGAGCCTGAGGCCGAGCCTCGCTATCTCCTGGTCAATGGCTGTCACCTCGGGGATCTTCTTTTCGATCTCCGACTTTCGTTCCTTAAGGAGGTTCTCCTCCTCGATCCTTGCCGCTTCGTACATCTGCATTATTCTCGCATTGTATCTTCTAATCATCGGTATCCCATCCTAGCAATTTTTTCTCGAGATCGTCGTAGTCGTAGTTCCTGTGCTCGAAATTATTGAACTTTCCTTCAGGCTGCTTCTGGGCAGCAGGTGCGTTCTTGTAGCTTCCTTTTGAAGGGCTCTTCCTTACGTCCTTCTTGTCGACATCCTCAAGGGTCTTGATGCCTTCCTTGTACCAGCTGTTCAGGATTCCGTCGATGTACTTGAAGTCCGCTTTGTTTATCCTTTCGAAGCATATGTTGCAGGCCCTGAATACTATGTCAAGGCTGAAGTTGTAGGTGTAAAGCCACTTGACTATCATCTCCTCCTGCGGCTTCATGACCTCGCCATCACGGATCCCCAGGTATTTCAATATTTTCCTTATCTTCACCCACTTGTCCTCGCTCCTCTTTATGAAGGACTGGGCATCGTCTATAGTCTTTATCCTGGCGTCATGCCATGCCAGGGCGGTCTTCTCGATATACCTCGAGTCGTTCTTCCCCTTAGAAGCGCAGTACTGGATGAGCAGCAGTATTATCTCCGGGCTGAAGTCAAACTCCTTCTGCCAGGAGATGTACATCTGCATCTCCGAGGAGGACAGCGGCCTGAAGAGCAGCTTCTCGATGTCCTGCAGCATGTCCTTCGTCGAGCCGTTGTTCAGCTCCTCGAGAAGGTTGATTTCCTGCGCTTTGGCATCGGCCGGCTCGTCCAGGTCGACAAATTGTATGGAGAAGTTCCCCATATTGTCCATGGGTACCATCTTCACCACGCCGGCTTCGCTCCAGTAGGTCCAGGCGTTGAGCACGTCGGTTTCCAGGAGGTGAAGGGAGCTCGCCATTATCTGCGAAGCTACGCCAGGCTCACCCGAAACGCAGTATTTAAGCCCAAGGAGGTAGACCTTGACGAATTCCCCTCTTGCCTTGGGCATGTAATTTTCTATGAATGCATTGCTTACAGGTGTAAACATGCTGTTCCTGTTCTTGAATAAAAAAGTGCTCATAAATTATTTTAACCTGCCTTCAATTTGAAATCTCTTAATCAATTATAGCAAATACAAAAAGGTATAACAAACTTTATTAATCTGCAGCAAATGTATATATATGGCAAAAAAATTGACACGGTGTCCCGAATAATATATACTTTGATTGTCAAAATAATAAAGATATATTGATAAGGAGAGGATCAAATGAAACTACCTTCTTTAAAAATAGGTGATTTAGTTGCAAAGCTGCCGATCATACAAGGCGGAATGGGTGTAGGAGTTTCAGGCTCAAAGCTTGCGGCCGCAGTTGCGAAGGCCGGTGGAGTAGGTGTAATATCAGGCGTCCAGATAGGATATAGAGAACCGGATTTTGAAACAAACACTTTGGAAGCCAATGTAAGGGCCCTGAAAAAGGAGCTCAAGGCTGCAAGGGAAATGAGCCCCGAGGGCATAATAGGCGTAAACCTGATGGTTGCCATAACCCATTACGACGAGATGGTGCAGGCATGCATAGACGGGGGAGCCGACCTAATAATATCGGGAGCGGGACTTCCTCTGAACCTGCCAAAGCTGGTGGAGGGGAGCAGCATAAAGATCGCTCCCATAGTCTCATCGGGCAAGGCAGCTTCGCTCATAATCAAGAGCTGGACTAAGAAATACTCAAGGATTCCAGATCTGGTGGTCGTGGAAGGGCCTGAGGCAGGCGGACACCTTGGCTTCAAGAGGGAGGAGCTCAACGAGGACACGATGAGGCCTCTGGAGGAGATAGTGAAAGAGGTCATAGAAGCCGTGAAGGAGTTTGAGGAAGAGTACGGCAAAAAGATACCTGTAGTTGCTGCCGGCGGCGTTTACTCCGGTGAAGACATTGCAAGGTTCATAAAGCTGGGCGCCGCTGGCGTTCAGATGGGAACAAGATTCGTTGCAACAGAGGAGTGCGATGCCGACCCTAGATACAAGCAGGCATACCTGGACTCTAAAAAAGAGGATATACAAATAATCATAAGTCCGGTTGGGATGCCGGGAAGAGCTCTCAGAAACAAGCTGATCAGAAGCGTTGAAGACCACAGGATACCGCCAAAGAGATGCTACAACTGCATCAAGAAATGCAACCCTAAGGACACCCCGTACTGCATTTCCAAAGCCCTGATAGAGGCGGTAGAAGGAAACGTTGAGGATGGGCTGGTGTTCGTAGGAAGCAACGCCTACAGGCTCGAGAAAATAGTATCGGTCCAGGAGCTGATGGACGAGCTGGTTTCAGAGGCTGAAAAAGTCTAAAGGATGGAATTATATGAAGAATACCGTAAGTGTTTTAAATGAACTGTTCGTTGACACATTCAATGATATTCTTTCAATAGAACAAATGGCGCTTCAGTCGGGAGCCTTCAAGGATCTGTCTGTCACCGAGATACACACTATTGAGGCCATAGGCATGTACAGCACGAAGACGATGTCGGAGGTTGCCGGAATACTTGGGATCACAGTGGGAACCCTGACTACGGCAATAAACCATCTAGTGAGAAAAGAATATGTCATAAGAAAGAAATCAGAGGAAGACAGAAGGGTTGTCCAGATAAGCCTCACAAGCAAGGGCAAGCTAGCCTACAGGGTACATGAGAAGTTCCATGCGGATCTTGTGCGCTCGATCATAGCCGAGCTAACCCCCGAGGAGGAAGAGGTCCTTATCAAGTCCCTCGACAAGCTGAACAGCTTCTTCAAAAAGAAAATACAAGCATAAAAACAACTGATAAGGAGATTAATTGAAATGAATAATGCTCAAATTATTGGTACCGGACATTACGCTCCGGAGAACATCGTAACCAATGACGACCTGGCGAAAATCATAGAAACAAGCGATGAGTGGATAAGGACGAGGACAGGTATAGGCGAGAGGAGGATATCCCTTGGGGAAAACACCTCCGATATGGCTGCAAAAGCTGCGCTGAAAGCTATAGAGGATGCGAAGATATCGCCTGAGGACATCGACTTCATATTCCTGGCGACCTACTCGCCGGATGCCTTTATACCAAATACTGCCTGCATCGTTCAGGCAAGCATTGGAGCGGTCAACGCAACCTGCTTCGACCTTTCGGCGGCTTGCACAGGCTTCATCTACGGCCTGGACATGGCAACGCAGTTCATAAAATCGGGAAGAGCTAAATGCGTCCTGGTTATAGGCGCAGAGACACAGTCAAAGCTTCTCAACTGGGATGACAGGGGCACCTGCGTTCTCTTCGGAGACGGAGCCGGAGCCGCAGTCGTGACAGCGGGGGAAGGCCCTGGTGTGCTTGCATGCCAAAGCGGATCAGACGGAACGAAGGGATGGACGCTGACAGTTGAAGGCGTACCTGTAAGGAACCCTTTCATGGTGAACAGCCCGGATGCAATGTACGACCTGACGAACAGCACCATAAAGATGGACGGAAAAGAGATATTCAAGTTCGCCGTTGGCATAATGCTGAAATCCGTAGACGAGCTCCTGAAGGCTTCGGGCCTCAGCATAGAGGACATCAAATACGTTATCCCTCACCAGGCCAACTACAGGATTATAGAGTCAACAGCTAAGAGGCTGGGAGTGGACATCGGCAAATTCTACATCAACATAGACAGGTACGGCAACACATCAGCTGCAAGCATAGCGATAGCGCTGGACGAGCTGGCAAAGGGCGGCAACCTTGAAAAGGGAGACAAGCTCCTCATGGTCGGCTTCGGCGGAGGCCTCACTTACGGCGGTGTTATCGTAGAGTGGTAGAAATTAGAGACAGGATCATCGGAATAATTGAAAGACAACTCGGATTGAAAACTGGCGAAATCAGCCTCTCAACAACTTTCGAGGAGCTTGGCGTGGATTCCCTGGAGCTCTTCAGGATAATCATTGAGATAGAGGAGGATTTCGGGGTACAGATAGAAGATCCGGAAATGATAAGGACTGTAATGGATGCAGTCGATTTTGTGGAAAGAAAGACGAAAAAACATTAGGAGGATTCATTTATGATTCATAGCGAACTTTGCGAATTACTGGGAATTAAGTATCCTATATTCCAGGGCGGAATGGCCTGGATAGCTGACGCCTCGCTTGCTGCAGGCGTATCGAATGCAGGAGGGCTCGGAATAATAACAGGAAACGCACCTGTTGAATGGGTCAGGGATGAGGTAAGGAAAGCCAAGAAGCTCACAGACAAGCCGTTCGGAGTAAACATAATGCTTCTCGGCGAAATGGCCGAGGACGTGGCAAAAATGGTGTGTGAGGAAGGGGTTAAGGTTGTAACCACAGGAGCGGGAAACCCTGGAAAATACGTTGAGATGTGGAAGGCCCACGGCATAAAGGTTATCCCTGTCGTCCCTTCAGTGGCTCTAGCGAAGAGGATGGAGAGATCGGGTGTTGATGCTGTAATAGCAGAGGGAATGGAAGGCGGCGGCCACATAGGCGAGCTCACAACGATGGCGCTTGTCCCTCAGGTCGTTGATGCAGTGAACATACCCGTCATAGCTGCAGGCGGCATAGGTGACGGAAGGGGCCTTGCGGCGGCGCTTATGCTCGGTGCGGTAGGCGTCCAGGTGGGAACAAGGTTCCTGGTTGCAGAGGAATGCACAGTACACCAGAACTACAAGCAGAAAGTGCTTGAAGCGAAGGATATCGACACTCAGGTTACAGGAAGGGCAACAGGGCACCCGGTAAGGGTTCTCAGGAACAGGCTCACCAGGAAGTTCCAGCTGCTAGAAAAGGAATGCGCTCCGCTGGAAGCTTACGAGGAGCTGGGCAGAGGAGCTCTCAGCAAGGCTGCAAAGTACGGTGATGTTGACAACGGCTCTGTAATGGCTGGCCAGATCGCCGGCATGGTAAAGAAGGAGCAGACCTGCAGGGAGATAATCGAAGAGATGTTCAGGGAAGCTGAAGAAAAGATCATGGAAGTTCAGAACAAAATGATAGTTAAATAGCTTGGAGGTTCTTATGGGTAAAATTGCATTTATTTTCTCAGGACAAGGCGCACAGTACGTCGGTATGGGCAAGGAGCTTTACGACAACATACCTGTGTGCAGAGAAGTTTTTGACAAAGCGGACGAAGCTCTCGGCTTCAGCATCAGCAATGTATGCTTTGAAGGCCCCGAAGAGGAGCTGGTGAAGACAGAAAACACTCAGCCCGCCATACTGACTATGAGCATAGCTGCCATGAAGGCGCTCGAGGAACAAGGGATATTCCCTGACTACGCTGCAGGTCTCAGCCTCGGTGAATATTCGGCGCTAGTCTGCAGCGGAGCTTTCGACTTCGTTGACGCTGTGAAGCTGATCAAGAAGAGGGGCAAGTTCATGGCGGAAGCTGTGCCAGCCGGGGTTGGAGCAATGGCTGCCATAATCGGCCTGAAGGAGGACACCCTGAGGGAGGTCCTCGCAAAATCAGCCCATGCAGGAATTGTTGAGGCGGCAAACTTCAACTGCCCTGGGCAGATTGTGATAGCGGGGGAGGCCAAGGCTGTGGAAACAGCTGTCGAGAACGCAAAGGAAGCGGGGGCGCTCAAAGCGGTCATGCTAAACGTCAGCGGACCTTTCCACACCTCCATGATGGAGCCGGCAGCGTTGAAGCTAGAGAAGGAGCTTGAAGCGGTGACGGTTGGCGAAATGAAAGTTCCAGTAGCAACCAATGTGACAGGTGAATTCGTGAAGGCTGCATCGGACATAAAAGGCATCCTCAAGAAACAGGTTATGAGCTCCGTGCTTTGGGAGAAGACAATAAACACTATGCTGGAAGCGGGAGTGGACACCTTTGTCGAGATAGGACCAGGAAAGGCCCTTTGCGGCTTCGTCAAAAAAGTGAACAGGAAGGTCACGGCTCTCAATGTTGAAGACCTGGATTCGCTTCAGAAGGCAATAAATAAGATTAAGGAAGTGAAACAATAGATGAGCAACAGGATTCTTGAAAACAAGACAGCGGTGGTTACCGGAGCGAGCAGAGGAATAGGCAGGGCTGTAGCTGTGAAGCTTGCTTCCCTCGGGGCAAACATCGTGCTTAACTACAGGAGCAGCATAAAATCCGTTGAAGAGGTTCTTGAAGAGATAAAGGCTATGGGCGGAAACGCCGTAGCGGTTCAGGGCGACGTAAGCAGCTTCGCCGAAGCGGAAAAGGTGATAAAGGCGGCTGTGGAAAACTTCGGCTCCCTCGACATACTCGTTAACAACGCGGGCATAACCAAGGACGGCCTTTTGGCAAGGATGAAGGAAGAGGATTTCGACAGCGTTATAGAGACCAACCTCAAGGGCACCTTCAACTGCATAAGGCACGCAACGCCTATAATGATGAAGCAGAGAAGAGGAAAAATAATCAACATGACTTCGGTTGTAGGAGTTGCCGGAAACGCCGGGCAGATCAACTACTCAGCTTCAAAGGCAGGGGTCATCGGGATAACAAAATCAGCGGCCAAGGAGCTGGCATCCAGGGGGATAACTGTCAACGCGATAGCACCGGGCTTTATTCAGACAGATATGACAGACGCCCTTTCAGACAAGGTTAAGGAAGAGCTGCTTTCGACCATCCCGCTCAGGAGACTAGGCCAGGCAGAGGAAGTGGCTGACCTGACTGCATTTTTGGCATCGGACAGCTCAGGCTATATAACTGGTCAGGTAATCAATATCAATGGCGGAATGTACATGTAATCAAGAAATAATTTGATAAGGTTGGTGAATTAAATTGAGTAGAAGAGTAGTAATAACCGGAATGGGAGCAATAACCCCATGCGGCAACGACGTAGAAACGTTTTGGAACAACATAAAATCGGGTGTTAGCGGAATAGACTTCATAACGCGCTTCGACACAGCTGACTTCAAGGTTAAGATAGCTGCCGAAGTCAAAGGCTTCGACCCCCTCCAGTACATGGACAGGAAGGATGCCAAGAGGATGGACGTGTTCAGCCAGTTTGCGATAGCTTCAGCAGCACAGGCTGTCGAGGATGCGAAGCTTGACATAGAAGCGATAGACAAGAACAGGTTCGGAGTCCTGATCGGCTCAGGCATAGGCGGAATAGACACGATCGAAAAGGAGCAGACAAAGTTCCTCCAGAGAGGGCCAAGCAAGGTTCAGCCACTTTTCATACCTATGATAATAAGCAACATGGCTGCCGGAAACGTAGCCATTAAGTTCCAGGCAAGGGGCATATGCACAACTGTTGTAACCGCATGCGCTACAGGCACAAACGCCATAGGCGAAGCGTACAGGACGATCCAGTACGGAACTGCAGATCTCATGCTTGCAGGCGGAACAGAAACCTCGATAACCCCTCTTTCCATCGCAGGCTTCACAAACCTGACTGCTCTCTCGAAGAGCGAAGACCCTAAGAGGGCGTCAATACCTTTCGATGCTGAGAGGGACGGTTTTGTAATGGGAGAAGGCGCAGGAGTACTCCTTCTCGAATCCCTTGAGCACGCGCAGAAAAGGGGAGCCAAGATA
Source organism: Clostridium sp. UBA699 (assembly GCA_002298915.1). GTDB lineage: Bacteria > Bacillota > Clostridia > Clostridiales > Clostridiaceae > UBA699. The sequence goes on from DBML01000033.1 coordinate 21,827, forward strand.
TACGCCGAGGTGGTTGGCTACGGTTCAACCTGCGACGCTTACCACATGACTTCACCTTCGCCGGACGGAGAAGGCGCTGCAAGGGCTATGCAGATAGCCATTGATGAGGCTGGAATCTCGCCTGACGAGGTTTCATACATCAACGCTCACGGAACCAGCACACCTCTAAACGACAAATACGAAACAATAGCCATAAAGACGGTGTTCGGGGAAAACACAAAGGTGCCTGTAAGCTCGACGAAGTCGATGACCGGACACCTCCTCGGAGCAGCCGGAGCGATAGAAGGCATAATATCTGTTAAGGCGCTCGAGGAAGGCTTCATCCCTCCAACAGCTGGGTTCTCTGTAGCTGATCCTGACTGCGACCTCGACATAGTTCCAAACGTGGGAAGAAAGGCCGATCTGAAATACGTCCTTTCAGACTCCCTCGGATTTGGTGGTCACAACGCAGTAATATTATTGAAGAAGTGGGGAGAATAATATGGATTTCAACGGTATAAAAGACATTATAAACGCTATGGACAATTCGACGCTCGATTACCTGGAAGTCAACTGGGAGGGCATCTCCTTTGTGATGAAGAAAACCGGCGAGCCTCACGTTGAGCACATACAGAAGCCTGCTGCAGCACCTGCAGCGGCACCGGCTCCGGCAGAAGAAAAACCGGCAGCGGCAGTGTCAGCACCGGCACCAGCACCTGCAGCAGCGATAGTGCCAGCAGCACCGGCACCGGTTGCGGTTGCAGTGGTCCCTGAAGAGGACCTGTACGTTGTAACTTCGCCGATAGTGGGAACGTTCTATGAATCTCCGGGCCCTAGCAAGCCAAAATTCGTAGAGGCAGGAAAGGTCGTCAGAAAAGGGGACGTTCTGTGCATACTCGAAGCGATGAAGCTCATGAACGAGATCCAGAGCGAAGTGGACGGCGAGATAGTTGAGGTGCTTGTCAAGAACGAGGAGATGGTTGAATACAACCAGCCGCTGTTCAAAATCAGGGTGAAATAACAATATCTTATTGATATGGGAGATAAAATAATGGATAATGAATTTAAAGTGAATCTTGGAGTGGTCGAGATTCAGCAGATAATACCTCACAGGTATCCGATGCTTCTTGTTGACAGGGTCGAATACATGGAGCCGGGAGTTAAGGCGGTTGGATACAAGAACGTCACGATGAACGAGGCGTTCTTCCAGGGGCATTTCCCGCAGGAGCCGGTAATGCCGGGAGTTCTCATAGTTGAAGCTCTGGCACAGACGGGAGCCGTTGCGATCCTGAGCGACGAGAAGTTCAGGGGAAAGACAGCTTACTTCGGAGGCATAAGCGGTGCGAAATTCCGCAGGAAGGTCGTTCCGGGGGATGTCCTCAGGCTTGAAACCGAAATAATCAAGGTTAAGGGTCCTGCCGGCTTCGGCAAGGCTGTAGCCTACGTCGGAGACAAGAAAGCCTGCGAAGCTGAACTCACATTCATGATAGGCTAAGGCCAATATTTTATTTGAAAGGTCGAGTTAAATTGTTTAATAAAGTACTGATTGCAAACAGAGGTGAAATAGCGGTAAGGATAATCAGGGCCTGCAGGGAGATGGGGATCGCAACGGTTGCGGTATATTCCGAAGCCGACAGGGAAGCCCTCCACACCCAGCTTGCAGACGAGGCAGTCTGCATAGGGCCTGCTCCTGCGAAGGACAGCTACCTGAACATAAAGAACATACTGAGCGCCTGCGTCCTTACCGGCGCAGAGGCTATCCATCCAGGCTTCGGCTTCCTGTCTGAAAACAGCAGATTTGCAAAGATGTGCAAAGAGTGCAATATCGTATTCATAGGGCCAGAACCGGAGTGCATAGACAGGATGGGAAACAAATCAAACGCAAGGGACCTAATGATCAGCGCCGGTGTGCCTGTTGTTCCGGGTTCCGACGGTGCCATAAAGACTGAATCGCAGCTCATCAGGACTGCCAGCGAGATCGGCTACCCGGTCATGATAAAGGCTTCAGCCGGAGGCGGCGGAAGGGGCATAAGGATTGTGCACGACCCTGAAAGGCTCGTGACGGACTTCGAGAGCGCCAAGGCCGAAGCAAAGGCTGCCTTCGGGGACGACACCATCTACATGGAAAAATTCGTTGAGAAGCCTAGGCATGTAGAGATACAGGTGCTCGGTGACAAGCACGGAAACGTGATCTACCTCGGCGAAAGGGACTGCTCCATACAGAGGAGGAACCAGAAGGTTCTCGAGGAAGCGCCTTGCCCTGTGATGACGGAAAAGCTCAGAAAGCAGATGGGTGAGACTGCGGTTAGGGCGGCCAAGGCCGTGAACTACGACAACGCGGGCACAATAGAGTTCCTTCTGGACAAGAACGGAGATTTTTACTTCATGGAAATGAACACCCGTATACAGGTCGAACACCCTGTAACGGAAATGATAACAGGCATAGACCTCATCAAGGAGCAGATCAAGATAGCTGCAGGCGAAGAGCTGCAGTTCACTCAGTCAGACATAACTCTTAGCGGGCATGCCATAGAGTGCAGGATAAACGCAGAAAACACGGAAAGAGGCTTCATGCCATCCCCAGGAAAGATCGAAAGGCTGATCGTGCCTGGCGGAAAAGACGTGAGGATAGACAGCGCGGTATATCAGGGGTATGTGATTCCTCCTAACTACGACTCCATGATAGCGAAGCTCATAGTGCATGGAAAAGACAGGGAAGAGGCTATCATGAAGATGAGGAGGGCCCTTTACGAGTTCGTCATCGAAGGGGTGCACACGAACATCGATTTTCAGCTTCAGATCCTGATGGACGAGGATTTCAACAAGGGTGACTACGACACAGGTTTTATTGCCAGAAAGATGAGCATATAGCGCGGCTGGACGCTCATTCGGCAGGAGGTGTAAGAGCTAATGAACAACATATTTAAGAGAAATAAATATATAACTGTAAGCAAAGAGGCAATCAAAAAGGAAGTCAAGGTTGAGAAGAAGCCTTCCATACCAGGAGGCATGTGGTCAAAGTGCGCAAAATGCGGGCAGACGATCTACAGCGAGGACCTTGAAAGCAACTACAAGGTATGCCCTTACTGCGACAACCATTTCAGGATGACCGCCAAGGAAAGGATTGAGTTCCTGGTAGATAGCGGAACGTTCGAGGAATTCGACAGGGGAATGAAGTCGGTAAATCCGCTCGATTTCGAAGGCTATGAGGACAAGATAAGCAAAGCCATTGAAGCCACCGGGCAGAACGAGGCTGTCGTCACTGGAAAAGGCAGCATACTCGGCGAGGAAGCTGTCGTATGCGTCATGGACAGCTACTTCATGATGGGAAGCATGGGTTCCGTCGTAGGCGAGAAGATTTCCCGCGCAGTGGAGAAGGCCATAGAGCTGAGGCTTCCGGTGATCATATTCACCGCATCGGGCGGCGCAAGGATGCAGGAAGGGATGTTCTCCCTCATGCAGATGGCTAAGACAAGCGCAGCACTCGGAAAACTCACAGATGCAGGTCTTCTTTACATCACGGTCATCACAGACCCTACAACAGGCGGGGTTACAGCCAGCTTTGCGACACTGGGCGACATCATACTTGCAGAGCCTGGAGCCCTTATAGGTTTTGCAGGCAGAAGGACGATAGAGCAGACCATAAAAAAAACGCTGCCTGAAGAATTTCAGACTGCGGAGTTCATGATAAAGCACGGCTTCATAGACAAGATCGTTCACAGGCGCGAACAGGTCAGCATGATAAAAAACATACTGTCCATTCACAGCGGAACGGGAAGGAGGTAGGTCATGGCTGTCGGAGATATCAAAACCAAAAAAACCGCATGGGACAGGCTCCAGCTTGTCAGGATGATAGAAAGGCCTACTGCCCTGGACTACATCGACAGGATATTCGACTCCTTTATCGAATTCCACGGCGACAGGTACTTCAGCGATGACGCCGCCATAGTTGGCGGAATAGCCCTGCTCGACGGGAAGCCGGTCACGGTCATCGGACACCAGAAGGGAAGAAACATAAAGGAGAACATCAAGAGGAACTTCGGAATGCCTCAGCCTGACGGCTACAGGAAGGCACTGAGGCTGATGAAGCAGGCTGAAAAATTCAACAGGCCTGTTATATGCTTTGTCGATACGAAGGGAGCACACTGTGACGAGGGAGCTGAAGAAAGAGGTCAGGGTGAGGCGATCGCAAGGAACCTCCTTGAGATGTCCAAGCTCAGGACCCCGAGCATCTCGATAGTGATCGGCGAAGGCGGAAGCGGCGGAGCACTTGCTCTTGCTGTGGCCGACCAGGTTTGGATGCTGGAGAACGCCATTTACTCGGTCCTTTCACCTGAAGGGTTCGCTGGAATCCTGTGGAGGGACGGAAGCAGGGCGAGGGAAGCTGCGAACATAATGAAGATAACCGCCAAGGACCTCAAGGGCTTCGGCATAATAGACAAGATAATAAAGGAGCCTTTCGGCGGAGCACACAAAAACGTCGACAAGGTTGCAGAGGAAATAAAAAAGAACCTCATATCAACACTCGGCACCCTTGGCTCAAAGACAACGGACGAGCTCGTGCAGAGCAGATACGAGAAGTTCAGGGCCATGGGCGAATATTCAGAGTAAAAAGGGCATTTGCATAGAAATATGCAAATGCTTTTCACTATCCGGAGGTGGGAGCATGGGCGTAAAAACGCTTATTACATACGATTTTGGAGAAGAGAAGATGGAAGGGCTAAGGAAGCTTGGAAGCGACCTTATATACATGCCAGAGAAAGAAGCGGTTTACAGCGAGGAGCTGAGCGGGGTTGAGGTTCTCATAGGGTACGATCCTTTCCGGACTCTAGACATCTCGAAGATGAAGAAGCTCAGGTGGATCCAGCTTTTCAGCGCGGGTATAGACCAGCTTCCGGCGGAATACCTCAAGGGGACCGGCATAATTGTAACCAACAACAAAGGCTACAGCATACCCATAGGCGAATGGATAGTAATGGACATACTTGAGCTTCTAAAGCACAGCGCGAAGTTAATGCGCAGCCAGACCAGAAAGCAATGGAAGCTGGACAGGGGGATTCTCGAGGTTTACGGGAAAACTGTAGGCTTCATAGGCACCGGCGCTATTGCCAGGGAGGCAGCTAAAAGGCTTCAGGGCTTTGAGGCGAGGATCGTGGGGCTAAACACCAGGGGTTCAGACGTTGAGTTTTTCCACCATTGCTTCAGCGCTGAAAGGCTCGACGAAATGCTGGGCATTTCCGACGTGGTCGTCCTGACAATCCCTTACACGGAGGAGAACCACCACCTCATAGATGCGTCCCGGATAAGCAGGATGAAGGACGGGGCCTTTTTCGTGAACATTGCAAGGGGGACGATAGTGGACGAAGAGGCTCTTACAGAGGCGCTGGGTCGCGGGAAGATCGCTGGAGCCGCCCTAGACGTGTTCGAGCAGGAGCCGCTGAGCCCGGACAGCCCGCTGTGGGATATGGAGAACGTCATAATCACCCCGCACAATTCGTTCATATCCGACATGAAGGACGAGAGAAGGTACGAGACCATACGGATGAACATGAAGAGCTTCATCGAAGGCGGAGAAATGAAAAATGTGATTGACCTTAAAAAGGGCTATTAAATGAAAAGGCTGTCGTCCATATGCAATGGAAGACAGCCTTTGATTTATACTTCAAATTTAAACTTTTCCCTGCAGAGGTTGAAAAAGGCCTTTGCTGTAGGGGTAAGGGTCCTCTTCGAGCTCGTGGCAAGGTAAATGTTCCTGGTCATGGGCAGGCCCTTAATCCTGCTCTCCCTCATCAGGCCGCAGCTAACGTAGTCGCTGCACACCTGGCTCGATACGACCGATACTCCGAGCCCCGCTTTTACAAACTGGAGCATCGTATCCAGGCTGTTGACCTCATAGGGAATCTTCAGGCTAGAAACATCAATGTCCTTCTTGCCTAACATCTCTTCAAAAGTTTTCCTGGTAGCGGAATTTTTCTCCCTCATTATGAAATCGTATTTCAGAAGTTCCTTCAGGGTAAGCTCTGCAGGCAGCTTGTAAGAGTTAGGCGAAACCACCACCAGCTCGTCCTCGACAAGCTTGAAGCAGTCTATCTTCTCATCCAGGACCTTCCTTCCTACGATTCCCAGTTCCGAATCGAACCTTATTATGTTTTCGATTATCTGGCCCGAGCTGAGCTCGGAAACGTTGAAGTGGACGTTGGGGTAAGAAGAGTGGAATTCCAGAAGAAGCTTCGGAACCATTGTGTTGCAAGGGGTTGTGCTTGCCGAGAGGTAGAGGTTGCCTTCAACGTTGTCGTTGAAGGAGGAGAGAGTCCTGACAGCCTTGTCCCTCGTGTTGAGTATATCTATCGCATAGTTGAGGAAGGATTCGCCTGCAGGGGTAAGGACCACTTCCTTCGATGTCCTGTCGAAGAGCTGAACTTTCAGGTCTTTTTCAAGGCTTGCTATATGTGAGCTTATCGCTGGCTGTGAAAGAAAGCTCGAAGATGCGGCCTTTGAAAAACTTTTGAATTTTGCTACGTTTATGAAAGCTTCTATCTGCTTGAAATCCATATTCATCCTCCGTTTGATTTGTTTCTACCTTATAGTTTAACACATATGTCAAAAGAAAAAAAGAAAGGGTTTTGAAACCCTTCCTTTCACAGATTAGCTTATCAGCTTAAGTCTGTTGATGTTTATCTGGCTGTAGGCATCCCTTAATTCCAGCTCTGTGAATTCAAGCGCAGCGCCAAGGGTTGCGAAGTCTTCGAGGAGCGTCGTGTAATGGTCAAAAGAAGAGCATACCAGAAAATCGTTTATGTCAACATAGAGAGTTTCGAACTTTGAGGGCAGGCTGGATGCAGAAGCACTGACCTTTATCTCCTCAGCTCTGTACTTGTAATCAAAGCCTATATAGAAAGCGAGTATAAGACAATCTTTAAAGAGGGTCAGCAGCATTTTCTTGTCGCAGTCTTTAACCGGGCTGCTCTTGAAACAGTTTGTTTCCTTGGCCAGTTCAGCGATCTTGACCTGAAGCGCCAATATTTTCTCTGTCCTGCCTTGGATACAATAATCAGAATTAGTGAATTGCATCTCATATGGTTCCGATAAATTCATTAAACAGGGCCTGCCTTTCATAACTAAATTTAAATGCCATAACTTATTTTAATATAACGGAAGAAATAATGAAACATCAGTAATCGGTTACAAAAAAATAAATTTCAAAAAACTTTTCGACAAAACAGAAGGCATGACCGGAAGCCGGTTCATGCCTTTGTTTGCTTATAAAAGTTTCTCGGTAACCCTGTCCAGTATGCCGTTGAGCTCTGCGATTGCCGTGCCGTAGTTTGTTATTGGGATGTTCTGCTCGGCAGCCCTGATGAGCCTTGTAATGAGCTGCTTCCTATTGAACATGCAGGCTCCGCAGTGGAGCACCAGCTTGTATCCGGTTAGATCCTCCGGGAAGTCTACGCCTGCAACAATCTTGATGTCGAGGGCGCCTCCTGCTTTCTGGTTTAGCCACATTGGCAGCTTCTCCCTGCCTATATCCCCCTGCAGGGCGTGGTGGGTGCAGGCTTCGGCTATGAGGACCTTGTCGCCGGGCTTGAGGCTGTTTATGACCTTAGCGCCCTTTACGAGCATCTCAAGGTCGCCCTTGTACCTGGCCATAAGTATTGAGAAGGAGGTGAGGGGCACGTCGGCAGGAAGGATCGCGTTCACCTTGTGGAACACCTGTGAGTCCGTTATCACAAGGTCCGGTTTCCTTACAAGCGATGAGAGCATGTCCTCGAGCTCGGTGTCCTTGACTGTGAGGGCGAGGGTGTCGTTGTCCAGCAGGTCCCTCAGGATCTGAACCTGGGGGAGGATGAGCCTTCCCTTCGGAGCCTGTATGTCCTGAGGAGCAACGAGAATGACTATGTCCTTAGGCTTCACAAGGTCGCCTACTATGGTTTCGCGTTCGAAATCGAGAGGCGAGTGGGTCTGTATCGCTTCCTTCAGCCTTCCGATGTTGAGCCTCTCCTTGGCGCTTACCTTCACGAAAGGGACATCGAAAAGCTCCTCTAGGTCGACGCTCTGGAAGGAGCTGCCCGCCTCGTCGATCTTGTTTATAACCCCGATTACAGGGATCTTCCTTTCAGTAAGCTCCGCGAGCCATTCCTTCTCCAGTGAGTAATCTGTGCTTTCAGCGGAGAAGAGCAGTATGGCAAGGTCTGTCTTGTCCATTACCTCTTTTGTCTTTTTGATCCTGAGTTCTCCAATCTCGCCCACGTCGTCGAGGCCTGCGGTGTCTATGAGGACTATTGGGCCAAGGGGGAGGAGCTCCATTGTTTTGTAAACGGGATCGGTTGTGGTTCCGGCCACATTCGATACCAGGGCTATGTCCTGGCCGGAGATTGCGTTTATAAGGCTCGACTTGCCGGCGTTTCTTCTTCCGAATATGGCTATGTGAAGCCTGTTTGCTTTAGGTGTTTCCTGCATTGCGGGTACCTCTCGTTTCGTTAGAATTGGTATTAGAACTCTGCGTAGCCTGTGGTCCTTGGGAACGGTATTACGTCCCTTATGTTGGATACTCCGGTCATGTACATAATTATCCTTTCAAAGCCCAGCCCAAAGCCTGAATGCCTTGTCGTGCCGTACCTTCTGAGGTCCAGGTACCACCAGTAATCCTCCCTGTTGAGGCCGAACTCTTCTATTTTCTGTTCAAGTACGTCGAGCCTTTCCTCCCTCTGGCTTCCGCCGATTATCTCTCCTACGCCTGGAACCAGAAGGTCTGCGCAGGCGACTGTCTCGTTGTCGTCGTTGAGCCTCATGTAGAAGGCCTTTATTGCCTTAGGGTAGTTTGTTACGAACAGAGGCTTCTTGAACACCTGCTCGGTGAGGTATCTCTCGTGCTCTGTCTGGAGGTCTATACCCCATTCAACAGGGAACTGGAACTCTGCACCCGACTTCAGGAGTATGTCCACTGCCTCGGTGTAGGTAATCCTTCCGAATTCCGAGTTGACTATTAGGTTTAGCCTGTCAAGGAGAGTCGTGTCGACGAAGGCGTTGAAGAATTCCATCTCCTCCGGCGCGTTTTCCAGCACATACTTTATTATGAACTTTATCATGTCCTCCGAGATGTCGAGGTAGTCGTCGAGCTCGGCGAACGCCATTTCAGGCTCTATCATCCAGAACTCAGCAGCATGCCTTGCGGTGTTGGAGTTCTCGGCCCTGAAGGTAGGTCCGAAGGTGTATACGTTTCTGAACGCCTGGCAGAAGGTCTCTACGTTGAGCTGGCCGCTCACCGTAAGGTTTGCCTCTTTCCCGAAGAAGTCCTGAGAGTAGTCAACCGTGCCGTCCTCGTTCTTAGGGACGTTGTCCAGGTCGAGTGTCGTTACCCTGAACATCTCGCCGGCGCCTTCCGTGTCGCTTCCGGTTATTATCGGGGTGTGGGTGTAAACGAAGTCCCTTTCCTGATAGAATTTGTGGATGGCATATGCCGCCAGCGATCGCACCCTGAATATCGCCGAGTAAAGGTTCGTCCTCGGCCTGAGGTGTGCCTTTGTCCTCAAGAACTCTATGGAGTGCCTCTTCTTCTGAAGAGGGTAGTCCGCATCTGAAAGTCCCTCGATCTCAATTCTTGCTGCCTTGATTTCGAAAGGCTGTTTAGCCTCCGGGGTGAGTTCGAGTTTTCCGTAAACTATTATCGCCGAGCTTACAGGGAGCTTTGAGATGTCCTTGAAGTTTTCGAGCGATTCGTCGAAAACTACCTGGATGTTCTTGAAGAAGGTCCCGTCATTGACTTCTATGAAGCCGAAGGCGTTTGAAGCTCTGACAGTCCTCACCCATCCCGAAACCCTTACGTCCTTGCCTGCGAAAGCATCAGTTTCTCTATAAATTTTTCTGACCAATGTATTAACCATAGTATTCCCCTCTCTAAAATAATTATTACATAATATTAATATACTCTAAAATATGGCTGACTTCCATAGTCTATTGCAATTTTAGCTTGGCCAATGCATCGGCCAGGGCGGAGTTAACGGGAGCGCTGTTATCCTTGTTCTGCTCCTTAAGGAATCTGGATACATCCTTCTTGGAAGGGGCGGATTTCTCGTTCTTTTTCCTCTCGTTGAAGGTGGAGAGTTTCTCCCTGTAGCCGCATTTGCAGGTGAATATCCTGCCTTCTCCTTCACCGTGCAGCTCAAGCTTTTTGTGGCATTCCGGGCACCTTGCGTTTGTGACCGTTGCAAGGGTCTTCCTGGTGCCGCACTCCCTGTCCTGGCATACGAGCATGCGGCCGTGCTTGCCCTTGACCTCGAGCATGAACTTGCCGCATTCAGGGCATTTCGTCCTCGTCATGTTGTCATGCTTGAACTGCTTGCCGCTGTTCTTGATTTCCGACACTACCTTGCTGGTGTAGGCCCTCATTTCCTTAATGAAGGAGTCCTTGCTGAGCTTGCCTTTTGATATGGCCGACAGCTTCTGCTCCCACTCCGCGGTGAGAAGCGGAGACCTGAGCTCTTCCGGAACCAGCTCCAGCAGCTGCCTTCCCTTAGAGGTGATGAAGATGTCCTTCCCCCTCTTCTCGATGAGGAAGCTGCTGAAGAGCTTCTCGATTATGTCGGCCCTCGTTGCGACTGTTCCTATGCCGTTCGCTTCTGAGATGGTCTTTATGAGCTCCTTCGAAGCATCGCCCATGTACTTTACCGGGTTCTCCATTGCTGAGAGAAGGGTTCCCTCGCTGAAAGGAGCGGGAGGCTTAGTCTCGCCGGAGGTAGGGCTGAGCCTGCTTATCCTGAGTGTGTCTCCCTGCTTAAGCTCGGGCAGGTTCTGGGAATCCTCCCCCTCGTCCTCCTGGTCCACACCTTCGTATATTTCCCTGAAGCCCTGCGACAAGACCCGCTTGCCTTTGGCGGTGAAGGTCTGATCGCCTATCGCAGCCCTTAAAGTCGTCTGCTCGTATTCGAAAGGAGGGTAGAGGACTGCGAGGAACCTCTTGACAACGAGGTCGTAAATCTTCCTCTCCTTGTCGCTGAAGGAGCTCAGCATGGCTGCTTCTTCGGTTGGGATGATGGCGTGGTGGTCTGATACCTTGGAATCGTCCACGAAGGACTTGTTTTCAGCTATCGGACTCCTGAGAAGCTTGGCGCAGAACTTTGAATACGGGCCTACGGAGCATGCCTTAAGCCTGTCCTTAAGGGTGTCCACGATGTCGGAGGAAAGGTACCTGGAGTCGGTCCTGGGGTAGGTCAGCACCTTGTGCTGTTCGTAAAGCTTCTGCATTATCGACAGAGTTTCCTTTGCCGAATAGCCGAAGTACTTGTTGGCGTCCCTCTGGAGCTCCGTAAGGTCGTAAAGCTGCGGGGCAAAGGTTTTCTTGTGCGACTTCTCGACAGCGGTCACAACCCCGTCCTTTCCTGAGAGCGAACCGAGCAGCCTGTCCCTCTTCTCCTTGTCAAAGGTGCTGGCGCTTTTCGAAGCTGCGTCCTGCCATGTAAGCCGCAGCCCTTCTGATAATGCCGTCATGCCGAAATACTTTCTTGGTACGAAGTTTCTAATCTCTTCCTCCCTGTGTGCCAGCATGGCAAGTGTAGGGGTCTGGACCCTTCCGCAGGAAAGCTGGGCGTTGTACCTGCAGGTGAGCGCACGTGTGGCGTTTATGCCGACCAGCCAGTCCGCCTCGGCTCTTGCCACTGCAGACTGGTACAGGTTTTCGTATTCCCTTCCGTCCCTGAGCCTGGAAAAGCCTTCCCTAATGGCCTTGTCGGTTACAGAGGAGATCCACAGCCTTTTCACAGGCTTCCTGGCCCCTGCCTTCTGGAGTATCCACCTCGCCACAAGCTCGCCTTCGCGTCCAGCATCAGTCGCTATTATGATCTGTGAAACGTCCGACCTCAGGAGCTGCTCCCTAACGGTGCTGAACTGTTTCCCGGACTGCTTTATCACGACAAGCTTCAGCGGGTCCGGCAGCATAGGCAGATATTCGAGGGACCAGGCCTTGTACTTTTCATCATATGCTTCAGGGTCTGCAAGGGTCACAAGGTGTCCCAGCGCCCAGGTGACTATATGCTTGTCCCCCTCGAAGAAGCCGTTTCCTTTTTTATTGCAATTTAGCACTCTTGCGAGGTCTCTTCCCACGGAAGGCTTCTCTGCAAGAACCAGTGATTTACTCATATAAACATTCCTCTCGTCGATTAATAACCAAAGATAATATTATCACAAAGAACATTAAAATAGTATGCTGCGGAGAAATATTGTGCTATAATATTGCAGTGAATGTCAATTGATAAAATTATAAAAAATAGGAGTAGGTATTGCTGTGATAAGTGTAAATAATGTTAGTTTGAGATACGGTGCCAGAAAGCTTTTCGACGACGTCAACCTTAAGTTTGTTCCCGGGAACTGCTACGGAGTTATCGGTGCCAACGGTGCCGGAAAGAGTACTTTCCTCAAGATATTGTCAGGAGAGATAGAACCGAACACTGGAGAAGTCAGCATAGCGAGCGGCGTGAGGCTGTCGGTCCTTAAGCAGGACCACTTCCAGTACGACAATTGCAAGGTCCTTGAGACAGTCATAATGGGAAACGCAAGGCTGTTCGAGATAATGACGGAGAAAGACGCCATATACAGTAAGGCTGACTTCACCGACGAAGACGGCATTAGGGCATCAGAGCTCGAGGGCGAATTCGCGGATCTGAACGGATGGGAAGCGGAATCGGAGGCTTCGTCGCTGCTGCAGGGACTTGGCATAAAGACCGACCTGCACGACAAGCTGATGTCGGAGCTTTCCGGTTCTGAAAAGATAAAGGTCCTTCTGGCCCAGGCGCTCTTCGGCAAGCCGGGAGTGCTCATACTGGACGAGCCTACCAACAACCTTGATATAAAATCCATAAGCTGGCTTGAAGAGTTCCTCATAAACTTTGACGGTACAGTGATAGTAGTGTCCCACGACAGGCACTTCCTTAACAACGTGTGCACCCACATGGCCGACGTCGACTTCGGCAAGATAAAGCTCTTCATGGGCAACTACGACTTCTGGTACGAGTCCAGCCAGCTGGCTCTCCAGCTCATGAAGGACCAGAACAAGAAGAAGGAAGAGAAGATAAAGGACCTCCAGGAGTTCATAGCTAGGTTCAGCGCAAACGCGTCGAAATCGAAGCAGGCGACCTCCAGGAAGAAGCTCCTGGACAAGATCAGCGTAGACGACATAATGCCGTCCACGAGGAGATATCCATTTGTAGGCTTCAAGCCTGAAAGGGAAGTCGGAAACGACATCCTGTTCGTTGACGGCCTGTCAAAAACGATAGAAGGCGTGAAGGTCCTCGACAACGTAACCTTCAGGGTGAGCAAGGACGACAAGATAGCCTTCGTCGGAGAAAACGAAATCGGAATAACAACCCTCTTCAAGATACTTGCAGGGGAGATGCAGCCCGACAGCGGAGAGTTCAAGTGGGGCGTGACAATAACGACCGCATACTTCCCTAAGGACAACTCGGAATACTTCAACGATGTGGACCTCAATCTAGTAGAATGGCTCAGGCAGTATTCCGATGAGAAATCGGAGAGCTACCTGAGGGGCTTCCTGGGCAGGATGCTTTTCTCGGGAGAAGAAGCGCTTAAAAAGGCCAAGGTCCTTTCAGGAGGGGAGAAGGTAAGGTGCATGCTTTCCAAGATGATGATGAGCAGCGCCAACGTCCTCATCCTTGACCAGCCAACCAACCATCTCGATCTGGAGTCCATCACGGCTGTCAACAACGGGCTTGTGGACTACAAGAGCGTCGTGCTTTTCGCATCCCACGACCATCAGTTCATACAGACGATTGCTAACAGGATAATAGAGATCAAGGATTCGGGCGTGGTGGACAAGCAGATGTCCTATGACGAATACCTGGAACAGAACCAGTAGAAAACAAAAAATAAAACGGGCCCTTCATGCTGGACACTCGAGGCGAGTGTTCAGCATGAAGGGCCTTTTTTTACTGGATCAGTATTGAATTTCCCATGGGGGGCTCGGTTCTGAAATACGACAGCTTGCCTGATTTCAAAAGCGAGAAAGAGTCGTTCGTCCTGAAATCCTTTGGTGTGACTAGGCCGAAGGGCTTGTCGAACACACTTATTCCGCTCTGCTCAAAGGTGTATGCGACGAACTGGGAACAGAAATAGGAGTTTGCCCTGTTTATCGGATAGCCAACCATGATACCTATCAAGCCTATGAGATTGTATTTGAAAACATCGCTCATCTGCTCGAATTCGGTGATGGTTTTCCTCAGGTTCTCATACTGTTCCTCGCTGACAGGCATGGTGTAAAGCGCATATTCCGTTTCGGTGAAAATCGTATAGATTCCCGACTCGATGTCCTCCCTGACAAACCCTCCGATGAGAGGGTTCCTTGGCTTCTTGCGCCCGAAACTGTACATCTTCCTCAGGCTTTCGTCGAAGGAAAGCGAAACATGGCTGTAAGGTTCTCTTGTATACAGTTTCACCATGTGGGACAGCGTTGTGCCTGAATGCGTCAGAAGGATATATAAATTCTTGCATTTGTCCATAAAACTTATCTCCTCGGATAATAGCCATAATTATATATCATACATTCTTTTCCCTGCAATATCAATAAAATTTTTCGTCAGTGGCCGTGGTTGTTTTTAGAGTCGTTGTAGTAGGCATTAAGCTTCTTCATGTTGGTAATCCAGAGGTATATTATGAACGGGATGAACACAAAAAATGCGATCTCCATCTGAGACAAGAGGATAAAATCGAAAACTCCGTGCAGCAGCAGCGGCATGGTCAGGGACTTCCTAAGGTAAACGCTCTTGAGAGCCGGATCCATGCTGAACTTGGCCAGCGAGAGGTAGTAGCCCATCGTTATGGCAAACAGCATGTGAGCCGGAACGGATATCACGCCCCTGTAAAGCCCTATGTATGGAGTGTTGGCGAAGGCGTAAACCACATACTCGATGTTTTCTGCGGTAGCGAAGCCTAGCGCCACGAATACGGCATAGATTATCCCGTCAAGCCTCTCGTTGAACTCAACGCTGTTGAAGGCATACCTGAGAACGACCCAACGCTTTATAAACTCTTCTATGAAGCCTGCCACGGCAAAGGATATGAACGCTATAGCCAGCAGGCCGGTAAACGGGTTGAACATGAGGAGCAGCTGTTCGATGAAGGCAGTGGGCAAAACCGCCACGAAACCCAACGCGAAAAGCTTAAGCAGCAGCCTCAGAGGCTCCCTCTCGTGCCAGTCGGCCAGATATACCAGCAGGGCAAGCGCGACGCCCGGTGCGACAGCTATGAATAATGGCTCGGAAAACATTTGTGCCACCCCTCTTTCCAAAGATAATGTTTATAACAAAAAACTGCAGTAGATTGTACGACAAACATACTGCAGTTCAGGTTATACGTATATTTTTGTTCTTGGTAAAGCGATGCTACTCGGCCAGTGCGCTAGCTGATTTTTTTTTATAAACGGTCCATCTGTAATACAGCCATACTAGAGCAGGGCTTCCGAACAGGAATGAAAGTGACAATCCATAAAGCTGTCCCATCGCAACAAACTTGACGCTTGCAACTATCCACAATATGGCCCAAAGTGCGCATACAACCATAAGGATTCTGTTCAGGAAATCGTTAAAAGCAACTAGTTTTTTTTTGTTATATTTGACCTGTTTTATTTGAAACAACCCCTTTAAAAATAAATAATATTCAGAATAAATATGAAATATGATAATTAAATTATAGCACATCAAGCCTTTCACGGCAATAAAAAGTTGGGAGCGCCGTTACTCGGCGCTCTTGAGTGATTCTATCATGTCTATCTTGTCGAACTTGCCGTACATGGCAAGGTTCACCAGGACTGAGAATACCATTGTTAGCAGGATGGAATAGACGAAGATCAGAGGGTCTATGCCCCTGTAGAACTTCATCACGTTGGTTTCAGCTGTCGGCAGAACAAAGTTAAGCATGATTATTCCAAGACCTATTCCGGCTATGCTTCCCAGAAGGGTGAGCAGAACGTTTTCCCTGTAGATATATGAAGCCAGCTCTTTGTTGTAGAAACCGAGCAGCTTGATGGTTGCAAGCTCGCGCCTTCTCTCGTTTATGTTTATGTTTGTCAGGTTGAATATTACTACGAAGGCAAGCACTCCGGCGGATACAATGAGCACCAGCACAACAGCGTTTATGCTGTTCATGGTTTTTCCGAGGTCGATATACATGTTGCTTCTGAAGCTGACGGAGTTGATCTTGCTGTTTTCCGACAGCATCTCGGCGGTCTTGTCCTGCGCGGCCTGGGCGGTGTCCTTGAGCATTGCGTAGAAGGAGTTGTACTGCACATCCTCACCGGTTATGCTCTTGTAGTAGGCCGGGCTCATGTATATGAAATGCTGAACGTAATGCTCTGTTACGGCAGACACCTTGACAGTCACCGTCCTGTCGTTGATGGTGAGCTCGAATGTGTCGCCGGGGCCTTTGCCCATTATTTCAGCGAATTTCTGGGTCAATATGACGCCGTCGTCGGTCAGCGCCAGAGGGCCCTTCCCGCTTGTCAGCTCTATATAGCTGTTCAGCTGGTCCTTGTGCTCGGGAACAACCACGTATGCGTCTTCGCTGGCGGTGCCTTTTTTCGCGGAGCTGTTCTTTGAATATGCAAACAGCGCTGTCTTTATGTTCGGGTCGGCTGAGATGCTTGCTTCCACCTCAGACTTTTCGTAGGAGTTGACGGTGCTTTTGAGGGTCGTCAGCATGTCGTATTTGTATATCCGGTTGAACTGGTTCTCGGTGGAGCCCACTATGGCACCGTTTAGGCCGAAGCCGGTTATCATAAGCCCTGTGCAGGCTGCTATGCCTATGACAGTCATTAAGAGCCTCTGCTTGTACCTGAAAATATTCCTCGCAGTCACCTTTTGGGTGAAGCTCAGCTTCCTCCAGATTAAAGGGATCCTCTCGAGGAGTATTGTCTTCCCTGATTTTGGAGGCTTCGGCCTCATCAGAGAAGCGGGAACTTCACGCAGTTCGTCCAGGGTGGAGGCTGTTGCTGCCATGGCTGTGAAAAGGACTGCCAGTCCTGAAGCCATGAGAGCGAGTCCTGTGTTGAACGGAAACAGCTTGTCCGGTATCGTGTAAAGTGAGCTGTAGGCGTTGAGTATGAGCGGCGGAAAAAGGCTGAACCCGAAGGATATTCCAACGATGCTGCCAACGAGTGTGGCCGAAAGGGCGTATACAAGGTAGTGGGAGACTATGGCAGCCCTGGAATAGCCAAGAGCTTTGAAGGTGCCGATCTCGATCCTCTTTTCCTGCACCATCCTGGTCATTGTTGTCAGACTTACGAGAGCCGCCACCAGGAAGAATATGAGCGGGAACGCTTTGCCGATGTTGTCTATCCTGTCGCTGTCCTGCCTGTATGACTCGTAGCCAACGTTTTCCGACCTGCCCAGAGCATAGAAGTCCGGGTCTTTAATCTCGCTCAGCTTGCCGCGGTTTTTCTGGATCTCAGCTTCGGCATCCTCGAACTTTCCTGCCGCCTTGGCCTCCTCGTCATTCAGCTTTGCTTCGTTTTCGATTATCTGAGCTTCGGCGTCCTTGAGCTGAACTTCGGCCTGGTCCATCTGCTCTTTCCCTGCATCGAGCTCTGCCTTGCTAGCGTCAAGCTGTTCCTCTGCAGCGGCGATCTGCTCTTCGCCGGAGGCTATCTGCTTTCTTCCGGCGTCGATTTCAGCCTGGGCTGCTGCCAGCTGCTGCTCTCCTGCTGCCAGCTGAGCCTTCTGGTCCTCCAGCTGCTTGCGGGAAGCGTCCAGAGAAGCCTGCCCTGCGTCGAACTGAGCCTTCA
Source organism: Clostridium sp. UBA699 (assembly GCA_002298915.1). Classification (GTDB taxonomy): domain Bacteria; phylum Bacillota; class Clostridia; order Clostridiales; family Clostridiaceae; genus UBA699. Next base: position 39,588 of record DBML01000033.1, read on the forward strand.
TCGAGGATATGCCGGTCAAGCTGTCTATCTGGGAAAGTGAGCCGTCCTGTGAGAGGAGGCTGTACATTGAATCAAAGCCCCTGCCGCTTATGTCGTTCTCGTATATCTGGTTCAGGGCTTCGTACTGGGCAGCCAGCGTTTCGTTAGCAGGGTCCGCATCCAGCTGTGCCTTCATGCCGGCAAGGCTCGCGGCCACTCCTTCAGAGATGGACTGTGCGGCCTGAGCCTTCTGGCCATCCAGCTGCTGCTGCGCTGCTGCAAGCTGTGCCTCCGCCTGCTGGAGCTGCGGCTCTGCTGCCGCTTTCTGCTGGTTGAAGGAAGCAACCTGCTCGTCCAGCTGCGCCTGTCCCTGGTCAAGCTGCTCCTTTGATGCTTCGAGCTGGGCCTTCTGGTCCTCCAGCTGCTGGCGGCCAGCATCGAGCTGCTCCTGTCCCTGGGCTGCCTTTTCCCGGTTTGCCTCCAGCTCGGACCATCCCTGAGCTGTCTTCTCACGGGCGGACTCCAGCTGGGCCCTGGCGTCTGCGAACTTTTGAGCCGCCTCCTGCTTTGCGTCCGCAAGCTCCTTTTCAGCGTCTGCAAGCTTTGCGTTGGCCTCGTCTAGAATGTCGGCTTTCCTCAGCTCGGCTCTTTCGACGCCGAGCGCTTTCAATGCTTCCTTGATGCTTCCCGTCGAGTCCTTGTATGCCTTGTTGTCGGTAAGGCTGCTGTCCGAAGCGGTGCTTTGGCAGCGCACGTAAGCCTCACTGAAGACGTCGCTCGAGAAAACCTCAGGGAGGATGTACACGAAGCCCTTTACGGAGCCGTTCCCGACGGAGCTTAGCTGCCTCTGTTCCGAAACGTAGAGAGGCGATTCGGCCGTGCCCACTATGGTGAACTCTGTCCTGCTGAGCGTGTCCTTAAGGTCCGTGTCGTTTCCGGATTCCAGAACCAGCTTGTCCCCGAGCTTAAGCTTCTGGTGACGGAAGAACTTTTCCTCCACGACCGCTTCGTCGGGTGCTGCCGGCTTCCTCCCCTGGACTATTTTGATCTGGTTTATGCCTCCCTCGGAAGGAAGGGAGTTGATGTTGAGGACCAGGGACACCTGGTCCTTCACGGTCACTGCATCCACCGAATGTGAGCCTTCTGCTGCGGTGACGCCGCCGATTTTCTTGAACTCCTCTATGTCCTCTGCGGTTATGCCGAGTGTTGAGATGAGCTTGAAGTCCATCAGGTTAGTCTTGCTGAAATAGCTGTCTCCTGATATTTTCATGTCCGGACTTGTGGCGCGCACTCCAGCGTAGAAGGAGACGCCCACAGCTATTATAGCCACTATGGACAGGAATCTAGACAGGGTCTTCCTTATGTCCCTGAGCAGGTTTTTAACGAATGAGTTCCCCATGGCTACCACTCGATTCTTTCTATAGGTACGGGATTTGGATTTTCGACTACGCTTTCGACCTGTCCGTTTCGTACCGTAATCACCTTGTCAGCTATTGGAGCGATGGCGCTGTTGTGGGTTATGACTATAACCGTCATGTTGTACTTCTTGACAGTCTGGGTAAGCAGCTTGAGTATCGCTCGCCCCGTGTTGTAATCTAGAGCTCCTGTAGGCTCGTCGCACAGAAGGAGCTTCGGGTTTTTTGCAAGAGCCCTTGCTATGGAAACCCTCTGCTGCTCTCCGCCTGATAGCTGAGAAGGGAAGTTGTTCATCCTTTCCTTCAGCCCGACGCCGTGCAGAACCTCCACGGGGTTGAGCGGGTTGCTGCATATCTCGACAGCCAGCTCCACGTTTTCCAGAGCGCTAAGGTTCTGGACCAGGTTGTAGAACTGGAATACGAAGCCAATATCGTCGCGCCTGTATTTCGTGAGCTGCTTCGTGTTGTAGCTGCTTATCTCGTTGCCGTCGACGAATATCCTTCCAGAGGTGGCCTGGTCCATGCCGCCCAGAAGGTTAAGTATGGTTGACTTCCCCGCACCGCTGGCGCCAAGGATTATTACGAATTCGCCTTTGTTTATTGAAAAGTTCACGCCGTCCACAGCGTGAATTTCGACCTCGCCCATGACGTAGGTCTTTCTTACGTTCTCCAGCTTGATAAAATCTTCCAAAATGGGTTCCTCCTTGTTAATTCGCCAGCTTCTCGGCGAGATTGCCGAAGAAGATGTCAATAAGGTCCAGTATCATGGCTTTCGCCTCAGAGCTGTCTGCCTTTTCCATCAATATTATCGATATGCTCTCTACGAGGCTGTTGGAAAGCAGGTAGATCAGGAAGACGTCCTTGAGCATCCGGCCCTTCGAGGAAAGCTCATAGCTCATCATGCCTGTGATAATGCCTGTTATTATATCGACAAAGGTGCTTTTGCAGTTCTCGTAGCTGGAGCCTTCGCTCCTGTTCAGGAGCACCGAAAGCTCGAGGCTGTTATCTTCGATGAGGTCCATGATCTTACCCATGAGCTCATAGAAAATGGTTTCAGCCTGCTCGTTCATCTCAACCCTGCTGAACTGCCCTATGCTGTCCATGATCCTTGAATAGACAGAGCCGACGACGGTTTCGAAAAGGTCCTCCTTGCCCTGGAAATACTTGTATATGTTCCCGGCAGAGGTGCCTGAGTTCTTCGCTATGTTCCTTATGGAAGCGCCCGTGTAGCCTTTTTCTCTGAACTCGGCCAAAGCGCTTTCGGTTATCCTGCTTCTAATCTCATCCTTCAAATACTGCATTAGAAAACCTCCGTTCACTTTTAAATTATAGCTTCTTTTGAGGGAGGCGTCAACTCCGCGGAAGCGTGAAAAAGCTGCTGAGCGCCAGTTTCGGGCTTTCAGCAGCTTAAGTTTACAGAATGTTTTTAAGTTCTAGTATGTCTCCTATGATTATGTCTGCTCCTTCAAGTTCGGCGGCGGAGCCGTAGCCGTAGCTGCAGCCGATGGTCAGCATGCCGTTGTCCCTGCCTGCCTCCATGTCCTGCAGGCGGTCGCCTACGATTGCATGGCCGCCTTCGAACCTGCCCTTAATGGAGCGGATTATCTCGTTCTTTGGCAGGAAGCCGTAATCCTCGGTAGCTATGAGTTCCTCGAAGTAGCTGTCCAGCTCGAACATCCTGTTGTGAGCCTCCTTGTAGTAGCTCTTGCAGTTGCTGATGAAGATGAGGTGGTAGCCCTTCCTCCTGAGGTAGGCCAGCACTTCGACGGAGCCCTCGTAGAGCTCGGCCTTTCCTTCTTCAGTCAGAGCCTTCATGGTGGAGGATATTATGCCTGAGCAGGTTACCTTAGTCTCCTCGGGGATGCCGGGCATGAACCTGTTCCACATCTCCATTGGCGCGAAGCCAAGCCAGTAGGAAATCTCCTTGTCTGTCCACTCCCTGGGTTCCGCGTAGTAGTTCTCGACCAGGTAGGCGTAGGCTTCCCTGAAGGCGGGGGCGTATATCTTCAGCCCGTTGTGGAGCGTCCCGTCGTAGTCGAAAAATATCGTCCTTACGGCCATTAGATCTCTTTGAGAAGGTTGGCCATCTCTATGGCTGTCACGGCAGCATCGTATCCCTTGTTGCCGGCCTTGGTACCAGCTCTTTCAATAGCCTGCTCGATTGTGTCTGTTGTGAGGACTCCGAAAATTACAGGGACCTCTGTCTCAAGCGACACGCTTGCAATCCCCTTTGAGACCTCGCTTGACACGAAGTCGAAGTGAGGGGTCGAGCCCTTTATTACAGCTCCAAGGCAGATCACTGCGTCGTACTTCTGCGATTTAGCCATCTTTTTTGCAGCGAGAGGTATCTCGAATGCTCCCGGAACGAGCACAACCTCTATCTCGGAATCGTCTACGCCGTGCCTCTTCAGGCCGTCAAGAGCTCCAGACAAAAGCTTTCCGCCGATGAATTCGTTGAACCTTCCCACGATTATGCCGTATTTGTTTCCCTGTGATATCAAATTTCCTTCAATAGTTCTCATATTACTCTTCTCCTTCGCTTTCGTTGAATTTTAGCATGTGGCCTAATTTCTCTTTCTTTGTCTTGAGATATGCTTCGTTTACTATATTACAGCCTTCCTGTATAGGGACCCTGTTCACAACTTCGATCCCGTACCCCGAAAGGCCTGCAATCTTTTTGGGGTTGTTTGTCATGAGGTTCATCTTCCTTATTCCAAGGTCTGCCAGCATCTGGGCGCCTATGCCGTAGTCCCTCATGTCAGCAGGGAAGCCCAGCGCCAGGTTCGCTTCGACTGTGTCCATGCCCTGGTCCTGCAGCGCGTAAGCCTTTATCTTGTTGATTAGCCCTATGCCTCTGCCTTCCTGCTTCATGTACAGGAGCACTCCTCTGCCTTCCTTTTCGATCTGGCACATTGCTGAAGCCAGCTGGTCGCCGCAGTCGCATCTGAGCGAGCCGAAGGCGTCGCCTGTGAGGCACTCGGAATGAACCCTGACAAGCACCGGGTCCGGGCCGCTTATGTCGCCCTTGACGAGGGCCACGTGGTGTTCCCCGTTGAGAGTATTGACATATCCGACGAGCTTGAAGTGGCCGTATTTTGTCGGCATGTCGGCTTCGGCTACCCTGTTAACGATTATTTCCCTTGCCTTCCTGTAAGCTATGAGGTCGGCTATGGTTATGATCTTCAGGTCGTGCTTCTTGACGTACTCCATCAGCTGAGGCGTCCTTGCCATTGTGCCGTCGTCGTTCATTATCTCGCATATGACGCCGGCCGGCTTGAAGCCTGCGAGCCTTGCAAGGTCTACGGCCGCTTCGGTGTGGCCGGCCCTCACAAGCACGCCGCCGTCCTTCGCTGCGAGAGGGAATACGTGTCCGGGCTTCTTGAAGTCCCTGCCTGTCGCATTCTCGTCGAGGACCTTCGCTATCGTCGCGGCCCTTTCAAAAGCGGATATGCCTGTTGTGGAGTCAGCCGAATCTATGGACACGGTGAACGCTGTCCCCATGGTGTCGGTGTTTTCCGTGACCATCTGCGAGAGACCCAGCTTGCCGAGCCTTTCAGCGGTTGCAGGCATGCATATGAGGCCTCTTCCGTGGGTGGCCATGAAGTTTATAGCCTCAGGCGTAACCATCTCAGCCGCCATGAGGAGGTCACCTTCGTTCTCCCTGTCCTCGTCATCTATGACAACTACAATCTTACCTGCTTTGATGTCCTCGAGCGCTTCTTGTATGCTGTTGAATTTGTACATTTGCATTTCCTCCTTGCTTGTTTTTATAAAAAGCCATTGCGGGCCAGAAAGTCCATGTCTATGCTGCTTTTAGCTGCAGGCTTGGTTCCAAAGCTCATGAGCTTTTCGATGTATTTCCCGATCATGTCGCACTCCAGGTTGACCTCCTGGCCGGGCTGCTTCTTCAGAAGCGTCGTAACATCTTTCGTGTGCGGGATTATGGATACCTTGAACACCTCGCTGTCCACGTAGGCAACGGTAAGGCTTACGCCATCTATGGCGATCGAGCCTTTCTCGATGATGTACTTGAGAAGCTCAGGTGCTGCTGACACCGTTATCCACACGGCGTTGTCCTCCTTTTCGAAGGACTCTATGCGGCCGGTCCCGTCTATGTGGCCGCTCACGATGTGGCCGCCCAGGCGGTCGCTCAGTTTGAGGGCCCTTTCCAGGTTGACCTCGTCACCCTTTTTGAGGTTCTTGAGGTTGCTCCTCCTCATGGACTCTGCCATGACGTCCACGGAGAACTTCTCGCTGTCGAATTCCGTGACAGTGAGGCACACGCCGTTGGTGCAGATGCTGTCTCCGAGCTTGACGCCCTCCAGCACAGTCTTTGCTTTTATGGTTATCTTTGCGGATTTTGCGGAGCTGGCTACACTCTCAATCCTGCCTATCTCCTCCACGAGGCCTGTAAACATCAGGGATTCACCTCCTTGCTAATATATCCTTCTATCATAATGTCGTCTCCGAACCTTCGGAACTCCGTTTTGCTGAACAGGATGGCGTCCTTCATCAGCCTGATGCCCTCGCCTTCAACCGGCGTTCGAGCCGTTTCACCGCCAACGATCTTTGGGGCTATGAATGCGTTCACCTTGTCGACCACGCCGCTTCTCAGCGCCGCGTAGTTTACCCTGCCGCCTCCCTCCAGGAGCACGCTGTCTATCTTGCGTCTGCCAAGCTCCAGCATGAGGAAGTTCAGGTCTACCCCGCCCTCCCTGAGGGGGGTAACGATGATCTCGGCGCCCCTGGCGGCAAGGGCCTTGACTTTGTCGCTTTCTGCCTTCTCCGTGACCGCGATTATTGTGCCTGCCTCGGACGACGCATTCAGCACCTTGGCGTCCAGAGGGGTGCGCGCGCTGCTGTCGATGACTATCCTGACTGGGTCCTTCGAAGGCCTTCCCTGGAGCCTCGTCGTCAGCATTGGATCGTCAGCTAATATGGTGCCAATGCCGACCATTATGCCGGATAGCCTGTGCCTCAGCTCATGGACATGCTCCCTCGAAAGCTCGCCAGTGATCCATTTAGAATCCCCTGTGGCTGTGGCTATCTTGCCGTCAAGAGTCATCGCCGTCTTCATCACGCAGAAGGGGAGCCCCGTGGTGATGTACTTGAGGAAAACCTCGTTGAGCTTCCTGCCTTCCTCCTCGAGGAAGCCTGACTCCACATGGATTCCGCTTTCCCTCATCATCCTTATGCCCCTGCCGGAGACAAGCGGGTTGGGATCTTCAATGCCTACGAAGACCCTGCCGATGCCCTTTTCGATTATGGCCTTTGCGCAGGGAGGCGTCTTGCCGTAATGGGAGCAGGGCTCAAGGGTCACATACATGTCAGCTCCGCTCACGTCCTCGCTGGCGTTCCTGAAGGCGTCAACCTCTGCATGGTCAGAGCCGTACAGCCTGTGCCAGCCTTCGCCGATTATCCTGCCTCCTTTGACAATGACAGCGCCCACCATCGGGTTGGGGCTCGTCCAGCCGGCACCTCGCTCGGCAAGCTTCAGCGCCCTCCTCATCATCTCTATATCCAAACATACCACCTCGATTTTAGAAAAAATAAATGCCCTGAGATAATGCTCTCAGGGCAAGAAATTTCAACGTCTTGTGTCGCTGCAATCCATCTTCTTTCATCCAGACTTTACTGTCGGCTTCGGAATTCAACCGAATCTGCCTTACGGCTCGCGGGCTTTACCGCCGGTAGGGAATCACACCCTGCCCTGAAGATTAGTATTTAATTAACAATTAAATGATACCACCTTAAAACGTTTTCGTCAACACTGCAGCAGAATTATGCTGCGCGCCTAATCCCGTCGATTGAGATGCAAAGGGAGTGCTCCAGCAGGTAGGTGAAAAGCCACAAATAAGATTATACTATAATGAAACGCGGGCGGCGCAAAGGGGATCCATAGAATTGAACGATGGAATCCATAGACGCCGTCTATGGATTCAGGGGGATAGTTGCGAAAATTGGAATTAGACAGAAATTTGGACGCTGAATTATAATGACAATTAGTATCGAAAACAATTCGGAGGAACCAAGCTATGGAGAAAATCGTTGGAAAGGGAGCAAACTGCATATTTTTTTATTTTGGCAGCCTGGGCTATTATTTTTATAGCGCTGGCTATTGGTTTTGCAAAAAAATATTCGGCAGTCTTTTCAATGAGTATACTAAACTTGGTTTTGTTTCGGCGGGCAAACTGTGCCTGTCCTGAAGGATCAATCCTGCAAAAGTTTAAGGCTCATTATGGGCCTTATTTTTTTTATAAAAATTTCATCAAGAAAACAAAGAAGGAGGTAAAGCCATGCTAGCTGTACTAAGATCAGGAACTAAAAGGACTGAAATCGAAGAATTGAAAATTGCACTGGAAATCGGCGGCTGCATAGTGAGGGAGAGCTCAGAGAACGGGAAAGCCGTACTGGGTATCATCGGGAGCAATTCCGCACTGCAGATATTGAAATCTAAAAGCTGCGTAGAGGAAACGAAAGAGGTAAGTGAGCCTTACAAGCTGGCTCACAGGCTGTTCCAGCCTGAGAACACGGTCATCAAGGTCAAGGACCAGACTATAGGCGGGGCCAAGCTTGCGATAATAGCCGGACCTTGCTCAGTCGAGAGCGAGGAGCAGATCGTCGACATTGCGAAGAAAGTGAAAGAGTGCGGCGCAGGCTTTTTAAGGGGAGGCGCATTCAAGCCGAGGACGTCCCCATACAGCTTCCAGGGTCTAAAGCTGCAGGGGCTTGATCTCCTGAAGATAGCGAGGCAGGAAACAGGTCTCCCTATAGTAACCGAGATTATGTCCACCGAAACGCTAGACGAGTTCGTCGAAGACGTGGACATCATACAGGTGGGTGCAAGGAACATGCAGAACTTCGAGCTGCTAAAGGAGCTCGGCAGAACCAAGAAACCCGTTCTGCTAAAGAGGGGCTTCTCAGCTACCATAGAGGAGCTGCTCATGTCGGCTGAGTACGTCATGGCGGGAGGCAACGAAAACGTGATACTCTGCGAAAGGGGAATAAGGACCTTCGAAACGTTCACAAGGAACACTCTCGACCTCAGCGCCATACCGGCAATAAAGAGGATGAGCCACCTCCCTGTCGTAGTCGATCCGAGCCATGCTGCCGGACACTGGTGGATGGTTGAGCCGCTATCGAAAGCGGCAGTAGCTGTGGGAGCCGACGGCCTCATGATAGAGGTTCACCATGATCCGGAGAATGCGAAATGCGACGGGCCTCAGTCAATAAAGCCTGAAAGGTTCAGGGAACTCATGGCCGGGCTCTCGTCAATAGCGTGCTTCGAGAAAAGGGCGATATGATGGGAACCCTGAGGGTGGAGCTGGGCGACAACAGCTACAACATATTCATAGAAAGGGGATGCAGCTTTGGAATAGGCAGCTACATCCCTGAGCACCATCCCTCCGCCAGGAGGGTCGCCGTGATAACGGACGACAACGTAGCAGCGCTTTACGGCAGACGCATTGTGGAGGATATCAAGGCGAAGGGCCTCTGCACAGACCTGATTTCGGTCAGGCCAGGCGAAGGGAGCAAAAACCTTGAGACGTTGAAGGAAGTTTACGGAAAGCTTTCGGATATGAACCTGACAAGGAAGGACCTGATACTCGCTTTGGGCGGCGGGGTCGTGGGAGACCTGGCGGGCTTCGCTGCAGCCACCTACCTGAGAGGAATCCCATACATACAGGTGCCGACATCGCTGCTTGCACAGGTGGACAGCAGCGTAGGCGGAAAGGTAGCGGTGGACCTGCCCTGGGGCAAGAACCTGGTTGGGAGCTTCTACCAGCCGAGCGCGGTGTTCATCGATCCCGACGTGCTCAAAACCCTGGGCAGGAGGTACCTGCACGACGGCCTGGCCGAGGTAATAAAATACGGGTTCATCAGGGAAAGGGCCATCCTGGAGGAGCTGGAAAGCTGCCGGGACGACGCCGAACTGCTTAATAATATTGAGAGGATTATTTTCAGGTGCTGCAGCATAAAGAAAGAGCTTGTCGAAGAGGACGAGAAGGATCTGGGCTGCAGGATGCTTCTGAACTTCGGGCATACCTTCGGGCACGCAGTGGAAAAATATTTCGGCTATGAGAAGTACACCCACGGCGAGGCTGTCGCGATAGGGATGGCTCATATCACGAGGATCAGCGAAAGCATGGGGATAACGGAGAAGGGTACCGCGGAATACCTGGAGAAAATTCTCAGGAAATTCAGCCTTCCTTGCAGCTCACCCGTCATGGACAGGGCTGCTGTGGAGGAAACGATGCTCCTCGACAAGAAGAGCAGCGGCGACAGCATAAGCCTGGTGCTTCTGAGGAAAGCCGGCGAGGCCTTCCTGGCGAAGGTGGTCAGGGCTGAGATCGGAAAATACATCTAGAATTTTAACGGAGTCAGGAGGATTGGGACAATGAGCAATTTCTACGGATTGATCGGAGAAAAGCTGGGGCACAGCCTCTCGCCGAGGATACATGGCGGGGTGCTGGAGAGGATCGGAGAGGACTCGACCTACAGCCTCTTCGAGATAAAGAGGGAGAACCTGGCGGCAGCGGTTGCCGGAATGAAAGCGATGGGCTGCAGAGGGGCAAACGTGACAATACCTTACAAGATTGACGTGATGAAATTCCTCGACAGGATAGCTCCTGAGGCTGAGAGGATCGGAGCCATCAACACGATTGCGTTCACAGAGGACGGGCTCGTGGGCTACAACACTGACTACTACGGCTTCGGCCTGACCCTTAAGCAGGCTGGCATCGAGGTGGAAGGGAAATCTGCAGTCATCCTGGGGCCGGGCGGTGCCGCAAAGGCGGTCTTGGAATACCTCTGCGACAACGGCGTGAGCGAGGTGACATTCGTCAGCAGGAACCCGGAGGGCGCAGCAAAGAAGGTGAACGGCCGGAGCGTAATATCCTACTGCGAACTTGAGGCGATGGAAAAAAAGGACATAATTATAAACTGCACCCCTTGCGGCATGCATCCGGCTACCGACGCGTCGCCGGTAAGCAGGGAGGTGGTGGAGAAATTCTCTGCTGCGGTCGACCTCATATACAACCCTGCTGAGACGCTTTTCCTCAGGCACGCAAGGGAAGCGGGGCTCACCTCGGCAAACGGCCTGTTCATGCTTGTAGGCCAGGCTGCGGCAGCCCAGGAGATATGGCACGGGCAGAAGTTCAGCGAAGAGATGATAGAGGAAATATACAACGAGCTTAAGGGCGACTGACGAGCCAGGCAGGAAAATTGTTCAGAAAATTTCAAAATCGGAGTTGACAGATAGAATTCAGATGTTATAATAACACTTATACAAATTACAGGAGTTTCTGGAGGAAGAAAAGATGGAAAACATCATCGGAAAAGGAATGAGCAAAGTATTTTTTTATTACTTTTTTAGCCTGGGCTATTATTATTTTAGCGCTGGCTATTGGTATTGCAAAAAAATATATGCTTCACTTTTTGATGAGTTGGATATGTTTTACCGAAGGTTTTTTCCGGGCAGAAAACTCTGCCTCTGCAGCAACCTTTAGAGAACAGTTATGCGATAAGGCTCATTGGAGCCTTATTTTTTTTAATCAAAATTAGGATTAAGTGAGAAAAAAGGGAAAAAATAGATTTAGGGAAAGGTGATTGAGATGGACGATGCAGGCTTTAGCGGCTTTAACATGAACATAGCGGTAGTTGGATTGGGGCTTATGGGCGGTTCCTACGCGCTGGCACTGAGGGAGCTCAACCCGAAGGCGATCAGCGGCGTAGACAGGGACCAGGCGGTCGTTGACAGGGCAGTCGAGGCTGGGATCATAGACAGGGGGTTCACCTGCGGGAACCAGGCGCTGCCCGATGCTGACCTGGTCATCATGGCCCTTTACCCTAAGGACATGCTGGATTTCCTCAGGGAAAACGCAGCATTCTTCAAGGAAGGCGCTGTGGTCACAGATGCCTGCGGCATAAAAAGAGGAATAATCGACCAGGCCGGCGAATTAATTCCAAAAAATGTAGATTTCGTTGGCGGCCACCCGATGGCCGGCAAGGAGAAGAAAGGGCTTCAGGCTGCAGACAAGGATCTCTTCAAGGGGACCAACTACATACTGACGCCGGTAGAAAGCAACAGGAAGGAAAACCTGGAGCTGGTGGAAAGGATGGCTATGGCGATAGGGTGCAGAAGCGTGGTTTCGATAAGCCCTCAGGAGCACGACAGGATAGTGTCCCTGACAAGCCACCTGCCTCACGTGATAGCCGTATCGCTCATGAACGCATGCGCGTCTGAGAACAACCTGAACCTCTTCACAGGAGGGAGCTTCAGGGATGCAACAAGGGTTGCAGAGATCAACTCAACGCTTTGGTCGCAGCTTTTCACACTGAACTCGGAAAATCTGCTGGAGGAAATAGAGAAGTTCGAAGAGAGCATGGGCAGGATTAAGGCCGCACTTATCTCCGAGGACAGGGAGGCGCTCGGCGAGCTTTTCGCAGCGGCTTCCAGGAAGAAAAATAATTTGGCATAAGGGGTGTAGCATTTGGACAAGGTAACGGTAAAGCCTTCAAGGCTTAAGGGCAGCGTAAGGGTCCCTTCATCGAAAAGCATATCGCACAGGGCGGTAATCTGCGCAGGCCTTTCGCAGGGGACAAGCAGGATAGGCAACATAAATTTTTCGCAGGACATAGACGCGACGATAGACGCGATGAAAAGCCTCGGCGTAAAGGCTGTCAAAGGGCAGCTGACCGTCGAGATCACCGGTTCGGGGAAGCCGGATGTCATTAACGGGGATATAGACTGCTTCGAATCGGGCTCCACGCTCAGGTTCCTTATCCCGGTAGCAGCCCTAACGGGAAAGAAGGTCGTTTTCAGCGGCAGGGGCGAGCTGGTCAACAGGCCTCTCGGACCTTACTACAGCATTTTCGATGAAAAGGGAATAGGTTATTCGGCTGTGGATGGAAAGCTGCCGCTTACCATCGAAGGAAAGCTGACCCCGGGGGAATACAGGCTGAGGGGAGATGTCAGCTCGCAGTTCATAAGCGGCCTGCTCTTCGCTCTTCCGCTCCTTGAGGGGGACTCCAGGATAGTTATAACCTCGGAGCTGGAGTCGAAGGGTTACGTTGACCTGACTGTGGATATGTTGAAAAGATTTTCCGTGGATGTGGACAATCTGGGATACAGGGAATTCCGCATCAAGGGTAACCAGAGTTACAAAGCTATGGACTGCAGCGTGGAGGGGGACTTCTCCCAAGCTGCCTTCTGGCTCGTGGCAGGAACCCTGGGCGCAGACATAGAATGCCTCGGGCTGAACCTGGATTCGCTGCAGGGGGACAGGGCCATAATGGAGATCATCGAGAATATGGGCGGGACCATCCTGGCCAGCGGCGACTCAGTCCGTGCTTTGCCTTCTGCTACAAAGGGGATAACCTTCGACGCATCTGAATGCCCTGACCTGGTCCCTGTGGTTACAGTGCTGGCCTCCCTGAGCGAGGGCACGACAAGGATAATCAACGCCTCGAGGCTGAGGATAAAGGAGTGCGACAGGCTTAAGGCGATATGCACCGAGCTGAACAAGATCGGAGCGGACATAGAGGAGATGGAGGACGGACTCGTTATAAGAGGCAAGGAGCAGCTCAAGGGCGGAACAGCCCGCAGCTGGGGGGACCACAGGATAGCGATGTCCCTGGCGGTTGCATCCACAAGGTGCAGCGGGCCGCTGGTTATCGAGGATTCCTCGAGCGTGAGGAAATCATATCCGGAGTTCTGGAACCACTTTAAAATGCTGGGAGGTATGTTGGATGAGCGGAACATGGGGCAGGAAAGTTAAGTTTACAATCTTCGGGGAATCCCACGGGAAAGCGGTGGGGATAACCATAGATGGCCTCGAGCCGGGGACCGAGCTGGACCTGGACTGCATTAGAAGGGAAATGGGCAGGAGGGCTCCTGGAAAGAGCGTTTTGTCAACACCGAGGCAGGAGGAGGACAGCTTCGAGATCCTCAGCGGGCTTTTAAACGGCAGGACAACGGGCACTCCCCTCTGCGCGGTTATAAGGAACAAGGACCAGCACTCGAAGGACTACGAGAAGACAAAGGACCTGATGAGGCCGTCCCACGCGGATTATACAGGGCATGTCAAGTACAAAGGCTTCAATGATTACAGGGGCGGCGGGCATTTTTCAGGAAGGCTTACTGCACCGCTCGTTTTTGCTGGCGCTGTCTGCAGGCAGGTGCTGGAGGCGAAAGGGATAACGATCGGAAGCCACATCAGGAGCATAGGCGGCATCGAGGACAGGGCATTCAGCCTGACGGGAATAGGGGAAGAAACTCTCCGCTCGCTCAGGGATATGCAATTTCCGGTGCTTGACCAGGAGCAGGGAGACGACATGCAGAAGCTGATCCTGGAGGCAAGGGAGGCACGGGATTCCGTGGGAGGAGTCATTGAGGCTGCTGCGGTCAACCTTCCTGCAGGTGTCGGAGAGCCTTTCTTCGATTCGCTGGAGAGCACTCTGGCGCACCTCCTGTTTTCGGTTCCGGGGGTCAAGGGAGTCGAGTTCGGCGCCGGCTTCGGCATAGCCGGGATGAAGGGCTCCGAGGCGAACGACGGGCTTTGCGTCGAAGATGGAAAGGTCAGGACTTTGACAAACAACAACGGAGGGATAACAGGCGGGATTTCGAACGGGATGCCGCTGGTCTTCAGGGTTGCTATGAAGCCGACGCCTTCGATAGGGATACCCCAGAGGACAGTGAACATTGAGAAGCTGGAGAACCAAACTCTGGAGATAACGGGAAGGCATGACCCTTGCATAGTGGTTAGGGCTGTCCCGGTCATTGAGGCTGTAACAGCTATGGCGCTTCTGGACAACATTTAGTAAAGGATGATGATTGATGGATAGGGACGATAAAGGATACAGGGTTGGATTCCAGGGGGTGGAAGGCTCCTTCAGCCACCAGGCGCTGACAGAGCACTTCGGAAGCGGAATTGATGTAGCGAGCTTCCACAGGTTCCGGGAAGTCTTCGAGGCCCTGGGAAGGGAAGATATAAAGTACGGGATATTGCCCCTTGAGAATTCATCGACCGGAGGGATATCCGAGGTGTACGACCTCCTTGGGGAATTCGGCTTCTTTATAGTGGGCGAAAGGACGATCAAGGTCGACCACAACCTCATGGGGACAAGGGGCGTGAAGCTTTCGGACATAAGTGAGGTCTACTCGCACATGCAGGGCTTCATGCAATCCAAGGAATACTTCGACGGCCATCCGGAGTGGAAGCTCATCCCTTACCACAACACGGCGAAAAGCGCCATGTACGTCAGCGAAGAGAACTCTAAAAGCAAGGCTTGCGTGGCCAGCAGGAAGGCTGCCGAGATCTACGGGCTGGACATACTTCAGGAGAATATAAACGACAGCAGCAACAACTACACCAGGTTCATTATAATAGGAAGGGAACCGGAAGTTAGCAGCAGGTGCTGCAAGATATCCATTGTTGCCAAACTGCCTCACAAGGTCGGATCGCTGTATCATGCGCTTAAGCATTTCGCCGACAACGAATCGAACCTCATGAAGATCGAGTCCAGGCCAATAATGGACAAGCCCTGGGAATACTCGTTCTACATCGATTTCCAGGGTAACGTGCTCGACCAGAAGACGAAGAACATCTTCGAAAAGATAACAGAAGAGGGGCTCGAGTACAAATTTTTAGGCAACTATTGAAAGGGGCAATTCGGATGAGCAGGAACATAGTACTGATAGGCATGCCCGGTGCAGGAAAGACGACCATAGGAAAGATGCTGTACGACAGGCTTGCGCTCAAATTCATAGATGTGGACGAGTTCATCGTCGAGACAAGCGGGAAGACTATTCCTGAGCTTTTCGATGTGGGCGAAAGCCATTTCAGGCAGATAGAGACCATGGCCGTGAAAAAACTGAGCAAGGACAGCTCCACGATAATTGCCACAGGCGGCGGAGTCGTGAAGAACAAGGAGAACATAGAAGAGCTCAGGAAGCACGGGATGATAGTTTTCATAGACAGGCCTGTGGAGGACATAGCGGCGGACGTAGAGATAAGCGAGAGGCCTCTCCTAAAGGATGGAGTACAGAAGCTGTATGACCTTCACCGCGAGAGGTACAGCATATACATGGAATACAGCGATTTTCATGTCGTCAACAACTGCGGGCTGGAAGCTGCGGTGGACAGGATAGTCGAAAGGTACGCGCTGTCCTAAACGTTAAGATTTGTATTGAATACTCATTATGAATTATGTATACTGTAGGAATGTAACGATTGCATTTACGGGGGTATTCTATTAATGAACAATGCACTAACGCAAGAAAACATAAAAAAGCTTCAGGAAGAGCTTGAGTACAGGCTTACAGTTAAAAGGGCAGAGATAGCCAAGGAAAAGATGGAGGCTGCCGCGCACGGTGACAGGTCGGAGAACGCTGAGTACAAGGAAGCCTGCGCAAATTACAGGGAAAACGACAACAGGATACAGTACCTGCTGACAATGATAACCACAGCGACGGTCATTGAAGACAGCAAGGAGGACAGCTCGGCGATGGGCGTAAACAGCAGGGCAAGGATAAGGTTCGTTGATGACAATGAGGAGACAGTAGTGACGCTTGTCACCACAGTGGACGTGGACTTTGAGAACATGTGCATCAGCATAGAATCGGACCTTGGAAAAGCGCTGTCCGGCAGGCGCGCAGGGGAAACGGTCGAGGTGGACGCCCCAAGAGGGAAATACTCAGTGGAGATACTTGAGCTGTTGTAACAGCATAATGAGAGGAATGCAGATGCATTCCTCTTCTGTTTTCTGTATAATATTAGTAGAGATTGTGAATCGAGGTGATCTTTTATGGAAGAAAGACTTATCGCCCCCTGCGGGATGAACTGCGGAATATGCGTAAGCTACCAGGCCATGAAAAACGAGCTGAAAAAGAAAGGCTTCCATAAGCAGTACTGCAGCGGCTGCCGGTCCTGCAGCCAAAACTGCAGTCTGAAAAGAGGCTGTGCAAAGCTGAGGGAAGGGCAGGTGCGTTTCTGCTTCGAGTGCGAGGAATATCCTTGCAAAAAGCTGAAGGCGCTGGACAAAAGGTACCGCACGAAATACCACATGAGCATGCTGGAGAACCTCGAGTTCATCAAAAAGCACGGCATGGACAAGTTCCTTGAAAGGGAAGAGGAGAAGTGGCGTTGCCCGGAATGCGGAGGTGTCATATGCTGCCACAACGGGCTGTGCCTAAACTGCAGCCTTGAGACGCTGCGCAGCAACAAGAAGTACCGCTGGGGCGAGGAGGAAAATAAGGACAAATGAAAAGAATTGCATTCATAGTAATATCGGTGCTTTTGTTTGTGCTTTCCGGGTGCTCCCAGAAAGATATGGAGAAGCACTACAAATACACAGGCGAGAACGAAAACTGGTCTGTCGAGTACAAAGTGACAAGCACGGACAGCACGGCGGAAAGGTCTTTCGTGGCCAATTACAAGGGCGACATCTCGCAGCTGTCGGAGGCAAAACACCTGGAGATCTCCTACGAAAGCTCCGCCGCCGGCGGAAAGCTCACAAGGGATTTCAACGGGAATCCGCCTGATGAAAAGACTTACACCCTGACATCCATTACCGAAGGCGGCGCAATGGAGAGAAGGGATGAAACGATATACGTTACCATTGAGATAGACGGAAAGGCTGAGAAGCTTGAGCTGAAGGTCTTGAAGTGATTCTGAAGGAAGAGTTGAGGGAAAGCTGTTCATGAAAATTTTTTTGGTCGGCGAGCTGCTCGGAATTTTCGTTATGGGCTATGCAGCATATCATTTGTTCAAAATATACAGAAAGCTAAAGAAAAAACCTGCAGGGAGAATGAATTACGAAAAAACCATGAAAAAAATTGACAAGTATCGGCTGATCGGAATGGCAGGATTTACTTTCTACTGCGTCATGGGGCTGTTTCAAACCATCACAAGGAAATGATGAGATTGGCTGATGTTTTGAAAAAAGGCGAATCAGCAAATTAGGGTTCTATTTCCATGCCAAACCTGGTTTTTATAATGATATTATCCGGCATTATTCAGTGATGGGGGGCAGTCAAAAAATATGATATTCAAAGTAAGCTGCATAAGAAAGGGCATCGAGTCGATCATGATTTCTGCCGTCTGCACGATAATAATTTATCTGGCAAACCAAAATTTCAGAAATTATATACCGATAGCATTTTCAATCATATTCAGCATAATATTCTTCATGTTATTAATAACCAAGGACAAATATATTATTGAAAAAGGGATTCTTACTGTGTCGGAAAGCGGAGTGAAGAAGGATATCAACATAAATGATATAATTTTCATTGAACATTACACATATATCGGCACAGCCGGGTACTTCAATGGGGATGGGATACAAGAAGAATACGCAATAGTTACAAGGAATTTAAAATATAGTATTGATGAAAGACTAAGAAATAATAATGGTAAAAGCCTAATATACATATTGAAACATTCATATCATAAGAAGATTAAAGAATTCTCAGGTTAGATATTGTGAGAAACAGGAGGAGGACATGAAGAGGGCATTTGTTTATAAAGATGAAAAGTCAAACAAGTTCTGGTGGATCAATTATGACGGGAATGATTTCGCGGTGAACTATGGCAAGAACGGAACCAATGGGAAATACGAAATAAAAGAGTTTGATTCAGAAGAAGATTGCCAGAAACGCGCATTGAAACTTATTGATCAGAAAATAAGGAAAGGATACAAAGAGGCGTTTGATTTTGACTTTATCAATCGCTTTTATTTTGATGATGAAGAGATAGGGCCTCACAAAAAAACTTCTCATCCGAATTATGTAGAACACTTCAAAGAAGATTTCTACTATGATTGCGGAGGAGAAGAAGCTCCGTTTGGCAATGATGAAGGTAGCGATGCTTTAGAAGAATTAGAAGAGCATATCAAAAAGTTCGGGAATCACGATATTGCACTTTTGCCGCGGAAGATTGTCGAAGAATATTGGGACATGGACTACTTTGAACCAAACAACTTTGATGTCGAATACATAAAAGAACAAGTTGCAAATGAAAATGAAGGCTATTTCATTTTGTCTGACCAAGTTATCATAGCGATTGCCTTGGGGCAAATAAAGATTACAGGCACTATTGAAGAAGAGCTAAAAAAACTTGCACTATTGTCACTTAAAAAAATGGGCATTGTTTCTAAAATTATCGACTGGGACATCTCAGAAGTTGTAGATATTACTATCAGGGATCTGGATTCTTTTAAGATATTTGCGTGAACTGTCACCCAAAAAGCGTTATTGAACTTGAATAAAAAGGATGATGGATTATGCTATTAGCAAACGGTATTACTGGGTTTTCAAATGGGAAACCCATATTTCCCAAAGTGGATCAAGATGAATTCAAGAGTGTCTGTTATCAGATCAGCAATACTTTAAAATTTAGGATAGAGGAGTTTGATTTTAACCTTATTGGTAAAAACTTTTATATTGCCAAAATTAAATACGAGGGGGAAATCCTCAATATTTTGGTTAATGCTCAATATCCTGTTATGGGCTTCGCTACAGAGATAAACCCTTTCAATATTCAATATACTGATAATGAAAAGGCTTAAAACTGAATTTGAAAACTACTATAGTGTGCTGAGTTTTTCAGAACTTGATAAAACCGATTGACAATGATGATTATATTCTTCTAAATGCCGTGGAACGAGAGCAGATAGCATATTATAAACCAGAAACATTAGGGGAAATTATATTCAATTATTGGGATTAACTTAGAACGCATCTTTTATATGACGTCTCAGTAGGATATTGCGAATTACAATAATGGAGATTGTAACGTCAGAAATATAATATATTTGAAAATGGATTGTGTGTCGCAAACATAAGTTATTACAATTTTTTATATGGAGGATTTGTTAAATGAAAACTATAAGCTGGTTAGGAGTTGTTGGCGTTTTTGTTGGTATGGGATTAAGTCAAATATTAACTAGTCGTTTTGGGGTGAATGGACAATTAGCAATAAT
>DBML01000005.1 GCA_002298915.1 Clostridium sp. UBA699
ACGATGGACACCCTTGTCTTAGGTTATACACTTTCCACTACCAGGACGTGTTAGGGACTTTAACCCTTAAGATTGCGCCCATGCCGGGCGCACAAACAAATGCTTTTGGCTTCCCGGCCAAAAGCATTTTTCCTTTCTACAGCTTCCCTGATTTTTTTACGGCGGCCTCCACCGCGTTCTGCACTATCCCTTTGAAGCCGCTCTCGTTGAGAACCTTGAGACCGGTTATAGTCACCCCGCCCGGCGATGTCATCCTCTCCTTGAGGAGCACGGGATGCTCGGACCTCATCATGACCATTTCGCAGGCTCCAATCATGTTCTGGAGAGCGAAGCTCGTCGAGTCCGACCTGGAAAGTCCTACGTTGACTCCGGCATCTATCATCGCCTCCAGGAATTCGTAGATGTAAGCCGGGCCGCTGCAGCTGAAGCCAGTGAACGCGTCGAATAGCTGCTCCTTTATAATTACGGTGTCGCCTATCCCTCCGAACAAGGCCCTTACCCTGCCCAGCTCCTCCTCGGACACGTTTCCGTTGCAGCAGAGTGCGCTGAACCCCTTCTTCGAGTCGACAAGGGTGTTAGGCATCACCCTGACCAGCTTCGTTCCTGCCCCCAGGAACCCCTCCATGAAGCCTAAGCTCTTACCGGCAGCCACGGAGATGATGACAGCATCTTCCCGAGTCTTCCCTGAGACCTGCTTAAGGACCGTCTCCATATCCTGTGGCTTCACGCCTACTATGACTGTGTCCGCCTTGGCCAGCCCCTCGTCCAGCTCCCGGCATACCCCAACGCCGAAAACCTCTCCAAGCCTGACCATCTTTTCCGGAGTCCTGTTGTTAACCAGTATATCCCCGGTCGCGGCAAGCCCCTCCCTGAGCATACCGCTCAATATGGCCTCGGACATGTTTCCCGCCCCTATGAAAAGTATCTTGCCCATCTTCCCACCTCCTGCTGTGATAATGAAGCTGAAAAAAGGATATGCCAGCAGAGGGCATATCCGTATTTTTGCTAATAACCAAGGTCGCTTCCCACGATTATTACCTTTATCCTTCCCTTTGCAGGCTGCCTCCCTATGAGCACATAGCTGTTGCATATCCTTTCAGGGCTGCTGCAGTCCATGCAGTAGCCTGTGCTGACGCAAGGCGTTTTCCTGCTAAGCCTGATCGCATTGGCAGGTGCCGCTGTTCTCCTGACCCTCTCTATTGCTGAATCCGAATCAGGGACTATCTTGTTCACCCCTGCGATCACGATAACCTTGTCTGGCCCGTAGAGCATCGCGGCGACCCTGTTGCAGGTTCCGTCCACATTGTACAGCTCGCCGTCCTCTGTCAGGGCGTTTGTGCTTGTGAAATAGGTGTCAGCGAAGAAAGTCTTCCTGAAAACCTCTTTTACGCCTTCCGGGGTCAAGCCCGCTGCGTACCTGTCAAGATAGTTGAACTTGCCGCTCTTGAGGTACTCGATGAGCCCGGTTTCGAACAGTGTCATCGATCCGCCCACGGATACGGTTTCCCCTTCCTTTACCAGCCCCTTCACTATATCCATCGCCTTCGAGGCGTCTTCGGCATAAAATGCCTCCATGTTGTTCTTCTCGAGGTTTTCCATTGTCCTCTTGATTTTCTTCTCGATAACGCTCTTTAGATTGTTGTCCATCATTTAACCTCCAAATTAAGTCATGTCTAGTCATTCAGCAGGCTTCTGCTTCCGGCTTTGCCGATTACCGGGCTACTGTGTGCTCTGTATCACGAATGCAACAGCAAGGCATACTACTGCGAGCACTGCCAGGATTATAAAAAATGCGGCCATGTTCTTTTCTTTGCTGCTGACAGGCATGGCAGCCTTTTGCTTGAAGTTAGGGTTTTTCTTTTTGTCACCCTTGACGAAAGGATTTTTGCCCGCAGGCTGCTTGGCCTTCTTCTTAGCAGGCTCTTTCCTGACCTTCGGTTTGCCGACGTTTTCTTCCAGTCTCTGCTGATGAAGAGGGCTCTTCTTATATTCTTCCAGATCAACTATTTTTTCATCCGAATTAGAATACATGATCTTCTTTTCCATATACTGACACCTCCTAAACCAAGAACTGAATTGCTAGTTATATAAATTCTATCATATTTCCTAAATATTTTCATTGATTTTTGCAAATATTCAAAATTTAATATTTCGTTAAGCATCCCCTTCAGAGCTTCCTCAGGAGGTAGTAAAGCTCAGTGTCGCAGTATTCGATGCCGGTATTCGTTTTCCTCACGTTGCCAGTCAGCGTTTCGTGGCCGGAAGCGGCTTTGAAATCCCCCTCAGCCGGTTTCCTGCTCTCGTATTTCTTGCCCTTTTTACTGATCAGCGCCAGAAGCTCAATGCCGGGATCACCGGCGGCGCCCGCTGCGTCCCTGAGATGGTTGTTGGTCAGGATCAGGCCTCCTTTCCTGACGTACTTTTTGCAGTTTTCGGTGATTTCGGGGGCATATAGCGATATGAGCAGGTCATAGCTGCCCTCCCTCAGCGGCAATTCTTTTGTGTAGTCGCTGTTCAGGAACTGTATGAACGGCTGCTGCCTGTATACCTTGTTTCCTTCGACAAGCTCACGGATGCTTGCGGTCTGGCTGAAGAATTCCTTTGCCTTTTCGCTTAAGTCTATATAGACGACGTGCTGGAAATAGAAGGAGGGCGTTATGTGGATCGAGCAGCCGGGGTAAAGTGCCGTGGCGCAGCCGTATTCTCTCTTTATCAGCTCGAAAAGCCCTGCCCTCTCGAAATTGATGTCTGCATAGTATTTCCTGTATTCCTCCGCGGCTTTTCCTGCGCTCATGCCCAACGCCTCCCTCATTATTTATAAAGCCCGCTCCTTTCAAGGCGCGGGCTGCAGTTCCAGGTTCAATTTGCTGGCTAGAAATTGGCTATAAACTCGCAGAATTCCTCGAGCATGTATTCGTGGTATTCCTCTTCGCCCATGAGCCTGTAGATTATGTCCTTCGACGGGTACCCTTCCTTGTGGTTTTTCAGTCCCTTCGTGAGCTTCCTTGCCATCCTCCCGTTGATGCCGAGAATAACGGCAAGCTCCTCCTGCCTGTAGTACATCCTAGTAAGAAGGGATTGCAGCTTTTCCTGAAGTTCGAGCTTATACTGTATATCAGTTCTCCTGTTCCTGTGCGGTCCGTTTTTGCCTCGGTGATGCTCATGGCAAAGGTGTTTTATGTTGAGTGGGAAATCTATCCCGCCTTCGCTCCTGTGGACTACATGGTGCTTGTCAGCAGCTCCCCCGCAAACCTCACATTTATACAATATTTCTCCTCCCTCTTAGCGATACAATATTCTGACATCATTATATCACAAATGGCAGCCTCCGCAAAACACCTAATATATCCTCTGCTCCCCGCAGTATATGTTCATGCTGTCTCCCCTCGCGAAGCCCGCCACCGTAATGTTCGCAGCCTCGGCTATTTCAAGTGCAAAATCTGTAGGCGCGGAGCGGGACACTACCATCTGGATTCCCGCCCTCGCAAGCTTGACTGCCGTTTCCGACGAGATGCGCGCCGATGTCATAAGGTACGTTTCATCCAGGTCGAGTCCGTTAAGCAGTGCGTAGCCTATGACCTTGTCCGCAGCATTGTGGCGCCCCACATCCTCGAAGAAGGCCTCCATGCCGCGGCTTCCGCAGAGTGCGCAGCTGTGGACCCCGCCGGTTTCCCTGAAGATTTTGGACTTGGAATCGAATTCCTTCATCCGCTCCAGTATTCCTTCCGCAGAAAACCTTCCGGATGCTTCTGAGGGACTTATAGCCCTTTCCTTCATGAAACCGTACCCTTCAAGCACCACTCTGATACTTTCCCCTTGCTTTTCCTCCATGCTTTTGATATCTTCAGGACCGTTTATCAGGCCTTCCAAGAACATGTAGCCGGCCGCAAGCTCCCTGATGTTCGTTGGGGTGCACATGAAGGAAGCGAAGAATTCGGAGTTCACGTACAGACTTATCTTTTTTTCGACCGCTGCCAGATCAGTAAGCCTTTTTCTGCTGCCGCCAGAAATCCGGATTACGCTGATTTCTTTAACCTTGTTCACTTTTCAGTTCACCTCCGTTGCTCTTAACGCCAATGTGGGTGAAGATATCTTCACCCACTCAGGATCATCTATTTCTGCCTTTTTTTAATCTCTTCGGCCAGGGTGCCGTTAGGAACCTTTTCTATCTTTATCGCAGAAACCTTGTACTCCCCCGTCTTTGTCACAGGATCGCTGTGCGAGCTCGTCAGCTCGTTTACAGGCGATTCCCAGTAATGGAACGTCATGAAGATGGAGCCAGGCTTCACCCTGTCGGTTATGGTTACCCTTGTGACAATGGAGCCCCTCCTGGACGTCACCCTGATCTCGTCCTCCTCTTTGAGCCCCAGCCTTTCCGCGTCCTCAGGGTTGATCTGGGCCAGCTCGTAAGGCCTCAGCGCGTTCAGCCTGCCGGAAAGCCTTGTCATAACATTGTAGTGGTAAAGCATCCTGCCGGTGTTCAGCAGCATAGGGTATTCACTGTCAGGCATTTCCTCTGAAGGCCTGTATTCGATCGCCTGCATCTTTCCAAGTCCGCGCGTGAATTTGCCCTTGTGCAGATATTTCGTTCCCGGATGGCTTTCTGTAGGGCATGGCCACTGGATGCCTGCCTTGTCTATCCTGCCGTAGGATATTCCTGCGTAGGCGGGCGCAACAGCCCTCACTTCGTTCCAGATATCCTCGGCTGATCCGTATTCGAACCTGCAGTCGCTTATGCGGTTGGCTATGTCCTGGATTATCACCCAGTCAAGCCTGCATTCCCCCGGAGCATCAACGGCCTTCCTGACCCTCTGGACCCTCCTTTCGGTGTTTGTGAATGTTCCGTCCTTTTCCGCATAGCACGTTGCAGGAAGGAAAACGTCAGCAAGCTTTGCAGTCTCCGTCATGTAGAGGTTCTGAACAACAAGGAAGTCAAGAGACTCAAGCGCATGCTTCACGTGGTTTGCATCAGGGTCTGTCAGCACCGGATCCTCTCCCATGATGTACATTCCCTTAAGCCTGCCTGCCACGGCTTCTTCGAACATCTCAGGAATCTTCAGCCCCACCTTTTCGTCCAGCCTTTCGACTCCCCATTTGCTCTTGAAATGCTCTGCCGCCGCAGGATCAGCTACGCTGCTGTATCCCGGGTAGCTGTTAGGAAGAGCTCCCATGTCGCAGGCGCCCTGGACATTGTTCTGTCCTCTCATCGGGTTCACTCCGGCATTCTCCATTCCCACGTGTCCTGTAAGCATGGCCAGGTTCCCAAGGCTCATGACGTTGTCGGTCCCGTGAGAGTGCTCGGTTATGCCCAGAGTGTAGAAAATTCCGGCCTTCTCCGTGGTGGCGTAGAGCTCCGCAACCTTGTACAGCATGTCTTGGGCTATCCCTGTCATGCTGCTCACATAATCTGGAGTGTACTTTCTTACCGATTCGGCCAGCAGCTCGAAGCCTTCGCACCTTTCCCTGATGTAGTCGGCTGCATGCCATCCGTTTTCTATTATTATGTTCATGAGGCCGTTGATCAGCACCACATCCGTACCAGGGTTCAGCGGCAGGAAGTAGGTGGCATAATCGGCAATCTCCGTCCGCCTCGGGTCAACCACTATGAGCTTCTTGCCGTTTCTCGCAGCCCTTTTCATCTTGTTTCCTATTATCGGATGAGCTTCAGTAGCGTTCGACCCGATTATGAACAGCACGTCGTTACCCTCCACCTCGCTGATTGAGTTCGTCATGGCTCCGCTTCCAAACGATGTTGCCAAACCGGCAACTGTCGGAGCATGTCAGGTTCGCGCGCAATGGTCTACATTGTTGGTGCCGATAGAAACCCTGAAGAATTTCTGGAATACATAGTTGTCTTCATTGACGCAGCGGGCCGAGCTCAGACCTGCAAGCGCCCCCGGCCCGTAGGTTTCCTTGATCCCCTTTAATTTTCCGGCGACAAGGTCAAGAGCTTCCTCCCATGTTGCTTCGGTGAATTCCCCGTTCTTCTTTATCAGCGGCGTTGTTATCCTGTCAGGATTGTACATGAAATCCGCATGGTACCTTCCCTTTACGCAAAGCGATGTGCCGTTGACAACCGCATCCTCGGCGGCAGTCACTCCGATGACTTTTCCATCCTTCACGTTAAGGTCGAAGTTGCAGCCTGTACCGCAGAAAGGACAGGTAGTGCGGACCTTCTCAACCTCCCACAGCCTGGTACCTTTGAACATCTTGTGGGTCAACGCTCCTGTGGGGCATATCTCGACGCACTGGCCGCAAAGCCTGCAGTTGTCAGTGCTTATCGGCATTTCGAATGCCGGCACAGCCCTTGTGTCAGCTCCCCTTCCTTCAAAATTGAGAACGTAGGAAACCTGGACCTCCTTGCAGACCCTGATGCATTTGCCGCAGAGTATGCACTTGTTCATGTCCCTTTCATAGCAAGGGTTTTCGCTGTCTATGCTGTGCCTGTTTTCAGGGGTATTGCCAAAGGTGTCCCCCTTGACACCGTAGCGGTAGCTGTACTCCTGAAGCTTGCACTTCCCTGCTTTTTCGCATGTCAGGCAGTCCAGAGGGTGGTTTGCCAGCATAAGCTCCAGTATGTTCTTCCTGGCCTCGACCACGCTTTCCGATTCGGTCTTAACAACCATGCCGTCTGCCGCTGCCGTTGCGCAGGATGCGGCAAGAGTCCTTGAGCCCTCCACCTCCACAACGCAGATCCTGCAGCCTCCGTAGGTAGTGAGGTTCTTGTCGTAGCAGAATGTAGGAACATCAATGCCGATTCCCTGGGCTGCCTGCAGAATCGTTGTCCCTTTTGGAACCGTTACGCTTCTGCCGTCTATATTCAGTGTAATCATAACCTATCCCCTTCCTCTCTGCCATTTTCCATCGATATTATCTTTTCCACAATCTCCTCAAGCGCCAATGCTTCTGACCAGGCTGACTCAACAAACCTGCCGTCCTTTTTCATGAAAGGCTTTTCAGGAGCATCCAGGTACTTGAGCTCGTTCCCCAGTTTTCCCTTGAGGCACAACGGTCTGCCCTTGTCAGGGCTCTTCGGGGTTACATAAACCGTTTTTCCGCCTTTGGACCCGACTTCGAACTGGCATCCGTAGTCACAGAACATGCAGGTGACAGTTTTTGTTTCCACATCCCAGCGCCTTGCGCCGCGCGCCGACCTTTTATCTGTCAGGGCGCCTACCGGGCAAACGGTCACGCACCTGAAGCAGTGAACGCAACGCGAATCCTCATAGGGCATATCGAAGGCAGTTATAACCTTTGTATGCTCTCCCCTGTTTGCAAAAAGGAGGACCTTCCTGTCTTCAACCTGGCTGCAGCTTCTGATGCACTTGCCGCAGAGTATGCACTTGTTCATGTCCCTCACTATATAGGGGTTTTTATCTTCAATCTGATAGTTTTCGCTTCTTCCATTCTGCTCTTCGAATTTCACTCCGTACCTGTAGGAGTACTCCTGCAGCTTGCATGAGCCGGCCTTCTGGCATGTGAGGCAGTCGTTCGGGTGGTTGGCAAGGAGAAGCCCGAGTATGTTCCTTCTGGCCTCCACCACCTTTTCGCTTTCAGTGCTTACGACCATCCCTTCCGACACCTTTGCCGTGCAGGATGCGGCGAGGTCCCTTGCCCCTGCCACCTCGACGACGCATATCCTGCAGCCTCCGTAAAGCTCGAGGGATGGGTCGTGGCAGAATGTGGGGATATTTATGCCCAGCTGCTGCGCTGCGGCGAGTATAGTGGCACCTTCAGGCACCACAGCATTTTTTCCGTTTATATTAATGTTCACACCCAACGTAATTCACCACCCAAGTTTCTTATTTGACGTTTATGCACTCTTCGAATTCCTCCGGGAATTGCTTCAGTGCGGACATGAGCGGTGCGGTGCATGACTTGCCCAAACCGCAGAAAGACGTCGATTTCATCGTGCGCGAAAGGCTGGCCATTGCCTGCAGGTCTCCGGACGCACCGTTGCCCGCCTTGAAACGCTTCATAAGCTTCACAAGCTGGCGGTTTCCTTCCCTGCAAGGGGCGCACTTTCCGCAGCTTTCGTGAAGGAAGAAGCCCTGGACGGTGCCCATGTAATCCACCACGCTGTTCGTTTCATCTGCTACCAGAAACGCTCCCGAACCTATGGACAGGCCGCTGCTGCGGAGGTCATCATAGGTGTATTTAACGTCAAGAAGCTTTTCGGACGCTATCGCTCCGGATGCCCCTCCGAGCTGCGCGAACTTGAATTTTTTTCCGCCCGGTATACCTCCGCCTATGTCGTAAATGATTTCCCTTAGAGTCAGCCCGAAAGGTATCTCGTATACGCCCGGTTTGCTGACGTTTCCGGCGATGGAGATCATCTTTGTTCCCTTGCTCTCCGGCGTGCCCAGCTTTACGTATTCATCGCCTTCCTTTGAAAAAAGAAGCGGTATGATGGAAAGCGTCTCTACGTTGTTGAGGCATGTTGGAAGGGAGTATACACCGCTCTGCTTGATGAAAGGCGGCTTGTTTCTCGGCCTGCCCGCTTTGCCCTCAATCGATTCGGAGAGCGCCGTTCCTTCTCCGCATACGTAAGCACCGCCTCCTGAGACAACCTTCAGGCTGAAGCTGAAGCCGCTGCCCAGGATGTTGTTACCCACGAAGCCTGCCTTCTCAGCAGCTTCGACTGCTCTTTTCATGCGTCTCTGAAGCTTGGGATACTCTTCCCTTATATATATGAAGCCCTGGTCGGCATCCACTGTCCATGCAGTCATGACCATGCCTTCTATTATCCTGAACGGGTCGTTTTCAAGCAGCGCGCGGTCCTTGAAGGTTGACGGCTCGCCCTCGTCGGCGTTGCATACCACAACCTTCGAGGTCGCTTTTTCCTGTGCCGCCTGCTCGAATTTTATGCCTGTAGGATATGCAGCGCCGCCCCTGCCCTTGAGCCCGGATTCCTTGATGACTTCTATGATTTCCTCCTTGGTCATCTCCATTATCCTTTTGAGGGATCCGAAGCCGCCGGCGTTCAGATAATCATCCAGGGACTCCGGATTGATGCGTCCGAAATTTTTTGAGATCAGGTTTACCGTCTTGCTCATACTACATTCCTCCATAACTTTCCAAAATCGTTTTAATCTTTTCCTCTGTCAGGTTACCGTATACCTCCTCGCCTATGCGGAAAGCCGGAGCCACGTCGCAGGCGCCGAAGCATGGGGTGTACATAAGAGTGAACTTTTTGTCCGCAGTGGTTTCGCCGACCATGATTCCAAGCTGTCTCTCCAAGGCAGCCGCGAGCGTCTCGTACTTGTTGACCTTGCATGCGGTGCTGTCGCATATCTGGATGACATGGCGCCCTCTCGGTACGTCGGACAGCGCAGCGTAGAAAGTAACAACCTCGCAGACATCGTTGTCTGATATCCCCAGTCTGCCGCTCACAAATTTTGCGACTTCCTTAGAGATGTACTGCTCAGGAACTACGGCCTGAATCTCCAAAAGCATGCCCAGCAAGTCATGTGCATCGCAATCGTGATCGCTGATGATTCTTTCAATTTCTTGGAATAGATCTTTTCCCTGGTTTGTAAGTGGCATATATGGACACCTTCCTTTTCATATTTTTGGTTTTTTTTACCGGGTAACAGGCTTTGAAAACCTCGTTTCCGATTTGCAAAGCCTGTGATCCGCTCAGCCATATCTGCAGTGTTGCCGCCGGATCCTGCGTCCCGGCGGCTGCCACTGCTTCCATTTAAATATTGTTCTGCTGCATGCAGGCCTTAACGACATGCTTTGCAAGTATGGATGTTGTCACGGCGCCTACTCCGCCAGGTACCGCTGTAATAAGCGATGCCTTTTCGGCGCAGCCCTCCGTGTCGACGTCTCCCGACATGTTGCCCTGCTCATCAACGTTGATGCCTACATCCATGACAGCAGCGCCTTCCTTAACGTAGCTGGAATCTATCATCTTCGATCTGCCTATGCCAACAACCAGTATGTCTGCATCAGAGCATACCGCCGGCATGTTCTCTGTCCTTGAATGGCATATGGTGACGGTCGCGTTCTCGTTCAGGAGAAGCATTGACACCGGCTTGCCGACAACCATTGACCTGCCTACAACGACAGCCTTCTTTCCCTTCATAGGCACCTTGTAGTACCTGAGCATCTCCATGACTGCCGAAGGGGTGCAAGGTGCGAAGCCTGTCGCATCGCTCTCCATGACCTTTGCCACGTTTACCGGGCTGAAACAGTCCACGTCCTTTTCAGGAGCTATGACGTACTTTATGACCTTCTCGTCGAGCTGCTTAGGGAGAGGCCTGAATATCAGTATTCCGTTCACTGACGCGTCCTTGTTCACCTTTTCGAGCTCCTTTATGAATTCCTCCTGCGATATGTCCCCCGGAAGCTCAAGCACCTCGGCACCTACCCCTATGGTTTCGCACCTTTTCAGAGCGCCTTTCTCATAGGCCAGGTCGCTCGGGTCTGCCCCGACCCTGACTATCATGAGCTTCGGGAGGATCCCCTTTTCCTTGAGCGCTTTCACCTGTTCGGAAACCTCTGCCGTTATCGCGTCAGCTACCGGTTTCCCCTTTACTATCTGTCCCATTCTATTCTCCTTTCACCTGGCCCTCGACGTACTCGCAAATCCTGTCTGCCTTTTCCGTGTACTTCTCCACAAGCTCGTCGAGTTCTGTTTCGATCCTCTGCTTAAGCTCCTTATCCTTCATCAGGTTCGTGTTGATGAGTACGTTGAGCTTGGCTCCCAGAAGGGCAGCCTTCGCAAAATACGCTCCAACTCCGACATCGCTTATTGCGATCCTCGTCCCCTTCTGCGCGTACTCCTCGAGTATGTCTATAGCCTCACCGCAGCATCTTGCAATGTTCAGCGGAACTTCGCTTGCACCTACGAGAGCGGCCTGGAGGACCCTGTCCCTTTCAGCTTTCTCTTCCTCGGTGTTTTTAGGCAGTCCGTATGCCTGCGAGAGCGGGAAGAACGCTTCTGCATCCTCGTCAACAAGCTTGGTCAGTTTTACTTTCAGGTTTTCTGATTTCGCCAGAAGACCCTTAATATCCTCTTCCACATCCTGATATTTCTTTTTTCCGAGAGTGAGGTTCCCCACCATGCTCCCCAGTGCTATGCCCATCGCGCCGACATATGCGCATGCTCCTCCGCCGCCCGGCACGGGCTCCTTCGAGCTCAGACGGTCAAGAAATTCAGTGCAGCTTTTATCCAACATAGTAACCCTCCTGTAAAAGTATAGGCGCCAGACACAGTCATTGTATTAACGCTGAATGCCTGGCGCCTGTTAACTGTGAATTTTTTAGAACAATCCTGATATCTTTCCTGTGTTGTCTACGTCGATCTTTTCTGCCGATGGAACCTTAGGGAGTCCAGGCATCTTCATTATGTTTCCTGTTATGGCGACAACGAAGCCTGCTCCTGCTGATAACGTTACGGTTCTTATAGTGATATTGAAGCCAGTAGGTCTTCCTATTTTCCCAGCATCATCTGTAAGGCTGTACTGCGTCTTAGCCATGCATATAGGAAGCTTTCCGTAACCGATTTTTTCGATTTCAGCAATTTCCTTGCTTGCCTGGTCTGTGAAAGTTACGTCATCTGCGCCGTAGATGTTCTTTGCTATTGTTCTGATTTTGTCCTTCATTGAAAGTTCTTCATCATAAGCGTATGAGAAGCTGCCTGCGTTCTCGTCGATGAGTCTGAGTACTTCCTTTGCAACTTCTTCTCCGCCAGCTCCGCCTCTTGCCCAAACCTCTGAAAGCTTGACGTTTACGCCCAGCTCCTTGCATTTTTCTTCCATGAGCCTGAGTTCGGCTTCAGTGTCCGTAGGGAACTTGTTCACGGCAACCACGCAAGGAAGCTTGAATACATTTTTTATATTCTCAACATGCTTGAGCAGGTTTGGAAGTCCTTTTTCTAGAGCTTCAAGGTTTTCGTTGTTGAGCTCAGCCTTAGGAACTCCGCCGTGGTACTTCATAGCCCTTACAGTAGCAACTATTACTACAGCGCTTGGCTTGAGGCCTGACATCCTGCATTTTATGTCAATGAACTTCTCAGCTCCGAGGTCTGCGCCGAAGCCGGCTTCGGTTACAACGTAATCTGCGAAGTGGGCAGCCATCTTTGTTGCCATTATGGAGTTGCAGCCGTGCGCTATGTTAGCGAAAGGTCCGCCGTGTATGAATGCAGGTGTTCCTTCAAGCGTCTGGACAAGGTTAGGCTTGAGGGCGTCCTTGAGGAGTGCCGCCATGGCTCCCTGAGCGTTGAGCTGTCCTGCTGTCACAGGCTCGCCTGTTCTGCTGTAAGCAACGACGATCTTCGCAATCCTTGCTTTCATATCGTCTATGCTGTTGGAAAGGCAGAATATGGCCATAACCTCTGATGCCACTGTTATGTCAAAACCGTCTTCCCTAGGGACTCCGTTGACTTTTCCGCCCAGGCCGTTTACTATGTTTCTCAGCTGCCTGTCGTTCATGTCTACGGCTCTTCTCCAGATGATCCTTCTTGTGTCGATGTCAAGGGCGTTGCCCTGGTATATGTGGTTGTCTATCATTGCAGCAAGCAGGTTGTTTGCTGCGCCTATTGCATGGAAGTCTCCTGTGAAGTGGAGGTTTATGTCTTCCATAGGGATTACCTGTGAGTAACCGCCGCCTGCAGCTCCGCCCTTGACTCCGAATACAGGTCCCAGGGAAGGTTCACGAAGTGCAACTATAGTATTTTTGCCCAATCTGGACAGTCCGTCTGCAACACCGATTGATGTTGTTGTTTTTCCTTCGCCCGCAGGGGTAGGGTTTATTGCTGTAACGAGGACCAGTTTTGCATTTTTTCCAGCTGATTTGTTAAGAAGGTTGTAGTCCACCTTTGCTTTGTACTTGCCGAATAATTCGATGTCGTCCTCTGACAGTCCCATTTTTGACGCTATCTCTCTGATATGCTTCGGCTGTGCTTCCTGTGCTATTTCTATATCG
This sequence comes from Clostridium sp. UBA699, assembly GCA_002298915.1. Classification (GTDB taxonomy): domain Bacteria; phylum Bacillota; class Clostridia; order Clostridiales; family Clostridiaceae; genus UBA699. The sequence continues at coordinate 12,934 of DBML01000005.1, forward strand.
CTTTTGAATCCCATAAAATCATCATCCTCCTGATATTTTTATCAAATTAATAGATCTGCGAGCTCTGACAGCTCAACGTTGAACATGTAATCGCTTATGTCGAACCTGCTCAGAGCACCGGCTATGATGCCCTTGTCGTGGTTTAAGCCCACAAGGGCCGCCTCGATGTCTGAAATGTCCTTCTTTCCGAAAAAGTCACCGAATATCCTGCTTTCCGAGATAACGCCCTTTTCCACCTGGAGGTGCACTTCCACCGTGCCGCCCTTCAGTTTCCTGATGTTCTCGTAGTTGTATTTAGGTGATTTCCCGAAATTCCACTCCCAGGTGGAATATTTTTCTGCAGCCAGCTCGCTTATCCTGCTCAGTTCAGCCTGGCCGAACTCGACTACATGGCTGTCTGCGCTGGACTCCCTTACCTTTTTCAGCACCAGCTCCTTGAACTGGACGACGGTCAGGGGGGATTCAAGGTGCTCCGCTATGTTGGTGACCCTGCTGGACACCGATTTGACGCTCTTGTCTGCAAACTTGACAGGCTTAGGCTTGAGAGCCTTTGTCAGCTTGCTCATGTCTGCATCGAAGAGTATGGAGCCGTGGTGGAGCACCCTGTTCCTGTAGTTGGCCTGAGCGTTCCCTGCAAATTTTCTTTCACCTATAGTCAGGTCGTTCCTTCCCGTGAACTGCGCTTCTATGCCCAGATCCCTGAGCACGTCTATCACGGGCTGGACGAATTTCTTGAAATTCCTCAGGCTTTCGACATCGTTCACGATGAAGGTAAAATTCAGATTGCCGAGATCATGGAATACCGCGCCTCCGCCAGAAAGCCTCCTTACGACGGGAATAACCTTTTCCTCAACGTAATCGGTGTTGATCTCAGACAATGTGTTTTGATTTTTTCCGACAATTATGCTGGAGCTGTTCCTCCACAGCATGAAGCATTCCTTATCCGTTTCCTTAAGCAGGTATTCCTCCGATGCCAGGTTGAAGTATGGGTCTGTGCTCGTATTATCAATAAAAATCAAAATATTTACCTCCGATTTCGAACTTTGATTATTTCTTTGGCGGGTAAGAGTGGATCGACCTTCCGTCTGCTCCCATTACTGCCTCGGCAAACACCTCTGACAGAGTCGGGTGGGCATGCACTATATGGGACATTTCATCCACTGTGAGCTTTTTCTCGATCGCCAGAACGCCTTCATGGATGAGGTCCGATGCATGAGGTCCCATTATCTGTACTCCAATAATGGTTTTGTCCTCTCTGCTCGCTATGACCTTGATCATGCCTTCAGGCTCGCCCAGCGCAAGCGCTTTTCCGTTCGCTCCGAACATGAACTTTCCGGTTACATAGTCCAGGCCTTTAGCCTTTGCCTCGTCCTCGGACAACCCTGCTACGGATATCTCAGGGAATATGAATATGCACCCTGGTATCACCTTTCCAAGCTCGCTGCCCTTGAGCCCCGCGAGGTGCTCTACAACGTGTATGCCCTGGTGGGAAGCGGCGTGAGCCAGCATCCATAAGCCGTTCACGTCACCTATCGCGTACACTCCCTTGAGCGTCGTTTCATAATTCTCGTCTACGGTTATTCCCTTCCTGCTGAACTCGATGCCGAGCTTTGTGAAGCTTTCTTCATCTATTACCGGTTTTCTTCCGGTGGAGATGAGCACTGCTTCAGATTCGAAGCTCACAGGTCCCTTCTTGCCTTCGCAGTTCACAACGAAGCTGCTGCCGCTCTTCTCTATGGACACGACCTTCGTCGAGGTGTTTACCGCTATCCCTTTTTTCTTCAGGATAGGCATGAGCCTCTTTGTGAGGTCCGTGTCAACTTGAGCTAATATATTAGGAAGGAACTCCACCACGGTGACCTTGCTGCCCATGGCGGTGAACACGCCGGCGAACTCCATGCCGATGACTCCTCCGCCTATTATTGTCAGGCTTTCAGGAATTTTCTTGAACTCGAGCATCTCCTCGCTTGTGAATATTCCTTCCAGGTCTGCGCCTGGGAAAGGAGGAAGGGCTGGAGCAGATCCTGTGGCAATGATTATGTTCTTTGCCCCGATCACGGCTTCGCTCCCGTCTTCTTTTTTCACAATGACGATCCTGTCATTCTTTATCTCGCCTGTGCCCTTAATAACTTCTATCCCGTTTGCCTTCATCAGGCCAGCGATGCCTTCCACCAGCTGGTTTACTACCCCAGCCTTCCTTTCCTGGATCTTCTCAACGTCGATTTCATAGCTTCCAACACTGATTCCGAACTCGTCTATGTCCTTCAGGATGTTCAGTATCTCAGCGTTCCTGTAGAGGGCTTTTGTAGGTATGCAGCCCCTGTTTGTGCAGGTGCCTCCCAGCTTGTCCTTCTCTACAAGGCAGACGTCCATCCCCAGCTGTGCCGCCCTGATGGCAGCCTCGTATCCGCCGGGACCTCCTCCTATTACAACCAAATCTTTTTCCATGAATGTCACCTCTGCTATTATTTAGTCCACTTCAGAACCGGAGTCCTCGCAGCCTTAACTTCGTCAAGCCTCTTGAGCACTGTATTGTTTGGCGCTGATTTCACAAGCTCAGGATTCTCGCTTGCTTCCTTGGCTATGCTTATCATCGCGTTGATGAACTCATCCATTGTCTCGAGCTTCTCCGTTTCAGTCGGCTCTATCATCAGAGCTTCATGAACTATCAGAGGGAAGTAGATCGTTGGCGGATGATATCCGTAATCTATTAGCCTCTTGGCTACATCGAGGGTTGTCACGTGGTTTGTGTCATCCTTGAGGCCTGCCAGAACGAACTCGTGCATGCAGATTTCGTTGATTGCCACATTGTAGTAGTCCTTCATGCATTCCTTCATATAGTTTGCGTTAAGGACTGCAGTCTCGCTTGCTTTCTTCAGTCCATCGGCGCCCATGGTGAGCACATATGCGTAAGCCCTCATTACGACTCCGAAGTTTCCGTAGAAGCCTTTGATCTTTCCTATCGAGTATGGTCTGTCGTAATCGAGATAGAACGCATCGTCCTTCTTTGCAACAACAGGCACAGGCAGGAATTCTACAAGGTCTTTCCTTACTCCGACAGGGCCGCTTCCGGGGCCGCCGCCGCCGTGTGGCGTGGAGAAGGTCTTGTGGGTGTTGAGGTGGCAGACGTCGAAGCCCATGTCTCCAGGCCTTGTTTTGCCCATTATGGCGTTCGTGTTTGCTCCGTCATAGTACAGGAGCCCTCCTGCTTCATGCACAAGCTCGGCTATCTTGACGATGTTCTTTTCATAGATTCCCAGCGTGCTTGGGTTGGTCAGCATGAGTCCTGCTATATCGTCGCCCAGAACAGCCTTGAGCTTTTCAAGGTCAACGGCTCCGTTCTCGTCAGACTGGATTTCAACCACATCGAAGCCGGCAACGCTCGCTGTAGCTGGGTTTGTTCCGTGAGCGGAATCTGGAACTATGATCTTTGTCCTTTTCAAGTCCCCTCTTTTCTTGTGGTACGCCTTTATTATCATGAGGCCGGTCAGCTCGCCGTGTGCGCCTGCTGCAGGCTGGAGAGTCACAGCCTCAAGCCCGGTTATCTCTGCAAACTTTTCGCTGAGGTCGTACATTGCTTCAAGCGCACCCTGCACAGTCGATTCAGGCTGGTACGGATGGAGCTTTGTGAACTCAGGCATAGCTGCCACGTCCTCGTTTATCCTAGGGTTGTACTTCATTGTGCAGGAACCGAGCGGATAGAACCCTGTGTCAAGTCCAAAATTCTTGTTTGAAAGGAGCGTGAAATGCCTTACCACGTCTACCTCGCTGACCTCCGGCAGCATCAGCTCTTTATCGCTGATGTACTCCGGCGCCACAAGCTCGGCAACAGGGCATTCAGGAACATCGCATGCCGGCAGAGTATAACCCGTTCTGCCTTCTTTGGATATCTCAAATATGAGCTTGCTATACTCTTTCATTACTCAATCCCTCCCATAACATCAACAAGATTGTCTATCTCGGCTCTGGTCCTCTTTTCCGTGACGCAGAAAAGCAGGGATTTTTCATAGCCTGGGTAATCCTTGCCCAAATCGTATCCTCCGAGTATTCCGTTTTCAAGGAGCCCCCTGTTCACATGCTCTACCGGCATATCCGAAGCAACGACGAATTCCTTGAAGAAAGGTTTGTCGAACACTTTCCTGTACTTGCCTCTGCTTGTCATCTGATCATAAGCATAGTGAGCTTTCTGCATGCTCTGGTATGCTACCTCCCTGAGGCCCTTCTTGCCCAGGACAGTCAGGTAGACGAGCGCTGTAAGAGCGCACAGCGCCTGGTTGGAGCAGATGTTGGAGGATGCCTTGTCTCTTCGTATATGCTGCTCCCTCGCCTGAAGCGTGAGAACGAATCCTCTCTTGCCGTCCTTGTCGGTTGTCTCCCCTACCAGTCTTCCGGGAATTTTCCTGTAGTATTTGCTTGTAGTAGCCAGGAAGCCTAGGTAAGGTCCGCCGAAGTTGAGCGCGTTGCCTAATGACTGTCCGTCTCCTACGACTATGTCTGCTCCCTGCTCGCCCGGATTCTTAAGGATGCCGAGCGATATAGGATCAGCCGATACTACGAAAACAGACTTGTTCTCATGGGCGATTTTCCCGATCTCCTCAAGATCCTCTATTATGCCGAAGAAGTTAGGCGACTGGACTATTACTGCTGCGACGTCCTTGCTCAAGGCGTCCTTGAGCCTTGAAGCATCAGTTGCTCCGTCGTCTGAGTCTATCTCAACTACGTTGAAGTTCTTACATTCCATGTATGTTCTTAGAACAGTCCTTGTTTCAGGATGCACCGTCTTGGACACAAGCACGGTTTTCCTCTTTGTAGAGTCGATTGCCATCTGTGCAGCTTCAGCGCAGGCTGTTGCCCCGTCGTACATCGATGCGTTTGCCACGTCCATACCAGTGAGGTCCGCTATCATGGTCTGGTATTCGAATATTGCCTGCAGCGTTCCCTGGCTTATCTCTGGCTGGTAAGGGGTATACGCTGTGAAGAATTCCGATCTTGACACCAGGTACTTAATGACTGATGGGATGTAGTGGTCATATGCACCTGCGCCGAGGAAGCATGTAAGATCGTCTGTATTGACGTTCTTTTTTGCAAGCTTCTTTATGTGGTTCATAACTTCTATCTCCGACATGCTGCCGTTCATGTTCAGGCTTCCCTTGAAGCGAACCTCTTCAGGTATGGCTTCAAAAAGATCGTCTACGCTGCTTACGCCTATCTTTTTAAGCATCAGGTCCTGATCTTCCTTGGTCAGGGAAATATAAGGATACATATTATGCCTCCTTTGAACAGAACTCTTCATACTGCTCTGCGTTCATCATTCCTTCAAGCTCTGATTTGTCTGACAGTTCAACAGCTATCATCCATTTTTCATAAGGAGCTTCGTTTACTGAAGCCGGGTCGTCTGCAAGGTCCTCGTTAACCTCGACTACTTTGCCGCTTACAGGTATGTTAAGGTCTGATGCTGCCTTTACGGATTCTACTACTCCGAAGGAATCGTCCTTTGAGAACTCAGTGTCGACCTCAGGAAGCTCTACAAAAACTATGTCGCCAAGCGATGACTGTGCGAAATCTGTAATTCCGATGTATGCTTTGTCTCCTTCAACCTTTACCCATTCGTGATCTCCGCTGTAAAATAACCCTTTAACTACTTCCATTTTAATTTCCTCCTTATTATTTCATAATTTATATTTATTATATTATATGTTATTTTAACCCTATTTGCTGTAGTTCTTTTTGTAGAATGTCTTCTTTATGATTTCAGCAGGCACGAACTTGTTCCTTACCTTTATCAGAATTTCCGATCCCAGCTCGCTGTAGGCTGCATCGATCAGGGCGAGTCCGATGTTCTTCTTGAGCGTTGGAGATGCGTAGCCTGTTGTGACGACACCTATAAGCTTGTCACCTGAATACACCTCGTAGCCGTGTCTCGGGATGGATTTCTCCTTCATTTCGAAGCCTACGGTCTTCCTCTTGAGCCCCTCAGCTTTCTGTTTTACAAGAGCATCCTTTCCTATGAAGTTCGCCTTGTCAAGCTTAACTGCAAAGCCCACTCCGGCTTCAAGCGGCGATATATCCTTTGAGAGCTCGTTTCCGTAAAGCGGAAGAGCTGCCTCGAACCTCAATGTATCCCTTGCTCCGAGTCCGATCGGCTTGAGCCCGTCAGCCTTGCCTGCTTCGAGTATCTCGTCCCACAGCTTGACCACCCCAACGTTGTCAGTGTATATCTCGAAGCCGTCTTCACCTGTGTAGCCTGTTCTGGAAACGAGGCACTTGACTCCGAGTATGTCGACACCGTCTTCAAAGTGGAAGAACTTTATCTTGCTAAGGTCTGTCTTTGTAAGCTTCTGGAGTATTTCTTCAGCCTTAGGCCCCTGCAGCGCAAGCTGTGCCACTTTGCCGGATATGTTTTCAAGGCTTACATCGAAGCTGCCTTTGTTTTCGTTCATCCACTCGAAATCCTTGTCGATGTTGCCTGCGTTGATTACGAGAAGATAATGGTTTTCATTGTATTTGTAGACAAGCAGGTCGTCAACCGTTCCTCCGTCGGGATAGCACATCAGGCAGTACATGGCCTGGCTGTTTACAAGAGCCGCGGCATCGTTAGTGACCAGGTTCTGCACGAAGGCGAAGGCATCCTTTCCTGTTACGTCAACCTCTCCCATGTGCGATACGTCGAAGAGCCCTGCAGCGTTCCTCACAGCTTCATGCTCCGGGATTATACCTTCGAACTGCACTGGCAGTTCCCATCCTGCGAAATCGATTACTTTTCCGCCGTATTTTGCGTAGCTGTTTACCAAGGGTGTTTTCTTTAATTGATCCATGTTGATTCCTCCTAAAATTATTTTTGAGAACATAAAAAGGACAGATGCGTGAAAAAATAAATTCACACCACTGTCCTCTGTCGTTTTACCTGAGAGCTTTGATATCAATATCTTACACCGCCGGTTCTGCATTTAAGCAGATTTTCAGAGTCTTGTCCCGCAGCGCTTCATTTACCTGAGAGCTTCTGGTGCAGTTTGTGGGGCTGCAGCATTTCTCCTTCGGTTAACCATAGTTATCTCACGTTGCGTTCATCCAATCTGATATTCAGTTGTCGTTCTTCACATGTGAATAGTATAAATCCAAACGGCGCCGAAATCAATAATAATCTGAAAATTAACATACTTTTTTTGAGAACTTCCATTTGCAAGCTTGTTAAAGACTCGCCGTCAAGGAGCTTCAAGCCGCCAAACCGGCCTCGGAGGTGCCTTTGCGATAAAAAAAGCCCAACCGGAACAAATCCGGCCAGGCTTTTTTGACGATTTCATGCGCGCTTCCTTCACAAGCTCGTCTTTTTTTCCAATTATTTCAACGAGAGCAGTTCAGCTTAGAAGCATCCCGACTTGTCCCTGTTTATCCTGAAAGCCCTGCTGTCAACCGCTCTCTGCACCGACAGTATCCCGTCGAGGTGGTCGTACTCATGCTGTATCAGCTCAGCAAGATCGCCTTCGAAGTCGACATAGCATTCCTGACCGTCCAGGTCCCTGTAAATAACCCTGCAAGACCTGTACCTTTCCAGCTTCACCTCGAGCCCGGGAAAGCTCATGCAGTCGTCCCACATCTCGAACTTCTCCCCGTCAGTGAACTCAAGAACAGGGTTGATGAACGCGATGGATTTACCGTCGAAGTTCATGTAGATGATCCTGAAGGGCTCGTCTATCTGGGGGGCTGCTATCGCCCTTCCGAACCCGTATTTCCTCCTGAATTCCATCATGGTGTCATGAAGGTCTTCAACGATCCTTTTCGCCTTTGCCAGTTCCCCTTCGCCGATCTCGCTGCACACCTTGTACAGGTTCTCGTTCCCCAGCAGGAGTATTTCCTTTACAGCCATTTTGTCCCCTCTTTCCTCACTTGTTTCTCACCTTTATCCTCAGAACGGTCTTGAGCTTTTCCGGCTCTGTTTTCCTGACGTCGGAGATGTATATCTCCCTGTGCCTCATCTCGGTCCTCTCCAGACCGTTCTCTTCGCAGAACTCCTCCATCCGCCTGAAGCTCTCAGGCTCGCTGTCGTAGCTGCCGACGTGCATCATCTGGACGCAGTTTCCATCCTCAAGCTCCCCGAAGCGCAGCTTCTCAAGGAGCGGATGGTACTTCTTCTTCCTGACCTTTTCTAACGTGTCCCTGACAAGCTGCTCTGTGACGAATTCTGGCTGCCTTATCATAATCGTGTAAATGAGCCTGCTTTTGTCCAGCACTTTTCCTGCTCCTTCGCTGACGTCCAGGTCCCAGACCCCCTCCAGGGGGAAAACGGTGTAGTCGTAGTAGCCTTCCGGAGTCTTTCCCGATTTCGGCAACATCTTCAGTGCATAGGCTGCGGAGTAGAGCACACCTACCGCCTCCGAAAACTCCTCCCCGTTCGGGTCGCCCCTTCCGTCCAGCATGAGGAACTTCATAGCCGGAACCCTGACCGTCTCAGGTTTGTCTTTTGGAAGGTAGAGCTTCTTGTCGTTCTTCCTCCATTCGTACTTCATTGTTTACTCCTCCTTCGTTCCCAGGTTTTCGCAGAGCCTGCTCAGCATGTTGAGCTGAATGTATGCAAGGTACGTGTTCACGTCGGCCTCGCTGAGTTCCGAAGCCGATGCAGCGGAGCTTTCCGAAACGCCTGAAGCTTTGGCCCTGACCAAGGAATCCGCAGGATAGCTGCAGTCTCCCTGCAGGCTTGTCTTAATTCTGCTTATGTAGTTCTGTGTCTCCTTGAAAGGCGGCACTCCGCCGTACTTGTCCACGTTGCCCGGCCCCGCGTTGTAAGCCGCCAGCGCAAGGTCAACATCCCCTCCGTACTTCTTAAGCAGGCCCGAAAGGTACTTGGCTCCGCCGTTTATGTTCTGTTCAGGATCGAAAACGTCTGCAACGCCGAGCGATTTCGCAGTTTCAGGCATGAGCTGCATGACACCGGAAGCCCCGCAGCTTGAAACGGCCTTGGGGTTGAAGTCCGATTCCGCCTGGGCCACGGACTTCAATAAATTTTCAGGCACGCCCCAGCGTTCCGAAGCCTCCTTGAATATCTTCTCCATGCTTTTGCTTCCGCTGTTCTTCACGGCAGACTGCAGCGCTGAGCCGAAGGTCCCGTCTGCCTTGCTGCTCCTCACAGAACTTTTATTGTTTGCTTCGCTGTTTGCTGAATGTACGTTTCTTATCATGACTTTTCTCCTTAAATATTTCTACCACCATTCTAATTCGACACCAGGCTTCGCTTTCCTTCAACTTGTTCAAAAATACAGAATATTTGTACCCAATATCGAAAATTATGCTATAATATAAATCAAACATTATTTCTACTCGATTTTAGGAGGAAGCTATGTCGGAAAGTCTGAGTAATAGTGCCAAGCGCGTCCAGAACGCACTTAACGAGCATAATCTTGAATTGGAAGTTGTGGAGCTGCCAGAGTCAGCAAGAACATCGCAGGAAGCTGCTGATGCGATAGGCTGTGAGGTTTCACAGATTGCAAAGTCGCTGATTTTCAGGGGAAAGGAATCGGATACGCCTATACTGGTGATTGCTAGCGGGGACAACAAGGTGAACGAGAGGAAGCTGAAGGCTGCAGTTGACGAAAAGGTTGAAAAGCCTGATGACGATTACGTGTACGAGGAAACTGGTTTCGCCGCAGGGGGTATACCGCCTGTGGGTCACAAAGAAGACATCGTAACTTATATAGACGAAGATCTCATGGAGCAAAAGGTTATCTGGGCTGCGGCCGGCACGCCGAATACCGTATTTTGCATCACGCCTCAGGATCTCCTTGAGATAACGAACGGTGAGATAATCGACGTAAAATAAAAGAGGAGTGAATGAACACTCCTCTTTGTTGACTCTCTCTGTTACAGGTCTCCTTCTTCAGGGACAATGCATATGAACCTGAACTTCCCCTCTCCAACGTTTGAGAACTGGTGGATGGAGTTCTCAGGGACATAGGCGTAGGAACCTGCCTCGACGACATGTACGTCACCGTCAAGGTAAAGCTCGCCCTTGCCTTCAAGGATATAGTTCACGTGGTACCAAGGGTGCGCGTGTTTAGGTGTATGGCCGCCCTCGCCCATCTCAAAGATACGCATAACGTGGCCCTTCCAGCCCTCCTTTGGTGTAACGAGGGACTTCTTCACAACATCCTTGATTCCTTCGCCATGCATTTCGACCCCTTTAAAGTCTCTTTCATGAAAAACTGCCATATTGAGCACCTCCGCATAATTTTCTAACATAATATATATTATACCATAAAAACAACCTTATATGATGTTCTATATAATATGATTATATCGTAAATTCGTGTAGTATATTTTACGTAATTTTGCGTTTTGGTCTATTATATTTGTCAAAGATAGTGTACAATGATAAATAGTTATGTTATTAACAAACATACAAAATTCTTTAGGAGGTATTTTAAATGCAAAAAAAGTTGTTCATACCAGGTCCTGTTGATGTAACACCAGATGTCCTTGAAAAAATGGCTACACCTATGATGGGCCACAGAAGCAAGGAAGCATCCGCGCTTCAGAGGGGCATCAGCGACAAGCTGAGAAAGGTTTTCAACACTAAGGAAGAGATACTGCTTTCAACTTCTTCAGGAAGCGGCCTCATGGAGGGCGCAGTCAGATCCTGTACAGCAAAGAGAGCTGCGGTGTTTTCAGTGGGAGCGTTCGGAAATAGATGGTATGAGATGGCTACAGCAAACAACGTTCCTGCAGACAAGTTCGAGGTCGAGTGGGGAACCCCTACTACTCCTGAGCTTGTAGACAAGACCCTGGCTACAGGAAAATACGACCTTATAACTATAACACACAACGAAACTTCAACAGGCATAATGAATCCTGTGGAGGAGATCGCTGAAGTGATGAAGAAATACCCTGAAGTTGTTTACTGCCTCGACACCGTTAGCTCCATGGGCGGAACAAACATAGAGGTTGACAAGCTCGGGGTCGACATATGCATAACCTCGACACAGAAGGCCTTCGCACTCCCTCCAGGAATGTCGATGTGCTCTATGTCGCAGAAGGCTGTTGAAAGAGCGAAGACTATCCCTCACAGAGGACTTTACTTCGATTTGCTCGCCCTCTACGACTACATCCAGAAAAAGGATTACCAGTACCCTTCGACTCCATCGCTTTCACACATGTTCGCGCTTGACTACCAGCTTGACAAGATGCTTGCCGAAGGCCTTGACAACAGATACAGAAGGCACCTTGAATGCGCAGAGCTCGTAAGAGGCTGGGCAAGGGAGTACTTCGAGATATTCACCCAGGAAGGCTACCTCTCGAACACCCTCACTGTTATCAAGAACACGAAGGGCTTCAGCGTTGGAGACCTGAACAAGGAGCTCGGAAACAGAGGCTATGCGATATCGAACGGCTACGGAAAGCTCAAAGAGAACACCTTCAGGATAGCTCACATGGCAGAATGCTCGAAGGAAGGCCTCAACGCCCTTCTAAGAGAAATCGAAGACATACTCGGCTTGAAATAAGCTGTTAAGTTTAGGAGGACTGTACAATGGTTAGAATACTTGCCTCAGACGGCATAGACAAATCGGCAGCTGCCAAGCTGCGTGAAGCGGGCTTCGAGCTCGTGGAGCAGTTTTACGAACCTGAGCAGCTGGGCGAAGAGCTCAAGAATTACGACGTCCTCGTTGTAAGGTCTGCTACAAAGGTAAGAAAGCCTGTAATAGACGCCGCCGTTGAAGGCGGAAGGCTCAAGCTCGTCATACGCGCCGGCGTTGGTGTCGACAACATAGATGTGGCCTACGCCATGGAAAACGGCATCAAGGTCACGAACACGCCGAACTCAAGCAGCGCTTCTGTGGCAGAGCTCGCCCTGGCGCACATGTTCTCGCTTGCAAGGTTCATTGCAGCAGCAAACGTAACCATGAGGGAAGGCAAATGGGAAAAGAAGAAATACAAGGGCATAGAGCTTTCAGGCAAGACCCTTGGACTTGTAGGCTTCGGAAGGATATCCAGGGAATTGGCCAAGAGAGCGGAAGCCCTTGGCATGACGGTTCTCTACACTGACATCATCGGAGAAGCCCAGAACTGCACCTACGAGTTCTGCCAGTTCGCAGACGTGCTCAAGCGTTCTGACTTCGTCTCCCTCCACATCCCTTTCACTGGAAAGCCTGTGATCGGCGAGGACGAGATAGGCATGATGAAGGACGGCGCATACCTGATCAACTGCGCAAGGGGTGGGGTTGTTTCCGAAATGGCTCTCCTGGACGCGCTCAACTCGGGAAAGCTTGCCGGAGCAGGAATCGATGTCTTCGAGGAAGAGCCTTCAAAGAACATGACGCTCATAAACCACCCGAACGTCTCTGTAACGCCTCACATTGGCGCTTCGACCTCTGAAGCCCAGAAGAGAATAGGCGAAGAGACCGTAAGCATAATCTGCGAGTTCTTTAGTTAAACATTTGTAACCGGCAGTCGAATGACGTACTGCCGGTTACATTAAAGATATTATCAATCATATACTGGAAGGGGTATTAATTATGGCAGTAGTAAGACCATTTAGAGGACTGAGGCCAAGGGCTGACATAGCAGATAAAGTTGCTGTGCTTCCTATGGACTCTTTAGACAAAAACAAGGTTAAGGAAATAGTTGAGAAAAACGAATATGCTTTTTTCCACGTGACAAGTCCTCACCTATATAATCCAGAGCTTGAAGGTTCGGAGCCAGGAAAAAGGATGCTGAACAAAAATTCAAGGAACTTTCTTGACCACATGCTCGAGGAAGGCATTCTCGTAAAGGATGACAAGCCAACGATCTTTGTTTACAAGCAGCTCATAGGCGACAGCGAGCTCACCGGAATCGTAGCCTGCACTTCGGTTGACGATTATCTGAACAGCAATATCAAGAAGCATGAATTCACGCGTTCCGAAAAGGAAACAGACATAAGCTACCACATCGACTACTGCAACGCAAACACAGGAACCATATACCTGATATACAGGTGGCAGAAGGATATCGAGGACATTGTAAACGAAACCATGAGCCAGAAGCCTGTGTATGATTTCGTGACTGACGACGGCGTGGAGCACCTTGTATGGCCTATTTCAGACCCTTCGAGGCTCCAGGAGCTGACAAGTCTGTTCGAAAAGGTTGACAGCCTCTACATCGCAGACGGCCACCACAGGTCTGCTGCTGCCGCAAGGGTCTGCCTTGAAAGAAGAAAACAGAACCCTGACTACACAGGCGAAGAGGAGTTCAACTACTTCCTTTCGGTGCTGTTCCCTGACAAAAAATTGAACATAATGGACTACAACAGGCTGGTCAAGGACCTCAACGGACTTACTGAAGAAGAATTCCTGGCAAAATTGTCCGAGAATTTCAAAGTTGAGAAGCTGCCTGACGGAGTTCAGTTCAAATTTGAAAAAGCACACGTGTTTGGAATGTACATGAACGGTAGCTGGTACAAGCTCACTGCTTCAGAGTGCACCTATGATCCAAACCATCCGGTAAACTGCCTTGATGTTGTGGTTCTCCAGAACTATATCCTTGACCCTATCCTCGGCATTAAGGATCCTAGGATAGACGAAAGGCTTGACTTCGTGGCAGGCGTCCTCGGCATGGATGAGCTGGAAGTAAGGGCAAGCAATGACATGAAGGTTGCTTTTGCCGTTTACCCTTGCTCGGTGAAGGAGCTCATGGACGTTGCTGATGTCGGAGAGGTAATGCCTCCAAAGGCGACCTGGTTCGAGCCAAAGCTCAGATCTGGCCTCTTCATCCACCCGCTGGAAGACGAGAATTAAGACAAGATACAACACACTCCCTCAGAACAAGAAACTGATGGAGTGTGTTTTTTTGCTGAAAAAAACCTGCTACAAATGTAGCAGGTTTCTCATTCCCAAAGAGCATGACTTTTTTCTAAAGCTTCGCACCCATGTCGAACAGGTGCTCACCCGCCTCTTTGATCTCCTCCTCGGAGTTCTTTCCGGTATAGACGCCTACAGTTGCAACCAGGTCAATTTTCAGGTACTGGCACATGTCCTGGAACATCCTGTCTACTATCTTTGGACCGGAGTTCGGCCTTTCACCGCCATAGCAGTTGATAAGTATAACCTTTTTGCCGGCGAAGTTAGAAACGTCGTCCTTGTGCAGCAGCGCGTACATCCTGTCTATGAAAAGCTTTGTCTGCGCCGACACGTTCCACCAGTATATTGGAGTAGCAAATATGAGAACATCTGCAGCCAGTATCTTCGGATAGTTATCTGCCATGTCGTCATCGATGACGCATTTGTCATTGAAGAGCTTTTGGCAGGTCTGGCAAGCGAAGCAAGGCTTTATCTCCTGCTCCTGTAAAAACAGTTTATTTATCTCCACCTTATCGTTTGCGGACGCTATTCCTTTTGTAAGCTGGTCGACAAGATTCTCAGTGATCCCGTTCTTTACAGGACTTCCTACAATTGCAAGAACATTCATGTTGATCCCCCCTAATCGGATGTTTTATATATTATATCATTTTTTTCAAAATATGCAAACAATACTAATTTTCTAATTTTTCTGATATAATGATTGTATAACAATTAAGGCATAATCGAGGGAGGAATTGACATGAAACTATTCTTGAACTACGGCGAATCCACAACGGTAAGCGGAAAGATCAAATTCAACGATGTGCAGGAGCTTCTTATTCTTGAGGACGCTCTCAGGCACTACAGGGAACACCTGATAAGCAAACCGGGTGAGAAGAGCGAGAAGCTCTTGAAGAAGATAGATTCAGTGGAGAAGCTCATAAACGACCTTCAGCTTGAGAATGCTGAAAAGTCAGGCAAGAAGTACGACAGCAGCATAGGCATAAACCTCAACCATTTCCTCATAACAATGCGCCACAGGTCAAAGATGCTCCTGCTGGAGCTGGCCGAAAAGCTGAACATATCGCCAGCCTACTACAACGACATCGAGAAGGAAAAGACCGAGGCATCGGCAGAAATAATGATGGGCATCTTCGAGGCTCTCAATGTCCTGCCAAACATCAAGGTTAAGCTTTACCCTTACATCCCTACCATAGAGTACTACTACAACGACATCAAGATTCACGAGGTGTTCCTTGCAGATGCCGACACCTACGACTACGACCACTACGTGGAGGTCATAGGCTCCAAGCTTCCGGAAACAAGCATTGAGACGATAAACAGCAGGCCTGAGTTGTAAAACTCAGGCCCCTTCTTTTTTATTGCTGCAGCTTGTATTCGGAATTCGTTATGCTGATGTTCCCCTTTAGCCCCTCAGTGACGTAAACCTTTTTGTCCTTCGTTATGAAGATCGCCTGGACTTCAGGGTTGTTTTCCTTCAGGTATTGAAGTCCTTTCTCCACGCCGCTGTAGAACAGGTTTTTCGTCATCGCGTCGGCGTCTATCGAGGAGACCGTCACAACGGTAACGCTGGCCAGGCCGCTCTCCATAGGGTAGCCCGTGAACGGATTGAGTATGTGGTGGTACCTCACTCCGTCCACCTCGAGATACCTCTCGTAGATGCCCGAGGTGACTATGGTCTTGTCCTTCACGGATATGCTGCCTACAATGTCCCCCCTGGTTTCGAAAGGGTTCTGTATCCCTATGTTCCAGTCCTGTCCGTTAACGTTGCTGTTCAATGCTATTACGTTTCCTCCCAGGTTTATTATGGCATGCTCCACGCCGTTCTCCTTGAGTATCCTTTTTACCTCGTCGGCAGCATACCCCTTCGCTATCCCTCCCAGGTCCAGGGACATCCCCGCCTGCTTGAGCATAACCGATTTGTCGGCCGTGTTTATAAGGACATCCTTGTAGCTGACAAGGCTCTTCCTGGCGTCTATCTCCTCCTGGGTCGGCACCCTGGCCGCATCGGTCCCGATACCCCAGAGCTTGACAAGAGGGCCTATTGATATGTCAAACACTCCCCCTGATTTTGCGCTGTACTCCAGACCCTTCTCTATTACGTAGAAGGTGTCGTCGGAGACCTTTACGTAGCTGACGCCGGCCTCCTTTGCGATAGCGTCGACCTCCGTCCCCTCCTTGTTTGCGCTCATCCTGTCGTCTATCTGCTTAACCCTGTCGAAAGCCTTGGTCATCACTTCCTCCGACTGGTGGTCGTATATCTTTATAGTGCATACCGTGCCGAGAAGGAACTGCGTTTCCTCCAGCGGTTCGGAGCCGGTTCCCGAACAGCCCTGAAGGAGCGCTGATGAAAGCGAAATGGCAAGGCCCAGCATGAGAATCTTTATTCCTTTGGTTTTAAACATGGCTACACCACCTATAATTTCTTGATTACCTTTAAGATAGTACATCAAGGACAAATTAATGTCAATATTCCACATTATGTTATATAATATATGTATTACATTTTTCTTTCATCGGAGGTGGTCACATGCTGTTCCTGACATCAAATCCCTGGTTCTTTTGGTTTTTCGTGATCAACGCGCTCGTTTCTCTAATAGTAATAATCCTGGAGAGGAAAAATCCTGAAAAGACCATCGCATGGCTTCTCGTCTTCATACTCCTCCCGCCGATCGGGCTGTTCTTCTACATACTTTTCGGCAGGAACTGGAAGAAGCATACCCTGAGCGACTCGACGGTGCCTATAGAGGAGCTTGTTTACCATGCCATGAAGCAGGTCAGGGACTACGAGTACGCCAGCCTGATAGGCCTTCTTTCGAAGAACAGCGAGTCACCGCTCTTCAACGACAACTCCATAACCCTTTTCAGGGATGGGGTGGAGAAGTTCGAGGAGTTCAAGAAAGCGCTCTGGAACGCTGAGAACCACATCCACCTCGAGTACTTCATAGTGAAGGATAGCGACATAGGCAACGAGATAAAGGACATACTCATAGCAAAAGCAAGCGAAGGGTTGGAGGTTCGGTTCCTAATAGACAGGATCGGCTCCATAAGGCTCAAGCCAGCTTTCATAAACGACCTCAGGGCCGGCGGCGTGGAGGTTGTTCAATACTCCTACTTCCTTGCACCGCTGCTGAGGAGGATAAACACCCAGGTCAACTACAGGAACCACCGCAAGATAGCCGTGATAGACGGAAAGATCGGTTTCCTGGGAGGCCTCAATATAGGAGATGAGTACGTCGGGAAGAGCAGGTTCGGGTACTGGCGCGACACCCACATGATGGTGAGGGGTGATTTCGTCCTCGGCCTTCAGGCTGTCTTCCTTGACGACTACTTCACCATAAAGGAAGTGAATTTGGAGACAGAAGACCGTTTCAGCGAGAATTTCGATGTGTATTTTCCAAAGACAGGCCACGCTGACGGCAAGCTCATGCAGCTGGTGGTGAGCGGTCCCGATTCCCCCTATCCTGCCATAATGCAGGCAGTGCTCAAGATGATAACGATGGCGACGGACCACATATACATAACCTCCCCCTATTTCATACCCAGCGAGAGCATAATGAACGCCCTTACCATCGCCGCAATGAGCGGGATAAAGGTTCACATACTTTTCCCGGGAAGGTACGACCACATACTCTCCTATTACGCCTCCAGGACTTACCTGGCTCAGCTGGTTAAGGTGGGAGTCATAGTCCACTTCTACGATCCCGACTCCTTCATTCATGCAAAGTGCGTCATAGTCGACGGCAAGGTAGCGACTCTGGGCACGGCCAACATGGACATCAGGAGCTTTGAGCTAAACTACGAGATCAACGCCATGGTTTACGACGAGGAGATAGCCGAGAAGCTGGAGGAGATGTTTTTCGAAGACCTGAAGAAGAGCAGGCGTGTCACAGAGGAGTATTTCGAAAACCTGCCTGCAAGGGTGAAAATATTCGAGGCGTTCTGCCGAATATTCTCAGCATTGTTGTAGCACATTTCCATTTGTGATATACTTAACTTGATTCAATTATACTAGGAAAGAGGATGTTCAATGACTATATATGATGAAGAATTTACAAATGATCTGGAACAGGATTTGAGATATCTTCAGCTGCTCTCAAAGCAGTACCCCAACATAGCGAGCGCCAGTACAGAGATAATACATCTGGAAGCTATCTTGAACCTCCCAAAGGGAACCGAGCATTTCATAAGCGACATACACGGGGAATACGAATCCTTCACGCACATGCTCAAGAACGCTTCAGGAGTGATCAAGAGGAAGATCGATGAGGATTTCCCTACGCTGAGCCAGTCAGAAAAGGCGAATCTGGCCACCCTCGTGTACTATCCCGAGCAGAAGCTCAACCTCATCAGGCTTTCTACAGAGGAGCCTCTTGACGACTGGTACAGGATCACCCTGTACAGGCTAATCGAGCTGACAAGGTCCGTTTCTTCGAAGTACAGCCACTCGAAGGTACGTAAGGCAATGCCAAAGGACTACGACTACATAATCGAGGAGCTCATAAGCGAGCACAAGGACATGCTTGACAAGCAGGACTACTACAAAGGCATTATCGATTCCATAATAGATACAGACAGGGCAGGCGAGTTCATAACAGTAATCTGCAACCTGATACAGAGGCTTGTCGTTGACAAGCTCCATATAATAGGCGACATCTACGACAGAGGCCCAGGAGCCGAAATCATAATGGAAGCCCTTACTAAGCACCACTCCGTAGACGTCCAGTGGGGCAACCACGACATACTCTGGATGGCCGCTGCAGCGGGCTGCGAAGCCTGCATAGCCAACGTGCTGAGGATCTCCCTCAGGTACGCGAACCTGAGCACCATCGAATACGGCTACGGGATAAACCTGCTGCCCCTTGCCACCTTCGCCATAGAGTTTTACGGCGACGACCAGTGCAAGAGCTTCGAGATAAAGACCCTGGACAAGGAGATCAGCGAAACGGACTACATCCTTCTTACGAAGATGCACAAGGCCATATCCATCATACAGTTCAAGCTTGAAGGCCACATAATAAAGAGGCATCCTGAGTTCCTGATGGACGACCAGCTGCTCCTTGAGAGGATAGACTACGACAACAACACCATAGACATAAACGGGGAGACCTACGAGCTGAACGACAGCAATTTCCCTACGATCGACAGGTCAAACCCTTACGAGCTCACAACCAGGGAGCTTGACGTACTGTCAAAGCTCAAGCATGCCTTCCTGAAGAGCGACAAGCTCCAGAAGCACATCAAGTTCCTTTACAGCAAGGGAAGCATGTACACCATCACCAACTCGAACCTGCTTTTCCACGGGTGCATCCCTCTCCAGAGGGACAAAGCCTTCGAGTACATCATGCTCCAGGGCCAGCGTTACAGCGGAAAGTCGATGCTGGACAAGTTCGACCGTTTTTCCAG
Organism: Clostridium sp. UBA699; assembly: GCA_002298915.1. Taxonomy (GTDB): domain Bacteria; phylum Bacillota; class Clostridia; order Clostridiales; family Clostridiaceae; genus UBA699. Next base: position 32,163 of record DBML01000005.1, read on the forward strand.
GGATGCTTACTTCCTCCCTGCAGGCTCGGATGCCAAAAAGATGGGCAAAGACATGATGTGGTATCTGTGGTGCGGCGCCAGGTCTCCTCTTTTCGGCAAGGACCGCATGACCACCTTCGAAAGATATTTCATAGATAACAGGAAGACGCATCACGAGGAAAAGAACTACTACTACAAGTACAGGGACGATGAGCAGATAACGAACGACATACTCGTCGAGTTCGGGCTTGATCCTTCCTGCTCGCATGTGATAAACGGCCACATACCCGTCAAGACGAAGGAAGGCGAAAGTCCAGTAAAGGCTAACGGCAAGCTCCTGGTCATAGACGGTGGCTTCTGCCGTGCATACCAGCCAACGACAGGCATAGCCGGCTACACCCTGATATACAACTCCTACGGCCTTCTGCTGACCTCTCACGAGCCTTTCGAGAGCATAAGGAAGGCTATAGAGGAGGAGGACGACATACTCTCCTCGACAATCGTTCTGGAGCAGACAGCCTCCAGGAAGCGAGTCGCGGACACCGACCTTGGAGTCGATCTCAAAAGGGAGATCGTGGCTCTCAAGAAGCTGCTGAACGCTTACAGGAAAGGCTACATCAAGGAAACTTTCAAAGACTGATGACGAATGTAAAAAAACTCCCTCCGCTAAGCGGTTGGGAGTTTTTTACGTCCTGTTTTATAATTGCTCTTTCTGCCTTTCACTGCCCATGAAGAATACAGCCATAGCGCCAGGCCCCCCGTAGGTCCCCACAACCGGACCTATGAAGTTGATGAATACATCCTTAGGCCCAACAGTATCGATCAGCAGGCCCTTTAGGTACTCAGCCTCATCGAGGCAGTCACCGTGGCAGATGCATACGGTCTGGTCCTCAGGCGATTCTATCCTTTCGGCAACGAGCTCAGCAAGCCTTCCTATAGCCTTCTTGCGCCCCCTCACAGTTCCAAGCTTCAGCACCTTCCCCTCGCTGCTTATAGTCAGCAGCGGATTGATGCCCAGGACCTTTCCCACTGCAGCTGCTGCAGCGGATATCCTGCCGCCTCGCCTTAGGTGGCTCAGATCGTTTACGATGATGTAGGTGTTGAGCCTCTGAACGTTTTGCTCGAGATATTCTGCTATCTCGGGCATGCTCCGGCCTTCCTCCTTCATCTTCTGTGCTTTCATGACCATTAGCCCCTGCCCCAGTGAAGCCGTGAGTGCGTCAAAGATGTGTATAGTGCTCCCGGGAGATTCGTTAAGCAGCATGTCCCTTGCGGAATGTGCGCTGCTGAGGGTTCCGCTGAGCCCTGAGGACACGCAGATGTACAGCACGTCAAGCCCCTTGTCGGCCTGCTCCTTGAACACCTCGTAGAAGTCATGGGTGTTCGGCTGGGATGTCTTAGGAACGGCTCCTTCCCTCATGTAGTCGAAGAATCTTTCGTATGGGAGGCTTTCCCCGAAATCGTCTCTGTACTCCTGGTTCCCTATTCGGCATGTGAGCATTGCGAAAGGGATCCTCTTCTCGTCGATATATGCTTTTGGCAGGTCAGAGCAGGAATCGGTCATGATGATGAAGTCTCTCATAATATTTTCCTCCTAACAGTTCAGCTCTTCCAGCCTCTTCGGGCCGTAGCCCGAAAGGAACCTGAACAAAGCGAAATCAATGGCAGCGAAAACCAGCGGCAGCAGCAATGCGGTTGAAAGCAGGTTAAGTTGAAGTTTCACGCCGGCGAACACTATTAGGGCTCCCAGTCCCATGCTTCCGAATATCGCGATCACTCCGTTGAAATTTTGCTTCACAGCCTTCTGCTCTGTATCCCAGTTGAGCTTCGGCATCGCAACATCAATTATCAGGCCGAGTACGGAGCTGAAGAAAATCCCTGGTATGCTCGCAGCCAGGCCTATGGCGGCTATATGCACCTTGACACCTATCAGAAGCACCGCTACAGGCACCATGATGAGTATGCCGACGACGCCCATGGCTGCGCCTGAAAGGACCTTGCCCAGGAGCTGCTTGCTGTATTCGACGGGGATGAACTTCATGAAGAACAGGTTCCTGCCCTCCCTCGAAATGGCTGTGGAAGTGATCATGTTGGAAGCCGTTATGAAAATGCCTATAGCCAGGAACACCAGGACTATGACCGGCTCCGCTCCGGCACCCCTCACATATGGCAGCAGCTGAGCCAGGTCGTTGTCCGGGCTTGCAGGCTGAGCCACAAAGGGCAGCATGAGGAACAGCGGCCACAGGAAGTTCATCAGGATGCAGTTCAGGAAATACACAGGCGTCCTGAAAAGCAGCCTGAGCTCCTTAAGTGCGTAGGAATACACTACGTGGCTGGCCTTGGTCCCCTTGCCGAGCTCCCTGCTTGAGAGCGCCTTCCTCCTGGAGGATGTCTCGGAAACCCCTATCACCCCTTTGAAGTAAAGCAGCCTGCCTAGCACGAGGAAAACCCCATATGCCGCAGCAGTTACAGCAGCGAACAGGGCAAGGTAGAGCAGCTTACCCATATCGTCCGACACCAGCGAGCTGACAGCCAGCTTGGTGCTAGGGAAAAAGCTCGACGTAAGCTTGACCAGGGAATTGTCCCCTTCATTGAGAAGCTCCATTATCCTTGCTGGGTCAGTAGTGCTTGTAGCGAACCTCTGGATGTAGAAGTTCGTGCCCAAGGCTATGAATATCGCCAGCACTCCGCCGACGTTCCTGAAAAGGTCCTTTTTCTTGGCAAGGTTTGTGAACCTCATTATTACCATGTCCAGCGCAGCTGCTGCTGCGAGCGGTATCACCGGCAGAAGCAGCAGAACCGCTGCGGCCGCGATGTAGAAAACGGCTGATTCTCCGTTCCTGAAGCCGTACACTGCAAGAATCGGCACAAGGAAAACAGATTCAGTGAGGTATTCGTACACGAGGACGACGGCGAACTTGGCGCTTAGTATCTCCCCCGGCTTGAGCGGAAGCGGGAGGAGGCTCTCTATGTCCATGGAATAGTAGAAGGTGTTAATTATGTACGCGATCCCGAAAAAGAATATTATGAAGGCTGCCGCCGGAAGTGCAAGTGCCAGGATGATACCCTGCTGGCCGATCATCGCTAGGGTGTCGAACACGAGTGCGGTGAACTGGCCTATCCCCAGGATCATGGGGATGAACGCCGCAAGGACCAGGAGCGATATGAGCACCTGCCTATTCCTGTTGATGCCGCCGCTCTTGACCGACTGCTTTACGGATACGCCCCCGTTTTTCAGAAGTATTTTTGTGAGCACCAGCGTCTTACTCATTTTCTGTCATCTCCAGGAACATTTTTTCGAGAGACTCGTTCTGCTTGAAGTGGTCCCTCATCTCATTCAAAGTTCCGACGAATATTATCCTGCCTTTGTTTATGACCGCGACCCTGTCGCATATCTTCTCCGCTACCTCGAGGATATGCGTGGAGAAGAAAACTGAGTTGCCCTTGTCCGCGTGCTCCCTCATCATCTCCTTGAGCGTGTAGGAGGACTTCGGATCAAGCCCCGTCATGGGTTCGTCAAGGATCCATACGGAAGGCTCGTGCAGCAGCACCCCGATTATCATGATCTTCTGCCTCATTCCGTGGGAGTAGCTCTGTATCTGGTCCCCCAAGGCTGCTGTCAGGTCGAACCTTTCGCTGAGACTCTTTATACGGTCCGCCCTTTGCTCCTGGGATACTCCGTAGATGTCGGCCATGAAGCTTAAGTACTCTATACCCTTCAGCCTGAGGAACATGTCCGGACTGTCCGGCACGAAGCCGAACTGCTTCTTTGCCTCTATGGGGTTTTCATTTATGCTTATCCCGTTTATCCTAATGGTGCCGGAATCCGGCCCAAGGATGCCCGTTATGAGCTTTATTGCGGTTGTTTTTCCTGCGCCGTTGGGACCTATGAAGCCGAACACTTCACCGTCCCTTATCTCCAGGCTGATGCCGTCGACGGCCTTGACCTCGCCTCCGTAGGTTTTGCTTACGTTTTCCAGTTGTATCATGTTTTCCCCTCCTTAAATAAATCCGCCATCCACCTTGATGACCTGCCCCGTAACGTAGCTCGCCGAATCCGTGCACAGGAAGGCAACGACGTTAGCCACCTGCGAGCACTTACCGAAGTAGCCCATGGGGATCTCGCACTCAAGCACCTCCCTCTCGTCTTCGCTGAGGAAGCTGTTCATCCTCGTCTCAATGACCCCGGGAGATACCGCGTTAACCCTTATGCCGTTTGGCGCAAGCTCCTTGGACAGGGCCTTAGTGAAGGAATTGACGCCGCCCTTCGCCGCCGAGTATATGACCTCGCAGGAGGCGCCCGCCTCACCCCAGATGGACGAGATGTTAACTATAGCCCCGCTTTTCTGGGGGAGCATGTACTTTAGTGCGCTGTGGCAGCAGTTGTATATGCCCTTAAGGTTCACGCCCATGAGCTCATCGAAATCCTTTTCAGTCATGTCTATGAATAGACCGGTCTTGGAAACGCCGGCGTTGTTTACGAGTATGTCAAGCTTTCCGTAGGTATCGACGGCATGGGCCATGAGCCCTTCAGCCTCCCTATAGCTCGATACGTCTGCGCATGCGACGCTGCCGATGCCGCCTTCGTCCCAAAGGGCGGCGAGCACGTTTTCAGCGCCCTCCTTGTCGCTCAAGTAGTTGACGACGACGTTCGCTCCCTGCCTCGCGAGCTCAAGGGCTATGCCGGCCCCTATGCCCTTTGACGCACCGGTCACAACGGCAACCTTCCCTGCAAGATTAATGTTCATAAAGCACCTCTTATATTACAAATATTGATAATTTTCCTGTCTCCATTATTCTAAACCAACCGGCAGTGCAATGCAACTGCACTTTGCTTTGAAGCTGTCATAGTGTATAATTATTATTATATACTATCAATTTTTCCGAAAGGGGTTATCTGCAAATCATGCTTGAATTTAAAGATTTTACAATAGAGGACAAGGAACTATTCGACAAATACCTGCTGCCCTACCGCTTCGAAACCTCCACCTACACATTCACTACCCTGCTGGTGTGGAGGAAAGCCTGCGAAATACAGTACACCATTTACAAGGACGCCATGATCCTAAAGAGGATGGGCCACGACGGCACCACCACCTTCATGCAGCCTCTTGGCTACAGGAAAGAGGACCTGAGGGATATAATAGGCGAGCTCCAGGCATACAAGGCCGAGCACCACATGGATTACCTGCTGAAGGACGTTGAGGAGCCCTTCGCCGACGAGCTCAGGGAGGTTTTCGGGGAGGAGTTCACCATTGAGGAGGACAGGGACAACTTCGACTACGTGTACGACAGGGACAGGCTGGTCAGCCTGAGCGGAAAGGTCCTGCACAAGAAGAAGAACCACTACAACTATTTCGTCAAGAACAACGAATACAGGGACTTCAGGATAACAGAGGACAATATCGAGCTCATCGTCGAAGCTGCAAAGAGCTGGTGCAAAAGGCATTCCTGCAAAGGCTACCTCCTTTACGAGCTGAGGTCCATAATCGAGCTGCTGCACAACCTGGACAGGCTCAACCTCATAGGCATGGCTGTTTCCGTGAACGACCGCATAGTGGCTTTCACCATCGGCGAAAGGGTAAGCGACGACACAGCCATAATCCATGTGGAGAAGGCCGACTCAGAGGTTAGGGGCGCATACAACTACGTTAACAGGACCTTCGCAGAGAAACACCTTGAAGGCATAAAATGGGTCAACCGAGAGGAAGACATGGGCATCGAAGGTCTGAGACATGCCAAGATGTCGTACGAGCCGGCAAGGTTCGCAAAAAAATATATGATAAAATAAGAGCAGAAAATAAGAACCCCGGCACTGGATACGTCCAGCGTCGGGGTGATTGCTTTAATTGCTCTTCAATTTTGCTATCAAAAACATCGTGTTCATGCCCAGCGAAGTGAACTTAGCTTCGTACTCCGTGACAATGTTCCTGTCAAAGCCGCTTTTGTGAAGGTCGTAGGTCAGGTACTGCACATCGAAGCCGCTCTCCCTGAAGTACTCCTGGGAGTCCTCGAAAAGCCCCTTGTCGTCTGTCTTGAACCAAATCTCAGCCCCTGGTTTAAGGAACTGCTTGTATAGCTCGAGGAACCTGCTGTGCGTAAGCCTCCTCTTGTTGTGCCTGAGCTTCGGCCATGGATTGCAGAAGTTTATGAATATCCTGCTTATCTCATCCTTGTCGAATATGTCCGCAACCCAGGAGATGTTCATAGGTATGAGCCTCACGTTCGTCAGCTCCTGCTTCATGACCTTTTCAAGAGCGTATATGAGGACCTCATCCTTAAGGTCTATCCCAATGAAATTCTTGTCCTTCTCCTGCTCTGCGCGGGCGGAGATGAACCCTCCCCTTCCGCAGCCCAGCTCAAGGTATATATCGTTGCCGTTTCCGAAGACCTCTTTCCATCTTCCCTTGTTTTCCTTAGGGTTTATGGCGACTACAGGGCTCTGCTCAAGCTCAGGCCTTGCCCACCATTTTTTTCTTAGTCTCATGCTTCACCTCAAATTATTAAGTTTACCAAACTGATGAAGGTGCTGTACAGCATTTTCGCCGGCGCGCCTATCACGTAGGATGAAATTGGCGTTGCCAGAAATGCAATTATTATGATGAACTGGTACCTGTACAGAGCCTCGGAGATGCCGCCCAGATGGTTCGGTAAAACGTCCCTGAGCGCATGGAACCCGTCGAAGCCAGGTATAGGTATCATGTTCAGCACGAACAGCATGCAGTTTATATAGATTATATTAGTAAGTATCGATATAAGCGTGGAATTAAGGCCTCCCGAGGCGATTTCCAGAGCCCCTGTCCTGATCAGGATGCCAGTGATTACAGCGAACACCATTGCTGCTGCCAGGTTTGACAAAGGCCCTGCCAGCGAGACCTTAAGGTCGTCCTTGTAGTAGTTCCTGTAGGCGGCGGGATTAGTCTGCACAGGCTTTGCCCAGCCGATGTTTACGAGAAGAACCATAAGGAATCCGAAGGGGTCCAGGTGCACGAAAGGGTTCAGCGTTAGCCTTCCCTGGAACTTTGGAGTCTTGTCCCCCAGCCTATCAGCCGTCAAAGCGTGGGCGTATTCATGAATAGTAAAGCCTATGAGTATTCCCGGGAGCAAAAGTATTTTATCCAGCAGCCATGATTCCATGTCATCATCCCCCAAAATTGTTTTCTATTTTGCTGCCTCAAAAGGAGTCTTCACAACTTTGCCTTCGCTCAGTGACATTATTCCGCCATCGTACACCTGGAGGAAGTTTCCCTTGTAGGTGTACTGCTTCCCTGATGAAAACTCTGTGAGTATCCCTTTGAAGTTGTCGTTTAGGTATATCTTTCCGTCACTCGAGACGCAGATGTCCTCTTTCATCACAGGCGCCGCGAGGTCCACATATGCGTAGCCTGAGGTAGCAGCTCCGGCCTGACCGTAGTAAATCCTTTTGACAGTGCCGTCGTCGGCAAGCTCTCCCATATACACGTTGTCGTTGCTGTCTATTGAGATCAGCGAGAATTTGTCCGCGCTTCCTATTACCACCTTGCCTTTGGTGCCAGTCGCGTAAATCCTGTCGTTCTTGGAATCCTCGTAGTAAAGCTTATCCACGTGGGGCACTATGCATATGTTTCCTATTGTATTTACAACAGTTGTCACCTTGCTCTTGTTCCCCATTATGTTGAGCGAGTATATGCTGCTCTGGTAATCGTTAAGAGCGATCTTTATGAATATCATGTTGGTGAGCGGCGATGCCTCTATGTCGCTTACCTCAGCGTTCTTTCCTGCCCAGGTCAGCTGAGTGATGGAGTCCTTCGTGTCCTTGTCCACATCGTAGTAGGACAGTTCGAAGGTTACCCCGCTGCTGGTCTTCTTCTTTTCGGCTATCAGCATTCGGTTCCTGTCGGAAAGCCACTTGAAGTAGGAGACATCGACACCGCTTTCAAAATCAACGGTGCTGACGTCACCGGTGGACATGTCGACCACCTTCAGCACGTCCGAATCGTAGTATGCCACGTATTTTCCGTTGTAGGAAGCGCCAATGTTTTCGGCACCCTCCGGAACGGATACTTCCGCCGTTTTTTCGGTTTCGGTATTTTTCTGGAGCTTGCTCACCGTGATGTGAGTCTCGTCAGAAAGGTAATATTTGTTTATATAATAGAAGCCCGACATCTGGAGAGCCAGAGACAGCATCGACCAGATAACTATTCTTTTTATAATCTTCATTATTCTCTCCTATATCCGCTATTTGACGTACACTATCGAAGGTACTGATCTCTCGCCTAGAGGATCGCACGGATTGTTCAATACTTCGTTTTCATAGTACATGGTTGCGGAGGATCCGCCGTCAAGGTTTGTAGCATTGAACGCGCCGTACTCCAGCATAATGTTCTGGACGTCCCTGAGGCTCGCACCCAGGCTGTCTGTCTGCCTGCCGTCTATGACAAGCATAAGGATGGTCCCGTCCTTCTTCTGGCCTATGGCCGTTCTTGGAGCTATGCCCCAGCCGCCGTCGCCTGACTTGATCGTGGTCTTGCCGTTTACGATAATCGCCGGCCCGAATGATATAGCCTCCATAACGCCAAGCTTAGTCATTTCGTTTATGCTGTGAGGTCCTACCAGCAATGCGCCCTCTTTAGTTATTGCCATCACATCGACCTTCACCGAATTGCTGCCCAGGTCGTTGCTGATTATCTTGCCGCCGCTCATGAGCAGGCCGGTAGGTATGCCGCCCGTACCTGTCCACATGCTTGTTCCGGACTGGTCGGTGAAGCCTCCCCCGTTTATGGCCGCTATGGCTCCGTTTGCCTTTGCTATCTGGCTTGTCATCTCGCCGGCGGTGCCCAGTTTGCTGCTGTAGCCCACCTTGACCCTTGTAGGGTCGTTCACTATTATCATGTACCCGTGGAACTTGCTGCCCTCGGTGATCTCCTCGACTTCAACGCTGTCGTCGTGGGTATTTGTGAACTTGATAGCTGTGTCGTCCTGGACGATCGTCTCTATCTTGTTCTCGTTAAGTATTGCCTGGATCTGCTCATCCGAGAGAAATATCTTTGCTATCCACTGGTGGCTGAGGGTCGTCATTGCCGCTCCCACAACAGTCTTCCTCACGTTGGCGAAAGGCCCGTAGAATACTATAAGCGGCGCAGTTATCAGCGCAAAAATAAACTGGAAAATTATGAAGCCCACTACAACTTTCCAGCCCGCCTTCTTCCTTCCCGAGGCACTTTTGGATGATTTTCCGAATCTTTTCATATATTAATATGTTCCTTTCCATATGTTCATACTTAAACATTGTACAATAAATGTAAATCTTTTTAAATACATTTTTTATTAACTTTTTAGAAATAAAAGACAATGCCTTCGTTCAGGCATTGTCATTTGAGACTTTCGTAAACCAGGCTAAGGTTTTTCCTCATGGCTTCAAGGTAGCTGCCGATACCCTCGCTGCTTTCGAGGGTGTATATTTTCTCAACCTTGGCCCCTATCTCGTTTGCAAGCGTTTCCGAAACCTTCGGGCTTGCAAGCTCTTCCATGAAGACTGTGCGCACGTTGTTCTTCCTGCAGAACTCAACAAGCTCCGCAATCTTTTTTGCTGTAGGCTCACCTTCGGCGAACACGTTCTCTATGCTGTTCTGCTTAAGGCCGAAATCCCTGCAGAAGTACGCGAAGGCAGCATGCCCTGTGACGAAGTTCTTGCTGGGCATGCTGTCGAACTTGGCCCTGTACTCCTTGTACAGCTCCTCCGCGGAGCTCAAGAAAGCTGAATAGTTCTCCTCGTAGTAATCCTTGTTCTCCGGATCGGCCTGGACCAGCGCGTTCTTTATGTTGAGGGCCTGTATCTCGGCCATCTTTATGCTAAGCCAGGTGTGAGGATCCGCATAGCCGTCTGCCATTATGAGGTCGCAGCCGTCTGAAGCGTCCACAGCAATGAGGCTGCTGTTGCTGGCAGAGTCTATCGCAGCCTGCGCCCAGGTCTCCATGCCGGCTCCGTTGTATACGAACACACTAGCTTTCGCCAGAGACTCTATGTCCTTCGCCTTCAGCTCGAAATCATGGGGCTCTGCACCGTCAGGGACGATGGTATACACCTCCACCTTGTCTCCTCCAACAGCCCTGGCAAGCTCAGCCATGGGATTGAAGCTGACCGCAACCTCAAGCTTTCCGCTGCTTACGGAGCCTCCGCCGTTGCCGCACCCGGCGAGTGAGAACAGCACCATTGCAGCGGCCAGAATGCCCGCGATTTTTTTTCTCTTCATTATAATGCCCTCACCTCCTTAATCAGTTGCAAATACTTTGCTTATAGATATATAATACATACAGGACCATTATTTGTCAAAATGCGAACCGGAGGGTTTGAAATGATCGACGTAGAGAATCTGAGTTTCTCCTATTCAGGGAAGGAACCGTATATACTTAACAATGTTAACATCCATATAGAAAAGGGCAGCTACGTGACCATAATGGGCGACAACGGCAGCGCGAAAACAACGCTGGCCAAGCTCATGCTCGGCCTGCTTAAGCCAGTCTCCGGCAGGGTGTCGGTCAAAGCGAAGCGAATGGGTTACCTGCCGCAGAACGCCAGGAACGTCAATTCTCAGTTCCCTATTACGGTATCGGAGTTCATGAGGTGCCACGCCAGGGCCATCGGCCTCAGGGACAATGACGAGATAGACCGCATGCTTAAAAGCCTGGGAATGCTCGGCCAAAAGTCCGAGCTCCTGGGAAACCTGTCCGGCGGCCAGCTTCAGAAGGTGCTGATAGCAAGGTGCCTCCTCGGAAGCCCCGAGCTGTTAGTCCTCGATGAGCCTTCGACAGGCCTCGACCACAGAAGTCAGGATGATGTGTATGCCCTGCTCAAGCGCATAAATGCCGAGCAGGGGGTGACGGTCGTATCGGTTGAGCACAACCTGCACGCCGCCTACAAGAACTCGACGGTCATCTGCAGCATAGAGAAGTGCGCCGTGAAGACAAACGCGGTTGCCGGATTGAAAGGAGGCAGTGAGTAGGATGCTTCATTACAGTTTCATGCAGAACGCCCTTGCAGCTGGGCTGTTCATTTCCATACTATGTCCCCTGGTAGGCATCTTCCTGGTACTGAAGAGGCATTCCATGATGGGAGATGCACTTTCCCACTCCTCGTTTGCCGGCGTCGCGATCGGGCTCGTAACAGGGCTCAACCCGATATTGACTGCTTTCCTTTTCACCTCTGTGAGCGGGCTGCTCATAGAGTACCTGAGATCCTACTATAAAAAATATGCCGAACTGATACTGGTCATCGTGATGACCCTTTCAGTCGGCATAGCTATAACTCTCATAAGCATGGGCAAGGCAAACGCCAACGTGAGCGCGTACCTCTTCGGAAGCATCCTCACAGTGACAAGGGGCGACCTGGCGATGGTGCTTGCACTGAGCCTTGTTTCGGTGATAGCCGTGTCTGCCCTCTACAACCAGCTCATATACATAACCCTCGACGAAGACGGGGCAAAGGTTGCCGGCGTTAAGGTAAAGCTCATCAACTACCTGTTCGCCCTGCTTGTAGCCGCTACAATCTCCGTTTCCCTCAGGATCATGGGCCTGCTTGTGGTCTCCTCGATGATAGCCATGCCTGTGGCCGCCGCCATGCAGCTGAACAAGGGCTTCCGGAAAACCCTCGTTTTCTCAGTGCTTTTCGGCTTCATAGACATCATGGCCGGGCTTATCCTTTCCTACTATATGGATTCCGCCCCAGGGGGCACGATAGCCCTGGTCTCGGTTGCTCTCCTCGCGGTAGTGATGGCGGCTTCCAGGATCAGAATTCGATCCCTTCCCTAGCCATTACGCCCTCGTTGTAGTAATGCTTAACCTCGAGCATCTCGGTGACAAGATTGGCCTTCTCTATGAGGCTTATGTGTGCGTACCTTCCGGTGATGACAACCTCGACATTAGGGTATCGCCTGTCAAGTACGCTTATCAGCTCCTCGACCGTAAAAAGCCCGTAGTGCACAGCGAGGTTCGCTTCGTCGAGCACGACAACGTCATATTCTCCAGAGGCAAGCACCTCTTCCGACCTTTTCAGGCCCTCCCTTGCGGCATCTATGTCCTCCTGGGAGGGCTTTTCGTATATGAAGGAATCCGTCCCGAACTGCTGAAGATCAAATCCCGGAAGGTACTTGCCCGCATCCAGCTCGCTGTAGTTCATCCCTTTTAGGAACTGCCCGAAGTACACCTTTTTCCCTGAGCAAACCGCCCTGAGTGACAGCCCTAGCGCAGCAGTCGTCTTCCCTTTCCCGTTGCCTGTGTAAACCTGTATGTAGCCCTTTTCCATTGTCCTTACCTCCTGTTATCCATTAGCTCCCTAGCGGCAGCTCCTATCGTTGCAAATCCCTTATCAATGTCCTCCGGGCTTACCCTGGAGAATCCGAGCCTGAGGGTGCTCTCCCCTCCTTCTCCCGTGTAGAATATATCACCCGCCGTGAAAACCACTCCTTTTTCCAGGCAAGAACGCAGCAGCTCCCTTGAATTCAAACCGTCCAGCTCGAGGAACAGGTGCAGCCCTCCCGACCCCATCATGCGGCTGAAGGGTATGTGCTTCCTCGCGCGGTCGGCTGCGTACTCGTACTTCTCCTTATAGAAACGCTGAGCCTTCTTTATGTATTTGCCGTAACCCCCGTTCTGGAGGTAATCGAAAAGCACCGCCTGGTCGATGGTCGAGGTGTGTATGTTCCTGCTCCTCTTTATGCTTTCAAGGCAGCCGGTCAGCCTTTCGTCCGCAAGTATCCATCCGATCCTTATGCCCGGAAAGAGCACCTTCGAGAAGCTCCCGATGTAAACCACGCCGCTGCTTCCCGCGCCAAAGGACGCGATGGGCGATACGTGCGCTCCGGAATACCTCAGCTCTTCGTTGAAGCCGTCCTCCACTATGGGCACATCGTGGTCCTTGAGCAGGCTGTAGCATTTCTGCCGTTTGCCGGCGGACATGACAACCCCCGTAGGGTTGTGGTAGGAGGGGATCAAGTATGCAAGGCTGAATCTGCCCTCCTTGAGTCGGGCTTCCAGCTTCTCCGTGTTAATTCCGTCATCCTCCATGTCTATTCCCTCTATGTCCAGCCCGTGAAGCCTCATTATCTTTAGGGCGGTGTTGTGGGTGGGGTTCTCGCAAAGCACCCTGTCCCCAGGCTCCGTCAGGGCAGAAATGACCAGGTCGAAGCCCTCCGTGAAGCCGTTCGTTATGATGATGCCCTTTCCAGCAGTATTGACACCCTTGCTCTCCATATACGACCTCAGGTAGTTGATGAGAGGCCTGTAGCCCTGTGCATAACCGTAGTTAAGCAGCTTCTCCCCTTCAGCGGAAAGCCTGTTGAGGAATGAGCGCTTGAACTCCTGCGCATCGAAGAGCGATTCGTCAGGTGCTATGCTCTTGAAGGAGATCATGCCCTTCTTCCAGGCCGGCTCATGCTTTATTATGTCGAGCTCCTCGGCTTTCCTTCCATATCCCGACAGCCGGCTCGTCCAGTCCAAATCCCAGGCCTTGCCCTCGGGTGAGCCCGAACGTGATATGAAGGCGCCTTTCCCTTCTATTATGGTTATCAGCCCGTCATCATTGAGCTTTTCGTAGGCGCAGTTCACAGTGTTCCTGCTTAGCTTCAGCAGGTCGGCAAGCTCCCTCGTGGATGGGAGCTTTTCGTCCTTCTGGTACATCCCCTTCAAGATAAGCCCCTTGATGTAGCCTGCCAGCTGCATGTATACTGTTTTGCTCCTGTCGATCTTGAAATCGGAAAACATAGCATCCACTCCTTCCTTACATTTTCACACAAAACAAAAAAAAAATAAAGAACCGTGAAGAAAATAATCCACGGTTCCCTATAGATTGCACTATCTCTCGACCTTGACGGATGCTTCCGTGATCGTCTCAAGCAGCTGTGGGAAGGACATCCCGGCACCTCTAGCGCCCTTAGGGAAGAGGCTGTTCCTCGTCATGCCTGGGTTTGTGTTCAGCTCAAGCACGTAAGGCACCCCGTCCTTGACTATCATGTCCACCCTCACGTAGACCTGGCATTTCAGGACGTCCCAGCAGCCCTTCGCCATCTCCTCCACCTTCCTGTTGAGGGTTTCCTCCAGCTGTATCACTGTTTCCTCTGTGCCTCCGTCCGTGTACTTTGCCGTGTAGTCGAAGAACTCGGCGTTCGGCTTGATGGAAATGACGGCTATCATCTTCCCGTCCAGCATGCAGCAGGTTATCTCGTCACCCTTTATGTACTTCTCAATAATCACCTCTTTGTCGTACTTGAAAGCAAGTTCGACAGCTTCCTCTATGTCCTCTTTTCTCTTTATTATGTTCGTTGCGACGCTGGAGCCTCCGCAGTTAGGCTTGACCACAACCGGGTACCCTATCTCGTCGAGCCTGCCGTAATCTATGCCCTCCATCGACCTGACGGAAAGCCAGTCAGCCGTGTTTATACCTGCGCTCCTTAGAAGCCTCTTCGTTATGTCCTTGTCCATGCATATGCCGCTTGTGAGCGGACCGCAGCCCGAGTAAGGTATGTCCATCGTTTCCAGCACCGCCTGGACCGTGCCGTCTTCCCCGAACTTGCCGTGAAGGACTATGAACGCGAAGTCTATGTCCTTAGCCTTGGTGAAAACGTCCTGCTTGCTGTCTATTACAATCTCCCTGACATCGTACTTGCTCCTGTCGAAGTTTCCGAACACTTCTTTTCCCGAATTCAAGGAAACTTCCCTCTCGGAAGATACTCCTCCCATTATTACTCCAACCTTCATCATTCCCGCCTCCTTCTTGCTTCTTAATTCTATTCTACATCCCGGGCGCTATAAATAAAGTACCAGCGGCCGGCAATTTCAAGCCCCTTCTGGACCACATGAAAATAAACGGAGCTGTCCCAGGCAGTTAAGCCCGAAAACAGCCCATTCATTATCATTATCATTTTCTTTTTATCTTCAGAGAAGCCTGTACTATCCTTTCAAGCATTTCGCCATAGCTTATCCCGGCTCCCTTAACGCCTTTGGGAAATATGCTGCCCTGCGTATGTCCCGGAAGCGTGTTGAGCTCAAGCACGTAAGGCGTGCCGTCCTTGATTATCATATCCACCCTGCCCATGACCTTGCACTTGCAAACCTTCCAGCATTTATTCGCCATATCCACTATCTTGCTGTGAAGCTCGTCAGGGAACTTAACTACAGTTTCCTGTGTGCCGCTGTCCTTGTACTTTGCCTCGTAGTCGAAGAATTCAGCGTTGTGCTTAATCAGCACCACCGCCACAACCTTATCCTCCAGGATGCAGCAGCTTATCTCATCACCCTTGATGAATTTCTCTATTATCACTTCATTGTCAAACTGGAAGGCCAGTTCAACTGCATCAGCGAGGAGTTCCCTGCTCTTTACTATGTTTGTTGCAACGCTCGACCCACCGCAGTTCGGCTTGACAACGACCGGATAGCCGATCTTTTCGATGTAATCGTAGTCTATCTCCTCAACGGATGTCACGGTCAGCCATGGCGCTGTGTTTATGTCTGCGCTTTTGAGTATCCGCTTCGTGATATCCTTATCCATGCAGATTGCGCTGGACATTGGTCCCGACCCCGTATATGGCACGCCATAGCTCTCCAGCACGCTCTGGACCATTCCGTCCTCTCCGAACCTGCCGTGCAGCACAAGGTAGGCAAAATCAAGCTCCCTCGCTTTAGCAAGATCCTCCATCGTATCTATCTGAACCTTGACCACATCGTATTTCTCCTTGTCGAAAGCGGCAAACACTTCTTCTCCTGAATTGAGAGAAACCGGTCTCTCTGAAGACAATCCGCCCATTATAATACCTACCTTCATAGCATCACACTCCATTTTTTTATTAGAATATTCCCAATATTCTTAATTATATTGTACACCAAATCCGTTCAAAAATCAGCATCCGGTCCAAAATAATTACCGTAGACTTTGCGGCGCAATTGTTCTATAATGGGTGATGAAATGAATATCAAGTTGTGGGGGAGCCTTCTTGGCTGAGAAGATAAAATCTGACCCTTGGAACCTGATCCAGTTAGAACTGGCGTAGGGAAGCAATTGAAGCGGAACAGAATCTGCTGTTTTCAAGTGTGTTGCTTTGCTGCTGCACGCTTTTTTTAATGCTTGCATTTCAAATCAGAATATCAAGGAGGATATCATGAAGAAAGTATTGACAATCGCAGGCTCTGATAGCTGCGGAGGCGCCGGGATACAGGCCGACCTCAAGACGATGAGCGCTCTCGGGGTATACGGCATGAGCGTCATAACGGCGGTCACTGCGCAGAACACGCAGGGGGTCCACGACGTGCAGGAGATTTCCCTTGGGCTTGTAGAGGCCCAGATAAGGTCCATCTTCGACGACATAGAGGTTGACTGTGTGAAGATCGGCATGGTCTCGAATCCTGAGATAATAATGCTCATAAAAAGGCTTCTTGGCGAATACGGAGCCAACAAGGTGGTCCTTGACCCCGTCATGGTTTCCAAGAGCGGCTACTACCTCCTCAAGGAGGAAGCCCAGGACGCGCTCAAAGAGCTTATCGGTTCGGCATACCTGGTTACCCCGAACATCCCCGAGGCCGAGGTCCTGACAGGCATCAAGATCGAGGATGAGGAGGACATGAAGGAGGCGGCCCTAAGGATAAGGGAGCTCGGCGCACAAAACGTGCTCGTCAAGGGAGGACACAGATGCAACGACGCCAGCGACGTTCTCCTGTCAGGCGAAATATTCTACATACTCGAAGGGAAGAGGATCCAGACCAACAACACTCACGGGACTGGCTGCACCCTCTCCTCAGCCATAGCTTCGAACCTTGCTAAAGGCATGTGCATCATGGACGCAGTGTCCGCTTCGAAGCGCTACATCACAAGGGCAATCGAGGACTCCTTTTCCATAGGTGAAGGCGTTGGACCGGTGGGCCACTTCGTAGAACTGTATGAGAAAGCAGGTGTCCTCTATTGAATAAGATAAAGAACTCCTCTATGTTCCTGCTCTGGGCGGGCGCGGCGATCTCCATAGCCGAGATCTATACAGGAGGTATAATTGCGCCCCTGGGGCTTGCAAAGGGGCTTGCGGCGATACTGCTCGGCCACCTCATAGGCACACTGCTGCTGGCCTTCGGAGGGTACGTCTCATTTGCAGGCAAAAAGAACGCCATGGAAAAGGTCAGGGACTCCTTCGGAAGCGGCGGCGTTAAGCTGGTAGCAGCACTGAACGTCCTGCAGCTCCTTGGCTGGTCCGCCGTCATGATAATTCAGGCGGGACGCGCTCTTAACGGCCTTGTGCCTATGTTCCAGGGTTTCGGGCTGGCGATAGTCGGGGTGATCGTCTTCTTCTGGTTCTTCTTCTTCAACAACTTCTCGAAGAGGATAAACGACATCTCTGTCTTGCTGCTCATACTGCTTTGCGGCGTCCTGTTCATGAACTTTTCGGGAGCAGCGCCTGTTCTTCCTAAGGATTCCATAAGCTTCGTGCTGGCGCTCGAGATATCGATCTCGATGCCGATATCCTGGCTTCCCCTCATCGGCGACTACGCGAAGGACGGGGAGAGCAGCAGAGGCGTTTTCCTGGGAAGCTTTTTCGGCTACTTCCTGGCGAGCAGCTTCATGTACATACTCGGGCTGCTCATAATGCTGTACACCGGCATGGACGTGATCGAGTTCCTTTCCGGCAACAGCTTCAAGGTCGCGGGAATACTTGTCATCCTGCTCTCCACCGTCACGACAACGTTCCTGGACGTATACTCTGCCGTCGTTTCCTCGAAGCAGATTTTCCCGGTCAAGAACGAGAACATGATGGTGCTTGTTTACACGGTTATTGCCACGGCGGTTGCCTATGTTTTCCCTATCGAGGGCTACCAGAGCTTCCTGCTGCTCATAGGAAGCGTGTTCATCCCCGTATATACAGTGGTTTT
The DNA here is from genome assembly GCA_002298915.1 of Clostridium sp. UBA699. Taxonomy (GTDB): domain Bacteria; phylum Bacillota; class Clostridia; order Clostridiales; family Clostridiaceae; genus UBA699. The sequence goes on from DBML01000005.1 coordinate 50,022, forward strand.
CACCGGCTGCCTGATGGGCGAAAGCGAGGAACCTTCTTCCTTCAATGTGGTTGGGATCGCCCTTGCGGCCTGCGGGACCCTGCTCTATAACTACCTTTCAGCAAACGGCATCGGGATGCCGACAATAATAGTGCTTGCTGCCGTGTCTTCAACTTACATGATCATAAAGAAAATATCCGTATTTGGAGGAGTTGCAAATGAACAATAACGAAAAACTTGCCGACATACTTTCCGCCGTGAGGAAAAAGGTTCCTCTCGTGCACGCCATAACGAACTACGTCACGATAAACGACTGCGCCAACGTGCTTCTTTCCTACGGCGCGTCCCCTGCAATGTGCGAGTGCTGCGACGAGGTTTACGACTTCGCAAAGATTTCCTCGTCAGTGTACATCAACCTGGGGACGCTCACGAAGGAGCAGGAGGAAAGCGTTATCCTTGCCGGCAGGTCTGCAAGGGAGCACAACGTGCCTGTTGTCCTTGACCCCGTTGCCTGCGGCGCCATACCGAGGAAGCTTGAGGTGATCAGGAAGCTTCATGAGACAGGAAGGATAGACGTGATCAAAGGGAACATCGGTGAGATAAAGTTCCTTGCCGGCGTGGATTCCCTGACAAGGGGCGTAGACTCCCTGGACACGGGCGACGGAGCACTTGAAGCCTGCAAGGCCGTTGCAGAGAAATACGGCTGCGTGGTCGCTGCTACGGGCGCCCAGGACTACGTCACCGACGGCAAGAGGAGCGCCGTGATTAAGAACGGCACGGAGCTTTTCACAAGGATAACAGGGGCAGGCTGCATGACCGGCGCGATATGCGCAGGCGCAGCGGGCGCCGGCGACGACCTTTTCCTCTCGACTGTATCGGCGATACTCACGATGAACGTGGCGGGCGAGGACGCCGCGAAGAAAGCAAGCCTTCCGGGCAGCTTCAGAGTCAGCTTCATAGACTCGATATACGCCCTCGATGAAGAAAAGCTTGTGAAGGAAGGTAACGTGGAATGGATCTAAAGTCAGCTCTGAAGCTATACCTCATAACCGACAGGAGGTTCCTTAAAGGAAGGAGCCTCGCCAAATCGGTGGAAGCCGCGATACTCGGCGGTGTCACCATTGTCCAGGTGAGGGAGAAGGATGTCTCCTCGAGGCAGTTCCACGACATAGCGTCTTCAGTGAAGCAGGTGACCGACTACTACAAGGTGCCCCTTATCATTAACGACAGGCTGGACATCGCACAGGCCGTCGATGCGGCAGGCGTCCACCTTGGACAGAGCGACCTGAACCTGCTAGATGCGAGGAGGATCCTGGGGCCGGGCAAGGTAATCGGCATATCAGCAGGCAACACAGCCGAAGCCGCCGAGGCGGAGAGGAACGGGGCCGACTACGTTGGCATAGGTGCCGTTTACCCTACAGGCTCCAAGGACGACGCTGACCTGGTGGGACTGGACGGGCTAAGGAATGTCGTCTCCTCAATAACCATACCAGCCGTGGCCATTGGTGGCATAAACGCTTCCAACGCAAAGGAAATTTTTGGAGCCGGCGTTGACGGTATTTCGGTCATATCGGCGATTCTCGACAGGGAGGACATCAGGAAAGCAGCTCAGGACCTCAATATATGACACAGCGTGCCGCAGATTATTGTCTGCGGCTTATTTTTTTGCATGTTTTCCGTTTGTTTATCCATTTACAAATTTAGCGCGCTAAAGTATAATGTAATTTGTATTGATGTATTTTAATAATAATTTCAAGGGGGAATAGCAAACTATGAAAAGAAAACTCACATTACTTGCTTTGACTGTGTTTGTAGCAACCTCGATTTTCGCAGGCTGCTCCAGCAAAACGACAACCGACACATCTCTTGCCGACATCAAGGCAAAGGGCAAATTCGTCGTAGGTCTCGACGACACCTTCGCACCGATGGGCTTCAGGGACGCAACAACTAACGAGATAGTCGGCTTCGACATCGACCTTGCAAACGAGGCTGCCAAGAGGATGGGCGTTAAGGCTGAATTCAAGCCTGTGGACTGGGCCGGAGTCACCATGAGCCTTAACAACAAGGACATCGACGTGATCTGGAACGGGCTTACCATAACCGAAGAGAGAAAGCAGCAGATAAACTACACTAAGCCTTACATTAAGAACAGCCAGCTCATAGTTACACTGGCAGGCTCAAGCATAAAGACAAAGGCTGACCTCGCAGGTAAAGTTGTCGCAACGCAGCTCGGAAGCAGCAGCGTTGACGCGATAAATGCAGATTCAAAGACTGCCGCAACCTTCAAGGAGCTCAAGAAATTCGACACGTTCACTACAGCTCTCGCTGAGCTCAAGGCCGGAAGGGCCGACGCCGTGGTAATAGACGCACTGGTAGGAAACTACTACATGGCTAAGGAGCCGGGCGTATACTCCATACTCACTGAGAACTTTGGTGAAGAAGAGATGGGAGTGGGCGTAAGGAAAACAGACGAGACATTCCTCGCAGAGCTCAACAAGGTCCTCGACGAGATGAAGGCTGACGGAACATTTGACAAGATAGCAGAAAAATGGTTCGGAACAACGAACATGATAATAAAATAGGAAGTGTAATTTAAATGTCTGAATTTATGGAAGCAACATCGTTTATACTGAAGGGATGCGGCGTGTCTCTCTGGCTTTTTGCCGTAACGGCTGTGCTATCGGTGCCGCTGGGCATCGTTACCGCCCTCGGCAAGATGTCAAAAAACAAAATACTGCTAAGGGTGCTCAGCTTCTATACCTGGGTGTTCAGGGGCTCTCCCCTTCTTATCCAGGTGTTCTTCGTATACTTCGGGCTTCCTGTTTTGGGCATAAAGCTTGACGCAATGACGGCCGCCGCGATTGCCTTTGTCCTCAACTACGGCGCATACCTTGCGGAGATATTCCGCGGAGGGCTGCTGGCAGTGGAGACCGGACAGATGGAGGCTGCCAAGGCTCTGGGCATGTCCTACTGGCAGTCTATGATTAGGGTTGTCATACCGCAGGCGATAAGAAACTCGATCCCTTCCGTGAGCAACGAAGCGGTCATACTGATCAAGGACACATCGCTGATTGCGATCATCGGCGTGGCCGACCTGCTGAGGAACGCTAAGGAGTTCAGCATGACAAATTTTGTTTTCTACCCTTTCCTCATTTCAGGGCTTGTGTACCTTATACTGTCGACCATAATCATCTTTGGCTTCAACAGGATCGAGAAGAAATACTCGGTATACGTGTAGGTCATCAAATTCAACGGGCGAACCACCGCGGTTTGCCCGTTTTTTATTTGTCGACGGCTCGATGCATGCGCATCAGCACTCCTCATGCATTGTTCGAATTAAGTGTTGTTTTTCTCAAAACCTACTTCAGTGTCCCGTCGAACTGCACTTTTTCAAACTCGTACACCCTCAGCTTCCGCTCCCTGCAGGAAATCATGTCCATAAAAAAAATCACTATGCCTTTACAACATAGTGATTTCATCTGTTTCTTTCTTCTAGCCGTTCAGCGCAACCGCTGTATCCTTGTAGAAGAGGTACAGGTACTTTTCCTTGACCCTTTTCCCGGTAATCTTCTCAAGAGCGCCTGCGTATAGCTCTATCTGTATCCTGTAGTTCTCCACTACAGCCTCCTGGTCCTCAACGAAATCGGTCTTGTAATCCAGAAGCACTATCTCGCCGTCCTCCTCGAAATAGCAGTCTATGACACCCTGCAGCACCAGTGTCTCAGATCCGTAAACCTTCTTGTCTAGCTCAGGGTATACGTCGGCTGCCGCAAGCTCAATGAAGAAAGGGACCTCCCTCATTGCTGCCTGCGCAGCCGCCATACGCCTGCCAACGTCCGACTGGAAAAACTTGAGTATCTTATATGCGTTGATCTGTGATGCATCCTCACTGGTGACGAACTCCATCTCCACAAGCCTCCTTATCTGCTCCCTCACATCTTCAAGGGAGGATACCTTGACCAGGTCCAAATGCTGCATGGCAAGGTGCAGCAGCGTCCCCTTCATGGCCGCCGTCATCCTCTTCTCCCCCTCAAGGAAGCCCGGTCTCTTGAGCACCGTCTGCCTTGGTCCTTGAGATTTCTTCAGCTCCGAAACTGATATCTTGGCAGGTATCCTTGACGACTCCTCCAGCCTGTACTTCCATTGGAGCCTCTCCTGCACCGCAAGACCGATGCCTTCGCTGCAGGAGGCGCCTGCAGCTCCCGCGATCAGGCCTGAGAAGTCAACGAAAGGTTTCTCGCTTTCCTCACCCGTTGCCAGTGAAGCCTTGTCAACAACCTTGACCACCCACCGTGAGCTGTCCTCAATGACCTCGATCATTCCCGAGGACTCTCCCCCCATGACCCTTATGGGATCGCCGCCGGGGCACCTTGCAACAGCCGAACCTATCCAGTCCAGGTAGCACTTCGCTGCTGCCACCGTATGCTCCGGAAGCTTGTCTCTTTTATATGCAGCGGCCTCGCACCAGCGGGCGCAGGCTTTCCCTATTTCCCTCACCGTTCCCGTGATTATGAGCTTCTCCTTCGCCCTGGTGAAAGCTACGTAGAGTATCCTCATCTCCTCGCTCAGAGTTTCCACCCTCAGCTTCCTTCTTATAACCTGCTTCGGGAGCGTTGGGTACGAAATCCTCCTTTCGTAGTCGACGAAGTCCGGCCCGAAGCCGAGCTCCTGGTGGAAGAGTATGTTCCTGTTTACGTCCATCATGTTGAACTGCCTTCCGGCCCCGCAGAGGAAGACCACCGGGAACTCCAGACCCTTGCTCTTGTGGATGCTCATGATCCTCACCACGTTCTGGTTCTCGCCCAGGATCTTGGCGCTTCCCATGTCGCCGCTGCTGCTCTTAAGCTTTTCGATGAAATTGATGAAGTTGAAGAGCCCTTTGTAGCTGGTGCTTTCGAACTCCCTCGCCCTTTGGAAAAGCAGCCTCAGGTTTGCCTGCCTTTGCTCCCCCTGCGGCATGGTAGCAGCGAAGCTGTAGTAGGCTGTGTCCGAATAGAGGAACCATATGAACTCGTCTATCTTCATGTAGGATCCCTTGTCGCGCCATTCCTCAAGCTTGGCCAGGAAACCAGCAACCTTCCTGCCGAGAGGGCTGTCGCCCGCCTCGAAGGCTTCAAGTATCTCATGGAAGGAAAGCTCGCTGCCGGCGGTCCTGAGGTCTATCAGCTCCTCCGGCGTGAATGAAAATATCGGCGAGCGGAGCACTGCCAGCATAGGAATGTCCTGCAGCGGGTTGTCGATGATCTGCAGAAGTGACATGACCGTCTTTATCTCAACCGTCTCGAAATAGCCCGTGGCGGTGTCAGCGAACGCAGGTATGCCGTGGCTTGAAAGCTCGTCCAGATAGAGCTTGGCTGAACCCTCGGTCGCCCTCATGAGGATGACTATGTCTCTGTAGGTAATCACCCTTTCGTCCCCGCTGGCCTTGTCGTGAACCAGGAAGCCTTCCTCCAGCAGCTCTCTTATCCTTTTCGATACGAACCTTGCCTCGGTCTGGATGCTGTCCAGATCCTCGAGCTCCTCAGGGCACTCACCGCTTTTGTCGATAATGTTTACCTCTATAGCGTTCTGCTTCTCGCAGTACTGCGCCCCGCAGAGCAGCGCTTCGCTGTCGTCATACTCAAGCTCCCCCATCTCGCTGGACATTATCTGCTTGAATATGAAATTTACACCGTCGATTACTTCGCTCCTGCTCCTGAAGTTCTTGTAGAGCTTTATCTTCTTACCCGGCGACCCTATCTCGCAGCCGTACATCTTGTATTTTTGCAGGAAGAGCTCGGGCTTTGCGTGGCGGAACCTGTATATGCTCTGCTTGACGTCCCCTACCATGAACACGTTCCCCCTGTCCCCCCTGCAGATGCTGTTCATGATCTCTTCCTGGACCTGGTTGCTGTCCTGGTACTCGTCTATAAGTATCTCCTCGAACCGATCCCTGTAATCAAGCGCGGTATTCGAGGGTTCCTTGCCGTCTGTCAGGATGGCAAGAGCGAAATGCTCGATGTCGTTGAAGTCAATTAGACCCCTTTCCCTCTTCTTCTGCCCGAACCTGGTGCTGAACTCAATCGTGATTTCGGAAAGGGTTTTCATGCAGGGATACATCTTAGCCATGGCGGTTTCAGGCGCCGCTGCGTTTACGAAGAGCTCGTTCCTTATGGTTTCTATCTTCTTCTTCAGCTGGTCCCTTGCGTCCTTCGCCAGCTCCTTCTTCTCCGCTGCTTCCGCGCTGAGCTTCCTTAGTGTCGGCAGCTTCGCGAACCTTAGGCCTTCCATGGCTTCACCCATCTCGTTCCAGGTTTTTATTGAATGGAGATGCCTCGTGTTCTCCGCGTCGCCGGTGAACACAGGAAGATAGGCCGCCAGCTCATGGTCGCTTTTTATAATCTCCACAGCCCTTTCGATCCTTCCGATGCAGCCTTCGAGCTCCCTCCTCACGTCTGCGATCAGAATCCTGGCCCAGTCCGAATCCCCGAAGTCGAAACCTTCCTTCACGTCGAACCTGCCGGCCTGCTTCTCGAGCCACGCGGACGGCCAGGGTGTGCTGACCGCAAACCTGTAAAGGTTCTGCACAAGGTCCTGGATGACCTTGTCGTCGCTGTCGCCCAGCGCCTTTACAAGGTTTATGAAGGATTGGTCGTCTCTGTCGAACCTTTCCTCGAAAAGCTCGTCCATCACCTCCTGCTTCAGCAGCACAGCCTCTGTCTCGTCGCAGACCCTGAAGTTCGGCTCTATGTCCAGGAGGTGGAAATTGCCTTTTATGACGCCCAGGCAGAAGGAGTGTATGGTCATTATGTTAGCCCTGCCGAGAAGCGTGAGCTGGCTCTGCAGCCTTGCCGAGGACGGGTTCTTGTCGAGCTCCCTGGTTATGGCGTCCCCTATCCTTTCCCTCATCTCCGCCGCCGCTGCGTTTGTGAAGGTTACGACCAGCAGCCTGTCTATGTCAACAGGATGCTCCTCATCCATAACCTTCTCTATTATCCTCTGAACAAGCACCGCTGTTTTCCCTGCGCCCGCCCCTGCCGCCACAAGGAGGTTGCAGCCCCTGTCCTTTATCGCGTCAAGCTGTTCGTCTGTCCATTTCGTACCGCTCATGTCTCACCTGTTCCCTTCTGAAAAATGTATTAAAATACCAGCGGCATTCACGCCGGCTACCTTGAAAGCCCATGCTCGGGATCGTCAGCGAAACCCCCTCGCCCGACTGAATCCCCATGTATATATTATACCCGAAAGCCAGAAAATTTTTACGATATTTTTACAAAAAAACTATTGCATTATTATAATGCGCATCGTATAATTATACGCAAGATGAAATATTTTTGAGGGGAGAGTAGATAAATGGAAAATAATCTTACCGTAAGAAAAGCAGTGCCGGAGGACGCACAGTTCATATATAGGATAACAAAAGAGGTATTCAAAACATACCAGGAGCAGGCCGGTATCGCAGGAAAGATCGCTGCTCTTAACGAAACAACTGATGACATACTCAAGGATATCGAAACAAAGCACGTTTTCGTAGCAGTGCTGGACGGTCAGGTGATAGGAAGCGTCAGAATCGAGATACTCGGTGACGGAACTGCCTACCTCAGCCGTTTCGGAGTTGATCCTGGGATACAGAGCAAGGGCATCGGCCGCGCTTTGATCGCAGAAGTCGACAAGCTCATGCTTAAAGAGAACGTGAGCAAGCTTTGCCTTCACACCGCCTCAAGAATGCTTTCGCTGGTCCGCTTCTACTACGGACAGGGTTTCTATATAGAATCCACAACGAGCGACAAAGGATATATACGTGCGCTTCTGTGCAAGGAATACGAGGCTGTTCAGACCGAGGACATGTTTCGAGCAAACGTAGTTTAAATATAAAAGCTTGGGCTGCTGCAAAAACTGATTATTGTTTTTGCAGCAGCCCTTTCATTTTCAATCTTCTATCCGTTCTTTTATTCAAGCCCGCCCTTAATTATTCCGTAGACCAGGTCGGACAGGTTCTTCCTCTCCTGCTCTGGCAGCTCGCTTACGATGACAGGCTTGTGCACAGTGAGCTTGAGCACGTGCCCCCTAACCCGGTTACCTGTCTCCAGGACCCTGTAGGTTCCGTCCAGGGTTATGGGCACTATCGGTGCTCCTGCCTTTACAGCCAACTTCATGCTGCCCTTGTGGAAGGGCGCCATCTCTGATTTCAGGCTCCTCGTGCCTTCAGGGAAGATGACCAGCGAGTAGCCCTGCCTTATCCTCTCAACTCCCTCGTTTATGGACTTCATGCCTTCTTTCAGGCTGCTCCTGTCCATGAAAACAGAGTGGATGGCTTTTATCCAGAAGCCGATGAAAGGGTATCCCTCTATCTCCTTTTTCGCTATGAAACCGAACCTCTTGTCGATGTACGAAAACATGAGGAACACGTCGAAGATGGCCTGGTGGTTGCTCACGAAAACGCAGGGGCCCTCAGGGATGTTTTCCAATCCCTTCACCGCCGCCTTCGTATCGGATATTTTCATGAAGTGCCTGCACATCTTCCTTGCCGTTGTGTACACAAACTCGTCTGCAGCCTCCCGGGATTTCCTCCTGAGGAGGCTGGTCCTCACTGCGCCGTAGGTCGTTATGGCCAGCATGAAGACGCCGAAGTATGCGTAGTATAGTAATTTGATGATCATATGCTTTCACCTGTCTAAATCTTGAATTTCTGCACCATCTCGTTCAGGAGCTGAGCCATCTCGGCCTGATCCTGCGCGGTGTAGGCCACCTGCTCTATCGCTTTTGTAGTCTCATCTATGTTTTCCTTTATGCTTTCGGTCTTCTCGTTAGAAACCTGGGCGGCCTCTGACAGGTTCTGGATTGCTCCGTTAACCTGCTCCACTGTTGCCGCTATCTCCTCAGACATCGCAGCTATCTCGTCGGACATCTTGCTTACGAAGTCGGAATCGCTGTAGTACTGCCTTCCCGTCAGGCTGTAGGCGTCGAACTGCTCGTTTACGTCGTTGTTTATGAAGGTCAGTATGTCGCTGCTAGTGTCGATGCTGCTCCTGAAGGCGCTCTGCACGTGGGTTATAGTCTCCTGGATGCTTGATACGGCATGCGAGGACTGCTCCGCAAGCTTCCTCACCTCTTCGGCGACCACCGCGAAGCCTCTTCCGTGCTCCCCTGCCCTTGCCGCCTCTATTGCAGCGTTAAGTGCGAGAAGGTTAGTCTGGTCTGCTATTGTGGCTATGGCGTCAGCCATGAGCTTGATGTTCTCGACAACCTTGCCGTCCTCTATGGCCTTCATCATCTTTTTCTTCTTCTCATCGTACAGCTTCCTGGTAGCATCTATGGCCTTGTCGCTCTTCTCCTTGACCTCGAGCGCCCTGACCTTCGCCCCGCTGGCGTTGTTGCTTCCCTCAAGGGCCTTCTGCGAAAGCTCGTTTATGCTTGAATCAACCTCTTCGATGGACGCGCTTATCTCCTGCGAAGCTGCGCTGGAGTCCTGAACGCCGAAGGCTATCTCGTCAACCGATTCCTTGATCGATATCGCCTTCGAGGTAAGCTCCTCCACCGTGGCTGAAAGCTCCTCCGCCGAAGCGCTAAGGTTCTGCGAGCTTCCCATCAGGCCGATCATGAAGTTCCTGAGCTCCTCCTGCATCGTGTCTATAGACATGCTGAGGCGGCCTATCTCATCGTTGCTGTAGTGGTTAACCTGCTTCTCCTCTTTGGAGAAATCCCCCTGGGCTATCCTCTCGACTTTCCTTATCATAAGGCTGAGAGGCTTGAAGGTCCTTCCCAGGAGCCAAATCAGGAGAGCAACCATTATGATTATCGAGAGCCCTATATAGAGAATGAACTGCGACTGCAGGCTTCTAAGCGGCTGCATAACAAGGCTCTCAGGCACTGCGAAGCCGAATGTCCAGCCGGTCATGTCTATCTTGGAGGTGACATAGTATTTGCTTACGCCGTCGTAATCCTGGACAAGGGTGACAGTGTTGCTGCTTCCGTTTATCTTGTCGGCTATGGACTTGAACCTTCCGTCCAGCACCGCCCCGAGGCTAATGCTTCCGGACTCTGCAGGCTGGAAATCAGGGTTCTCATGGACTACGAAATTCTTGCTTGCATCAAGCAGGAAGCCGTAGGAGCCTTCTCCCGATTTCGCTTCTGTTGTGAGGGTTGTGAGGTAGTCCACGTATATGTCCGCCCCGACTACTCCTATGTTTTCAGAACCTGACTTTATAGGCATAGCTATGGTGATGACCATTTTTCCTGAAAAAGCGTCCTTGTACGGGGCTGTGTATATGAGCTTGCCCTGCTTCATCGCTTCCTTGTACCATGTCCTGGTTGTCGGGTCGTAGTTTTCCGGGGTCAGAGAAACCGAGTGCGAATCAGCGACAAGGGTCTTGTCCGTGTATGCCGCGTAGATAGCCGCAAGCTCGCTATTTGCCTGTATCTCCCTGTTGAAGTACGCCTCCATGGCAGTCTTGTCTGTCTTCTTATAGCTTTCGACGTCGCCGTCTACCTGCCTAACTATCTCCCCCTGCATTTCTAGCCATCCGTCAATTGTGGCCGCATAAGTGTTTGACTGGTTGCGTATCTTCGACAATGTCTCCTCGGTTATGCTCTGCTTGGCATTGTAGTAGCATATCACCGAGAGCATAAGCATGCATAAAGTCGAAATTACCACAGCCATCATGGTGATTTTGCCTTTGATCGATTTCATGGATGATCCCCTTTCCGCGCTGAACTGTATATGAATATGATATTATTTTTATACACTTTTGTCTATTTCTTTTTCTATCAGCTCCCAAGCTTCCTCTTCCTTTATATCCTTAAGGATCCTGTACCTGTTGCCTTTGACCGCAGGGTCGAACTGGCACACCGATGAATATGAGCAGTACCTGCAGGGCGAGATGCCTTTCCTGCTGTAAGGGCTTATGGCGATGTTCCCCTCCAGTATCTCTTCGCATATCTCCCTGATCGCCTTCCTGACGTATTCCCGCAGGGTCTGGAACTGCTCTGCGGTAGCCGTGGAAGAGGAACCTTCGCTTATCGTTCCGTCGGTCTTGATCCTGACCGGTATTATATCCGAGAAGCCCGATATTTCGGAGTCCATCCTCTTTATGATATCCTCGTCCTTGATGAGGAGGCCGCTCATCTTGAGCTCTGTCAGCCTCTTCCTGCCCAGCTCGTCCTCCCCGAGCTCCTGGTCTGCCTTGACGAGCGGGTCGTCGAGCCTGAAGTACAGCACGCCTGCGGGAAGCATAGCGGCTCCCGTCTTCCTGCCGAGCTCTGTCAGTATGGCATCCAGGTAGACCAGGAGCTGGAGCTGCAGCCTGTGATAGACGTCGCCCAGCCTGAAATCCTTGCTGCCGGACTTGTAGTCGACTATCCTTACGTAGGTCCCTATACCTTCCGCATCCTGCATGCTGTCGGCCCTGTCTATCTTGCCCACAAGGCTGACCTTCTCTCCGGAACCAAGCTCTACCTCTATGGCCGGAAATTCGCCGCCGAAGCCGAAGGACATCTCGTAGCCAACGGGGGAAAACTCCCCTCTCCTCATGTGCTCCGAGATGATTGAAACGGACCTCCTGAGCACCCCCTTCACGTGCTGAGCCACGAAGGCGAACCTCTTAGAGCTTCCCAGTATGGAGGAGGCCCTCTTCACCTGCTCGTCGACGATCTCTGATATGAGCTCGCCGCTGAGGCCGCTGTCAGCCTCTCCCCAGCCTATCCCTTCCTCCTCCAGCTTTTCCGAATATATTTTCAGCGATTCATGCATGAGCGATCCAATGTCAGGCTTGCCGAGCTTGTATTCCTTCCGCTCGCCAGCCTTGAGCCCATACTGAACGAAGTAGGAGAACGGGCATTCCGCGAACTTCTCGAGCTTAGAAACGCTCACGTTGAGGTTCTTTCCGTAGAGGCCCCTGATCTTCTTCGAATCGAACACCTCTGCCGTGTTCTCGAAGGAAAATCCCTCCGCTGCAGCCTGCAGCTTTTCCTTCCACTGCTCGTCCTGCCTGAACCAGTTTATGGCGCATCTGAGGACCTCGCTTTCAGGGTTGTCCTTTATGAGCGTGAGCATCTCGTTGAAGGCTGGCCTTTTCGAGGCTATGGAGCTCAGCAGTGACTCGTCGTCCGTATCCCTCATGACGCTGCTCTCCTCCTTCAGCTCAGGGAAGACTTTTCTCAGCCTTGATATTATTATTGAAGGCCTCTTCGGCTTCCCGTCGAAGTCCGACACCGGGAAGCTTAGCCTGAGGTACCTGTTCGCCGTCGTCAGTGTAGTGTAGCTAAGGAACTGCTCCTCAAAAGCAAGGCTCTTCGAATCCTTCATGACGTTGACGCCTTTCGCTATTAGAGCTATCCTGTCCTCGTCCGCCAGGATCCCTTCCTTCGATGAGGCGGCCGGGAAGACTCCGTCGTTCACCCCTATGATGTAAAGGCAGCTTATCTCGTGGCTCCTCAGCCTCTGAACCGTCCCTACCAGGACCTGGTCTATGGCGGGAGGTATTATACCGATCTCGTACTCCTCGAAGCCTGCGGACATTATCTTCGAGAACTCGTCCCCCGTCAGGTCTTCTTCCCCTAGGACCTCGACAACCTGCTCAAGCAGCTCGACGATGATGTCCCAAACCTGCTCGTACTCCTGCGCCCTGTCCAGCCTGCCCATAGCCTCGAACTTCGATATGAGCATCTCTATAGTCTCCGGGATGCCTATGTCGCACATGAAGTCGTAGAGGGCCTCTGCCATCTCCCTGGCCCCGTGCCTTCCCTTTATGCCTTCCGAAAGCTTCCTGAGAGGCTCTACCACCTTGTCCCTCGTGGAGTTGACCCTCTCGATGTATCCCGCCTGAAGCTCTGATATCTCCTCCGGGTCGAACCCATAGCTGAGCGGCCGTTCCCATCTTCCGCCTTCCGTCCACCGCTTGCCCCTTATCCCGTTGGCGAGCACGTAGTTTTCGAGGAGGTCTATCTCGCTGCGATCGAAGCCGAGGAGCCCGGTCTTAAGGTACCTGAACATGTTCTCGTAGGACCAGTTCTTCGACACTATTTCCAGGGCGGAGGTTATCAGTACTACGAGCGGGGAGTTCACAATCCTGTTCTTGCCGTCTATGAAGAAAGGTATCTCGTACTCGCTGAAAACCGCGCGTACAAGGCTTTCGTAGCCTTCCAGGTCGCCGCAAACCACCGCGATATCCCTGTAAAGGATCCCTTCGTCCCTGCACAGCCTCACTATGTCCCTTGCTGTCTCCTCTACCTCGGAGTACTTGTTGAGGGCCCGCAGAACTCGTATCCGCTCCGTCTCCCCGGGATAGACGCTGTAGGGGTAGGAGAAAAGGTGCTCCTCCAGGTGCCCCAGCTCCTCGCTGGCTGCGAACCTTCCGAGCTTGCTGCCGTCGATTCGCACAGGCTTGTCGTAGGCTACGCCCAGGTCCTCTATTATCCTGCCCAGATCCTCCTCCGTGTTCCGTATTGGCAGGAACACGTCTGTGCTGCTCTCCCCTCCCTGAGAAGCGTCCGACCAGCAGAGAGTCACGTTTACCCTGCGGGCCTTCCTGAGCAGCTTCTCAAGTATCCTGTATTCCTGAGGGGTGAAGCTTGCGAATTCGTCCACCCATATTTCGGCCCCGTCGAAAATGCGCGACTTGTCAATCTGGGCGGCAAGGATCGTCAGGTCGTCCTCCGGGTCGATGTACCTCTCGTGCAGCCTGCTCTCGAACTCGCTGTATATGAGGTGTATGTCCTCAAGCTTTTCCCGAAGCGCTACATCTTCCACGGAGAGGGAGCCCTGCAGTATATCCTCCGGCGTTATGCTGTACCTCTTGAACTCGGTGATTATGTCCGAGACGCCGGACACGAACCCCTGCTTTTTGGCTGCCTTTCCGAAAACCTTCAGCCGGCCGCTGCTCTTCGACATTATGCTGTAGATCAGCATGCTTTTGCCGGCGGTGTTCATGTGCTTCCTTGCCAGGCCTCCTGTCTCCGAGAAGACCTTCTGCGCCATCCTGCTGAAGCTCATGACCTGCACCCTGAAGGAGCCCTTCTCCCCCAGGTACTTGAGCACGTTCCTCTCCGCCTGGAAGGAGAACTGCTCGGGCACAAGCAGTATGAGAGGGTTCTCCGCCCCCTTTTCGATTTTTCTCTTTATATCCTCAAGGCAGAAGGTGCTCTTTCCGCTCCCCGCCCTGCCGTAAACAAATCTAAGGCTCATCAGCAATTAACCTCCTTAAGGTTCTACACCTATTTTAACATATATCAGAAAAATTCTTCACAATTGCTCTTGAATTTTTTTGGATACAATCTATAATTAAAGGTGTAGCTAATCAATACTTATTAGCAGCTAATAAAAAATATCGGATTTTGAGGAGGATTTAGTATGAAAAAGTATGTTTGTTCAGTATGCGGATATGTTTACGACCCTGCAGTAGGTGACCCTGACAACGGAGTTGCTCCTGGAACAGCTTTCGCCGATGTTCCTGAAGATTGGGTATGCCCTCTCTGCGGAGTTGGCAAGGACATGTTCAACGAAGAATAGATTTCGCCGGAGACAGCCTTTTGGTTGTCTCCTTGATTTTTAGGAGGTGCAGGCCATGGCCAAGGGAAGAATACATTCAATAGAGAGCATGGGGCTTGTGGACGGCCCCGGGATAAGGACGGTGGTTTTCCTTCAGGGGTGCGCCCTGCGCTGCGCCTACTGCCACAACCCGGACACCTGGAGCCTCCAGGGCGGCAGCGAGTTAGACTCCGAGGAGCTCCTTGGAAAGCTCCTCAAGTTCAAGCCTTACTACAAAAGCTCGGGCGGCGGCGTGACGTTTTCGGGAGGTGAGCCGCTCCTCCAGCCGGATTTCCTTCTCGAGATGCTCAGGCTGTGCAGGGAGAACGGGATACACACTACTCTGGACACGGCAGGCTTCGGGTTAGGCGGCTACGATGAGATACTGAGCCTGACCGACCTTGTGCTGCTGGACCTGAAGCACTCGACCGAAGAGGGCTACAGGTCCCTTGCCTGCGGAGAGATGTCGAAGGTCCTGGAGTTCATAGATGCCCTCAACCGCTCCGAGGCCAGGGTCTGGGTGAGGCATGTCGTCGTGCCAGGCATCACGGATTCCCGGGAGCACATACTCAGGCTCAGGAAGCTCGTCAGGAAGATAAGGAACGTGGACAAGGTGGAGCTTCTGCCTTACCATACCATGGGCGCGGTCAAGTACTCCTCCCTCGGCATCCCCTACTGCCTTGAGGGCCTGCCGCCAATGGACATTGAAAAGGTCAGGGAACTTGAAAAGCTGCTGGACGGTCAGGATTAACCTACGTCCGGCAGCTTAACTTTTTTACGATATTATTATGTCCTCCAGCCTTATCTTGGGCACATGGTGGTTCCCGTTTTCGTCCACCCAGTACTTGGTGTCCTGCCCGAGCTCTATCTCGTCCAGGATCACCGTCTGGTCAGGCTTGCCTATGGCCAGGACGTACTGGAGCTCGAACCCTTCCCCTATTCCGAAGGCCTCTTTAAGCCTGTCCTTGTCTACCGCGCCTATGATGCAGCCTCCGAGACCTTTCTCCACGGCGCCGAGGAGTATGCTCTGGCATGCTATGCCCATGTCCGTCTGCGTGACGAAGGTTTTCTTGCCTGAGTCTGCAAGCATCAGTATGAATGCGGAAGGCCTCTGGCCCTCCATCGGTCCGCCCCAGTCCTTGAGGAAAGCGGCCCACTTTATGCAGGGATATATGCTTTCCCTGCCGGCCTTGTCCGTGACGAGTATGTACCTGAGCGACTGCATGTTCATCCCGCAGCCTGAAAGCCTTGCCAGGTCCACTAGCTCCCCGAGGGTTTCCTTTGTTATCTCCTCATCCTCGCGGAACTTCCTGTAGCTCCTGTTCTTCATTATAAGCTCCCTGATCACTGTTTTGCCCCCTCGTTCCTTTTCAGAAGCTCCCCGATGGCGGCGATGCTGCCAAGCGATGACAACGTCTCATTAGGAAGGATGAGCTTGTTTGCAGGGTTCTTGGCCATCTCCTGCAGCGCCTCAACCTGCTTGAGCGCGATTATCTTTTCGTTTGTTCCTGATTCGAGGATAGCTTTGTTTACCTGCATGTAGGCATCTGCCTGGGCCTTCGCGATCTCTGCTATGGCGATAGCTTTTCCTTCCGCCTCAAGGATCTGAGACTGCCTCATTCCTTCGGCAAGCCTTATGTTAGCTTCCTTGTCGGCCTCCGCCTGAAGGATCTTGGCCTGCTTTTCTCCCTCGGCCCTTGCTATGTCGCTCTGCTTCTCTCCTTCGGCCTGAAGGATGACGGCCCTCTTGTCCCTCTCCGCCCTCATCTGCTTTTCCATCGCCTGCTGTATCTCTGCAGGGGGCAGTATGTTCTTTATCTCGACTGAGAGTATCTTTATCCCGTAGGCGTCGGTTATCTCGTCTACGACCTGCAGAAGCTTGTTGTTTATCTGGTCCCTTCCGGAAAGGACATCGTCCAGGGACATGTCTCCGACGATGTTCCTCATGTTTGTTATCGTCGAGTACACTATACCGGATTTGTAGTTCTCTATGTTGTAGACAGCGTCCTTTGCGTCCATGACCTTGTAGAATATGACGTTGTCTATGTTGATCTTTACGTTGTCCTTGGTAATGACGTTCTGAGGCTCAATGTCCAGTATCTGCTGCTTCGTGGACACCTTCTTCCTTACGAAGTCAACGAAAGGTATCGTGAAGTGCCAGCCCGGCTCAAGAATCTTGTGGAACTGCCCAAGCCTCTCGAGAACGAATACGTAGCCCGTGTTGACCACCTTTATCGAGGTGACGAGTCCCGCAACTATCAGTATGAGTATTATTATGAAAAACAGCCTGTCCATTTCTAATCTCCCTTCGCTTCAACTTTTTTAACCAGCAGTTTGTTGCCTTTGAGGCCGACAATTTCAAGCCTGTCGCCCTTCTTGATGTCTTCGCCGACCTTCTGGATGGTCCAGTAGATCCCGTCGACCTTCATGCGCCCCCTTTCGCTCACCTCTTCGTCGGCAGTGAACTTCCTCCCGATGTAGCTCTGCTCCATCGTCTTCGTCGTCCTGACCGATTTTTTCAGCGTCCTTTTCACAACAGGGTAACCTGCCAGCATGCTCAGTATGCTCACGAGCAGGAAAACGATGACCTGCACTACAAAAGAGAAACCCAGGATGAGCGCTATGATCGCCGCTATGGCTCCCAGGGCGAACCACATGAAAAGGAACGCGCTGGTTATGATATCAACAGCAACAGCGGCTGCGCCGATAAGAATCCAGAGCATTATCGAACCTTCCATCAGACATACCTCCCTTCTAATCATATTATACAACAAATCCCAGCTGCAGGCACTCAATTGATTGACAATTATTGCATTATGAATGATAATTAAAGCAAAATCACCGATCGGAGGAATTGCAATGTTCT
The DNA here is from genome assembly GCA_002298915.1 of Clostridium sp. UBA699. GTDB lineage: Bacteria > Bacillota > Clostridia > Clostridiales > Clostridiaceae > UBA699. Next base: position 67,370 of record DBML01000005.1, read on the forward strand.
CAAACAATAGCTCCCAGTTCATCAGGGTTGCGGCTGCCTGCCCGGTTACAAACGTGTCCGACATAGGCTTCAACCTATCAAACATAAAAAAGTGCATAGACAAGGCAGAGGAAGCCAAAGCGAAGCTCGTTGTGTTTCCCGAGCTGAGCATAACCTCCTACACCTGCGCGGACCTATTCGGCCAGCAGCTGCTTCTTACCTCTGCGGCTGAAGCAGTCAAGGACCTCTGCGCCTACACCGCAGGCAAGGATCTCCTCGTAGCCGTCGGAGCCCCCTTCATCTGGAGAAACGCCCTGTACAACTGCGCCTTCGTAGTCTTCAAAGGCAGCGTGCTTGGGATAGTCCCCAAGAGCTACATACCGAACTACACGGAGTTCTACGAGAAAAGGTGGTTCAGCGAGGGGCTCGGGATAACCGGCCAAAAGGTCAGCCTGCCCTTCCAGGAGGAGGTGCCCTTCGGCACAGACCTGCTGTTCTGCGCAGGGAACATTAAGTTCGGCTTCGAGATATGCGAGGACGTCTGGGTACCCGTACCTCCAAGCTGCTACCTCAGCCTCCTGGGCGCGAACGTGATAGGCAACCTTTCAGCCTCCAACGAGGTCGTAAGCAAATCGGACTACAGGAAGAGCCTTATAGACAACCAGAGCGCAAGGTGCATGGCCTCATACGTTTACTCCTCCGCAGGGGTATTCGAATCCAGCACCGACCTCGTTTTCAGCGGACACCTGCTGATCGGCGAAAACGGGACGACGCTCGGCGAGAACCAGAGGTTCGGCAGGGAGAACGAAGTCATAACCTCCATTATAGACGTCGACAGGCTAAACAGCGAGCGCCTCAGGAACATAAGCTTCAAGGACAACATAAGGATGTGCCCTTTCCAGGCCAGGGAGGTCTCTTTCGAGTTCGAGAGCCTCGACTACGGAACCTTCGACAGGTTCGTGGACAAGCACCCGTTCGTCCCGTCCAACCCTGAGCTCAGGGACAGGCGCTGCAGGGAGATATTCAACATCCAGGTCGCAGCCCTGGCCAAGAGGCTGACGCACGTAAAGGCTAAGAAAGCAGTCATAGGCATATCCGGCGGCCTCGACTCGACGCTTGCCCTGCTTGTCATAGCCAAGACCTTCGACATGCTTGGCCTGCCAAGGGAAAACATAATCACGATAACAATGCCTGGCTTCGGCACAACCGACAGGACGTACAACAACGCCGTGGAGCTCTGCAGGCACCTGCGCACGGAGTTCAGGGAGATTTCCATAGTTCCCGCCTGCATGCAGCACTTCAAGGACATAGGGCACCCTGCCGGACTCCATGACGTTACCTACGAGAACGCCCAGGCAAGGGAAAGGACCCAGATCCTGATGGACACCGCCAACAAGGAAGGCGGGCTGCTCGTCGGGACCGGAGACCTTTCAGAGGTTGCTCTTGGTTGGTCGACCTACAACGGCGACCACATGTCAATGTACGGCGTGAACTGCTCGGTCCCGAAGACCCTGGTAAGGTACCTGGTCAACTACGTTGCGCAGAAGGAGGTCGAAAAGGACATCTCAGCCATACTCATCGACATACTTGAGACGCCTGTGAGCCCGGAACTCCTCCCTAAGGACGAGTCCGGAGAGATAACCCAGAAGACCGAGGACCTTGTTGGCCCTTACGAGCTCCACGATTTCTTCCTCTACCACTTCATAAAGCAGGGAGCTCCTAAGGACAAGCTTCTCTTCCTCGCTAAGCAGGCTTTCCAGGACGAATACGACGAGGAGACTATAAGCAAGTGGCTGGAGAATTTCATAAGAAGGTTCTTCACGATGCAGTTCAAGCGCTCCGCGATCCCTGACGGCCCTAAGGTGGGTACCGTAAGCCTGTCTCCGAGGGGAGACTGGAGGATGCCGAGCGACGCGAGCTACAGCCTTTTCCTTGGCAATTGATGGTTGCCTGCCATATAGTATAGTGATTTGAAAAAAGACGGCTTCCGCACAGCAATTGTGCAGAAGCCGTCTTTACGCTTCATGAAAAAAAGAAGGGAGCCTGAGCTCCCGACCCTATGGCTGATCACACGTCCTGTAAAGATCCTTTTTTGCAAAGCAGTAGAAAACCACCTTGACCTCCCTTCCGTATGCAGGTGAATCGGGACTGTTGCACTTGCCGTTGGATAGACCGTTGTATGTGACTTCGTTTCCGCATACCGTCCTTGGCCCCTGCCAGTGGACGCAAGCTCCGCAGCTTTTCTCATCGAATTTAACAGTTACATCTGCCATAAACATCCCTCTTTCCTCTTGTTGAATATTTTGATTATTCGGTTAATAATATTATAGCTTCATAAAACCAATATGTACAGGGTTGATATGAGAAAAGGCGGGAGTCGTCCTCCCGCCTTAAGCAATCCATGGTTGTTATTTTTTTAGCTTCGTCCCGTTTTCATCCTGGGTTATCAGGTCCTTTTTCATCAGGCCGCCAAGAGCGTTCTTGAAGTAGTTCTTGCTCTGGTTGAAAACCTTCCTGATGTCCTCAGGAGAGCTCTTGTCGTTGTAAGGCATCTCGCCTCCGTGCTTGCCAAGGTACTTCAGTATCTCCTCTTCAAGCTGCGTCCTTTCGTCGACGGCCTTTCCCCTCGGGGTCAGCCCGAGCTTGCCTTCCTCGTATATCCTTTTGACCCTCAGCTTCATCTCGAAGCCTGGCTTCAAGTCAGTGAAGTATTCGTTCCGGAGGATGACCCCCCTGTATTTCCCGTCCACAGCGACCATCGCGCTTCCGTTTGTCTGGAAGCCGTACACTATACCGGTAACCTCGTCTCCAACCCTGTACTCGCTTTCCGAGCTCAGGGCCCTGTCAACTTCAGTTGTCGCAGCGATCCTGCCCGTCTTGTCTACGTAAAGGTAGAAAAGGTAGCTGCTTCCTTCCTCGAGGGTGTACTTCTGCTCCTTCATAGGCACGAACACGTCCCTCTCAAGCCCGAAATCGACGAAAGCACCCATCGGCGTCTTCGATACCACCTTAAGGTATGCGACCTCGTTCACCGTGGCCAGCGGCTTCTTGAGCGTTGCCACGAGCCTTTCCTTTGAATCCCTGTATATGAAGACCTCTATCTCGTCTCCAACATTAAGCTCCTTCCCCATTGTGTTGCTGTTAGGAAGCAGCACGTCGTCTGCAGATTTTCCGGTTCCGGCATCCAGGAAGTACCCGAATTCCGCCTTTCTTGCTATTTTCAGGCTGTTATACTCACCTATTTTAATCATTTTCACACATCCTTATTCTTTTTTTAACCTTTGAATCTCTCTATCACCTTGTACTCGCTGGCGAGCTCGATGTATTCCTGAGCATTCCTCCTCAGGCCCTTCTTCTCCTCGTCCGTAAGCTCCCTTATAACCTTCGCCGGCGATCCCATGCAGAGGACCCCTGCCGGTATGACCTTGTTCGAAGTAACCAGGCTTCCTGCACCGATTATCGTCTCTTCCCCGATAACGGCACCCTCAAGCACTACAGATCCCATCCCTATCAGCGAATGGTTCCCTATGCTGCAGCCGTGCAGGACGGAATTGTGGCCAACAGACACGTAGTCCCCGACAACCGTTCCCGGTCCGTCAGTATCCACATGCACCGTGCTGTTGTCCTGAATGTTCGAGCCCTTTCCGATGCTTATCCTGTTGAGGTCTCCCCTGAGGACAACGCCGAACCAGATGCTCGCCTCCTCTTCTATCTTAACCCTTCCTATGATATCCGCATTTCCTGCAATGAAGCAGTTCTCATGTATTTCCGGTTTGAACTTCTTAAACTTATGAATCATTCCAAACAATCTCCTTCTGACAAATCATTCAATATCTATTATACAACATATATTATTATTTTCCACAAATCTGTGAAAATAAGAGCATTATAATAAAACCGACAGCTTATACAATAATTCACCAAGCCAGCATAAAAATACAATATTTGATAATTGCCTGAAATAGGAATATAATATACAACATATGGTGTGCATATATTTCACCACATACTACATATTGTGAAATTAATTGATATAAATTTTAGCTTTGGAGGGATGAAAGTGGCTTCGGTAAAAGATTTGTTCAAACGATACTACACAAAGGAACTCGAGGCAGATGCCGGGAAGACCGTTTATGACCTTTTCAGGTGGAAAACGGTGGACGTGTTCCTGAAGGACCACAAGTCGGGCAAGATCCTTGTGGACATGAAGGATCTGGAATTTCCTGAGCATTACTCCCAGAATGCTTGCGACATAATCGCATCCAAGTACTTCAGGAAAGCAGGGATAAGCAACGAGGCGGGCTACGAGAACAGCATGCGCATGGTAGCCCACAGGATGGTCAGCTTCTGGACGGAAGCCTTATGCGAGCAGGGCCTTATAGAGACAGCCGGGGAGAAAAGCATCTTCTACGATGAAGCGGTTTTCGCTCTGCTGAACCAGATGTACGCCCCTAATTCGCCTCAGTGGTTCAACACCGGCCTCGCACTAGCCTACGGGATCACGGGCAAGAAGCAGGGCAGCTTCTACTTCGATGAAAAAACTGGCACTGTCGTGGAGAGCCCGGACAACTACACTCGGACGCAGTCTTCGGCCTGCTTCATTCTTTCCATCGAGGACAAGCTGCTCGGGCCTCACTCGATATCCGAACAGTTCGTCACGGAGACAAAGCTCTTCAAGGGAGGCTCCGGAACAGGCACGAACTATTCCAAGATAAGGGCAAGGGGCGAAAAGCTTTCCGGAGGAGGCGTGTCCTCAGGACTCATGAGCTTCCTGCGCGGACTCGACAGGAACGCGGGAGCCATCAAGTCGGGCGGAACAACGAGAAGGGCCGCCAAGATGGTGTGCCTGGACGTAGACCATCCGGAGATAATGGAGTACATAACCTGGAAAGCTAGGGAGGAGAATAAGGTCCGAGCCCTGGGCAAGATGGGTTATGACACGGACATCGACGGAGAGGCTTACGAAACAGTGTCTGGGCAGAACAGCAACAACTCGGTGAGGTTCTCAGACTACTTCATGGAAAAGGTTGAAGCCCTCAAGGACAATCCCGAGGAGGAGCTGGAGCTCAAGGGAAGGGTCGACAGCAGGGTTGACGCCGCGGTTAAGGTTTCCGACATATGGGAGGCGTTCAACCTTTCGGCCTGGCAGTGCGCAGACCCTGCGCCGATGTTCTCCGACACCTTCAACGCATGGCACACCTGCCCTTGCGGAGAGGACGGCGATTGCGGCGCGAAGCACAACCAGATCAACTCTACTAACCCCTGCGGCGAATACGCATTCCTCGACGATTCCTCCTGCAACCTGGCGTCGATAAACATATTCAAGTTCTACGACCAGGAAAGGAACTGGTTCGACGTGGACGGGTACCTTCACATAGTCGGGCTGACCCAGCTTGTTCTGGAAGCTTCGATAATATGGGGGCAGTACCCTACGGAGGACATAGCAAGGAAGACGTACCTGTTCAGGCCTACAGGTCTGGGCGTGGCAAACCTTGCCTCACTCCTCATGGTCATGGGCTACCCTTACGACTCCGACGAGGCAAGGAACCTTGCTGCCTCGCTAATCGGCATGATGACGGGACAGTCGTACTACGTGTCTTCCCTGATGGCGAAGGCTGTCGGAAGCTTCGAAAAGTACGAGCTCAACAAGGCGCCGATGCAGAGGGTCATCAGGAACCATGCACGCTGCGCGGGTGCTGTATACGATGAACAGGGCGTTCCGCTCATCGAAAGCGAGTTCGAGGGGCTGCACTACACCCCTTTCATGATAGACCACCACATGCTCAAGGATCTGGGCCTGACCAGCATAAGCGACAGCGTCAAGCAGAGCTTCCGGAACGCGGTGCTCGGCGGCGAGGAGCACGGCTTCAGGAACGCGCAGGTGAGCGTTATAGCGCCGACGGGGACGATTTCCTTTGCGATGGACTGCGGAGCCACATCTATAGAGCCTTTCTTCAGCCATGTCGTATACAAGAAGCTCTCCGGCGGCGGCTTCATGACGGTTATAAACCCGGTCATACCCGCAGCGCTAAAGAACCTCGGGTACACTCAGCCTGAGATTGAGGACATTATGGATTACGTAACCTTCAAGGAGACCGTCACGGAGAACGGCTATACCTACGAAAAGCTGCTGGACGGGAAGATCGAGGGCGCGCCGCACCTCAAGGAAGAGCACCTGGCGATATTCGACACAGCCAACAAATGCGGAAGCGGCTCGAGGTTCATCGAGGCCATGGGCCATGTGAAGATGGTGGCCGCAATAACCCCTCTCATATCCGGGTCGGTCTCAAAGACGGTCAACCTTCCTAAGACCGCAAAGGTCGAGGACTTCAAGAACGTCGTGATATCCTCCTGGAAGCTTGGAGTGAAGGGCATAACCCTGTACAGGGATTCTTCGAAGGCGAGCCAGCCTCTGAACACAAGCCTGCATGACAATGTGGACCTTAAGCTTGAGGACCTGACCTACGATGAGCTTCTTGCCAAGGCGAAGGACCTGCAGAAGCTCGAGAAGACGGGTAAATACACCTCCAGGAACAAGCCTATCGGGATCAGGCGGGGCACAACCCACCCGGCCCAGATAGACGACGTCAAGATATACACGACGGTCAACAGGCGGGAAACCGGCGAGATATCCGAGATATACATCACCACGGACAGGGAGGGAACGATCATCACAGGCCTCCTGAACTCTCTGTCGAAGTCGATCTCGGTCATGCTGCAGTACCACGTGCCGCCCCAGGATATCGCAAGGATGCTGAGGGGGCAGAAGTACGAACCTTACGGCTTCGTGCAGAAGCACCCCTACATCAAGTACGTGTCCTCGATATCAGACCTTGTTAGCAAGATCATAGACATCGAGACCGGCGATTTCTCAAGGTGCCAGGTTAAGCCTGAGAACTATGACCAGGCTATGGTGAACCAGATGGAGGTTTCTACGAAGGCCGCACTGAACGCGATTAGCCCCAACCCGACCTCAGCCGACGGAAAGGCTACCAAGGTGGAGGGCGAGAGGGTCTATGGGTCAACCTGCGCCAACTGCTCCAGCACCAGGATGGTGAGGAACGGCACCTGCATGGTATGCCTTGACTGCGGATCCACAACGGGTTGCAGCTAGGGCCTGAGGCCATAATGATTAAACCGGACAGATGCGGTGTGGATTTCCGCGTCTGCCCGGTTTTGTTTTTGCCGGCACCTGGCAATGGTGCTGCAGCTCCCTTATATGAATGTTCGAATTAAGTGTTGTTATGATTCCAGCAACACTTAATTCGAACATTCCATTATAATCCCTACTATAGCAAAATGGGCATCAGACGCAGCAAAGGTGCCGGAAACATCATGCTTCCGGCACCCCTCCATGCTAATTTCTATTGCTGTGTGGCTTCTTCGATGCCCTTTCCTATCAGGTCATGGTTCAAAAGGTCGTCTGACAGGTTGAGCTCCTTCATAGCCTCTTCCTTTTCCGATTTCATCTGATCAGTCTCCTGTACGATCTGCTTCGTCGCCAGATCGTAGTATGTATTGCTGCCAGACATGTAGAATACATTTCCGTCGGTGAAAGATCCGTTTCTGAAGATCACCTTCTGGCTTCCCGAGTTCAGGATGTCCTTGCCGAAGGTGTACTTGCATTCAAAGTTGAAAAGGTTAGCCAGCGTAGGGTAAAGGTCCATCTGCCCCGAATACGTGTGGTTAACGCCGCTGTTCGCATTTCCAGGGAAGTGTATGAACATAGGAACTTTCTGCAGGTTCTGCCAGTCCAGTTCCGTAGCGTTTTCCAAACCGGCAATTTTGTACAGCTGGTCCGCGTAATCCTTTGGGATAGCGCTGTGGTCACCGTATACAACCACAATTGTGTCGTCAAGGGTCCCCTCTTCCTCAAGTTCATCAAGGTACATCCCAAGCTGCTGGTCCGTGTAATGTATTGCCTCGAGGTAGTCGCCCATAAGGGTGCCCTCGTATTCGCCTGTATCGAAGTCGCCGTAGCCCGCTCCTCCGTCAAAAGGATAGTGGCTGCTCAGGGTTACCATGAAAGCGTAGTATGGCTCCTGCATCCCCTGGACCTTCAACTTGGACTGCTCAAAGAAGGACTTGTCGCTCAGCCCGAGCCCCACCTTCTCATCGCAGTTGAAGCTGCTCTCGCCATAAAAGCTGCCGAATCCCTCCGTCTGGTACATCGCATTCCTGTTCCAGAAGCTCTCGATGTAGCCGTGGAAAGCAGCAGTGCTGTAGCCTTCCGTACTCAGCTTTATAGGCAGGGAATCAAGAGTATTCGCGCTGTATTTGTAGTAGGCTGCTCCCGAAGCTGCCGGATAAAGTGAATTGTTCGACATGAACTCTGCATCAGAAGTGTTGCCCGCCGAAACCTGATAGTAGTAGTTGTCAAAATACAGGCTCTTGTTTATCCATCTGTTAAGGTTCGGAGTTATCTCCTGGCCGTTAACCGTCCTGTTGATTGCGAACTGCTGAAGCGCCTCTACCTGGATCATGATCAGGTTCTTGCCCTCAGCCGTTCCTGTGAGCACCGAGCCAGTGCCGGGCTGGTTTCCCTGAAGGTAGGTCCTTATATCCTGCTTTGTCTGGGCAGATACAGGTTTGTTGGCCTCCACTGTGTTTCTGGCGTAGTTGTATATGTCTATCGCGTGGTAGTTCAAATTCCCGAGAATCTTGGTCAGATAAATCTTGTTGCTCATCGTTGTGAGCAGCATGGGCTGCTCGACGCTCAAACTATATATGCACTTGCCGTTAATCATAACGCCGGTGCTGAATGCAAGGAAGAAAAGTATGAACCTCAATGCCCCGCTTAGCTTGTACTTCTTTCTTTTTTTGTAGGCCGCAAACATTTTGATGAGCGGCACGAGCACCAGGAGGTCTATGAAATATGTCAGATCGCTGAATTTGATCAGCGACGGCAGGCACGAGATGACGCCTCCCAACATAGCTCCGTTCCTTACAGCCCCTATTGATGTTATGTCCTTGAAATACCTGAAGTAAGCTGTGTCTGCAAAGAGAATGACGCTTAGTACAAGGTCGAAGATGAAGAGCGCCTTAACTCTTTTCTCCTCCTTCAAGAGCATCATTATGCCTACAAAAGTCAGGACGGAAAATGCTATAGGTATCCTGAGAGCCTGCGGGTCGAAGTAATCCGTAGCTATCATGCTGCCGTAGTAAAGGTTTTTTGCAATTATCAATCCTGTTATGACGATAACATCCAGGCATCCGAATATAATCTCCATCAGCTTGTACATCATTGCAGGGATTATGCCATTCAAACGTCTGTATTTCGTGGTTCTTCTGATCATGTTGCCTCCTGAAATGCCTTATGTTTTAATCCTGGGCACCCAAAGATGATTATATAATTTAATTGTGGGTTATTAGTGTCTTTTATATAAACAAACTATTAACATTCTGTTAATGAGCCTACCTCTGTTACTTCCTTACCTTCTTTACGGCAGCAACCACAGCTGTTGTGATAATCGCTGCAACCACAGCTTCCGCTATTCCGTTTGTGTATGCTACTCCGAAGATGGTCTTTGCTGCCAGGCTGGCGGCGATCCCCTTTGCATGAGCATACTGAGCTGCGTAAAGCAAGTAGATCATGCCGAGAACGCCTGCAGTGTTTGTCAGGGAGCCTACCACTGCTGCAGCAGCGATCCTCGTGCCCTCGTTCCTGCCCTTCACCAGCTTGTAGGCGTAATATGCCGTGAGGCCGATCAGAACCCTCGGCAGTACGGACACGAGCGGGTTAAGAAACGCGAAGGACAAAAGGTTAGGGCTGATTATGTTCTGTATGAGGCTGAAGCCTCCGAACATCAGGCCTATGAGCATTCCTGCCTTCGGGCCTTCAAGGATTGCGCCTATTATGACCGGCACATGCATGATTGTAGCTTTTGCCAGGGGCAGCGGTATAAAACCGTAGCCTGAGACGCCGAGGATTATCGAGATAGCTGAGAGCATCCCGACCGTGGTGATTTGCCTGACTCCCAAAAAAGAAGTCTGCTTCGATCTGTTTTCCATTTTCATACCTCCGTTCTTACTCCTTCCGGATGTAAGTCGCAATAATAGTTTTGTTTTTGTTTCTTCGTTCAGCTCCGTTCCTGCCGGATGCCGACAATAAACATTCTACCACTTTTTGCTGAATAAAAAAAGACGCATATTCCTATGCATCTTTGATGTTTGCTATTTTCTTCTCTTGCTGTCCCTGTTCTTGTTCTTGTTCTTGTTCTTGTTCTTGTTCTTGCCTGCAGGCGCAGCAACATTCATCATCTTCTTTTCTTCCTGAGCTGAATCCTCTGCCTTCTTGTCCTGCATCCTCTTTATGCTTCCGTTCCGGATATCAACAAACCAAAGAAACAACAATATGAACACTGCAGAATCGAGATACTGCCACAGAGTTCCAGTAACGTTGTATTTGAACACCTGGCTTATCAGCATAGGCAGGAAAAAGACCACACCTGAGGCTGCGAGCACTATCCATTTGTTCGGATTGTATTTGTATAGAACACGCTCCTTTAGCTGCTTGTAGACAACGAACATTATTACAGCGAAGAATGCAACCTGGAGCAGGACGGTTAACAATGTTGACATAAACTTCCCTCCTTGCGTTTAAGACTCAACTTATATTATGATATATTTCCACTTTTATTACAACTATTTTTCCAAAAATGTATATTATGTTGTAAAATTTCGCGAAATTGATATATAATCTACTTAATACAGGTGTGTTTACACCTTTAGGGGGTATTGTTATGACAGCGATTTCAAACGAGTTGGACGAACTTGACATTCAGATTCTTGATATTTTGATACATGACAGCAGGACTCCTTATGTGGAGATAGCCCGCCAGTGCCATGTTAGCGGCGGCACCATACATGTAAGGATGAAGAAGATGGAGGACCTTGGCATCATCAGGGGCACCAAGCTCATAGTAGATTACGGCAAGCTGGGCTTCGATGTCTGCTGCTTCATAGGCGTATACCTCGAGAAGGATTCAGCCTTCGACGATGTCATAGAGAAGCTCAAGGAAATGAGCGAGATAGTCGAGCTTCATTTCACCACGGGTCAGTATTCCATTTTCATGAAGGTCGTATGCAGGTCAATAAACGAGCTTCAGAACCTGATAAGAAAGAAGATACACGTTGTTGAGGGAGTTCAAAGGACAGACACTTTCATCTCACTTCTGCAGCCTATTGAAAGAAATATACAGATCAACGAATCGATCAAAGGAGAGTGAATGCCTTAACGGCAGCATATGAAAATCATAACGACAGTCAGTGAATTAAAAGCAGAAATCAACTCATGGAAAAAGGATGGCTTGACCATAGGCCTTGTCCCGACGATGGGCTTCCTCCACGAAGGGCACCAGAGCCTCATCAGCAGGTCGGTCTCGGAAAACGACAGGACTGTGGTTTCAATATTCGTCAATCCGACCCAGTTCGGACCTAACGAGGATTTCGAATCATATCCCAGGGATCTCAACAAGGATGCCGCTCTCTGCGAAGCAAGCAGCGTGAGCGCAGTTTTCGCCCCGTCGGTGTCGGAGATGTACCACAGGGACTCCTGCACCTTCGTCGACGTAGCGTTCCTCACAGAGCCTCTGTGCGGCAGGAAAAGGCCAGGGCATTTCAGGGGCGTGTGCACAGTCGTATCAAAGCTCTTCAACCTGACCAAGGCTGACAGGGCATACTTCGGAGAGAAGGACGCCCAGCAGCTGGCGGTCATAAAGAGGATGGCGAGGGACCTCAACTTCGACATCGAGATAAAGGGCTGCCCTATCGTAAGGGAAGCCGACGGACTTGCCAAGAGCTCCAGGAACACCTACCTCGGAGAGAAGGAAAGGGCTGCTGCCCTGGTGCTTTCGAAAAGCCTCTTCCACGCACGGGACTACATCCTGGGCCCCGAAGGTAAGGACGCCAAGGTTAAAGACGTCGTAGACATGATAACAGAAGAGATAATGAACGAGCCTATGGCAAGGATAGACTACGTGGAGATAGTTGACAGCGAAAACCTCAGGGAGGCTGTCGAGCTCAAGGGCGGGATACTCATTGCACTGGCTGTTTTCATAGGCAGGACACGACTGATAGACAACATTTCCCTTATCCTCTAAAAAATTACGCTATGATCAGCTGCGCAGCCTGCTGAACATAGCGTTTCTCATTTCACTTCTAGTCAATCAAGTGTGTTAGCATGCTCATGCTATGTCCCTGCTGAACACCCGCGTGGCCCAGGCGACCGTAATGGCCGTCAAAGCAGTGAGGATGACAACAGCCTCTCCTACCATCGCATTCCAGACTATGCCGACCGAAAGCAGACGCCCCGCCTCAACTGCATAATATACAGGGTTCAGATGGGCCACGTTCTGAAGCCATGCCGGCGCAAGCTCCATCGGAAGGAGCATCCCTGAAAGCAGCAGAACAGGCAAGTTGACGAACTGTATAATCGGGGAGATGCGGTCTTCATCCTTCAGGATGAGGCCCAGCGCGTTCCCGAAGGACGACGTGGTTATAAGCACCAGGCAGAGCAGGTACTGGAGCACGAGGTATCCTGCCAGATGCAGCTCGAAGCCGAACGGCACGGCTATCAGGGTGAAGAAGTTTACGATCACAAGCATGTTGACCATGTCCCTGAGCACCCTTCCGGCAAGCAGCGCGAACCTGCTCGTCGGCGTGACCCTCAGGCGCTCTATGACCCCGTTCCTGACCTCGTCTATCATGTCGTAGCCGACAAATAGCCCTTCCATGAAGGCTGTTATCACAAGCATCCCCGGAACGAACGCGTTCATTATGCTGCCCGGAGTAGTTCCCGGAAGAGCGAGCTTCGAAAGCAGCGGCGCGAAAAGGACGAGGTAAAGCACCGGGTTGGTAAGGCTCGCCACGATGTAGATCGGATTGCGCAGCGTTTCAACCATCTTCCTAACAAAAATCAGCCAGGTGTCCCTCAAGGTTTTCATGCCTTAACCCCTCCCTTCGTTTCAGTGTCCCTCAGCGAACGCCCTGTTTCCCTCAGGAACACGTCGTCTAGGGACGGAGCCGAAAGGGTTATAGTCCTGAGTACGACCTGCTGCTTTGCAAGGATGCCGAGGACCTCGGATATGTCCTTCGCACCGTCGTCCACGTATATCCTGAGCCGGTCCTCGTCCTGCTTTATCTCCCTGATGAAAGCGGCCTCCTGAAGCTCCCTGATGAGCGCAGGAGCCTTCTCCTGGGCATTCTCAATGCTCATGGTTATGCAGTCCCCCGCCACCCTCTTCTTCAGCTCCGAAGGTGTCCCTTCGGCTACGATGCGGCCGCTGTCGATTATCGCCACCCTGTCGCACAGCGCGTCAGCTTCATCCATGTAGTGGGTCGTCAGGAAAACCGTAGTGCCCTCTGTCCTGAGCTTTTTCACCTGATCCCAGAGGTTCGCCCGGTTCTGCGGATCGAGACCTATCGTGGGCTCGTCAAGGAAAAGCACAGCAGGACGGTTCATCAGCCCTATCGCTACCTCAAGGCGACGGCGCTGGCCTCCCGAGTAGGTGCCTGCAGGCCTGTCTGCGAATTCGCTGATCTCCAGAAGCCGGCAGAGCTCCTCTGCCCTGGCCCTGGCCTCCTTCGAGGACATTCCGTAAAGCTGCCCCTGCAGGACCAGGTTCTCCCTGCCCGTGGCGTTCTTGTCGGCACCGCCTATCTGGCTGACGTACCCTATGCTCCGGCGCACCTTTTCTGGGTACTCCTTGACATCGAAGCCAGCAACCTCAGCCTTTCCAGATTGCTGGACCATGAGTGTCGTAAGGATCCTCAGCGTGGTGGTCTTTCCGGCCCCGTTGGGCCCGAGGAAGCCGAATATTTCACCCTCGTGCACTTCAAGGTCGACCCCGTCTACCGCCTTTACCGTTCCGTTCCTGGATGAAAAGTATTTCTTGAGGTTCTTGATGATCACAACCGGTTCCGCCATGTTTGCTCCCCCTCTTCTAGCTGTTTGCTTATATTATACCAAAAACAAAACCATGCAGGATATTCCCGCATGGTCTTTGCTTCTTCTATTTTCTTATCTCTTTTTTAATGCCCTTCTTCAGGGTGTTCTCGTAGTCTATGAAATCGTAGACGTCTTCCTTGAACAGCTCGCTGAACTTCAAAAGCTCCTCTAATGTAAGCTCCTCGATCGCCTTGTCATGCTCTTCGCAGTAAAGAACGATCTCGCCTATAACCTTGTGAGCATTTCTGAAGGCCATGCCGTTGTTGACAAGGTAGTCCGCAGCCTCGGTGGCGTTCAGGAAGCCCTTCTTTACCGAGTTGAAGGTGTTCTCCTTCTTGACCTTTAGTGTCTTCAGCATGCCGCTCATCACCTTGAGGCAGCTGAGGACGGTGTCGAGAGCGTTGAAGAACTGCTCCTTGTCCTCCTGCATGTCCTTGTTGTATGCCAGTGGAAGGCCCTTCATGGTTGTCAGGAGAGCCATGAGCGATCCGTATACCCTTCCAGTCTTTCCCCTTATAAGCTCAGCAGCGTCAGGGTTCTTTTTCTGAGGCATTATGCTGCTTCCGGTGGAGAACTCGTCGTCAATAAGCACGAAGTCGAACTCCTTGCTGCTCCAGATTATGAGCTCCTCGCTCAGCCTGCTAAGGTGCATCATGACCAGCGAGAAATCGGACAGCAGCTCTATGAGGTAATCCCTGTCGCTCACTCCGTCCATGAAGTTGTCCACAGGCTTCCTGAAGCCCAGTGTCCTTGCTGTCATCTCCCTGTCTATGCTGTACGTCGTGCCGGCCAGAGCCGCGCAGCCCAGAGGGCTCTCGTCCATTATGTCTATCGCGCTCAGGAGCCTCTTCTTGTCCCTCTGGAACATGCTGTGGTATGCCATGATGTGGTACCTGAACGTTACGACCTGCGCCCTCTGAAGGTGGGTGTAGCCAGGCATTATATAGTCGTTCTTGTCTGCGAGTTCCTTGATGACCTCCAGGAGCTCGTCGATGCATTCGACTACCTCCTTGGCCTTTCTCTTTGAGTAGAGCCTCATGTCGACGGCAACCTGGTCGTTTCTGCTCCTTGCAGTGTGGAGCTTCTTGCCCGTCTCGCCGATCCTCTCTATGAGGTTCATCTCCACGAAGCTGTGTATGTCCTCGTAGTCGCCCTCGATTAGGAGCTTTTCTGCCTGTATGTCCTCGAGGATTGACTTGAGTCCACCCGTAATCTTGTCACGCTCCTCCTCGGTCAGGATGCCGACCTTGGTGAGCATGCTCACGTGGGCAAGGCTCCCTTCAATATCTTCGAGGTAAAGGGTCCTGTCGAAGCTCAGTGAGCTGTTGAAATCCTCCATGAGCTTGCTTTCAGCTTTTTTAAATCTTCCGCCCCACAGTTTCATGATTACTTTTCCTTGTTTCTGATCATGGCAGCTATCCTTGAAGGAAGGCCGAAGAGGTTTATGAAGCCCTCAGCATCCTTGTGGCTGTATACGCTCTTTCCGAAGGAGGAGATGCTCTCGTCGTAAAGCGCGAACGGTGTGTCAACGCCTGCAACCATTACGTTGCCTTTGTAAAGTTTGAGCTTCACTGCTCCTGTAACGTTCTTCTGAGTAACGTCCACGAACGCGTCAAGTGCTTCCTTCAGCGGAGTGAACCAGAGTCCGTCGTAAACGAGCTCTCCGTACTTTATAGCAACCTGCTGCTTGTAGTGGAAAGTATTCTTGTCTATAGTGAGCCTTTCGAGCTCTTTGTGCGCAGCGTACATGAGAGTTCCGCCCGGAGTCTCGTAAACGCCTCTTGACTTCATGCCCACGAGCCTGTTTTCAACGATGTCGATTATTCCAACGCCGTTCTCTCCGCCGATCTTGTTGAGGAGCTCAACCATTGCTACAGGGTTCATCTCCTCGCCGTTAACCTTCTTCAGGATACCCTGCTCGAAGTAGAAGTCAACGAAAGTAGGCTCATCCTTTGCCTGCTCAGGTGGTGTTGTCATGAGGTACATGTCCTGCTTGTGCG
Source organism: Clostridium sp. UBA699 (assembly GCA_002298915.1). Taxonomy (GTDB): domain Bacteria; phylum Bacillota; class Clostridia; order Clostridiales; family Clostridiaceae; genus UBA699. Next base: position 83,297 of record DBML01000005.1, read on the forward strand.
CGTTCTTAGGGTCCTCGAGCTCTCCGCCTTCGTGGCTGAGGTGCCAGAGGTTTCTGTCCCTCGAGTATATCTTTTCCTTGGTAACCGGAACCTCGACGCCCTTAGCAAGCGCGTAGTCGATTGCGTCTTCTCTTGATTCGATGTCCCAGATTCTCCAAGGAGCTATTATCTTTATTGTAGGGTCGAAGCTTGCCACTCCGATTTCGAAACGGACCTGGTCGTTTCCTTTTCCTGTGCAGCCGTGAGCGATGTATTTTGCTCCTTCTTTGTGAGCTATCTCAACAAGCCTCTTTGCCATGAGCGGTCTCGCAAGAGCGGTTCCTATCATGTACTTCTCTTCGTATAGAGCGCTCGCCTTTACAGCCTTGAAGAGGTAGTCTGTTACAAACTCTTCCTTGCAGTCTTCAACGTATATCTTTGACGCGCCGGTCCTGAGAGCTTTTTCCCTTACGGCTTCCATGTCGTCTCCCTGTCCTACATCTATGCAGCACGCTATAACTTCAAGGTCATAGTTTTCCTTCAGCCACGGAATTATTATGGATGTGTCCAATCCGCCTGAATACGCCAAAACAACTTTTTCTTTCATAATCTTTTCCTCCCAAATATATATATAGTTTATTGCTTACATAAGAACTTTTTCGAGGAACGCCTTCGTTCTCTCTTCCCTCGGTGCGGTGAAGATTGCCTCCGGCTTGTCTTCCTCGACAATCTTGCCGCCGTCCATGAAAATAACCCTGTCTGCAACTTCCTTTGCAAATCCCATCTCGTGTGTAACAACCACCATCGTCATACCCTCGTTTGCAAGGTCCTTCATAACGTTCAGAACTTCGCCTACGAGCTCAGGATCCAACGCGGAAGTAGGTTCGTCGAAGAGCATTATGTCTGGGTTCATGCAGAGCGCTCTCGCTATGGCAACCCTCTGCTTCTGTCCTCCTGAGAGCTTTGAAGGAAAGTAGTCCATCTTGTCTCCCAGCCCGACCTTGTTCAGCAGCTTCTTAGCCCTCTCCAAAACGACGCCTTTGTCTTCCTTTTTCACTATGATAGGCGCTTCCATGACGTTCTCCAGAGCTGTCATGTGAGGGAACAGGTTGAACTGCTGGAAAACCATCCCCATCTTCGTGGTCAGGTTCCTCATCTGCTTCTTGTCCTTGGGGTTCATCAACTCGCCTTCGATGGCTATCGTTCCTCCGTCTATCTCCTCAAGGTGGTTGAGGCACCTCAGGAAAGTGCTCTTTCCTGAACCTGAAGGCCCTATGATGCAAAGAACCTCGCCTTTTTTGACCTTGACGGTCATGTCCCTGAACACTTCCAGGTCACCAAATCTCTTGGTCACGTTGGAAGCTTCAATCATGTATTCAAAGTTTTCAAGCTTCTCCAAAATTATTCCTCCTTATTAGTAGACACTCAGCTTTTTCTCGTACCATGAGAATATGGTAGTGAAAACCGTTGTCATTACAAGATACAGTACAGCCGCAGTAGCGAATATTTCTATCGGCTTGAAGGTCGATGCGTACATCTGCTGCGCTGATCTCATCAGTTCGACCATGGCTATGGTCGAAACGAGTGATGTATCCTTAAGGATTGTTATAAATTCGTTTCCAACAGGCGGTATAATCACCTTGAAGGTCTGAGGAAGTATTATCCTCCTCATGGTTTCGTAATAGCTGAAGCCCAGCGCCTTAGCCGCTTCGAACTGCCCCTTGTCTATCGACAGGATTCCGCCCCTTATGATTTCGGCCATGTATGCGCCTGAATTAAGGCTGAGCCCTATGACTGCAGCCTGGAAAGGGCTGAGCCTTATCCCTGCCGACGGGAGTCCGTAGTAGAAGAAGAACAGCTGCAAAAGCATAGGCGTTCCTCTTATTATCCATGTGTAGAAGTTTGATATCTGGCTCAACACAACATTGCTCGAAAGCCTCATAAGCGCAAATATTATGCCCAGGAGGGTTCCAAGTACAAGCGTGATCACTGTCAGTTCGACCGTCATCACACAGCCCTTAAGCAATATCGGAAGTGTCCTTAAGATAATGTCTATGTCCAATGTATTCACTCCAATTCGTTATATTAACAGACAGGAAATTAGGATTCCTGGCATGAGAATCCTAATCCTGAAATTTCATTATTTAGCGTATGCGTCGTATCCGAACCATTTAATCGAAAGCTGTGACATTGTGCCGTCAGCAACCAGTCCGTCGTATATTTTCTGTACTTCTGTTTTAAGCTCTGTCTCATCCTTTTCAAGAGCTATACCCATCGGCTCCTCTGTAAGCATGCCTTCGAGTATCTTGTACTGATCTGCCTGTGCGCTCTTCGCTATGTAGTAACCTGCAACCGGCTTGTCAGTTACAACTGCATCTATTCTTCCTCCGATAAGAAGGTCCTGAAGCTCTTCTGTAACCTTGTCGTAAGTTTTAACCTCTGCTGTGCCTTCTATCTTCTTTGCGGCTTCTTCACCTGTTGATCCGAGCTGAGCTCCTACAACCTTGCCTTTGAGGTCTTCTTTAGATGTTATTCCAGAATCAGCTTTGACTATTATTGCCTGTCCGCTCTGGAGGTAAGGTCCTACGAAGGATACTTCCTTTTCCCTTTCGGAAGTCCAGCTGAGTCCTGATATGATCATGTCGAACTTGTCCGAGTTGAGGGCAAGGATTATTCCGCTGAACTCTGTAGGCACGAACTCAGCCTTGACGCCAAGCTTTGCTGCTATAGCATTTGCAAGGTCTATGTCGAAGCCGATCAGGTTGTTCTTGTCATCCCTGTACTCGAATGGCGGAAAGTCGTCTGCCAGCCCTACAGTAAGCTTGCCAGCCTTTTTGATCTCGTCCACTGTTGTTGTCTTTGGTCCTGATGAGCATCCTGCAAACAATGCCGCTGCCATAACTGCCGTCATCAATACCGCTGCGATTTTTTTCATCTTTTTCATTTTCTTCTCCCCTTTTCTTGATAATACATAAAAGTTGCATCACTAACTTTTCAATATCATAATTATACAATGTGCATAATATTTATGCAATACCTTTTTGATGTTTTTTATTAAAAAAAGCAGGGCAGCCGCTGGCTTTGCGACTGCCCAAGAATGCTGAAAAAATTATTCGCCAGCTTTTACCATATTCAGAAGACCGCCCGCTATGACCATCTTTTTCTGTCTTTCAGGCAGCTTGAATTCCATGACATATTCATGTCCGTTTGTCTTGTTCTTAACTATTATCTCGTCGTTCTTTACCTGAGTCAATGCATCCTCAATCACCAGCTCGTCCATCTCTGAGATGTCGTCATAGTCAGCTTCCGACTTGAATATCAGAGGCATGATGCCGTTGTTTATGAGGTTTGCCATGTGTATCCTTGCAAAGGATTTTGCCAGGACAGCCTTTATCCCAAGGAACAGCGGCGCAAGAGCTGCATGCTCTCTGCTCGATCCCTGTCCGTAGTTGCTTCCTGCCACAACGAACCCTCCGTTGTTCTCCTTGGCCTTCTTAGGGAAGTCCTTGTCTGAAGGAGTTAGGCAGTATTCAGAGAGGTAAGGGATGTTCGACCTGTACGGAAGAAGCTTGGCGTTCGAAGGCATGATGTGGTCCGTAGTTATGTTGTCTCCGAGCTTTGTAAGCACCTTTCCTGTTACCTTCTCCGCAAGCGGGATCGCGCAAGGGAACGGCTTTATGTTAGGCCCCCTGACTATCTCCACTTTGCTGCTGTCCTCTGCAGGAGGGACTATAAGGTTGTCGTTTATGACGAACTCCTTAGGCATATCTATCTTGACGTCTTCGCCGAGAGTTCTAGGGTCTGTGATGTAGCCTGTTATAGCGGATGCGGCAGCAGTCTCTGGGCTTACGATGTATACCTGCGCTGACACGGTTCCCGATCTTCCTTCGAAGTTTCTGTTGAAGGTTCTGAGCGACACAGCGTTAGTAATAGGCGACTGCCCCATTCCTATGCAAGGGCCGCATGCGCATTCGAGCACCCTCGCGCCCGCCGATATGATTGAAGAAAGCGCTCCGTTCTTTGCAATCATGTTGAGAACCTGCCTTGAGCCAGGTGCGATTACAAGCGAAACCGTGTCGTCAACTTTCTTTCCGTTCAGGATCGCAGCTGTCTTCATCATGTCGACATAGGAGGAGTTTGTGCAGCTTCCTATTCCGACCTGGTCAACCTTTATTCCTTTGAGCTCACTAACCTTCACGACCTTGTCAGGGCTGTGCGGGCATGCTGCAAGAGGCTCGAGCTCGGTCAGGTTTATCTCGACAACCTCGTCATACTCTGCATCCGCGTCTGCCTTGAGCTCAATGAAGTCCTTCTCCCTGTCCTGGGCCTTGAGGAATTCAAGTGTTACCTCGTCGCTAGGGAATATTGATGTTGTAGCTCCGAGCTCTGCGCCCATGTTTGTGATTGTAGCTCTCTGCGGAACTGTTAGAGTCTTGATTCCCGGTCCTGCATATTCGAATATCTTGTTTACGCCGCCCTTTACAGTTAGCCTTCTGAGGAGCTCGAGTATTATATCCTTGGCCGAAACCCAAGGCTGGAGCTCTCCTGTCAGGTTAACCTTCACTATCTTAGGCATGGTGATGTAGTATTCTCCGCCGCCCATAGCAACTGCAACGTCAAGTCCGCCAGCGCCCATAGCAAGCATGCCGACGCCGCCGCCTGTTGGCGTGTGGCTGTCTGATCCTAGAAGCGTGTCCCCAGGCGTACCAAACCTTTCAAGGTTGACCTGGTGGCATATGCCGTTTCCTGGCTTTGAGAAATAGATCCCGTGCTTCTTTGCAACTGTCTGTATATAAAGCTGGTCATCCGCGTTTTCAGGTCCTGACTGCAGCATGTTGTGGTCGATATAAGCTACCGACCTCTTTGTCTTTACCTTGTCGATGCCCATGGCTTCGAACTGAAGGTAAGCCATGGTTCCCGTTGAGTCCTGAGTGAGAGTCTGATCTATCTTTATGGCAATTTCCTCTCCTGCTACCATTTCTCCCTTAACCAGATGCTTGCTGATTATTTTTCTTGAAACATTAAGTCCCATTTATACTCCTCCTAATCATATGAAAAATAGTTATGAGCAAAATTATTTGAGTATTGCCAGGCAATACTCAAATAGTAATAATATTATAAACTTTTGTTCATTAACTTACAACTGCTAACTTGCCTGCTCCTTTTCCTTCTTTTCCAGAAGCTCCGGCATGTACTGCGCAACAAGCGCTTCAAGCTCGTCGCTGTTGATTATAGTGGTCCTTTCCTTGGCGTACTGCGCATCAACCCACTCCTTGATCTTAAGTATTCCAGGAGCATGCTTGTCCACCTTGTCCTCGCCCTTGAGCCTGTAGTAGGTGTTTATCCATACGGCGATTCCCGCAAGTCCCGAGTACTCGTTGACTGCAACGACCACAGGCCTGTGGAGCAGCTTGTCAGTATCGAAGATGTTGTATATTTCCTCGTCCTTGAGGAGTCCGTCCGCGTGTATTCCTGCCCTTGTAACGTTGAACTGGCTTCCAACGAAAGGCGTTCTCGGAGGGATGTCATAGCCCATCTCCCTCTTGAAGTACTCAGCTATCTCAGTTATGACCTCGAGCTTCATGTTCTTAATGGTCCCCTTGAACTGAGCGTACTCGATGAGCATTGATTCCAGAGGGCAGTTTCCGGTCCTCTCTCCTATGCCCAGCAGCGAAGTGTTTACAGATGAGCATCCGTACATCCAGGCTGTTGTCGAGTTTGTCACCACTGCGTTGAAGTCGTTGTGCCCATGCCATTCGATGTTTTCCGGGGATACCCCGCAAACCTTTCTGAGCCCGTGCATTATACCCTGCACGCTTCTTGGAAGAGAAGCGCCAGAATAAGGTACGGCAAGCCCAAGCGTGTCGCATGCCCTGATCTTTATTGGCACGTTTGCATCTCTGGATATCTCCATGAGCTTCGCGACGAAAGGCACTACGAATCCGTAGAAATCCGCTCTGGTTATGTCTTCCAAGTGTACTCTCGGCTTTATTCCTGCATCCAGAGCATCCTCGATGATCGCCAGGTACATGTCGAGGGCTTCCTTCCTCGATTTCTTGAGCTTCTTGAATATATGGTAGTCCGAGCAGGACATGAGCATTCCTGTTTCATGTATGCCCATCTGCTTTACAAGCTTGAAATCTTCCCTGTTCGCTCTTATCCAGGATGTCACCTCAGGGAATTTGTATCCTCTTTCCATGCAAACCTGGGCGGCATGCCTGTCCTTTTCCGTGTAAAGGAAGAACTCTGTCTGCCTTATGATCCCGGAATTGTTGTCGAGTTTATGCAGGTAGTCGTATAGTTTTATAATCTGTTCTGAGGAGTACGGAGGCATTGACTGCTGGCCGTCCCTGAAAGTTGTATCTGTAACCCATATTTCGTCCGGCATGTCCATGGGCAGCTGCACGTTGTCAAAGGTCACCCTCGGAATTTCGGAGTACGGGAATATGTCCTTGTACAAATTCGGCTCAGAAATATCCTGAAGACCATGCAAGTAATCCGGTTGTTTAACACTGCTCATTTTTGTTCCTCCTTGTATAAACATAAACAAATATTGGCTTGTCGCGTTTAATGCATTTTTGAAGCATTATTGATTGATTTTTGAATTTTAAGGCGTCATTCTCTTTCATTGGCGAATCATTTCTCTCATATATGGTATGCAGATATAGTGCATATTTATTAAGTTTCGCTGTCTTTATTCTGAATAAACGCCGATTCATCAGCATTTCAAGCATATTTATGCTTCTATAATAACACCTAAATTAAAAATAATCAAACATATTTTTTGATATTTCCTCCCCAGGTCTTTCATTTTTTGCGCATTAATGCAATTTTTTAAGGAAAATAGGCACTGTGACGAATATAATTGGCACTATTGCCGAAACCGCGAAAAAAATCCGCAACCCCGTGATGGGATTGCGGAACTCAACTTAACCAGTTAGTTCATGTTTTTTACTATCGTGTCGCGCAGAATTTCTGCCAGGCTAGACTGCTCCTCCTTAGCCAGATCGCTGAGAACAACCGGCTTGCAGATTGTAACGGTCACCTCCGCCCGCTTGATGGCGTTGTGCTTGTTTGCTTCCCTTGCCTTGTATGTCCCGTTTATGGCTACAGGCACTATGCTAACCCCCGACTTGGTTGCCAGCTTCATGCTGCCCTTCTTGAACTCGTCCACAGGACCGCCTTTGCTTCTCGTGCCTTCAGGGAAGATGGCCATGTTGTGCCCAGCCTTGAGGTACTCCACTCCCTGGTTGATAGCCTTGACCGACTCCTTGACGTTTTCCCTGTCTATGAACACGCAGTGTATCTTTTTCATCCAGTAGCTTATGTACTTATGCTTGAGGATCTCTTTCTTAGCGATAAAGCCTATAGGCCTGTCAGCAGCAGCTATCAGCGCAGGAATATCGAAATAGCCCTGGTGGTTTGCTATGAAAACACAGGTCCCCTCAGGAAGGTTTTCCCTGCCCCTCACGTTAAGGCTGATGCCTGCCCTCTTGAGGCAGAAATTCGCCCAAAGTATGAGCAGCTTGTCCATGTACTCCTGTGCTTCCTCTGCAGATTTGTGCTTTGATATGTAGTCCAGCTTCAGTTTGAAGAAAAACGCGCTGGTCATGAACAATGCGAATGATGTGTAAAAATAGATAGTTCTCATATATGCCTCCTTGGTTTGTATAACATTCATATATTATAGCATAAAATCTGCAAATATGAATATAATTTGGATGTAAACATTAGTCAAGGAAGGGGTAATCAAAGTTGAAGATTTTCCGCAGGGCTTTCCTGTTTATTTCATTAAGTATCTTGGTGGTCCTCTCCGCCTGCTCCCCAAGCTCAGTGCCTCCTCCAGCCAGCCATGTGATGAGGGTCCACTTCATCGACGTAGGGCAGGGCGACAGCATACTCGTCCAGGCAAACGGCATCAACCTGCTTATAGATGCCGGGCCTGCGGACAGCGCAGGCAGCCTCACCTCCTATCTGAGGGAGAACGGTGTGCGCAAGCTTCATTATATAGTAGCGACTCATCCGCACGAGGACCACATCGGAGGGATGCCCGCCGTTATAAGGAACTTCGAAGTCGGCAGCTTCTACGCTCCAAAAGTTGCAGCAGCAACCTCGAATTTCTCTGAGATGGCCTCCTCTGTGAAGCGCAAGGGCATCAGGATAATCCCCGCACGCTCGGGTGTAAGGCTGGACCTAGGAGCCGGTACCGAATGCCTCCTGCTTTCCCCCTGCGGCGACGTGTACGACAACCTTAACAACTACTCGGCAGCGGTCAAGCTGACCTACGGCACCTCCTCCTTCCTCTTTACAGGCGACGCAGAGGAGCTGGGCGAAAGCGAGATCGTCGGGTCATACCCCGACATCGACTGCGATGTGCTCAAGGCCGGTCATCACGGCAGCAGCACCTCGACCACGAACCAGCTGCTCGAGGCTGCCTCGCCCGAGACGGTGATCATAAGCGTCGGGAAAAGGAACGACTTCGGCCATCCCAGCAGGAAGGTCCTTAACTTGCTTGAAAGCATGGACGTCCAGGTCTACAGGACAGACATCGACGGCACTGTTTTGTTTGAGAGTGACGGTAGAAGTGTAAAGAAAATGTAGCACCCTCACGGATGCTACTCTGCCTTGTTCTGTATCTGGTTTTTCTCATAATTAATGTATTCTGTGGCCTGCCTCCAGAGCTCCTGGGAAGGGATGAACTTCTCAATCTGCATGTAGGCCTCTTTGACGATGGGTATGTTTGCAAGGTTCGTGCTCTGGACCGACATCAGTATGAACCAGCAGACCGCTATCAGTGCGACCACCTTGATGATGCTGCTGATCACGTGGAACAGAATGTACAGAGCTAAAAGTGACAAGACAATCAAAATCAGTGTGTTTGTTGTGATATGAATAGGACTCTTGCTTATAAGATTGTTTATGCCGTCCATCGTATTCCTCCTGTATATATAATTATGAATATTTTAACATTTTTTTATCCGCATATCCATATATACTTTGTGTGATATCTTGTCCGTTATCCCCAGCTGTTGTAAAATTTAAGTATGAAAGAATCAAGGAGGGATCTCATGGAACGGAAACTGGACATAATAAGAAACCTGATGCATAAATATGACGGCTCTTTCTACATATACGATGAGGGAATCATCGCAAGGCAGATAACAGCTCTTAAAGAAAATTTCCCAAGCTACGAGTTCCTGTATTCGGTAAAAACAAATCCTTTCAGCCCAATCGTGGACTTTGTCGCATCAAACGGCTTCGGAGCAGATGCGGCTTCGGCGGCAGAAGTGTCTATCGGCATGAAAGCGGGACTGCCTCGTGAAAAGGTTCTGTACTCCACCCCTGGCAAAACCCGCAAGGATATCGAAAAGACTATTGAAAGCTCAATAATAATCGCGGACAGCTACAACGAGCTCCAGCTGATAAACGAGGTCGCCATGCAAAGGGGCATGCATATCAATGCAGGCCTGAGGGTAAACGCTGGTTTCACAATGGACGGCGGGGATCAGGGAACGAGCAGCAAGTTCGGCGTAGACGAGCATACCCTTGAAGGACATGCCCACCTCCTGCGCAGCTTGTCCAACGTAAAGGTAACGGGCATACATGTACATCTCAGGAGCCAGGTGCTTGAGCACAGCAAGCTCGCGCGCTATTACAAGAAGCTGCTGGAGCTGGCCCTATACTGCAGGGATAAAATCGGTCTCCAGCTTGAGTTCGTCAACCTCGGCGGAGGGCTCGGTGTTGCCTACTCTTTCAAAAACGATTCGCCTCTTGACATAGCGAAGCTGGGCGAGGAATGCGAATCACTTGCCAGGAGCTTCAAGGAAAAACTGGACGCCAGGCTGCTTATCGAAACAGGCAGGTTTGTCGTCTGCGAAGCCGGACTGTACGTCACCCGCATAGCCGACATAAAGGAATCCATGGGGACTAAGTATCTTGTAGTCGAAAAGGGGCTTAACGGTTTCATGAGGCCCTCCATTGCGGAGTTTGTTGCCTCCTATGCGGACAGCATTACAATTTCGAAAGGGTCCGAGCCTTTGTTCACATCAAAGGACGCTTTTGATTTCCTCATCCCTGAAGGAGATGAGGACAACGTCGAAAAGGTGAGCATCGTGGGAAGCCTGTGCACCGCAACTGACATTATGGTGAAGGACGCTGTTCTGCCAAAGGCAAGGATAGGAGACATCGTGGTCGTATCCAAAGCCGGAAGCTATTCGTACTCCCTTTCACCAGTGCTGTTCGCAAGCCATGAGCTGCCTTTCCAGTTCTACCTTATGGCGGACGGGAAAATACTGACATAAGCCTTTCGGCCAATAAAAAAACTCCAAGCACCAAGTGCCTGGAGTTTTATTCTGCATTGAACCTTCCAAAAAATGAAAATGGCTCCGCGAAAAGGATTCGAACCTTCAACCTATCGGTTAACAGCCGAGTGCTCCACCGTTGAGCTATCGCGGAACGATTTCATATTTAAACCACCCAGCAGAGGCTGGATGGTTTAAATTGACCTGGCGACTACCTACCCTC
>DBML01000021.1 GCA_002298915.1 Clostridium sp. UBA699
GCAGTTTCTAAGCGAAATATACACAAAAAGAACCACATTGACACTCTTTACCATTTGTGATGTATTAATGAATTCATACCTAATATAAAAATTCTTATTGATTTAGTATAAGTTAAAGAAAACTGGACATAATATAAAAAAGGGAACCTTACAGCTGTAACTGCTGGGCTCCCATAGTTCTAAGATTTGTAAAGCCTGCTCACTTCAGGAGTAGCCATCAAAGCCTTGACTTTGCTTTTTAGCCTGCATTTCCTCTGGCGCAAGGCTTCGCTGCTGATGTTTTCTGATTTCCTTATCTGTGAAAGATCTTTGTCATCCAGCAATGCCTTGAACAGCAGAAGCTCTTTGTTGTTGAGCGAAGGGATTATGTGCCCCTGAACAAGGTTCTCGAAAATGACGTTTTCCACAGTCTCGTTTTCGATAGAGCTGTTCGACCGGCAAGCCACCCTATCGAAAATAGGCGATTCATTTGTTTCCTCATTCACGACCTTGCATTCAGGATTCCTTACAAAGCGTCTCATGTAGCCGTCGATATTGTTCCTGAACATCCTCTTGGTGAAGGCATCCAGCTGGGGTTTGGAGAATCCTTTGAATTGGGGACCCTTTTCCAACAGGGAAATAAGGCACAGCTGCTTCACATCATCAACGTGGAGATTCCCGTACTGTCTGTAGTAATTCCGCATGTAGTAATGCCTGGCGTAGCCTTTGTAGGCCGAAAATGCTGCCTCAATCGCAGCAGGATCTTGAAGCTTGAGTCTGGCTATAATGTCATCAGTGTTCGACAATAACATTTAACATGGCACATCCCTTCAAGTATTATAAAGTGCACGTAAGAAACGGTACACTATAACTATGACACATTATTATAGAATTTTGTGACATAAAGTCAAAATATTACAAAAAATTTACCGCTGTGTTCGCCATGAGAACAACTGGAAAATCATAGACAAAAATGTGATTGAGTACTATAATTGTATTATGCTGATTATCAAAAAATGCAATAATAAATATTCTGACAAGGGGGATTTCAAATGAAATTAGCTAAAATGTTTTCAACGTTGGTTCTTTCGCTCGTCATGGTTGTAGGCGCGGCCTCAGCAGCTCTCGCAGCTCCTAACGACGATGTCATCAGTGCTCTAAAGGCAAACCATGTGCCTAACGATTACATAATCCAGGCAGAGAACTACCTGAAGAACCACACATTGACAAAATCACAGGCAGATGCGGTCATAGTCCAGATAGAGAAGGCGAACGACTTTATGGAAGCCGCAGGCACAAAGAGCATCGGAGAATTGAGCTACAGCCAGCAGCAAGTACTTGCAAACTGCGTTTACGCTGCAGGCGATGCTATAGGGCTTGACGTATCGCTCACAAAGCTTTCGAACGGTTCGATCAAAGTAACAGCGAAGGATGCTTCAGGAAAAACTGTGGTGGACTTCACATCATCAAGCGTTAAGCAGACAGGCTTGAACAACTCGTTCGTATTCGGCGGAATGCTGCTGCTGGTTCTCTCAGCAGGATCGTTCATAGTTCTTAGAAAAAGGGCATTAGCGTAAAAACGGAGGAAACCCATGAGAAAGAAAAGCTCAGGGGGTAATGTACATAAAAAGGGAGGATGGGGGATTCTTATCGGAATCCCCCTCTCCCTTTTTGTATGCGGCATTATCCTCATAACCTTAGGGACATACAACTACATGAAATCCGCTTATTTCCTGACTGGTATGTTCCTTGAGCACGAACACAGCGAATCAGAAACAGCCAGCGACAGCAAAAGCATCTACCCCGACTATGGCGAAGAGTTTGGCAGCCTCTTGATAGTCTCCGCCGGCATCGATGCGCCCGTGTTTAACGGAGACTCCGACGAGGAGCTTAACAAGGGCATCGGCCATTACTTCGGCTCCAGGTACCCCGGCGAGAACGGCAAGGTGGTGCTGTCAGGCCACAGGAACACCGTCTTCAAGAACCTAGGCAAGGCCAAGATAGGGGATGCTGTAGTGTTCGAGACAAACTACGGGACCTACACCTACAAGGTTGAGGGGATCAGGATAACCACAGGCACCGACAAGACCATAACGGACGCCGCAGACGGCAGCGAAACCCTCGTGCTTTACACCTGCTATCCCTTCAATTATATAGGAAACGCTCCGAACAGGTACGTCGTAACCTGCACCCTGGTGAAGGGAGGTGCGCAGCGATGAAGAGCCTCAAGGAAATAGCCAGATTCGTTTTAGCCATGGTAATAATGCTGAGCACCCTGGCTTTAGCACTCTCCATATTCACAAGGACAACTATGCTTAGCCCGTCCTTCTACATGCACAGACTGGACAAAGCAAGCTACTTCACATACCTGGACCAGGAAATACAGGCAGGCTTTAAGAACTACAGCTTAATAACCTCAATCCCGGAAATCGTGTTCAGCAGCGCTGTTGACAGCGATGAGATCAGGAGCCTCACTGAGCAAAACATAGAAAACACCATGGCATACATCAAGCACGAAAGGGATTATGAGGACGTGAAGCTCGACCAGAGCGGCATCGATTCTGCTGTTAGGAAATACGCAGCGGAGCTGACCGGGGAGGAAAGCCAGCTCAGCACAGTCACGCAGGAAGCTTCAGACATCGTAAACAGCCACGCCGTCCTCTTCGACGTATCAGCAGTCAAGAAGTACAGCCAGTTCCAGAGCCTTAGGACTGCTATGTACATGCTCTACAGCAGCATCTACGCTATAGGCGCATTTCTTTTTGCTCTCGGAATGGTTCTTTTCCTCTCATCAAGGAAAACGCCCGGAGCATTCCAACTCTGGCTGGGAGGGTCGCTCATAGCGTCGTCGCTCATTATCCTTGTACCTACGGTAATGGGCTTCCTGTTCAACGTTCCCTACAGGTTCGCGGTCGAGAACTACTACCTGAAGGTGGGCCTTAGCAGCATCATGGTGGGATACCTGGACAGCCTCGCCGTAATCGGAGCGATAATGCTGGCCGCCGGAGCCGAGATACTCTATCTGGGTATGAGAAGGACTGCAGCCAAATAGAACTTAGGAGGTAGAAAGGCCATGATCAAGATACAAAACACGGAAAACCTTGCTGGGGTCACAATAAGCGGGGATTACGACGACCTGAGCAACCTTGTGGATGCATTCTATGCTATTACAATCTTCGATGACAACAAGAAGCACAGTAGATGCATAGACATGTCAACATACCTTCTTGGACTTTGCTACGAAATCAGGCATGCCTATATGGGGGACAGGGAGGTGGAGCTTGTAGAGAACAACATGGACGAGGAGAAGATGAAGTGGCATTCAATCATCGCTCCGAAGAAAAACCTCAACTTCAAATGCAAAATATTTTATCCGGAGATGTTCTACCACATGCTCGCAATGAACAAGCTTATAGAGATCAGGATCACTGAGCTCACAAAGACAAGATATGCCGCGGATGCCCTCGACAGGAGGGTGATATGGGACGACACAATAGCTGCGATCCGCTACTTCCAGGCCGCGTTCGCAAAATGCGTTAAGGAAACCCTGCCTCCTGCATCATACAACCGGTGGCTGAGCTTCATGAACAAGAGCGACATACACATCCAGGCCATGGGCCATCAGTTTATGGACGTCCTGAACATCAATTACCTAAATATGTCCAGGGAAAAAAGGCTTAAGAACCTCAACACCATAGCGAGGAGGATAGCGGAATTCTGGGACGACGAGGAGTGGCAGGATATAGACAGAGTACTCGAGGCAGGCGCAAAAAAATACGGCTGTCCCAAGAGAGACGTCAGACTCGTCGGCGTCGAGTACCCGGACGAAATCGAATGGTAGACAAACCACCCCCCGGGTGCTAAAATTGTCTTATAAAAGAAATGGAAGCTATGATGCGCATCCAGAAATATGGTCACTTGGGATGCTGCAGAGCCAATAGTGAAACCGCTCCATTGGGAATGTATTTCCGGTGGAGTTTTTTAATTTCAGATTTCTCTCTATGGTTGCGGTTGCATTTGTTTAAGACCTTGGGGAAGGTGTTTGAAATGATAAAAAAGCGAAGCGCCAAGATATTCCTGGCCGCAATTGCGCTGGTTGCGGTTATAGCAGCAGGAGGCTATGCATACACGTACTACCAGCTGAGCCAGATAAAGCACGTGGCTATACCAGATTCGGACGAGGAGCTGGGCATAGGGAATGGGGAAGGCACCGGCAAAGCTGACGGCTCCGAAGATCAGGACAGCCAGCAGCAGCCGGCGGTCCAGGAGCAGCCTGCGGAAGAGCAGCTCGTTGAACCGGCAGAAGACCCCGATACCGTCAACATAGCCCTGTTCGGGGTTGAAAGGCAGGAAGGCGAGAGGTACGGCCGTTCGGATTCGATCATAATACTCAGCATCGACTACAGGCACAGCAAGATAAAGCTTTCCTCCATCATGAGGGACACCTACGTATACATCGAAGGCCACGGCAGGACAAAGCTCAACCACGCTTATGCCTACGGAGGGCCTGCGTTGGCTATAAAGACCATCAACAGCAACTTCGGCCTCAACATTAAGGAGTTCGTCACCGTCAACTTCGAGGGCTTCAAGAGGACGGTGGATCTGCTGGGCGGGGTCCAGATGGAAATAAAGGATTACGAGCTCCCGACCATGCGGACAGTAGGAATTTACTCTGCAGGCACCTACAACCTGACAGGGGAGCAGGCGCTGGCTTATGCGAGGATAAGGAAGCAGGGCAACGGAGACTATGAAAGGACGGACAGGCAGCGAAGGGTCCTTGAGGCGATCTTCGAGAAGATAAAGGGCGCCGGAATAGTCAAGTTCCCGTCCATCGCTTCAGCGATCGTCCCGCATTCAGAAACAAGCCTGAGCGCAGACGAGATAATGAAACTGGGTACCTCGGTTTTCGCGCACAGGATAACAGCCCTTGAAGAGGTAAGGTTCCCGCTAGACAGCGTAAGCCAGGAGAGGACCATAAACGGGGTGTGGTACCTGGTGACGGACCTGGATGAAACCTCGCGGCAGATGAAGGAGTTCATCTACGATGACACGAATCCTTTGGAATGAAGCAGGGGCCGGACGACAGCACCAAGATCGTCCGGCTTGATCTTTTTTGCAAAAATTCAGAATTGAACAAATAGTTGTTGAAAACTCCGCACCAAAGTGATATTCTATTTAGTAATAATTCTGAAGGGGTGATAGGCAAGATGAGATTCAACAACATACTCGAAACCGTGGGGCGCACGCCGCTGGTCAGGATAAACAGGCTCAACCCTAATCCAAAGGTCCAGCTATACGCAAAGATGGAGGGCTTCAACCCTTCCGGCAGCATAAAGGACAGGATAGCCCTAAATATGATAGAGCAGGCTGAACACACAGGGGCGCTCAAAAAAGGCAAAACGATAATCGAGGCCACCTCCGGCAACACGGGGATAGGGCTTGCCATGGTTGCCACCGTAAAAGGGTATGACCTTGAGATAGTGATGGCGGAGAACGTTTCGATCGAGAGGCGGAAGATGCTGACCTCCCTCGGGGCAAAGATAATACTCACAGAGGCCGCACTGGGCACGGACGGTGCGATAATAAAGGCCGACGAGCTCGTTGCAGCAAACCCCGACAAGTACTTCATGCCAAACCAGTATGCAAACGAAGACAACATAATGGCCCACTTCTCGAATACCGCCAAGGAGATATGGGAGGACACGGAGGGCAAGGTAACCCATTTCGTATCCTCTGTGGGGACAGGTGGAACTCTCATGGGAACCGGTATGGGGCTGAAGTCGCGAAACCCTGACATAAAGCTTGTGGAGGCCCACCCTGAATGCCAGCACAAGATACAGGGTCTCAAAAACATGCTCGAATCGATCGTGCCTAAGATATACGATCCAAAAAAAATAGACCAAAGCGTTATGGTGGAATCTGAAGCAGCCTTCAACATGGCAAGGCAGATAGCCCTGAAGGAAGGTATGTTCGTAGGCATGAGCAGCGGCGCTGCTCTGGTCGCAGCGCTCGAATGCATAAAAGGCCTTGAGGAAGGCGTTGTCGTCGTCCTCTTCCCCGACAGAGGGGAAAAATACCTCAGCACAGAACTGTTCAACTGCCCGCTCGCAGAAGGAGAACCCTGTCCGAACAAATGACAAGGTTCTCCTTGTCTTTCCAACGCTTTTGAATTGTCACAATTTGCAGAATTTTCTTTACCTAAAGTGCAAAAAATGTTACTATTATGTTAATAAACAATACGAAACATCGCTTAAAGGGGGCATTCGAGATGGATCATACGATCGATTTGAGGGAAATAGTCCATGCAGTCAAGAAACGTATCCTCATGATCATTGGGATTACTGCATTCTGCACGGCAGCTGCGGTACTTGTGAGCAACTATGTGCTGAAGCCGGTTTATGAAGCCAAGACAAGCATAATAATAAGCAAGCCATCTACGGGAACCACCGTAACAACGACCTACAACGATGTACTCATGTACCAGAACCTGATAAGGACCTATTCTGAGATAGCGAAATCGAAATCCGTGGCCAAGCTTGCTGCAGAAAAGCTTGGCAACAAATATACCGCGCAGGAAATCATGAACGCTACCGATATTTCTCCGGAGACAAACACCCAGATCATGACCATAAGCGCCTTGAGCGGAACACCGGAGGCTGCAAAAGAGATTGCCACGGCAATTTCGGATTCATTCATTGCGCAGAGCGCAGTAGTATATCCAAGCGGCAACGTTATTAAAGTGATCGATGAGGCAGAAATCCCGCAGACTCCTGTACAGCCAAACAAAAGGCTGAATACAATCCTGGGGCTGATTCTGGGGCTTCTCCTTTCAGTTGGGACTGTGGTGCTTCTAGAGTACATGGACAGAAGCATCAGGACGGAGGAGGACGTGGCAAAGTATCTGAACGATCTACCCGTCGTGGGGATAATTCCTAAGGATGTGAGGCGATAGAGATGGAGAAATTAGATCTTATAACCGTCAGGAATCCTAATTCGGCACAGGCTGAGGCGTATAGGACGCTGAGGACAAACATTCAGTACTCATCCATTGACAAGAAAGCACAGGTGGTCTGCATAACCAGTGCCGGCCCTGGTGAAGGGAAATCGACTGTAAGCTCAAACCTGGCAATCGTCATGGCCGAGTCGGGGAAAAAGACGCTGCTCATAGACTGCGATCTGAGGAAGCCGACAGTCCATAAAGGGTTTTCAGTGTCCAACAGCACTGGGCTCTCCGACCTCCTTGCAGGTAAGGCGGTGTTTGAAAAGGCGGTCCAGGAATCCGGGATAGAAAGCCTGCAGGTTCTGACTTCGGGCACGAAGCCGCCGAACCCTTCCGAACTTCTAGCCTCCTCCAAGATGAAGAAATTCATCACCGCACTTAGGACTATGTACGATTTCATAATCATAGACACGCCGCCGGTGCTCCTGGTAACGGACGCTCAGCTTCTTTCGGAATGCTCAGATGGCTACCTTTTGGTGCTAGCGTCGGGACAGGTCGACAAGGAAGCTGCAGCCAAGGCGCAGAAGCTCCTTGAAAAGGTCAACGCCAAGATACTCGGAGCCGTGCTCAACAAGTTCGATTCAGCCAAGGGCGGCTACTACGGCTATTACGGGAAGTCCTATTACGGTTCCCAGGAAGAAAAATAGAATAATCAAAAAACGGAGGTGAAAAATGAGGTGAATTAAAGCCGTGAAGGGATGCTCCTGTCATCTGCAGGCTGCTTTGATTGATTGCTCATTTTTGCTTCTTTTTGTATCGGTAAAATAACCCTTTAATTCTAAAATATTCAACGGAGTAAGTGAGGTGTCCGTCATGTACAATATAGCTGTAGCGGGAACGGGTTACGTTGGGCTGGTTGCGGGGGTCTGTTTTGCAGAAAAAGGCTATCGGGTAACCTGCGTAGATGTTGACGAGGAAAAGGTTGAACTGATGAGATCAGGCATATCACCAATATTCGAGGCTGACCTTGAAGAGATGATGAGGAGGAACTATTCGGAAGGAAGGCTGTCCTACACGACGGACTTCAGATCTGCCTACAGAAACGCTGATGTCATTTTCATCGGGGTCGGGACCCCGGAGCAGCCGGACGGATCTGCCAACCTTGTGCACATAGCTGCGGTGGCGAGGCAGATCGCCGAAACCGTGGAAAAGGAATGCCTGGTTGTCGTGAAGTCGACTGTCCCGGTGGGAACGAACGACAAGGTGGAGCAGTTCATAAAGGATTTCCTTGTGAACGATGTGAGGGTCGAGGTTGCCTCGAACCCGGAATTCCTCGCCCAGGGCACAGCGGTGAGGGACACGCTGCATGCGCCGAGGGTCATAATTGGGACAGAGAGCGAATGGGCTGAGGAAATGCTCAGGAAGATATACGAACCTTTCGGCCTGCCCATAGTCTCTGTGAGCAGGAGGTCTGCCGAGATGATAAAGTACGCGTCAAACGACTTCCTGGCGCTCAAGATTTCCTACATGAACGACATCGCCAACCTGTGCGAGCTTGTTGGGGCGAATATCCAGGAGGTTGCACAAGGCATGAGCTTCGACGAAAGGATCGGCGGCAGGTTCCTTAATGCAGGCATAGGGTACGGGGGCTCCTGCTTTCCTAAGGACACCATGGCACTATACTACCTTGGGAAGCAGCACGGGTACAAGCTCAGGACCGTAAAAGCTGCCATAGAGGTGAACAAGGACCAGAAGACTATGCTCTACAGGAAGGCGAGCAGCAGGCTCATCACGTTCAACAACCTCAAGGTTGCAGTGCTGGGGCTCACATTCAAACCGGGCACCGATGACCTGAGGGAAGCCCCATCGCTTGAAAACGTGCCGCTCCTTCTGGAGCAGGGGGCAAACATATTCGCCTACGATCCGGTAGGTAAGGAGCACTTCGCAAACCTTTTCCCTGAAGGGAGAAACGGAAAAGGCAGCATAGCTTATGTCGAAAGCCCGCGGGATGCCCTGAAGCAGGCTAGCATATGCTTCATATTCACAGAGTGGGCCGACATAAAAGAGGTAGCCCCTCATGAATACAAGAACCTTATGAAGACACCTCTTGTCTACGACGGGAGGAACATCTACGCAACGGTCGATATGAGTAAAGCGGGCGTGGAGTACCATTCCATAGGAAGAATATAGAGTGGGGGAGGAGTAATTATGGTTCCTAAATTCGAAGACGACTATTTCAGATACACCGGCAAGAAGTGGGATACGGTAGCTGGAATCAAAAATCTGCTGGCCAACCATGCATTGAGGCACTTATTTTACCTGAGGCAGGCTGAAGCCTCAAAGGGCAAGCTGAAAGCAGCTTTTTTAAGATACATACTTCACAGGCAGAAATTGAAATACGGCTTGGAAATAATCGGGGGCCCGAACATTGGCGGCGGACTATACCTAGGACATGCATTCAATATCGGGATAAACCCTAATGCGATAATAGGGAAAAATTTCAATATCCATAAGGGCGCAACAATCGGACAGGACAATAGGGGGAAAAGAAAAGGAACCCCAGTGATAGGAGACAGCGTTTGGGTCGGGATAAACTCGACAATAGTTGGGAACATCCGCATAGGCAACAATGTACTCATCGCCCCAAATACCTTTGTCAATTTTGACGTGCCCGATGACACGATTGTAATTGGAAATCCGGCGAAGCTTATCCAAAGGAAGGATGCAACGGAGGGGTACATCAACAACTGTGTATAGAATCTCAGCGAGGAGATGCATAGAAATGAACTGCAAAGCATTGGATGTCAGAAAACAGTACCTCGTAACAGGAGCGGCCGGCTTTATAGGCTACCACCTGTCCAGGAGGCTCCTGGAGCAGGGGTGCAGTGTCGTCGGGGTTGACAACATGAACGAATACTACGATGTCAAGCTGAAGAGCGACCGCCTGGAAAAGCTGAAGCCTTTCGAAAAGTTCTCTTTCATCAAGGCCGACATATCCGACAAGGAAGCGGTCAGCGGGATCTTCGAAGAGAATGAGCCTGATGTCGTCATTCACCTGGCTGCGCAAGCTGGCGTAAGGTACTCCATAGACAACCCCGACGAGTATATAAGAAGCAACATAGTGGGCTTCTTCAACATACTTGAGGCATGCAGGCACGGCGCTGTCGACCATCTCGTCTACGCCTCTTCAAGCTCGGTGTACGGTGCCAACAAAAAGGTGCCCTTCGAGGAATCCGATTTCGTGGACAACCCCGTATCGCTTTACGCGGCTACCAAGAAATCCGATGAACTTATGGCGTACTGCTACAGCCATCTCTACAAGATTCCGTCCACAGGGCTAAGGTTCTTCACCGTGTATGGGCCGATGGGAAGGCCCGACATGGCTTACTTCTCATTCACAGACAAGTATTTTGGAGGGGAACCGATCAGGATATTCAACAACGGCGACTTTGAATATGACCTTTACAGGGACTTCACGTACATAGACGACATAGTAGAAGGGATCTGCAGGCTGCTCGGCAATCCGCAGGAAGGTCCCGTTCCGCACTGCATATACAATATCGGCAACAACAGACCGGAAAAGCTCATGGTGTTCGTTGAAACGCTTGAGAAGTGTTTAGGCAGGAAGCTGGGAAGAGAGGTTGTTTTCGAAAAGATTTTCGAACCTTTGAAGGCAGGGGACGTACCCGCAACCTACGCATCGATCGACAGGCTCCAGGAAGCGGTGGGATTCAAGCCGACCACGACAATAGAAGAAGGGCTTCAGAGGTTTGCAGACTGGTACGTCGAATACTACGGCATCAAATAAAATTTGGGAGGGATTCATGTGCAGACCGACAGCAAAGGAAACAAAAGACCGCTCATTCCTTTTTCTCCGCCCGATATCACTGAACTTGAGATAGAAGAAGTCATAGACACTCTGAGATCAGGCTGGATAACCACAGGACCTAAGACAAAGCTGTTCGAAAGGCAGATAGCCGACTACTGCGGGACATCGAGGGCTGTTTGCCTTAACTCAGAGACGGACTGCAGGGAGATGGCCCTGAGGATTCTCGGAATCGGTGAAGGGGATGAGGTTATAACCACTGCCTACACCTACTCAGCCTCCGCAAGCGTCATCTGCCATGTGGGAGCGAAGATAGTCCTGGTCGATACCGGGAAGGATTCATTCCAGATTGACTACGACGCCATCGAAGACGCTATAAACGAAAAAACAAAAGCTGTCATCGCAGTCGACATTGCGGGCGTGATGTGCGACTACGACAGGATATACGAGATAGTAAACAGGAAGAGGGATATCTTCAAGCCTAGGACCGAAATACAGAGGGCACTGGGCAGGATAGCGGTAATAGCGGACGGCGCGCACTCCTTCGGTGCAACCTCAAGAGGGCTTATTTCAGGGCAGGCCGCAGACTTCACCAGCTTCTCCTTCCATGCGGTGAAGAACCTGACGACCGCGGAAGGAGGGGCAGTGACCTGGAAGGACATACCGGGCATAGAAAACGAGATGATATACAAGGACTACATGCTCCTGACCCTCCACGGGCAGTCAAAGGACGCCCTTGCCAAGACAAAGCCTGGAACCTGGGAATACGACATAGTAACACTTGGCTTCAAGTGCAACATGACCGACATCCTGGCATCCATCGGGCTTGTTCAGCTGAAACGATACGCCGAACTCCTTAAAAGGAGAAGGGAGATAATAGAGAGGTATGACAGAAACCTAAAAGAGATAGGTGTCGAGCCTATAGTACACTTCGGCAGCGACTTCTCCTCAAGCGGACATCTGTACCTGGTGAGGATGCCCGGCAGAGATGAAGCATTCAGGAACAGAGTCATAGAGAGGATGGCTGAGCAAGGCGTAGCGACGAACGTACACTACAAGCCGCTCCCGCTGCTCTCGGCATACAGCAAGATGGGTTTTGACATAAAGGATTTCCCTAACGCCTACAGGCAGTACGAAAACGAGATAACCCTTCCGCTGCACACGCTGCTGAGCGATGAAGACGTCGATTACATAAGCGAGAGTTTGGCACTGGCCATGGAAGAATAACCGTGTTTGAGAGGTGAAGCAAATGAGGATACTTCAGATTATTGATGGTCTAAACCCTGGGGGTTCCCAGGCTGTCGTGATGAACCTGTACAGAAACATAGACAGGGAAAGATTCCAGTTTGACTTCATCATCAGCCATAAGGAACAGGATTTCTTCCGGGAGGAGATAGAAAGCCTGGGAGGGAAGGTATACTATATACCCAAGCTGAACCTAAGCAACCTGATCCGTTACCGCAGGTGCTGGAACGACTTCTACAGGGAGCATCCCTACAAGGTTGTCCACAGCCATGTAAGAAGCACCGCGAGCATCGACCTCAGCATCGCAAAAAAGCACGGGGCATTCACTGTGGCTCATAGCCACAACACATCCAACGGCAAGGGCCCACTGGTTCCCGTCAAATGGCTTATGCAGCTGCCGCTGAGGCGCATAGCAGACTGCTGTGCTGCATGCTCTATAGAATCTGGAAAATGGCTCTTTGGAAGGGGTATAACCGGATCAGGGAAATTCATCGTAATTTCAAACGGGATAGACTGCGAAAGGTATAAGTTCGATGAAGGCAAGCGGCTCGAGATGAGGGAAAGGCTCGGCGCGTCTGGGCAGTTCGTAATCGGGCATGTGGGGAGGCTCGCCTATCCCAAAAACCACAGGTTCCTCATAGACCTTTTCTCAAGGCTGAGCAGCGAAGAAAAGGGCATGAAGCTACTCATCGTCGGAGGCGGGGAGCTCAGAGCTGAACTTGAAAACCAGGTCAAAAGCCTGTCACTATCTGATTCGGTTATTTTCACCGGAAGCGTGGGCAACACCGACGATTACATGCAGGCGATGGATCTGCTTGTATTCCCTTCCCATTACGAGGGGCTCCCTGTCACTCTGGTGGAAGCCCAATGCATAGGCTTGAGGTGCTTGGTTTCAGATGTGATAACCGAAGAGGTATACCTTACAAACAACATAGAAGCCCTTTCAACCACCGCCAACAGCATCGAGGAGTGGGCTGAAAAGATCAAGGAAATAGCCGTTTCAGCCTCATGCGCAGACAGGGGCAAGGGCTATGAAATTGTCAGGGATTCGAAATTCAATGTGAAAAGATCCGTAAAAGAGCTGGAAAAAATATACGAGCTCAGAACCTGCTTTTAGCAGACACCATCGAGGAAGGTGAAAAAGGATGAGCAGACTTTTGTTTTACATCAACGCAATCCATCACGGTGGAGCGGAGAGGGTCATGGTGAACCTGGCTAACGAATTTGCGCGAAGAGGCTACACCGTAATACTCGTCACATCCTTCCGCGACGAGAAAGAGTACGAGCTGGACACTTTGGTGCGCAGGGAATCCTTGGAGGATGCGGAGATTGACCAGGGCTCACTGAAAAAAAACATCTCCCGTATCGCAAAGCTCCGCAGGATATGCAAGAGGGAAAGGCCAGACGTCGTGGTGTCATTCATGGCCGAAGCCAACTTCAGGGCTATCCTGGCCACGAGGCTGCTTGGAGTAAAAACGGTCATATCCGTTAGGAACGATCCGAAGCGGGAGTACCCAAACCGGGCATATAAGGCAGCGGCGAAAATCTTGTTCCCGTTCGCTTCAGGATATGTGTTCCAGACCGAAGATGCAAGAAACTATTTTCCTAAAGGCATCCAGGACAAATCAAAGATCATCCTGAACCAGGTGGACGAGAAGTTTTACAATGCGAATTACGAAGGTGAACGGAAGGACATAGTCACCGCGGGCAGGCTTGGAAAACAAAAAAACCAGAAGCTGCTAATCGATGCTTTTGCCAAAATCGCAGGCGATTTTCCCGAAGACAACCTGGTGATATACGGCGACGGAAGTCTCCGCCAGAGCCTGTCGGAACATGCAGCGGCCCTGGGCCTTCAGGACAGGGTAACATTCAAGGGCGTGGTGACGGAAATACAGGAAGAAATCAAAGGCGCAAAGCTGTTTGTCCTTTCCTCTGACTACGAAGGCTTGCCTAATGTGGTCATGGAAGCGATGACGTTGGGCATACCGGTGGTTTCAACAGATTGTCCCTGCGGAGGGCCGAGGCTTTTGATCGAGAGTGGGGAAAACGGACTTCTTGTGCCGGTAAGGGATGCCGAAAAGCTGGCGGAAGCCATGAAAAGAGTTCTTGGAGACAGCGCATTTGCAGAGAAGCTGTCACGAAACGCAAAGGCGAGGTCGCTTGATTTTGCACCGAATGAGGTGTTCAGAGAGTGGGAGCGATACCTGCTCGAGGTCAGCGGGCAATGATCTTTAATTACTGCTTGAAGGGGGCGAAACAATATGGGTGAGAACAAAATCAAGAAGGTTGCGTTCGTAATCAGCAGCCTAGCATCGGGAGGATCTGAAAGGGTAATGTCCGAACTTGCCAGCTATGCTGCAGGCAAAAACATTGAAGTCTATCTGATCCTCCTGTCCTACAACGTATGTGAGTACGACTTGGACGACAGGGTGAAGGTCATCCCGCTTTGCGACAAGGTCAGCAAATACGGCAGGCTTGTTTCCCCATGGAAGCGTTTCTCCATTTTGAGAGAGGAGCTCAAAGCCCTAAAACCTGACATAATAATGTCCTTCCTTTACACAGTCAATCTGTATTCCATCCTGGCAGGAAAATTTGCAGATGTCCCGGTTGTCATAAGCGAAAGGAACGACCCGAAGCGCAGCCCGAGGAGCAAGCCAAAGCGGTTAGCAAGAAGGCTGGTATATCCCTTTGCAGACGGCTACATATTCCAGACTGATGAGGTTAAAGGATATTTTTCCAAGAAAATTCAGGACAGGTCATGGGTTATACCGAATCCTGTCAAGGGCAACCTGCCCCATGCGGACAGAACGAACGTGACGAAGGATATCTATGCGATCGGCAGGCTGGAGGAACAGAAGAACTATCCGATGATGATTTCGGCATTCAAGACAGTCTGGATGAAACATCCGGATTACAAGCTGCACATATTCGGAAGAGGGTTTGGAAGCGGTGCTCTGCAGAACCTGAAAGAAATCACTGCCGGCTACGGTCTGGAAACTTCGGTCGTTTTTGAGGGCATAGTCAACGATGTGCACGAGAGGATAAAATCTGGAACAATGTACGTGCTGAGTTCCGATTTCGAAGGCATGCCTAATGCGCTCATGGAAGCCATGGCGATGGGCCTGCCGTGCATCTCAACAGACTGTCCGGCAGGCGGGCCAAGGGAGCTGATAAATGATCAGGAAAACGGCTTGCTTGTTCCCGTAGGCGATGCGGAAGCGATGGCCGAAGCCATGGAGAAAATCATTTCAGACAAGGCTTTTGCAGACAGGATTGGCGAGAAAGCCAAAGCAGTCAGGGAGAACTACTCCCTGGAAAGAATGGGAAGAAAATATTTGGAATGTCTTGAAAGGTTATTATAAAAGCGGGGCGGAGGTGGAAAATATGGATACTGCTATGGATATGAAGAGAACGATGCTGCAGAAGCTGTGGTCTTTTTCTATATTCGCTTATATTGTTTGCATGACTGCTTTCACAGGAACGGAAAGCACCACGATTCTGAACAAAGTATCCTTATACTTCTTTCTGTTCGTCAGCGCAGCCAACATCCTGGCTCTTGGAAAAGTGAAATGGAACTTTTTCATAGTGTCAATATTCTTATATCTTGCAGTGCTGATAATAGGTTATTTCTATACACCGTCGCCGAAAGAAGGCTACGAAGCCCTCTACGACTTCATAACGGTTTGCGTCATCTGTCTGTTCACTGTGAACTTTGTTGATTCTGAAGAAAGGGTGTACCTGATACTGGACGCATTTATTATCGGCGGGCTTACTTTGTGCATCTACGGTTTTTCGATATACGGAACCTCAGTGTTTGAAAAAATTATTAACAGCAACAATATTGTAAGGGTGGGTAATGAGCTTGGCAATGCCAACGCGGTAGGCATGTCATACGCGTATGCGGTGCTGTTTTCACTCTTTATGCTGATAAACAGAAAGAACAGGCATTGGAAAAGCGTTATATATGTCCTTACAATAGGAGTTTGTTCCGTTTTCGCATTGCTGACGGGGTCGAAAAAAGCGTTCCTGCTCCTGCTTTGTGGAGTTGTGATAGTGTTTTTTCTAAAGAAGGAGAACCGCAACGCATTTTTTAAGAAAACCCTTCTAGCAATATTTGGCATAGGGATCCTCCTCGTTATTGTCTATGCAATCAAAAACTTTGAAATGTTCAGGGCGATCAGTCTGAGGTTCGACGAGCTGATCGCACTTCTAACCTCAGGGGCGGGGAACGAAAGCGACAACGCACGAGTTTCCCTGATCGAGGGAGGGCTGGCAGTATTCAGCTCATATCCTTTGCTTGGAGCTGGTACAGCAGCCTCATACTACTACTTTGGGGTATACGCTCACAACAACTATGTCGAAATACTCATGAACACTGGGATCATAGGATTCCTAATCTTTTACAGCTCCTACGCAGTTGTTTTGTTCAGGCTGTTAAAATCTGATTCCAGAACAAGCGCTTTGAATGTATGCGGAATCCTTATCATAGTAATGCATTTAATATTGGGATTCGCCTTGGTCTACTATTTCGACAGGTATGACCAGATAATGATCGCTATGGTCAGCGTATTCGCATCTTTCAAACTTCAAGCGGAAGAAAGTGTTTAACCTGAGGCGGAGGTGGCTCGATATGGCAAAGGATCTGAATAAATATGCCGATAAAAGCAGATGGGTGAGATGGATCCTCAAGAAAAGGATATCGCATTTCTTGCCGGACAAAATTTATTTGTCGCTGCTGTTCAAAGAGAAAATGGGTGCGGCAATCGATTGGGAAAACCCGACAACTTTCAACGAAAAGTTGCAGTGGCTTAAACTATTCGACAGGAATCCGCTTTACACAACATTTGCAGACAAGTATGAGGTCAGGGGATACATCTCGGAAAAAATCGGAGAAGAATACCTGATCCCCCTGATAGGTGTTTGGGACAAGTTTGAGGAAATCGATTTTGATGTTTTGCCGGACAGGTTTGTGCTCAAATGCACCCATGATTCCGGCGGCATAGCAATTTGTAAGGATAAGAAAGCGCTGGATATCGAAGCGGTCAGAAGAAGGATTGACAGATCGATGAAAAACAACTACTTTTATCATGCCAGAGAATGGCCTTACAAGGATATCAAGCCGAGAATTATCTGCGAGGAGTACATGGTCGACGAATCAGGCTTCGATCTCAAGGATTATAAACTCATGTGCTTCAATGGAGAACCAAGGTGCTGTTTCGTATGCTCCAACAGGAATTCAGGGGGCGGGTTGAACATCGATATATTCGACAAAGATTGGAACCTTATGCCTTTTGGAAGACCCGGGCACCCTAACAGCACGATTTTGATCCCGAGACCTGAAACTTTCGACAGGATGCTTCAAATTGCAGAGGTCCTGTCAAAAGGCATACCGTTTATAAGGGTGGATTTTTACGAAATAAATGGCAAGCTGTATTTTGGAGAGCTAACATTTTATCCTGCATCCGGCTTTGGCAAGTTCTCTCCGGAGTCATTCGACAATTTGCTTGGCGAATGGATAGAACTTCCTCGGTAGTCAGATTGATACGTTAAAGGAGAAACGACAATGGGAGAAGAAAATCTTAACAAAAAGGTTGTCAATGCAACTAAATGGTCGTCGATCACAGAGATAGCAGCAAGAATCGTCAGCCCTGTCACGAGCATGATCCTGGCAAGGATAGTTTCTCCTGAAGCATTCGGTGTTGTAGCCACAGTAGCCATGATAACGACTTTTGCGGACATGTTTACTGATGTCGGATTTCAGAAATATCTGGTGCAGCATGAATTTAAGGATGAGGAAGAGAAATTCAATAACGCCAATGTTGCATTCTGGACTAATTTGGGGATATCGCTTTTCCTGTGGATTGTAATAGCAGTGTTCCGGGAGCAAATCGCAGCGCTGGTAGGCAATCCCGGGTTAGGCAATGTGGTGGCGGTAGCTTCTGTACAGCTGCTTCTGACTTCTTTTTCAAGCATACAGATGGCGCTTTACAGACGAAACTTTAACTACAAGACTCTTTTCCTGATAAGGATGGTATCGGTCTGCGTGCCTTTTGCCGTAACGGTGCCGTTAGCCTTCCTAGGTTTCAGCTACTGGGCAATAATTATAGGAAATATCTTCGTGCAGCTCACGAACGCAGTCTTGCTGACGGTTAAATCAAAATGGAAACCCAGGTTGTTCTACAGAAAAAGAATACTGGCTGAAATGATCTCCTTTAGCATTTGGTCCCTGATCGAGGCTGTCTCCATATGGCTTACAACCTGGATAGACGCGTTCATCATAGCGAGCAGTCTGAGTCAGTACTACATAGGTATATACAAAACATCAACTACCATGGTGAACATGATAATGACGCTGGTAACCGCTTCGATAGTGCCGGTGCTTTTCTCTGCTCTGTCGCGCTTGCAGAACGATGATGAAAAATTCAACAGGATGTACTTTAACACGCAGAGGGTGGTATCAATATTCATATTCCCTCTCGGCGTCGGCGTATATCTTTATAGCGACCTGGCCTCAAGCATACTGCTTGGCAGCAAATGGAAGGAAGCTGGCCCTGTAATAGGCATATGGGCATTGACCAGCTGCATCACGATAATATTTGGACATTTCTGCAGTGAAGTCTACAGGGCTAAAGGGAGGCCAAAGCTATCCTTTCTGGCCCAGCTGCTGCATCTGATTTTTCTCGTTCCGGTCTGCATTATGAGCTCGAAATACGGATTTTGGGCTTTGGTATACGCAAGATCGTGGATACGCATGCAGGGAGTACTGGTTCATTTTATCATCATGCAGGTTGCTATAGGGATACCTGTAATGAAAACCTTAAAAAATGTGAAGCTGACTGCATCAGCAGCTGTTTTGATGGGAGTATTGGGCTTCTCTCTCCAGAAATTGGGCAGCGGCTACCTGTGGAGCTTTCTATCGATTGCTATATGCGCACTGTTTTATTTTGGGGTGCTGCTCACTTCCCCGGGTATCCGAAAAGACATGAAGAGCCTGCTTAAAATCAAAGCAAAAACGTTGTAAAAAATATTTTTTTAGAAAAGGACCGGATGCTGTAAACCCGCAGTTTGCAGGGCTTGATGCTGCTCTAAAATTGTTTCCAGGCGGCTCAATCCATATTATAACATTGTCAAGATTTTTGAAATGAATTATAATTACATTAAACAAAACTGAAAAATTGCATTTCCGGAAATTCCGGAGTGCAAGCGCCTTGGTTTCGCTTCGGGGAACTGCATGATGGGACGCCAGTGTTTGAATGTTGTAAATTTCAAGCTATAGGGTAACCTATGGCTTATTTATTTGCAGCTATCAAAAGGAGAAAGAGGAGAGAACAAACTAATGAAGAAATCAAAAGCACTATTTAGCGCAGCGATGATTGGACTGACCGTTTGTATCGGACTGACAGCATTACCTATGGATGCTTCTGCGAAAAGAGGTTTCCACACATATGCAGCTGCACTGAGCAGCACGACGACAAGCGTGGATACAAGCCTTGCTGCGGCCAAAGCGGCTGCAAATGCATTGAATCCCAACGATTACGTTGACTTCAGCGCAGTAACCAAGGCGCTGGCTATGCCTGAAAGGAGAACCTACCAGAAGGTGGCCAAAACGAATGCGATCTACAGCGCTATCGATTCTCTTGTCAAGAAGGCTGTGAGCGCAGACCTGACAGCCTACAACGCGGCACTGGCAGCGGTCAAGCAGGCTGACTACACAGCAGCAAGCTGGAGCGCATACCAGTCGGTTGTGACAGCAAACGTTGTTACGGCTTCCAGCACGCAGGCACAGGTCGACGAAGCAACTGCAGCAATCAAAGCCGCGCAGGCACAGCTGGTCAAGGTGGTGGACGCAAACCTTTCTGCAGCGAAAGCGGCGGCAGCAGCATTAAACCCTGCTGACTACGTCGACTTCAGCGCGGTCACGAACGCTCTGGCCATGGCCGAAGGGACAGACGCAGAGAAGGCTTCAAAGACAGCTGCGATCAACAGCGCCATATCGGCTCTTGTCAAGAAGGCTGTGAGCGCAGACCTGACAGCATACAACGCTGCGCTGTCAGCGGTTAAACAGGCTGACTACACAGCTGCAAGCTGGAGCACATACCAGTCGGTTGTGACTGCAAACTCTGTTACAGCTTCAAGCACTCAGGCTCAGGTCGATGCGGCAACCTCGGCAATCAAAGCCGCACAGGCAAAGCTTGTCAAGGTGGTGGATGCAAACCTTTCTGCGGCGAAAGCGGCGGCAGCGGCACTGAACCCTGCAGACTACGTCGACTTCGGCGCGGTCACGAACGCTCTTGCGATGGCCGAAGGGACAGACGCAGAGAAGGCTTCAAAGACAGCTGCGATCAACAGCGCCATCTCGGCTCTTGTAAAGAAACCGGTGAGCGCAGACCTGACAGCTTACAATGCTGTAATCGCTGCGGTTAAGCAGGCTGACTACACAGCTTCGAGCTGGAGCGCGTACCAGGCGGTCGTAGCTGCAAACTCTGTTTCGGCTTCGAACACTCAGGCCGAGGTCGATGCGGCAACTTCGGCAATCAAAGCCGCACAGGCAAAGCTGGTCAAGGTGGTGGACGCAAACCTATCTGCAGCGAAAGCGGCGGCAGCGGCACTGAACCCTGCAGACTACGTCGACTTCAGCGCGGTCACGAACGCTCTGGCCATGGCCGAAGGGACAGACGCAGAGAAAGCGTCAAAGGCATCGGCGATAAACAGCGCCATATCGTCGCTTGTAAAGAAAACCGTTGGAACAGACATTACCGCGTATAACGCAGCTTTGGCTGCAGTCAAGTCAACCGACTACACTGTTGCAAGCTGGAACACATACCAGGCGGTTGTGGCAGCAAACGTCGTTACAACTACCAGTACGCAGACACAGATAAACGCAGCAACATCGGCCATCACCACAGCACAAGCAAACCTCGTAAAAGCGGCTCAGGTAAGCGTAAAGACCTACGGAGCAAAAGGTGACGGGGTAACGGACGATACGACTGCTATCCAGAACGCGATAAATGCAGCAGCTTCCCTCGGGGGAGGAACGGTATCCATACCTGATGGAACGTATCTTGTAAATCCGGACACTAAGATAAAGCTTAAAAGCAACATAAGATTAAGCCTTTCAAGCAATGCCGTTCTGAAAACAAAGGCAGCGAGCACCTCAACCTTCTATACAATATCGGCGCTTAATCTTTCGAATATCGAGATAACAGGCGGAAAGATAATTGGAAACAGGAATCTCTATTCCGGCACATCGAACGCGGGGCATGGCATAAGGATTGTGAACAGTACAAATGTCCGCATAGCAGATGTAACCATCACCGATTGCTGGGGTGATGGTATCTACATCGGAGCTGCTTACACTGGTACGGCCGGTGAATTGAACTACTGCGGAAATGTCACGATTGAAAGATGCACAGTGGACAACAGCAGAAGAAACGGGATCTCGATAATAAGCGTGAAAAACCTGCTGGTCAAGGATTGCGTTTTGTCAAACTCGAACGGAGCACAGCCTGAGGCGGGAATAGATTTTGAGCCAAACCTGTCAACCGAGTTCATGCAGAATGTGGTTGTTCAGAATCTGAAAACCATAAATAATGCCGACAGCGCAATTTGCGTCAGCTTGAGCAGGATCGAGACCTCCTCAAACCCGGTCAGCATAACCATAATAAACTGGACTGACAGCGGAAGCGGAAGAAAGTTTTCGGACCTGAGCGCATTTGAGCTTCAGCACCTTGTTGTAAAATAATTATTTAATGCAAAGCCCTTCAGATTAATGAGAATTTCAATTAATCTGAAGGGCTTTTTGTTGTTTGAGAAAGAATTTTAATAAATGTTTTAATTATATTGACATTTAAATTAAAATAAATATAATAATAATTATAATACAATTATATTTTTGTTTAAACTTTTTTTTCGAGGAGGCGCAATCATGAAACGAAAGAGAACCTTATCGTTTTTTATATCTTTGATATTCCTGTCTGGTTTCTTTGCAGCGGTGCCCGTCAGCAAAGTATCTGCTGCAGGAGCTGCGAACCTGGCATACGGAAAACCGACTGCGGCTTCTTCTGTAGCGTTCAGGAACCTCTCCCTTGCTGCAGACGGGGTGGTAAAAGCCTCGAATTATGCCGACAGCTATACTGCTGCAGGGCGACAGTGGGTTCAGGTCGACCTTGGAGCATCCCACAATATCAACAACATCAGGCTTTGGCATTATTTCGGCGATGCGAGGACATACCATGATGTTGTAGTTATGGTTTCCAACAACTCAAGTTTCACGGCTGGAAGTTATACTATAGTATACAACAACGACAGCGACAACAGCTCAGGCTTTGGCGCAGGCAAGGACAGTGAGTACTCTGAATCCAGTGCAGGAAAGGATATGACCTTCACGGCAGTTAATGCAAGATATGTCAGGTTGTACTCAAACGGCAGCAACATCAACAGCTACAACCATTACGGGGAAATACAGGTTTTCGAAGAACCAGCTGCTTCTGCGAGCAACCTGGCAGGCAACATCCTTCCAACAGCTCAAATGGCCTGGAAAAACCTTTCATATGCTACAGACGGCATAATCAGCACGTCAAACTACGCCGACAGCTCCATAGGATCAGGCCTTCAGTACATACAGATAAATTTAGGCAGCACATGCTTAATTGATTCAGTCAAGCTATGGCACTATTTCGGTGATGCGAGAAGGTATCGAGATGTGATTGTACAGGTTTCAAACGATCCTTCCTTCAGCAACGGAGTAACCACAGTGTACAGCAACGATTCCAACAACAGTGCAGGCCTTGGAGCAGGATCAGATAGCGAATATTCGGAAACAAGTGCCGGGAAGGAAATAGATTTTCCGGCAGTAAACGCTCAATACGTAAGGCTATACTCCAACGGAAGCAATGTAAATAATTTTAATCACTATACTGAGGTACAGGTTTTTCAAGCGGCAGCTCCTTCAACGGACAACCTTGCTGCAGGAAAACAGACAAGCACTTCTTCAAGCGGCTACGCTAACCTTTCCTGTGCAACAGACGGCATTATAAACACTTCGAATTATGCAGACAGCTATAAAGCAGGGGGAGCCCAGTGGTTGCAGATTGACCTGGGAGCTTCCAACACTATCGACAACATCAAACTTCGCCACTATTTCGGAGACTCAAGGAAATATCATGACGTTATCGTGCAGCTTTCAAATGACGCCGACTTCTCTTCGGGAGTGTCTACCGTATACAACAACGACACTAACAATAGTACAGGCTTAGGAACAGGTGCCAACAGCGAGTACCCGGAAACGGTTGCAGGGCTTAGCGTTACTTTTGCCCCGGTCAACGCAAGATACGTAAGGCTTTATTCAAACGGAAGCACTGTCAACAATTATAACCACTACGGAGAGGTTGAGGTGTATGCCGCTTCTAATGCCGGCGCAGATCTTACAGCATATAATGCGGCACTCGCAGCAGCCAAAGCTGCTGATTATACAGTAGCAAGCTGGAACTTATATCAGGAGATTGTCAAGGCGAACGCTGTGACGGCTTCATGCACCCAGGAACAGGCAGATGCCGCTGCATCAGCCATCAAGGGCGCACAAAACAGTTTGGTTAAATCTGCTCTTGTTAATGTGAAAAACTATGGAGCTAAAGGTGACGGGGCGGCGGACGATACGGCTGCCATACAAAGCGCTATAAACTATGCTGCATCTATAGGCGGAACAGTGTCCATACCTGATGGAACTTATATGATCAATGCAGATACCAGACTTAGGCTGAAAAGCAATGTAAGGCTCTGTCTATCGAAAAATGCGGTCTTGAAGGCAAAAGCATCCAGCAACGAAAGCTACGTTGTCATTTCTGTGCTTAACGCTTCAGATGTTGAGATCACCGGAGGAAAGATAGTTGGTGAAAGAGATGTCCATTTAGGTACAACCGGTGAGTGGGGACACGGAATTTCGGTAAGGAACAGCAAGAACATACACATTGCAGATGTTTCGGTAACCAATTGCTGGGGCGATGGGATGTACATTGGCGCTGCATATACCGGAACGGTAGGGGAAACAAACTACTGCGAGAATGTCGTAATAGAAAGGTGCACTGCTGACAGCAACAGAAGAAACGGCATTTCTATAATAAGCGTGAAAAAACTTCTTGTAAAGGATTGTGTCCTGTCAAATTCGAACGGTACTAAGCCGCAGGCTGGGATCGATTTCGAGCCGAACTATTCCACGGAGTTCATGCAGAACGTGGTTGTTGAAAATCTGAAGACTATCAATAATGCAGACAGTGCAATATGTGTCAGCCTCAGCAGGATCGAGACATCTGCTAACGAAGTGGATATAACAATCAGCAACTGGACCGATTCGGGCAGCACAAGAAAGTTCTCTGACCTGAGTGCGTTTGAACTGAATCATATGGTCGTAAAATAAAACAGCAACGAGAAAATCCCCGACAGAAGGTTAATAGCCTGATGAAGGGGATTTTCTCGTGCTCGCAGAAAGGGCCGTGTGGCAAATATCCGAATATTCTATGCTTTTTGCTCGAGAAATGGTAATATAAATATCAAATCAAGTTTTCCGGCTGCTTTCATATTTTGTTCGAGGAATGAGGCGAGAAGGTTGTACAAGGCTTTTTCTAAACGATTTGTAGATTTTATGTTGATTGCTGTTCCTCTGTATCTCATCATCTTCCTGACAATCGGCCAGTACGCAAATTTTAAAGGCGACGGGTCGGCTCAGGTCAGCGTGAAGAGCTATGGGGCAAAGGGGGACGGAATCGCGGATGATACAGCTGCTATACAAAAGGCTGTTAATTATGCGGCTTCAGTAGGCGGAGGAACAGTAGCTATACCGGAGGGGACGTATCTGATAAATGCAGATACAGGGATAAGGTTGAAGAGCAATATCAGGTTAAGTCTATCGGTCGATACTGTTCTGAAGGCAAAAGCATCAAGCAATGAAAACTATGCTGTTGTCTCGGCTCTAAACGTTTCGAATATCGAGATTGCCGGAGGAAAGATAGTCGGTGACAGGGATATTCACATAGGCACAACCGGGGAATGGGGACATGGTATCTCCATAAGGAACAGCAAGGATATCCGTATCGCGGATGTTTCTGTGTCCAAATGCTGGGGCGATGGGATCTACATCGGCGCAGCTTATACCGCTAGCGCTGGAGAAGCCAACTTCTGCGAAAATGTCACAATCGAAGGATGCACGGCTGACAACAACAGAAGAAACGGCATCTCTATAATCAGCGTTAAAAACCTGATTGTCAGGGATTGTGTATTGTCAAATTCGAACGGCACTAAACCGCAGGCAGGGATTGATTTCGAGCCGAACTATGCCACGGAGTTCATGCAGAATGTGGTTGTTCAGGATCTGAGAACGATTAATAATGCGGACAGCGCCATATGCGTCAGCTTGAGCAGGATAGAGAAATCCTCTAACCCTGTCAGCATAACCATAATCAATTGGACCGATGAGGGAAGCGCAAGAAAGTTTTCTGACCTGAGCGAGTTCGAAATTGAACATATGATTGTAAAATGACATAAGGAAACGCTGCAGAGATAATCCCCTTGGAGGTTTAATCGCCATCTGGAGGGGATTTGCTGTTTGTGCCGGAGTGATTTGTAATTGTTATAATTGTGACAATTGTTCGAATATTCTTTACATTTTGCATATAAAATGGTAATATAAATATCAAATCAGCGAGCCGTTATTAACGGAAAGCAGCCAGGGCGCGAGGTGATTAATTTGAAGATAGCATATATTCTGCTTGTGCATAAAAACCCTGAGCAGGTGAACATGTTCTTAAGGCAGCTGATCTCTGATGAAGAGGCAGATGTCTACATGCACATAGATAAAAACAGCATCGAGGAAATGTCAGGAAGGCTTATCAAGGATCCGAGGATATTCATGACCTCAGAAAACGTTAGCGTTTCATGGGGTGACATAAGCATTGTGGATGCGACGATCATCCTTCTCAGGGAAGTCATCAAATCCGGAAAAAAATACGACTATGTATGCCTCAGAAGCGGCCAGGACATGATGATAAGAAGCGGTTACAGCAAGTATCTTGAGCAGAACATGGGAAAAAACTTTTTCGAGATATATTATGAAATAAACAAGCAGGGAGCTTTTTTCAGGATGAAGCTTCCGAAGCCCGCCAGGCAGCTTCACGACAACATGCATCCTGCCAGGATACTGAGGGCTTTATTGACGAAATTATACAAGCTGGGGATCAACCTCTTCCCCGTCAATGAGAACTTCGACAGCCAGATCAAAATATTCAAAGGCTCCGAGTGGTTCGCCATAACGAGCGCATTGGCGGAGCATATGGTCGAGTATTGTGACGCCAACAGGTGGTATTACGATGCTTTCAAAGACCTTTACGTGGTCGACAACATTTTTTTCATTACAATAGCCAAGAATTCACCTTTTTCAGAGACGATAGTTAACGAGACTCATACCTACGAATATTGGGGTGATACTTACCAGTCCAGGCACCATCCTGTGGTTTTCACCTATGAAAACGTCGGTGAGATTGAGAAGTCGGGCAGGTTTTTTGCAAGGAAGTTTGACATAAGCGTTGATAGGGAAGCAATAGAATATTTTTTGAGAAAGACGAACGGCATGTAGCTTAAACTGGAGCGGTGGGGTGATGTTATGAATATCTTGACTACATATTCAGGACCTAGATTCGTCAAAAACAAACGATATGAGCTGTTCAAAAAAATAAGGGAACAGGGCCATACGCTTTTTGTTCTGGATCAGGAAGCCGAAGAAAAATTTGTTGACGGGGATGGAGATGTGCATGTCCCGTTGGGAGAACATACAACCAGGAGCAACAAGAACCCCTTCAGGGAATTGAAGTTCATATACACGCTTCAAAAGATATTCAGAGATGTCAAAATCGACTGCATCATAATATACGGAATCAAAGTGATTCCTACTATGGTATTCGCAGCTAAACTGGCAGGCGTAAAGAAGAGGGTCTGCGTCGTTAACGGAGCAGGCAAACTGTTCATGAACGACGATTTCAGCATCAAGCTGTTCCGGATAATCACATTTCCGGTTTTGAAAGCCGCGTTAAGGAACAGCGACAAGGTATTCGTTCAAAACCAGGACGATTACGAAATGCTTATCGGGATGAAATTGCTGCCGGAGAACAGGGCTTGCAGGATAAACGGATCAGGTGTCAACCTGGAGAAGTATCCCTTCTCAGCCTTGAGCCCAGGCAATGATTTTTTGCTCATAACAAGGGTGGTAGGAACAAAAGGTATCAATGAATTCATCGAAGCTGCAGATGCGGTTCTGGAAAGGCATCCATCCGCAAGCTTCCATATAGTAGGTCCCGGGGACGAGAAGGATGCAAGCGTCGATTGGGAAAAGTTCAATTCCGCGATCAGCAGGGGGACAATCACCTACCATGGAGAGACTGATGATGTTGTTTCCTTCATTAAAAAGAGCAGGGTATTTGTTTTTCCTTCATACTATAGGGAAGGTGTGCCAAGAGCTGTGCTGGAGGCTATGTCTATGGGAAGGCCGATAATTACTACCAGCTCGCCGGGCTGCAGGGAAACTGTAGAGGAAGGGATAAACGGATTCCTTGTAGAGCCTAGGAACCATAGGATGCTTGCAGAAAAGATGATTTGGATGGTAGAGCATCCCGAAGCAGTGGAAAAAATGGGGCTGGCGTCAAGACGAATAGCCGAGGAGAAGTTCAACATCGATAGAGTGAATGAATTCATGCTGTCCACAATCGGAGTCCTCGAATAGCTCGAATATAAAGATCGAAAGAACCTGGTTTGGCCACAGATACAGGTTCATTTTTATATATTTCAGTTGGGAAGTGATACCAATGCTTAAAAAAGGATCAAAAATGACTTTGGCTTTCTCTCTCGCAATTGCTTGCATCCTTTTCCTGACCAATGCTGTCCATAATGACGCGGGAAAGGGTATTTGGAACAGCACAGAAAATTCAACCACAGGATACATAGAAGAGAAAGAAGAACCTTTTGGAGCAGCGGCGTATTCGCATGTTGAATTCATTCAGGATAATTTGAGCATGCGACTGGCAGGAACTTCGAAAGAAAAGGAAACTGCTGAATACATCCAAGAGGAATTAAGAAAAGCGGGCTACAGCAGCGAGCAAATAGAACTGCAAAACTTTGGGTATAAAAAAGGCGATGATAGATACTCCAGTCAAAACATAATCGTAACCAAGAGCGGCAGTGCTGACAAGGTAATCGTTGTTGGTGCCCATTATGACAGCGCAAAGACCCACGGTGTGGACGACAACGGATCGGGAGTCGGTGTTCTTTTGGAAACTGCAGCCAGGCTGAAGGAAGCGGAGCTGCCCTACACAGTGAGGTTTGCCTTTTTTGGCGCAGAAGAATCCGGACACATCGGCTCACAATATTACGTGGACTCTCTTAAGGAAGGAGCGAAGAGCGTTGCGTTGATGATCAATGTGGACAGCATCCTTGCGGGCGACAAAGAATATTTGTTCGGAGGAACGGTCCAGAAGGATGGGAGCGTCAAAAATAGATGGGCTCTAGACCAAGCTGTAAAGATTGCTGATGAATTGGGACTTGAGATGCATCTCAATCCTGGAACCAATCCTGAAATCAAGTCACCGGCTATGAGCGACAGCAGCGACCACGTACCATTTGAAGATAAGGGGATTCCATATGTATATTTTGGAGCCGGGAACTGGGATTTGCCTCCTTACGGCCCTTTTCAAGAAACGGAGAAGCTCGGACAAATCATGCACACAGACAGCGATGACCTGGATGTGATCAATGAAAATTTCAAGGGCCGAGCTGAGGAGAGGCTTGCCGATTATTCCAGGCTTCTGAATCAGATGCTCAGGTACATCAAGCCGTCATGGTAGAAACGGTTTTGAATTATCAGAATTTTCTTTACGATTTCCCTGAAAAATGTTAACATTGTATTAACAAGAGGTTTTGGCCTCCATGATTGGGAAAGGAGGGAGAAGCATGTACAAGGTCTTCTTTAAAAGATTATTGGATTTGGCTGCATCGATAATTATTTTTCCTTTTTGGTTAATCATTTTGCTTATAATCGGCCCGATCATTCATCTTGAAGACAAGGGCCCTGTTTTTTATAATTCCCCTCGCCTGGGAAAGAGCGGGAAGGTATTCAAAATGTACAAATTCCGTTCCATGAAGGTGGGTTCGCCGGACATAAGAAACAAGGATGGTTCGACTTTCAATTCGGAAGACGACCCGAGGCTGACCAGGATCGGCAGAATCATTCGCAAGACAAGCCTGGATGAAACTCCCCAGCTCCTTAATATCATAAAGGGCGATATGAGCTTCATAGGACCTAGGCCTGACTTGCCTGAGGACATCGATAGGTATAACGAATATCAGAGAAAAAAATTGGAAATCAGACCAGGGATTACTGGATACAGCCAAGCATACTACAGAAACTCAGCCTCGCAGAAAGATAAGTTCGACAACGATTCATATTATGCTGAAAATCTAACGTTCCTGTTCGATCTTAAGATTTTTCTAAAGACAATACTCACTGTCGTTAAAAAAGAGAACGTGTACAAAAACAGCCAGGTATAGAGGCGTCACAAGCTTTGAAAGGGTGGATAGAATGAAGAGTATAATGATTTTGGGAGCCAGCATATTCCAGCTGCCAGCGAT
Organism: Clostridium sp. UBA699; assembly: GCA_002298915.1. Lineage (GTDB taxonomy): Bacteria > Bacillota > Clostridia > Clostridiales > Clostridiaceae > UBA699. Next base: position 29,655 of record DBML01000021.1, read on the forward strand.
AGAAAAAGCAAAGGAAATGGGCCTTAAGACGATCGTGGTAGATATGGACAGGGACGCTATAGGATTCAAAGCGGCAGATGTTACTCTTGAAATAAGCACTATCGACATTCCAAAGGTCGTGGAAGCTGCGAAGGAGTACAATGTTGACGGGGTTATGACCCTGGCGACCGACATGCCTGTAAGGACCATAGCTGCAATTGTTAAGGAGATGAAGATCAACGGGGTGGATGAGGCTACGGCGGTCAAGGCTACCAACAAAGCTCTGATGAGGGAATGCCTGAAAGCAAACAACGTGCCGATCCCTGCTTTCTACCGTGCGAAAACTAAGGAAGAGTACGCCGAAGCAGTTCGGAAGTTTGAAAAGAAGTGCATCGTCAAGCCGGCCGACAATTCAGGAAGCCGCGGAGTTTTTCTCGTAGACGACCTGAACGATGAAGCTAAAATAGAATACGCATACGAGCACAGCAAGAAATACTCGCGAAGCGGTGAAATTCTGATCGAGGATTATATGGAGGGGCCGGAAGTAAGCGTTGAAACGCTGAGCATCGACGGCGTGGTTAACGTAATCCAGATAACAGACAAGCTTACAACCGGCGAGCCGAGGTTCGTCGAGATGGGGCATTCGCAGCCCTCAAGATTAAGCCCTGCGGTGCAGGAACAGATCAGGGACGTGGCCAGCAGAGCGGTCAAGGCGATAGGGATCGAGAACGGGCCTTCCCATACCGAAATCAAAGTTACAGAGGAAGGGCCAAAGATTGTGGAACTTGGCGCCAGGCTGGGAGGAGGAAGCATAACGACATCGCTTGTCCCGCTGTCAACGGGCGTCAATATGGTCGAGTGCTGCTTAAAGATTGCCCTCGGGGAGGAACCGGATATCGTAAAAAAAATCGACAGGGGGTCCGCCATAAGGCATTTCAATACTCCGGTCGGCATACTTGAAAGCGTTCAAGGTATAGAGGAAGCAGAAAGATTGGAAGGGGTAAAACAAGTTTATTTTACTAAGAGTATTGGAGAAGCTGTCGGAACGCTTCACAGCGGCGCTGACAGGGTTGGATTTGTCATAGCGCAGGCTGAAACGCCAGAGAAAGCTGTTGAGATCTGCGAAGCCGCCATGAAATTAGTGAAAATAAAAGTAAGCTCTACATAAACGTCTGGGAGGTGAGCGCCTTGGAGATTAAAAAGTTTTACAGATTTTCTCAGATTCAAAATGACTGGAAAAAATTATATGAAAGCAACCCGGAATTGTCACCATACCAAAGCGACTGGTATGCAGAGATTGCAGCCTCGTATTACTTATCCTACTCTGCAAAATGGCAGGCAGTCCCTTTGTTCCTTGAAGTTATTGACAACGAAGCCCCGGTAATGATAGTTCCGCTGTGCAAGAAACTTCTTAAAGACGAATACACCATGTTCGGAGATGAAGCGGGATACGGCTACATAGACTTCATCTACAGCAAGGATATCGGGCAAGATAAGATTGAGGAGTGTTTCGAATTGCTTTGCCGGGAGCTAAAAGGCAATAAGCTTAGCATTAACTGCATAAGAGAAGAAAGTCTGGTTTGCCAGTTCTTGCTGAAAAAATTCGAGCCCAAGCCTACAATCTGCACATGCGCCGACCTACACAACTCATATGAGGAGTACCTGGCGTCGCTGAACAAGCATGATAGGCATCACATCAGAAATGCATACAGCAGGCTGGAAAGCGAGAATAAGAAGGTATCGCTTAAAGTGTATTACAAACAGCAGCTGCCTCCTGAGGAGCTCTCAAAAATTGTGGAAATGTATGCCGCAAGAAGGAAATCAAGGTATGGCAGAGCCGGAGGCACCCTGAACAAACTATTTTTCAGATATCTGTCAATATGTTCTGTAGCGATGAAAAAGACGGACAAATTCGTTCATTTCATTCTCTACATCGATGACAGCCCCGCTGCATTCTACAACGGCTTTCTTCCAAGAGAAGGCGGAGCCATAACGATACCTAGGCTGGCAATAAATATTGAATACGGAAAGTACAGTCCCGGTATTCTTCTCCTCAACGAGAGCATAAAGAAAATTCTCGAACTCGGGATAGCAGACAAAATTGACTTCATGAAGGGGCAGGAGAGGTACAAATACGAGATGGGCGGGAAAGAGCACCTGTATTACGGCTTTGATATATTTTTATAAACGGAGGAGGTTCTTATTATGAATCAGATTGAATGCCAATTCCCTTCCTTTAAGACAATCCATGATGGGTATGATAAAATGCCGGCAAGGTCGATTAAGGGACATGCCCTTATGTTTATAAGAAGAAGGATTACCCCAAGCCAGGAACGAAAGCTTTACAGCAAGGCAGACGCATTGATAGACAAGTTTTCGGGGCATGCTGGTGCGGAAGCTGGGGCTGAGAAACCAGTGTCGGAGGTCCAGGCTCCGGAGCTCAAGGCGGGCGACATGGTGCGTGTAAAATCCATGGAGGAAATAAAAGCGACACTTAACCATGTTGGGCAGACTAAAGGCTGTTCATTCATAACGAGTGTGATGGGACCGTACTGCGGCACCGTACAGCGAGTTCTAAAGCCTATGGAACGTTTTGTCGACGAGCGTGAGATGAGGGTGAAAAAATGCAAAGGGATAGTGCTGCTTGACGGGGTTATTTGCGAAGGGACGACATCCTACGGGCGCTGCGATCGCTGCTGCTATGTATTCTGGCGAAAAGAATGGCTTGAAAAAATCGATGGATAGAGATGAGCCGGAAATCCGTAATGATGGGTTTCTGGTTTTTCCTTCTAATTGTCAGAATATTGTTTACGATTCGTCGGAAAAGTGTTAACATAATATTAATAATTCAACTATGCTGACGAAAAGGAGGATAGGCCATGAAAAATAATATTTCTAGAAGAAAGCTTGTTCTGGTCATAGTTGACATAGCGCTTATAAATTTTTCCTTTTTGCTTTCGTTCTATTTCAGGTATATAAGCGATGTTCCGCAAGGATACATTAAGACATACGGTGAGAATTTCATAATCATTACCCTTATCTTCACCCTTTCTTTTTATCTTTTCAAGATGTATGACTCTTTGTGGAAGTATGCTGGAACAGATGAGTTCCTGCTGATCACCGCGGCCTGTTTCTCCGGCGGCATCGCAACAGTAGCTTACAACAGGATCTACGGTGGGTTCATCCCAGACAACATAATAGTCTTGAGCACGATCATAATTACTTTGACGGTGGTTACAAGCAGGCTAACCTTCAGGACGTACAGGAGGATGACCAAGATTCTTGAAATCAGACACAGCGGAAAAGGCCCAAATGTGATGATCGTCGGCGCAGGCTCTGGAGGCTGCATGGTTCTGGATGAATTGCTGACATCTAAGGAAATTGATGTCACACCTGTTTGTTTCGTGGATGATGACAAGAAAAAGCTGGGGATGACAATCTCAAGCGTGAAGGTCTTGGGAAACAGACACGATATCCCAAAACTCGTTAAAGAAAACAACATCGAGATGATTATCATAGCCATACCGACAATATCGAAGCAGGACAGGACCGACATAGTTAACATCTGCAAGAACACAGGCTGCAAACTGAAGATAGTGCCGGGGATGTATGAGCTTATAAACGGCGATGTTAACGTCAAGGAGATAAGGGATGTCAACATCGAGGATCTTCTCGGAAGAGATCCGGTTGTCCTGGAGGATGAGGGCATAAAAGAATACCTTCAAGGTAAGGTTGTCATGATATCCGGAGGAGGAGGTTCAATAGGTTCCGAAATCTCAAGGCAGGTTATGAAGTACTCTCCTAGAAGGCTCATAATATTCGACAACTATGAAAACAACGCGTACGACCTGCAGAATGAAATCAAAAGGATTTATCCAAATGCAGATCTGAAGCTTGTCATAGGGTCCGTCAGGGACAGGAACAGGCTGGAAAAGGTGTTCAAAGAGTACAAGCCCGAGGTTGTTTTCCATGCAGCAGCCCACAAGCATGTTCCGCTGATGGAGGAAAGCCCGTGCGAGGCAATAATGAACAATGTTTGCGGTACCCTCAACCTTGCTGAAACTGCAGACAAGTTCCAAGTCAAAAGGTTCGTGATGCTTTCGACGGACAAGGCGGTTAACCCGACAAACGTAATGGGTGCCACAAAGAGGATCTGCGAGATGATAATCCAGGCCATGGACGCAAAGAGCAAGACGAAATACGTAGCAGTGAGGTTCGGCAATGTGCTTGGTTCCAACGGTTCAGTCATACCGCTCTTTAACAAGCAGATTTCGGAGGGAGGGCCGGTAACCGTCACGGACAAGAACATAACAAGGTTCTTCATGACCATTCCTGAAGCGGCGCAGCTGGTTCTTCAGGCTGGGGCATTTGCGGAAGGCGGCGAGATATTCATACTCGACATGGGCAAACCTGTAAGGATATACGACCTCGCAAAAGACCTGATAAGGCTTTCGGGATTCGTTCCTGGAGAGGACATAAAAATTGAGATCACCGGACTCAGGCCTGGCGAAAAGCTTTATGAGGAAGTGCTCATGGACGAAGAGGGAATAAAGAAGACTGCGCATAACAAGATATTTGTTGCAAAACCTGCCAGCTACAATATTTTGGAGCTCAAGGGAAAGATTCAGGAATTGATGCATCTTAGTGAATGCGAAGACAATGAGGAGCTGCTGCAAAAGCTTCAGGAGGTTGTTCCTACATACCAAAGGAAAGTATCCGAGGATAAACCGAAAAATGAGAATGAACAGAAGAACACTAAGCAGGAAGGTCGCGGACCTCAGATTTTGGTCACGAGCGGAAAGTAAAGCATATAGTAGAAATGGGCTGCTGTAAAAACCAAGTGGTTTTGCAGCAGCCCATTCAATTATTTAGACTTAAGTATAATTAAGTTGATTTCAGGAGTGTCAAACAGCCGGAAAGGTATTACGCTTGCACCGAGGCCAGCGCTAATATACTGCTGGATACCTTTGTGTTCAGCCAGTCCGCATACATCCTTCTGGTCGGGGAACAATATTCCGCCTTCATCGTGCGTTCCGGGAGTTAACAGTGCCCCGTAAAAAGGAATCCTGATTTGTCCGCCATGGTAATGTCCGGCTATTATGAGGCTGTAATCAAGGATGTCCTCCGGAGCGAGGTTCTCAAAGTCTTTCTTTGTCAACGGTATGTGGGTGACGGCGATTTTGACTTCCCCGTTGTCCTTGAGCTCTGAAAATACTCCTCGCAAATACGCCTGGTAGTCCTTGTAGGCAGAGTGTTCCGCCTGGTTCACAAGGGAGGTATTTCTCTTTTTGGTGTAAAAGGAGGCTTTGCTTTTCGTGAAATCGTTAGAGATCCAAATTGTTTTGCCGGATCTTGTTACGGGATAAGGCTTTGTAAGCAGGATGCAGCCGTTCTCCTCAAGCTCCCTGCCTGAGTCAAACACCTCCCCTGTTAATGAGCTGTACGCAATGTCGTCATTGCCGTTTACGTAAAAAATGAGTTCTTTGTTGTTTATCCCTCTAAGGAGTTCGATCAAAGCAGAGAAATCATTAGCACTACTTTCCATGTCACCTGTTAAAGCGAGCATGTCGTACTCGATGCTGTTAACTTTGGATATCAGGTCTGACTGCCCTGTTCCGAAACTCTTGCCGTGAAGGTCGCTGAGCTGCAGAATCCTGAAGCCGTCGAATTCCTGAGGAAGGTTTTTAATATATACGATCTGCTCCCTGACTGCAATCCGGTTGTTGTCGTAGATTGTGTACGCTGCCAATATTGCTGCAAGGGTAGGGAAAACTATCAAGAATTTTTTTCCGAAGTTCATTTCCATCACCACCATACATTGAGTTTATAATAATTCTGGCAAAAAATACAGTGCCTTGACAAATAAAATTCAGAATGTTAAGATTATTTAAATAAATAGTAATTCTGATGTTTAATGGAAGCTATGAGGCATATCCTTATTTGGTCACTTTGAATATGCGGAGCCAATAGTGAAACCCCTCCATTGAGAACACATTGTGTTTTCAATGGTTTTTTTATCCGCAAAGGTTTGATTTTCACATGCAGACGGATTTTGAGGAAGGTGTTTGTAATGATAAAGAACCGCAAGATGAAATATTTGGCAGCAGGTCTGGCCTTAATAGTGCTGATAGCAGCGGGCGGATACGGGTACGTATATTACCAGCTGAGCAAGATGAAGCATGTAGAGCTTCCAACAACAAATGCTGATTTAGGGATTGCTGATGATGAAGGAAAACAGGTTCCGGCAGAATCGGACGTTCAGAATTACGATATTACAAACATTGCTCTGTTCGCTATATCGAGAGAGGCCGACGACGAACCTTATAATTCTGATACAATAATAATTCTGAGCATCGATAAAACACATAACAAAATCAAGCTTTCGTCGATACTGAGGGACACCTATGCAAACGTTGAGGGCCTCGGGATGACAAAGATCAATTACGCTTATGCCCATGGCGGAGCTCCCCTTGCTGTGAAGACCTTGAACAGCAACTTTAAACTGGACATCAAGGACTATTTTACTGTGGATTATGAGAGTTTTGAGGATATCATAAATAAAATAGGCGGGGTTGAAATAACCGTTAAGGACTACGAGATTCCGGTTATGAAGCGGGTAGGCATCTACACTGCCGGAACCTATAACTTGAACGGAAAACAGGCCCTGGAATACTGCAAGACCAGAAGCGTGGGCAATGTGGACTACGAGAGAACTGAAAGGCAGAGAGCGGTTCTGGCTAAAATGATTGAAAAAATAGAGAGCAGGGGAGTTGTGAAATTCCCATCCTTGGTTTCAGCGCTGCTGCCTTATACAGAAACCAGCATGTCTTCTGCTGATATTATTAATTTGGGGATTTCGATCTCCACTTCGAATATGAACACTATAGAGCAGGCAAGGTTCCCGATGGCCGGTTACAGTGATGGCGAAATGATTGGAGACCTTTACTACGAGGTAAGCGACCTCGATGTAACGGCGGCTCAGATCCACAGCTTCATATATTATGACCAGAACCCGGAAACGCTGCAGTAGAAAAAAATACAGATGATTCAGAATCGCTATGCTGCTATTTGTGCATAGCGATATTATTTTGCTGAAAGTGATGAAACTCAGCCTAGTCCAATAGGTTATAGTGTCATACTTAAATGTTCGAATAAAGTGTTGCTGGATGACAACAACACTTTATTCGAACATTCCTTTAGGGATTCAGGCGCCCATCAGGAAGGCTTAGCCACAAAGAAAAAGGCGCTTCCGCGCCCTTTGATAAATTGGTCAAAACTAATCTAAACCGCCTTCTTCACCAGCAGGGGATGCTCCCCTCCGAGTATCTCGTCCACCGCCCGGTCGTCGAACAGCCACTCTTCCACCTGCTCCCTGTCCAGCACCAGAGGCATCCTCTCGTGGACGTCGCTGACGGACGGGTTCGAATCCGTCGTCAGTATAACGAAGCGGTTCTCGCCCTCGAACTGGTTGTATATCCCCGCCATGTACAGCAGAGGGGAGTCCGGCATGTTGTACAGGAACTTCTTCTTCCTGCAGTCCCACTCGTAGAAGCCCGTTGAAGGCACGACGCAGCGTCTCCTTTCAACTGAGGCCCTGAACATCGGCTTCTCGTGCACCGTCTCCGCTCTTGCGTTTATTATGACCTTCTTGCTGTGGAAGGAGGGAAAGCCCCAGGTGAAGAGGTGGGGGACTGCCCTGTTCCTGTTCATGTTCGGCGTCAGCACCGGCACGACCTCCGTCGGGAAAACCTCCCCGGTCTTCATCCTTCCGAAGTTCGGATCGTTCGCCAGCTGGTTTATTATGTCGTCTATCTCCTTGAGCTCCATGTCTGTGAAGAGAGTGTATCTTCCGCACATTTCGATCACCTCCGAATCATTAGAAGTTATTATCATCGATAAAGTATTCGTTAATATTCTTCACGATATCGTTTATGCTTCTGAATACGAAAACATATTTCTTGCCTTTTTTGGATTTCTTGAAAAATCCCAGCACTTCAAGTTCCATCAAATCGGATCTGGCTGTCTCATAAGACACCTTGAATTTTTTTTGATAGTCCGAGATGGTGAGGATATTTTTTTCAGCAGTGATCATGAAATTGATTATCTTTTCCTGCCTCTTGCCGAGGACAATGTGGGCTCTGTCCAGCGTCAGATCAACCAGTTTCCTCCCGAATTCCTTTTCGAAATTCTTAGTAACCTTTGAGATCGAGCGTACAATCATGCTGCTGTAGTATTTGATGAAATAGGTCATATCGCTATCGTAATTCTCGGTATCTTCTATAGAATCGTAGTATTTGTTTTTTTCATCGTTGATAACGCTGGATATAGAAAAAAATTTGAAGAAGCTGTAACCGTTCTGAAGGAGATACATGTAGGAGATCGCGCGGGCCGTTCTTCCGTTGCCATCGAAAAACGGGTGTATATACACAAAGTAAAAGTGTATTATGCATGCCTTGATCACAGGGTGGAATTCGTTGTTGTAGTTTATGAACTCAAGGAGCGAATCCATAAGGCCCTGAACCTTGGTATGATCCGGAGCTGTGTAGGTTATCATTTGCTTTCTGGTGTCCATTACATAAACGGTGTCGGTTCGGTACTTTTCCACTATATCACTTTCATCCAAAGTGTTCTTGGTCAGTATTCTGTATATGGACAGAATCGCATCTTCGTTCAAAGGTTCATCAATGTGATCCATTATATACAGCAAAGCCTGATAATTATTGACAATCATAACTTCGCTTTTGTTTGAGGGCTGGAGCTGATTTTCGATTATCTCCTTTGTCCTGCGTTTTGTCGAAAAAGCCCCTTCTATAACGCTTGAATTGAAGGCTTCGTCAATCAATGCTTCTGCTATTACCGATGCTTCCAAATCCTCAGGGACTGATCTGAACAAATCATTCACAGCAGATTTCTCAATCATGTGGATGTTGTCGGATATTTCTTTGGTCATATTAAACCAGAAGTTCATATTCTTCTGATCAGTCAGCGGTATGGGCAGTCCCGTTGACTTCCTGTCTTTGAGGGCTTCCTTCCAGAAGGTTTCAAGGTCAATACTTTTATCGCTCAGCCTATATTGGATTTCTTTTTTTGTATAGTACAGCGAGTTGAATTTTTTCTGCAGTTCTTCTTCCAAAATCATAACCTCCTTCTGGGCATACCTGCTTAATAATACTATTTTACTACTAATTTAATACTAATACAATTGCCTGGATCAATGTGTTATAATCATAATATACTTTACGAAATGCGAGGTGGAGAACTATGGAGAACAAGACCTATGTTTCCTGGGAGCTCATCGGGAGCTTCATGGCAGATGCCTTCGAGAAGCTGGGTGTCCCGCGCGAGGACGCACTTATATGCGCAGACGTGCTCATGGAGAGCGACAGGCGCGGCATCGAGAGCCACGGCTGCAACCGCTTCAAGCCCATATACGTGGACAGGATACTGGACGGCATTCAGAAACCCGTCACCGAGTTCGAAATCCTCAGGGAGACTCCCACCACCGCGGTGGTGGACGGCCACGACGGCATGGGCATGGTAATATCCCACAGGTCCATGCAGATGGCCATAGACAAGGCTAAGAAGTACGGCATGGGGATGGTGGCGGTGCGCAACTCCACCCACTACGGCATAGCGGGATACTACGCAACAATGGCAACCAGTCAGGGGCTCATAGGCATAACCGGGACGAACACGAGACCCTCCATGGCACCCACCTTCGGGGTTGAGAACATGCTTGGCACGAACCCCCTTACCTTTGGCATGCCTACTGACGAGGAGTTCCCCTTCGTCCTCGACTGCGCCACCACCATAACCCAGCGCGGCAGGATAGAGTACTACGCCAGGCTGGGCAAGCCAACCCCCGAAGGAGTAGTCCTGGACAGGGAAGGCGAGCCCAAGACCGACAGCAAGGAGATACTCTCGGAGCTCAACAAGGGTGAGGCAACCTTCGCTCCGCTGGGCGGACCGGGAGAGGAGCTTGCGGGCTACAAGGGCTACGGCTACGCCACGGTGGTCGAGATCCTCTCTGCGGCCCTCCAGGCTGGAAGCTACATGAAGCTGCTCACAGGCATAGGCGGGCACGGGGAGAAGGTGCCGTTCCACCTGGGGCACTTCTTCATCGCCATCGATCCAGAGGCCTTCCTCGGGGCGGACAGCTTCAGGAAGACCGCAGGGGACATCCTCAGGGCACTCAGGGCCTCAGAGAAGGCGGCCGGACACGACAGGATATACACGGCAGGGGAGAAGGAATACCTCGCCTGGCTGGAGCTCAAGGACAAAGGGGTGCCGGTAACGGAAGCCGTCCAGAAGGAGTTCATAGCTGTCAGGGACAGGCTCGGGCTTTCACACAGGTTCCCCTTCGAGCAATGGTAACGGCCTTGGTAACCATTAGAGAGAAGCCTGCAAGACAGCCCTGAGCAAGTGCGGGATACCAGGCTTCGAATACTGCATGAACCCCTACGTGGGCTGCGAGCACAACTGCGCCTACTGCTACGCTGCGTTCATGTGCCGCTTCTCGCCCCACAGCGAGCCCTGGGGCGAGTTCGCCGACGTCAAGGTGAATTTCCCCGAGGCCCTTAAAAAGCAGCTCAGCGGGCGCTCAAAGCCGGCAGGAAAGGTTCTCATAGGGACCGTCACTGACGCCTACCAGCCAGCCGAGGCCCGCTACAGGATAACCAGGGCGAGCCTAGAGGTCCTAGCTGAATACGGGCTCCTGCAGCCCCACATACTCACAAAGTCGGCGCTCGTCCTGAGGGACCTGCCCATACTCGAGAAGATAGAGGGCGCCAAGGTCGGATTCACAATAACCACAATGGACAGGAAGGCTGCGAGGGTCCTGGAGCCAGGGGCATCCCCGCCTCAAGTGAGGCTTACGGCGGCAAGGCAGCTCATCAAAGCAGGCATCCCCGTGTGGGTGTTCATAGCCCCGCTGCTCCCCGGCATCTCGGACACGGAGGAGGGGCTGGAGAGGCTTTTCAAGGCCATCAGGGAAGCCGGGGTGGAGGAGATCATGGTCGACAGCCTGAACCCCTACCCTTCAGCGGTGGGCAGGATGAGGGCGGCCTACAGGATGCATTTCCCCGAGGCCCTGCCCGCCCTTGAGGAGTACCTGAAGAACCCGGGGGCCTGCAGCGAAAAGGTACAAGAGAGGATTGACAGGGTAAGGAGAGGAACATGAGGATAAACAAGCTTTTGAGCAACTACGGTTACTGCTCCAGGAGAGAGGCGGCAAGGCTCATAGAAGAAAAAAGGGTGACTGTGAACGGAAGCATATGCATGCCCGGCCAGTGGGTGGAGGAAGAGGACTCCGTACTGCTGGACGGCGAGCCCGTCGCGCCCAAGGAGAGGATATGCCTGGCGTTCAACAAGCCTGTCGGGATAACCTGCACCGCGGAAAAAACTGTGGATAATAATATAATCGGCTTTGTTGATTACAGCCAGTTCATCTTCCCTGTGGGAAGGCTCGACAAGGACTCACAGGGGCTCATACTCCTGACAAACGACGGCGTGCTTGCGAACAGGGTGCTGGAAGCAGGGAACGGGCACGAGAAGGAATACGTGGTGACAGTGGACAGGGAATTCGACGACAGCTTCCTCCGGGGGATGTCGGCCGGCGTCGAGATACTGGGCGTCAGGACGAGGCCCTGCAGGGCCTCGCGCATAAGCGCCAGGACCTTCAGCATCGTGCTGACACAGGGGCTTAACAGGCAGATCAGGAGGATGTGCTGGGCCTTCGGCTACAAGGTAGAGAGGCTTGAAAGGGTGAGGATATTGGGGATCGAGCTTGGAGACATTCTGGAAGGAAAGTGGAGGCTGCTTGACGAAAAAGAGATGTCGGAGCTGAGGAACGCTTAGCTCCCTTTTTCATCTTTACGCATTGTAAAAGTAATGGTAAGATGATATGTGGTGAATAATTTCATTAAACAGTGCAACAGAGAGGAATTTGAAATATGGAACCAAAAATCAGCATAATAGTACCCGTATACAACACGGAAAAATATGTGGCCGAAACCCTGGAGCTGCTGTCAGGCCAGACATACAGGAACATAGAGTTCATACTGGTGGACAACAACTCAAGAGACAGGTCCCTCGACATATGCAGGAGCTTCGCGGAGAAGGACCCGAGGTTCAAGGTGTTCAGCGAAACCACCCAGGGCCCAAGCGCCGCCAGGAACAGGGGACTGGACGAGGCCTCAGGCGACTACATCTGCTTCTGCGACTCCGACGACCTTCCGGACAGGGAGATGTACGGAACCCTCCTTGAGAGCATGGTCTCCTCCGGGGCCGACATGGCGATGTGCGAGATACACGCCGAGCACCGCGACTGGATAATAGGCTTCCCATACGAGGACAAGACCCTGCTGGACAGGCAGGGGATCTTAGCAGACCTCATCCCTAAGATGATAGGAAACGACACGGACTGGTCTAAGGAGGACGCAATCTGGGGCAGCGTTGTTAGATGCATATACAGGAGGGACATAATAGAGAAGACTAAGGTAAGGTTCCCGCTGGACATAAGCTACGCGGAGGACCTCATCTTCACGCTCTCCTACCTCAAGCACGCGCAGAGCGTCTACATGTGCAAGAAGGTCCTGTACCACTACAGGAGGAACGAGGAGTCCCTCATGTGGAACCTGGGAGTGTACGAGAAGGGCATATTCGAGAAGGAGAAGAAGAAGGTCATGTACCTCAAGGCCCTGCTCGAGGACATAGGCAACTACGACCTGGCGAGGAAGAGGGCACTCGTGTCCTACAAGCACTACGTCATAGGGGCCCTGAAGAACGCCTCCATGTACGACGGAGACAGCTGGCTCAGCAACGTGTACAAGGAGATAAAGGCCATAGTGGACGACGAAAGCGTGCACGAAGCCTTCGCTTCCTTCGACTGCATAGGCACGAAGCAGAAGCTCCGCTACAGATGGATATACGAGGGAAGGGCGGCGCTGCTGACCCTGGGCTACAGGATAAAATTCTTTACTTAACAGAGAGGTAAATTCATGGATAAGAAGATTAGTATAATAGTTCCCGTGTACAACACGGAAAAATACGTGGCAGAGACCATAGAGCTTCTCGCAGGGCAGACCTACAGGAACCTTGAAATAATCCTGGTCGATAACAACTCCAAGGACAGGTCCCTCGAGATTTGCAAAAGCTACGCAGAGAAGGACAGCAGGATAATAGCCCTGTCCGAGATGACACCGGGGCCAAGCGCGGCCAGGAACAGGGGGCTCGACGCCGCCACAGGAGACTACATATGCTTCTGCGATTCGGACGACCTGCCCGACAAGATCATGTACGGCACCCTGCTTGAGAGCATAGAGTCCGACCGCAGCGACATCGCCCTTTGCGAGATCCACAGCGAGCACCGCGACTGGATAATCGGGTTCCCCTACGAGGACGGGACGATCCTCGACAGGGACGGCATAGTGGGAGACCTCATACCGAAGATGATAGGAAACGACACCGACTGGTCCGAGGAGGACGCCATCTGGGGAAGCGTCGTCAGGTGCATCTACAGGAGCGACATAATCAAGGAGCACTCCATCAGGTTCCCGGTGGACATCAGGTTCGCGGAGGACCTGGTCTTCACGCTCTCGTACCTGAAGTACGCGAACAGGGCCTACATGTGCAAGAAGATCCTCTACCACTACAGGAAGAACGAGGAGTCCATAATGATGACCCTCAGCAAGTACGAGGCGGGCAAGTTCGAGAAGGAGAAGCAGAAGGTGATGTACCTTAAGGCGCTCCTCGAGGACATAGGCAACTACGAGCTGGCGAAGACTAGGGCGCTGGTGTCCTACAAGCACTACGTCGTTGGTGCAATAACCAACGCAGTCATGAACACCGAAAAGGGCTGGTTCGGCAAGGCCTACAGGGAGATAACGAAGATCGTGAACGACGAAAGCGTGCACGAGGCTTTCTCCTCCTTCACCGTTAAGGGCATGAAGCAGAAGCTCCTATACAAGGGCGTCTACAACAGGCACGCGCTCATGCTTCTCCTGTACTACAGGTTCAGGTTCCTGACAACGGGACAACTATACGACTAACAGAAAGGGATTTTTATGTCCAGAGTAGAAAGTTCAGTAAAGAACATCAAATACGCGATGGTTGGGCAGCTGCTAATCTTCCTGGCAGGCTTCATCACCAGGATGATATTCGTCAGAACCCTGAGCTCCCAGTACCTGGGGCTTAACGGGCTGTTTTCCAACATACTGCAGATACTTTCCCTGTCGGAGATGGGGATAGGAACGGCCATCGTCTTCAGCATGTACAAGCCGCTCTCCGAGAGGGATGAGCCGAAGCTCCAGGCCCTTATGAAGCTCTACAGCAAGGCGTACATAGGCATAGGGCTTCTGATCCTCATAACAGGATCAGCGCTCACGCCGTTCCTGAGCTTCTTCATAAAGCAGATGCCGGACATCCCGCACCTGCAGCTCATATACCTGATGTATGTGGCAAGCTCCGGAATTTCGTACTTCTTCTCCTACAAGAGGTCCTTCCTCATAGCGGACCAGAAAAAGTACATCGACGCCTACTACCACAACATAATATTCCTGGCGTTCATAGTTCTGCAGAACATAGCGCTGCTGCTTACCCACAACTTCATCCTCTACCTCTCCCTCCAGATAATCAGCACCTTCACCGAGAACGTGATCGTGACGAGGAAGATAGACAAGCTGTACCCTTTCCTCACGGAGAAGAACGATGCGAGGCTTGAGAAGGAGGAGATGGACACGATCTTCAAGAACGTGAAGGCGCTCATCCTCCACAGGCTGGGAGACGTTGCCGTAATGCAGACAGCAAACCTGCTCATCTCGAAGTACGTCGGCATCGTGGAGGTCGGCATGTATTCCAACTACATGCTCCTGATCAGCGCCGTCAACGCCATATTCACCATATTTTTCCAGTCCATATCGGCGGGCGTTGGGAACCTCGGCGCCACCGAAAGCATAGAGAAGAAGATGTTCATCTTCAGGTGCCTGGACCTTTTCGGGTTCTGGCTCTACGGCTTCGCGGCCATATGCTTCGTGTGCCTGGCAAACCCCTTCATCTTCCTCTGGGTGGGCAAGGAGTACATGTTCCCTATAACCACGGTGCTGTTCATAATAGGCAGCTACTACCTGACAGGCAGAAGGGAGAGCGTGCTTTCCTTCAAGTCGGCGCTTGGCCTCTACTGGCAGGACCGCTACAAGCCGCTTTTCGAGGCGGGCATCATGCTAGCGGTTTCCATCATACTGGCCCAGAAGATTGGAGTGCCGGGCGTGTTCCTCGGGATGATAATAAGCACGCTGACGACCGTCTTCTGGGTGGAGCCCTTCGTTGTCTACAGGTACGGGTTCAACGCCAAGGTCAGATCCTATTTCGCCCAGTACGCCATGTTCACGGCGGTCATGCTGGCTGCGGGAGGCGCGACCTGGTTCGCCTGCGGTTTTTTCGCAAGCTACTCCCTGACGGACTTCATAGCCAGGATGTTCATCTGCGCCATAGTTCCAAACGCGCTCTTCGCGGCCGTTTTCTGGAGGACAAAGGAGCTGCAGTACCTGATCAACATAATGAAGCCGATGCTGGACAAGCTCCTGAGAAAAATGAAGATAAGGAAGGTAGCCAATGGTTAAGGTCAGCGTAATAGTACCGGTCTACAACGTGGAGAAATACCTGAAGGACAGCATAGAGAGCCTTCAGAACCAGACGCTCAAGGACCTGGAGATAATACTCGTCAACGACGGCTCCACAGACGGAAGCTTGTCCATATGCAGGAGCTACTCGGCTGCCGACGGGAGGATCAGGGTGATAGACAAGCCAAACGGAGGGGTGTCCTCCGCGAGGAACGCAGGCATGGAGGCCGCCTCGGGGGAGTACCTCGGCTTCATCGACCCTGACGACTGGGTCGAGCCCGGGATGTACGAGAGCATGTGCAGGAAGGCCGAAGGCATCGGTGCCGAAGCGTGCATTTGCAACTACGTGAGGAACACGGGCGGAAGCGTCCTGCAGGTGCCCCTCGGCATCGAAGGCGACCTGCTCGGCAGGGAGGCCATCGCCGACGAGCTCCTGGCAGGCATCATAGCCTGCCCAGACCTCAACAGCGGGGCGGCGCCTATCCTGGGAAGCGTCTGCAGGTGCATATTCAGGAGGGAGCTGGCGGCGGAGAACAGCCTCAGGTTCCTAGAGGGGATACCCTTCATGGAGGACGCCCTTTTCTGCCTCCGGGCCTTCTCAAAATGCGGAAGGGTGGCCGTCGACGGCGCCTACCACTACAACTACAGGATAGTGCAGCGTTCCGCCACCACGTCCTACAAGAAGGATTTCCTCAGGCTGCAGAGGGAGGTCTTCGGGGCCATGAGGCGGATCCTCGCGGAGGAGAAGCTGGAGGAGAGGCTGCGTGGCCGACTCGACATAAGGTACGTAAACATGGACTTCGACATAATAGCGAACGAGGTGCACAGGGACAACCCCAAAGCTCTCGGCGAGAAGCTAAAAGCAATAAGGGAGCTCTGCCGGGACAGCGAGCTCAGGCGTATACTGGGAAGCCTGGACACGGTTGGCTACACCTTCAGGAAGAGGTTCATACTGAACGCCCTGAAAAAGGGTTCAGCAGCTGCCATATACATTTACTACAGCGTCATAACAAGATTGCTATAAAGAAGGGAAGAGACAGAGATGCAAGTTAGAAAAGCGATAATACCTGCCGCCGGCTTAGGGACAAGGTTCCTGCCTGCGACTAAGGCACAGCCAAAGGAGATGCTGCCGATAGTCGACAAGCCGACGCTGCAGTATATAATTGAGGAAGCGATTAACTCCGGCATAGAGGAGATACTCATAATAACCGGAAGGAACAAGAAGAGCATAGAGGACCATTTCGACAAGTCCGTGGAGCTCGAGCTGGAGCTCGAGGCCAAGGGCAAGCAGGAGCTGCTCCGGGAGGTCAGGAAGATATCCGACATGGTGAACATACACTACATACGCCAGAAGGAGCCGAAGGGCTTGGGGCACGCGATACACTGCGCCAAGAGCTTCATAGGCAACGAACCCTTCGCAGTGCTGCTGGGGGACGACATAGTGTACTCCGAGAAGCCGTGCCTCAAGCAGATGGTGGAGGTGTACGACGAGTACAAGACCACCATACTCGGCGTTCAGGACGTCAAGGAAACCGACGTCGACAAGTACGGCATAATCAGCGGCATGAGGATAGAGGACAGGGTGTACAAGGTAAAAGGCCTTGTGGAAAAGCCGAAGGTGGGCGAGGCCCCGTCGAACATAGCCATACTGGGCAGGTACATCATCAACCCGGCCATATTCGACATACTGGAGCACACGGAGCCTGGCAAGGGCGGCGAGATCCAGCTCACCGACGCTCTGAAGGAGCTCGCCAGGAGGGAGGCCATGTACGCGTACAACTTCGTGGGGAAGAGGTACGACGTGGGCGACAAGGAAGGGTTCCTTATGGCAACCGTGGAGTACGCGCTCAGGCGCGAAAACCTCAAGGACAGCTTCATGGGCTACCTGAAGGGGATAGTGGACGGATCGATAGCAGTAGAAAACTACGAGCAGTAAAAAAACAAGGGCTTCTGCACGGCTGACCAGGTCAGCTGAGCAGAAGCCCTTTGCTTGTTTAGTAGAGCAGGTTGTACATAATGTTTGTCTCAGTGTTGGCGGTATAGCCAACTGCCCAGTAGCCCGCATCCGCGTCGGTTGCGGAGTACCATACCTTCAAGAGGTCGGTTGACGGGTCGTATATGAAGCAGCTCCTGTATATCCTTGCAGCGTCCCAGGCGCCGCTGCTTCCCTTAGGAAGAAGCTTGCTTGAGTACTGCTTCCAGGTCAATCCGTCGGCGGATTTGAGGAAGAAGAGCTGGGTCATCGCCGTGCCAGGGGTGTCTGGGTCAGGCATAGCTGCCGCGATCGCCCAGTACTCTCCCTGCGAAGGGATATACCTTATGAAGATGTGCCATATCTCGTAGCCCGACTGACCGAAGCCTGAAACCGTGGTCGGCGAGGACCAGCTGATGCCGTCCGTGGACGTCCTGCGTTCAACGAAGTAGTCCTGACCTGCTACATCGGCAGGTTCTGCGTTGACCTCCCACATGGTGTACACGCCTGTGGAGGAGTCGTAGTCTATCGTAGGTGAAAGTGTGCTGTAGCAGTCCCTTGAGTCTGTTATGACTGTCTGGGCTGATGTCCAGTTAACCCCGTCAGAAGATTTGACTAGCTTAGTCCAGTTGGTGTCTATGTCGTTGGTGTAGATCCAGTACAGGTAGAGCTGGTCTGTTTTTGCGTTGTAGACGAGCTCAGGGTCGCAGTTGTGTCCGATCGACGGTGTAGGGTCGAGCGGGTTATCTATGCCCGGCGGATCTATCCAGTTTACGCCGTCGTTTGAAGCGCATATGCTAGGGTTTTCCGAAGCGTCGACCGAGTAAGGGTAAGGCGTGTGGGCCATCCAGTACTTGTAGCCGTGCCAGCCGTTAGGGAAGTATACAACGCTCGGGTGGACTGTCTGGCCTGAATCGTCGTAGGTCGGTATGTCGAGCGGATAGCCTGCGTTCATGAGAGGCTGGCTAGCCGGAACCTCCGAATACGCCTCAAGCTCAACGTAGTGGTTGTAGGTGTTCTTGCTGCTTCCGTTCGAGTAGCACCTGATATACCTTGCGTTGGTAGGGGCGAAAGCAAGCTCGAGTCCGAGTGCCGTTTCCGTGTATTCGCTGCTGCTGCCTTTGCCAAGGCCTGAGCTGTTGTCTGTGTCGTTGCTGTAGACAGTTATTGCGCTGCCGCTAGCGAAGGTCGGGTCGTTTGACAGCTGGACAATTACGTCGTGGTACTTCCTGGAGTCTGCGAAGTAGTGGTAGAGCTTGATGTAGCTCACGTCGTAGGAAGCGCCCAGGTCAACCTGAACCCACTGGAGCCCTGCGTTAGGCGAGCTGTCTGCGTAGCTTTCCTTTGCCTTGCTGCCGTCGTTCGTGTAGGAAAGGTTTGCGAAGGTTGTCGAAGCCGACACTGCTTTTCCTGCTGCCAGGTTTCCGGTTCCGACCGTTGACGGTGCGGTAGGGTAAACCTCCACTTCTGAAACGTGGTTGTAGTTGTTTGTGGTGCTTCCGTTGGTATAGCATCTCACGTACCTTGCGGTCACTGCCGTGAAGGCTATGTTGAGCCCCGCGCTGGATTCAGCGTACTCGCTCTTCGTGCCTGTGCCCTTGCCTGCGGAGTTGTTCGTGTCGTTGTTATAGACCGTCGTCACGCCTGTCGAGAAGGCCGGGTCGTTTGAGACCTGGACTATGACGTCGTGGTACAGCCTAGGGTCGCCGAAGTAGTGCCACAGCTTGATGTAGGATATGCTTGTTGCTGTACCCAGGTCAACCTGGACCCACTGGAGCCCTGCTGCGGTGCCGCTGTCGGCGTAGTTCGAGGTGCTCTTGACACCGTCTGTAATCCTTGAAGGGTTTTTCCATGCCGTCGAGGACGTGGATACGGTTTTGCCTGCTGCTATGTTGCCGCTTGCCGGCGTCGTAGGCGTCTGGCTGTATATCTCTATTTCAGCGTAGTGGTTGTAGTTGTTGACAGAGTTTCCATTGGAGTAAAGCCTTACGTATCGTGCGTTTATCGTGTCGAAGGTGATGCTCAGGCCTGCGGTCGTTTCGGTGTACTCGCTGTTGGTGCCTGTGCCTCTGCCTGCCGAGTTGTTGGTATCGTTGTTGTATACAGTGGTGACCGTCCCTGCTGCAAAGCTCGGGTCGTTCGAAATCTGGACGATGACATCGTGGTACTGCCTGTCGTAGCCTATGAGATGCCAAAGCTTGATGTAGCTTATGTCAAAGGCCTTGCCGAGATCCAGCTGTATGTACTGGAGTCCAGTGGCTGTTCCGCTGTCAGCATAGTTGCTGCTGCTCTTGATGCCGTCTGTTGCGTAGGAAAGGTTCTTCCAGCCCGTTGACTGTGATGAAGGCACTATGCCCTGGGCCAGGTTCGTGGTTGAATCGGCAGTCTTTACGGTGACGCTGCAGGTTGCTGTCAGGTTGTTCGAGGTCCTTGCCGTTATTGTAGCCGTACCTGCGGCAACGCCTGTAACGACTCCGCTGGTGTCTACTGATGCCACTGCCGTGTTGGAGGATGACCAGGTAACCGTCTTGTCTGTGGCGTTTGCCGGCAGCACCGTCGCTGTGAGGGTGTCCGTTGCGCCGACGAAGATAGTGTCTGTGGTCTTGTTAAGGGTTATGGAAGTCGGAAGTATTACCGACTGGCTTACTGTGACTGTGCAGGTTGCTGTCAGGCTGTTTGATGTTGTAGCCGTAATAGTAGCCGTGCCTGCGCTGACGCCTGTGACCACACCGCTTGTGCTTACTGTGGCAACAGCGGCGTTGGAGGTTGACCAGGTGACAGTCTTGTCTGTGGCGTTTGCCGGAAGTATAGTAGCCGTCAAGGTGTCCGTTCCGCCCACGTTGACTGTGGAGGCGGTCTTGTTAAGCGTTATCGATGTGACCGGCACTTCTGCTACGGTGACTGAGCAGGTTGCTGTCAGGCCGTTCGAGGTCCTGGCTGTTATTGTCGCCGTGCCTGCGCTCACGCCTGTGACGGTTCCGCTGGAGTTCACCGTGGCCACCGCGGTGTTGGAGGACGACCAGGTTACAGTCTTGTTGGTTGCGTCGCTTGGCGAGACTGTAGCGGTCAGTGTGTCTGTTCCTCCGACGCTTATGGTGTCCGTAGTCTTGTCAAGGGAGATGCCTGTAGGCTCAACGACTGCAGCAGCAGCGTAAACCTCCACCTCGCCGTAATGGTTGTAGTTGTTGACGGTGCTTCCGTTCGTGTACAGCCTTACGTACTGGGCGTTGACAGGGGAGAACGATATGTCCTTGCCTGCGCTTGTTTCCGAATACTCGCTGCTGGTGCCTGCACCGAAGCCCGCCGAGTTGTTCGTGTCGTTGTTGTACACTACGGTGTAGGAGCCCGCCGTGAAGCTGGAGTTGTTGGAAACCATCACTATGACGTCATGGTATTTCCTGGTGTCGCCGAAGTAGTGCCAAAGCTTGATGTCGTTAAGGTTGTATGCGGCTCCGAGGTTAAGCTGGATATACTGCAGTCCTGTTCCGGAAGCGCTGTCCGCATAGTTGGAGGCGCTCTTCACTCCGTCCGTGACGTACTTCAGGTTTTTCCAGCCTGAGTACGGTGAGGTTGGGGTGAGGTTTGCGGCCAGGTTGCCGGCAGCCGGAGCAGGTGCTTCAAATACCTGTATCTCGGTATAGTGGTTATAGCTGTTGACTTTATTGCCGTTTGAATAGAATCTGACGTATCTGGCATTCGCGGTTGAGAACGAGATGTCCTTTCCTGCGCTGGATTCCACATACTCGCTGTCGCTGCCTGTGCCGAAGCCTGCGCTGTTGTTTCTGTCGTTGTTGTAGACTATTGTGTAGCTTCCTGCTGTGAAGCTGGCGTTGTTTGAGACCATCACGATGACGTCGTTGTAGGTCCTGGTGACGCCGTAGTAGTGCCACAGCTTAATGTCGTTGATGTTGTAGGAAGCCCCCAGGTCTACCTGAACCCACTGAAGCCCCGTGGCGCTGCCGCTGTCGGCATAATTGGATGTGCTTATGATGCCGTCTGTAGCGTATGCCAGGTTTTTCCATGCTGTCGATCCTGCCGTGGGCAGCTTCCCTGCAGCCAGGTTAGTAGCCGCGGACACGCTGGTGAGCGGACTCACAGCCAGAAAGCTGAACAAGAAAATGAATGACAGCAGAGACGACAAGATTCTCTTTCGTTTCATCATTTTGTACCTCCTTTACTGCAAAGTGAATTTTCAAAGAACGAGTAACAAAATATTCATAATTATTTGTTTATTTTATCTTATTCCACATGGCACAAAATGTCAATGTAATTAAATGGTGAAAGGGCCTGCAGCACCCTTTTCACATACTTCAAACGGGGCTAAGTGCACCTGCTCTTGAGGGTTTCTTAATGTTCGAACCATTACGAACGATGTGGCCTTTCGCAATGCTCAAATGTACGACATGCGGGAACGTTTTTCGGATAATTCATGTATTATGTTGACTTTGATTTTCTCAGGTGGTATCATAATACGGTAATAATTTAATAGATAGTCATACCATCCATATATTCTCGATGATACGGTTCGAGAGTCTCTACCAGTTGCCGTAAACTACTGACTATGGGTGAAGTAATGCGAGGAGGAAAAAGATAATGAACACGGTCAAAAACGAACCGGGTGACAACAAGTCTTTTTTGGACTCTTTTTTTAAGCTGTCCGAAAACAAGACTAATGTTCGAACCGAGGTACTTGCAGGACTCACCACATTCATCACCATGGCCTACATAATATTCGTAAACCCTCACATCCTGATGCAGTCGGGAATGAACTCACAGGGGCTGATGGGCGACGCGGCAGTCAATGCCGGGCTTAACGCCATCAACGACCCAATAGTGGCTTCTGTTTTCGCTGCAACGTGCATAGCCGCAGCGGTAGGTACGCTGGTGATGGCTCTTTACGCAAACCTTCCGTTCGCACAGGCGCCTGGAATGGGGCTAAACGCCTTCTTCACCTACAGCGTGTGCCTTACACTTGGTTACACTTGGCAGCAGGCCCTTGCAGCTGTTTTCGTGTCGGGCATCATATTCATAATTATCACGGTCACGACCCTTCGAGAGAAGATCGTCGACGCGCTGCCTCACAACCTCAAGCTTGCCATATCGGGCGGTATAGGGCTCTTCATAGCTCTCATCGGCCTTAAGAGCGGCGGGATCATAACTGCCAGCCCTGCAACGCTTGTCACCTTCGGCAGCTTCACGAACCCTCATGCAATACTTACACTCATAGGAATAACTATAACAGCAATACTGATGTCAAGAGGAGTCAAGGCATCGATACTGCTCGGAATACTAATAACAACGCTTGTAGGAATCCCGATGGGACTCACTAACCTTTCAGGAATAAGCGTCATAAGCGCACCTCCTTCGCTGGCTCCGACCTTCATGCACATGGACTTCGGCGGACTGCTGGACGTGGGCAAGGCAGGAGCTGTAGGAGCGATAACAAGCTTCGCTATGGTAATAATCACGTTCAGCCTTGTTGACCTCTTCGACACGATCGGAACGCTCGTGGGTACAGCCCAGAAGGCGGGAATGGTGGATTCTCAGGGCAGGGTAAAGAACATGAACAAGGCCCTCCTTTCAGACGCTATAGCGACCACCGCTGGTTCGATACTGGGAACAAGCACGGTTGTAACATACGTTGAGTCGACCGCCGGCGTATCCGAAGGCGGAAAGACGGGACTCACGTCCTTCACCGTAGCGGTTCTCTTCATACTCTCGCTGTTCTTCTCGGGGCTCGTTGGAGTAGTGCCGGCAGAAGCAACGGCGCCTGCTCTGGTAATAGTCGGCGTTCTGATGAT
The DNA here is from genome assembly GCA_002298915.1 of Clostridium sp. UBA699. Taxonomy (GTDB): domain Bacteria; phylum Bacillota; class Clostridia; order Clostridiales; family Clostridiaceae; genus UBA699. The sequence goes on from DBML01000021.1 coordinate 53,024, forward strand.
GAGCTCGGTCACAAAGATAAACTTCACGGACTTCACTGAAGCCCTTCCGGCTTTCTTCACGATCGCGATAATGCCTTTCAGCTACAGCATAGCAAACGGCATAGCAGCGGGAATAATATTCTACCCAATAGTAAAGCTTGCAACCGGCAAGCGCAAGGAAGTGCATCCGATAGTATTCGTACTGGCGCTGCTCTTCATCCTAAGGTTCGCACTGATAATGGAATAGTTTAAACGTAAAAGGAACGGCCGGCAATTGTTTGAGTAAAAACAGCTGCCGCCGCCTTTTTTTATTTTTCTGAGAAAATACGGGCGGACGCTGTTGACAATCCCTGCAGATGTGATATATTTTAATTGTGATTAACGAACGTTCGTTAAGGAGAAGGGAGAAGAAACAATGTCTGCTGAAATGATAAGAAAGAGCGCTCTCAAGTGCTTTTCGATACACGGCTACGAGGGGACCTCGCTGTCCATGATAACCGACGAGCTCGGGATGAAGAAACAGTCCGTCTACGCCCACTACAAGAGCAAGGAGGACATATTCATGTCCGTCCTGGATTCCGTGCTGCAGGAAGAGGTGGAGTTCCTCAGGGGATACTTCAAAGGAGAGTTCGAAAACGCCGCCGAATGCTTTGACGGCTTCATAACGAAGATCAAGGAGAGATCCCTGAGCGAAAAGGAGGGCAACATCATGTTCATACTGAGAACCTCCTACATGCCGCCGGAGAGGATGAGGGAAGAGGTCGCGGCCAAATGCCACATCTTCTGGGAGGAGCTCGAGAAGGCCGTGTGCGGGGTGATCGAAGGCAGCTTTGAGGACGAGGAGGAGCTGCAGTCGAGGACCATCGCCATGACCACCCTCATAGACGGTCTGTTCTCCGCGCTGCTCTACTGCGGTGCGGATGTGCTGGAGAGGAAACAGAAGGCCTGCAGGGAGCTTTTCATGGAGCCTGTCTACAGCGCCATTAATATAGGAAAGGAGAGGATTCAAAATGGAAAAAAATCTTAAAAAGGGGCACCTGCTTGCGTTCGCAACCATCCTGATCTGGAGCTGCGCGTCCATTTCTTCGAAGGTTCTGCTGGAGACCTTCAACCCCGTGGAGCTTTTCGTCTACAGGATGCTGATGGCGTACCTGATGCTGCTCGTTATCAAGCCTGGCTTCATAAGGTACAGGAGCGTGAAGGAAGAGCTTTTGTTCATGGCGGCTGGGATAACTGGCGTCACGCTTTACTTCATACTGCAGAACGTAGCTCTAAAATACTCGATGGCTTCGAACGTCGGAGTGCTGCTCACGATCTCACCGTTCTTCACGGCGGTGCTCTCCTTTCTGGTGCTCAAGGACGAAAAGCTTCAGGGCAAGTTCTTTGCAGGCTTCGCGGTCACCCTCGCCGGGGTGCTGCTCCTGAGCTACAACGGAAACCAGGTGCTCAAGCTCAACCCGATCGGCGACATCATGGCCATACTCGCAGCCCTGGCCTGGGCGTTGTATTCCGTGGTGATGAAGAAGGTGGGCTCCTACAACTACAACACCATCCTGGCCACAAGGAAGATATTCTTCTACGGACTCCTGTTCCTCGTGCCTGCGCTGGTCTACACGGATTTCACCTTCAGCGCCGCGAAGTTCGCCGGCCCCGGGGTGCTGGCCAACATGCTTTTCCTTGCACTCCTCGCCTCGGCGATGACATACGTTTCCTGGAACAGGGCCATGGAAATACTGGGCCCTGTCAAGACGAGCATGTACCTTTACGCCATTCCGGTCCTGACGATGGCGCTCTCGGTTGCCCTGCTCGGCGAGAGGATAACCGCTATGTCTGCGGCAGGCGTCGCACTGATTCTTGGAGGTATATACATTTCGGAAAGGAAGCCCTGGGTAAAAGCGAGCGCTGCCCTGGCAGAGGAAGTGAGCTGACCGGGAACCTGTATTTTGGGATAATAGGGTTGCCGGACATGGAAATATAGAACATAGGATCTGCTCCTGTTAACAGAATGGACTCCATTTCTTAACTTTTATAAGAACGCTTTTTGGATTATAATATAAGGGTGAGATCGACTATAAGTCCAGGAAAGGATGCTGATTCATAACCGATGAAAAAAATACTAGCCACCTTAATTGTGATAACCCTTGTGGCCGGCGGAGTCTTTGCAGGCACCGCCGTGATCCGGAAGGTTAATGCGGATAAACAGGCCGCCGTTGAAGCCCGGCTGAAGTCTGAGGCCGAGGCGAAGGCCAAAGCGGAGGCTGAAGCGAAAGCGAAGGCTGAAGCTGAAGCCAAGGCCGCTGCGGAGGCCGCGGCAAAGGCGGAGGCCGAGGCGAAGGCCAAAGTGGAAGCGGAGGCGAAGGCTAAGGCTGAAGCTGAAGCGGCTGCTAAAGCAAAGGCTGCAGCCCAGCAGGGCAGCACCGCCTCGGGCAGCTCGACCAGCAGCTCCGGTGGGGGAAAGGTCATAGTGATCGACCCCGGCCATGCGAGCACCTCGAGCTCCAAGACGGAGCCAAACGCCCCCGGAAGCAGCGTAATGAAGGTCATGGAGAGCGGCGGGGCCACAGGTGCCTACACGGGCACGCCTGAGTACGAGATAAACATGAACGTCGCAAAAAAGCTTAAGCCCCTGCTTGAGGCTAAGGGCTACAAGGTGATAATGACAAAGACCGAGAACTCCACGATGCTCGGCAACGTTGCGAGGGCCGAGATAGGAAACGACGCCAACGCCGCCCTTGTCATAAGGATCCACTGCGATTCCAGCGACAGCAGCTCAGCGAACGGAGCATCCATGCTCGTGCCGGCGAAGGTCAACGACAGGACCACCGCCATAGCTGACATAAGCGCCTCCTACGGGAGGACGATCCTGAACACGCTGACGAGCCAGGTTGGCATGAAGAACAACGGAGTCGTCACGAGGAGCGACCTGACCGGCTTCAACTGGTCGACCGTGCCGGTCGTGCTGGTTGAGATGGGCTTCCTGTCGAACCAGAACGAGGATAAGCTGCTCAGCTCCGACAGCTACCAGAACAAGCTGGCCGCTGCCCTGGCGAACGGCATAGCGACAGCAGTGAAATAACGATGGACGCATCAAGGACCGCTTCACATTGAAGCGGTCCTTTTGTCATCTGTTTACACAGCTTTTTTCTCTGTTGCTGAGCCTGAAGCTGCCTTCCTGTTGAGGCCGGCTGCGTAGTACGCGCCCACAAGTATAGCTACCCATACCACTCCGACGATTGCGGCTATCCTTGTGTCGGCTCCGAAGAGCATTGACACGAAAACGCCTGCAAGGAAGAGGAGTGTTATGTAGTTCGATGCAGGGTAGAATACTGCAGGGAACTTGAGCCTGCTTATCTGGTCAGCGGACAACTGCTTCCTGAACTTCATCTGAGTGAAGACTATCATGAACCATGAGAACAAGCCTGCGAACGTTCCCACCGAAGTTACGTATGTGAAAGCTTTGCCTGGAGCCAGGTAGTTTAGTACTACTCCGATGAGCATGCATGCTACTGAAGCGAGGATCGCTGTCTTAGGGACGTTTGTCCTGCTGAGCTTTCCGAACGGTGCAGGGGCCTGGCCCTGGTTAGAAAGGTTGAAGAGCATTCGTCCTGTCGTGAATATGCCTGAGTTGCAGGAGGATGCTGCAGCTGTGAGGACGACGAAGTTTATTATCCCTGCCGCCGCGCCTATTCCAAGCTTCGAGAATGTGAGCACGAACGGGCTTCCGGTCGTTCCAATGCTGTTCCAAGGGTAAAGGCACATGATCACGAACAGTGATCCCAGGTAGAATATAAGTATTCTCACGAAAACGCTGTTTATTGCTGAAGGTATTACCTTGTCAGGGTTCTTTGCTTCTCCGGCTGTTATGCCTATGAGCTCAACACCTCCGAATGCGAAGGCTACCATGGTCAGAGTTGATATCGGGCCGCTTATGCCGTTAGGGAACATTCCGCCGTGGCTGTACAGGTTAGATATGCCAACCGGAACTCCGCCGTTTCCTATTCCGGTTACTATCATGAGCGCGCCGATCGCTATCATGGCTATGATTGTCACTACCTTTACGAGGGCGAACCAGAACTCGATTTCCCCGAACGCTGAAACAGCTGTCAGGTTGATTACAGTCAGCAGAACGACAGCCGCAAGAGCCGATACCCACTGCGGTAGGTTAGGGAACCAGAAGTTCATGTATATGCCGACTGCTGTAACCTCCGCCATGCAGGTTACGGTCCAGAACATCCAGTAGGTCCAGCCTGTCAGAAACCCGGCAAGGCGGCCGACGTAATCGTTTGCGTAAGCGCTGAAAGAACCTGCAATCGGGCGTTCTACAGCCATCTCTCCGAGCGAGCGCATTATGAAGAATATTATGATCCCTGCAAATGCATATGTAAATAGTATGCTTGGGCCTGCTGCTTTGATGGTGGTCGCAGATCCAAGGAACAGTCCTACTCCTATGGCCCCGCCTATCGCCATCATCTGAATGTGTCTTTCTTCAAGACCACGCTCAAGGCCTTCGCCTGATTCAACATTGTTGTTACTCATTTTTCTTTCCTCCAAACCTGAATTCAAAATACTTGTACCCTGTCTCAAGTCGATTTAATACTTCACTTTTTACTTCTCTCTTCTGGCCAGAAATTTGTGACTCGATTCAAAATGAAAGTACTTTGAAAAATAGTATCTCGGCAAAGAACTTCATCTTCTTTGCAGGTTCATTATAGCACTGAATTTTCAAAATTGCAATTCTGTGTTAAAATTTAATACTGATAAAAGTATGAAAATTGCAGGAATTATATCAAGCAACAATCAGATAAGGTGCATATTGGTTCAATTGTATGTCTGAATTCAACATATATGACCTGTTTGTCGCGGTTTCAACTCAAGCTTTGAACCAAAATGCTGTGAAACAATTGCGTTCAATAAATCTTGTGTGAAACATATTGAAAGCGCAGCATCAAATGACATGCAAGGCATCTCTATTGACTTGCAGGCAGCCCGGATTATATAATTTTTACAAATAGACTCGCAAAAAGGAGTGAAAGCATGGGGTTCTTTAATTCGCTTGCGAAACCGAAATTTACCCTGAAGGAAGCAGCTGAAAATGCGCCGGAGCTCATGGGGTGCTACAAGATTTACCAGAACGGGGAACTGAAGTACGTGGGCAAGAGCGGTTACAGCCTGAGGCAGAGGTTCATCCAGTACTACGATGGTAAGATGCTCCTTTCTGCTGCGGGCAAAAGGATACACGACAACAGGGATACTGTCGAGGTCAGCTGGATCGTCATGATCTCAAAAAACGAATGTGAGAGGGTTGAGCAGCAATGGAAATCAAGGCTGAAGCCCGAGTGGAACAGGCTATAGGAAGCGGAAAGGGGAGCTGCAAAGAGCTCCCCTTTTCTTATGGCAAATATTATCAACTATTCGTAAATCCATTCTATCCTGTCCTGAACCCTGTGAAGCTCCCGCGCGAAGAGCCTGTTGGCCTTCCTTATCCTATCTTCGGCTTCATCAGCCTCCTCATCCGCGCCGCAGCTGGAGTGCAGCCGCTCTATCTCGTCGAGCACCTTCCTGAAGTGCCTCAGTATATAGGCATCCACGTGCTCGTCGCGTCCGTACCTTCTCCGCTTCCACGCTAACAGCAGCAGGGCTATCACCGTGTACTCCCTGAAGTTGGGGATCTCTTGTTTTCTGCATGCGTCCTTCTTTCTTTCGATGTCTGAATTGTTTACACCACCGGTGCGTGATTCAGGCATTTTTCTCGCCTCCCGACCTGAAATATTTGGCAATTATACGCCACAAGATACAATATTCTACAGTTGGCAGAAAAACCCTTTATTTTTTAGAATATTCTGCGTATAATGGAGGAAAAATGAGGATGCCGGAGGTGTTGATATGATAAGCTTGACGCAGAAAGCCGCCGACAGGTTCGGCGAGATGCTGAAGGAACAGGGAGGAACCGGGGAAATGCGGATGAGGATCAGCTTCAGGGGCTTCGGCTGAGGCGGCCCGATATTCGAGGCTTCCCTTGAGGAAGCTAAAGAAGGGGATGACGCGGTGGTTGAATCGAGAGGTGTGAACATAGTCTTCGAAAAGGAGTTAGAGGGCTACCTGGAGGATGCCGTAGTGAGCTACTCCGACAGCCCGTTCAGCCCCGGCTTCAAGATCAGTGGGGCAAAGATGTCGACCTGCTGACGGTCAGTCGAAGAAAAAGCCCGGCCTCCCAGCCGGGCTTTGCTGCATTATTACGCTGTCAGAATATGCGCTTCCCGCAGACGTACTTGCGGGCTATCTGGCTGTTCGAGCCGGTGTACACGTACCTTTCGAGCCTTTCCTCGAGCCCCAGGCCGACACCTTCCAGCAGAGGGCTGTCCTCTATGATTAGGGCGTCGAACTCATATCCCTCCTCGAAGGAGCCGACCTTGCCGAAGAAGGAGCCGCCGCCTTTTGTGGCCAAGTGGAAGGCTTCGCTGAAGCTGAGGGCCTTCAGCCCGGGGTTGAGGGTCCAGCACAGCTTAGACATCTCTATGGCGGCGACGATGTGGTCCCTCATGTTCAATGAGTGGCCTGCAGCCACATCCGATCCGAGACCAACCCTCACGCCCCTGTCGAGGTATTTCCTCAGCGGCATGATCCCGCTGGAGAGGTTGGCGTTTGACTGAGGGCAGTGGGCAACCATGACATCCTGATCCCTGACCATCTCTATCTCCTCGTCGGTGTTGTGTATGCAGTGTGCCATCACCGTCTGCCCCTTCGGGAGAAGGCCGTGGTCGAAGTAGACGCTTGTGAAATCCCTGCTTTCCGGGTGGAGCTCCCTGACGAGCTGAATCTCTGACCTGTTCTCGTCCAGGTGCGACTGGACTGGGATCCCGAGCTCTCTGCTTATGCCTGCAAGCCCCCTCATAAGCTCGGAGGTGGTGCAGGGGACGTACCTCGGCGTGAGGATGTACCTTACGAGCGGGTTGTCCCTGCCCGTCTCTGCCATCCATTCGATTATGGACCTCGTTTCCCTAAGGCTGACGTCGGTAGCCTCCATGAGCGAAGGTATCGAGTTGCGGTCCATGTTCACCTTGCCGACGTATGCGCCGAGGCCGGATTCCCTGAGCAGCTCCACGAGGAGCATCGTGCTCTCCCGGTGAACCGTGGCGAACACGCAAGCCCTCGTCGTCTCGCTCCTCTTGAGGTCCTCGACGAACATGCCGTAGGCCTCCCTTGCGAAGGCGGAGTCGCCGAAGCGCTCCTCGGCTGGGAACGTGTACCTCATGAGCCAGGGCAGCAGCTCCATGCTGTAGCCCAGCCCGCGGTTCATCCACTGCGGCGCGTGGATGTGCATGTCGCAGAGACCCGGTATGATCAGACCGTCCGTCTCCGCTTCGAGCCCGATGCCCTCGTATTCGGACGGAAGGTTCCTGTACACTCCCTTGACCAGGCCGCCGAGCACGACTATGTAGCCGTCCTCCAGCACGGTGAGCTGTTCTGGTGTTACTGAATATATTATGTTTCCTTTGTATATCTTAAGCATAGATTATCACTCCGTTCACAGTTTGTTTCTCAATACCATTTTAACAGAAATGGGGCCTGCGATAAATCAAAGAAACTCAAGAAAAAAATTCGAAAAATTCTGTCCTTGCTATTGTGTAATATATGGCAATGATGTAAAATTAATATATCTCCGATAATGGCAAACCTGTCAAAAGGCAGGGACGCAAAGCCGCGGGTCTAAGGTTTTTAGCTATGACAGCCGGGCCGCCGAAGAGCACATACTATCCGCAACGAGGGAATGCAGTGCTGTGTGCTTTTGGCATGCAGCATTTTTGTTTATAAGAGGTAAAATTAATTTTAGGAGGAATCTGCCATGATGAATGAAGAAGTAGTTTTAGAACAGCCTGCCGATAATTTTTTAGCTCTCAGGGATAAGTACAATCCCGATTTGATCAAAACACAGTTCAAGACCCAGATGGTCGGAGGCTTCAACCAGGAAGAGGTGACCAGGTACATAAAGCAGATAAGGGATGAGTACAAGAGCTTCGAGCGAGGGATGAGAACCGAGATAAACGAGCTGCTTGCTTCGCGGGTCGAGATAGAGAAGGCCATGGAGAACGCCGAACAGCTAAGGAGCAGCTACGACAAGGCCTGCTACGACCTGCAGGTCTACTCAGCCGAGTGCAGGGAGAAGGATTCCGAGATCGGCGAGCTGCAGGCCCAGCTGTGCCAGATAACGGACCACCGCGAGGAGCTCAAAAACCTTCTCGCCGAAGCGGGGCAGGAGATAAGCCGCCTGATGGAGGAGGCTGCAGGCTTCGAGGAGGAGAAGAACCTCATGAAGCTCAAGATATCCGAGTATGAAAAAAGCATGGCCTCTGCCGATGACCTGGAGGACAGGAACGGAACCCTGGCGGACCTACTGTCGGACAGGGATGCCGAGCTTGAGGAGCTCAGGAGGATGAACGCGGAAATGCTGGAGGAGCTCAAGCAGGAGAAGGCGAAGTCCTTGAACAGCGAGATATGTGGCTTCAAGGACGAGTTTGCAAGCCTTTACAGCAGGATAGAAAGCATAACGGTTGAGCAGGAGAAGATGAACGGCGAGCTTCAGAAGAAGCTGGACGAGCAGCTCTCGGTGAACGGCGAGCTTCAGCAGAGGCTGGACGAGCAGGCGGCGCTCAACAGCGAGCTTCAGGGAAGGTTCGAAGAGGAGAGGCAAAGGGCTGTCGAGGCCGAAAGCGACCAGGCGGCGCTCATGAGATGCGTTGCGGAGCTCAAGGGCAGCCTCTTCAGTGAGCAGAAGCACCTGGAAAACCAGATCAGCATGCTGTCGGAGAGGCGCAGCGAGATAAGCAGCTGCCTTGAATCACTGCAGGAAATACTTTAAGAGAAAAAATCCCCTTCAGGCATCGCGTTGATGTCCCGGAGGGGATTTGCGCTTCTATTGGTGGTTGAGAGGGAGTATCTCTATCCAGTACCCGTCCGGGTCGTTTATGAAGTAGATACCCATAGCCTCGTTCTCGTAGCAGATGCAGCCCATCCCGGCATGGTGCTTGTGCGCCGCGTCGAAATCGTCTGCCCTGAGGGCCATGTGGAACTCGTTGTCACCCAGGTCGTAAGGCTCTGTCCTGTCCCTGAGCCAGGTCAGCTCCAGCTCGTGGCTGCTGCTGCCGTCGCTCATGAACACGAGGATGAAGCTCCCATCGGGCCCGACCTTCCTGTGCTTCTCCTTGAAACCAAGAGCCTCCTCGTAGAACTTCACGCTCCTGTCGAGGTCCAGGACGTTTATATTGTTGTGGACAAAAGTGAATTTCATCAACAATCCCCTTCTTTCATTATGTAATTAATGTTATTATATCATTGAAACAAATGGAGGAGAAACGGTTATGGAAAATATAGATGTCAAGATAGAGTACCTGTACAACAGCGGCTTCACAGTGGAGACAGAGAACTTTTTCCTCGTTTTCGACTACTGGAAGTCCGTGGAGGTTAGGGACGTCGCGGACAGGCTGCCGGTCGGCAAGAAGGTTGTCGTCTTCGCGAGCCACAGCCACGGAGACCACTACAACCCTGACATATTCCTTTGGAGGGAGAGGAATCCCGGCATCGAGTACGTTCTCAGCAGCGAGATCAGGCCGAAGGCCGAGGGAGTCGGCATGCACAGGATGTCCCGCTACAGGGAGCTGGAGCTGGGAGGCCTTAGTGTGAAGACCTTCGGCTCCACAGACCTGGGCGTGTCCTTCCTCGTGAAGGCAGACGGTATCTCCATATTCCACGCAGGGGACCTGAACTGGTGGGACTGGTACGACGAAACTCCCGAGAACAACAGGGCCATGGAGGAGAGGTTCAAGAAGGAGATCGGCCGGATCAAGGGCGAGGAGATCGACATTGCCTTCTTCCCTGTGGACCCGAGGCTGAAGGAAAGCTACAGGCTTGGGGCGGACTACTTCGTGTCAGAGGTAGGGCCGAGGTTCCTCATACCGATGCACTACGGGGAAGAGGCCTGGGTAAACGATGAGTTTCCGGACCTGGCGCGCTTCGCCGGACAAGAAAGGACGATAGAAAGATGAACATACTAACGGTTGAGAACATTTCGAAGAGCTTCAGCGAGAAGCCTCTTCTCAGAGACATAAGCCTCGGCATCGACGACCAGGACAAGATAGGTGTTATTGGGATCAACGGCACGGGAAAATCCACGCTGCTCAAGCTCATAGCGGGCGTCGAGGAGCCGGACTCCGGCAAGATAGTGAAGGGGAGTTCGGTCAGGATCGGATACCTGTCGCAGAACCCTGAATTCGACCCGGATAAAAGGGTCAGCGACCTGGCGGAAGGCTTCGAGGTTCAGTCGGTGCTGACGAAGCTCGGCATAACTGATTTCGACGCGAAGGTGGGGAACCTGTCGGGGGGCCAAAGGAAGAGGATAGCCCTGGCGCAGGCCCTGGTCAACCCGTCTGAGCTCCTGATACTCGACGAGCCGACGAACCACCTGGACAACGAAGCTATAGACTGGCTCGAGCAGTACCTCAAGAGAAGGAAGGGGGCGCTGCTTATGATCACTCACGACAGGTACTTCCTGGACAGGGTGGCAAACGAGATAGTCGAGATAGACAACGGCACGCTTTACACCTACAAGGGCAACTACAGCTACTTCCTGGAGAGGAAGCTCGAGAGAGATGCCCTCGAGGTTGCTGCCGAGAAGAAGAGGAGAAGCCTTTACCGCAATGAGCTCGCATGGATAAGGCAGGGAGCCCAGGCCAGAAGCACCAAGCAGAAGGCCAGGATCGAGAGGTTCGAGAAGCTGGGAGAGCAGGCGGTGGACCTGACCAGGGAGAAGCTGGACATGAGCATGGAGGGCAGCAGGCTCGGTAGGAAGATCATAGAGCTCGACCATGTGAGCAAGTCCTTCGACGGCCTGAAGTACATCGACGATTTCAGCTACATCGTCCTCAGGTCCGACAGGATAGGGGTCATAGGCCCCAACGGAGTCGGCAAGTCGACCTTGATGGGGCTGATAAGCGGAGAGCTAAAGCCTGACAGCGGGAGCGTGGACGTAGGGCAGACGGTGAGAATCGGCCTGTTCTCCCAGGAGACGACCCACATGCCTGAGGACATGAGGGTCATTGAGTACATCAGGGAGGTTTCTCCTACGGGTGCCTCGCAGATGCTGGAGAGGTTCCTTTTCCCTCCGGAAAGGCAGTGGACCCCGATATCGAAGCTGTCTGGCGGAGAGAAGAGGCGGCTTTACCTCCTGAGGGTGCTGTCCGAGGCCCCGAACGTGCTGCTCCTTGACGAGCCTACGAACGACCTGGACATAGAGACGCTGACGGTGCTCGAGGATTACCTGGAGGATTTCGACGGAGCCGTCATAGCGGTTTCCCACGACAGGTACTTCCTGGACAGGATGGCCGACAGCATATTCGTTTTCGAGGGAAGCGGAAGGATAGCGAGGCACACAGGCAACTATTTCGACTACATCAGCGAAACAGCTCTCGTTAAGGCGCCGGAAAAAGCCGTCGAAAAGGCTCCTGAAAAGAAGCCGGCGCAGGCAAAGGAAAAACCGCTGAAGTTCTCCTACAAGGAGCAGAGGGAGTTCGAGAGCATAGACTCTGACATCGCGGAGCTTGAACAGAAGCTCGAGGAGATGGAGGGAAAGATAGAGAGGTCGGCAACCGACTTCGTCAAGCTTCAGAAGCTGCTGGAGGAGAAGGGTGAGCTTGAAAAACAGCTGGACCACAAGATGGAGAGGTGGATCTACCTCAACGAGCTTAGCGAGAAGATACAGGCAGCTAAAGGAAACTAGTTTTTATAGGAGGGCTTATGCCCTCCTTAACTTTTTGCGGGGTCTGGCAGTATGCTGCTGAGCGCATTAAGAATTGTTCTATTAAAGTGTTGTTATCCAATTTTCACCCGTCCTTCGGCCGGCAGGCTGGCGCCTTTTGCTCCAGCAACACTTAATTCGAACATTCCTATATGTGCTGATGCACTGAAGCCACAAGGTCCACCCTTGCGGGATAAAAATGCTTGCGGGAGTATATGAAACCGGCAGGGAATTCTGTATAATTATAGTAAAACCGGGGATTTCATACGAAAGATCTAACAAGGGGGACTAATGATGAGAAAAAGAATTCTTGCAATCTTGATGGCTGCTGCTTTAACCTTGCCGGCTGCAGGCTGCGCCAGCAGCAAGGTGACCTCCTCGTCCGGAACAGCTGCTCAGCAGACGGAAGAGGAATCGAAAGAGGATGTGTACAACGGGGATGTCAACATGGACGGCCTCAAGGACGGCCAGGGTAAAATGGTCTTTGCCAGCGGGGACGTATACGAAGGCGAGTGGAAGGACGACTACGCCGAAGGAAAGGGTACGTACACCTGCGCCAGCGGCGACAAGTACGTGGGCGAGTTCAAGGACGACCTGTTCAACGGGAAGGGGACCTATACATACGCCGACGGAACCGTCTACGAAGGCGAGTTCAAGAACGACCTCTTCTCGGGGCAGGGCACGATAACCTACCCCGGCGGTGAGAAGTATGTCGGCAGCTTCGAGCATGACCTGTTCAACGGTCAGGGAACATATACATACTCAAACGGCAGCGTGTACGAGGGGCAGTGGGTCAACGGACTGTACGAAGGCAAGGGCACCTTCAGGAGAGCTGGCGGCGATGTGTACGTAGGCGAGTTCAAGAACAACCAGTTTGACGGCAGCGGCACATACACGTACGCCAGCGGAGACAAGTACGAAGGCGGATGGGAGGACAGCCAGTTCAGCGGGCTGGGGACCTACACCTATTCCTACGGTGAAAAGGTCACGGGCAGCTGGAGGGCTGGAAGATACCTGGGCAAATAAGCGGAAAGGCCTGGGCAGAACAAAGCATGTTCTGCCCAGGCCTTTATCACTGCCCGCGCTGCGAGCCGCCCAGGAACTGGACGTTGGACGCCCTAACGTCGGTGACGTA
>DBML01000018.1 GCA_002298915.1 Clostridium sp. UBA699
GGAATTCACATTTTCAATCAACCTTTTTATTTGAATCCGGACGAGCCAAAACCTTTCTCGGCCCTCTCTGTTGAGCTGAGTTCATCAGCCTCGGTTATTTCAGCATGCAGGAATTTTGCTATAACCATCTGTGCAATCCTCATGTGCTTTTCAACCTTGAAGCTTTCCCTGCCGTGGTTTATCAATATGATGCATATCTCCCCCCTGTAGCCTTCATCGATTGTCCCTGGGCTGTTGAGTACAGTTACCGAATGCTTAAGTGCCAGCCCGCTTCTTGGCCTTATCTGCGCTTCAGTGCATTCCGGCAGCTCCAGCTGTAAGCCTGTTCGTACAAGGGCGGTACCGCCAGGCTCTATTTCCTTCTCCTCTATGGAATAGAGGTCCATGCCCGCATCCCCCTTGTGAGCGTAGCTTGGGAGGATCGCATCCTCTGAAATTCTTCTTATCCTTATCTCTGTCAACCTATTCTCCCCTTCCGTAGTACATGGTCCTTAAAAGGCTTCCCATCTCTGCCCTGGATATCTTCACCGGGTTTGACCTTGTTGAGCCCAGCATGGAATTCTCGACAAGCTCGTCAAAATCCATGAAGAAGCTTTCCTCGTCAAGGCCTGCAGCGCTGAAGGTTTCAGGCACGTTCAGCTTCCTGTTGAGCTCCTTAACCGCTTGTATGAACCCTTTTCCTGCAGACCTTGAGAGCTCCTCGAGCTTTGCAGCAACCTCGGCGCCCCTGGAGTTGAACTCAAGCACGTAAGGTAGCGCGATGGCATTTGTCAGCCCGTGGCCCAGGTTGAATTTTCCTCCGATGGCATGAGCAATTCCGTGTGACATCCCGAGTCCGGTATTGGTGAAAGCAAGCCCGGCAACGCACTGGAAATTATGCACCTTCTCCCTGCTTTCCAGCGTCTTTTGAGAATATGACAAAGGAAGGAACTCGAGTATCCCTTCAATGGCCCCTTTCGCCAGGCATGCCGTGAAATCGTCGACATTCTCGTTTATAAAGCATTCCACAGCATGCGTCAGTGCATCCATGCCTGTTTCGGCAACAACATTATCCGGCATCGACATGGTTATGTCCGGGTCGAGTATTGCCACGTCAGGCACCATGGCCTTGCTTTTTAGGCCTATCTTTATATCCTGCTTCCTGTAGGTTATTACCGCTGCCGTCGTAACCTCGCTCCCCGTTCCCGAGGTTGAAGGTATGGCAATCAGCTTCAGGCGACTCCTCTTCTCCGGAAGACTCATCGCCGCCATCTTCTCTATGTCCAGTTCGGGATTTTCGTACATTATCGAAAGCACCTTGCCGAGGTCTATCGGTGAGCCACCGCCTACAGCGATGAGTATGTCGGGCTTGAAGAGGTTGATTGCCGCAAGACCAGCCCTGACATCCTCTGTGTCTGGATTTGACCTGACTCCCGAATACACCTGGATTTCACAGCCGTTTCCCTCAAGCATGCCCTTTATCCTGTCGATTGTCCCGTTATTGAACATGGAGCTCCCTCCGGTCACAATAAAAGCCCGCATGTTTTTGTAGTTTTCTAAGAATTTCAGGGAGCCGCTTCCTGTTACTATAGCTTCCCCACCGAATTTAAGGTTTTTCAAGTCTATCACTCCTCGTAGTTGAGTATGAGTCCCACTCCTACCTCTTTAATGTTAAGGTGTTTTGCAAGGGCCAGCTTCGATTTGAGATCCGTGCAGTGCCCTGCATATACTTTCTCAGGCTTTGACTCTACAAGGCATTGCAAAGTGCCCTCAAGCTGCTCCTTTGAAGGATTCAGAAGGTGGAACCCGCCTATAATGGCCCTTATCCTGTCCTCTCCGCAGACAGCTTTCGCCCTTTCTGCTATGTTGCATATGCCTGAGTGGGAACATCCCGTTATTATGACCAGCCCGGCATCCGACTTCCAGGCAATGGCTGAGTCATCCATCACATAATCGTCCCTGCCTATTGGACGCTGGCTCTCGAAGCTGTTCAGCCTCGGCACCTCACCGAGAAAGACCAGGCTTTCCGTAATCCACAAAGGATCCCTGGTGAGCCTCATGCTGAAGTGCATGCTCAGCTTGTCTTCCTTGACGGGAGAGCCTATGTCATAGCCTTCCCTTGTAAGCTTCGTCATGAAGGTATCCGGATGGCAGATGAGCTCGGGCCTTGAAACGGACCTTCCCTCCAGCTCCTCCTCGGTAAACATCGTCATCAGGTGCGGAAGGCCGCCGGTATGGTCGCTGTGGCCGTGGGAGATGACGACGGCATCGATATCCGTAAGCCTTATTTTCATCTTGTGGGCGTTCCTTATGAAAACGTCAGAATACCCCGAATCAAAAAGGATTTTCCTTCCGCCTTCTTCTATAAGGTAGCACAGCCCTGGCTCGCCGAGAAAATACCTGTCGATCAGAGTGTTGTTGTCAACAAGAACCGTAAGCTTCATCCCTATCCCTCCAGCCTTTTCTGTATTTCGCTGTTTAGCTTTTCGGTAACAGGAGTCTCAACGCCAAGCTCCCTTCCCATCCTTGTTATGGTGCCACCGAAGAGGTCTCCCTCGTTTCTAATTTTTTTAGCCTCGATGTCCCGCTGGTATGAGGTTTTCACGCTCATGCCCATGCTCCAGGCAATTTCTATGGTTTTTTCAGCAGCGTCCTTCTGGAGCTTCACTCCCTTTCTGCCAGCTATGGAAATTATTTCCCCTATAACCGCTTCTGCCAAGGCCTTCAGTTCAGGGTCTGCAGCCACGCCCCCTATCGTCTTGCCGGACCATGCAGTAACAAGAGCAAAGGATGCTATGAAAAGGTATTTTTCCCAAATGCTGTCCGAGGAATCCTCCTTGAAGACGCAGCTTATTCCTGAAAAATCGAAGAGCTCCTTAAGCTCAGCGAAGTCGTATTCTAACTTTTCAGGATCCTTTCCTGTCACGATTCTTGCGTAGTCCGTATCCTGGGTAACCTCTCCAAGCCCCTCCATGTGAGCCCCTATGTACACGCAGGACGGTAGGACAATGCAGCCTCCGAGTTTCTTCTTTATTCTTTCGTATATGTCCACTCCGTTAAGCAGCGGTATCACCACCGTATCCTCCTTGACATGACCAGCAATAGAATCCAGCGCGCTGTCAAGGTCGTAGCCCTTTACGCAAAGAAAAACGAGGTCAGGGGCCGGTATATTATCCATATGTTCTGCGGCCAGAGCCGGCTTGCACAGCAGTCCGTCGTAGCCCGGAAGGTTGAGCATCAGCCCTTCGGCTTTTATCCTCTCGAGGTGGGCACCCCTGGCAATGAAATACACCCTGTGCACTGTGTCGCGGTTCTCCTCGATGGCCCTTGCAATCATGCCTCCGAAAACTCCGCCTATTCCTCCAATGCCGAATATGCATATGTTCCTGATCTTGCTTTCTACTGTCATTTTTTCCCCTCCCTGTAAATTGAATCCCATTATTATAGTAACTTTATTGCTTAATTTTTACAATATCCAAAACGGGATGCAAATAATTAAGTTGCGAAATAAATTCTTATATAGTAAAATTTGATAGGAAATAAAAACACTCGAGGTCTGTTTATGAAAAAAGGAGATAAAATTACGGCGATAGTGATTGCCGGTTTGGTTGTAATAAGTTCAATAGGCGTTATGGCGTTCATGTACCTCTCGAAGGGCAGCCATCACATAGCGGAAATCAAGCAGGACGGCAAGGTCATCAGGACGATCGACCTTGACAGTGTAGCTCAGACAGAGGACATCCGGATATCCTACGGTGATGAATACAACATAATCAGGGTTGAAAAAGGCAAGATTAGGATAATCGACGCGGACTGCCCTGACAAGCTGTGCGTTAAGACCGGATGGATAAAGGAACCTGGTCAGTCAGTTATATGCCTTCCTCACAAACTCATAATAAAGATACAGGGCGGCTCGAAGGAGATCGACGAGAACGTCTATTAATTTCGCACGGATAAGGTGATTCGATGAGTAAAACCAAAAAGCTTGTAATGCTTAGCCTCATGGTAAGCATAGCACTGATAATATATGTGATTGAAGCCCAGGTGCCTGTGCTCTTCCCGGGGATAAAGCTGGGACTTGCCAACCTGGTATCCCTTACTGCACTAATAATCTGGGGACCGAGGGAAGCCCTTCTCATTATGTTTCTGCGGACGCTGCTCGGCTCCATGTTCACAGGCTCCATGTCTGCCTTCATGTTCAGCATAGCAGGCGGGTTGCTGAGCAACCTGGTCATGATATTCCTTTACAGGAACTTCAGGAAATCCATGAGCATATGGAGCATAAGCATGATTGGTGCCGTATTTCACAACATCGGGCAGCTTCTGGTAGCCTCCTTTGTGATTCAGGATTTCAGGGTGTACATATACCTGCCAGTACTGATGATATCGGCTGTCGTGACAGGCTACTTCATAGGGCTCAGCACAACATTCCTTACCAGGTATTTGAAAAAAACAGGTTCGCTCGGCGACATAATGAACAGGGCAGACTAGCTTCGCGGCTAGCCTGCCCCTTATTATTTCTTCATTTCAGATGCTTCACCGCTGCGTACAGCAGCGGGCCGAGAAGTATGCTGAACATGAATATCCAAAAGCCGAACACTCCAAGCAGCTCGCCGAACACGCTGAAGCCCGGGGCCAGTGTGATGAGGAGAAGGACCATGGCTGTTGCCATCCAGATGATCCCTTTCATGCCTGCTTCCGATTTGCTTCTCGGCCTGGATTTCCACGAGAATGAGAAGGATACTATCAGCGAAAGAACAGCGCCAGCGATATACGCCTGGTTCATCGTTGCTGCACCAGTCATGTCGTTCAAAAACAGAATTGAGTAGATTATTAATGCCAGGATTGCGACCACAATGTACAAGAGGACGCCGTTAATTATTTCTCTGAGATATTTTTTCAAATCGACCAGCTCCTGTTCTGTTTTAGTTCCAAGATTATCCCCCACCTGCAGATGCTGCACGCAGACCCTTAGCTTTCTGCAAAGAATTCTTTAGCGTGAACTATCAGCCCGCTCACGTTTTTCAGCCCGTCCTTTTCCAGCTCAACAGCCATAAGATTTTCGCTGGGAACATCGAATGCTGCTTTGATTCCCCATTTTGCTGCAGGTTCATATCCGAACCTTGGATAGTAATCCGCATGTCCGACAAGGACTACAGATTTATGGCCCATTCTTTTTGCAAGCCTGTGACCTTCCAGAATGAGCTTGCCTCCAACCCCAAGCTTCTGATAAAGCGGCAGCACAGACAGCGGGCCCAGTGTAAGAGTGTCGCTGCTGCCTATCTTGGCTTTAGTAAACATGATATGCCCTACTATTATCCCGTCAATTTCAGCGACAAGTGACAGCTCGGGTATGAAAGAGTTGCTGCTTCTGAGCCTGTTCACCAGCTCCTGTTCGTCACCGCTTGCGTGCTCGGCATTTTCAAAAGCAGCCTTCACCAGCCTGTATACCTCATCGTAGTCCTTTTCTGTCTCGCGCCTAATCCTCAACTTGCCTTTTTTCGAGACGGCAGCTCTTCTGTTCTCATCTGCCCTGAAACTGACTATCCTGCTGACCAACTCCAGAGGGAGCGGTTCGTCCATAGGGAACTGGACCGCACCTTTCGAGCTTTTGTAGAGCGAGAGTTCATCCTTGAAAGCTTCAATGCCGCTCGGTGTTGGATAAAAGCCGATGTGACGGCTGTATGCGGCAAAATGGACAAGGTTCCCATGCAGATAATACGTGGGCATTCTGTAGCTGAACTTCTCCGATGCATCGGGAGCCGCAGACCTTATAGCCTTCCTGAGCTTTTCCAGCTTTTCCTGCACCTCTTGAGGGAACTGCGCTATGTACTCGTCTATCGTTTCCCATACTCCTTTTTCGCCATCCATATACTTATTCCACCCCTCAAACAAGTCATCTGTTTATTATTATTAGCTTACCAACTACCGCTGCTTTTGTCCAGAATATTGAAGTACTTTCTTCCGGGATATATAATTATATTGGCGTTACACTTCGAATAAGGAGAATGTTATGATGGACCAGCTTGAAACAGATGTTATGAAGCGAAGCCTCAGTTTCTGGAAACAGCTGACTGAAGCACAGAAGAAAACCATCACCGAAGATGCGAGGGTGTTCAGCTATGAGGCTGGAAGCTCGCTGCATTTCGGTGGCAACGACTGCATAGGGGTGCTGGTGATAGTAAGCGGAACTCTCCGTACTTATATGCTTTCAGAAGAAGGAAAAGAAGTCACCCTGTACAGGATGCATTCCGGCGACGTTTGCGTCCTGTCAGCTTCATGTGTCCTGGAGACTATTACTTTCGACGTGCATATCGAAGCCGAAAGCGACTGCAGGATTGTTCAGATCAGCTCGCCTGTCTTCTCAAGGCTTTCCGAAGAAAGCATATACGTCGAAGCATTCACCCACAGGCTTGCAACCGAACGCTTTTCCGACGTAATGTGGGTGATGCAGCAGATATTATTCATGAGCTTCGACAAAAGGCTTGCCGCTTTTCTTATAGATGAATCTATAAAAAAGGGCTCCAGCAGGATACAGATGACCCACGAGCAGATGGCCAGGCACCTTGGCACTGCAAGGGAGGTAGTGTCTAGGATGCTTAAGTATTTTGCTAAGGAAGGCATTATTGAGCTTTCCCGCGGAGCTGTTGAGATAATTAAAAAAGAGCAGCTTCGTTCGCTGCTCTCAAAGTAATTAATTCCTGATACTGCATATTCCCTGCGTCATAGTTCCCATAGGGCAATACACGCACCAGGAACGAGGCTTGTATAAAGCCATTGTAATGAATCCAAGCGTTGTCGAGGTCAGCATAAGGCTGTAGAAGCCGAATGCAAACTGAACAATCCACGGTTCTGCAATGCCCGCGCTATAGGCCCAGTACCAAGGCAGCCTTATGCTCCAAAGCAAGGTAACAACTTCTTTGAAGCCGCTGCTTCCCTGAAAAACCAGGTATGTCATGAATATCATGTTTGCAAACATGAACATGAAAAACGCAAGAAAACCGTAGCGAAACCACTTGCTTCTAAGGAAGGCCGGAATGTCCTTCCTCCTTGAAAGCCTTAGCTTGCTGCCAAGCAGCTCCAACAGCTGCCCCCTTCCGCAGTAGCTTCCGCAGTAGGACTTGTCCCCCTTAACCAGCGCGATAAGCAGCGGAACAAGGAAACATACCAATCCCAGCCAGGCGGACAGGATATTAACGAACCCCATCGCCATATATAATGCCGATAAAATCCACATGTATTCGAACCATTTCTTTCTTTTCTTTCTCATGCTGCATCAGCCTCCCCGGCGCTCCTTCTTTCCCTGATCTCGATGACCGAAGCAGGACAGGCCTTTTGGCAAAGTCCACAGCCAACGCAAGCGGCGTCATCAACAACTGCACTGATGCCCCTGGGGACGGTTACCGCTGAGCGAGGGCAGGCCTTTTTGCAGGTGCCGCATGCAACACATTCACTCATCGCTATCTCTGCGATTTTTTTGCTTTTAACTATAGATGCCATATGTACCTCCTCATCAACTTATAAATCTATTATACAGCCTAAAGGGAGGTTTTTCTGTGACTAAGTCACAAAGGGCAGCGCATTGCCGCATATCATCTGTTCCTGTTTTTGGACCTTGCATATTCCCTGGCATTTTTGGCACCGCCAAAATCCGAGTACATATCTGAGATCTTTTCCTTCTCAATCTGCCTCGAGTTCAGCCCCTCGTATTTAACTTCCTTCTTAAGCTTGCAGTAGCTCTGGAGACGTTCCTCAGAGATCGCGCCCTCCTCCACAGCCCTTCTGACTTCGCAGCCAGGCTCGTTAACATGGCTGCAGTCCCTGAACCTGCATCTTCGGGAAAGTTCATCTATGTCTGCGAACGTCTTGGAGATGTCAGCGCTCTCGAGGCCTAGCTCTCGCATCCCAGGCGTGTCGATTACTGCACCTCCGGACGGCAGCAGGATCAGCTCCCTCCTAGTGGTCGTGTGCCTCCCCTTGTCGTCGGTACCAGTCTCCATCGTCGCTGCGATCTCACCACCAAGCAAGCTGTTGATCAGCGATGATTTACCTACACCAGATGACCCTATGAAGGCAACCGTCATACCGGGCACGGCATACTTCTTGAGCGGCAGCCACCCTTCTTCTGACATGGTCGATGTCACCAGGACGTCGACCCCCGGAGCGCTGCTGTGTACCTCTGACAGCCTTGCAGCGAGGTCATTGCAGAGATCGGCTTTAGTAAGCACAATAACAGGCGTCGCTCCACTGTCCCAAGCTATAGAAAGATACCTCTCCAGTCTTCTCAGGTTGAAATCCTTGTTCAGAGACATGCAGATAAAGACTGTGTCGATGTTTGCTGCTACAACCTGCACTTCATGCGCTTTGCCAGCAGCTTTTCTAACGAACGCGCTTTTCCTCTTAAGAATCCTTTGGATTATCGCGTTGCCTGATTTGCTGTCCTCCCTGTCTATCAGAACAAAATCTCCTACCGTCGGAAAGTCTGCAATCCCAGATGCCTCATGCCGCAGTTTCCCTGACACCTCTGCAAGCAGGTCAGATGCTTCCGTTGCGACTTTGTACATTTCCTTGTACTGTGAGACAACCCTCCCCAGATGCAAGCTGCCATCAAGCGCTGCCACTTTTTTTATTTCTTCTGTGAATCCTAGATCGAATTTCCTGTTACCCATACAACCTCCATAATAATTAGAGCACCGGCTGAAGTTCCGGTGCAAATTCAATGCTTGCTTAAATCTTTTTGAAGGTAAAACATTATGCCGAAACCTATAAGGCTTGGAACCCAGAAAGAAAAAAGCCTGTATCCCAGCGCCGCTACAACGCTTATGTAGCCCGGCACACCGAGGTTCATGTATATGGCCACCATGCCTCCCTCAACTACCCCTGAGCCTCCTGGGATGAAGAATATGCTCCTGCCCAGCAGGAACGAAAGGCAGTACCCAGCGACAAGGATCCCTGCCGTTATGCTGTAGCCTGAGGCTGCGAAAAATATATATATTGTTACGATATCGAAGACCACGTTCACGAGCGTTCCTATACCTACCATCACCCAGCCCTTCTTTTTGACAAGCCCAAGGCTTCTGTAGAAGTGGTCCAGCCTGCTTTTTATCCTGTCAAGGTCCAGCTTCCTCTTGCTGTGGCGGTTTATGAGTTCCGATGATTTCATAACAAGCCGCTCGATTCTCTTCTGCCGGAAAAGTGCGTACACAATTATAAGTATACCTGCGAGGAGCACTGCAAGGATCAGTCCATAAAAAACCGCCTGGACACTGGAAAGGTCGTGCTTGAACAGCAGGTAAGCCATACCCGACGCGGAGAAAGCAATGAGAACTACGGAATTGTATATGACTGGCATGACGCCTGCAAGAACACCTTCATCAGACATATCCTCGTCCTTGGCGACCCAAAGGTAAGTGGCAGCCAGAGATCCGGCCATCCCACCGGCGAGACCGACGCTTTCGCCTGCTATGGTGATCAAAGCACCCCGGACTGTAGAAACCCTTCTCCCTCTGTTGACGAGTGCTTTTATCTGGTACCCGCTTCCCAGGTAGCTGATCACCTGAGCCAGGGCAGCAAGCCCGACCATCCAAAGAGGAAGCCTGCTAATAACCTCAGTTGTTTTCTCTATTGTCGAGATCTTCGTCATAAGAATCAAGGCGACCAAAATGATGAAGATCCAAGGAAGAATATACCGAAAAAACTTATAGGCCTTATTCATACATCCCCCTCCACTGTTCGACTTATATTCTAATTATACATAATATTCTGACTTTGTACAAACATGCATAAAGTAAAAGCAGAGAAATAATTTCCCTGCTTTTAGCGCCTCTTATTTTCCGTATATCCCTATCTCGGAGTAGTGGTTGTAGCCGTTGACGGTGCTGCCGTTCGAATAAACACGCACGTATCTGGCGTTGACTTCGTTGAAAGTCATTGCCTTTCCCGAGCTGGACTCAGCGTACTCACTGTCGCTTCCAGCTCCAAACCCTGCGCTGTTGTCCGAATCGTTGTTGAATATTGTGCTGACACCTGTCTTGAAGGCAGGGTCGTTCGAAAGCTGCACGATGACGTCGTGGTATTTCCTCGAGTCCCCGAAATAGTGCCACAGCTTGATGCTGCTAATGCTGTAGCTGCTGCCAAGGTCAAGCTGCACCCACTGCAATCCTGTACCTGCTCCGCTGTCCGCGTAGCTGGTCGGAGATACTATCCCGTCTGAAACATAGGAGAGGTTCTTGAAGGCTGTCGATGCAGCCTGTATCTTGCCCGATGCGAGGTCGGTATTGTATATGCCGATCTCTGCGTAGTGGTTGTAGCTGTTTACGCTGCTTCCGTTGGAGTAGAACCTTGCATACCTGGCGCTGACATTGTTGAACTTCAGGTTGAGTCCGGAACTTGTCTCTGCGTACTCCTGATCGGTTCCCGCACCCAGCCCTGAACTGTTGTCGCGGTCATTATTGTACACCGTGTATACACCTGTTCTGAAGGTTGGGTCGTTTGACAGCTGCACGATCACATCTCGGTATTTCCTTGAGTCTCCGAAATAATGCCAGAGCCTGATGTTGTCAACGCTGTAGGTTGCGCCCATGTCAAGCTGCACCCACTGCAGCCCTTTGCTTGACCCGCTGTCCGCGTAGCTGTCTGCCGAGATCAGGCTGTCGGTGATGAGCGGCAGGTTCTTGAAGGCCGATGGAGCGGCTGGCGGCTTTCCTACAGCAAGCCTGGCGTTGAAGATCTGCACCTCTGAGTAGTGGCTGTAGCTGTTGACGCTGCTGCCGCTTGAGTAGAACCTGGCATACCTTGCGTTCACTGTATTGAATGCTATAGTCTTGCCGGAGCTTGTCTCGGCATATTCCTGATCGGTCCCCGCACCAAGGCCGGCGCTGTTGTCGGCATCGTTGTTGTAAACCGTTTTGACCCCTGTCTGGAAGGTAGGATCGTTAGAAAGCTGCACGATTACATCGCGGTACTTCCTTGCGTCACCGAAGTAGTGCCACAGCTTTATGGTGTTGACATCGAAGGCTGCTCCCATGTCGACCTGAACCCACTGGAGACCTGTGCTTGATCCGCTGTCAGCGTATTTATCAGCTGCGGCGGCTCCGTCCGTTACAAGTGAAAGGTTCTTGAATGCGGAAGATGCTGTGGAAGCTTTCTCCGCTGCCTGGTTTCCGCTTTGTACATCTATCTCAGAATAGTGGTTGTAACTGTTGACTGTGCTGCCGTTTGAGTACAGCCTGACATACCGCGCTTTTGCTTCATTGAAGGTTATCGCCTTCCCTGAGTTCGTTTCGGAGTATTCCTGATCGGCGCCCTGCCCGAAGCCTGCGCTGTTGTCAGAGTCGTTGTTGTACACCATTGTTACCCCGTTTTGGAATGTCGGGTCATCCGACAGCTGAACGATTACATCATGGTATTTCCTTGTGTCGCCGAAATAATGCCAAAGGGTGATTTTGCCAATCTCCAGCGAGCTTCCCATGTCTAGCTGAATCCACTGCAGCCCGGAGTTCGTTCCGCTGTCGGCGTAGCTTCCCGAAGCCGCTGCTCCGTCTGTCGCAAGAGACAGGTTTTTGAAGGTGGCAGATGCCTCTGGAGCTTTTCCTGCCGCCAGGTTGCTCGTATATATCTCGATCTCGGAATAGTGGCTGTAACCGTTCGAAGTGCTTCCGCATGAGTAGAACCTTGCATAACGAGCGTTGACCGAATTGAAAGCAAGGCTGAGCCCTGCGCTGGTCTCCGCATATTCGGAATCCGCTCCTTTTCCGAAGCCTGCGCTGTTGTCGGCATCGTTGTTGTACACCGTTGTGACACCACTCTGGAAGCCCGGGTCGTTGGAAAGCTGAACGACTACATCGCGGTATTTCCTTGTGTCGCCGAAGTAGTGCCAGAGCCTTATGTTGTTAACATCGTAGGATGCGCCCAAGTCTATCTGGACCCACTGCAGCCCTGTTGCCGAGCTGCTGTCGGCATAGCTTGAAGCTGTTATGCTGCCGTCGGTGGCCAGGGCAAGGTCTTTGAATGCTGCCGAGGATGCTGTAGGGAGTTTTCCGGCTGCCAGGTTGAGTGCTGATACTGTTCCGTTGGTCGCATCAGGAGCATCTGCATTCACTGTAGCTTCGCAGTACGCAGCTTTGTCATACGTGACGGATGCCTTGTCCTTTATGTAGCACGCTATTTGGTAGCTTCCCGGTTCGCTGAAAGTCCAGTTCAGTGTCGGGTTTGCGCTGTAGTCCTGAACCAGGCTCCAGGCTTTAGTAGCGTAATTGTAAACCTGGAACTGGTAAAGAAGGCTTGTTCCCCCGCTTGCGCTTACTATTACGCTCTCCTGCTTGCCTTTATGAGTTATCAGCTGCGCAGGGCTTATGCTTTTGAGAGTCACAGGAGGAACGCTTACGCTCACTTCGCTTGAAACGGAAGCGTCGTACTGGCTTATGGAATTGCTGTCCTTTATGTTGCAGATGACCCTGTACCTGCCCGGATTAGTGAAAGTCCTGCTGAAGGATGAGCTTTCGCTGTAATCCTGGACCAATGCTGTCGCATCCGTCTGGTAGTCGTATATCTTATACTGGTAAAGCAGCTTGTTTCCTCCGGTTGCAGCAGTGCTGAAGCTTATGCTTTGACCGGTGCTGATAGCAGCGGTTGAAGGGGTTATGCCCTGAACGCTGATGTAATAGTTTTCCTGTTTTGAATTCGGATAATAGAACGACAGGATGTCCGAAAAGGGTTGTCCTGCTGCGGCCCTGTTTTGGGCTCCAATTTGGCTCATCCCCACCCCATGGCCATAGCCGCTTCCGGAAAAAGTGTACGTATCAGTGCTCTTGTCGTATGAAACCGTATAGAGTGCGCTTGGAAGGTCTTTAGCATCCCCGGCATACAGGAATGTCCTTGCGGAATTCCTGCTGAAGGAGTAGGAGCCTGCAGTCCCTTTTAAAGTTATGTTGCTGATTCTTCCGCTTTCATATTTCGTGATTGTAATGAGGTCTATTGCTGTAAAATCGCCTATCGCAAGCTTTACTGAGCTTGAGAGCCTTGAACCTATCTCAGCCGTGGTGAAGCTCCTGGTCCATTTATAGCTAGTGTCGTATGCATCTGGCTTCGAGTCGACGTAAGGTACTGAGCCAGACCATACATTCTCGCTTTTTTCTGTGTAGCCTCCGTCTGATGCGCTGAAATACGCAGTGATAGGTGTTCCGCCATATGTAAGTATAGTCCCCTTTGTTGAATCGACAGCTGTCATGCTGTTTTGATATGTTTTGTTGTATCCCCTGTAGACCTGATCGCTAGTGTCGCTTTTCAGGTCGTAGTATGTGCTCTTTGGGTTCACCATCTTGCTGAAAGCGTATGTCCTTGCAGCGATCGCCTGCGCCTTGAGTGCTTCCAGCGGTGATTCGTTTGGCATTTCGAACGGCACTACCCCGTAGAGATATTCGTCGATTCCGAGCCTGTTCACAATCCTTATGCTGGCTGAATTTATTGTGAAATCGAACCCTCCCAAGTACTGCCTGCTGTTTGAAATTACAGTAAGGCGGTTGTCGGCGTAGCTCTGAGGGGTGATTCCCGCGCTTGCGCCGTTCTGAAACAGCTTTATGAGCTCCGTTCCCTTGTAAAGGGAAATGCAGTTAGAATCCAGTTTCAGAGTATAGGTCGCGTCGCCTATCATTATGCCGGTTCCGTCCAGTGCATAGGTTCCCTGCAGCTTGAAATCAAAGCTGGTTATGCTGCTGAGCTCTGTCAGCTCGACCCTGATATTCTGCCTATATATCTGGTTGTAGTTGTTTGCCGCACTGGCGTTGAAGGCATATGCGCAGCCGACCCCAATCGATGCCAGGAACAAAAACAACATGCAAGCCTTTCTAAACTTACCCATGAAACTACCTCCTCAACCTTTCGCTTAACTCATATTATAGCATGATATAATATGAATTTAAATTACAATATAATTTCTCCTATAAAAGCAAAAGGGACTGGGGTCTCCCCCTATCCCTCGCCATTCAGCTTATGCTCTCAAATATTTTTGGTTTGAAACGGCCAAAACGCTTCTCAAGCCAAAGCAATGCTTTGTCATACTTTTCTCCGAATGCGTCAATTATCCCGAGGCTTATGAACGCCGCCTGGACAGGAAGCACCTGGATCTGCGTCCTCAAAAACCATCCTCCGTAATATATCTTGTACAGTATTATGAAAACAGGGAAAAGTATGAGCAGCGAAAGGGTCACACATCTGTTTGCTTTGAAGCCCTTCATTATTCCCAGAACGAAGAACGGGAAAGTGACTATAAGGAACAGTGTGTCAGGGTAGAACATCCTCAGTATGGTGCTTCTTCCGTATGAAGCGCCCCCTGAATTGACCAGGAAGTCAAGGTTGACAAGGCTCATGAAGAACTCCGCAGTGAACCTGAGCGCTGTAGTGGTCCTGAAATAATTGTATATTGTGTTGAAGGTGTTGAAGTTGTACACCCTTGCCGTTATCTCGAAGAATATAAAGGCGCCTGCTGCCAGAACGCCGGCCACGACCAGCGGGTTGATCCTTTTTTTGTCGGCAAAGGCAAGAACCCAGAATAGTATAACAGCCATGGCTGCAATAAGCACCGCATAGTTTCTAAGGTACCAGAGCGAAACTATCGAAACAAGCAGCAGCAGTACCGTACCTGCTGTAAGCTTCCTCTTCCTCATGGACAGGTAGAGGATCAGCATTAAAAGCATCACTATCATAACATCCCTTAGAGTGTAGGCGGAGAACATTATCATAGTTGGCATAAAGCATATGAAGAAGCCTGCCAGCTTCGCCTCCTTGCTTCCGAAGAACTCTTTCACGAATATGTACGTAAGCAAAGCCATAAAGCTCGAAACCAACGTGTTTACGATCTTGGATGCAAAGAAAACTTCTCCGTTTATCAGGTTTACAAAGGCCAGGAACACGTTGTAGCCGAACTGCTGGAATCCGACTATCTTTTCAACGTCAGGAACAGCTCCGCTGAGAATGCTGCCGCTTATTCTCAAAGCCGTGTTGTAGTAGTTTATCTCATCCGGCTGGACGTAAGCGAAAAGGGAATGGAAATTGCTTATGTTGTATGCCAGCATAAGGGCTGTGCCCACCAGCCTCAGCAGTACTGCCGCTGAGAATACGCCTGCAATAAATTTAGCATCCTCCCTGTTTTTTTCCATTAAGCTGAGCACAAGACTCCCGGCAAGATAAAAAGCGGTCAATATGAAAAGGAAATTAAAAGCAATGCCCGCTATCGAAAGTGCGAAGACCAGCGGTTTCATCAGCCTGTTTTTGAGCCCGGTCCTGTTTGTCAGCAGTACCAATGAAATCAGATAAAGTACAATGCCTAAAACCCTGAATAGCAAAGCGATGTAATAGCTGATGTCGAAGGTATCCTGGCTGCTCACAGTCGCAGCGTAAACCCCCTCCATCTTTTCAAGGCCGCCCTTGTATTCAGAAACAAGGTTCAGGACGGCTACCTGTTCCGCATCCCTGTTGTTGTATTTAAAAGTTAGGATGTACGAAGTTGTATTTCCGTGACCAGGTGTTATCACAATTTCGCATATGATGCTTTTGTGGTTATTGATGAAAGCATTGTTATATTCGTTTAACCTCTGTATGTAGTCCTTCTTATATATATCGTTGAGGACTTCCTCCTTTGAATAAACGAAAACTTTCTTTGTTTCAACCTTGTTGAAGCCGGTAAACGCCGTGAGCACGGCAGATGCTAAAATCATGACCAGGAACAAAGCAATAAATTCCTTGCGTATCTTTAATTTTCCAAATCCCACCATCAATTAATACCTCAGCAGATCAATATTTTTGAATACGTCGTTGTACTTGCTCCTGTAGGCAAAGATCACAGGATCCCTCAGAGGGTAATTCTCATAGTCATTGGGAGCAATATCCCCCAAGCTGACAGCCTTGCAGTCAGAGCTGAGCAGGCTGGCGTGAACTATCTGCATCATGAATTCATCGTCTTCAACGAAATAATTTATATCTGCATTTCGTATCAAATTCACAGCGCTTACGTCTACGAACTTTTCAGCAAGGTATCTGTATCCTCCCTCGTCGGCTACCACGATGATTTTTTCATCGCTGCCGTTCAGTGTTTTCCAGGTGTTGGTCCTGCCCGAGATTATTTCAGAAAGCTGGCTGACTGTTAAATTCGAAAGCGCATTCCTTCGGCTTACTGTTACAACCACGTTGTCAGTAGCTACTTCGGTTTTCACGTAGTCGGCCGAATCGAACTGGTCCAGATGGCTCTGGTAAACAACCGCGGCATCCGCCAGTTCCTGTCCGAAATCTTCAACGGAAACTTTATATTTATCCGAGTTAAAGAGTTTGGCATACTTGTTCAGTATATGCTCAAGCCCCAAATCGGCATTTGCAAGCACAATTTCTTTTCCAGGATCGCTTGCGGATGAGTAGTTCGGCAAAAACATGACGCTGTATGCCGAAAGCATCAGCACTGCGTATGATATTATTATTAGAATACTGCGTTTCTTATTCATTTGCCCTCCGAGTAAAAAAAATACAGGTCCAGGACCTGGAAATATTATACCTTAAAAGGCAGTCCCGGTAAAGACTGCCTTTCACCTTAAGATTATTCCTTGTCTATCTTGATATCCTGCGAAAAGGTTTCGGCTAGCTTTTCCAGCGGATACTCTTCGTTGGCGACCCCTGCCGAACTTTCCTTCATGAACATTATCTTAATGGTCTGGAGTATAAGCTTCAGGTCGAGGAGAATAGAATAATTCTTAATATACATTATGTCGTATCTGACCTTGTCCTCCGGAGTGGTTGAGTATTTCCCCCACACCTGCGCAAGTCCGGTGAGCCCCGCTTTTACCGTCGTCCTGTACTTGTAATCAGGTATCTCGTTCTTGAACTGTTCAACAAAGAACGGCCTTTCAGGCCTCGGACCGACCAAGCTCATCTCGCCTTTCAGTATGTTGATGATCTGAGGCAGCTCGTCTATCCTCGTTGACCTCATGAACCTGCCCAGCTTCGTTATCCTCGGGTCATCCTCTCCTGCAAGCACAGGACCTGAAAGCTTTTCTGCGTTCATGACCATGGTCCTGAACTTGAGCACGTCGAATTTCTCTTCATCCTCTGTAACCCTCTCCTGCTTGTAGAAGATATTCCCGCCGTCCTGCTTCTTTATCAGCACTGCCATTACAAGCATCACAGGGGATGCGATGACAAGGGCCACAAGGGACAAGCATATGTCCAGCATCCTTTTGAGGAGCTTCTGTTCCATGGTCAGGCCCAGCTTTTTGACCTTGAGCATAGGGATGTCGTCAGCCTTGCTTAGCTTTGAGTTTAGCAGCGCTATCTCGTAGATATCAGGTATTATGTATATGCTCTTTCTTCCTGTGAGGCATCTGTCCACCACATCTTTTTTCAGGTTGAGGTCTATGTCGTTGCACATGAAAACCACGTCAACCTCGTCCAGGTACCTGTTGAGGTTCTTGGACTTGTCCGAGCAGATGTACTTGATCCTGTACAGATCTCTCTGTTTTAGGATCAGCTTCTTGCTTATCGATTCAGTAGCCTCGTTGCCGATTACAAGCGAGGTCTTTATCCCGTGGGCTCTTCGCCTTATCTTCCAGACAATGCCCCTCCACACCGATAAAAGCAAGAACTGCATCAGGGTGCTCAGTATGAGAACGAGTCTCGGGTAGGAGAAGCCCCTGAGAAAGAAGGTTATGAACGCTGTTATAAACATAAGCGACGCTATTGTCAGAAAAACAGAGTAAATGGTCTCCCCGAGAGACTGTTTCAATATGTCGTTTAGGCCGAATACAAACATCAGCAGCAGGTACGCGATGGCTATCCATGGCGCGCTGAGTATAAACGAGTCGAAATTGTAGCTCGGCGGTTCGAAGTTGTACCTTAGCATGAATGTGATATATATGGAAAAGAGCACTATGATGACGTCCACGAAATATACAAGAAATTCGCTCAGCCCTGCCCTAAAATCGTTGTTGTTCATTTGTTCACCTCGGAATAATTATTTTCCTGCAGCCGTTTCCTGCATTACGTCCTTGAAAAGCTTCTCTTCGCTCAGCTTGAGGAGGTATTCCATGAATGGCTTCCTGAGCTCCTCCCTTTTCAGTGCGTACTCTACCGTTGCCTGGAGGAACCCAAGCTTGTCGCCGACGTCGTACCTTCTTCCTTCAAACACAAACGCGTACATTGCTTCGTATCCCATCAGTGTCTTGAGTGCATCAGTAAGCTGTATTTCGCCGCTTTTGCCAGGTTCTGTCCTGTCGAGTATGTCGAAGATTGCCGGAGTTATGATGTACCTTCCAAGAATGGCTATGTCGGAAGGAGCATCTTCTGCTTTTGGCTTTTCAACCAGATCCTTAACCTTGTATATATTGTCCTCTATGAATTTTCCGTTTACTATCCCGTACTTGGAGACATCGTTGTGCGGAACCTGCTGTACTCCAAGGATGGTTGTCTTGTATTCTGAATAGCAGTCGATAAGCTGCTTAAGGCACGGCGTCCTGCTGTCCACCACGTCGTCCCCCAGCATCACCGCAAAAGGCTCGTTGCCGACGAACGTCCTTGCACAGCTGATGGCGTGGCCCAGACCTTTGGGCTCCTTCTGCCTTACATAGTAAATGTCAGCTATGTTGGATATGTCCCTGACCATCTTCAGAAGTTCATCTTTGTGATGAAGTTCGAGCTCGTTTTCCAGCTCTACGGATTTGTCGAAGTGGTCCTCTATGGCCCTCTTGTTTCTTCCTGTGATTATAAGTATCTCTTCTATGCCGGAAGCAACCGCTTCTTCTACTATATACTGGATAGTCGGCTTGTCAACTATGGGCAGCATTTCTTTCGGCTGTGCTTTTGTCGCAGGAAGGAACCTTGTCCCAAGCCCTGCAGCTGGAATTATAGCTTTCTTTACCTCTCCCATGATGATCTCCTTTCAAGTAAAAATACACACCTATATCATTATACCGTATAAGTTGAAATAATTCCATATTCCTGAACAACTAGGAATTCGCCATGAACCTCTTGAGGTCCTGCACGACCTCGTCCTCAGGGTCAAGCTTTTCTGCCAGCGAGAGGTGGGCTTTTGCCTCGTCAAGCTTTCCCATCTCGATGTAGCACATGACCAGGTTAGTGCATATCTCGACCGACTTGGTAGCCTCAAAGGCCTTCCTCAGGTAAGCCACCGCAGTTTCAAAATCACCAAGCGAGGCGTAATTGATGCCCAGCTCGTTCACCACCTGAACAAGGTCGCTGTCAAGCTCAAGAGCCTGGTTCAGGTAATAGATGGACTTCTCATGGTTTTCGAGGATCCTGTAGCATACTCCGATGTAGTACAGGAGCGTCGCGTCTTCAGGGAACTCCTCTACGAGCGGGATCAGGAGCTTGAGGGCAGCTTTAGGGTCGTCATGTACAAGCTGCTTTCCCTTTTCATAGTCTGCTGATTTTGAGAGGTCCTGCCTGAACTTCAGAATCTCTTCGTCTTCTGTACCTGTCATCTCGACATACCTATCTATTGACTTTAGCGCTGCGCCATAGTCTTTCTTCTCCCTCTTTAGAAGAGCTTCCTGCAGGTAAGGCTTGCCGTAGCCGGGGATTTCTTTTGCCTTCTCCAGCATGTCCAGCTCCTCCTCTGCGAAGGCAGGCTTCCTCTGCCTTAGCTCCTCCAGCACCATTATGAGCTTGTCGAATACGTCCTCGCTCTTTTCGATCTGCGACAGTCCTTTCAGCAGCACGTAGCCGTCCTCGTAGTTGCCCTGCTTTATTTCATCGGCTATCTTTCCCTTGATGTACCTTACGCTTCCTTCAGTACCGCTGATTATCCTGATGTAGTCGTCCCTGAAGCTGAACCTTTCATCTGCGCCCAGCATGAAGAACATGCCGTATAAGAAATAGGTGAAAGGTATCTTGTCGAGGCCGCCCTTTTCCTTGATGTCGCCAATTATGGCATCGGATTTCACCGGGAGGTAAGCTTCCTCCCCGCTTATCTGGAGAAAAATGAACTTGTCCAGCTTGTCCGAAAAATATGATTTTATATCCATATGATCTACCTCATCCACTTTAATTTTTTGCTTAACACGCATATTATTATAACAATTATGTTATAATATAGCGATAGAAAAATACAATAATATTATAACCAGGGGTGAAGTATGAGAAAAAAAACAAGAAGAGCCATCCTCCTTGCCCTTGCTGCGATCATGCTGATTCCGGCGGGCATTTATTTTGCTGACCAGCTGCAGAAAAAAGCAGCGGCGGAGGCTGCAGCCAAGCTCGCTGCAGAAAAAGCAAGGATTGCCGCTGAAAAAGCAGCAAAGGAAAAGGCGGATTTCGAAAACCTGCAAGTCAAGCTCAAAGATTACATAGGTTTCGACGAGAGCAGAATCGGATTGGTTTTCTATGACCTTACCACCAAAGCTGCAATCGAGATTAATCCGGACAAGGAATTTGCAGCTGCAAGTACTGTTAAAGTGCCGATGAATATCGTCCTTCTGGACCTCGCCCAGAAAGGAACAATCGATTTTGACAGTTCCATGCAATATACATCTGGCGATTATGAGGGAGGTACCGGTATCCTCCAGGGCAAGGACAAGTCCGACCCGATACCGCTCAGAACCCTCAGCGAATACTCCATTGTCTACTCCGACAACATTGCAACGCAGATGATCATAAGGAAGATCGGCCGCGAGCTAATGTACGACAAATTTTCAGTGATGGCCGGAGAAGAAGTCCAAAGGACAGGGAACCTGACCCGTCCTTCATACAACGCGGCTTACCTGAAAAGGCTGTACGAAAATCCTGACAGCAATCCTTACTATGCCTTCCTCATAGCCAACATGAAGAAGACGATCTTCCACGACAGGATTGACAAGTACATCCCTCAGGACATAACCGCGCACAAGATAGGCAACTACAGCTCCTATGTAAACGACATAGCAATAGTCTACACAAAAAGGCCGTACGTCCTCGTGGTTTACACCAACGGTGTTCCGAATGCCGCTGAGAAGATAGCGCAGATATCCAAAATGATTTACGAATACCAGTCGGCACTGGAATAACGCCGGAAAAGAAGTGGGCAGCGATTATTTCGCTTGCCCACTTCCTGTTTTTAAATGCTGTGCGAGTCCTGGATTATGTCCATGACATGTTTTTCGAAGGAATCCATCTTCTTTTCAGAAGCCTCAAGGCTGCTGCCTATAACCGACATGTAAATCTTCATCTTTGGTTCTGTTCCCGAAGGTCTAACTACAAACGCAGATCCGTCTTCAAGGATGAACTTCAGCGTGTTTGTCCTCGGGAGGTCTATGCTTGCTTCCGTTATCTTGACCAGGTCTTTTTCTATTCCTGTCTTGTAGTCCAGCTTCCTTACTATGTTTACGTCTCCGACCGTGCGGCTCATCGAGTGCCTAAGGTAATGGAGGGATTTCTGTATCTTTTCCTGACCGTCTTTTCCTGTAAGCTCAATCGATATGAGTCTTTCCTTGAAAAAGCCGTGCTTTTCATAAAGCCCCAGCAACGCAGCGTGAAGGTTCATACCCCTCATCTTGTGGTACAGAGCCATTTCGCATACGAGCATAGCTGCGATGACAGCGTCCTTGTCCCTTACGAAATCGCCTGCCAGGTATCCGTAGCTTTCCTCGAAGCCGAGGATGAACGTGCCCTTTCCAGCCTCGTGGACATCCTTGATCATCTCGCCGATGTACTTGAAGCCCGTTAGGACATCTTCCGTCCTGACACCGTAGCTATCTGCTACCGTCTTTGCCATTTCGGTTGTAACTATTGTCTTGACGATGAAGGAATCTGGTTTCAGCTCACCGTTCTCCTTGAGTGACGAGATCATGTAGTCTGTAAGAAGGACCCCTATCTGGTTTCCTGTAAGAGGCTTCCACTCGCCTTCGGCGTTCCTGATGACAACGCCTATCCTGTCGCAGTCCGGATCAGTGCCGAAAATAATGTCCGGTTCCACTTCTTCAGCAAGGTTCAGAGCGAGCTGGAAAACGCCCGGATTCTCCGGATTCGGGTATGGTGCCGTAGGAAATGTTCCGTCAGGCTGCTCCTGCTCCCTGACAACATGGAGGCTGCTGTAGCCAAGCTCAGCAAGCACCCTTCTCACTGGTACGTTCCCTGAGCCGTGGATCGGGGTATAAATGATCTTTAAATCTTTCGCGTGCTCGCTGACCATGTCCTTCCTGATGGAAAGTCCCTTTACCTTTTCATAGTAAGTCCTGTCAACCTCCTCGCCTATGATGTTCAGGAGCCCTTTATCTATAGCCTCTTGGTACTGCATTGTCCTTATCAGAGAGAAATCCCTGACCTCGTTGATGCAGCCCAGGATTTCGTTTGCGTTTTCGTCCGTTACCTGGCCGCCGTCTTCCCCGTAAACCTTGTATCCGTTGTACTGCTTAGGGTTATGCGAAGCAGTGACGACTATCCCAGCCTGGCTTTTAAGGTTCCTCACCGTGTAGGATAGCATAGGCGTAGGCCTGAGAGATTCGAACAGGTTTACCTTGATTCCGTTGGCGCATAGTGTCCTTGCGCTTGTTTCTGCAAATTCCCTGGACATTATTCTTGAGTCGTATGCTATGCTCACAGAAATGCTGTCTCTTCCGCTGTATTTTTCAAGCAGGTAGCTGGCAAGGCCTTGTGTCGCCTTTCCGACAGTATAGATGTTCATCCTGTTGTCGCCAGCCGCGATTACGCCCCTGAGTCCCCCGGTACCGAATTCAAGGTCCTTGTAAAATCTATCCTCAATTTCTTTTTCATCCTCGATGCTCTTGAGCTCGTTTTTGAAATTCTCGTCTATGTACTCTGATTGCAGCCATTTGCTGTACTTATCTAAATAATCCAAATAAAATCTCCTCCCGGGTTCAAAATAGTATACAAAATTTATTATACTACATCGTTGACTGAATTCTCAATATTTCAGAATCTTTTAAAATGTCTTTCTGAAAATCATTGGGGCTGTCCACTATGAACAGCCCCTTTCCTGTAATGTATTATATTAATTGCCTTATTTTATATCCCTGTATGGAACGTCCTGTTTATGACCTCTTTCTGCTGCTCTTTGCTCAGCCTGTTGAAGTGCACGGCATATCCCGACACCCTTATTGTCAGCAGAGGGTATTTTTCAGGGTTCTCCATGGCGTCCATGAGAGTCTCCCTGTTGAGCACGTTAACGTTAAGGTGGTGAGCTCCCTGGACGAAATAACCGTCAAGGATCGCTACAAGGTTCGATACCCTGGCAGAATCTTCCTTGCCCAGCGCTTCCGGCACTATGGAGAACGTGTTCGACACCCCGTCCTGGCATACGTTCCTGTACGGTATCTTCGCAACGGAATTCAGAGAAGCAAGCGCTCCATTGATGTCCCTGCCATGCATAGGGTTTGCTCCAGGCGCAAAAGCTTCACCTGCTTTTCTTCCGTCAGGTGTCGAGCCAGTCTTCTTGCCGTACACAACGTTCGATGTTATCGTAAGAACCGAGAGTGTGTGGACTGCGTCCCTGTACGCCTTGTGCTTCTTGAGCTCTTCGCTGAAAACCGTGGCAACATGTACTGCGATGTCGTCGACCCTGTCGTCGTCGTTTCCGTATTTAGGGAAGTCCCCATCTATCTCGAAGTCAACCGCGATGCCGTTCTCCCTGACAGGCTTAACCTTGGCGAACTTTATCGCGCTTAGGGAGTCCGCAACGACCGACAGCCCGGCTATGCCCAGGGCCATCAGCCTCTCGACCTTTGAGTCGTGAAGTGCCATGAGTCCGGCCTCATAAGCATATTTGTCGTGCATGTAGTGTATGACGTTCATAGTATTGACGTAGAGACCTGAAACGTGTTCCATGACCTTGACGAAGTTCGGCATGACCTTGTCGAAATCGAGCACATCGTCCTCGATTTTTTCTATACCAGGAACCACGAGAAGGCCTTTCTTCTCGTCGACGCCTCCGTTTATCGCATAAAGCAGCGATTTTGCCAGGTTGCACCTGGCACCGAAGAACTGCATCTGCTTGCCGAGAGTCATAGCTGAAACGCAGCAGGCTATGCCGTAGTCATCGCCGTAAACCGGCCTCATGATGTCATCGTTCTCGTACTGGATCGAGTCGGTCTCGATGGACATCTTTGCGCAGTACCTCTTGAAACCCTC
This sequence comes from Clostridium sp. UBA699, assembly GCA_002298915.1. Classification (GTDB taxonomy): domain Bacteria; phylum Bacillota; class Clostridia; order Clostridiales; family Clostridiaceae; genus UBA699. Next base: position 24,097 of record DBML01000018.1, read on the forward strand.
CGGAAGCCTGTTTGACCAGAGAACCGTCATGTTCGGCTCAGGTGCAGGCCCGAGATTCGTAAGCGTGTGAAGGAACCTGAAGGAGGTTTTTGTCACCAGCGGTGTCCCATCGACGCTCATCCCGCCGATCGACTCGGTAACCCAGTTGGGATCTCCCGCAAAAAGCTCATTGTATTCAGGCGTCCTTAGGTGCCTCTCCATCCTGAGCTTTATCACGAACTGGTCTATGAGCTCCTGTGCTCCAGCTTCTGTAAGCATGCCCTTTTCCATGTCCCTTTCGATGTAAATGTCCAGGAACGAGCTAACCCTTCCGAGCGACATTGCTGCTCCGTTGTTTTCCTTTATGCCTGCCAGGTAACCGAAGTAAACAAACTGCACTGCCTCGGCCGCATCTTTTGCTCCGCCGGATATGTCGAAACCGTAGCTAGCCGCCATCGCCTTCATGCTCGCAATCGCCCTGATCTGCTCGCTGATCTCTTCCCTGAGCCTTATGGTTTCGTCGTCCATCGTCCCGCTGTACCTTTTCAGGTCCAGCTTCTTCTCTTCCATGAGCCGGTCAGCACCGTACAGCGCCAGCCTCCTGTAATCGCCTATGATCCTTCCCCTTCCGTATGCATCAGGAAGACCCGTGAGAAGCCCCACTGTCCTGGCGACCTTTGCCTCGTCAGTGTAAGCGTCAAAAACACCTGCGTTGTGCGTTTTTCTGTACTTAGTGAATATGCTGTCCATCTCAGGATCCATCTCGTAGCCATAAGCTTCGACGGCCTGCCTTGCCATCCTTATGCCTCCGTACGGATTAACCATCCTTTTTAGCGGCTCATCTGTCTGGAAACCAACTATAACCTCGTTTTCCCTGTCAATGTAACCTGGCTTGAATGCGTTAATGCCCGAGACAGTCTTTGTGTCTATATCAAGAACGCCTTTCTTCAATTCTTCCTCGAGGAGCTCGACGCATTCGTCCCACACCTTCATCGTCCTTGCGGTAGGACCCGCCAAAAACGAATCGTCTCCAAGATATGGCCTGATGTTTTTGCTTATGAAGTCCCTCACATCAATATCCTCGTTCCAATAACCCTCTGCAAAGCCTGCCCATTCTTTCTTTACCATTGCCATTACCTCCGTGTTAAAAAAATAAAAAAAGACCCACAACCTGAACAAACAAATGCCCAGGCGGCCGGCTTATCAAAATCATACTCCCTGTGGTTTATTCCACCATCTCCGCCAGTCGTATGACCCTTTTATTCAATTTGCATCTTTATAATAACATCGCACGAACATTTTGTCAACACAAGCGGCGGAAAATATGTAAATTTGAAAACATTTACATATTTTTATCGCCAATTTTCATTTAACGTTCGTGTTTTTTCTGATCAATCCTCTCCGATTAGCGTATCGATGCCAGGAAGCTCCTTCAGGCTCTCGAGGCCGAAATACCTGAGAAACTCCTCAGAGGTGGAGTAAAGTATGGGCCTTCCAGGTGCCTCAAGCCTTCCGCACTCCTTGATAATACCCTTCTCAAGAAGGCTTGCAACGGCTCGCTCGCTTTTAACGCCCCTTATCTCGTCAATGACAACCCTTGTTACAGGCTGCCTGTAGGCAACTATCGCCAGCGTCTCAAGCGCCGCCTGTGAAAGCGACTGCCTTGCGTTCAGGCCCAGAAGCTCCTCAACGTAAGAGCTGTTCTCTGGCTTAGTCGCGAGGCTGTAGCAGCCTTCGTTGTTTATAAGCCTTATACCCCTGTCGGAGCCCCTGTACCTTTCAGCCAGCTCTTCAAGAATGGCACTGGTGAAATCCAGAGAACAGCCTATTATCCTCGAAATGTCGCTGAGACCCACAGGCTCGCCCGACACGAAGAGGATCGATTCGACGACCGAATAAAGCTTGTTCCTGTTTGATGTTTCTTCGAATTCCATCTGGTTTGCGTTAGATTCTTTCATTATGCTCCTCCTGAATAAATATGTCCGAAAAGCTCGTTTCCTGGTGAACCCTCAGCTGCTTCAGCTTAATTAGCTCGAGCAGCGCGAGGAAAACGGTAATTGCTTCATTCTTTGATGAGCAATCGCTCATGATGGAAGAAAACTTCATCCTCTTCCTTACCCTGATCCTGGCGAGGATCTCCTCCATCTTCTCCTCAACCTTGTGCACCTCCACAGGTATCTCATTTCTGAAGGTGGTATTCTCGTTCATCTTCTCCTCTTTGAGAGAGATCACGTCAAAATACAGGTTGAAGAGGTCCGTCATGGTTATGCCGCCAAGGTAGTCACCCGGGCTGCGCTCCTTCTTGACGGGTTCTATGATTTCAGCTTTCTTGCCGTACATGGCACCAGCCCCGTCGAACCTTCCCTTAAGGTACTCGGAAGCAGTCTTGAACCTTTTATACTCTGCAAGCTTGCTTAACAGAGCTTCGGCAGAATCCTCGGCGGACCCCTCCTCCTGACCTTCTTCCTGAGGTTTGGGGAGAAGCAGCCGGGACTTTATCTCTATCAGCGTTGCCGCTATTACTATGAATTCCGATGTGACCTCGAGGTCCATCTCCTCCATGGCCCTTATGTATTCCAGGTACTGTGCGGTTATGTCGCGTATCTTTATGTCGTAAATATCCATCTTGTTCTTCTTTATGAGATGGAGGAGAAGGTCAAAAGGCCCTTCGAAGTTCTCAAGCTTTATGTTTAATGACATCCAATATATCTCCTAAATTTTCATCAAAATACTTTTTTTCGAATTCAAGCCCCAGGTTCAGCTTCAGCATCAGGACATGTCCGAGGATTCGCCCTATGTTCCGGCCTTCCTCGACTCCTGCATTCTTGACATATTCTCCGTCAATGCCGAGCCTTACCCCCTTCATCCTTTCGAAGTTCGCAAGCTTGTAGGCCAGCCTGCCGTCGAAGCCGAGCATAACCCTGTCGCAGCCGCTGCTTCCTTTAAGGGCAAGGTATATGTCGTAGTTGTCCCGGGCCGCAAGAAGGCAAGGTGCAAGACTGTCTTTGATAAAGCCCTTAAGCGCTTCCTTGATCTCCTTAGTGACTACGGAGTTTTCCGCCAGCCTTTCCAAGACCATCCTGTCCCTAAGCGAGAAGGCCAGATGGAGAAGCCTCACTTCAGCCTGAGAATAGTCCCCGAGCATGCTCCTACTGGAGAAGCGTTCCAGGTCAAAGCTGAATATTCCGAAGTGGCCGCACAATCTCAGGGCTTTTTCCCATGAGCCCTCGGAGCACAGTGAATATACCTCGTTGTAGTACCTCTCGCTGCTTATGGTGGCTAACACGCCTTCTCTGACGCACTTTCTGATCTCCTCAGCCTCTTTGATTTTGAAGCCGTACCTGGCCGAGTACTTCATCGCCCGGAATATCCTGGTCGGATCCTCCCTGTAGCTGTTTCCGTGGACGCTCCTTATTATCCCTGCCGCTATGTCGTCAGCCCCTTTGAACGGGTCAACAACCTCTCGGCCGACCACGTCGAAAGCAATCGCGTTGACAGTGAAGTCGCGCCTAAGCAGATCCTCCAGCAATCCCGACGGTGTTACTTCCGGGAGAGCGCCGTCCCTTTCGTACACTTCCCTCCTGCACCTTATCAAATCTATTTCGGTGCCGTTCCTGAAAATCACCGCCGCGGTGCCGAAGAAATCGTGGTATACATAGCTCTCGGGATCCAGCTCCTCAATTATTTTCCTTGGATCCTCCTCAAAGCACATGTCTATGTCCCTAGGCCGCACTTTAAGGAAGGCGTCCCTCACGGCGCCTCCCACGATGTATCCCTTTATCCCTTTTTTCCTGCACACCTCTGCAACTCTTTCGATTGCTGCTCTCTGCTTCTCGTCGAAATTGCACATAATATCCATGGTTACCTCACCACATCATATATGTATTTTATTTTCCCGGGTGCGTTCCTGTCAACTGCGTAAGCCGATTTTACTGTTTTCTCCGCTTCAGACCAGTCGTCGAGGTTTGTGTGGAGGATGCAGAGCGTGTCATCCTTTGCCACCCTGTCACCGGTCTTTTTTACCAGGGTTATGCCTGCAGCATGGTCGATAGCGTCTTCCTTTTTCTTCCTTCCGGCGCCCAGAAGCATTGCTGCTTTTCCAATCTCCTCAGCCATGATCGAACTCACATAGCCTTCGGTGCCGGACTTGACCTCGATGTCATGCTTCGGTTTGTGTATAACAGCACCAGTCCTTATAAAGGAAGCGTCGCCCCCCTGTATCTCAATGAATTCCACGAACTTGCCCAGGGCAGCTCCAGAGCTTAGAATGCCGCCAAGCTTATCCTTTGCTTCTTCGAAGGTTTCGAAAGCTCCCCCGAGGACAGCCATGTGGGCTGCTATCGCAAGGGCAACCTCCACTTCGTCTTCGGCGCCGTTCCCCTTGAGGACTTCCACAGCTTCCTGGACCTCGTTGAAGTTTCCTACCTCGTGACCAAGCGGCTGATCCATGTTCGTTATCACAGCAACCGTTCTTATTCCTGTGTCCTTGCCTATCTGAACCATGGCCTCTGCCAGCTTTCTGGCGTCCTCAAGCGATTTCATGAAAGCTCCTGAGCCAACCTTAACGTCGAGAACCAGGGCATCCGCTCCCGAAGCTATCTTCTTGCTCATGATCGAAGCAGCGATGAGCGGTATGCTGTCTACAGTTGCAGTCACATCCCTCAGGGCGTAGGTCTTCTTGTCGCCCGGTGTCAGGTTGGAGGACTGGCTTACGATGGCCATCTTGTACCTGTTGACGTTCCCGATAAAAACCTCAGGGCTCAGCTCGGTCCTGAATCCGGGGATCGATTCCAGCTTGTCTATGGTCCCTCCCGTATGGCCGAGCCCCCTTCCGGACATCTTTGCCACCGGGATTCCGAGCATTGCCATGAGAGGTATTACTATAAGCGATATCTTGTCACCGACGCCGCCGGAGGAGTGCTTGTCCACCTTGATGCCCTTTATGGCGGACAGGTCTGCCCTCTCGCCCGAGTTGACGTATGCCATCGTGAGGTCAGCGGTCTCCCGGCTGCTCATGCCCCTGAAGTAGACAGCCATAAGAAGCGCCGACATCTGGTAGTCGGGTATGTCTCCTTCAACGTAGCCCTGCACTGCGAACTCTATCTCCTCTCCCGTGAGCTCGAGTCCGTCCTTCTTTTTTTCTATAAGGTCAACCATCCTCATTTCAGCACCTCCCTTGAAAAGCTTTTGCCGTGGATGCCGTTCTCAATCCCGAAGAAGTCCAGAACAGTCTTGCCTATGTCGCAGAAGCATTCCCTTGTGCCAAGGTTGACGCCTTTCCTGATGCCCTTTCCGTAAACAATAAGCGGAATGTACTCCCTGCTGTGGTCAGTGCTCGCGGATACAGGGTCGCAGCCGTGGTCTGCAGTGATTATTAGCACGTCGTCTTCCTTCATCAAGCCAATAATCTCAGTAAGCTTCTCGTCGAACTCCACGAGAGCCTGTGCGTAACCTTTGACGTTGTTCCTATGCCCGTAGACCATGTCGAAATCCACCAGGTTGGTGAATATGAGCCCTTTTCCGGATGTTTTCATGTATTCCAGCGTCTTGTCGACTCCGTCGCTGTTGTTCTTGATGTGGACGGCGCGGGTTATTCCTTTCTTGTTGAAGATGTCCTCTATTTTGCCGACAGCAGACACCTCAAGACCTGCAGCCTTAAGCAGGTCGAGCATAGTGCTCGAAGGCGCATCCATCGCGAAGTCTTTCCTGTTAGCGGTCCTAATGTACTCCCCGTCCTTAACTATGAAAGGCCTTGCGATTATCCTGCCTATGGTCCTGTCCCCGGTGAACATCTCCCTGGCTATCCTGCACATCTCATAAAGCTTGTCCAGCGGGATTACCTCCTCGTTGGCGGCAATCTGGAACACGCTGTCAGCCGAAGTGTAGACGATAGGATAACCGGTGCGCTTGTGTTCTTCACCAAGCTCCTTTATGATTTCCGTACCGGAAGCGACCTTGTTCCCTATGACCTTGGTGCCTGACTTTTCCTCGAACTCTCGGATTATGTCTTCAGGGAAGCCCTCCGGGAAGGTCCTGAGAGGCTTCTCGAGTATAATGCCGGAAATCTCCCAGTGTCCGGTTACAGTGTCCTTCCCCTTTGATTTTTCCGCAAGCTTTCCATAGCATGCTTCAGGGTTCGCAGTTCTGTCGATGTCCCTCATGCCGTCTATGTTTCCCATCCCCAGGGAGATCATGTTGTCGATCCTGAGCCCGCCTACTTCCCTTGAAATGTTGCAGAGCGTGTTGCTACCGGCATCCCCGTAATCTGCAGCATCGGGCAGCTCCCCGACGCCAACGCTGTCAAGTACGATTAGAATAACCCTTTCCACCATAAGATTCATCTCCTTTATGAATGCTATGCCATCATGAACGCACAGATTGTCTTGGCGTCCTCTATCCTTCCGTCCCTTATCATGCTTTTAACATCAGCGGCCTTGATCTCCCTGAGCCCGATGAACTCGTCCTCGTCGCCAAGGGTTTCATCGCCCGGGTAAAGCTCTTCAGCCTTTAAGATGTGTATGTACTCGTCGCAGAATCCAGGTGATGCTACTATCTTTCCGAGATAGGTGAGGTTGTCGGATTTGTAGCCTGTCTCCTCCTCCAGCTCCCTTGCTGCGCATACCATGACATCCTCGCCCTTTTCTATCTTGCCCGCAGGTATCTCCAGCAGAACCTTCTCGATCGACTTCCTGTACTGCTCCACGAAGAGGACTGTATGCTCATCCTTGTAGGCGATGATCGCCACGGCGCCGTTGTGCCTCACTATCTCCCTCTTTGAGGATTTTCCGTCCGGGAGCTGCACTTCGACCAGTTCCAGGTCAAGGATCTTGCCTTCGTATATTTTTTTTACGCTCAAAGTCTTTTCAGTTAAATCCATAGCCAATTCTCCTCTTAAAAATATTCAACAAAATATTCAACTATATTCTATCATACTTTGGAATATTTGCCCATGAATAGGATTGAGCCGGTTACACTGTCCTCTATTATGAATATGAAAGGCCTGTCGGCTATGAACTCGGGCATTTCTCCTGCAGATGTAGTCTTGATCTCGACGGAGGTTACGGCTGCTGCCTCAGTCCCCTTCTCGTTAACCTCTATAACAGCCTTGTGAAGCACGCTGCTTATGAGAAGGTTGTTCCTGATCCCAGTAAGATCTGCATCCTCAGTGAAGCAGATGCCCATGCCCAGATCTGAAAGGGCGCCCTTAAGCTCCTTTATGCCGTACTCCATCCTGAAGCGCGGCATCTGCATCGTGACGTTCGCGGTAGCCGCCAGGCTCTCCTTTATCTCTCTCCACTTTGCGGCGTCCATACCGCTTATGAACTCGTTGACGTCAACGCCCTTGTCAGGAAGTATGCAGTACATGGCCGCTTTCTTGCTTCCGTAAGGCATCCTCACGGCCCTGTAACCCTCTTCCGAGGCGTAATCCATGTCCGACTGCATGCTCATCATCATAACGTCCTCCTGGCTTGCCTCAGAGGAGTTGAACTTGGCTGCAAAAGTGTTTTTCTCCTCGAACCTCGTCGTCCATTCTCCTTTGAAATATATGGCATTTATTAGGTACATAACGACGAGCGGATCGATAGGTGATGAGACCATCTTGTCTATCTTTCCCTGTGTCGAATCCGAAATCCATCTGTTTATTGTATCGGCTGCATCCGCCTTGCTGAAATCAAGTTCAGTCACCTGGGCATCGAAGACCTCCTTGTTAGTTTCTGTGAAGCTCTGCTTTATCTCCTCCCCCTGCCGTATCCATATGGAATTTTTGATGCTCAGATCTACCTTTGCATCGAGGGAGTTTAGGTGAAGCAGCAGGTTCCTGCAGCTTTCGTTAAGGTCATCAGTTTCGATTCCTTTGTAGTTCAGCGCCTCGGCCATCGCCTCCCTTGTCGTGCCTCCAGCGCCTTCGTACACCATCGTCAGCGCAGTCGAAATGCTTATGGGCGATATGAAGATGTTTCCCTCGCCCTCCTCTGTGTCGAGCTCCCTGAAGATGTCGAATGCGAAACCGTTGTTTGCATCGATTACCGCCGCTGATATTTTGCTTGTGTCTACGCGGGCTGTCTGACTGCCGCAACCGGTGAGCGCCGCTGCAGCGAAAACAGCTGCTATGGCAAGGCATGCTTTCTTTTTCATTCAATCATCACCTCAAAATATGAACTTGGCTGAGCTAAAGACAAGACCACCAATTAGCTGCAATATACTAACTGGTGGTCAAGCAAATCCTAACCTAATTGTGGAACAGTTCGGTTCTTCTATTATTCTTTTCACCCATTTCAATCGGTTTTATAGTTTATTTTAGCAAAACGTGAAATACAGTCAATTCGCTTGCATTGTTTTAAAACATATGCAGCAGCTGACTTGATTAAGGAGGAATCGGCATAGCTTCATCCAGTAGCCGCCCTTTCGTTCGCATTGTGATACAGCTGCTTTTCAGCTCGTTCAATATGCTTCGAAACAATGGCTGCTGAAGCCATTAAATCTTTATATGTTTACGGTTAGGATTTGCTGAAAAGCAATTTCTTGCTTTTCATAATTATAGCATTTACTTTTTCTGAATTCAATATATTTTCTGATAATTCGTCCTTCAAAGCATGACCCGAAAAGAAGGGAATTCGCCTGCACATGTAGAATTTTATTAATATAATCAGAATATGGAAGGAAGTGTCTATATGTCAAAACTTAAAGTCATGATTCCGCTAGACGGAACCGAAAAAAGCATGCACTCCATTTTATGGTTGAAAAAATTCTTTGGATCTGAGGATGTCGACGTGACCCTAATCCATGTTGTCGAGGCCCTTTTCCCGGGACAGCTTGAGTATGACTACAGCCCTGAGAATGCTGAGAATATAAGCATGAAGGTCCTGGACGAAGCAGCAAGCGAACTTAAGGGCTATCAGCTTGAGAAGGTCAGCAAGCACGGGTCCGCACCGGATGTCATACTTGAGGAATCAAAGGCAGGCGCCTTCGACTTGATTGTGATGACCAAGTCCAGCGTTAAGGGCATAGCCAGAATCATAGGCTCCGTGACAACCAAGGTTGTCCGCGATTCGGAGGTTGCAGTTGTAATAGTGCCTGAATAGATCTTATCTAAACAACGAAAGGATGATTTTGATGGCGAAAACAAAAATCCTGATCCCCCTTGACGGAACCGGAAAAAGCCTGCACTCGATAGCATGGCTCAAGAAATACTTCGGCAAGGAGGACGCCGAGGTCACCCTGCTCAACGTAATCGTCACGTTTCTCTCAAGCGAGGTTTCAATTGAGCACGACATAAAGGCAAAAGAGCAGGAGAGCATGGACATGCTTGAAAATGCATTGAAGGAGCTCGAGGGCTATGAGGTGCAGAAGAAGTTCGTTTACGGCTTCGCTCCCGATGTCATAATGGAAACTGCAAGGGAAGGCGGCTTTGACATGATCATAATGACGAGGTCGACAGTTACAGGCCTTGCCAGGATAATCGGCTCCGTTACCAGCAAGGTGGTACGCAGCTCAGAGGTTGCAGTCGTGATAGTACCTGAATAGCAAAGATCAAAAAGGCAGTATCGATTTTCCGATACTGCCTTGTTTTTTCGTATGATTAAAGAACTCTTCTTCCGTAGACGAAGTCGCTGCTGAGCGGTCCTATCCTCACAACATCTCCCGTGTGCGGCGCATGAAGCATCATTCCGTTTCCGACATAGATGCCGACATGGTGCGCAGGGTCACCGAAGAACACGAGGTCTCCAGGCTGAAGCTGGTCTCTTGTTACTTTAAGGCCCACATCCTGCTGGTCAGCTGCAACCCTTGGAAGGTTTATGCCGAAATGCCCGTAAACGTACTGCACGAGTCCTGAACAGTCGAAGCCTGAAGGTGATGTTCCTCCCCAAACGTACGGGACGCCCAGGAACTGTGATGCGTAATTTATTATGTCGCTCGATGAAACACCTGTTGAACCTCTTGAGTTCGAAGCTGAGCTTTGAGCCAGCGCAAGGAGTCCGGCCGGAGTTGATGTAGCGAGCTGTGTGCTGTATTTCGTTTCAAGGGCCTTCAGTTCTGCAAGAAGAGGAGCCTGGTCCGCTTTCTGCTTCTTAAGGTCTGAAAGCTTGGTTTCATTTTCTTTCTGAAGCGCCAGAAGCGCCTGGTTTTCTTTTTCTAGCTGTTCCTTGCTTGCATTAAGCTTGGCTTCCTTTGCCTTGAACTCGCCGATGAGCTTTGTGTCGTACTCGATTATTGTCTGGCAGTTTGTGATTCTTGAAATGAAGTCTCCAAAGTCCTTTGAGCCCATTATCATCTCGATATAGCTTGTTGGGCCCCCCATGTACATCGCTCTCAGCCTGTTGCCGTAGAGCTCCTCTTCAGTCTTTATCTCGGCTTCCTGTTTTGCAATTTCCTGTTTTGTATTCTTTATTTCAGTCTGCTTAGCAGTTATATCCTTTTTGTTGTTGGCTACTTTAGCCATTATTGTTTGAATATCGTTGTCGAGCATTGATATCTTGCTCTCAAGTTCGCTCTGTTTCTGCTTTACTGCCGCAAGGTCCGATGCAGGATCTGCATGAACGGTTGTTAAGCTTACACCTAAAGTTATCATGAGTGCCATCGCGGCGGAAATCCATTTTCTGTTCATTAAACCATCCCATTCTTTGAATATTTGTCTCTGTCCCCTAACTGGGGCGCTAACTTAAGACATAAACAACGTTATTATAACATAAAAATCACACAGGTCATTTTTGCATATGCACCGATATCAGGGATAATCTCTTGAATAATCCTTCATCCCCTCGATATCTGCTTTTTATTGCCCGACTCGATTTTTATGTTTTTTATTATTAAATTAAAGTTTAATGAACAAATAGTTAATAATGTTTCAGTTTTGTGACTGTTTTTCTCGTCAAGACATAGGTTTTGTCGAAATTTGTGCAATAAATAAAGAGCCGCATCTGCAGCCCTTGAGAATCAATATTTGTAGCCGTAGAATTCGCTCCTGTCCTTTTTGAGAATCTCCATGGTTTCCGCTATCCTGTCTACCATGCCGTATCTCCACAGGTGCAGCTCCACGTAATGCCTTATCTCTGGCACGCGCCAGTAAGCCCTCTGGTAATCCTTGAAAAGCCTTAGCAGCTCCTCGTAAGTAGGCTGGTAAACCAGGCACAGCGTTTCCTCGCCTTCAGAAAACAGGGCCGGCTTTTTTACCCATTTGCAGTAAGGAAAATCAGGGTGTTCCGCCAATTTTAATCCTCCTCGTCATCCTCGTAAAGCTCGGAATCGTATATCTCTTCCTTCTCGATCCTGTCAAGCTTACACTTGATGCTCTTTTCTTCCCTTTCGCGCCTTGCTGCAGATTCGGCATCTTCGACAAGCGCAATGTAGAGAGGATCCTTAAGGAATTCGCTCCCTTCATACTTTTCAGCGATCTTTTTTATGAGCTGGCAGGGACTGTATTTTCTTTTGTATAAATCGACATCTTTCCTTATATTGTCTCCCATTAATACCACCCCTTTTTATATTTTGTTTTTCAGCCTGAGCCTGTCCGATACCATGGCTATGAACTCTCCGTTGGACGGCTTGGATTTGTCTCGGGTTGCCGCGTAGCCGAACATCTCATGGAGGTTTTCCAGCTGCCCCCTAACCCAGGCGATGTCTATTGCATGCCTTATAGCCCTTTCCACCCTGCTGCCCGTAGTATTGTACAGCTCGGCGATGGAAGGATACAGTTCCTTTGTCATAGAAGACAGAAGCGCTGGCTCTTCAACCGAGAGAGCTATGGCCTTTCTGATATAAGTATAGCCCTTCACGTTGGCAGGTATGCCTATATCGTTCATAATCTTGGTTATTTCAGCCTCCAGGTCAGCAGGTTCTTCCTTTTCCGCAACCGACCTTTCGCTCACATATTTCGACTTGCTGTCCTTTCCATTGTACAGAGTGTTGTCGAACATCTGCCTCATCCTTCTTGTAAGTACCTCCATGTCGAAAGGCTTTACAACGTAGTAGTCAGCCCCCAGGGCAATAGCCCTCTGCGCAACCACATCCTGTCCGACCGCTGTAAGGACAATGATTCTAGGCATGTGGTCCGGTTTTTCCTCGCTGAGCTTTTCGAGCACCCCAAGCCCGTCAAGGTTAGGCATAATTATGTCCAGTATGACCAGGTCCGGCTTCTTCTCCCTAATCATTTCGAGAGCTTCGAACCCGTCAGAAGCGATCCCTATGAGATTTATGTCCATTTGTGTCATGAAGTAATCACTCATGACGTTGCAGAATTCAATATTGTCATCGGCAATTATCACTTTTATTGCAGAATCTTTCATCAGAATACCTCCTCTATAAAAAATTCCCACGTGTTTACAATTATTCGACATGCCTGCCTTTTTTTCCTCTTTTAAGGGAAGAAAAGAAGCCGCACTAATGCAGCTTCTTCAGTTCATGCTTTTTTAGGTCCGCCTTGGAAATAAGCTCTTTCGCGTTTTCCAGGGTTATATTTGAAACCTCGGAACCCCCTATCATCTTGGCCACTTCCAGCTCCTTCTCTTTGCGATCCAGCAGCCTGACCTCGGTGAAGGTTTTCCCATCCTTTGTATCCTTGCTAACGTGGTAGTGGGAATCGGACATCGAAGCTATCTGCGGCAGGTGCGTGACGCAGAAGACCTGGTGGTCCACCGAGATGGAATACATCTTCTCAGAGACGCTCTGCGCTACCCTTCCGCTTATCCCTGTATCGATCTCGTCGAATATCACCGAAGGTATCTTGTCCTTGTCTACGAAGATAGTCTTAAGTGCCAGCATGATTCTGGAGAGCTCTCCTCCTGAAACTACCCTTTCAAGCGGCTTTGCAGGCTCTCCCGGGTTTGTGGATATGAAGAACTGCACCTTGTCGCTTCCGTTGGCAAGGAGCTTGCCAGACGCTTCCACATTGACCTTGAACACGCTTTTGCCGAGGCCTATGAAGCTGAGCTCCTTGTGTATCCTCTTCTCAAGAACCGCTGCAGCTTCCAGCCTTATCCTGTGCAGAACCTCAGCCTGTTTTTTTGCTTCCTCAAGTATCGAGGCCTCATCCTTTTTCAGCTTTTCCAGGATCTCGTTCCTGTTCACTATCTCGTCAAACCTTTCAGACATCTCCTCCAGGTTCGCCAGTATCTCCTCTATGCTTTTGCCGTACTTCTTCTTTAGCGAGCTTATCTGGAATATCCTGCTGTTGATCTCCTCGAGCTCGTTTTCGTCGTATTGTATGCTGCTCTTGAAACTCCTGACCTCCTCGACTATCCCTTCCAGGCTGTAGTATACGTCCTCGATGTCCTTGGTGAACTTCTTAAGCTCCTGGTGGTGGGCCTCTATGGCTTTGAGATCCCTTATCACAACCCCCAGGGTGTCGAATATGGAAGGTGCGTCGTCAACGCCTTCGTAAAGAGCGGAATAGGTGCTGTTCAGCGTACCGCTTATCTTCTCAGCGTTGGAAAGAATCGCAGCCCTTTCCTGCAGCTCCGAGTCCTCTCCCGGGACGAGCTTTGCTGCCTTTATCTCGTTGATCTGGTAGGAGATGAAGTCTGCAAGCTTCTCGTCTTCGCCGCCGGCCGAAAGGGCATTCATTCTTGCCCTGACCGAAGACAGCTTCTCATAGCTTTCCCTGTATTTTTCCATTTCTTGCCCTATTTTGTCCTGTCCGAAAAAGTCCAGGTACTGGACGTGGCTTGTCCAGTCCAGCATGTTCTGATTCTCGTGCTGTCCGTGGATGTCCAGAAGTGTTGAGGTTATCTTCTTCAGGTTGGATACGAGAACGGACCTGCCGTTTACTTTTATGATGCTTTTCCCCGACTGGAACGTCTCCCTCTCTATTATTACGAGGTCTTCGTATTCTACGGACAGCTCGTTAAGGATCTCGCATGTCCTGTCGTTCTCAACGGTAAATACAGCCTCAACAAACGTTTTGTTTTCTCCGGTTCTTATCAAATCCTTGTTAAACTTGCTTCCGAGGACATAGTTAATCGCATCTATCAATATGGACTTCCCCGCTCCGGTTTCTCCGGTGAATACGTTGAAACCCTTATCGAAGGATATGCTAAGGCTTTCTATGAGCGCAAAATTCTTTATGTTTAGCTGGAGAAGCATGCTTCTACTCGCTTATCATCTTTTTCATTTTTTGGCTTATAACCTGAGCCTTTTCAGGTGTCCTTGCAAGCACGAATATTGTGTTGTCCCCGGCCAGCGTGCCCGCTATCCCGTCAAAATTAAGCGAATCTATTGCCTCGGCTGCAGCGGAGGCGGAACCGGAAATAGTCCTCACCACTACAAAGTTTTCTACGGTTTCCACGTTGATTACAGTCTGGGTGAATATATTGACGAGCTTGTTTGACATGAAGCTTTCTGTATGGGTTATCGTTGCATATTTGTATTTTCCGCTCTCAGCAAGGACCTTGATGAGCTTGAGCTCCTTGATGTCCCTTGAGACAGTAGCCTGCGTTACGTTCATGCCGCTCTTTTTGAGCTCATCGGCCAGCTCCTCCTGTGTCTCTATATCCTTTGCATTGATTATTTCCAGTATTTTAGCGTGCCTCGCTATTTTCATATTGTACACCTTCGCCTTCCTTTGTTCTATATGTGATCTTCTTTCTAAGCACTTCGAAATAGTTTGAGCCGTCGAGCCTCACAAGCCTGCATTTATAAGGGGATGCCTCGATCTTAACATTTTTGACCTTGTCCAGCTCCATCCATTCCTGGCCGTCCAGCGTCAGGTAAACGTTCTCGCTGTTCTTGTTGAGGTCAACGTCGATCTTGACCTGGTTCCCCAGGACCATGCTCCTCATGTTCATGGAGTGAGGACAGATCGGCGACAGTATCATCGTGTCCAATGTAGGGAACACCAGCGGCCCCCCGCAGGACATGTTGTAGGCTGTCGAGCCCGTAGCTGTAGACACCAGGACGCCGTCCGAGACGAATGTCCCGTAAAAATCCCCGTCAACGAAAACGTCATACTTTATGATGTTTATCAGCGTCCCCTTGGAGAGGATCACCTCGTTGAGAGCGTTGTAACATTTTGTTACTCCCTGAGACTCAAAGCTGCAGGAAAGCATTGACCTTTCCTCCACGTGGAACTTGTTCCTGAGCAGTTTCACGATCGCCTCCCCGGCCTCAGAGCTGTCGCATTCAGTGAGGAAGCCGAGGTGGCCTATGTTTATCCCGAGGATCGGCACGCCGTACCTGGCTATCTTCCTTGCCGCTCCAAGCAGGGTCCCGTCGCCGCCGAGGACTATGAGGGCCTCGAGCTCCTCCGTAACTGTTTCCAGTTCGTCTGAGTTTTCAAAGATCTTGACCTTGATGCTCCTGTCTTCATCATATATGGTTCTTAGAACAGATTCGAGGATGCTTCCGTCAGGATCCTTGGAAGTGTTTATGTTTATGCCAATATTTTTCATGGCTCCTCCCTGTTCAGGTCTGCATGGGAATCCTCCACGATGCCGTTTATGTCCTCGATGCTCTTGCCTCGCTCTATTTCAGCCTTGGTGAAATATATGAGGTACTCTATGTTGCCTTCTGGTCCCTTGATCGGTGAGTAGTCGGCATCTATGACGCTGCAGCCTGCATTCCTGATGAAATCGTATATTTTCTTAATTACTTCCAGATGGGTCGATTTTTCCCTGACGACACCCTTTTTCCCCACCTTTTCGCGCCCCGCCTCAAACTGGGGCTTGATGAGGGCCATCACCTCTCCATCCTCCTTAAGGAGGTTCAGCACTACGGGTATGACCTTTGTGAGGGATATGAATGAAACGTCGATGCTGGCGAAGTCGGCCAGCTCACCAAGGTCCTCGGGAGTAACGTACCTTACGTTGGTTCTTTCCATGCACACAACCCTCGGGTCGGTCCTCAGCTTCCAGGCGAACTGCCCGTAGCCGACGTCTATGGAGAAAACTTTGCTTGCTCCGTTCTGCAGCATGCAGTCTGTGAAGCCGCCTGTCGATGCGCCTATGTCCAGGCAGACCTTTCCGTCGAGGCTTATGCCGAACTTCTTTATTGCTTTCTCAAGCTTTAGGCCGCCTCTGCTGACGTAGGGAAGCTCCTGTCCCTTGAACACTATGTCCGCATTTTCGCGCACCTTTTCGCCGCACTTGTCCACCCTCTGGCCGTCCACAAATATTTCTCCGGCCATTATGCTTGCCCTTGCCCTTTCCCTTGATTTGAATATGTCCTTTTTAACCAAGAGAACGTCGAGTCTTTCCTTAGTCTCCGCCATATATTACTCCTTCGTATTAATAAAGTTTATGATCCTGTCCCTGACCCCTGCTGCGTCTAGCCCGTTGCTTTCGAACAGCAGATCTATGCTTCCGTGAGGCACATACTTGTCTCCGAAGCCGAGGTTGAGGACCCTCGCGCTGCTGCTGAGGTTCTTTACTTCTTCAAGTATCTGCATGCCGAAGCCGCCGCTTATCACGTTGTCCTCAATGGTGACTATGTCCATTTTTTCAGCCGCAAGCTCCCTGAGCATATCCTTGTCCAGCGGCTTTATGAAGCAGCCGTTAATCAGCTTTATCTTTATTCCCGATGCGGCAAGAAGCTCACCTGCTTCGATGGCTGTCTGGACCATCCTGCCTGTCGCTATCACCGCAACTTCTCCTTCGCTGCTGAGAGCCTCCCATTTTCCAAGCTCGAACCCCTTCAATGGCGTGACGCTGCACTTCTCGATGTCGCCGCCTCTCGGGTACCTTACCGCGACCGGAAAGTCCTGCCTCAGAGCCCAGTCGAACATCGCATCCATCTCACCTGTGCACTTCGGAGCAGCGATTACCATGTTGGGAATGTGCGACATGAACGATATGTCGAATATGCCCTGGTGAGTCTCTCCGTCCTCTCCGACAAGGCCCGCCCTGTCTATGGCAAATACTACAGGAAGGTTCTGTATGCAGACATCATGCAGTATCTGGTCGTAAGCCCTCTGAAGGAAGGTTGAGTAAACTGCGAAAACAGGCCTCAGGCCTTCCTTGGCCATTCCGGCAGCCAGAGTCACAGCATGCTGTTCTGCTATGCCCACGTCGAAGAACCTTTCAGGGTAGAGCTCTGAATACTCCTTCAGCCCCGTGCCGTCCCTCATCGCCGCCGTAAGGGCCACAACGTTTTCGTTCTTTTCCGCCTGCCTTATCATGCTGTCCCCGAAAGCCTTTGAATAGGTGATGATGTCCGAGGAGCTGTTTATCTCTCCGCTGTCGCAGTCGAAGGGTCCTATGCCGTGGAACTTGTCAGGCCTCTTCTCTGCGAACTCGTAGCCCCTTCCCTTCTGGGTTTTCACGTGAATGAGCACGGGGCCCTTCTGTGTTTTCGCGTTGTAGAGCATCCTTGTTAGCTCAGCCATATCGTGGCCGTCAACCGGTCCCAGGTATTTTACGCCCATGTCCTCGAAGAGCATCCCGGGAACCACCATCTGCTTGATCCCGTTCTTAATCCTTTCAAGCGCCCTGGCAACCCCGGGTCCAATGTTAGGTATCTTTTTTATGTTGAGCTCAAGCTCTTCCTTGAATTTCGCGTATTTCGGATCGCTCCTCAGCCTCCTGAGGTAGCTGGACAGTCCGCCAACGTTCTTTGCTATTGACATCTGGTTGTCGTTGAGTATTATGATGACCTTGGATTTCCTGTACCCCAGGTCGTTGAGCGCCTCAAGAGCCATCCCCCCTGTCAGGGCTCCGTCGCCGATCACCGCCACGACCTCGTGCTTTTCGCCCTTCAGGTCCCTTGCAGTCGCCATCCCGAGCGCCGCAGATATAGAAGTGCTGCTGTGGCCTGTGTCAAAAAAATCGTACACGCTTTCCGATTTCTTCGGGAACCCGCTCATGCCACCAAACTGGCGCAGGCTGTCAAAGCCCTTCGCCCTGCCTGTGAGAATCTTGTGCACATAGGACTGGTGTCCTACGTCCCATATCAGCTTGTCCCTGTTCAGGTCGAAAATGCTGAACAGGCTTATGGTGAGTTCCACGACTCCAAGGTTGGAAGCGAGGTGTCCTCCGGTCTTCGACACCTTTTCTATGAGGAACTCCCTGATCTCCTTCGACAGGATCTCCTTTTCATATATCGTCAGATGCTTCATGTCGTTTACATCTTTTATATTATCGAGTATTCTATACATCTTTTTTCTCTTCCTCTTCAATTGCACTTTTATGAGAACAGTGCATAAATATATTCTTATCTTAGCATTTTTATGCAAAAAAATCAAAGCATCTTTATAACCCCAAAAAGGCTCCCGGCGACTATTTCACGCCGAAAGCCTTCCTGTCCATCAATATCCTGCACTGCAGGGGATGCATATGAAGCCTTGCTTTGTTTTCGATGATTGGAAGGATGAAGCCGGGATCCAGCGCATCGTACAGAAAGTCGAATTCGCCCTCTATTATGTCAACTTCGACCCAGTGGGAGCCGCTCTCGCTCTTGTTGATGACGGTCAGGGCAAAGCCGTTCTCCCTGACATTTCCGAACACGTCCTTTCCTTCCCTTATGCACCTGATCCAGGAGATAATGTCGTTTGCGCAGTAGGCAAGCTTGAATTCGCCGGTCCTGAGGCAGTCGCTGCTGTTCCTAAGGCTTATTAGTTCCCTGTACCACCTCACAAGGGCCTGGTCTTCGTGCCCCCAGGGGTACGTGCCCCTGTTGAAAGGATCCTTGTAGCCCTGCATCCCGGCTTCGTCGCCGTAGTAGATGCACGGCACACCCGGGAAGGTCATCTGCACAGCCGAGGCGAGCCTCAGCTTCCTGTCTGCAACCCTGTCTCGCTCTTCTGGAAGCCTGTAATGCGCTATTTCGTCCAGGCTGAGGTTGTATTCAACAGGAGCCTCTCCCAGCACCGTCTTTATCCTTGCCCTGTCATGGCTCCCCACAAGGTTCATAAGGGCGTAGAATGTTTCCTTAGGGTAGTTCTCATATAGGCTGTATATCTCCTGCTTGAACCTGTCCCCATCGATCCCGCCATGGAGAAAGCTGAGCAGGATGCTCCTGAAGGGGTAGTTCATGACCGAATCAAGCTCATCTCCCAGCAGATAGCTCCTCATCTCGCCGTAGCTTACCTTGTTCGAAGCATCCTCCCAGACCTCGCCGATGATGACCGCGTCACTGTCAAGCTTTTTGACCTCGCTTCGGATATCCTTGATGAACTGTTCAGGAAGCTCATCGGCCACGTCAAGCCTCCAGCCGGCAGCGCCTTCCCTTATCCACCTTTTGACTATGCTGTCTTTGTCGAAAACTATGAAATTCTCGAAGGATTCCTCCAACTCGTTAACGTTGGGTAGCGTCTTGAAGCCCCACCAGCATTCGTACTCCTCAGGATGGTCGCTGAACCTGTACCAAGGATAGTACTTTGAGTCTTCCGACTGGCAGGCGCCGACGGAACCGTAGTTACCCTCCCTGTTGAAGTAGACGCTGTCGCTGCCTGTGTGGTTGAATACCCCGTCGAGTATTATGCTTATGCCGTTTTCCTTTGCAGTGCCGCACAGCTCCCTGAAGTCCTCCATTGTGCCGAACATAGGGTCTATCTTCGTGTAGTCCCCCGTGTCGTACTTGTGGTTGGAGTACGCCTCGAATATGGGGTTCAGGTATAAAACGCTGATCCCCAGCCCTTTGAGGTAGGGAAGCTTTTTAGTGATGCCCTTGAGGTTGCCTCCGAAGAAATCGTTAGCCTTGTAGTTCACTCCCCCGTATTCGGGTATCTCGTCCCAGTTCTTATGAAGGACTATTTCGCCTTTCTTGGGGTTCATTGAACCGTCGTCGTTGCCGTTGCAGAACCTGTCGACGAATATCTGGTACATTACGCTGTCCTTGAACCACTCAGGCGTCCTGTAGTCTTTCCTGTGCACCGTGATCTGGTAGGAATCGGGCGGGTAGTCGTAGATCCTTCCTTCCCCACCCAGCTGGGCCTTGTTGTTTCCGTAATAAATCGTGCCGCCCCTTGTCTCGACGATAAAATAGTACCAAAGAACGACCGGCTCCGAAGGCACCCTGAATTCGCAGAAGAACAGCTCCTGATCGTATTCCTGAGTCATTTTCACCCTGAGCTCCTGCTCCCCTGCCCAAAACCTGAGGCTGACAGATTGCGGCCTTTCGCCTATGTTTACCCTTAACCTGATTTTTATTTTTTCGTCCGTTTTAACTGCTCCGAAAGGGCTCTTATAAAACGGATCGTGCGAGTTGAAGTATATCATTAGCCTCTTCCTTCCTGAACTATCTCCTTGTACAGATCGGCATATTTTCTGCCCGACTTTTTCCAGGAGGAGTCGAATTTCATGCAGTTTGCCATAACGCTGCCCCATTCCGGTGTGCGGTAATGGGCTGCCGCCCTCTTGAGAGCATTGATGAGCTCCCGGCTTGAAAACTCATCGAAGGAGAATCCGTTCCCCCTTTTCCTGTCAAAGTCGAAGTCTATGACGGTATCCCTGAGGCCTCCGGTGCTTCTGACTACGGGCACCGTGCCGTACCTCATTGCTATCAGCTGCCCAAGGCCACCAGGTTCATACATTGAAGGCATGGCGTATATGTCGCTGCCTGCGAATATCTTCTTTGCGGTTGCAAGGTCATAGCCCAGGACAGCAGCGACCCTCCCCGGGAACTTCAGACTGAGAGCACTGAGCTTTTCCTTGTAGTCTTTCCTCCCGGATCCGTGGATTATGAACTGGCAGTCCTCGCCGGCCGACTCCATGGCTTCGATGAGTATGCCTATGCCCTTCTGGTCTTCAAGCCTTGCTACGGTACCGACAAGAGGAATGTCCTCTCTCTGCTCCAGCCCGAATTCGGCCTGTAGCTTCCTCTTGTTCTCCTTCTTCGCCTCAGCGTTCCGGCTCGAGTAGTTGGCGTAAATCTCCCTGTCTGTTGAGGGGCTGTACCTTTCAGTGTCGATGCCGTTCAAAATCCCGGTAACCTTGCGCCCTGCTTCCTTCTTTATCTCCCTTGCGAAGGTTCTGCTGACAGTCGTTACAGCGTCGGAGTTGATCATAGCAGCCCTCATGAAGCTGAGAAGGCCGGGGTAGCCTATGTTGAACAGGCTTTCCGCTTTCAGGCCATCGCCGTCAAGGAACTCAGCGCCTATTCGTCCGTCGTATATTATGTTGTGTATGGTGTATACGGTTTTGACATCCGAGCCGCCGCTCTTTAGCAGCAGCGGTATCATGCCCGTATGCCAGTCGTTAACATGGACTATGTCCGGCCTGAAGGAGGTTTCCTCGATGAAACTGACAACCGCCTTGCAGAAGAACAGGAACCTCTCTCCGTCGTCGAAATGGCCATATATACTATCCCTGTTGAAGTAGTAGTCGCTGCATACGAAGTATGTTGGCACTTCCTTCTCCTCGGGGTCGTACTTGATGATGCAGGTTTGGTACCTCTCCCCCATCTTAACCGGGAAGCTGCACCTGTACCTCAGCTTCTTCGCTGTCCCCCTGTGAAGTGGCACTATCCTCCTGATGTCGATATCCAGCTCCGAAATGGCCTTTGGCAGGGAGCCGGCGACTTCGCCGAGCCCGCCGGCGCTCGAATACGGTGCGCACTCGGCAACTGCGTAGAGCACTCTCATTTTTCTAGCCATTCAACCATCTCCTAAAAAGAATTCAGACGAGCTTCCCGTAAAGCTCCAGGTACCTCTCTGCGGATTTGCCCCAGCTGTTGTCCATCTCCATGGACCTCTTGACCAGCATGTGCCATATCTTCTTGTCCTGGAAATACCTCTCCGCCCTTTGTATTGTGTACAGCATGTCATGGGCGTTGTAGTTTTCGAAGCTGAAGCCGTTGCCCTCATTCGTGAATTCGTTGAAAGGCAGGACTGTGTCCTTCAGGCCGCCAGTCTCCCTCACTATAGGTATCGTGCCGTACCTGAGGCTTATGAGCTGGCTCAGGCCGCAGGGCTCGAACTTCGATGGCATTAGGAACATGTCGGAGCCGGCGTAGATCCTGTGAGATAGCTTGTTGTTGAACATTATGTTCGCTGAGATCTTATCAGGGTATTTCCACGCCATGTGCCTGAACAGGTCTTCGTATTCAGGTTCGCCTGTTCCCAAGATAACGAACTGGACATCCATATGCGCTATCTCTTCGATCACGTGACCGACGAGCTCTATTCCCTTCTGAGGAGCAAGCCTGGATATAATGCTTATCATAGGGACATCGTTCTTTTCTGGGAGCCCAAGGTCCCTCTGGAGGCTCCTCTTGTTGAACGATTTGTTCCTGAAATCGCTTATGCTGTAGTTTTTGTATATCAGTTTGTCGGTCTCTGGATTGTACTCGTCGTAGTCGAGGCCGTTGATTATTCCTGAAAGCTGGTCCTTCCTCGCGTTGAGCAGGCCGTCCAGACCTTCTCCGAAGTAAGGCATCCTGATTTCCTCTGCGTAGGACGGGCTGACCGTTGTCAGCAGGTCGCTGTACACGAGTCCCGCCTTCATGAAGTTGACGCAACCCCTGAACTCCAGCTTGTCAGCCGTGAAATTCTCGTAGCCAATTCCGAGAAGGTCTCCAAGCACGCTCTCAGGGAATATACCCTGGTACTGCAGGTTATGAATGGTATAGACGAACTTGATCCTGTTGTAGAAATCGTCCCACCCGAAATTAATCCTAGCAAGCGCAGGAATGTAGCCTGTCTGCCAGTCGTTACAGTGGATTACGTCGGGATGGAAGCCGGTCACCTTGAGTGATTCTAGGACAGCCTTGCAGAAGAAGCTGTACATCTCGGCCTCGTCGTAATGGCCGTATATGCCCTCCCTGTTGAAATAGTATTCGTTGTCTATGAAATAGAAGGTGACACCCTCGTGGACGTACTCGAATATTCCGCAATACTGGTTTCTCCAGCCCAGCTGTACGAAGGTATAGCCTATGTACTTCATATTATCCCTGTATTTGCCAGGGATCCCGCTGTATTTTGGAATGATGACTCTGACATCAGCTCCTTTTTTAAGGAGCTCCTTTGGAAGAGAGCCTGCTACGTCTGCAAGGCCTCCGGTTTTTATGAACGGTGCGGCCTCAGAAGCCGCAATCAAGACTTTCAACATATGTTAATCTCCTTTCAGCTGTAGTTACCCTCCGGATGTTTTGCCTGTTGTTTTGATATTACTCTATCATAATACAATTCTATGGGTTTGTCCAAAATCCTTCCTGATGTTTTTGCTGAACATTAAACGCTCTTCATTAATTCAATTTGGATTGTTCTCTCTTTTCTTACTTCCTCAATATTTCCAGGATACATTAGATTTACCAGAGTCACTGCGTATTCCGATGCGATCAACGCATGTCGCTTGACGTGAGGAATAAGAGCAACCTGCCCAACCACTCTTAAAACTTTTGCTTTTACAGGATCTTTCTCTGCTCGTGCCAGGTCGGGGATCACCGCTGCTGCCTGTCTCGTCTCTTGGTATGTTGCTTTTCCTTCTTGCCATCTCCCGATAACGTCAATACATTCTTTGATTGCGTCATCAGGCGGCACGTCTGTAAAACTCAGCACATGCTTTATCAACAGCAGACCATATCGCGAGATGTCTTTTTTGTTTTTACTTTCAAACACCGCAATAAGTTCATCTTTCAATACCGGAATATCGTCTATCTTTTTTATTATCCCGACATTATCCATATCGCTGGATTCCTTCTTAATGCCCATAATCGCACCTCTTTAAATATCTTGTTGGCGATAAGAATGTATTAGCGGTGTTTGGTTGTAACTTTAATACATACGTCTTAAAAGAAGGATGAATATTAAAAGAAAATATCAGGCACAAGAAATTATTAGATAAATGCCTTTTTATGAATAAATTCTTTCCCTGTTAAGTTCCTTAATTTCTTAATAATTAAGTTTCTATCCTTTTTCGACAAGTTTTCAACGCAAAAATATAGAGGTAATTGATTATTTATGAACAATTTAATATATCGATTATCTCCATATCTATCCCAAACTTCAACCAAGTACATCTTTCGAATTTCATTTATATTGATTTCTCTCTTTATAATAAATGAATTAAAAAATATTATTTTATTACTAAATACGAGTTTATAGTTATTTGCGAATACCCCCAATATGACTTTATAAGCAACAAAAAAGAAAAATATAGCTTCAATCGTAAAAAAAAGAATATTTGTTTTCAGGCTAATATAAAAACTAGTAATTGCCCAATAAAAAAATAATGGCGGACTTATAATACTGATAATTAATAATGTAAGATTCATCTTAGTTTCATACATTCATTACTACCCCTTTATAACTGAAATACATATTATACCCTTAAGAACTGGCTTATTTGTTTTTCCTATTAATACGTCATTTACTACAATGATTCATCATAAAAGGAAACTGCGTATTATACACATCTTATTATTCTTAACCAATTTTCAAACCATGCTGTGGGTAGTTCCACTACTGAAAAATCTAACTCTTGCAACTCTTCTAATGAGTAATTATTAACAAGGAATAAGTCCCACTGTGCTGATATATCATTTAGCACTTCAGATAATTTGTTGCATTGATTATTATTTTCGTTAAGCTGTTCAGCTTCTTCTATAACCCAATAGAAGTTTTCACACCAATTTACTAAATCCTGTTCTGAGTATTCTAATCGTTCTTTTGATACTATTTTATATAACAATAAAACAAGGTTATCCCTCGTAAAAGGTAAATCTATTTTCTTTGCTCCTGTCTCTGTCCATTTCCCGACATATTTGTTTGGTACCATGTCACAATCTCCTCTAATGTAATTCTTCTTTAATCTACTATTGAGAGTGATTAGTCTTCATAAGAATTTGGCTTATTTAATACCCAAGGCAAATATGCTAATATTTCCATTTGAATGCATGAACCTTGAAAACTATTGCTCAGTATATCACAGTCATCTTTAAAAGCAATCTTATAATTTTCAGCAACAGAAATCATTTTCTCTTCATTTAAATGGCTTACGATAATCTTTTTTGGTTTTGACATTACTCTCAATACATAGCTTAGGATAGACTTCTTTGGAGGTATAATTTCCCACTGAGACCCACCTATAATAATATTCCCACATATATGATAAAATCCGCCATAACATAGAATATTATTTTGAGAATAGTTTACATACACCTCGGCTGGTTTTTTTATTTCTATTCCAATTTCTCGGAATAAATTCTTGACCTTTAAAGATACCTGTTCAACAGACAGTTCATAATTTTTACAGCCATCACATTCGCATCCTTCTGAAACATTTATTTCATCTTTGTAATAATTTTTTGTTTCTGCAACATTAATGTCAAGAATATTTTGTCCTAATTCAATCCTCACCTTAGTCCTCCAGTCTTCTTGTATCATTACCAAAAGGCATAATTAGCAATATCTGCAGATGCGTCTCATAGTAATTTTCTTGATTACGTATAATTTCTGGCTTTTCGACACTCATGTATAAAATATGACCATAATTAGTGCAGATATCATCAATAACTGGAGAGCCGGTAGTAAAAACCTTTCCATTACCTGGAGCCATATCAGCATAACCCCTGATTTTTCCTTTCCAATTTCACTTACTTTCCATAAAATTCTACTATATTGGTTAAAGATCATTATTTTTTAGTTTTCATTGTTCTTTATGAAACTACGTCTTACTATCAAAATCACGGCAATCAAATAAATTATATCAGTTACTACGCTTATAGTATAACGAGAAAAGCAGCCAATATTTTCTATGTAAGTTGATGAAATAAAAATAAAAGCTGCAATAAATATTAAAAATATAGGTATTAAACGTTTTATTCTGCTCATTCCATATCTCCCTCAAACTTCCCATGACATAAAAGTATTTATTCTCCATTCCTACTGTTGCCCAACAACTATTCTTGAATCCAAAAATAATCATTAATTTCGTTGCTCGATTTTTCTTCGCCAACATCTATTCTATCTTTAACTATAAAATAATCATCTACAAGTCCTCTCATAACACGCACATCAACTGTAAGTACATCATATCCTTCGGGCATACTAGCCTTTTTTGTTAGCGTACTACCTCTCGGCAAAACTAAGTTTTCTCCTAATTTTATTTCTTTAATTGCGATATAAGATTCCTGAAAGTTAATTATACAAATGTAAAATAATGAGATTGTTAATATTATGCCCATGATCATTCCAAAAACGAAAGATGTAATAGTATTTTTAGGTTTCATATTTTTTCTCCATTCCAGACATTCACCTTAGTCCTTTTCACCAAAACTGCTGCAAAATTATTTAATCTCGCTTCTTAGCCTTGATATTCTTTAGTAATTATTCAATACCTTCTATTGCGGATTATACTAATGAGAGGGCTAATATTCATGTTTTCAGACTTTATATTATTCTCAATAGGATTATTTAAATACAGTGTAACAGCACTATAAAAATGGTCTTCATTAACAACGCTTTGTTGAATAAAGCCATTTTCATTAACTACCAGGAATAGCTTATTATTTGAAGCAAGTGGTATTAAATTTTGGTAATAGCCTAGGTCAAAACGAAAATAAGCATTTATTATTTTCATATTATCCATTGCAGTTTTCACAAATTCTTTCATTTTGCTTTTTTCATTCTTTCACCACAAAGATATTAATTGTTATAAATCGGATTTGCTATATGAATTACCACTCTAGCTTTGCATTCTTGTTTTTGGAGTCTTAGTTTTTATCTTACTTTAATTATCTCTATCGGATACCCCATAAATAAGCCTGTCTCAACTACGCCTGTGATGCTTTTCAATTCTTTTTCCAGGTTTGCGATGATATTTGCAAAATTAACATCTAGGATAAAGTTGCCGTTTTCAGTTATTACGGGGCCGTCTTTGCCTTGTGCCATCCTTAGTTTCATGGATTTGATGTCCGGAAGCTCCGTTAGCTTCATTTTCACATACATTAGTGCATCCTGATGTATTTCAATGGGCACAGGGAATTTGCTGCCCAGCTTTTCAACAAATTTAGACTCATCGACAAGTATGTAGCTTTTAAGTGAGCTTCTCATGACGAGCTTTTCACTGAACATCGCACCCCCTCGGCCTTTAATCAGGTTCCCATAAGGATCAACTTCGTCCGCACCGTCAAATGACCAGTCCGGTCTAGCTTGGTTTAGTGATGTCAACGGTATGCCAAGTTCATTGCAAGTAAAACCTATCTCCCTAGATGTAGGTATAGCGCTTATCGAAATCCCTTCAGCTTTAATCCTTTTTGCGATCTCGTTTACAGCCAGGAACGAGGTGGAACCAGACCCGAATCCTATGACATCGCCGTCTTTGACTTTCAAGGCAACAGTTTTAGCAACCTCCAGCTTCTGATCATAATTTGTTATCTCTGCAGACCATTTGATATTTGACATCAGATCCTCATTCCATTTCATTGTCTATGTCATCTCCTTCCTCTATTTCCAAGATATAACTTCCGTTTCTTCCCGCTACGATCATCTTCTTATCTCCATCAATAAAAGCGGCATCGAGGGCTCCTTTTACAAAATAATTGGCAATAAAATCTAAACTATTTAAGCAGTATAAGTTGATTCCATGCTTCACTGATGCGATGTATTTCCCTTCGTTTGAGCATAAAACCGGTTTAAATGCGTAATCAACCTTTAAAGGTGCTCTTGATTTTATTTCAAACCTGTTATCAAGTAAAATAAGTTCTTTTTCGTTATAAGAGTAATAATTATCTCTGTTTGATATTTCCTTTATTGGCGAAAAACGTCCGACCTCCTCAGGAAGCAAATATTGCAAGGGATTATTTTCTTTAAAAGGATATTTCCAAATTACAACGTATTTTTTGTTTCGTTCGCTGTGCATATTTTTTATTGTGAATTTTTCAAGGAAAGTGAAAATAAACTCACCAGTCTTTTCGTTGAAGCTGATACCATTAATCATGCAATCGTCATAAGTTTTGATTACTTGAAAAGAGAGGTCAGCGATATTTATCACCATGATGTTTCCATTGAAATCAGCATCAACCAGGTATCTGTCATCAGGTGAAAACAGGATGTTTTCTCCTTCTACCCTTTTCATCAGAAAATTTTTAATTAACTTTTTACTTTCAATATCCCAAAGGGATATTCTTCCAAAAACGTTTTTAGTCGCAAGTAATTTATTATTATTTGAAATGGCAGCATTGTTTGTATATTGTGGAACCTTGAAGCTCCATATTTCCGAGAAATTTTCGGCATCGTACAAAACTGCCATTCTGTGGAACAAGAAAGCCAATTTTTCATCATTTGAAATTGTCAGACCTATAGCATGTGTTAATTTTTTTATCGTTTTCATAATACTTGCTCCTGACTCCTAAAATGTAGTATAAGACTTAGAACAGAATAATAAAGGCCGAATAATATTGAATTATACTTTGGCACTTGAACTAAGTGTTCTTCACTTTTAGCCTTGAAATATGCGATTACATAGTTCAAAGAAAACCAAAGCAATATCGACTGTAAAATAACCCCTTCTCTCATCAATATACCTACCTAATAATACTTGGATATTCATTTCTACAAAGCTATACCCTAAAACAATATTCAGATCTTCACCATATTTAGCATTTTGATTTTATGATTCTATCCCTCTCTGCTCTTGAAAACTTATATTTTCCGTTTAAACAGTCTCTCAAATAATGAAATTCACTATCAGTAACCTTACAGAACTTTTCGTTCAAATGATAAATTGCAAAGTAACTTTCATTTAATAACTCATCCTCATACTCGGCTATGTCCGCAGGGCTAAGTAATTCAATTAACTTCAAATACATTTGTTCTCTATTAATATCGGAACATAAGTAACTCCCTATTAAATCTTCCAATATCCTCAGCATAAAATTCTTTTCCATAGTAAAACTCCTCAAAAATTTGGGTTGGCATCTTCTAAAATGCTGCATATCAAAAAAATACGTCAAAGAAGAACCCATCTACGAGCTGGCTTTCTTTTTATCTCTTTCTTAGCAATTACTTTCGTCATCAGTTAAAATATATTTTTTGACCTCAGTATGCATATGATAATAATTTGCAACGCCCTCAATGAAGCACAGAAACTGAATATTTCGAACCAATTTTGTCAGTCAAAAAATATGTTTATCATCTCAAGGTTGTCATAATTTACGTGCAATTTTCCATTTTATCAGATGATAGACTTCTTCATCGCCTAAATAGAGCCCTTTATTCTATATGTTAACTAAGTTCCTTGGCATTCAACTTTAACGCACAAACAATCCTTACAAAACAAGAAATATAAAAACATTTCTCCTATAAAGAAATCGTTACTGTCAAGCAATTTTGTTGAATTGTCATAATCAGCGCTTCCTATGGTTGCTACATAGGACATTTCCTTATTACAGAGAGGACACTCCCTATCCAGAGGGTTCACAGCATATAAAGGAACACCTAATACTCTTGCAATGTACTCCGTTCCAAAGGGTTCAAAAGCTTTATAATATGATCTATCATCTGACGGAATATCTCGCTTTTGAAGGCTGGTCAGCACCATGCTAGTTTTGTGCATTGGAGAAGGTATCTTATATTCTTCATCAGAGATATAATTTTGCTTATCGTTTTGAAATATCATTTCTATTGATTTATTTTCTATATTCAATTTATAAAGTTGTGTATCCCAGGATGTTGAACAATTTAGACATGATATTAAGGGGATTTCTGTCAAGTTTCTGACTCTCAAACTACTTAATCTTTCATCATTCAAATCTAGTGTTAAAATTTGATGCACAGGCTCGTGGCATAGTCTGCATTCTGGGATTCCCCAAGTTGAATCTCCGAAGTAATGATTATAATTTCCTGCGCCTTTTATTACCCTGTAACCACCGAGATTATTCCAGTGCTTTCCCCATAAATAACTACTTACTTCATCTTTATCACCAGTATAAGGACCCAGAATAGACATAAAATATCCCTCCAATATTCTGCCGGTATGCCATACTATATTTAACCTCCGCCATTATCTAAATATCTGCTTAACTCGACTTATAAAATCAGGATCCAAGCCATCAGCATACTTCTCGAAGTTCTCGTTGTCTACTCTTTTATCGACACCTTGAGCTTTTAATCGCTTGTCCAAATCAATCAAAATTGTCTCAAATGCTGTGCCGTTTTCCTGAAGCATTGTATCGCCGAACAGATTGACTCTCTTTCCATCTGCGAACACAACCGTGTAGTATGGCGAATATGAGTTACTGTACCCTTTTTCAACCCCGACATCTACCTTTTTTACGTCACTATAAGAATAGATTTCGCCTGAAGGGTTTATTGATGAGCTAACCTTGATGCTGTCAGAATAAATAACAGCATAGCTGGTGATACCACAATATATAGCAATCAGCAATGCTGGTATATAGCAAATTTTTATATACCTGAACAGCTTCGACGTTTCTTTGTCCAATGCGGCAAGCTTCTCGATAAATTTCAAGGTTAACTTTTCCTACTTTTTAAGTGATTCAAGATCAATCGTTTCCTGATCCTGTTCAGACATTTCAATCATTTCACTGATCTTCTTTTTATTTTTCGATAATTTTTCGTGAGCTTTGAAAGCTCCGTAAACAATCAATATCATTATCATGAACAACGGAATTACGCTCGATTTCCCTGAAACGAACAGAAGATAGTCTTCCCTGCCAACCAGCAATAATTGAATGCAGAAATAACCGAAAATCGCCGCTAAAACTGCAGCAACAGCAAATAAAATGCTCCCTACAGAATAGATTATACCAAGTGCTGCTGTCTTAAATGCTTTCATGTTTTGTTTCCATCCTTTTAGCCATACTTTCAGCATTCTAAATCTTTCCCTAATTATACATAATATGACTCTTTAATTCAAACGTAATAAAAAGCACAGGCTGTTAACCTGTGCTGAGTTAGATCTATTTGTTTCTTGTGAGCAGATACATCGTTATCTGTTCGAGATGCGATGTGTCCTTGTCTATCCTCCTGAGGCAGTCCATGCACTCCTGAGTCAGCTTTTCAGCCATTTCGATGCATTTCTCAAGCCCGTACTCCGTTATGAAAGTGGTCTTTCGGTTCTCAATGTCGCTCTTGGCCATCTTTCCGAGCGTCTCCGTGTCGCCCGTCACGTCGAGTATGTCGTCCTTTATCTGAAACGCAAGCCCGAGCTTCTCGCCGTACTCTGCAAGGTTCTTGAGGTCGGCTTCCCCGGCGCCGCCCATTACTGCTCCCGAAAGGATGGATGCCTTTATGAGGGCTCCGGTCTTCTTCCTGTGCATGGCGTATAGCTGCTCTACAGGTATCTCCACGTTCTCGCTGAGCATATCGATGACCTGTCCGCCTATCATGCCGTCAGCGCCTGCAGCCTCGCTTATCAGCCTGCATGCGTTAAGGTTTTTAAGCCTGTTGTACTCGCAGCAGAACCTGAACATGCAGTTCATAGCCTCGTTGAGGAGCCCGTCGCCAGCGAGTATCGCTATGGCTTCTCCGAAGACCTTGTGGTTTGTCGGCTTGCCTCTCCTTAGGTCATCATTGTCCATGGCAGGAAGGTCATCGTGTATAAGCGAATAGGTGTGGATCATCTCTATAGCTCCCGCGACGGGTATTGCCTTCCTGTAGTCACCGCTGAACATATAGGTTCCCAGCAGGCACAGCAGCGGCCTTATCCTTTTGCCGTTCGCGTTAAGGCTGTACGCCATCGCTTCGAAAATCTTCTTTTCGTATGTTCCTTTTCCGGAGAAATATGTTTCCAGCCATCCGTTGATATCGCTTCTGATCTGTTCTATCAATTCAGTTTTGTTTTCCATTGCTCCACCGCCTATCCGTTACTGAGGCTTCACGCTGAATTCCTCTTCGGAATCGCCCGATATCATCTTTATCTTGCCTTCAGCCTCGTTCAGTGTCTTGTACAGCTTGTTGCAAAGCTTTATGCCTTCCTCATAATCCTTCATGGCATCTGCGAGGGAAATCTCGCCGCTGTCCATCTTCTCAACTATCTTTTCAAGCATTTCAAGCTGCGCTTCGTAAGTTTCAGTCTTCTTTGCCACAGTAAAACGCCTCCCTATTCACTAATTTTTAGTTCCCCTTTGACGGTTCCGTCGCTGACGGTTATTCTGACCCTGCCCTCTTTCCTGAGCCCTTCGACGGAGCTTATCACGCCGCCTTTCTCAGCCTCTATTATGGAGTAGCCTTTGCCCAGCACCCTGAGTGGGTTGTTTGCCGCAAGCAGCGCATTGAGCGTGCCGAGCCTGTCCTTTTCCCTGTCCAGCCTCAGCTTTATGCTGCGGTCCAAATAGTCCTTCAGGCCGTCGACCCTTGAATACTCGTTCACGATCCTGAGCTTCGGGTTCGACATCTCGATCCTGCTCTTGAGAAGGTCGACCCTGCTTCGCCTTTCCGACAGCTTCCTTCCAATCATCTTGTCCATTGTCGACCTCACGTAGGCCAGCCTGCTGTTCATCTCGTTCAGGTCGAATACTGCCATCTCGCATGCCTGAGAGGGTGTTGAGGCCCTCCTGTCGCTGACGAAATCGACTATTGTGAAGTCCGTCTCGTGGCCGACGCCGGTCACAACGGGTATCTCCGAATTGAATACGGTATATGCCAGCTCCTCGTCGTTGAACGCCCATAGCTCCTCTATGGAGCCTCCTCCCCTGGCGAGGATTATGACGTCGACATCCTTTTTGTTCATGTACTTTATTCCCTGGATGAGCTCGCTGCTTGCATTCACCCCCTGCACCCTGGCAGGGTAAAGGAGCACGTCGACCCCCTTGTTCCTCCTCCTGGCAACGTTGATTATGTCCTGGATTGCCGCCCCTGTCGGAGATGTAACAACCCCGACTCTTTTCACGTACTTGGGAAGCTGCCTCTTGTGCGACTCAAGGAACAGCCCTTCTGACTCGAGTTTGCTTTTCAGCTTCTCGAAGGCGACGAAAAGCTCCCCCATACCCTCGAGCTCCATGCTTTCGCAGTACAGCTGGTATGAGCCTTCCTTCTCGTATACGGAGACCCTCCCGCTGACGACAACGTTCATGCCGTTCTCCGGGGTTAGCTTGAGGTTTGCCGCGCTGCTCCTGAACATCACGCAGTTAACCTTGCTGTAGGCGTCCTTAAGGGAGAAGTACATGTGCCCGCTGCTGTGCACCTTCAGGTTAGATATCTCACCCTTTACGCGGGAGTTGCTGAGTATGAAGTCGCTGTCCAGTATCTTCTTAATATAGTTGTTCAGGCCCGAGACCGAAATCGTCTTGATGTA
The DNA here is from genome assembly GCA_002298915.1 of Clostridium sp. UBA699. Classification (GTDB taxonomy): domain Bacteria; phylum Bacillota; class Clostridia; order Clostridiales; family Clostridiaceae; genus UBA699. Next base: position 57,198 of record DBML01000018.1, read on the forward strand.
CATTGCATCACGCCCCTGCCAGTTATTATCTGCTCTTTATTATCTTGTCCAGCACTCCGTTTATGAAAGGCACTGATTTTTCGTCCGAATATTTCTTTGCCAGCTCGAGAGCTTCATTGAGAGATGCGCTGTTTGGTATGTCTACCTCAAAAAGCATCTCGTAGGTGCACACCCTCATGATCGTGAGGTCGATCTTCGCAAGCCTGCTGAGCTTCCAGTTCAGGAGATGCTTCTCGATCTCTCCGTCTATGATCTCCCTGTTTTCCTCTACACCCTTAAGCACCCTCGTTATGTATTCCATATCGATGTCCTTGAGGTCTATGTCCTCCTCGTCCCTGACGTCCTGCTCTATATTGTCGTGCAGGTTTTTTATGACTTCCTTGTAGTCTTCCTTGTTCACTGTCATCTGGAAAAGAAGCTTCATCGCGAGCTCCCTTGATTTTCTTCTGTTCATGTTTCCTCCTAAATACCTTTTTTTATGTGTACATGGAAACACCCCCTGAAATCAGAGGGTGAAGTCCTATTCTTCCATTTCTTCCTTTTCTTCTTCCATCTTAGGAACTGATACGTTCTGAACATGTACGTTTACAGCTGTTACGTTAAGGCCTGTCATGGATTCCACTGCTTTCCTAACGTTTTCCTGCACCTGATAGGCCACTTCAGGGATCTTGAGGCCGTACTCCACCACAACGTAGAGGTCGATGGCAGCGCTGTTCTCTCCCACGCTCACCTTGACACCCTTTGACAGGTTTTTTCTTCCGCTTAATATCTGGGTTATTCCACCCACAAGGTTAGCGCTCATTCCAATTATGCCTTTGATTTCGGTAGCTGCAATACCGGATATCACCGCTACAACTTCGTCAGATATCTTAACGATTCCCATATCAACTTCATTATAAGTGTTTTCTTCCATAATCGTACCTCCTTAATATTAAGCAAAGCTGTTACACTATATTATAGCAAATAAAAGCATTTTGTACAAACACATTCGTCAACGCAAAAGGACCGCCTGTAGGCGGCCCTGTCATGATTATTCTTCTTCGATTTCCGAATCTCCGAATTCAAGCGGTTCGTGGCATCTAGGGCAGAGCATGTCTTCCTTTTCCTCAACGATCCCTGCATCGACGTAAATAACCTCGCCGCAGTTTCCGCATTTCATCTCGATGAAATCGTCCATGTCTTCATCATCGTAGTCCAGGTCATCGATGTCGTACAAATCATCTTCGACGTAAGCAAGGTCTTCATCAAGTTCTCCAAGATAGTCCTCGATATCCACCTGGTTTTCAGAGATACCTTCGATTTCTAAAGCCATGTCCTTGAGCACTTCAATTATCTGTTCGATAGCCTTGCCTTCCTTTGTGGTCTTGTCGAGCTCAAGCCCGTCCACGAAACCAGCAAGGTAAGCAACTCTGGAAGTTAAAGATTCCATATACTCACATCCTTCTTATTATTTAAACCTGGCTTATACTCTTTCCATGTAATCGCCGGTTCTTGTATCGATCCTTATTGTGTCGCCTTCGTTCACGAATATTGGAACTCCGACTACCGCACCTGTCTCAACAGTTGCTGGCTTAAGAACGTTTGTAGCTGTGTTTCCTTTAGCGCCCGGCTCAGTGTGAGTTACCATGAGCTCAACGAAGTTCGGCGGCTCAACTGAGAAAGCCTCTCCCTTGTGGAACTTTATCGTTGCAAACATGTTCTCCTTGAGGAACTTTATAGCGTCTTCAACTTTTTCCTTGTTCAGAGGAATCTGCTCGAAAGTTTCCTGGTCCATGAAGTAGTAAAGCTCTCCGTCAGAGTAAAGGTACTGCATTTCCTTTCTCTCGATTACAGCTTCCTGAAGCTTTGCAGTCGGGTTGAAAGTAGTGTCAGTGACCGCTCCAGTCTTTACGTTTCTTAGCTTTGTTCTTACGAAAGCTGCTCCCTTGCCTGGTTTAACGTGCAGGAAGTCCACTACCACGAATACGTTTGAGTCCATTTCAAAAGTGGTACCTTTTCTTAATTCTCCAGCTGATATCATTTATGTATACCTCCAAAATTTAAAATTCGTTTATAATATTTACCCTAAGGTATTATTAACTTTATTAGATGCAGATCATCTCTTTCGTTGATTTCGACATTACCTCTGAGCCTTCCTTCGTGATTACGAGCATGTCCTCTATCCTCACGCCTCCGAAGCCCGGCAGATATATGCCCGGTTCGTTGGTCACAACCATCCCGGCCCTTAGCACCGTGCCGTTCCTGCTGCTTATGTTAGGCGCCTCATGCACCTGCCTCCCAACTCCGTGTCCGAGGCTGTGCCCGAAGTTCTCTCCGTAGCCAGCTTTTGCGATGCAGTCCCTTCCAGCCCTGTCTACATCGGCAGCAACCGCGCCTTCCCTGAAGCATTTCGCTGCCTGCAGCTGCGCTTCGAGAACGGTGTTGTAGATTTCGACCATCTTTTCCGATGGTTTGCCGATGACAATGGTCCTTGTCATGTCTGAGCAATACTCCCTGTAAACGCATCCGAAATCAAGTGTAAGGAACTCCCCTTCTGCTACCCTCTTGTCGGTTGCCTCTCCGTGCGGAAGGCTTGACCTGGTACCAGATGCCACTATGGATGGGAACGAAAGGCTTGAAGCGCCGTTCCTTTTCATGTGCATCTCCAGCTCCAGTCCTATCTCGCGTTCTGTCATTCCCGGCTGTATGAACTTGAGAATGTGCCCGAAGGCTTCGTCTGCGATCTCCGCTGCCTTTCTCAGGATGTCCAGTTCGTAGCTGTCCTTAATAATTCGGATGTCCTCAACCAAGCCCTTCATAGGGACAAAACCGCATCTCAGCCTGTCTTTATGTTCGGAGTATGCTTTGTATGTCAGAACGTCCTCCTCGAAACCGAGGGTTTTCACAAGGTTTTCGTCTGCCAAATCGGATACCAGCTCCGGCAGAGTCTTGTTGATGCTGGTCTCTATAATCTCGTAGCCTTCGACCTGCTGGCTTGCCTGTTCAGTGAACCTTGAATCGGTAATAAAAAAAGCTTTATCCAGAGTGATAAAAGAATAGCTTTCATTACCTGTGAATCCGCTCAAATAGTTCCTGTTATGATCGCCCGCCAGAAAAACGGCGTCCAGCTTAGCGGCGCTCATCTTCTCTCGCAGCTTCGCGATTCTTTTTTCGTACATGTAAGCCTCCTGGTGAAATCTTGATTCAACGATAACCAATGTTATTTTATCAAAACTTCTAGCTATTTGCAAACAATATTAAATAAATCTTCAAAAACACGAAAAGCTGAAGCGCAATAAGCCCTCCAGCCTTGTATTCACTTCGCCAGCTCACCCTTCTTGTAAGAGAACGCTGTTATTGAGTATACTGCTCCGCGCTCACCTGACTCGTACCTGCAGAGCTCCTCCATTAGGAACCTCCCGCCGCTTGAATAGCAGAGGTAGAAGGCATCCTTCGAAGCGAGGTACTGCGCGCTTGACTCGCCGTAGCCGGCCCTGAAGCCTGTTTCGCTAGCGAAAAGCTCCCTGACGCCCTGGACCGTAACAGTTTCAAGCCTCGAACAGATGAAGCCGTCAACCTCGTTCAGCAGGTATTCCCTGTCCCGCTGAACAACATCTTGCTTCTGCACAAGCTCAATGCATGAAATGCTGTTATCCCTGGCAAGCACCTGGAGCCTGAAGCAGGCGAGGGCGGCAGCAGCGCATATCGATACAATAAGGAGAGTGTATACTAGAACGAAGCCTCTTCTTTTTTCACCTTCAAAACGATGCATCTCCTGTATTCATTCCCTTTCTTCGTCCTTATTGTCAGGAACAGAACAAGTCCGCGCCTCTCCGCATTAAAGGCTTCCAAGCCTTTCATTATCCTGTTGGTTGTTCCAGACAAGAGCGAGCCGTATGAAACCACCAGGTTCCCGTCCTTGTCCAGCCTTATCCAGTCGCTCCCCGTACCGTCACGCCTGACAAGCTCGACAACCCCGTTTCCGGTTCTTACATATGACGATTGGTCGGCTATGAAGCCCATATAGAAAAACGCCTCCTCGGCGTAGAAAGCATCGCTGCTTTCCTGCACGGCCTGGGTGTAGCTTCTCATGTATTTTGCCAGCACTGCGGCCTGAGCCGAAATCAGAACTCCAACCAGCGCAGCGGCGACCGCAGCCTCTATAAGCGTGAACCCCTTCCTCATTGTCACCTCCTGCAGCTCCCCTTGTAGAATACCGTCTTCACCAATTCTGTCCTGCCTCCCGTTCTTAGGTGAAGCCTCAGCTCAGCCTCCAGCACAGGCCCTTCGGCCACATGCATGGAAATGAAGCACCCTTCTGCAGGCTCCTGGTCAGAAAACATCACGGACGGGCCAGTCTCCCTGAGATTGTCCATGTCCATCGCCCCCTCTGCTATATAGAGCCTGCCCTTGTTCTTCAGTTCCAGCAATTCGTCGTAGCTCGTATCATCCGCCATCGCTCCCCGCAGTGCTTCAAGGAACGTCGTTTTTTCAATTGTCTCCCTGTTGCGGTGCTCAAGCTTTCTTTCTCCAAGCATCACAGCCAGAGCACCTGAGAACAGGAGGGCAAATATTCCCAGGCTCACCATAACCTCCACCAGCGTGAAGCCCTTGTCAGCCCTTGAAGTCCACATTTGCGGTACCCACGCTGATGGTGACGTAGTGCAGCGCGCCGTTCCTGTCCCTGAACATTATCGTGCATGCGTCGCTGGTGAAGCCCCTGTTGTCGATGTATATCTTGTTGCCTGTCCTGTTGACATAAAGATCCCGGAAGCCCTCAGGCATCTTAAGCTTCTTAACGAAATTTGTGCCGCAGGAGAGCTGGACCGTGTTTTTCGAAGCCACGAAATAAACGTATCCTCCTGTGCCGCTTTCCCTGCAGTACTTCTTCGAGAAAGTTATGAAGTGCACCAGGCTGTTCCCGAAAACCGCTGTGTCAATCCTGTTAGCCACCGCCCTGCAGTTCTTTACGCTTATCAGGCTCGAGCCGAAGAGCACGGTCATCAAGGAGAGAGCCATGAGCACCTCTATAAGCGTGAAGCCCCGACGCTTCATGGCTTAGGATATATCTGGAGGGCCGGATCCCCCTTTTCTACCGTGAAGGTTCCCGCCGAATCCGATATTATTATCTTGTAGCCCTCTCCGTCGCTTGTGAAGGTGACAGTAAGCCTCCCGTCAGCCTCCAGCGAGGCCGCAGCACCCTCCGCCGCGGTCAGCTCCGAAACAGCGCTCGTCACAGAGGCCGCCACGAACTTCCCGTCGTTCTCGCTGTAGCTGGAAAGCGCAGCGCTCTGTATCTGCTTAGCTGTGTTTATAGCCTTTGTATCCTTGGCCCTGGTCTGATAGCCTGCGAACTTCGGTATCAGGAACCCTGCGAAAATGAGAATTATAGAAATTACTACTACCAGCTCGATAAGCGTGAAACCTTTTCTCTTCCTATTCAAAACAACCACCCCTTATTAATATGATAATGAAACTCCTCAGCCATTCAGATTGAATCCATAATGCTCATGATAGGGAGCATGACTGATATTATGACCGCCCCGATAACTAAAGCCATCACAACAATCACAGCCGGCTCCAGCAGCCTCAGGGACCTCTCCAGCAGGTTTTCCACCTCCCTCTCGTAGTGCTCCGCCGCTTTCTCAAGCATCAGCTCTATGGCTCCAGTATCTTCTCCTGTTCTCACAAGCGACAGGAACAGGCTTTCGTCTAAACCCGCCAAGGCGAATGAGCTGCTTACACTGCCTCCTTTTCTTATAAGTGCCGCAGAAGCGCGTATCCTCCTTCCAAAAATTTCGTTGCCGGAAATTTCCGAGCACACCTCGAGTGCCTTGATTATGTTGAAACCGGAGCCCACCATGATGCTCATGTTCCTGCAGAAGCCCGCAAGGAGGCTGAGGCAGACAACTCTTCTGAGTAGCGGAAGCCCAAGCTTCAGGCTGTCCAGCTTACCCTTGCCCTTTGTTGTTCCTGCGTACCGCGCAAGCAGAGCAAACGATGCAGCGAAGGCTGCGGCTGCTGCAACGCCATATCTCTGCAGGAACGAGCTGGAAGAAAGCAGGAGCCTGGTTGGAAGGGGCAGCTCCCCTCCCAGCTCCTGCAGCGTAACGGCAAAGCCCGGCACTATGAATGTCAGGAGAACTGCCATGACAACCACCGATGCTGCGAATACAACCGCTGGGTATGTGAGGCTGCTCGCTATCCTGTCCCTCATCCTTGCCTGCTTGTCGAAGTATGCCTCCATTTTTCCTAGCGAATCTTCAAGGCTACCAGTTTCCTCCCCGAAGCGGATCATATGTATGAAGAATGCCGGGAAAACCTCCTTGCTCCTTAGGAATCCCTTGTGTAGCTGCTCCCCCCGTGCGATCTCGGCGTATGCCACAGAGAGGGCGTTTCTAAGGCTGACTGCTTTCGTGATCTCTGCAGTCAGCCTGAGCGACTCCGACAGAGTCATGCCTGCGCTCACGGTGAGATGAAACTGGCTGCAGAGCACGGAAAGCTCTCTGGCTGTCGCTTTTTTCCCCAAACGCACACCTCCTCACACAAGAATATTCATAGTCACCTTCCTGTATTCCTCTATCGTGGTGATGCCGCTTCTCACCAGCTCGCCGCATCTCTCCGCCAGCCCCTTTACCCCGCATTCGAAGTTTTCCCTCCGGACGGCTTCGGCGTCAATCCCCTCCCTGATTGCGGCCTTCTTGTCCCTATCAATCCTGATGTACTCGTAGACAACCGTCCTGCCTGAATAACCGGTGCCGCCGCATCTTGGGCATCCCCTCCCGGAATACATCTTGTCTCCCTCACACAGCCCCAGGATTGAAGCCTCCTCAGTTGTCGGGCTGAGCTCCTCCCTGCAGCCAGGGCATATCCTGCGTACGAGCCTCTGAGCTATGATGCCTATCAGCGCCTCGCTCACCAGATAGTTCGGCACGCCCATGTCTATGAGCCTCAGGACCGCCGAAACGGCATCGTTCGTATGCAGAGTGGAAAGCACCAGGTGCCCTGTTATGGCAGCCCGCACGGCAATCCTGGCCGTCTCCTCATCGCGTATCTCTCCTATCATTATGACATCGGGATCCTGCCTTAGGAGGCTCCTCAGTCCTGATGCAAAGGTCAGCCCCGTCTTGCTGCAGACGCCTACCTGGTTTATCCCTTCTATGGAGAACTCCACGGGGTCCTCTATTGTGAGTATGTTTTTCTCAAGGCTGTTCAAAGAGCTCAGCATTGCGTACAAGGTTGTCGACTTCCCGCTCCCCGTGGGCCCTGTTACCAGGATTATGCCGTGCTGGCTGCCGAGCATGTCCCTAATGAATGCTGCGCCTTCCCGGCCAAATCCCAGGCCTTCGAGAGTCGCCCTGCCTTTAAGGCTGTAAAGTATCCTTATGACGATCTTCTCCCCGTAAACCGTAGGCAAGGTGGAGAGCCTGAAATCGTAGCCGGAGCCGTTGTAGTTCATGTTTATCTTGCCGTCCTGAGGCAGCCTTTTCTCAGTGATGTCCATCTCTGCCATCACTTTAATCCTTGAGCAAACCTTGGAATAGGCATTATGCGGCATCCTCATGTATTCGCAAAGCACTCCGTCTATCCTGAACCTGACCTTCACATGGTCCTCGCAGGGTTCAAGATGGATGTCGCTCGCCTGCATGCAGATCGCCCTGATGAGGATCGACCTGGTAAGGCTGATGACCGGAGAATCCTCGTACTGCTGGTTCCTCTCCATTACCTGCTCGTCGCTTGCAGCAGATTCATCGTATTCCTTTTTGAGCTTTGTCAGTGCCGCTTCCGCATTCTCCCTCGAATATATCCTGTATACAGCGGAGAGGATCTGGTCTCCGTTTCCCTTGTGGCGCACCACCTCCCTTCCGGTCATCAGCCTGACCTGCCCTTCAAGCTCAGTGTCAAGGTCGTTCTTTGAAGCTATGTGAATTTTGCCTTTGTCAATCCCGAAGGCGATCATGCAGTTCCCCAGGCACATATCCTCCGGTATCATGCTCACTGCATCCCTGTCGATGAGGATGCTGTCAAGATCAATCGTTGATATTTCCACCATCTCCAATCAAACTTAATTTACCTACATTATTGCCTGAGTCGTTTTTTTTAAACGCAAAAAAAGAAAAAGAAGCAATTAAATGCTTCTTTTTTCTGCGCCTTCAACAATTGCTATGCCTGAGGAAGTCCCTATCCTTGTCGCTCCTGCCTTTATCATGGCCTCGGCCTGTTCTAAGCTCCTGACTCCGCCGGAGGCTTTGATTCCGATCGACTCCCCGAGCACGCCTTTCATCAGCTCCACATGGTGCACCATGGCTCCACCCTTTGAGAAGCCTGTTGATGTTTTTATGTAGTCCGCACCTGCATCCTTCACTATCTCGCTAGCTTTAGTTACCTCCCAGTCCTCCAGGAAGCCTGTTTCAACAATAACCTTGAGCACAGCCTTACCCTCAACGGCTTTTGCCACTGCTGCTATGTCCTGGTGGACGTAGTCGTATTTTTTCTCCTTGAACCTGCCGACGTTCATGACCATGTCAACCTCATGGGCGCCAAGCCTGACTGCATCCTCAGCCTCATACACCTTCACGGCCGTGGTGTTTGCCCCCAGCGGAAACCCTATGACTGTCGCGACCCTAACTCCGCTTCCCTGCACCGCTTTTGCAGCGGCTTCAATGTTGCATGGGTTTACAACCACTGTTGCGAAGCCATATTCGACCGCTTCCTTGCAGAGTTTGGCGACATCGTCCAGTGACGCATCCTGCCTGAGCAGTGTGTGTTCTATATAGCCTGCTATTTTCTGCTTGTTCATGACTCCCACTCCCCTCACACAATTCCAAATATTCATTATTATTTAATTATAACAGAATATGTATTGCAATGAAGCATTATTTATTTTAAAATAGATAATATTATGCTATAATTTACGTGGAATAATATTATCAAATCATTTATCGAAAGGGAGTCAATTATATATGGGATTTCAAGAAAAACTGCAGAATTACTATGCTAAAAAGTATTTGAAGAAATATGGCGACAGGCTCACACAGCTACAGGGAAACGTCGTTTCTACAAAGGTTACAGAAAAATCAATCCTGGGATTGCTGCATAAAATCAACGTGACAATAATCGTCAGGCCTGACAGAAGCAAGAACATCATTTCATGCACCTACAAGAAGAACAGGTGGTTCAAAAAGCCTGAATTCATTCCGATATCGCAGGGAAACCTTCTCCTGGTCCAGGGCTTGAAGGCTGACAAGAGCAAGAAGGCAAAGAAGGACAGCAAAGAAGGAATAAGCATAATCAACATCAGGAACATGACGACAAAGAGGGATCTCGTTCCTATCGAAGGCGGAGCTCCTAAGGTGCAGAGGCAGGTAAAGAGATTAAAATAACCCACGGGGATACAGCAATCAACTGCTGTATCCTTTTTTCAGGATTTGACTAAGCGCCCGCTAACAATTAAAATATATTTGAAAACAAAGATAATTTATGCTTAAGGAGGCATTTTCATGGAAGATATAATCTACATAACCGGACACAAGAATCCGGATACCGACTCTATCTGCTCCGCAATATCCTACGCTGAGCTTAAAAAAAGGCTTGGGTATACCAACGCAAAGGCTATAAGGCTGGGTTCGGTGAGCAAGGAAACCCAGTTCGCGCTCGACCATTTCAACGTGAAGGCACCCGACCTCATGGAATCGATGAAGGCCCAGATAGCGGACCTGAACTTCGGTCCAAGGGAGGCTGTGCTCCCGGTCGATACGATCAAGAAGGCCTGGGAGCTTATAAAGGAAAGCGACAGCAAGACCCTTTCTGTAGTCGACGAGGACGGAAAGCTGATCGGCATAGCTTCCCAGTCAACGATAACCTCCTCCTATATGGACATATGGGACAACGCTGCAATACAGAAGAGCAACACGAAGATGGCAAGCATCATAGAAACTCTTTCCGCAAAGCCGGTTTACCTGATAGATGACGGCCAGGAGCTCAAGGGGAAAATACTCGTTTCGGCCATGCTTCCAGACAGTGCTGAGCCTTTCGTAGAAGAGGGCGACATAGTTATCTGCGGCGACAGGCTCGATACCCAGGAGATGATAATAAAGAACAAGGCTGCCCTAATGATAGTTACAGGGAACCTTCCGGTAAGCAAGGAAATTGTGGAGAAGGCGAAGGCTGCCAGCTGCAGCATCATAAGCACCCCTTACGACACGTTCACCGCTTCTAGGCTTGTTCCGCTGAGCGTTCCGGTAGGATACGTCATGTCCACCGAAAAACTCATAAGCTTCAGGCTGGACGACACCATAGAAGACGTGAAGGAAGTTATGCTGGACACAAGGTTCAGAAGCTATCCTGTCCTTGATTCAGACAACAAGGTCGTAGGAAACATATCGAGATACCACCTCATAGCTCCGAACAAGAAGAAGCTCATCCTCATAGACCACAACGAGAAGGGTCAGTCAGTGAACGGCCGCGAGGATGCCGAGATACTTGAGATCATCGACCACCACAGAATAGCAGATGTAATGACCACAAACCCTATACTTTACAGATGCGAGCCTGTGGGCTGCACAGCTACGATAGTAACAAACATGTACTACGAAAACGGCCTGGAGCCGACCAAAGAGATCGCAGGGCTTCTCTGCTCCGCCATCATCTCGGACACCCTGCTGTTCAAGTCCCCTACTTCAACGCCTGCAGACAAGGCTGCCGTTGAAAAGCTGGCTGCCATCGCGGGAATAGACCCTGTCAAGTATGCGAAGGAGATGTTCAAGGCTGGATCCTCACTAGCCGGAAAGAGCGCCGAGGACATCTTCAATCAGGACTTCAAGGAGTTCAGACTGGGAGACCTCAAGCTCGGAGTTTCGCAGATCTCCACGATGGACGTGGAAGGCCTGAATCCTGTGAAGCCTGACCTGATAAAGCTCATGCAGGACAAAGCAAAGAACGAGAACTTCCACCTGCTGGTGCTTATGCTTACCGACATCCTGGAGGGCGGCTCGGAGCTCGTCGTGATCGGCGAAAGAAAGGACCTTGCAGAGAAAGCCTTCGATGTCAACATCCCTGGCGACACTGTGTACGTCCCTGGAATGATGTCGAGGAAGAAGCAGGTAATCCCTCCTCTTACCGCCGCAAGCCTGTAAACTTCAAAAAATATTTAAGGAACATTGAATCCCGGTTCAATGTTCCTTATTTTGTGCGCACAAAACATCCATGTCCAGCATAGTGACTATGCTGCCTTCGAACCTCATAACGCCTTCGATGTACTCCCTGCAGTGGACGTCAGGGCTCTCGGCAAGGAGATGCTCCGCCATTTCTATCACTTCCACAACCTGGTCCACGCAGATGCCTATCGTCTCGCATTCCAGGTCGAGTATGACAACGTTCTCCTGCTCCTCCTGCCCCCGGGGCACGTCAAGCAGGAGGTTTATGTCAAGGAGCGACAGCACGTTACCCCTCAGGTTGACCAGCCCCTTGATGTATTCAGGAGCCATCGGCACTCTGGTTACATTCATCGTTTCATTTATGCTCTGCACCTTCTCCGACCTGAGAGCAAAGAGCTCTTCGCCCAGCTTGAATATCAGAACCTGCACCCCTCACTCCTCCTTCTTCAGCTGCTCAGCTTGCCGATGGCCTCTAGCACCCTGTCAGGCTGAAACGGCTTCACGACAAAATCCTTGGCTCCGGCCCTTATGGCATCCATTACCATGGACTGCTGCCCCATAGCCGAACACATTATTATCTTGGCATCGGGGTCGAACTCCCTTATCGCCTTGACAGCTTCTATCCCGTCCATGTCTGGCATGGTTATGTCCATTGTCACGACGTCCGGTTTCTCCCTCTTGTACATTTCAACCGCCTTTATGCCGTTGTTCGCTTCGGCAACCACGTCGTATCCGTTCTTCTCAAGAATATCCTTTATCATCATCCTCATAAAAGCTGCATCGTCAACTATCAATACCCTTGTCATCTTAAGACCCCTCCATAAATCAATAATACCATATTATTTAACACCTAATTTGTCGAGAATCCTATCCAGAGAACCAGGCTTCGGGATGTAGTAGAAATGTCCGCACACGCTGGTCTTGTCATGCATGAATACAGTTTCAACGTCCAGCACAGAGTCGTCGAACTGGTCGGACTCTATGAAGGTGTTAGACAGGATTGCGCCGAGCATATCGTACGTCACAGCCGGTACGGAAGGAACTATGTTCATGCCCGTAAACCTTGCTATGGCGTCCAGGTATGAGCTCGCGACTATGTTGCCGACTTCCGACAGCACTGAATACCCGTTCTCCGTCACGTACTGCTCCTTTTTTCCCGTGAGCGCCTCGATGATGTATAGAGCCTCTTCCTTTTCAAAAACGAACAGTATGTTTCCCTGTATGTCTCCCAGGACCCTGACAATGACTCCAACGACAACGTCGTCTCCTCCTAAGCTGGTGAATATGTCGTCGAAAGGTACTATGTTTATCGAAGGCACCTTCATGTCGACCTTCATGTCCAGAAGCTTCGAGAGCGCAGTGGCTGCGTTCCCGGACCCTATGTTTCCAACCTCCTGCAGTGCATCAAGCTGGATGGCTGAAAGCTCCTCATATGCCATATATTTTATCCTCCTTAAACCAACGCTGCAACATCAAGGATAAGGGTAACTCGTCCGTCACCTAGTATGGTTGCACCTATATATTCTTTCAAACCCAGAAGCGTCCTGCCGAGCGGCTTTATGACTATCTCCTTCTGGCCCAGCAGCGCGTCGACGACCAGACCGGCCGTCTTCTCCCCTGCCTTTACTATTATTATATACCTTTTGCTGCTGCCGGAATCCTCCAGGCCAAGCCTTCTGTCGAGCCTCACAATCGGTATCACAGCATCCTTGTAGGCTATGACTTCGAGGTTGTTCGTTTTTTTAATAATATTATCCTTGTAATCGATCACTCTGTCAATATAACCAAGGGATACAGCCATCGTCTCGCCCCCCGCCATGACCAGCAGAGTCTTGATTATCTGCAGCGTCAAAGGCAGCTTGATGGTTATCGCTGTGCCTTTGCCCTCTTCGGTAAAAACGTCCAGCGTGCCGCCCAGTCCGGCTATCTTTGTTTTGACGACGTCCATCCCGACCCCCCTGCCGGATATGTCGGTTATTACATCGCTTGTGCTGAAGCCCTGGATGAATATTAGGTTCATGATCTCGCTGTCGCTCATCCCCTGGGTGTTTATGCCTTTTTCAGCCGCCTTGGACCTTATCTGGTCCAGGGACATCCCTCTTCCGTCGTCCTCCACCCGGATGACACCGCTGGTCCCTTCCTGCCATGCTGAGATGGTGATCCTGCCTGCAGGGCTCTTGCCCAGAGCTGACCTCTCCTGAGGCGTCTCGATCCCGTGATCCGCTGCATTCCTCAGAATATGGATAAGCGGTTCTCCGATTTCGTCTATGAGAACCCTGTCCAGCTCGGTATCCTTTCCGCTGATCACAAGTTCTATATCCTTCCCGAGCTCTACGGAAAGGTCCCTTACCATCCTGGGGAACCTGCTCAGGATGACGTCCACCGGAAGCATCCTTATCTTCATCACGAGCTCCTGAAGGTCCGTGGTGGCTCTTGCTATCTGCTCAAGCGTCTCCTCAAGCTCGCCCATTCCGTTCATGCTGCCAATCTGTTCCAGCCTTGTCCTGCATATGACAAGCTCTGAAACCCTGTTCATGAACATGTCCAGCTTGTTGAGGTCCACCCTAACCGATGGCTGCTGCTTCTTATGGACCTCGGCAGACTGCTCTGGGAGTGGTTTCGCCTTGAGGCTCTGGTTTTTTGAGCTTACCTGCCTTACTATGACCTCGTCTATCTCAGATATTTTCATCACGGTGTTCCTGATGAAAGCGGCGTCTTTGCCGGACAGGTAGAGGAGGCTTATCGAATTTTCGAAGCTGCCTCTCTCTATCTCCTCAGCTTCAGGAACGGACTTTATGATGTCCCCGCTTTCCTCCAGAGTCTGGACCACGAGGAACGCTCTGGCCGCCTTAAGCAGCGTGCTTTCGCTGATCATGACTTTGACCTGGTAAACATTGAGACCCTCTGTCTCCGCGTGCTGGATTATGCTTAGCTCATACTCGTTTAAGGCCATCTCCGAAGAATTTCCATCGAAGGCTGCCGGCTCGTCCTTGAAGGAAATGAGCTCAAGCTCCTCCATCAGCTCACCTATCGGGAGGTCGTCTGTTTCGCCTTCCCTGATGCTGTTGGCCATGTTCTCTAGTGTGTCGAGGCACCTGAACAGCAGAGTGATCACCTCCTGGGTGACCTCAAGCTGTCCCTCCTTGAACTCGGAGAGCACGTCTTCCATCTTGTGGGTAAGTGCGGCCATCCTGCCGAAACCCATGGTGGCCGCCATCCCTTTTATGGTGTGGGCTGCCCTGAAGATTTCGCTCATCCGGTCCTTGTTTCCCGGATCCTTCTCGAGCTGAAGCAGGGAACCGTTCAGATTCTGCAAATTTTCTATTGTCTCCTCAAGGAAGATTTCCATATACTGCGATGTGTCCATATCCCGCTACTCACACCTTTCTGTAAATAAAAGTGGATGCCTTTTCAAAACCGTAGTCTTTATAATTATACATGCTTTCAGTGGATCCCACAAACAGAAGTCCGCCTTTTTTCAGGGACCTGCTGAATTTCCTGTACATCTCGTCCTTAACATCCTGCTTGAAATAGATTACCACGTTCCTGCAGACGATTATGTCGAAGTTAGTCTCGTATTCGTCAAGTATTAGGTCATGCTTCCTGAACGTCACCTTCTTCTTGATCTCGGGCCTGATGGTGAAGATGCCGTCCGCGCTGGTGAAGTATTTCTCCCTGTAGTGGCTGCTTACGTTTTTGATCTCCGGCTCAGAATATTCTCCCTTCCTGGCCCGCTCAAGTATGGTGCTGTCTATGTCCGTGGCCAGTATCCAGTAGTCCCTCGTCCGCGACATATCATCCAGCATCATGGCGATGGAGTACGGCTCGGAACCTATGGAACAGGCCGCGCTCCATATCCTAAGCTGGCGGTTCCCCTTTGCAACGTATTCCTCAACCTTCTTCCTGAAATCATCGAAAACGCTCGGATTCCTGAAGAACTCTGTCACGTTTATCGTAATGAAGTCGAGGAATTTCTGCGACTGAGCGGGGTCTTTTTTGAGCAGGGCAATGTAAGCTTCGATGGAATCGACTCTTGACCTCTTCATGAGGCTTTCGATTCTCCTGTGAAGCTGCTTGGATTTGTATGCTGAAAGATCGATATTGTATTCCCTGTGCACCCATTTTTCAAAATCAGCCATATCCATCGCTATCTACCGTCCCTGCATGCTAATTTGAGTATCTCATCAGATATTTTGCCAAGAGGCGTGACCAGGTCCACCATTCCGGTCTCGAATGCGGCTTTCGGCATTCCGTAGATGATGCAGGTCGACTCGTCCTCGACTATCGTGGTGCCTCCTGCCTTTTTCACATCCTCGGTGCCCTTAGCCCCATCCTTGCCCATGCCAGTAAGCACGATGCTCAGCAGGCCCTGTCCGTATACCTCAGCCGCGGATGAGAACAGCTTGTCCGCCGCAGGCCTCACCCCCCATAAGCTGGGTTCCCTGTTCAGGTGGATTTTGTTGTCCGCCTTGACCTCCATGTGGTAGCCACCCGGGGCCACGTAAACGTTGTTCTTCTCTATAGGCTGAAGGTTGTATGCCTCATGAACCTTCAGCTTGCAGTTCGTGTCGAGCCTTTCCGCAAAGGCCTTCGTGAACCCGACAGGCATGTGCTGCACTATGAAAACAGGCACCCCCAGGTCTTCCGGAAGCTTTGTTATCACGGCGTAGAGAGCCCTGGGCCCTCCTGTAGAAGCCCCTATGACCACCGCACTGATGCCGCACGAGGTCCCGTCCTTCCTTCTGAAAGGACGCGGCGGTTCGTCTTGACCGGCAGACGCCTTTTCAGAGGCTGCGCAGTGAGCCTTCTCGTATGCCAGGTTTATCTTCTCGGTAAGCTCGTCCCTGACCTTGCTTATGTCGAGGGATATCTCCCCGGAGGGCTTTGGTATGAAGTCGAAGGCTCCAGCCTCTAGGCACTGCATTGTAAGCATTGGCCCCTTGCTTGAGACGCTGCTGAGCACGATCACGGGAACGTCTATCTGCCGCTTCTTAAGCTCGAGCAGGGCTTCAATCCCGTTAAGCTTGGGCATCTCAACGTCCAGGGTTATGATGTCGGGCCTTAGCGCCTCCACCTTCTCCAGGAGCTCCTCTCCGTCTTTTGCAGTACCCGCGACGTGCATGTTGACCTCATGGTTTATCATGTCCGATATTATACGTCTCATTAAGGCTGAATCATCAACCACAAGCACTTCAATCATTATATCTCAGTGACTCCCATCCCTATAGTTTTAATCGACACTATGCCCGTCTTCGTGTCCAGGATCATCGTCCTGGCTTTGTGGCCGCCAACATCCTCCCTTATGAGGGGGATGCAGAGCTGGCTCAGAACTTCCTTTACCGCAACGCTGTTCCTTCGTCCCACATCCATGTTCATCTTCTTGTCCTCGAAGTTGAACATGGAGGCTCCTCCGGCAATCTTAGCCACGATGCTCTGCTTTTTGGATCCAAGGTTCCGCATGTCCAGAAGCAGCAGCGGAATCGCCAGATCGGCAAACTTCAAAGGGTTGCTCACGTTGGAAAACTGGCTGCTGTCTGGCAGCATAATATGAGCCATCCCGCCAAGCCTCAGCTCCCTGTCGTATAGGGCTATTCCCACACAGGATCCAAGCCCCACGGTATAAATCTTGTCCGGAGAAAACGCAGTGTTCTTATCGGATATCCCCACCCTTATCTCCCTTTTAATCATAAACATTCACCCTTTAATCAGATCTGACCCTTCTCATCGCTTGTAAGAATTTCAGATAAATTTATAAAAATTGCCATGCTGTTCTTCAGCTTGATTATGCCCTTGATGTACCTTCTTGAGATCCCGGCTGCGAGCTCCGGGGTGTCCTCAACCTCCTCAGGGAAAATGGTCCTCACCTCCGCAACGGAGTCTACGACCAAGCCTATCTTGTTCCCCTCCAGGAGGGCAAGTATGATCTTGGCATCGTGGATGCTCCCGCGTTCCTCGAGGCCGAAGCGCCTGGCCAGTGACATCACGGGTATAATCGTGCCTTCATAGTTGATTATCCCCTCGACAAACTCAGGAGCCTCAGGGACCTTTGCAGGCACCTGGTAAGCCAATATCCTTTCTATGTCCATGATGTCTGCTGCGTAAAGCTGTCCGACCACACTGAATAAAAGCACCTTCAGTTCCTCATTGCCCATAAGATCCCCTCACTTTCTTATTGTACGGAAAACTTCTCCGCATCCTCTGCCGCAAGCTGGCGGTATGCGGACAGGATCGACTTTATCACCTGGTTGTCCTGGGAGTCAAAACCAAGGTCGTCCACCTTCCTTATCGGAAGGACTTCCGGCGAGGTTCCGGATATGAAAAGCCCGTCCATGGCTTCAAGCTCCAGCCAGCTAACCTTTTTCTCCAAGACCTTGAAGCCTAGTTTTTTCGAAATCTCAATTATCTTCTCCCTCGTGATACCGGGCAGTACGTCCTCAACAGGAGATGTGATAACCGTTTCTCCCATAACCATGAATATGTTCGACCTGCTCCCCTCCGTCACGAATCCGTGCTTGTCTACGAGGATTGCTTCGTAAGCGTTCTTTTCCATCATCTTTTCGTTTGCTCCCGCCCTGAATACATTGTCAATGGCCTTGATGTTAGGGTTCTTCCTCTCCCCATGGTATAGTATGGTGTCGACTCCGGTCTCGTACATTGTCGGGTCTGGATATTTGTGTCTCACCTTGAAAAGGCAGAGGTTTCCTTCCGAAAGTATGATCTTGAAATTCCCAGTCTCGATACCGTTCAGCTGAAGCACCCTGCCCGTCTGCCTTCTGAGTTCGTCGTCAGCCACAGGGATCGCAGTACCTGCAAGCATGGCGGAGTTATGAAGCCTTGCAACGTGCTCCCTGTAAAACAGGGGCTTGCCGTCCATAACCCTTATGACCTCGTAAAGAGGCCTGCCCCTGGTGACCAGCTTGGGATCGAATTCCTCGATCGGCCTGACTTCGCCGTTTATCAAAAAGTATTTTCCCTCAATATCGTACATTGTGATCCCCCTATTTCCAGTGAAGCACTTCAAATTTGTCCTGTTTCTTCTTGTAGTTTATTAGGTAAGGATGCCCAACCAGGTGGAAAAGAGGTGAATCAGAAAGCGAATCCGAAAACATGTATGAGTTCTTGAAGTCCACGTCTATCTTTTCTTCCTTGAGATACTCCATGAGCCTTACCACCTTGGCGTCACCCTTGCAGTTCTCGCCTTCGATGATTCGGGTCTGCCTGCCGTCAACCACCTTGAATTTTGTTCCTATTATCTTATCAACTTCTTCAATACCGTAAAGCTCGTTGAGATAGAACTCAGCGGATGCAGATATGAGGATTATTTTGCAGCCCTCAGCCTTAAGCTTTCTCATCATCTCGATCGCATCGATGTAGAAGATTTTCACCAAGCATGTTTCGTAAAATTCCCTGACAAGGTCCTGAAGCTCTTCCTCCTTGATCCCGTCGATAAAAGTCAGGAAGTGTTCCTTCGCCTTCTGTGCGCTGAAGATACCGACAACGTAAAGCAGCGAAGCGACCAGGCTTTTAGGCACATGCACAAACAGCCTCGGATCTTTTTTTATCATAAACTTCAAAAATTCACCCAAGGTTTCCTTGCTGGTCAGTGTGTAGTCTACGTCAAATATTGCCAGTTTCTCCATACTGCCACCCCCGTATTTAAAATAAGAAAGTCGATGCATGTTACTGCAACGACTTAATGTTATTCCTCTTCTGATTCGAGCATGTCCTCGTAGTAAGCAGAAACCTCATTGAATTCATCTTCTTCAGGAACTATGAGTTCGCCTTCTTCGCCTTCGCCTACAACCTTGAAGAGGTACACCGCTCCGTTTTCAGGGTTTTCAACTATAGCGTATTCGCCGCCCTTGTACTCAAAGCCGTCAACTATAGCGCATGTCACTATATTTCCATCTTCATCTTCGAGATCAACTGACATGAATTCATGCTCGTGCTCGTCTCCGCAGCCGCATCCACAGCTGTTATCTACTGAATCTTCTCCGCATGAGCTTCCGCAGCCGCATCCGCAGCCCTTTAATTCTTCCTTATCCATAATAATACCTGGCGCCTTCAAAGACACCAAGTTTTCACCTCCTTGATTTGTGATATAAAAACCTATATATTATTGTAACCTTAAATCGTCAATATTGAAAGAGTTTTTTGTAAAAGTTATATCTTAATATGACAGGCATCCACTTTTTTTCATTATTAAAGCCGGGATGTCGGCTTTTGCCTCATCCCGGCCTGATCGCTATAAGCCCATTTCCTTCTTGAGTTTTTCAAGCTCTTCGTCTACGCTAGGGGTTCCTTGCTTGGCGTATTTCTCCTCGAGTGCCTTTGCCTCGTCGATCGGCTCTTCGCTGAGCTCCGCCATTGCGTTGGCCTGGTCAAGCATCTTGTCTGCTTTCTCCTCCATCCTCTCGAAGGCTCCCATCGCTCCCTGTGTCTTCTCGACAGCAGATTTGACTTCTGTGAGTTTTTCCTGAGTCTTTGCAACCGAAACCTTGGCCTTTATGGTTTCCCTTCTTGCCTTGAGAGCTTCTATGTCGGAGGAAAGCTTGTCATGCATCTGACGCATCTTAACCGCGTTAGCATGAGCTGAAGCATATGCCGTCTTGAGTCCTGCTCCGGCAACCTCAAGCTCCTGCTTCTTGCCTATAAATACCCTTGCATCGTCTTCTTTTCCTGCAGAAAGCGCTTTCTTAGCAAATTCAGCATATTTGGCTACTTCGGCATCGTTTTCGTCTGCCAGTCTCTTTGTGCGGGCTTCCTCTGCCATTACGCCGGCCGTCTCGTGCTTGACTTCCGCAAGGTCCTCCATCATGTCGGTAAGATACTGGTCGATCATTTTCGAAGGGTCCTCCATTTTATCAAGCACAGCATTGATATTCGCCCTTATAATATCATTGAATCTCTCCAGAATTGCCATTTTCTCTCCTCCTAAATTTTATTTCAAACTGCCGTTAGTCGGCAGGATGATACCAGATTGTTCCTTTATAGCTTATCCTTGTCTTCGCCCTTATCCTGTTCCTCGTATTTCTTTGCCAGATCCTCCACTTCCTTGTCCCCGAACTTCTCAAGCGGAGTGTTCAGCAGCTCCTCCGTCCTCTTAGCCTCGAGCGCCTTCTGCCTTTTTGCGTTGCTCCACCAGATGAAGCCTATCACAAGGACAGCTCCCACGCCAAGCACTATCAGAACAGGTATCCACGGCGATGTGGTAACGGTCATTATCCTGTCCGCAGCATCGCTGAAGGACTTACTGAAGAACTGGTCTTCGTTAAGGCTTTTGTCCGTGTAGTACCTGTCGATGTAGTCCAGAAGTATGTTTCCCGCCTCGCTGTCTACAACCGTTTTAGCCTGCACCCCGGTAACATAGTAGTCCATGTACTGGCTGTTGCTCTGGTATTCGAAGAAAACCAGCAGCAGGTGGGCTTCGTCTGTGAAGAGCTTGTCGTAAAGCGATTTGGCATACGCCTGAAGCTCGTCCTGCGTAGGGGAATGCGAGCCGTTTACGGTATCGGTGATGTAGAGATATGGCTGAACTCCCGTTTTTTCATAGAAATGCTTCATGCCGCTCTCGAGGGTGGAGCTGCTTTTTATCCACCCAAGTTCGTCCGTGTAGTAACCTGTTTCGTTGACGTAGCCCTTAGGAAGCGGTTCGCGCTGCTTGGTTGAAGTCGTTATGCCTGACCCGCCGCTGGAGCTTATCATAGCTACAACGATTCCAATGACTATCAATATCGCCAGGATTATAAGTACAGTTCCGCACCCGCAGCCTCCCCGGCCTCTGTCCCTGTTAGGGCTGCCTCCGCCCGGCTGTGAGCTTCCGCCGCCACCCGAGGACTGCCTTCCAAGAAGGTTTCCGAGCAGGAACGGCCCCAGCCATCCGCCGCCGCCTCCGCCTCCGCCGTAATGACCTCCGGAATGTCCTCCACCGGAGGAACCGCCTCCGAAGGAGCCGCCTCCGCGTCCGCCCCCGAAGCCGCCTGTTCTTCCGCCGCCGCCTCTGCTCCCGCCGAAGCCGCCGCCCCTGAAACCACCTCCGAAGCCGCCTCCGAAGCCTCCGCCTCCGCCGCCTCCGCCTCCGCCTCTTCCCATAGTGCTTAACCCCCTCCCGATTGCTAAATGAGTTCTTGATACTAATTTATCAGAATTGTCTGAACATGTCAAATAAATAAAAGCAGGAAACCCTTAGGTTTCCTGCAATTGTTTTTTACTGTGCTTATTAGCAGTCGCCTGACGCTAATTTCTTGTATTTTTCGAGTCTTTCCAGAGCGTCTTTCTCTGTCTTCTCGAACAGTGCTTCTGCAGCATCTGGGAACTGAGCAGCAAGTGAAGCGTATCTTACTTCGCCCATGAGGTATTCTCTGAAGCTTGCTGTAGGCTCTTTTGAGTCGAGTATGAACGGATTCTTGCCTTCCTCTTTAAGAGTTGGGTTGAACCTGTACATTGCCCAGTATCCGCAGTCAACGGCTTTCTTCATTTCGTTCTGAGTCATTCCCATTCCTGCCTTTATTCCATGGTTGATGCATGGAGCGTAAGCGATTATGAGTGATGGACCTGGATATGCTTCTGCCTCTGCGATAGCTTTGAGTGTCTGGTTCTTGTCAGCACCCATCGATATCTGTGCAACGTATACGTAGCCGTAGCTCATTGCCATCATTCCGAGGTCTTTCTTCTTAGTCTTCTTGCCTGATGCAGCGAACTTAGCTATAGCAGCAGTCGGAGTTGCTTTTGATGACTGTCCGCCAGTGTTTGAGTAAACTTCTGTGTCGAATACGAATACGTTGACGTCTTCTCCTGTAGCCAGTACGTGGTCAAGTCCGCCGTATCCGATGTCGTATGCCCATCCGTCTCCTCCGAAGATCCACTGTGATCTCTTAACGAGGAAGTCCTTGTTCTTGTATATTTCGTTGAGGGCAACGTCGTTGCCTTTTTCAGCCTCGAGGAGAGCTATGATCTTGTCAGCTCTTTCTCTTGTGCCTTCTCCTACTTCCTTGTTTGCCAGCCATTCTTTGAATGCAACTGCCAGTTCAGGGCTTATGCTGAGGCTTGCCATTTCTTCGTCTGTGCATTCTGCAGTTATTGCTGAGCAAGTAGCAAGCTGCTCGCTTATGTCAAGGTTCATAACTGAAGCTATGTCCATAGCGAGTTTGTCTCTTACCTGTTTAACTCCGAGGTACATTCCAAGACCGAACTCTGCGTTGTCTTCGAACAGCGAGTTAGCCCATGCAGGACCGTGACCCTTCTGGTTTTTGCAGTAAGGCATTGAAGGTGCTGATGCTCCCCAGATTGATGAACAGCCTGTAGCGTTTGCAACCATCATTCTGTCTCCGTACAGCTGAGTTATGAGCTTAGCGTATGGAGTTTCTCCGCAGCCTGAGCAAGCTCCTGAGAACTCGAACATTGGCTCTTCGAACTGGCTTCCCTTGACTGTGTTCTTGTTCATTGGGTTTGCTTTTACAGGAAGTGCAACTGCATAATCCCATCTTGGAGCTTCTTCAAGCTGAGTCTCAAGCGGCTTCATTACGAGGGCCTTTTCCTTAGCTGGGCAGATGTTTGCGCAGTTTCCGCATCCCATACAATCCAGCGGTGAAACAGCCATTCTGAAGTTGAGTCCCTTAGCGCCTGTAGCAGGTTTGCAAACAAATCCTTCAGGTGCGTTGGCAACTTCTTCGTCTGTAGCAAGAACTGGTCTGATTGAAGCGTGCGGGCATACGTATGAACACTGGTTACACTGTATGCACTTGTCTGCAAGCCATTCAGGAACTTCTATTGCAACGCCTCTCTTCTCGTAAGCTGATGTTCCGCATGGGAATGTTCCGTCTTCCATACCTACGAACGCGCTTACAGGGAGCTTGTCGCCTTCCTGTCTGTTCATTGGTACAACTATCTTGTCTATGAATTCAGGAACCTTTGATTCCTCTACTTTTTCATCAACAGCGTTTTTCCATGAAGCTGGAACTTCGATCTTAACTATTGCTTCAACGCCCTTGTCTATTGCAGCGTTGTTCATGTCAACGATCTTCTGTCCTTTCTTGCCGTATGATTTGACAACTTCTTCCTTAAGGTAAGCAAGAGCTGTTTCCAGTGGAATAACGTTAGCAAGCTTGAAGAATGCTGACTGCATTATCATGTTGATTCTTCCGCCGAGGCCGATTTCCTGAGCTATCTTGACAGCATCAAGTGTGTAGAATTCTATGTTGTTCTCTGCTATGAATCTCTTCATGAATGCTGGCAATTTTTCATCCAGCTCTTCTGGTGTCCATACGCAGTTGAGCATGAACTTTCCGCCTTTTTTCAGTCCTTCAAGTACGTTGTACTTGTAAACGTATGACTGGTTGTGGCAAGCAACGTAGTCAGCCTTGTTAACAAGGTATGGCGACTTTATTGGGCTCTTTCCGAACCTTAAGTGTGATACTGTGATACCGCCTGACTTCTTTGAGTCGTAAGCGAAGTAAGCCTGAGCGTAAAGGTCAGTCTTGTCGCCTATGATCTTTATGGCACTCTTGTTTGCACCAACAGTACCGTCAGCTCCGAGACCCCAGAACTTGCAAGCAATTGTTCCTGCTGGAGTTGTGTCTATGTCTTCTCCGAGCGGAAGTGATAAGTTTGTAACATCGTCTACTATGCTGATTGTGAAGCCGTCCTTTGGAGCGTCAGCCTTCAGGTTGTCGTATACAACAGCTATGTGGCCTGGAACAACGTCTTTTGATCCTAATCCGTATCTTCCGCCAACTATTAATGGGTTCCAGTCTGTGCCGTAGAACGCGTTCTTAACGTCCAGGAACAATGGTTCTCCGATCGAACCGATTTCCTTAGTTCTGTCAAGTACAGCTATCTTCTTAACTGTCTTAGGTATATATTTGAAGAAGTGCTTCAGTGAGAACGGTCTGTAAAGGTGTACGTTCAAGAGACCGACTTTTTCGCCCTTAGCAGTCAGGTAGTCGATAGTTTCTTCTATAGCGTCACATACCGAACCCATAGCGATTATCATTCTGTCTGCGTCTGGTGCTCCGTAGTAGTTGAACAGGTGGTACTCTCTGCCTGTAAGCTTTGAGATTTCTCCCATGCACTCTTCTACCATGTCTGGAAGAGTGTCGTAGAAGCTGTTTACAACTTCTCTTTCCTGGAAGTATATGTCAGGGTTCTGAGCTGTACCCCTTACGCATGGATGATCAGGATTCAATCCTCTTCTTCTGAATGCGTCAACAGCGTCATAGTCTACCATTTTAGCGAGATCTGAGTATTCGATAGTCTCGATCTTCTGTACTTCGTGTGAAGTTCTGAATCCGTCGAAGAAGTTAAGGAATGGAACTCTTGACTTGATTGCAGTAAGGTGAGCTACTGCAGCAAGGTCCATAACCTGCTGAACGCTGCTTTCTGCAAGAAGAGCGAATCCTGTCTGCCTGCAGGCCATAACGTCCTGATGGTCTCCGAATATGTTCAGTGAGTTTGCAGCAAGAGCTCTAGCTGATACGTGGAATACTCCAGGTAAAAGTTCTCCGGCTATTTTGTACATGTTAGGGATCATAAGGAGAAGTCCCTGTGATGCTGTGTAAGTAGTTGTCAAAGCACCACTCTGCAGTGAACCGTGAACAGCACCAGCTGCTCCTGCTTCTGACTGCATTTCCATGACCTTAACCTTCTGTCCGAAGATGTTAAGTTTTCCCTGTGCAACCCATTCATCAACGTGCTCAGCCATTGGTGATGATGGTGTTATTGGGAATATTGCTGCTACATCAGTAAACGCGTAGGAGATATAAGCTGCAGCGGTGTTTCCATCCATTGTCTTCATTTTTCCCATAAAATGTTTTCCCTTCTTTCTTTTAATTCTTTTTTATTTAAGACCATAAAGAACCCTGCATGCCGTGTGGTGGACAATGTAATCCAAATATACCCCTCATAGTATTCTCAACTAAAAAACCCACCGCACATGAAAAAACATACAAAGCAATCCAATTACCTTTGTCCATAATCAGATCTTACTTTATAGTCGCAATAAACCATTTTGAATCAAATTATTTACCTTTACCCCATGTCCGCAATTCATACTGCATTTGCGATTGTTCCGCAAAATAAATATACACCAAAATTCATATTCTGTAAATTCATATTTTTCTTTTTTTAGGGGCTTAAGCTGCATTTTCCACAGCTATATATAATATTCTACGCAGAATCTCAAAATCCTTTAATTTCTACAAAAATATCTCGGAATTCTTGCAAAATTAATATCACTTTGAATATATGGCTATCATTTTGATAATTTCTTCCACTCCGTCCTTCACCGGGCTTGATTTCATCTTGTCGATGAAGCTGTCCTTTTCAGCATAAAGCTTGTCCAGGCTTGACATCATAGTTTCCTCGCTGAGCTCCTCCTCCTCGAGCACCATGCTGTAGCCGCTCTTCCTGAAGGAATCGGCATTCAGTATCTGATCCCCCCTGCTGGATTTCTTCGACAGCGGGATGAGGAGGTTTGGCTTCTTAAGCGCAAGAAGCTCGAATATCGCGTTTGCCCCGGCCCTGGATATGACAAGGTCAGACGCCGCGAATATGTCCTTCAGCTCACCTGTTAGGTACTCGAACTGCCTGTAGCCCTTCAACCCCTCGAGGGCCGAATCCAGATTGCCTTTGCCGCATATGTGCGCGACGCAGTACCTTTCAAGCAGCCTGTCCAGGCATGCCCTGACGCAGTCGTTGATGACCTTTGAGCCGAGGCTGCCACCTATAACGAGTATGAACGGCTTCGCTCCATCAAAGCCGCAGAACTCCCTGCCCTTTTCGGGGCTTCCCCCGAGAATGTCCTTCCTTATCGGCGTGCCGGTGAGGACCCCTTTGTTTCCGGGGATCGAAATGAGCGATTCCGGGAAGGTTACGCATATCTTAGTGCAGTAGGGAGCCGATATCCTGTTCGCAAGGCCCGGAGTTATGTCCGACTCATGGGCTATTACAGGCACTCGGTTCATGTAGGCAGCTATCACAACCGGAACGGAAACAAAGCCCCCCTTCGAAAAAACAATGCTGGGCTTCTCCCTCCTGATTATGTTGAAGGCTTCCATGACCCCTTTAACCACCTTGAAAGGGTCCGAGATGTTCTTTACGTCGATGTACCTCCTCAGCTTGCCGCTGGAGATCCCGAAGTACTTGATGTTCTCCCTCTCGATTATCTCCTTCTCGATCCCGTTTTTCGACCCTATATACTCTATTGTGTACCCGAGCCTCCTGAGCTCTGGAAAAAGTGCTATGTTGGGCGTAACGTGCCCCGCAGAGCCGCCGCCCGTCATGATTATTTTCTTCAAGGTAATGCCTCCCTGTTTATTTTTTTCTGAAATTGGTTACGATGAGCTGCACGTTCCGGCTGCCCATGTACTCGTTTATGTCCACGTTGAAGGCCATGTCCAGCTCCAGGTCCATCTCCGCCCCCGTGAGCCCCCTCTCCTGAAGCCTTGCAGCAGCGCCTTCCCCGAGCTTCTCTTTTATAATGCCGGTGAACTCCTCAACGCCGCCGAAGCTGACGGCACCAAGAGTGCTGCCCCCAGCAGTTTTGAGGGAGAGCTTGAGCACATTCCTGTTCTGTCCGATAACCTTTGCGTTGTGGAGCCTTACTCCCCTGTCCGCGAACAGCGGTCTCGGGTTCCCTGTACCGAACGGCTCAAGCCGTGAAAGCTCCTCCGCAAGTTCAATGCTCACCCTTTCGAGCGGGAGCTGCATGTCGATAGATACCTTCGGCACGAGGTCATCCATCAACAGGTTAGAGTTTTCGTTAAGAAGCTCCCTCAGCATGCCGATGTTGCATTCCTCTATGGATAGTCCCGCTGCCATCGGATGACCGCCGAACTTCCCCAGGATTCCCCTGCACCTGGTGAGCTCCTCGAACATGTTGTAGCCCTCTATGCTCCTGCCGGAGCCTTTGGCGCCCTCCCTGCCGGAGGTAAGCATTATGGCCGGCCTGCTGTACCTCTCCTTGAGCCTCCCCGCTATTATGCCGGCGATGCTCTCGTGGATCCCTCTGTTGTACACGACTATTACGCTTTGCCTGTGGAGGTTATCTTTCTCTATCTGCTCGATGACCTCCGCCGTTCCGTTTATTGTCATGTCCTTCCTGTCCTTGTTGAGCTCGTAAAGCTCCTTGGCGAGCTTCTCCGCAGTGCCTTTGTCCTCTGCAAGAAGCAGCTCGACTCCCTTTTTAGCCCAGTCCAGCCTTCCGGAGGCGTTGATGCAGGGCCCGATAACGAAGCCAAGGGTGTAGGTCGTTATGGCCTTACCCTCGAGGTTGGAAACTCTCATGAGCTCCTTGAGTCCCAGGTTCCCTGTGAGCGGCATTTCGGCCAGCCCCTTCTTGACTATTATCCTGTTTTCGCCGGTGAGGTCCACCACGTCGCAGACCGTGGCGATGGACAGTATGTGCACGTAGCCGCTGGCCGCCTCTGCCCCTATCCCCATCTCGTCGAAGAGCACCTGTACGAACTTGAAAGCCACCCCTGCCCCGCACAGGAGTTTGAAAGGGTATCCACAATCCTTCTGCTTGGGGTTTACCACCGCATCGGCCGTCATCTCGCCCTCGCTGTAGTCCGGAACATCGTGGTGGTCAGTAACCACGAAAGTAATGCCCATATCCTTTGCGTGCCTTATGGCTTCGGCGGCCGATATCCCGTTGTCGCAGGTAATGATGGTGCTTACGCCCTGCGAATGCGCCCTGTCGATCATCGACTTGTTTATGCCGTAGCCGTCGTTTATCCTGTGCGGTATCTCGTAGCAGACATCAGCACCGCACCTCATAAGCGCGGTGTAGAGAATGTAGGTGCTGACTACTCCGTCGACATCGTAGTCGCCGACGATCATGATCTTTTTCCCTTCCGCGATGTCCCTCCTTATGAGACCGACACCCTTCTCCAGATCCTTCATCCCTCTCGGGTCATGAAGCTGGCTGAGGTCGGGATTCATGAAGCATCGCGCCTCCTCTGCGGTCCTGATCCCGCGGTTTACGAGAAGCCTCGCGGCAATCTCGCTTATATCCAGTTCCCTTGCCAGCGCAACCGCATCGAACCTGACATTTTTCATCATCCATTTTTCCAAAGCTTATCCCTCGCAGCGTCAAATTTCATGCTAATTATAACATAATTATTCTTGTTTTTTGTTTTATGATATAATTATTATAGCATATAAATCTTTGAGAAAGGCAGATGATGTCGCATGATGACAAGAGAAGAATACAGGGAAATATTGAAGTCCAATACCCTAAAAGAGCTTTATGACGTCGAGACCGACCAGGACAAGGAGCTACCGCAGCCTGCAGTCCAGAAACCATGCCACGAAACTGATTTATTGATTGACCTGTGCCCAGTCGGCGATTTCGAAGGCTTCACCGCAAGCTTCCTCGATACCCTCAAGGGAAGAAAAAGCAGGAGGAAGTATTCTGACGGCCAGATATCCTTCAACGAGCTCTCCTTCTTGCTTTGGAGCACACAGGGCGTAAAAAAGATAGTTAACAACGGCTACGCTACTCTCAGGACCGTGCCGTCTGCAGGAGCCAGGCACCCGTTCGAAACATATATCATAGCCCAGAATGTCCAGGGGCTCACTCCGGGACTCTACAGGTACCTGCCACTCGAGCACAAGCTCGTTTCCCTCGGGGAGCTTCCCGACGCAAAGGAGAAGCTCGACGAGGCTACCCTCAGCCAGAAGTTCATAGCAGCAAGCGCCCTGACCTTCGTATGGGCTGCGGTGCCGTACAGAAGCGAATGGAGATACGACTGCGCCGCGGCAAAGCACATCGCCATCGACGCCGGCCATGTATGCCAGAACCTCTACCTCGCCGCAGAGGCTGTAGGCGCAGGGGTCTGCGCCGTGGCGGCTTACGACCAGGACCTGATGGACAACCTCATCGGAGCTGACGGCACGGAGGAGTTCACGGTATACCTTGCCGCTGTCGGCAGGCAGCAGCAGCCATAAAAACAAGGCGTGCAGCCCGGGAAAGTACCCGGCTGCACGCCTTATCTATTTTATCCTTTCATTTCAAAACCTGGACGGACCTTCTGCGCAGGATCCTTGAAGCTGTCCTCTTGACGAGCTCAGGCTCCATCGACCCCGCACCTTCGAACTCGGAATAGACCGCTTCGGCTGAGCCGTACATCAGCTCGTAGGTAGAAAGCTCCTTTGCAAGCTGCACCGACTTTTCCAGGAGGAGCTCCCTCCGGATCTTCAGCATATCCTCCGCCTGCTCCAGCTGACGCCGGTCCGGGCTGTACAGTTCGCCCCTGCATATCCCCTCAAGTATGCCGTCAACGAGGCCGATCACCTTGTCGACGTTTTCCCGAGCTGTGCTTACGTTGATGGTCAGGAGCTTCATGCCTCGCTCCTTCCTCACCCTGCTTGCGACTTCATAAGCAAGCCCCCGCCTTGTCCTTATCTCGTCGTAGAGTATGCTTGTAACGCCTTCGCCCAGATGGCAGCTTATGATGCTTGCGGCCTTCTCCTCCTCAGGGCTCAGGCCGTGGAGAGTGAAGCAGTACTCTATCTTTGCGCCCTCCATGTTCCCGGCTTCTTCGGCGAAAACACCGGGACGGTTATCCTCGTAGGTGTCCGAAGGGGCAACTACCTCGCCTTCCCATGCCCCGAAATGCTTTTCCACGGCAGCAAGAGCTTTTTCGAAGCCCCATGGTGCAACGACCGCCACAACGCAGTTCTTCGGAGTGTAGAACCTTCCGTAAAAACTCCTGAGCTCATCCATGCCGATGGCTGAGATTGTCTCACTGGATCCTATGATCCTTTCCCTGATCCTCCTCTTTTCAAAGCAGTTGCTGAAGAGCTTGTCCTCGCACAGCTGGGTCAGGTCGTCTGACCACTCCCTGAGCTCCTCGGAGATTATGCTCATCTCTTCCCTGAAGCCCTTTTCAGCGAACGCTGGATTTAGAAGGATGTCAGCATACAGCTCAAGCCCTCTGTCCAGGTTTCTCGAAAGCGTTGTACCGTAGTAGATGGCGTAGGGATAGTTAGTCATGGCATTTGAAAAACCGAACAGCTCGTCGATAATTCGGTTTATGTCATCCTCGCTCCTTGTCTTCGTCCCCTTGTAGAGCATGTGCTCAAGAGCGTGCGCTGTCCCGAAAAGGAATTCCTCACCCTCCCTCAGGGCCCCTGCGTCCAGGGCAATGCAAAAGGATGCTATGCTTGCATCCCTTTTTTCGTAGACAAATCTTAATCCGTTTTTTAACGTAGCGCTCCACATCACATCAGCTCTTCCAGGTCGAGAGGGTCGTTCTGGAAAAAGAACTTTTCCCCGTCGTTGATCATCACGCAAGGGATGCCTATGCTTCCCTTCTCCTTTATCTCGTCGAAAGCTTCGTTGCTGTCCCTGTATTTCAGGAACAGTTTAAGGTGGGCCAGATTCCCCGTAATGTCAATGTCGGCAAAAGCTATGCCGTTGTCGTCGAGGTACTGCCTTACCCCTATGCAGTCCCTGCAGAGCCCGCTGTTGAAGAAGAATATTTTTTTCATCCCTTTCCCCTGCCTTTCCAGAATTCTTAAATAAAGTTTAAACCAGCCGCTGCAAAAATGCAAACGGCCGGCTGATTATCTGCTCTTGTATTTGACGTCCTTTATGAAATCCTCGAAGACTATGAGGAAAACGTTTCTGCCCTTTCCCGCCCTGTTCTGGTGCCTGAAATCGGCAAGCTTTACCTCCGCTTCCATGCCCTTTCGAGAGGTAAGCTTAAGGCTGCCCGGCTTGTCCGTCAGCGAGGTGGCGAACATGGCGAATATGACCTTGTCGTCCTCACCCAGGGATATGGCCGTAACGCCAGACGCTATCCTGCCCATCGGGTTCACGCTTTCAAGGCTGAACAGTATGCTCATGCCCTTCCTGGTCATGATGAGAAGGTCGTCGCTGTTCCCTGCAAGCTCTACGCTTACGAGGCTGTCCTGCTCCGACTTGAACTTGTATGCCGTCGAGCACATGGAGTCTCCCTGGAATTCCTCCAGCGCGGTCTTCTTGACCATCCCCCTGGCGGTTACGAAATAGAAGTACCTTTCCTGGTCGAAATCGTCCACGCTTGCCGCCTTGATGACCCTGCCGAACTCCATTCCGTCGAAGATGCTCGTGATGTCCATCCCTTTGTAAGAGATGTTCTGAAGCATGAATGCAGGCACTGAGAACACCAATCCGTTGTCCTGGAAAAGCAGCAGCCTGCTGTTGGTGTTGCAGGCTTCGCTGAAGCTGCTCCTAGGTTCCTTTGAATCTCCCGAGGTCACCCTGCCTTGCTTGTCGATGCTGATGAAGAAGTCCCTGTAGCTGTATTCGTCAGTGAACTCTGCGTCTGTGATCCTGTTGCCGGAGGATGTCGATACAAGCTGCAGGCTCGCTATGTTCCTGTCTGCGGCTTCGAGGGCAGGCTCCTCTACCGTGAACTCGAGGCCGAGCTCAGTGGTGAATTTTATAAAGGCAAGCTCCCTTTCAGCGTCGACAAGCTTCACTGCCGCAAGCTTCTCGTCGTCCTTGAGCTTGAGGGCCATCAGCTTCGTGTAGTTCGTGCTGAACTTGTCCAGACCCGACTTCTTCATGCAGCCTGTGCTGGTGAAGAAGACGAAGTCCATCTGAAGAGAGGTGCTCTCAACGGAGAACGCCCCGACTATTTTCTCCTGGTTGAGGTCGAGCCCCCTGACGAGCATGTCGAGCCTCTCTCCCTTGTCCTTCCATTTCTGTTCAGGGACGTTCGCGCCCCTTAGCTGGTACATGTTGCCGCTGTCGGTGAACACCATGATGGTGTCCTTAGTGTTCGAGGTGAAGAGGAACCTGTTGAAGTCCCCTTCCCTGTGCTCGATATCCTCTACCTCCGCGCTCGACCTGTTGTAGGTCTTAAGAGGTACCCTCTTAATGAAGCCTTCGTTTGAAAGTGTGATTATCACATCCTCGAAAGGTATTATCTCCTCGAGGTCTATCTTCGCTTCTTCATCGTCCTCAACGATCATGGTCCTTCTCGGGTCGCCGAACTTGTCCCTGACCTCAGTGAGCTCGGTCTTGATGACCTTCAGGAGCTCCTTCTCGTCCTCGAGGATCTTCGTAAGCTTCCTGATGAGCTTTTCCAGCTCCCTGTGCTCCTTCTCGAAGGCGGCTATCTCCAGGCCGGTAAGCCTGTAGAGCATGAGCTCCAGTATGGCATCTGCCTGAAGCTCTGTGAAGCCGAACTTCTCCATGAGGTTCCCGGCAGCGTCCTTTTTCGATTTGGATGCCCTGATCAGAGCGATTATCCGGTCCATAATCCCGATGGCCTTGATGAAGCCCTCCACTATGTGGTACCTCTTCTGAGCGGTCTCAAGCTCCCTCTGTGTCCTCCTAGTGACTACCTCCTTCTGGTGCTTCAGGTAGTGGTCAAGGATTGACTTGAGCCCAAGGGTCTGAGGCTTGCCGTCCGCAAGCGCCACCATGTTGAAGCTAAGATTGCTCTGCAGGTCGGTCTTTTTCAGAAGGTACTTGAGTATCCTGTCCGCCGTCTCCCTGTCCGCCGACTTCTTCAGCTCTATCACTGCCCTCACGCCGTTCCTGTCCGATTCGTCCCTTATGTCCGTTATCGGCTCAAGGACCTTCGAATGCTTCTTGTCAGCAGTCATGTCCGAGATAGTCTGCAGCAGCTTCGCCTTGCTCTTCCTGTACGGGAATTCCGTTATGACTATCCCCGGCCTCCCGTTCTCTAGAATCTCAAGAGAAGTCTTCGCCCTGAGCGTGACTTTACCCTCCCCGGTTTCGTAGGCCGAGAGGAGAGAGTTTTTGCCGATTATCACTCCTCCCGTCGGAAGGTCGGGCCCCTTTATGTACTTCATCAGCTCTTTAGTGCCGATGCCGCTGTCGTCTATGTATGCAAGCTCCGCATCGATGACCTCAGCCAGGTTGTGCGGGGGTATATTGGTGGCCAGACCAACCGCTATTCCGAAGGTGCCGTTGACGAGCAGGTTCGGGTACCTTGCCGGAAGCACCGACGGCTCGAGCTCTGAGCCCGAGTAGTTGTCGACCATGTCGACAACCCCCTTTTCTATGTCCTTCAGCATCTCGAGGGCTATCGGGGTCAGCCTGGCCTCGGTGTAACGCATGGCCGCTGCGTTGTCGCCGTCCTGGCTTCCCCAGTTTCCGTGCCCGTCTATAAGAGGCTTCCTCGTAGCGAAATCCTGCGCAAGTATGACCATCGCGTCGTACACGGAGGTGTCTCCGTGCGGATGATATTTTCCCAGGATGTCTCCAACGATCCTGGCGGACTTGTAATAGGGCTTGTCCGGAAACGCCTTGAGCATGTAAGCTCCGTAAAGTATCCTCCTGTGGACCGGCTTCATGCCGTCCCTTACGTCCGGAAGGGCCCTGTCCTTAGCGACCTCGACCGCATAGGGAAGGTAGTTGTCAGGCATCGCCTCTTCGAGAGGCGTCTTGACTATGTTGAAATCCCTGGGTATGTTGCTGTTCTTTTTTGCCATTTTTGCCCTCCCGATTTAAAACTCTGCGTATTTGTAAAGATAGTTCTTCCTGGGCTGCACGACGTCGCCCATCAGCAGGGAAACCATCCTCTCGGCTTTTGCAGCATCGTCGATGGTTATCTGCTGGAGTGTCCTCGTTTCGGGATTCAGTGTCGTCTCCCAAAGCTGGTCAGGGTTCATCTCCCCGAGACCCTTGTACCTCTGGATCAGGTGGCCTTTTCCGACCTCCTTCTTGACCTTGTCAAGGTCGTCGTCGCTGTAGGCGTACTTCACGATTTCCCCGTCCCTGGTGTTCCTGTACACCTTGTAGAGGGGAGGCATCGCCATGTAGAGGTGGCCGTTAGCGATCAGAGGCCTCATGTACCTGTAGATGTATGTCATCCAAAGAGTCCTAATGTGGTACCCGTCTACGTCGGCGTCGCTCATTATTATTACCTTGCCGTACTTCAGGTCCTTCTCTTCGTAGTTGTCGAGGACTCCTGTTCCTACGGCTGTGTTGAATATCTTGAGCTCCTCGCTGCCAAGGACGTTCTCGAGCTTCTGCTTTTCCGTGTTCATGATCTTTCCCTTGGAAGGCATGATGGTCTGGAACCTCCTGTCCCTTGCCTGCTTCGCCGAGCCGCCAGCCGAGTCTCCCTCGACCACGATGAACTCGCACAGCTCAGGGTCCTTAAGCGTGCAGACAGCGATCTTACCCGCCAGCGGCGCCGCTCCTTTTCCGATCTTCTTCCTCTCGGCATCGTTGATCTTCTTTATCTTTTCGCGCCTGAGCGCTGCGTCCATGGCGTTGTTGATTATAAGCGCCGCAACGTCCCTGTTGTCCTCGATCCACGCGTAGAACCTGCTGTAGGAGAGGTCGTTCATCATAGTGTAGGCCTCGTTGTTCCCCAGCTTCGTCTTCGTCTGCCCCTCAAAAATAGGGTTGCTGATCTTTATCCTTACGATGGCTGTCATGCCTTCCCTCAGGTCGTCGCCCTCGAACTCAGTGTCCTTCTCCTTAAGTATGTTAAGCTTCTTAGCCCAGTCTTTGAACGCCCTTGTCATGCCTGCCTTGAAGCCCGACTCGTGTGTTCCTGATTCTGTTGTGGGGATGTTGTTTACGTAGCTGGCTATGTACTCGGTGGTGGAGTCGGTGAACTGTATGCAAGCCTCTCCGTACATGCTGATCCCGTTGACCTCCCTCTCCCCGTCGAAAAGGATCGGCACTGGGTGTATCGTTGTCTTGCTCTCGTTCAGGTAGTCGATGAAGTCCAGGAGCCCCCTTTCGGAGTAGTATTCCTTCCTGACTTCCTCATCCTTCCTCCTGTCGATGAGCTCCAGCGTCATGCCCTTGTTCTGGAAAGCAAGCTCCTGAAGCCTTTCGTCTATGACATCGAACTTAAAATCTATGTGGCTGAAAACGTCCTTGTCGGCCTTGAACGTGATCTTCGTGCCCGTCTTGTCCGTGTTCCCGATGACCTCAAGAGGTGTTACCGCAGTCCCAGGCATCATCCTTTTCAGCTCTTTGTCCATGGCATATTCGAACCTCTGCCTGTAGTGCTTGCCGTTCTGGAAAACCTCGACCACCATCCACTCGGAAAGCGCGTTGACGACAGAGGCTCCTACGCCGTGCAGCCCTCCCGATGTCTTGTACACCGTGTTGTCGAACTTCCCGCCGGTGTGAAGCTCTGTGAACACCATCTCAACGCCGGTCTTCTTCTTTGTAGGGTGCATTCCAGTCGGTATGCCCCTGCCGTTGTCTATCACCGTGACGCTGTTGTCCTTGTTCAGTATTACCGTTGCCCTGTTGCCGAAGCCGTTCGAGATCTCGTCTATTGCGTTGTCGAGGATCTCCCATATGCAGTGGTGCAGGCCTTTTGATCCCGTTGATCCTATGTACATGCCTGGTCTGACCCTTACAGGCTCAAGCTTCTCGAGGGAAGTCAAAGACGTAACATCATAAGACTGGACGCTCTGTTTATCGTTTCCCATATATGTCCTCCTGTTGTATATAGATAGCATCTTTTGCTTGATTCAGTGAAATTCCTTTCCCGATTATATCACAAAATTTTCGAAGCCGAAAGTGTGTGCGGTTTGGGGACGGTTAATCAGCGGATCCAAACTGTGAAGATTCGATTGCAAATTGCATTCGCGCTCGACAATAATTATAATTTAAAGTGGAACAAATTCGTCAAAATTCAAGGAGGAACGTTTCATGAAGAAACCGCTTATAGCAGTAATGCCCATGTTCGACGACAGCCAGAACATTATCACGATGCTTCCCGAATACCTGGACGCAATCCATGCAGGTGGAGGCCTCCCGGCAATTATCCCTCTGGAAATGGACGAAAAGGACATATGCCAGCTTGCCTCAAGGTTCGACGGGTTCCTTTTTACCGGCGGCCATGATGTGTGCCCTGAATTGTACGGCGAAAAGAAGCTGGAATTCTGCGGCGAACCCTGCGAAAAAAGGGATCATCTTGAATCAATAATTTTCAGAGAAGCACTCAGAGACGACAAACCCGTCCTTGCAATCTGCAGAGGCTTTCAGTTCATAAACGCGATTTCAGGCGGGTCCCTCTATCAGGACATAGATGAACAGCTCGCTTCAGGCACCAATGTCAGGCACAGGCAGTCGGAGCCTTATGACGTCCCCTGCCACCAAGTCGAGATCCTTCCGGACACCCTCCTCAACGCCATAGTCAAGAGTGACCGCCTTGAGGTTAACAGCCTTCACCATCAGGCAGTTAAGACTCTTGCTCCTGATTTCATAGCCTGCGCGACAGCCGAGGACGGCATCGTTGAAGCCGCATTCATGCCGGAAAAGAAATTCATCCTCGGTATACAGTGGCATGCGGAATTCCTGTACAGATATGACAATTCCAACCTTGAGATATTCAGAAGATTCGTGGACGCTGCGCGATAGAATTGAATACAAAATTTTTCTATGAAAGGGGGCATATACAATGATGCCAAGTGAACTTTACGAATACATAACTAAGCGAAAATCCATAAGGAAATACGAGGACGAGCCCCTGGACAATGACGCCCTGAACGAAATCCTTGAATTTGCAGGCAAAGCAAAGCGGCTTGACAAGGAGATAAGGACGGAAATCAACATAATCCCAAGGGATGAGGTCACACTTTTCCTGCCTGTCAAATCTCCTCACTACCTCATGTTCTCCTCAGAGGAAAAGGAATGCTATCTGGAGAACGCCGGATTCATCCTTCAGCAGATCGACCTTTTCCTTTCGTCGAAGGGATACGGAAGCTGCTATGTAGGAATGGCTTTCCCTTCAAAGGAGGCAAAGAGAATGTCCGAGCTCGGTTACATAATAGTGCTGGCGTTCGGCAGGCCTGCAGAGCCCCTGCACAGGACAGACACCTCCCAGTTCAGGAGGAAGGAGCTTCCGGAGATAGCCGACGCATCAGAGCTCATCGAGGACGTGGACTGCTTCGACATGACCGCCGACATCATCGACAGCGTCCGTCTAGCGCCTTCTGCGACGAACAGCCAGCCCTGGTTCCTGATCACAGACAAGCGAAGGCTTGATTTTTTCTGTGAAAAGCCAAACCTCATCAAAGCCATCGGCTACAAGAAGATGAACAGGATAGACATGGGCATAGCCTTATGCCACTGCGCCATCGCTGCCGAGCATTTCGGAAAAGCCTGGAAGTTCGCCCGCGAAGAAGACGAAGCTTCTAAATGCCCTAAAGGCTACTACTACACCGGAACGATGCTCGTGTGAGTCAAACTGGATAAAATAAATCAATACGATAACGTTGACAACCAGCATTTTTCGGATTTATAATCAATATCAATTACAAAAATTATGAATATTAAAGTGATGATAGAGAGAAAGATAATCCCTTAGTTAGCCACAGAGAGCCGGAGGTGCTGAGATCCGGCGTTAACGGGAATATGCAATAATCACTCTTAGCTTCTGAGTTGAAAGGCGAAAGCTGATTAAACAAGGACGTTCACCAGCGTTATTTGGTTAGGGTTCACAGCGGCAGTTCTGCCAAAGTCGACCTGACAAGAGAGGCAGCGTCACGCTGCAATTGAGGTGGTACCGCGGAAGAAGTAATCTTTCGTCCTTATAATACTTGGATGTATTTGTAAGGACGGGAGATTTTTTTTATTTAATTTTAAGGAGGAATTATTGTTATGGAACTTACTTTAAAGGATGTATGGAAGGCACAGCAGAATCTTAGGGGTGTGGTCAGAAGGACTCCTCTTTTCTATACCGACACGTTTTCAGACGCCTGCGGCTGCAAGCTTTACCTTAAATGCGAGAACAAGCAGAAAACTGGCTCCTTCAAGCTGAGGGGTGCATACAACAAGGTAGTAAGCCTCACCGACGCGGAGAAGGAGCGCGGAGTTCTGGCTTCCTCGGCGGGGAACCATGCCCAGGGCGTCGCTTTTGCCGCTAAAGCATTCGGGGTGAAGTCGACCATAGTCATGCCCCTGACCGCTCCTTCAGCAAAGGTGTCTGCAACAAAGGGCTACGGCGCAGAAGTAATACAGGCGGGGCAAGTCTATGACGAGTGCTACGCCAAGGCTCTAGAGGTTCAGAAAGAAACTGGAGCAACCTTCCTCCACCCTTTCAACGACGTGCATGTGATGGCAGGTCAAGGCACTATAGGCCTTGAAATACTGGAGGACCTTTCGGATACCGATGTAGTTGTTGTACCTATAGGAGGAGGCGGACTAATAGCCGGCGTAGCAACCGCTGTGAAGTCGCTCAAGCCTTCGGTCAGGGTTGTCGGGGTCCAGGCTGAGGTCATAGCTTCCAGCAAGGCATCCCTGGAAAAAGGAGAGCTGGTGACCCTTCCTGGCGCCAAATCCCTCGCCGACGGCATATCGGTGGCAACTCCCGGCTCACTTTGCTTCGAGGTGATGAAAAAACACGTCGACGAGATAGTCACCGTAACCGAGGATGAGCTTTCCTACGCTATCTTCTCTCTGATCCAGAGAGGCAAGCTCCTTGCCGAAGGCGCCGGAGCAGCACCGCTGGCAGCTCTTCTTGCAGGCAAGGTCAAGGGTATACATGGAATGAACGTTGTAGCCATGGTCAGCGGCGGCAATGTCGACATAACCACGGTTGGAAGAATAATCGAGAAAGAGACCGCCTCAGCTACCGAATGCGAGCTTTGCGGATAGTTTT
Organism: Clostridium sp. UBA699; assembly: GCA_002298915.1. GTDB lineage: Bacteria > Bacillota > Clostridia > Clostridiales > Clostridiaceae > UBA699. The sequence goes on from DBML01000018.1 coordinate 95,932, forward strand.
CGAAAGGAGATTTTAGATTGATATCATCAGAATTAAAACAAGGCAGGACCTTCATGGTAAGGTTCGAGCACGGCAAGGACTTCATGGAGGAGCTCAAGGAGTTTTGCCGTTCAAACGGGGTAAAGCAGGGCTACGTCCCCTTCTTTCAAGGCGATTTCAGCGAAATATTTATAGTCGGCAGCTGCGGCAAGTCAGATGATCCTGCCGGTCCAATGCTCGAGTCGAAGGCATACTTTGAAAATGTGGAAACTTTCGGCTGCGGGACGATCGCACATGACCCCGAGAACGGAAGCATTCTTCCCCACTTCCACATAAGCATAGGCAGAAGGCTCAACTCAGCCTCAGCAAGCACGAGCCATTTCATAAGCGGCACGGTGCAGTTCCTAATAGAGCTGGTCATAGTGGAGGTCCTGTCCCCTTCGATCGTCAGGCTGACGGATGAGAGCGTCTATAGCCTGAAGCTCCTAGACTTCATTTAGCAGAAGAAAAGGGTATCTTCATGAAGGATACCCTAGTTATCAGAAATTCATTCTATACTTCTCTTTTTGTCCTTGTAGAACATGAGCATAAGAACTCCGAGCATGTTCGCCGCGAAGACCGTCATAAACATCTGCTTGAAACCCATATTGAGGATTGACTGGAACAAATTCTGTATTTCCGTTCTCATTGAGTCAATTTTAGCAAGGTAATCATTTTTGGATTTATCGAAAGCTTTAGGTACTTCAACCTTGATTTCCTTAGTCTTGTTCTGTGCATTGGTGAGCTTCGCCTTCTCTTCCCCCAATGCGGCAATGGAATCCAGCATCTCCGACTTTTTTACCTCAAGCTTCACAACGCTGCTGTCAAGACCTTGTTTCTGGGCTTTTGTGGCTTCAAGTTTCTGTGCCAGCTCAGCTCTTGATGCAGTCAGTGCTGCTAATTGGGCCTGCATTGCAGACTGGTCGTCTGAGCTTTCTGTTGCGGCTGCGGATTGATCCTGGGATGGGGCTGAAGATGTCTGTGCGGAATTCGTCCCCAACGTCATGACCCCAGGTGTGTTTGCACCTGAAGCCCCGCTCATTTGGGCTATTGCAGCATCCTGTGCAGCCAGAGCTGTCTCCATCTGCTGTATGGCTGTCTGAAGCCCAGCCCTTCCTTTCTCCATCTTGGAGATAGCTAAATTTATCGAGCTCACGCCAGATTTAAGCCCATTTTCGCCCTCCGAAATGCCGTCGAGGCCTTTTTGCATATTTGTTATACCTGTATCAACGCCGCTTTCTATCTCGGAAATTACCCCTGGCGTATTCTTGTCGAACATGTATACCGCAACTTCTTTAACCTTATCCGTTATGTTTGTTACGTCAGCAGACTGAAGGCTGTCTAGAAGCTCCGCCGGAAGTGAACCTGACCCTATTTCCAATTTCATGCTTCCTGAATAGTCGAAATCGGGCATGGAAACATCCTTCAGCATATCTGCGGTATCAGGGTCAGACTTCATGTCCGCAAGCATGACTTTAAGCTCCTCAACCTGTGATATTACAGGTGATGTAGGCTGAGGAAGGATGTTCATCATCCTGTCACCAACTGTAAGGCCCGCATGAGAGAGAAATCCGACCATTATCGCTGGAGCGACAGCTGTTCCTATAGACCTTACCAGCGAAAGAGTTGCCAATGCTGAATTTGATTCCTCAGGTCTCGTATTTTCAAGCATCATGTAGTTCAAAGGCGTACCTATCGTGAAGCCCATTCCAAGCCCTATCAGCACAAGGCTTATTACAACTGTCATTAGAGTGTTGGCATTGGTGGAAATAAGAACTATGAAGAGTGCGCCCACCATAGTAACGAGAAATCCGAACATGAGGACCTTCTTCGCCCCGTATTTGTCAATCAGCTTTCCGCTCATTGGGGATCCAACTCCTGCGAATATACCCAGTATCGCCACGTAGTACCCTCCTGTACCTGAAGGAATCTTAAGGGCGTTCTCAGCAAACTGCGGTATGAAAACCATGCCCATCATACTTACTCCAACGATGACAGACATCGTAAGGACGATAAATATCCTTGGATTGGTAAAGTATGAAAGGTTCATTATAGGATCCTCGGCCTTTTTCTCAACAATAATGAATATGGGCAGAAGCATAGCGAATACGAGCAGATAAGGGTAAACCTCCTTGCTTCGTATTGATGCAGCGAAGCTGAAGAAATCTATATTCCTGAGTCCGTATAGTATTGACAGTATCATTGCGACTAGCACAAGTGTTCCCAAAACATCTATCTTCTTAACATCCCCGGCCTTATGGTTTTCAATTGCCATGAGCCCGCCTATGACTATGAATACACAGATAGGAATGTTGACATAAAACAGCCAGCTCCAATTGCTGTTACCTGCTATTTTCAGTATAAAGCTTCCTATCGATGAGCCAATTATATTTGCTACGCCGAACACCATTCCGACAAGACCCAGAGCCATACCTCTCTTCTCTTCCGGAAATGTGGTTCCGAATTCAGCAGTGGCTATCGGAATTATCCCGCCGCCGCCTAAAGCCTGTATAACCCTTCCAAGCAGCAAGACTGTGAAACTGCCAGTATAAGAAGACAATCCGCAGATCACCGATCCTGCTCCAAACAGAGCCACACTAATTATGTACACGTATTTTCGGCCGTACTTGTCTGCAAGCTTTCCGGAGATCGGAATTACAGCAGCATAAGCGAGAGTATAGATCGTGATCATCCATATTCCGGTATTGTCATCGACTCCGAGACCGTTCTGGATTATTATCCTTGCCGGAGAGACTATCCCAGTATCGACCGCACCCATGAAAATCCCGAGCAAGTATAAGACCATTATGATTCCCAATTTACTGTTTTTCTTTTGCATATTATCATCTCCATTTTTATATGAACACTGTACATATAAAATTATATTTGATATTTCTTGGATGGTCAATTACTATTTCAACAAAAAAGTGCCTTGCTCAGAACTATTATGTTCAGGAGCCGGCACTCTTTTGTTTTTTTATTATCTTCTCTCTTTAAACACTCAAGGAGCTTCATGTCGATTTTCTTATTTATTGCTGTTGCTGCGGCATGCAGAAAGGGCTCCTCTTTTTGGCTGCTTCATATAGGAACGGATAGTCATCCCTGAGATAAGCCATATAACCGACCCACTCCTGGATCAGCGCAGGATATGCCCTCAGTATGTCGTTAGACAGATGGCTGATATCAGACTGCGGAAGTTTCCTGAGTTCCCCTCTGTTTTGAAGCTCATCAGAAACATGGAACACTGCCCATATCATGTCAGTGAAGGAATCATGCTCAAGAAGGTTGGAATTCTCAAGAAGGCTCAGCATGAATGATTTTTTTTCGGCAAGCAGAGCCCCGAGTTCCTCAAGCCTTTCAGGTTCGGCATAGATGTCGAACTTGAACGATGCTACAGCCCCCTTCACCATCTTTTCGTTTGTTTTCTTCAGGTCGTTTACCTTGATCAATTTATTGAGATCAGCCTGATTTCTGTTGAATTCAGACATGGCATTCATAATTGACATTCCTGCTTCCGTGAAGAATGTGCTTATGATAACATTGATCTTCTTGTTCTTCTTCTGCTGTTCCATAACGTTCAGGAGCCTGTTGATGATGAACGTTACGATGGCAACCTGGACAGGCACGAATGCCACATCCTGGAACATGTAGAAGAAGGTGTCCTGGGGATGGTGAAAGATGAGGTTCTGAATTGTGTAGATTGCGGCTGAGGATAGCGTCAGTATCACAGCCAGGATTATGCTTTGCTTTTTCGTACTTATGATTGATCCTCTCCTTGGCTAATTAATTTTACTACTATTTTGCAACCATATCAGTATAGCAAAAAAAAAGAAAAAAAAGAAGGCACCTTCCGGTGCCAACTTGTGTGGGGTATTGAGGTTTCATGGGTTTATTATAATTAGCCTAACAATTATTAGCCTAAGAATAACTTTAAGTCATCATCTACTGTTCCTATGCCGGCAATCCCGAATGTTTCAACCAGAACCTTTGCAACGTTCGGCGAGAGGAATGCTGGAAGTGTAGGTCCAAGGTGGATGTTCTTAACTCCAAGGTAAAGCAGTGCGAGAAGAACTATAACCGCCTTCTGCTCATACCATGCGATGTTGTATGCGATCGGAAGCTCGTTCACGTCGTTTGCTCCAAATATCTCCTTGAGCTTGAGTGCGATTACAGCCAGTGAGTACGAGTCGTTGCACTGTCCGGCATCAAGTACTCTTGGGATTCCTCCGATGTCGCCAAGGTTAAGCTTGTTGTATCTGTATTTCGCGCATCCTGCAGTAAGTATCACTGTGTCCTTCGGAAGCTTCTCAGCGAATTCGGTATAGTATTCCCTGCTCTTCATCCTTCCGTCACACCCTGCCATTACGAAGAATTTCTTTATTGCTCCTGATTTTACTGCGTCAACTACCTTGTCAGCAAGGGCAAATACCTGCGCGTGTGCGAATCCGCCGACAATTTTGCCGTTCTCTATTTCTTTTGGTGCGGCAAGTTTTTTTGCATGCTCTATTACCTCTGAGAAGTCCTTCGGCTGTCCGTTAACTCTGTCAGGAATGTGCTTGAAGCCTGGGAATCCTGATGATCCGGTAGTGTAAACCCTGTCAGCATATGATTCTGACGGAGGGACTATGCAGTTTGTAGTGAAGAGGATCGGTCCGTTGAAGGTTTCGAACTCTGTCTTCTGTTTCCACCATGCGTTTCCGTAGTTTCCTACCAGGTTGTCATATTTCTTGAATTTAGGATAGTAATTTGCAGGGAGCATCTCGCCGTGTGTATAGATGTCCACGCCGGTTCCCTTTGTCTGCTCTAGCAGTTCTTCGAGATCCTTAAGATCATGGCCCGATATGAGTATTGCAGGTTTGTTTCTTACTCCGATGTTAACTTCAGTCAGCTCAGGATTTCCGTAAGTTTCAGTGTTCGCTTTGTCAAGAAGCGCCATGACATCAACACCGAACTTTCCTGTCTCCATGACGAGTGCTATCAGCTGGTCAACTGTGAGCGAGTCGTCAATAGTTGATACTAGCGCTTTCTTTATGAACTCGAAAACTTCCTTGTTTTCATATCCAAGGTTATGCGCATGTTCCGCATAAGCTGCCATACCTTTAATTCCGTATATTACAAGTTCCCTGAGCGATCTTACGTCTTCGTTTTCTGTTGCAAGAATGCTTATTCTTGGATCGTTAGATTTTTCCAATATCCCTTCTTTTGTGTCAGCATACCAGGTTGCGATGTCCTTCATAGCGCAGAGGTCAACATTTGCTGCTGCCAAAGCTTTCTTTAGTTCTTCTCTCAAGTCCAAAGCTTTTTTGATTTCTGCAACAAATCTATCAGAATCAAAGTTCGCATTTGTTATTGTCATGAAAAGACCGTTCATTATTGTCGGGTCTACATCAGGTACCTCGACGCCGTTTTCTTTTGCTTTAAGATCCAGGCAAGCTATGCTCCTGAGTGTGTAAATCATCAAATCCTGTAGATTGGCTACCTCTGGTTTTTTGCCGCAGACGCCTGCCATAGTACAACCCTTGCCGCCTGCTGTTTCCTGACACTGATAACAAAACATGCTCATATTTTTACCTCCCAAAATTTGTTTGATATTTTGTAATGAACCAAACTGCTTCCGATTTCTTCTGCTTTCCTGATTCATTAACTAAATTATAATTTGAAATGATTTCAATTTCGGTAACTCATGTTACGATTTCGAAATTTGGGACGGTTAATCATCCAGATTTATTTGAAAGGGATTAGGGTCGGAAACTATGTCAATAAAAAAGCACCTGAAATGTTAATTTCAGATGCTCGAATACTAATCTATTTTGCCTTTACCAGTTCATTCTTGTACGCCTTTGCGAATAGTGTCGTATCAACATTTATTGTTATGTATTGGAACCCCTGCTCGATTCTTCGTTTAGCTTGGTCACCGTCCGTTACAAATATTCCCGCCGCTTTCCCTGCAGCTTTTGTTGCTTTGAGCACTTTTTCGGCAGCTGCCTCAACCTTAGGATGATATATTTCTCCCGGAACGCCCATGGATTGTGACATATCAAATGGTCCAAGGAAAATTACGTCAACATCTGGTATTGCAGCTATATTCTCCAGATCGGCAAGGCCTTCTGCATTTTCGCAATGCACAACAATAAGAGTTTCCTCATTTTCTGTTTTGAAATAATCCAGTGTGCTCGACACCATTCCATACTCTCCTGAACGTGCAAGCGCAGCCCCCCTGATTCCATCCGGATGGTATTTAGATGCCTTAACAACCATTTCGGCAGTTATCGAATCATTCACCTGGGGCACTTGAATTCCATGAGCTCCAACATCGAGCGATCGCAAGATGGTAGAAGCTGATGCTTCAGTAACCCTTGTAATCGGAGTCACCCCTTTAAGTTCTGCAGCCCTGATAAGATTAATAGTGGATTCTATGGAAAGAGGACCGTGTTCTGTATCGAGAACCACAAAATCATACCCACATATGCCTACAATCTCTACAAGATCAGGACAATTGGTCATAATAAAGGTGCCGATGGCAGGGTCACCATTTTTCAGCTTTTCCTTTAATTTGTTTTTAAACATGTTGCACCTCCAGTTCATTTTTTATATTCCACCATATATATTTTACCACAATTCCCAAAATCGGGGACGGTTAATCATGTGTTTTAATCTTTCTAAGCCGCAATAATGGCAAGCCCTGC
>DBML01000023.1 GCA_002298915.1 Clostridium sp. UBA699
AGTTTAGATTTTCATTTAAGGATATTTCGAAAAATGCATAAAAAGAGGTTGCTTTGCATAAATATCTATGTTAGAATATGCTCATGCTATTTAAATATGAATGCCTTAGGGTAGAGGTGCTGACAATAAAGAGTACTTGTCCATAGCCGGCAGGCCATGACGGACAGGGAAAGGGATTTCAGCCGAAGAAAGCATTTCCGGCGGGACTGTTTTCTGGCTTTTCACATAAGATGTGGAAGGTTGTCACTTCATTGATTGGAGTGGAGAGCTACAAAGGAGTCACGAACGTTGTATTTTTCATGGATACAGCAGAGGTGTTCCTTTGCTGTGTTCATTTTTTTATACGCGCAATGTTAAATTATTACAAGTTTAGGAGATGATATTGTGGCAGTAGTTGTACAGAAATACGGAGGAAGCTCCGTAGGGACAATCGAAAAAATCAAGAAAGTAGCGGAGACTGCGGTAAGAAGAAAGCGCGCAGGCGACGATCTCGTAATAGTAGTTTCAGCTATGGGTGACACCACCGACGAGCTTATCGACATGGCCCACCAGATAACCGAGCATCCCGACAAGAGGGAGATGGACGCGCTCCTCTCCACTGGAGAGATGATCTCCTGCGCCCTTCTTGCGATAGCCATACAGAGCCTCGGCGAAGAAGCCATTAGCTACACGGCTTACCAGATAGGGATCAAGACGAGCGGACAGTACGGTAAATCCCTCATCTACGACATAGACAACAAGAAGATCAGGAAGAGCCTGAACGAAGGCAAGATAGTAATAGTGGCAGGCTTCCAGGGTGTCAACGAGGAAGGCGACATAACAACGCTCGGAAGAGGTGGCTCGGACACATCGGCAGTAGCTATAGCAGTCAAGCTCAAAGGAAGCTGCGAGATATACACTGACGTCGACGGGATATACAGCGTAGACCCGAGGAAATTCCCTCAGGCCAAAAAGCTGGACGAGATAGACTACGAGGAGATGCTCGAGCTGTCGAGCCTCGGCGCACAGGTAATGCATTCCAGGTCGATAGAGCTCGGACAGAAATATGGAATACCGATATATGTAGGATTGAGCAACAGCGATATAAAAGGAACAGTAATTAAGGAGGTAGCAACCAGCATGAACATGGAGAGCAAACCAATAACAGGATTGGCAACAAGCGACGATGACGTGGCGATAACTATTAGGGACATAGACAACGACATAAACCTTCTCTCAGACATATTCGAGAGCGTGGCAAAGAAGAGGATAAACATCGACATGATAAGCCAGACGGCTCCTATAAACAACAAGGTCAACATATCCTTCACGCTGCCGAAGCTGGACCTCAGGGAAGCCCTGGAGATAATCGGAAAGTTCTACTCAGACAAGGAGAAGATTTCCATAGATGAGAACATAACAAAGTTCTCGATAGTTGGCATCGGCATGAAGACGACCTCGGGAGTCGCTGCAAGGGTGTTCAAAGTGTTCAAGCAGAACAAGATAGAAGTCAAGATGATAACAACTTCAGAAATCAGGATAACATGCGCGATAAAGCAGGAAGACAAGCAGAAGGCGATAGAGCTTATAGCAACTGAATTCAATCTATAATTGGGGGCCATTATTATGAAATTATTAGGGAGCATGGAAATAATAGAAAATGCCCTATACATTGGCGGGATCAGTGCTGTTGAGCTGGCAGAACAATATAAAACCCCCTTGTACGTAATGGATGAACAGCTTATAAGAAACCAGTGCAGGAGATACCACGATTCCTTCAAGGTCTTCAACGGAAGGAACAGGGTCGCCTATGCGGGCAAGGCTTTCCTGACGCTGGCTATGTGCCAGATAGTCGAAAACGAAGGCCTCTGCCTGGACGTGGTTTCCGGAGGAGAGCTTTTCACGGCACTGAAAGCAGGCTTCCCTATGGAGAGGGTCTACTTCCACGGAAACAGCAAGACTGAGGAAGAGATTGTGATGGGGGTCGAGAACGGAGTCGGAAGGTTCGTAGTTGACAACTACTACGAGATGGAGCTTATTGACAGGGTTGCCGGCGACAGGGGAGTCGTCCAGGAGATACTGCTGAGGCTGACCCCGGGAATAGAAGCTCACACTCACGAATACATCAAGACAGGCCAGATAGACTCCAAGTTCGGCTTCACGCCGCTTGAAGACGGGATAATGAACGCGGTCAAGAAGGCGCTGTCCCACAAGAACCTAAAGCTGGCAGGCATCCATTGCCACATAGGATCACAGATCTTCGAGACACAGCCCTTCGAGGATGCGGTCGACATAATGATGGAGATAGTGGCAGACATAAAAAAAGAGACCGGGCTCGAAATATCTGAACTGGACCTTGGCGGCGGGTTCGGAATATACTACAAGGAATGGGACGACCCGCTGGCGGTAGAGGATTTCTGCTCCATAATCCTGAGCAGGGCGCATGAGAAAGCTCAGGACCTAGGCATAAGGCTGCCGGCCCTCACAATCGAGCCTGGAAGATCGATTGTCGGGAACTCAGGCACGACGCTGTATAAAGTGGGATCCATAAAAGAGGTTCCTGGCGTAAGGAAGTACGTCGCTGTGGACGGAGGGATGACGGACAACATAAGGCCTTCCCTGTACGATGCCGAATACGAATGCGCAATATGCAGCAGGATGTCGGGCGGCGAGACCGAGGCTGTCACCATAGCAGGAAAATGCTGCGAGTCAGGGGACATCCTGATCAACGACTACGAGATGCCAAAAGTCGAAAGCGGAGACATACTCGCCGTTTTCGCAACAGGAGCTTACTGCTACTCTATGGCCAGCAACTACAACAAGATCCCAAGGGCAGCGGTAGTGCTTGTCAATTCGGGGACATCGAAGCTCATCGTCCAGAGGGAAACCTACGAGGACATGCTAAGAAACGAAATAATGCTTTAGGAAGCAAGAAAAACAGCCGCAATTGCGGCTGTTTTTTTATGTGAATGAATGTTTGTCTACTCAGGGTCTATCTCTATAATTACGCCGTCCGCCAATGTCCCATCCATCGAAATCACAGTAAGAGTTATGTTCTCCCTGTGGAACTTGACGTTTGAATTCGCGTCCTTTGTGAACCCGCCCTCCGCTGCTTTGGCGAAAGCCTCCTCTGCGGTCATCCCCGGTTTGATGCCGAAAATTGAGGTTTCGGGGTTCTTTGTGGTTACCCTTCTCACTGTTTTGGTCTCGGAATTGAACCCGATGTTAAGCTTCTTGTCCTCATAGGAATACTCGTAGCCCTGGGTACAGAGCGCCTTCTCACCATTTGTGCCGGCCAGCTTGAAAACTTCGTCCTCCGTCATTCCCAGTTTTATGCCGAGAACATCGATTTTAGGGTTGATATCGTTCTTTATCAATGATGACACTGAACTCCCGCAGCCCGACATTAAAACTGCAGAGAGCAGCAGGATGGAAAACAATGCAAGAATTTGTTTTTTCAAAGCGCACACTCCAATCTTGTATATTTATAAATTATTATCATTATATCATGGCTGCATATTATTTCAAACAGGGAAAATGTTGCAGAAAATTGTGACAATGGGACCGCCAAGCTGTATAATATATATTAACGATACTTTTTATTTGAGGAGGAGATATTAATGACTCAGCTAAATGAAGTTTACAAATGTGAAGTATGCGGAAATATGGTGGAAGTAGTTCATGCGGGAGCGGGAGAACTCGTATGCTGCGGGCAGCCTATGAAGCTCATGGTTCCAAACACCGTTGATGCAGCAAAGGAAAAGCATGTCCCTGTAATAGAAATGGTTGAAGGAAAAATACACGTAAAAGTCGGAGAAGTGGAGCACCCTATGATCGATACCCACTACATCGAATGGATAGAGATCCTCACTGCAGAAAAAGTCCTTAGGAAATACCTCAAGCCGGGCATGAAGCCTGAGGCTACATTCGCTGTTAAAGGTGAGGTTCTAGAAGCGAGGGCATACTGCAACCTTCACGGCCTGTGGAAAAAATAGTTGACAACCAAGGTTCGAAAGTATTAATATGTATAAAATGAATAAAATAATTCCTGTGACGGGAAGCAAGTAAATCCAAAAACAGATTCTAAGAGAGCCATAGGCGGTGGGATTATGGCAGTCATGCTTGGGTTGAATGGGTCCCTGAGGAGCCGGGTGAAGCAGCAGTAGCCTGGGACGCGAGCCTCGCGTTGTAGAGGCAGGGTATTCAAACGATACCCTAAGGAGGAAAGCAAGGCTTTCGAATTTAGGTGGCACAGCGGAAATCACGCCCTATTGTCGTAACGACAATAGGGCTTTTTTTTATTCAATTATATATGGAGGTAATCAAAATGGAAGAGAACAAGAAAAAAGTAATATTCAGCGGCATACAGCCTTCGGGCAACCTGACAATAGGAAACTACTACGGGGCAATAAAAAACTGGGTCAAGCTTCAGGACCAGTACGACTGCTTCTACTGCGTAGTTGACATGCACGCCATAACCGTAAGGCAGGAGCCCAAGGATCTCAGGAAGAGGACACTCGAAGTCCTTTCACTTTACGTTGCTTCGGGCGTAGACCCTGACAAGAACACCCTTTTCATCCAGTCGCATGTGCCTGCCCACGCAGAAATAACCTGGCTCCTGAACTGCTACACCTACATCGGTGAGCTCTCAAGGATGACCCAGTTCAAGGACAAATCCGCCAGATATGGGGATACGTCTGTAAGCGCCGGATTGTTCGATTACCCTGTGCTTATGGCCGGAGACATACTGCTTTACAACACCGACCTCGTTCCGGTGGGGATAGACCAGAAACAGCACATAGAGCTGACAAGGGACCTTGCAGAGAGGTTCAACAGCATTTACAGCCCTACGCTGACCATACCTGAGATATACCTGGGCGAGACGGGAGCAAAGGTGATGGACCTGCAGGAGCCTACAAAGAAGATGTCTAAGTCATCGGACAACCCCAACACCTACATCCTGATGATGGACCCTCCTGACGTCATAAGGAAGAAGATCAGCAGAAGCGTGACCGACAGCATAGGGGCAGTCAGGTACAGCGACGAACAGCCTGGAATCAAGAACCTCATGACTCTGCTCAACTGCGCAACGGGCATGTCCTTCGAGGATATGGAAAAGAAATATGAGGGCCAGGGTTACGCCCAGTTCAAGATAGACGTGGCAGAAGCTATAATAGCTGACCTGGAGCCGATACAGAAGAGGGCCAAGGAGCTCATGGAGGACAAGGAGCAGCTTGAAGCCATATACAGGAAGGGTGCGGAGAAAGCCAACTCAGTTGCAAACAAGACTTTAAGGAAGATGATGAAAAAGATAGGATATATTCCGAGATAAAAGTTCGGGCTGCACTAATGTGCGGCCTTTTTCTTTGACCTTTCGGTTGACATGCATTGGTATTACAGTTAAAATCATTCGTGTAGATAATAACGATTAATTGATTTAGAGGAGCGGGTTCAGTGTCAGATTTAATAAAAGAAATAGAGAGAAGGAGAACCTTTGCTATAATCTCCCATCCGGACGCGGGTAAAACGACCCTTACTGAAAAATTCCTTCTTTACGGAGGCGCCATAAGGCTGGCAGGTTCTGTAAAGGCGAGGAAGGCTTCAAAGCATGCCGTTTCGGACTGGATGGAGATAGAGAAGCAGAGGGGAATATCTGTTACATCTTCCGTCATGCAGTTCAACTACGAAGGCTTCTGCATAAACATCCTGGACACGCCTGGACATCAGGACTTCAGTGAGGACACCTACAGGACGTTGATGGCTGCGGACAGCGCCGTCATGGTAGTGGACGCTGCAAAGGGTGTAGAGGATCAGACGAAGAAGCTTTTCCACGTGTGCAGGATGAGGGGGATACCCGTCTTCACTTTCATAAACAAGATGGACAGGGAAAGCAGGGATCCATTCGAGCTGATGGAGGAGATAGAGAACGTTCTAAGCATAAAATCATATCCGATGAACTGGCCTATAGGATCAGGCGCGGATTTCAGAGGTGTCTTCGACAGGCAGAAGAAGCTGATAGAGGTTTTCAACGGAGGAAACCACGGGCAGACAGAGGTCGAGTCGGTGGAAGGGAATGTGGACGATGAGGTGTTCCGTGAGCTTCTTGGAAGCTCCCTGCACGGCAAGCTGATGGAGGACATAGAGCTCCTCGACATAGCAGGCGACGAATTCGACCTGAAGATGGTCAGAAGCGGCGAGCTGACACCTGTTTTCTTCGGAAGCGCGCTCACAAACTTCGGAGTCGAGCCATTCCTTGAGCAGTTCCTAAGGCTGACAACTCCTCCTACTCCGAGGATGTCGGACCAGGGGGAGGTCGACGTTTACTCCGAGGATTTCTCGGCTTTCGTGTTCAAGATACAGGCAAACATGAACCCTGCCCACAGGGACAGGATTTCTTTCATGAGGATCTGTTCCGGAAAATTCAAGAAGGGCATGGAGGTATACCACGTGCAGGGCGGAAACAAGATAAAGCTTGCCCAGCCCCAGCAGTTCCTTGCCCAGGACAGGGAGATAGTCGAGGAGGCATATGCCGGAGACATCATAGGAGTGTTCGATCCGGGCATATTCAGCATAGGAGACACGCTCTGCAGCGGTTCGAAGAAGTTCAAGTTCGAAGGCATACCGGTTTTTGCGCCTGAGCACTTTGCGAGGGTCAAGACGGTTGACACTATGAAGAGGAAGCAGTTCATCAAGGGAATAACTGAAATCTCCCAGGAGGGAGCGATCCAGGTCTTCAAGGAGATCCACATAGGGATAGAGGAGATAATCGTCGGAGTAGTAGGCGTGCTCCAGCTTGAAGTGCTCGAGTACAGGATGAAGAACGAGTACAATGTTGACATGAAGATAGACAGGCTGCCGTACAATTTCGTGAGATGGATAGAGGAGAGCAAAGTTAATGTTGACAATCTTGTTGTTACTAGCGATACTAAGAAAGTTAAGGACCTTAAGGGCCGAAACCTGCTGATATTCCAGAGTGAATGGTCGATAGGCTGGGCGCTTGACCACAACAAGGGTCTCGTGCTTTCGGACATCGGCAAAAGCGAATAAAATAAAAAAGGAAGGTCTGCCGCCCAACCGTGAGGATGGGCAGCAGACCTTTTTCAATTCGGTAGGATCAGTCCTTGTAACTGAAATCGCATTCCTCAAGAGGAACCAATTTTGTTTTCTTCACCTTTTTATATACAAAGAAGAGGCAGAAGAACAGAGGGATTGTCATGTAGTTCGTTATGAAGTCGAACCAGCTGAACGTTTCTGCCTGGAATATCCAGATGTTGGAGAACAGGATGACAATCGTGCAGAGTATCATTGCCATAATCGGTCCGAGCGGATACCACTTGGCCTTGTACTTGAGGTCTTCGAGTCTGTTGCCCTGGGCTACGTAAGCTTTCCTGAACCTGTAGTGGCAGATTGCGATGCCCATCCAGGCGAAGAAGGCGGTAATTCCAGAGGAGTTGTAAAGGATGTAGTATATCTTGCCGTCTCCCACGAGCGATGCGAAGAAAGCCGTGCATGCCACTGCAGCCGTTCCGCAAAGGGCGTTCATAGGTATGCCCCTCTTGTTTACTTTCGAGAACACTCTCGGCGCCTTCCCCTCCTTTGCCATGGAGTAGAGCATCCTGGATGCCGCGTAAAGGCCCGAATTTCCGCAGGACAGGACCGAGGTGAGTATAACGGCATTCATCAGGCTGGCTGCAAGCGCAATTCCTGACCTCTGGAAAACCATTGTGAAAGGGCTGTAGGCTATGTTGTCTGCCCCGCTTTTTAACAGGTTCGGGTCGGTGAAAGGTATAAGGAAGCCGATCACGACAATCGCTCCAATATAGAAAAGGAGTATTCTCCAGAATACGGTCTTAATGGCCTTTGGTACATTTTCTTCAGGGTTCTCTGATTCGCCGGCAGCAAGGCCGACTAGCTCCGTTCCTGAGAATGAGAATCCTGCAACCAGGAATACGTTGACAATGGCCGTCAGACCTCCTACAAAAGGTCCGCTGTGACCGGCGCCGTCCTGCAGCACCCAGTTTTCAAATCCGAACGATTTGCCGCCGAGTATGCCGAATATCATAAGTACGCCAACGATAAGGAACACGATGATGGTTATTACCTTTATGCTTGCAAACCAGTATTCGCCTTCGCCGTAGGCACGTGCAGACATGCTGTTAAGTGCAAACAGGATTGCAAGGAAAAGCATGCTCCACAAAGTCGTGTTGGTATCAGGGAACCAAAACTTTATGACAAGTGCGCCTGCGACGAGCTCAGCTGCAACGCAGACAGCCCAGCAGAACCAGTAGTTCCAGCCCAGAGTAAATCCAAGAGCAGGGTCGACAAATTTTGTTGCATAAGTTTCAAAAGAACCGGATACAGGCATCATTGTGGCCATTTCCCCAAGGGAAGTCATCAGGAAATATACAAGAATTCCCATAACTGAATATGCCAGGACGGCACCGCCGGGACCTGCTGTGCTAACTGCGCTTCCGCTGGCAAAAAACAGGCCTGTCCCGATCGCGCCTCCGATTGCTATCATGTTCATATGTCTAGCTTTTAGAGTCCTTTTCAGAGTATTATCTTCCGCTGTTATTTCTAGTTCAGCTCTTAGTTCCATATCTTCGCTCATGATTTTCTCCTTTCACTTATATATTGCTTTTTACGGGGTCAAACACCTCAAGCGCCTGCATGAAGTCTTCGACAAGGTCGTTGATGTCCTCGATGCCTACTGATATCCTTATCAGCCCTTCATTCATGCCCATCTCTATCAGCTTTTCCGGCGAGAAGTCAAAACGGAAAGCTGTCGCAGGGTGGGCGATCGACGTGCGGTACCCTCCCAGGGTGCCGAGGTATTTGACAAGGTTCAGCTTATGCATGAAAGCGTTCACCTTTTCCCTGCTGTCTTCGACGCAGAAGCTTATCATGGCACCGTAGCCGCCGCTGAATATCCTGGTTGCCAGCTCGTGCTGAGGGTGGCTTTCAAGCCCTGGATAGTTCACCTTGAAAACATGGGGACTGGAATTCAAAGCTTCGGCAAGGAGCCTGGCATTTTCAAGCTGCCTGTTCACTCTGAGCCCCATAGTCCTAATCCCTCTAAGCGCAAGCCACGAACTGTTTGGATCGAGGCAGCAGCCGAGCCTCAGCTGCGAGGGATACATCTTCTTGCAAAGCTCTGAAGATGCGGTGATTGATCCGGCGGTAACGTCGCTGTGGCCGTTGTAGAATTTCGTCAAGCTTTGGATCACAACGTCGACTCCGAAATCCAAGGGCTTTATCACAAGAGGCGTCGTAAAGGTGCTGTCAACCATAACAAGTGCGCCTGCCGCATGGGCTATCTCAACGATTTTTTCTATGTCTATAACGGTTATCAAAGGGTTCGAAATAATTTCAGTGAAAAATATTCTTGTGTTTGGACGTACAGCTTTAGCTACAGAAGCTGAATCACAAAAATCAACATACGTGATTTCTATGCCGAATCTCGTCAGCATGTCGTTGAAAAGCTCAATTGTCTCACCGTAAATGCTGCTGCTTGCGACTATATGGTCGCCGCAGTTCGAAAATGTCAGCAGGGCTGTTGTTATGGCGGCCATCCCGGAAGAACATATCAAGCTGCTTTCGCCGTTTTCAAGGTAGGAAATCAGTTCGCCAAGGCTGTCCCTGTTGGGATTCGCAGTACGGCTGTAGAAATAACCTCCATTTCCTCCGTTAACGAAATCGTACTCATCCATGTCTGCCATTATGTAGGCAGTTGAATGGCAGATAGGCGGGGCCTCGGGATGCATTGTGCTCTCAGGTATGCCGGCGCCTCTGTATAAAATCTCTGTATCGATGCTGTATTTCTTTTCGATCATTCCATCACCTGCTTTAAAATAGTAAGAGTATCAGCGCTTTTGTCGCGAGCAAAAGCGATAATCAAAACAGATCTGCTTTCTTTTATTAAATTCTAAACTCTCATCTAAGGTGAGAGTCAACAAAAAATTCAAAAAAATCAGGCGAAAACCGTAGCGGTTTCGCCTGGAAATATATCACAAAAGTATCTGGATCTCATACTGCGTTTCAAGATATTCAACAAGGTTTTCTTCGAATTCGTTCGCTATGACCAGAAGGGGCTTCTGCCTGCCTTCGAAAAACTCCGCAATAACCGAAGGGTCCCAATCGTCGGTAAGAATTCTAGCCCTGTAGCATAAATACTCCCCTGCCGGAAGTACTTTAAGGTGTTCGGTCTCAAAGTCTGGTTTCTCGCGGAGGTATATCATATAGCTGTGGGCTGAGAAAGTCTTTTTTGTAAATTTATCGAAATCTAAGATATACGCATACTGCCGTAGGTAGTTTAGGTTTTTAAGCTCGGGACTGGCTTTTGCAGCGGCCAGCCGCACCTCCATGTTCGATATGGGGCGCTCCTCCGGGTATCCCGGTACGGCTATAGCATATCTTTCCTCAAGCTGCACCTTGTAGAGGTTGTTCGTGTTTTCGCCCTTGTTGAGGTATGTGAAGTAGTCGATGTACCATTGGATGTCGCTAATCGTAGACTGGATTTCTTTAAGCTGCTTCAAAAAGGCCTGCTTCTGCTGCTCTAGAAAAGGCAAAAGCTTATCAACGCTGCCTGAGTGAATGATTACCTTTATATCGTCCAAAGACATACCAAACCTCTGCAGGTATTTTATCCTGTCTATGTAGTGAAACTGGCTGAACGCGTAAAATCTGTACCCGGTTTTTGGATCGGTGTAGTGCGGCAGGAGCAGCCCCACCTTCTCGTAGTATCTCAAAGTCGGGATGGTTACTCCCAGAAGGGCTGAGGTTTCGCCGATTGAGTATAGCTCTTTCATCTACAATTGCCCCTTTTCTTTTATAAGACTTTTCTTCTCATCCCGGGAGAGCTTCTTTATCCGGAATTCCCGCTTCATTGCCTCGCTTTTTGTTTCGAATTCCTCGGAATAAACCAGCTTTACCGGAAGCCTGCAGCGGGTGTACTTGGCTCCTTTGCCGGCATTGTGCACAGAGAGCCTTTTTTCGAGGTTGTTTGTGTAGCCTGTATAAAGGCTGCTGTCGCAGCACTCAAGTATGTAGACGTAATTCAAAAATCTCACTCCTGATGATAAGGTTCTATTTAGATACGTAAGGGTTGTCTTTGATGTAGAATCTCAAAGGAAGGTTCTTGTCTTCCCCTGCATAGTCTATGCCTATCCTTTTGCTTGTACAGATTTCCGGGGCAAAAGCGCTGTCTTCGATGTAGAGAATGCCTCCGCATAAATCCTCTCCGTTCAAGCTCCTGTCTATGGACAAGGCCATGCAGAGCTTCCCGGGTCCGTTCGTCAGGTTTTTTTTCTGGCTTCTGCTGAGGCTGGAATATGCGGCTTTGTACCGTGCTTCCGCCATGAAATCCTGTCCTTCAAAAGGTTCGAGCGCCCTGATGAGGACTGCCTCAGGTACGCCTTCCGCTCCGGCGACAGCATTGATGCAGTAGTACATGCCGTATATGAAATATATGTATGCATGGCCTCCCAAGCCGTACATGGCTTCATTCCTGGCTGTCCTCCTGCCTCCGTAGGTATGGGCCGCCCGGTCTTTTATTCCAAGGTAGGCTTCGGTTTCCACTATCATTCCGGATATCCGTTTCCCGCCAATTTCATGAACCAGAAGCTTTCCAAGGAGGTTCCGGGCAACCGTAACGGTATCCCTCAGGTAAAAGGATCTTTCGAGCTTCTCCATAGTTTACACCATCCCGTTAAAAACAAAAAGAGAGGATAACCTCTCTTTATAATTACTAGTCTCTGCCTCTGCTGTTCTTTTCGTTTTTCCTAGCTCTTCTGCAATCAGGGCATCTTACTGGATCGTTTTCAAATCCTTTTTCTTTGTAGAAAGCCTGCTCTCCTTCAGTGAAGACGAATTCCTTTCCACAGTCTTTGCATACGATTGTTTTGTCAGCCATTTTTAATAAACCTCCTCAAATATCATAGGACTAATTTGTTTCTTGGATTTCAGCTCCCATGATGAAGGAGTTTTATGTACCTTGAAAAAATCGACCTATTGTAAATGTTTTAGGGCGTCTGCCCATGAAAATATTATACCATATCATTATTTAAAAACAACCATTTTGTTGCTCATTTTGCCTTATTTGTTTAAATTTTATAATATTTTCTGATTATTGAGATAGAAATGTATTATAATGTATAGTAGAAGAAAAAAACATTATTTGACACGGGGTTATTTTCATGGATAGTAAAAGACTGAGCAATCTGATAAAACGGCCGGAAGGCCCTAAGCTTGACTTCAAGCTCATCATAGACGTGGAGATCGAAAGCGGCCGCAAGGAGCTGGCAAAGGATGTCTGCGCCATAGCGAATTCGAAGGGCGGAAGGGGCTACATTATCATAGGAATAGAGGACAAGACAAAGAAGGTGGTTGGGATAGACGGTCTTCAGATAACAGAGGAGCAGATTCAGCAGATCGTCACCTCCAGAACAGATCCGCCCATACCCATATCGCTGGAGTTCGTGGAGTACAGTGGGAAGACGCTGGGGATAATCAACATCTACGACGGCCCGCACAAGCCATACCAGATACGCGAAACCGGAGCTTTTTACGTCAGGAGGGGCTCGACCACGGACACGATGAGGAAGCAGGAGATCATCGAGGCGCTGCAGGACAGCCTGAACCTCAACGTAGAAACATTCCCGGTTGTAAACAGCACGCCCTCGGCGCTTGATGAGGGGCTGCTTAGGGCATACTTTGATTCGAAAGGGCTGGAGCTGAACGACGAGAACAGGCTCGAGCTTCTGGAATCCGCATCGATAATCCACCTGGACAAGGAAAGCGGCACGCTTATGGCTACTCTTGGGGGGCTTCTTGTTTTTTCAAAAAACAACTCACTATACATACCTCACAACATGATCAGGATTGTTAACAAAATAGAGGGCAAGTCTGTAGACGACATCATAATCCAGGGAGATCTTCTGGGGATGATAGACAAAAGCGAGGAGGTATTGAGGCAGTCCCTGCCGGAGGATTACCCTGTAGAGGCGATCCATGAAGCCGTTATGAACGCCATAATATACAGGGACTACACCGATTACACAAAGGAGATAACCGTGACTATAGACAGCAACAGCGTTACTGTCGTAAACCCCGGTCTCTTTGCGGACAGCAAAAGTGCGCCAAACAACAGCTACAGGAAGCGAAACATGTGGATTTACGAGAAAATAGTTGCTATCGACCCGAAGGACAGGATGCTTCTTTCAGAGAAGGGCATTAGCAGGATGAAGAAGCTGTTCAAAAATATCGGCCGAGTGATATTCGTAAATAATTTTGCAGAAGACAGCTTTAAAGTAATATTTCCAGGTATCAGCCGAATTAAGCATAAAAGGGGTTGAATCGGCCCAAAACCAACTTTGAATTAATATTCTGAATATTATATAATTTTAGGTGAGGTTCAACGCCTCAATATTAACAAGGGGTGGTAAAGATGATTCAGGTATTCTGCGACAAGAGAGGTTCCGGCAAGACCAAAGCACTGATCGGACTAGCAAACGACAAGGTTTCAGAAAGCAAAGGACACATTGTTTACATCGATGATGACAAAAGACCACTGCTCCAATTAGACAAGGCTATTAGATTTGTGGACACAAGCGAATTCGACCTTAAAAAAGGCAATAGTTTCTATGGGTTTTTGTGCGGCATGATTTCCGATGACTATGATATCGACACGATTTTCGTTGACGGTTTGTTCAATATCGTAGATGCAGGGGATGCAGATGCGGCACATTTGTTTTCTCAGCTGGAAAAAATATCCACGAAAAATGATATCGATTTCTACATCAATATCAATGAGATGGACGGGATGTCGGAGGTAATAAAAAAGTACGTCTCGTAAAGAATACTTGAAGATCGAAAATAATTGAATAGTTGAAAATAAAAGAGGCTGGAGAAAAATCCAGCCTTTAATTATTTTAATACATATTTTGTGAAGAGCTCAAGCAGGGAAATGGCTATGGAGACGGATATAAGAACTATAACCATTATCTCGAGTCTGGTTGCTCTCTTTTCGTGGGTAAGGGATCCGAAAACATCTGTTATGTCCTTGAGCATCTCAGTCTTGTGCATTATCTTGGAATATCTGTCCTCTATGTCGAAGAGGGCGAGCATTTCGAGGAAGAACTTGTCTATGTCCTCGTTATGCCACGCTGAGCCTGGCTTCTCGAAAAGCATCAGGTTTGCTATTGTGTTGTATTCGAACCTGATGACCTGAGCAGAGGTCCTGGCTAGCTGCTTGTCGGAGAAGTTGAAATGACCACGCTCAAGGTAGCCAATTATGTCCTCTATGTTGTCCAGCAGGTTGTCTGTCTCGTGCTCTATCTTCTCAAGAGAGATGGACTTGGCAAGTATCATAGCTATGATGTCCGGATAGTAGTCCTCGAACGTTCCAGCCGTCATGACTTCATTTCCCAGGGAATACTCATATTCCGGGCTTATCTCAAGCCTGTAATCGTCAGAGTACTCGGCCATGTTTTCTATCTTCAGCGATTTGTCGATGGTTTTAAGGTATTTCACGATGTCCTGCATCTCATGGAACTCCATGTTGATGAAAACCATGGAGCCGAAGTAGTAAAGATAGACGCTTTTCGTTTCGACGTCCCGAAGAATGCCTCTCAATGCGTTGCCTGAAAGGATAAGCGGATCTTCCCATTTGAATTTCTTTTTTATGCCGAAGTGGGAAGCAACGTCGTTGAGGTTGATATCGCTGCCCAAAACCACGGACTTGAATTCCCATATATTCATTAATAACACTCCTTTAATTAAGAATCCAGACTGAAACTCAATGGATCTGGGAGAAGAACTCTATAAGGGCAAGTATGACCTCGAAGAGGATCAGCACCACCACGATCACCTCGAGCTTTGTTGCCCTCTTCTCGTGGCTCATTGAGCCGAAAACCTCAGTTATGTTCCTTAGAATCTCGGTCTTTCTGGTGATTTTTGAGTACCTGTCCTCCAGGTCGAAAAGGTTCATCATTTCCATGAAGAATCTCTCTATGCCCTCGTTGGTCCAGGCTTTGCTAGGCTTTTCGAAGAGCATAAGGTTCGAGATCGTATTGTACTTGAACCTTATCACCTTGGCAGTCGTTCTTGCCAGCTGCTTGTCCGACATGTTGAGTTTTCCCTGTTCAAGGAAGCCTATCACCTCCTCGATTTTGTCCAGAAGCTTGTCGGTCTCGTATTCCACCTTCTCCAGCGAGATGGACTTGGCCAGGATCATGGCTATGATCTCGACATAATAATCCTCGAACTCGCTCGCGGTCATAACCTCGTTGCCGAGCGAGTATTCATGCTCGGGGCTTATCTCGAGCCTGTAATCGTCCATGAATTTCTGTATGTTGTCGATTCTCAGGTTTTTGTCTATGGTCTTCAGGTACTTTGCAATGTCCTGTATTTCGTTGAAAGCCATGTTTATCATTACCATGGAACCGTAGTGGTATATGTATACATGCTTGTTTTCGGGGTTGTTAAGCAAGCCGCTCAGGTCGCTGCCGGAAAGAACCAGAGGTTCACCCCATTTGAATTTTTTGTTGATGCCAAAATGGGTGGCGATTGCACTCAGGTTCACTTCATTCCCCACAACTATGGATTGGAAATCCCATGTGTTCATTGTAAGACGCTCCTTTTTTTGTAAGCTATACAATAAATTTTAGCACACCGGCAGCAAAAAGTAAATTTTGCTCGGCAACGGGCAGCCTAAACGGTTGACTGAAGCCGAAAATTGTAGTATATTAGATTCGATAACTTAAAAACGTTGACGAGGGATCAGTAGATGTGAATGCGGTTTTAAGAGAGTGGGCGGCTGGTGTAAGCCCATAATGCTTCATTTTGAAATTACCCCCTCAGAGTTGCAGGCTGAAAAATGAAGTAGGCTGAGCCGGTGAGATTCCGTTATTATATTAAGAGTTAAAATTTGGGTGGTACCGCGGCAGACTTTCGCCCCAAGCGAGAGGTCTGCATTTTTTATACAAAAAAATATGACAATAATATACAGGAGGTAATAATTATGGCAAGCGTTATCGATGTTTTGGTTGAGAGGGGCTACGTTGAGCAGTTCACCCACGAGGAGGAGCTGAGGGAGCTCCTTGAAAAGGAGAAGATAACATTCTATATCGGCTTCGACCCGACTGCGGACAGCCTTCATGTCGGAAGCTTCATACAGATGATGGTTATGGCCCACATGCAGAGGGCGGGTCACAGGCCTATAGTTCTTCTCGGCGGAGGAACAGCTATGATCGGCGACCCTTCAGGAAAGACTGACATGAGAAAGATGCTCACGAAAGAGCTTATAGAGCACAACGCATCCTGCTACAAGAAGCAGTTCGAAAGGGTCATCGACTTCTCAGATGGAAAGGCGATCATGGCGAACAACGCAGACTGGCTCATGAAGCTTAACTACGTTGAGTTTCTCAGAGAGGTGGGCGTCCATTTCTCAGTTAACAGGATGCTGACAGCGGAAAGCGTCAAGCAGAGGCTTGAGAGGGGACTGACCTTCCTCGAATTCAACTACATGCTGATGCAGGGCTACGACTTCCTCGAGCTTCACGAGAGATACGGCTGCGTGCTCCAGTTTGGCGGAAACGATCAGTGGACCAACATAATCTCAGGGGTTGAGCTCATAAGGAAGAAGCTGCAGAAGCCGGCGTTCGGCGTGACTATCGCGCTCCTTACAAACAGCCAGGGACAGAAGATGGGAAAAACGGTATCCGGAGCCCTCTGGCTTGACCCTGAGAAGACATCGCCTTACGAGTTCTACCAGTACTTCAGAAACGTTGACGACGCTGACGTCCAGAAGTGCCTTGCCCTTCTCACATTCCTCCCTATGGAAGAAGTAAGAAGGCTGGGAGCGCTCGAGGGATCACAGATCAACGAAGCTAAGAAGGTCCTTGCTTTCGAGGTCACGAAACTTATACACGGAGAGGAAGAGGCTCAGAAGGCCCAGGCCGCTGCAGAAGCTCTCTTCGGAGGCGGAGCGGACATGACTTCAGTTCCAACAACGGAGATCACAAAGGATGTGATAGGCATGCCAGTGATAGACCTCCTCGTAAGCACCGAAATCCTGCCATCAAAGGGCGAGGCCAGAAGGCTCATACAGCAGGGCGGACTCACAGTGAACGAAGAAAAGGTTGAGGACATAAACAGGGTCGTCGAGGAGAAGGATTTCGTCGACGGCAGCATGATGATAAGAAGAGGAAAGAAGAACTACAACAGGATATTGCTCAAATAGTCAGAACAGAGGTCCCGGGGATAAAAAACCCCCGGGACCTTTTACGCTTGTTTAGCTTGTTAATTTTGATTGTATTGAATATTCACTTTTTGTATAATTGAATCATTGGACTTAAAATGGGGAGGACTCTATAGATGAGAATAACAAAAAAAGTATTTAATGATTTAGCCATATTCATGATCAGCCTTGGTGTATTGATTGGTGTGATATTCCCGTTCTTTTGCATAATTTTGGGCGTTCCAAAGGAAATAGCGTTAACCCCTGTTTATTTCACTGCATGCATTTTAGCAGGAATAACGTTAGGAGCAATGAATATTTTTTTGGCCAAGGAAACTGTGGGTTCACGTATCAGACAGCTGTCTCAAAAGATGAAGCATGTAGAAGGCATCCTCGTAAATAAGAAGAAAGGTATCAGCGAAGAAAAGTGCACGCCTGACAGCTGCTCAATATTGGTGGATTCGGAAGATGAATTCGGAGAAAGTGCAGAGTCCTTCAATACTTTGATAACTACGTTATCTGAGGTTTTGGAGACGCAAGCTGAAATACAGCTTTTTTCTGAAATGCTCACATCCTATCTGGAATTGGATATATTGTCGCGTGAAACGTTGATCCACCTGATTAAAAATACCAAAGCTGATGGCGGTGCTGTTTTAATCGAAAAGGATGGCGGTTTGTTTGTTGAAGCAATCGATTCAATAAAAGATGCAGTTGCTTTGGAAAACAATATCAGAGTTCTGAACACCATGAGAACCCTTGAAAGACAGTTTATAAAGTTCCCCAATGACATAATTATTGATGGAGTTGTGGTTGATTTTCACCCGAAAGAATTGCTTATTGAACCTATAGTATACAAGAACATTCTCCTTGGAGTTCTGATTCTCGTCAGCGCATCATCCTTTTCGAGCAACTCAATCGACAAGCTTTCATTTTTCAGTCAAAGTCTCTCGTTGGCGTTCAGAAATGCTGTCACCCATAATCAAATGCAGCGACTTGCAGCTCTTGACGCACTGACTGGCTTGTACAATAGAAGATTTGGGATTTTAAGAGTAAAGGAAGAATTCAGCAGAGCTATCAGAGGCAATACTCCGATTTCGCTTCTAATGTTCGATATAGACCACTTTAAAAGTGTGAATGATACATATGGGCATCTGGTAGGAGACAATGTAATTGTCAGTATTGCAAAAATAGCGCTGGCTTCCATAAGGGAAGGAGACGTTCTCTTGAGGTATGGTGGAGAGGAGTTTCTCTGCGTTCTGCCTGGGGCAAATAAGGCTGATGCCAGCATAATTGCCGAGCGGATCCGGATAATGGTGATGGACAGTGCAGTTAAGAACGCAGAACAGGATATCAAACTCACGATAAGCATAGGGGCAGCGACATATCCGCACAATGATATTTCGGACAGCAGTCAACTTATAAAGCTTGCAGATGATGCAATGTACGCCGCAAAAGAAACCGGACGCAATCGTACGGTTTCGTATTAATTATTATTTTTTATGACAGTTTCTGAACGTCGTGCTTCCACATTATAAGCGCATCTTCCTTGTTGTCGTGGTAGAACTGCTTCCTTACGCCTTCCTCTGTGAAGCCGTATTTCTTGTATAGGCTTATGGCGGGTGCGTTCGAGACCCTAACCTCCAGCGTCATGTCGGTTACGGACTCCGCTCTGCAAATCTCAATTAGGGCTTCGAGCATCCTGGCGGCGGCACCTATGCCCCTGAATTCTGGATGGACTGCTATGTTGGTTATCTGGCCTTCGCCTGCTATGATCCAAACACCGCCGTAGCCGATCACCCGGCCTTCGCAGACAGCCACGACATAGTGAGCGAAATCGTTCTGAACCGCCTCTCGCTCGAAGGAATCCCTGCTCCAGGGTATCGAGAAGGATAGCCTGTCAACCTCCAGGACCCCGTCCAGGTGCCTTAGCTCCAGCGGGGCTACGCTAAAGGCGCTCATTCGGCAGCTCCCCGTGCTTCTTCTCGTATTCCCTCTCAGCCTGCGATTTCCTCAGGTAGAAAGGGGCGAAAGCGTGAAGGTCGCCGGCACCTTCACTCCTGAGCTTGATCATCCCCAGCTCCGCAAGGGAAGCAGCCTTAGCAACGTTGAGGTGAAGCGGTGCGAACCTGGCTTCCCTGACATTCTGGGACAGCTTGACCCTGTAAAGCGTGACCGCATCGCCTATGAAGCAAACAGGGGAGTTCTTCGCGGCCAGTAGTTCTATAAGCTCGTCCACCGATATGGCGAGGTATTCGGACTTCCTTGCGAGTATTTCGTTTTCGAACTCGTAAAGCGCAGTATAGACGTTACCCCTGAGCGCATCCATGATAGGGCATATTATGCCGGGGGAGTACGCCATGTTGAAGGCGAGGGAGTCCAGCGTCGACACGCCGACCAGCGGCTTGCCCGTACCCTGGCTCAAGCCCTTGACCGCAGCTGCGCCGATCCTTAAGCCTGTGAAGGAGCCTGGGCCCTCCGACACAGCGAAGGCGTCCATGTCAGTAATGTCCAGCTTGAGGTTCCTAAGGAGCGTGTCTATCATCTCCATCAGTATAACGCTGTGCTGCTTCTTGTAGTTGTATATGATTTCGCCAAGCACCTTGCCGTCATCTAAAACAGCGCAGGAAGCTGATTCCGTGGCGGTATCTATTCCTAATATCTTCATTTCAGGGCCTCCTTCAGGTAGTCGTATCTTTTCCCGAACCACTGGATGCTTATGTTCCTTCTGGTTTCGCTTTCCTTTGTTATCTGTATCTGGATATGCTCCTCCGGTATGAGATCCCTAATGTAGTCGGCCCACTCTATTACGCTTGCGGCATCGCTGAAGATGTACTCGTCAAAGCCGATAGCCGCTATCTCGTCAGGATCGTTGACCCTGTAGACATCAAAGTGGTAGAACTTCAGCCTTCCATCATATTCGTTGACTATGTTGAACGTAGGGCTGGTGATGTGATCCCTTATGCCGAGCCCCAGAGCTATCCCCTTTGTCAGGTGCGTCTTACCGCTCCCCAGGTCGCCGTCAAGGCAGACTAAATCCCCGGGCCTGAGGGCTTTTCCAAGCTTTATTCCTATATCTATCGTCTCATCGACAGTATTCGTTACGAAATTCATTTTTTATTCACCTCATATGTATTTTATACAAAATCGTTAAAAAAGAAAAGCAATATATTAATTTGCATTGTAACGGCAGTTTATGTAAAATGTATGTATGATTATTCTGGGTATCGAGGTGAAATACTTGAAGAAGAAAATGTTCCTGCTGCTTGCCATATGCCTGATGCTTCTTTTTGGATGCTCCAACAACGCATCCAACGATACATCCACCGACGGCAGCACAGAGGTGAAAACACAGAAGGAAGTGAAGCTGGACATAGTAACGACGGACAGGATCCTTTACTACATGGTAAAAGACATTGTAGGTGAGAAGCACAACGTCGACTACATGTTCAACAGCATGGACTCTCTGCTCTATTTCAAATTCACGGACGACAGCCTTTACAACA
Source organism: Clostridium sp. UBA699 (assembly GCA_002298915.1). Classification (GTDB taxonomy): domain Bacteria; phylum Bacillota; class Clostridia; order Clostridiales; family Clostridiaceae; genus UBA699. The sequence continues at coordinate 20,719 of DBML01000023.1, forward strand.
TAGCGAAGCAGGATCTCTTCATATACATGGGGGCAGCCTATGAACCATGGGGTGCCAGCTTCGCCGACCAGATAAACAAAAGCAATGTGGGCATTATCAACGTTTCGAGGGGAGTCAGCATACTGTCGCTGAGCAAAGAAGCTACCTACGGCGATTACTCTTCCAAAGATAATCCGTATTACCTGCTCAACTATGACAACTACAAGATCGCCCTGCTGAACATAAAGAACTCCATACAGGACAAGGATCCGAAGAACAGGGACGTTTACGAGGAGAACTTCAACGAGACAATCAACAGGACGCAGCAGGAGCAGAACAACATCAAGGATATTATATCGAAGCTTTCAGGATATACTTTCATATACTCGGAGGAGAGGCTCGACTACTTCCTCAGGTACTACGGCATGGATTCTCTGAAGGTTGTGCCTGACGGTGATTATGGGACAGCGCTTGAAGGCAAGTCGAAGCTGGTATTCCTCTACAGCGACAGCAGCTCCCTTGCGCAGTACCAGAGCCTGATAAAGAAGTACGGCATGGGCGCCCTGGAGCTGAAGGTCTACAGCAACAACATGAAATACGAGGACATGCTTCTTGTCAACGAAGGACTTATAGAAGCCTTCTACAACAGCGTGAACATAAAGCAGTAGCGCGAAGGTGAAATTTACTTATTGCAATTGAGTGTGAATTGATGTATAATAGATTTTGTCTTAGGGGTATGGCTCAACGGTAGAGTAGTGGTCTCCAAAACCATTGGTTGAGGGTTCGAATCCTTCTGCCCCTGCCAAGAAAACGCTGCAGTTTTAAAACTGCAGCGTTTCTGTTTTTTGAAATACATTTAAGAGGGCTAAGCCGAACCAGAGTTGCAGTATTTACATCGTAACGGTACGGCTTATGATCTCGTCCTGAACCTCCCTGCAAAGTTCGACAAAATATGCGCTGTATCCAGCAACACGAACGATGAGGTCGCGATATTCTTCAGGGTGCTCTTGTGCCATTTTCAAGGTCTTGTTGTCTACACAGTTGAACTGCATCTGAGCGTTGCCCATCATCGATGCTGTGCGCAGCAGTGAGATCAAACCCGACCTGCCTTCCTGAGTCTCAAGGGAACTTGTTGTCAGCTTGAAGTTATGTGCCATGCCGAGGCTCATAGATTCGACGTTGATTTTAGATACGGATTTTATTACCGATGTAGGACCTTTTTTGTCGGCACCCTGTGATGGGCTCATTGAATCTGACAGCGGCGCGCCAGAAAGACGTCCGTCCGGCGTCGCCCCGATCATGCCTCCCAGCGGCGTGTTGAAGGACTGCGAGAGTGTGCCGTGTATCTGCCTTGCGTAGAGCGACTTGTGCTGGTTAATTCTTTTTTCCGTATAATCTACTATGTCTCTTGCTATGAGGTCGGTATAGTTGTCATCGTTGCCGTATTTAGGAGCGCCAAGGCAGTCACGGCGCATCTGCTCATATCCTTCCCAGTTTGCATCAAGGGCTTTCTTCATTTCCGAAATAGTGTAATTCTTCTCATCATAAACAAGCTTCTTAACGGCAGCCATGCTGTCGACATAGGTGCCTAGTCCTGCAAATATTGTGCCTGGTCCATCGTAAAGAACAGCTCCCCCTGCGGTTACATCCTTGCCGTTATGCATGCAGCCGTCAACAAAGAGTGACATGTACGGGGTTGGGGCAACATCCCTGAAAACCTTCTGAACGAGGACCGTTCCCCTTGAGTTCATATCTAGCAGGTAATCCAGCTGCCGCTTGACTGCGGATTCGAATTCCTCATACGTCTCCATTGCTTCTGTATCACCGCTGTCCAGCCACTGCTTGCTTCCATAGGACCTCAGCACCCCGCGGTTTAAGGCCATTTCGATGGTGATAGGCCATTGGGTGAAGCCGCCGGCTGTCCACTGATGTATCCGTCCGGATTTTTGCGGTTCCACACATCCCATTAAGCAATAATCGCGGGCATCTTCGAAATCAAAGCCCTTCCTCAGCATCATTTTTATGTGCGCGTCATCAAAATGGCACGCTGGCATGCCGACACCTGCTTTAACAACATCCGCGATTTTTTCCAAATAGCGCAGCGGTGACAGGTTGTGGATGCGGCAGGCAAGCGAAGGCTGGTAAACCTTGACTTTCTCAACGGCATCCATGATCAGATAGGTCAGCTCGTTTGTTCCGTCTCCGCCCTCGCGCTTGAGGCCGCCTACGGTCATGTTTATGAAAGGCATATACCCGGCGAAGTACTTGGCCGTCGCGCCAGGTGTATACCAAACCATTTCAGAGCATTTTATAATGAAGCATCCCAGCAGTTCTAGAGCGAGTCGGTCATCGAGCCTTCCGTTCTTAATGTCTGAGGCATAAAAAGGGTAAGCATATTGGTCCAGCCTTCCCAGGGACGTGCTGCACTGGTTTTCCTCCATCAAGAACAGCGACTGTATCGTCCAGATGGCCTGCAGCGCCTCGTGGAATGTTTCAGGAGGATCAGCAGGCACTCGGGCATTCACCTCGGCGATTTTTTCCAGCTCCAGTTTGCGCTTAGGATTGAGTTCCTTTTCTGCCAGCTCCCTCGCGTATGCCGAGAGACGAGCTGAATAGGTCAGAATCCCTTCGCATGTTTCTATCGCAGACTGGTAGAAGGATACCTTAGCCATGTCGGGGGCGTGCTCGCCCGAAAGAGCAGCAAGGTAGGCTTCAGCTTCGGACTTCAAACCTCTGATCCCCTTCTTGAAGAGGATGATGTCATAGCCTGGGCTAGTATCCCCTCCGCCGCTGGTCATATGATAGGTCAAATCGCTTATGCAAGCTTCGGCGCCGAACTCCCACAGGCCCTCTTCCCTGAAAGCTTTTTCGCATTCCTCAGCTAATGATTTCCCTTCCCAAAACGGGAACAATTCCTCGCGCATCGTACGCTTATCTTCCTCGCTTATGAGGTAAGGATCCTGCGCTCTTGTGCCTATAGTGTCGAGCTCATCCCGGACCCACCCCCACGCTATATCAGGCGAAAAAGCGCCAGCTCGAGGCTTGCCGCAAGGATGTCCCGCTATTAGTTCGTTTTCCTGTATAAGCATCGGGGCCGTTTCACAGGCCCTTCTGAAGCCTTTGGCTCTAAGCAGGTTCTTTGGAAGGTCGGGGAGCTCTCTGGCAACCTCTGTATACGCCAGTGCTCGCCCTATTGTGATGCTGGGCTTGGCAGACAAATACGCTTCTTTAAGGAGCTGAAGACGTTCAGGCAGATCGGAAATTCTCTCTTTCATAAATACCTCCGCGAATTGAGTTTGGTTTATACCTCAATGGTAGCCCTTTTCGTCATTTTTCAATTGCACATGCTCTGGATTTTTGTTGGATATTATCTGCATGTTTCTCCGCCGATTGCACTAAAGCCACATTATGGACAACACTTTCAGGATCTTGCTGCCGGACAAAAAACTGATCTCACAGGAAATGGAGTAAAACAGCTTGATAATTTTCTGAAAATTGCGTATAATCAATGCGAAAGATTGACGCTAAATGCGAAGAAAGAGGTGCTTCAGAATGGATGAAAACTCTGTCCTGGAAATCATCGTGAAGATATGCGGACTGGTCCTCATTCTGAGCGGTTTGATCATGCTGTTTTCTTCCAGCTACCTCACAATGGCATTTGGCATCATATTGATAGGAATAGGTTGGTTTCTCTTCAGGAAATTCAGGGTTGAAGAAAAATGATAGCTTTCAAATAAAGGAGGGATGGTCAATGAAAAGGATCCACTTCAGAAAGGCAGTTCTGGCGATATGCCTTGGAGCCGGACTGGCAATGACTTCCTGCGCACCTGCCGTGAACACTGTTGAAAAACCGGGTTTCACAAAGGATACTTACCCCAAGGTTGACGGTTCGACAGCGACGATCCCGCTGTCGGAAAGCGTAGCTGCAGAACTGCTCTCTTTGTCAGCAGGGGAAGCTAAAAGCTTCATAAAGCATAACACCACGCACAACGCTTACGTAAACCTCATTGAGGGCAAGGCGGACATAATCTTTGTTACAGAGCCTTCTGTGGATGAGCTGAAGCTGGCAAAGGAGAATGGCGTTGAGCTTGAGGTCGTGCCCGTTGTAAAGGAAGCCTTCGTTTTCCTTGTCAACAGGCAGAATCCTGTCGATGCTCTGACAGTTAAGCAGATCCAGGATATCTACCAGGGGCTTGCAACAAACTGGAAGGATGTCGGTGGGCCTGACAAGGAGATAATAGCCTACCAGAGGCCTGAAAACTCAGGAAGCCAGACCATAATGGAAAACCGGGTTATGGAGGGCCTTGAAATGGCCGAAGCTCCTACCGAACTGAAGCCGGGCGAGATGGGGGAGCTCATCGAAGCCATAGCGTCCTATGACAACTCAGACAAGGCAATAGGATACTCTGTTTACTACTATGCAAACTCCATGTACAGCAAGGACACTATAAAGTTCGTCAAGGTGAACGGGATCGAACCTAACAACCAGACCATAAGCAGCGGCACATACCCGTTCACCAGCGCCTACTACGCTGTTATGAAAAAAACGGAACCTGCAGACTCCGGAGCAAGGAAGCTGCTGGCCTGGATCCTGAGCAGCGACGGACAGAAGCTGGCTGAAAAGACAGGCTATGTGCCTCTGAAGTAGGTGAGAGAGATGAAGAAAGGTGTATTGGCGGCGCTACTGGTGATTATCCTTCTTTCAGCCGCAGCAGCCTGCCAGAATGCAGGCAATGGAACTGAAACGGAGGATCTGGAAATTATGCCGTTCAGCGAAAGGCGCTTCCTCTGCACGAACGGCCTTGATTATGAGGAAAAGCAGTTCTCAGGGCAGGAAGGAAGCACAAGGCTCTACAGGAGCGATTTGGTGCTGAACGGCTTCAAGAACAAGGAAGTTCAGGACAGGGTTAACAAGGACATAGCCGATTCGGTTGTGCAGGAGATGGGCAGTCTCGAGGCGGCTGTGATATCGGAGAACGGCGGCAAAGCAACCGGGATAAGATCAAAGGAGACTGGAGCTCACATAGCATACAGCTGCAACAATGTCATTTTCATAGAATATTACGCGATTCTGGAGTTTGCGGTTAACCCGGAAGAAACGGAATCAAGGCAGAAGCTTGCAGCAACAGGCTATGACCTGAACACAGGCAGCAAGCTCCAGCTGAAGGACCTTTTCAAAAAAGGCAGCGGCTATGAAAAGCTGATAAATGATTTCATATCGTTGTATATCATCGGGAACAACTTCGATGACCCTGATTCGGGGTACATGAGCAAGCCTTTCCAGGGCATCCGTGAAGGGCAGAGCTTCTCCTTCGGCATCGGAGGCCTGAAAATAATCATGGACGAAAAAAACGATGAGTTCCAGGATCCTGGGTATCCGATCGCCATAACCATACCGCTAAGCATGATAGGAGAAGAATTGGCAGTTTTTGACAGGTGTTATGATGGGAAGACGAACATCTTCGAGGAGAAGGGGATAAAAAAGCTTCTGCCAAACCGGTCTGAATTCAAGACAAGCGGTCTGCTTCAGGAATCCAGGGGAACATACAGCATTTACGTGGAAGAAGGGGAGTTCACTGGCGTTGAGGACGACAAGGTAAAAGCCATGCTGGACAACCTTGCGGCCTTCAGCCTCGATGTGGATGCCTTCAGGAAAAAGGCGGAGGCTCAGGCAGCTTTAAATCCGGGGAAATACTTTGGCAGCATAGGGCATACCGTCAGCACTGCAATGAATGCCGGAGGCTATACCAGCGTAACCATAAGGGAATCATATTATGAAAACGGGAAGGGGCAGGAAACCACGAAATATATCAACTACGATTTCAACAGCAACAAGGTGATGAAGCTCGCCGACATATTTTCTGCAGGGTACGGCTATAGAACAGCGATAGCAGAAATCCTGAACGATCCGGACAACGGGTATCTTTCGAACTATTCGGAACAGACTAAAATCAAGGTTGATTCTATTTCAGGTGACAACTTCAGCTTCGACGAGAACGGTGTTTTAATCTGTCTCAATCTGCAGAAAGACGATGGAACCTATGATTCCTACTGGGTTTCTTATGAGAAGATAGGATGGGACAATTTAGCCATGTATGGAGAGTGCCCAGTTCCAGCAACACGGGCAGAGAACAAGGATAATCATTAAAGTGCGGCGAATGCTCAGGAAACAAATGACCTGGTTAATAAAGGAGGGTATCTATGAAGAGAATGAAAGTGTTTGCTCTGATCCTGGCTGTATTTTTGGCAGCTTTGGCAGCTGGCTGCAGCTCAGGCAATCAAAGCGGCAATACAAGCAACGGTACAAGCCCCGGCAATACTAACGGTAATCTTATCAATCTGGGTTACGCTGCCAAGAGCGGGGATTGGATATACTACTCCAACACCGGGGACAATTACAAGCTTTATAAGATTAAGGCTGACGGAACCGGAAAGGCGGAACTCAGCGATGACAAGTCTATGCACATCAACGTTGTCGGGGACTGGATATACTATCTGAATTACAGCGATCTCGCAGAAGGCCATATTGCAAAAATGTACAAGATGAAGACAGACGGCACCTCGAGGATCAAGCTCAGCGATGACGGGGTGACGTACTTGAACGTGATAGGGAATCAGGTTTATTATGTGAAATTCTCCGATTCCAGCAAGCTGTTTATGATGAAAGCTGACGGAACAGGCATCAACTCAATAAGCCTGGGCGAGGCTTCAGAGGAGTTTATAGAACTCTTAAGCATTGCAGACGGCTACGCATACTACAATGCCTATGCTGAGGATAAAGCTCCGGTGCTCTATAAGGTAAAGACTGACGGGACCGGCAAAACAAAGCTGATGGACGTTTCGTCATCAGTCATAAATGTGGTGGGGGACTGGATATACTTCGTTGAAAGATACAGCGCTGCAGATGAGAGCGGAGAAACAGCTGTTTTCGGTAAACTATACAAGATGAAAGCGGACGGCACAGGCAAGACGGTTCTTCTGGAGCAGGAGGCATCGGACATAAACGTGGCGGGAGACTGGATATACTATGGAAACTACAGCGAGAACAAGGGTTATGCTGAACTTTATAAAATCAAGACAGACGGCACGGGAAACACAAAGCTTGCCGACGACAGGGTAGCCTACATCAACGTGGCGGGCGACTGGATCTACTATCAGAATGACGGGGCAGGGGGCAAGCTGTACAGGATTAAGATGGACGGCTCGGGAAGGGCTGCTGTTGACTAATCAACATTTAAACTGAGCAGACACCGCAGGCATATTCATTGTTTGCGGTGTTTCATTGTGAAAATCCAAGTTAAGTGATATTATCAATTAGAAATAATAAAAAAAATTATGGGGTTAGCATGCTTAAAGAAATTTCCATTGAGAAAAAAATAATGATTGTCTTTGCTTTCATCACAGCAGCGCTCTTTCTGACGGTTGGGATTCTTTTCCTGAACAGCACTCAAACGGCCGTCAACTCCTCAAAGGAGAGGGAGCTTACTACCCTTTCGCAGGAAACGGCGAACAAAATAGAAAGGTTTCTTTTCGAGAGGTACGGCGACATCAAAGTAATATCCGAATCTCCGATTCTTAAAAGCGGGGAGATAGACCGGGCTCTCAAGCTCAAATATCTGGACAACGTCAGAGCGGCTTACGAAACCTACGACTACATATTGGTTGCGGATGAAAGCGGCGAAATCAGCCTTGCCTCCGGAAGCACGGAAGGCGACGATTCCTATAAGCAGTATATTACCTATACGAAGAACGGGGAAATTTTCGTTTCGGACTTCATTTACAACGAAAAGAACAAAGCATACGTCATGTACTTCCTATCGCCTATCCTTGACGACAGCGGAAGGTTTGCAGGCGCTGTAGTCGAAAGGATGAACTTCTTTTCCATAGACGACATAATAAGGAACGTGCAGCCCGGCAAGTCCGGATACGCATACCTGGTTGATTCAAGCGGCAATGCAATTCTAAGCAGCGTAGAAAACGCCCCGCAGCTAACAGGTCCGGTTGCTGGCAGCCAGGGGATACTGTATTCTGAAAGCGGGAGCACAAGATATATCTCTGCCTTGTATCCTCTTAAGAAATATGGTTCGCAAAAGGATTCCTGGAGCCTAGTGGTAGAGGAACCGGTAAAGGAAGCGTTCGAGGTAACGACAAAGCTCAGAAACTACATCATCATCACAATACTCTTTTCTGCCCTTGCGCTCCTCATACTGGCGAACATAATGACTAAATCAATCACCCGACCTATCAAAAAGCTCGTCATGAAGACACAGAGCGCCGCGGAAGGCGATTTTGTCCAGGACATCAGCATAGAATCGCGCGACGAGATAGGGAGCCTCGCTGCGTCCTTCAACATACTGCTCTCCAACCTCAAATCCATGATGAGCCAGGTGCTGGAGGTTTCAGGAGAGATAGCCTCGCTGGAAGAAATAAGGCAGTATGTTGACAAATTTTTCGAGAACATACCCAGCGCAATACTTACTGCGGATGTATCAGGAAAAGTTACTTCCATCAACAACACCGCATGCAAGATATTAGGCTGCGACAAGGAGGCGGTTCTGGGAAAGAGCATATACGATGAAAGCATTCCGGCGCATGTCGAACCGATCGTCAACATTATGAAGCAGGGGCTGGAAGAAGAAGCTGTCTACATTAAGCATATCCTCAAGGTGAAAAGCTCTGAAGGCAAAGAGCTTCCGGTGATGGTAAACACTTCTATTCAAAAAGACTCCGCAGGAAAGGTTCTCGGGGTAATCGGCGCTTTCAGAAGCGTAGAGGAAATCAAGAACTTCGAGGAGAGCATGATAAGGGCAAGGAATCTTGCTTCCATAGGCGAGCTGTCGGCGGGAATGGCACATGAAATAAGGAATCCCCTGACTTCAATCAAGGGTTACGCACAGTTCATCAAGCTTGAGATGGGAGAAGACAGCCCCTTGAGCGAGGATATAAACATTATAATAAGCGAAGTTGACAGGCTGAACGGAATCCTTGACAGGTTCCTGGCTTTCGCAAGGCCAAAGCAGCCAAAGCTGGAAAACTGCAATCTCAACGATATTGTCAACGATATCGTTAAGCTGTTAGGAATGAACAATATTCCAGAAAACATAAGAATCAGGACTGCGCTTTCTTCTCTGCCCGATTCAGCTTTCGATCCGGAGCAGATAGAGCAGGCATTCCTGAATATAGCCATAAACGCTGTCCAGGCTATGAAAAACGGAGGGGAGCTGACTTTCAGCACGCGCTATGTTCCCGCTGAGAAGGTAATCGTGGTCGACATTTCAGATACGGGGCAAGGCATACCGAGTGAAAGCCTTGAGGAGATATTCGAACCTTTCTTCACGACAAAGCCTAAGGGAACCGGACTCGGCCTCGCAATCACTTCCACCATAATAGAAAGCCATAAAGGTTTTATCGAGGTGAAGACAATACCTGGGCAGGGAACAACATTCACGATCAAACTACCTACAAATTGACTTGGAGGTCTCAAAAATGAATTTTTCTATCCTGATCGTCGATGACGAAAAAAACGTGGTCAATCTTCTTGAAAAAATGCTGAAAAAGCAGGGCTACACGACGTACTGCGCACTCAACGGCAAAGAGGCTCTTGAAATAATCGATATAAAGCAAATAGACCTGGTCATTTCAGACATAAGGATGCCTGAAATCGACGGCATAAGCCTTTTGAAAAAAGTTAAGGAAATTGATCCTGCTATAGAATTTATACTCATAACCGCTTTCGCAACGGTTGAAACAGCGGTTGAGGCGCTTAGGATAGGCGCAAGGGACTATATAATAAAGCCTTTCAACCTGGAAGACATAACAGCAGCCATCGACAAAATCAACAAATCCGCGTCTTCCGAGGACGTTCAGGATATCGATCAGGCAGACAAAAACGAAACTTATCTGAAAAGCAAAAGCCCCAAAATGATCAAGGTGATGGAGCTAATCCGCCAGGTGGCCGACACTCGTGCAACTGTCATGATTTACGGGGAGACGGGAACAGGGAAAGAGTTGGCCGCCCAGGCCCTGCACAACCTGAGCGCAAGAAGGGATAAAGCTTTTATCAAAGTTAACTGCGCAGCCATTCCGGAAAACCTGCTGGAAAGTGAACTTTTCGGTTACGAAAAGGGTGCCTTCACAGGCGCTGTGACCAAAAAGCCGGGAAGATTTGAACTTGCCGATGGCGGGTCAATCTTCCTAGACGAAATAGGAGACGTTTCGGCCGCTGTTCAGGTCAAGCTTCTCAGGGTTCTTCAGGAAAGGGAGTTCGAGCACCTTGGGGGCACCAAGACGATAAAGGTGGATGTCAGGATAATAGCAGCCAGCAACAAGGACCTCCAGGAGCTGGTTAAAAAAGGGGAGTTCAGGGAAGACCTATATTACAGGCTGAATGTGGTTCCGGTAACAATCCCTCCTCTAAGGGAAAGGAAGGAAGACATAAGCTCCATTGCCAGCGATTTCCTCCTGAAGTCGGCATCCATATCTGGCAAAAACCCAAAACGCTTTTCGGAAAAAGCGGTAAAGAGGCTTCAGGCATACAGCTGGCCGGGGAACATCAGGGAGCTTGAAAATATCGTCGAAAGATGCGTTGTCATAACTGGAAGCGACATGATAGAGGAGGAGGACCTCCCTTCATACATCCTGAACCCATCCGAGCCGGAACCAGGGAAACAATCCGACTCGAGGCTTGAAGACAAGATCGACAGCGTAGAGAAAGACACGATCATTAAAACTCTCGGTGAATGCGGGGGCAACAGGACAAAGGCCGCCCAGGTGCTTGGCATAAGCAGAAGGTCGCTTCACAGAAAGCTCTCCAAATACAGCATAGAATAGAAGGTGGGACACATTTGTCGCTGTGCGACAGAAGTGTCCCTGTTTTTGTGTCACACTTTGCCCGGATTTGTGAAACAAATGCCGTTTTCCCTGAGAACGTTTACTGGCACGGTACTTGCTCTATATAGCTGTGTGATTATATCAACATATTTCGAAGGAGGATCACTATGCCAAACATTAATTCGGGAGACACCGCATTTGTGCTGCTCAGCGCTGCGTTAGTCTGCCTCATGACGCCGGGACTCGCATTTTTCTACGGGGGCCTTGTCAGAAAAAAGAACATGATAACGCTCATGATGCAAAACTTCATATCAATGGGTGTTGTCACAGTGATATGGGTGTTCGGGGGCTTCAGCCTTGCTTTCGGGGCAGATCATGGAGGAGTCATAGGCAGTCTTCAATACCTTGCGCTTAACGGTGTCGGAATGATGCCTAACTCTCTTTATGGCCCAACGATTCCGTTCGTTGTATTTTTCGTTTATCAGGAGATGTTCGCAATTATAACACCGGCACTCATAACGGGAGCTTTCGCTGACAGGGTAAGCTTCAAGAGCTACCTTTTGTTCCTTGCAGCGTGGAGCGCGATTGTATACGTGCCTGTCACGCACTGGGTCTGGGGGGGAGGCTTCCTGCAGCACCTGGGGGCTGTTGACTTCGCAGGAGGGCTTGTGGTCCATACAACTGCGGGAGTTGCCGCTCTGATAACTGTCTACTTTGTCGGCAGGAGGAAGTTTCTTCCGGGCGAAAACAAGCAACCGCACAACATAACATACGTTGCGCTTGGTACAGGGCTGCTCTGGTTCGGGTGGTTCGGCTTCAACGGAGGCAGCGCCCTTGCAGCAAACGGCGTAGCGGCTACAGCCTTTGCCAACACAGACATAGCAGGATCGATAGCGATGATCACCTGGCTACTCATATCCTGGAAGCATGAAAAGCGTCCAAGCCTTGTCGGCGCCCTTACAGGTGCTGTTGCAGGCCTTGCAACAATCACGCCCTGCGCAGGCTATGTTAGACCGCTTGACTCAGCGATAATAGGATTCCTCGCAGCAATCGTCTGCTACGCAACAGTCAGAATGCAGGAAAAGATCAACTGGGATGACGCTCTTGACGTGTGGGCATGCCACGGAGTAGGCGGGATACTTGGTTCAATCCTTGTAGGCGTTTTCGCGCACTCGTCGATAAACGGCATTAGCGGCGTTGTTGAAGGTAACTGGCATCAGCTTTTCGTACAGCTGATCGCCGTGGCAGTAATTGCCGGGTACACAGCGATAGCAACGGTTGTTATCCTTAAGATTGTCAATGCTGTTAGCCCGGTAAGGGTAAAGGAAGATGAGGAGCTCCTCGGCCTTGACGAAACCATTCATAAAGAAGCAGCGTACCATTTTTAAAGAAATATTCTGATTCGCAACTAATAAGCTTACGTTTCAGCACAGCTGCTGCGTAAGCTTTTTTGCATCTATTCATGGCCTTCAATTACGGCAGACCCCGCGTTCATTTCTGAGGATGATTCCTTATTATCCAGAATCCTTCAAATATACTAATATACAGCCAGAGGTTCAATAGTATATAATAATAATTGGTATATACATCCGCAAGGCAAGCGGTGCCGGAAAAGGGGATACAAAGCAATGGTTCCAAGAAAAAAAGACGAAAATGAGAAGGGTTACGCGTACAGGGTGCTGAAGAACAGCATAATGTCTCTTGAGCTTAAGCCTGGAGAAGCCCTGAGCGAAACAGAACTGGCCAAAAAACTCAACTCCTCAAGGACGCCGATAAGGGAGGCCCTGTCGAAGCTGAAGGAAGAGTATCTTATAGAGGTCAAGCCCCAGATAGGGACATACGTCTCCCTCATCGACATGAACCTGGTAAAGCAGGCGCTTTTCATGAGGCACTGCATCGAGAAGGAGGCCCTGAGGCTTGCATGCGTTGACTTCCCGGAAGAAAGCCTAATCAAGCTGGAGCAGAACCTTCTTTCGCAGAAATATGTCACGGGAAAGCACGGCAGCGAGCTCGAGTTCCACAAGCTGGATGAGGAGTTCCACAGGATAATATTTGCGGCGCTGAAACTTGAAGAGGTCTGGAGGAGTATACAGAAGATCAGTACACACTACAACAGGCTAAGGGTTCTGTCCGAGATGAAGTTCTCGAACAAGGAGCTCTTTGAAGAGCACGAGCAGATATTCAACCTTATTAGAAACAAGGACTTCAAGGGTATCGAGGACAGGGTGACTGACCACATAAAAACACCTACAGAGGGACACTGGGAAATGCTTCTTAAGGATGACTCAGAGTTCAAGGAGTACTTCAAGCAATAGAAGCTATATCCACATAATGCCATTAATGGAAACGGGGAATTTTTATTTCTCGTTTCTTTTATTTTTCTATTGACTAGCTTATACTAGGATGCTAGTATACAAGTATACATAATATGATTGATCAAACGCAGATCAGATATCTGTAATCGATAGACAGAATGAAAGTTAAACATATAGGAGGAATGTATTTATGCAAATGACGTTCAGATGGTACGGCGACGATGACAAAGTCACTCTCGAAAATATAAGGCAGATACCGGGAGTTACAGGCATTGTATCAGCCATATACGACGTCCCTGTTGGAGAGGTATGGCCGCTGGACAAGATACTCGCCCTTAAGGCCAAGGTCGAAGCGAAGGGCCTCAAGATCGAGACGATCGAAAGCATACCGGTTCATGAGGATATCAAGCTGGGGCTTGAGTCAAGAGACAGGCTCATAGCTAACTACTGCGAATCGCTGGAGAACTGCTCAAAGGCTGGCATAAAGGTTGTCTGCTACAACTTCATGCCGGTGTTCGACTGGACAAGATCCGAACTTGCTCACGAGCTTCCTGACGGTTCGAATGCCCTCATCTACAAGCACGAGACGGTGCTGAAGATGGACCCTCTGACAGGCGAGCTTTCGCTTCCGGGCTGGGACTCGAGCTACACAAAGGAAGGCATGAGGGAGCTTCTTGAACAGTACAAGAAGGTTTCGGAGGAGGACCTCTGGAACAACCTCCAGTACTTCCTGGAAAGAGTCATACCTGTGGCAGAAATAAATGACATAAAGATGGCCATCCATCCGGATGATCCGCCTTGGTCAATATTCGGACTTCCGAGATTAATAACTAACAAGGAAAACCTTGAAAGGTTCATCAGCCTTGTGGACAGCCCTTACAACGGACTTTCGCTCTGTTCGGGATCGCTGGGAGTAAACCCTGACAACAACATACCTGAACTGATAAGACACTTCGGCAAAAAGGGAAGGATCCACTTTGGACATGTGAGGAACGTCCTGATAACAGGGGAAAAATCCTTCGAGGAATCCTCCCACAGAAGCGCCGACGGATCCCTGGACATGGTGGAGATAATGAGAGCATACCACGATATAGGTTTCGAAGGGCCTATAAGACCGGACCACGGAAGAATGATCTGGGGCGAAACCGGCCGACCAGGGTACGGACTATATGACAGGGCTCTCGGAGCGGTGTACCTGAACGGAATCTGGGAAACTCTCGAGAAAACAGATAAAAAGTAAGGTGGGGTTAAAAATGAACATACCTTTTAAAATTGATTTAAATGACAAGGTGGTAGTAATTACAGGCGCAGGCGGCGTGATATGTGCAGGCTTTGCAGAGGCTGTTGCTCAGTGCGGAGCGAAAGTTGCGCTGCTTAACAGGACCAAGGAGAAGTCAGATGCAGTCGCTGAAAGAATAAATGCGGCTGGAGGCACTGCAATCTCCATCGGTGTAAATGTGCTTGATCTTGAAGGGCTTGAAGAGGCAAAAAAAGAAATCCACGAGAAACTGGGAAGTGTCGACATACTTATAAACGGAGCTGGCGGAAACAGCCCGAGCGGGACTACGACCAAGGATTACCTGTTCAAGGAAGACCTTCTGAACAAGCAGGAAGGAGTTAAGACGTTCTTCGACCTCGACCCTAAGGGAATAGAGGGCGTGTTCAACCTAAACTTCCTGGGCACACTGCTTCCAACACAGGTGTTCCTCAAAGACATGATAGACAAGGAAGGCTCAACAGTCATCAACATCTCCTCGATGAACGCCTTCACACCTCTTACGAGGATCCCTGCATACAGCGGAGCAAAGGCAGCTGTATCGAACTTCACGCAGTGGCTTGCGGTCCACCTCTCAAAGGTAGGTATAAGGGTAAATGCAATAGCGCCAGGGTTCCTTCTCACGAACCAGAACAGGGGGCTTCTCCTGAAGGAAGACGGGACTTATTCGGAAAGGGCGCAGAAGATACTGGCAGCCACGCCGATGGGCCGATTCGGGGAAGTAGAGGAAATGATCGGAACCCTGCTCTGGCTGTTGGACAGCAAAGCCTCAGGTTTCGTAAACGGCGTTGTTGTGCCAGTGGACGGCGGATTCTCGGCGTATTCCGGCGTATAGCTTGATTGTTGATTAGGAGAATGAAAAGACAGCTTAGGAAAACTGCAGGGCGTAAAGCGTGCAGTTTCCCTAAAAGCTGAAAATGTAAAGGGTTTTATAAAATATAACATAAAGGAAGCGGGTGGATTACTTGAAAAAATTTATGGACGAAGACTTCTTGCTTTCAAATGACACTGCTGTCGAACTGTTCCACAGCTATGCAAAGGAAATGCCTATAATCGACTACCACTGTCATTTGAACCCAAAGGAAATATTCGAAAACAAGAGATTCAAGAACATAACAGAAGCATGGCTCTACGGAGACCATTACAAATGGAGGGCGATGAGGAGCAACGGCATCGAGGAGAAGTACATCACGGGAGACGCCAGCGACTACGATAGGTTCACAGCCTGGGCAAGGACACTGCCGATGGCGATAGGCAATCCTCTTTATCACTGGGCTCACCTGGAGCTGCAGAGATTTTTCGGGATATACGAGCCGCTGAGCGAGAAAACAGCTGATGCGATATGGGAGAAAGCGAACGAACTCCTTAGCGGTGAAGGTTTCGGCGCAAGGGATCTAATAACAAAGTCGAACGTAAAGCTCATTTGCACAACGGACGATCCGACCGACTCGCTCGAATACCATATCAAGATCAAGGATATAAGCGGTTTCGAAACGAAGGTTCTACCTACCTTCAGGCCCGACAGCGGGGTAGAGGTAAACAAAGACGGCTTCGCAGCCTGGGTGAAAAAGCTCGGCGATGCATGGGGGAAAGAAATCAGCAGCCTGGATGAATTCCTTCAGGCTATGGAATCAAGGGTCAGGTTCTTCCATTCCGTCGGCTGCAGGCTTGCAGACCACGGCCTCACAAGCGTGACCTATGCCGAAGCTTCAACAGAAGAGATAGCAGGCATATTTGCTAAAGGGTTGAGCGGCGAAAAGGTGAGCAGCCTGGAGGAAAGCAAATACAGGACATTCACATTCCATTTCCTTGGGAAGCTATACTGCGAGCTCGGCTGGACAATGCAGATCCACATGGGCGCAACAAGGAACAACAACACGAAGATGTTCAAGAAGCTCGGCGCAGACGCAGGCTTCGATTCGGTCAACGATGAACAGATATCGGTGCCGCTTTCAAGGCTCCTCGATTCCCTGGAAGTCGAAGATTCTCTTCCGAAAACGATACTCTACAACCTGAACCCTAAGGATAACTACGTGCTCGGGACAATGCTCGGAAACTTCCAGGGAAGCGAAGCGCCAGGCAAAATCCAATTCGGATCTGGCTGGTGGTTCCTGGACAACAAAGACGGCATGGTGAACCAGATGACTGCGCTCGCCAATCTGGGCCTCCTCGGAAGATTCATCGGGATGCTTACAGATTCAAGAAGCTTCCTGTCATACCCAAGGCACGAATACTTCAGGAGAATAATGTGCAACCTGATAGGGGAATGGGTCGAAAACGGTGAGTATCCGAAGGACATGGAGACGCTCGCTGAAATAGTCAAGGGAATAAGCTACAACAATGCCAGAGAATATCTCGGGATAACAATATAGAAGGAAAAGGGTGTAAATAATGGAAAACGCAAAAGCAACCTCGGCAGCAAACAGCAAAACTGCAAAGCTAAGCTTCAAAGAAAAACTTGGATACGGTCTGGGAGACCTGGGTAACGGCTTCATGTTCGACATGGGTCAGCTCTTCCTGCTCAAATTCTACACCGACGTGCTTGGCATCAGCCCGGCGTTCGGAGGTCTCGTATTCCTTGTCTCAAAGATATCAGATGCTTTCGTTGATTCTTCTGTAGGAGCGTACCTGGACGGAAGAACCAAATTCGGCAAGAACGGAAAGTTCCGACCTTTTATCAAAAACGGTACTATCCCTCTCGCTCTTATGACAGTGATAACGTTCTGCGCACCGAATGTGTCGGTGAATCTTAAAATATTCTACGCTTTCGCAACCTACATCATATGGAACGCAATGTATTCTGTAGTAAACATACCTTACGGGTCGCTCGCAGCAGCAATGTCACAGGACCCTGTGGAGAGGACGCAGCTGTCCTCGTTCAGAAATGCAGGTTCCGTATTAGGCATGGCGATCTGCGGCATGGTCGTGGTTCCTCTCATGATGATGTTCCCGACTCCGAAAATAGGCTATCCTGCAGCTATCGGAATGATGAGCGTGCTTGGAGTAATCTGCCACCTGCTTTGCTATAAATTCTGCAAAGAAAACATAATAGTCAAGCCGAAGGAAGGCGAAAAGATAGACCTTGGAAAAGCTTATAAATCACTGCTTCACAACAGACCTTTGATAGCGATACTTCTGGTTTTCGTATTCTCGATCTCAGTCCAATTCCTGAAAAGCGGAGTCCAGATATACTTCCTGCAGTACAACCTTGGAAACCCAAAGCTTTTGAGCCAGTTAAGCATGGTGGTTCTCGTGTTCCAGCTTGCAGCTATCTTCATAGCTCCGTTCCTTGTAAAGAAGTTCGGAAAGAAATACGTCTACGCGATCGGCCTAAGCATCTGCGTTGTTGCTGACCTTTGCAACTTCTTCATACCTACGTCATACTCTTCCTTTGTGGCTTTGTGGTGTGTGGCGCAGTTCGGACTCGCTATAGGAAGTGCGGTGTCATGGGCAATGATCTCCGACTGCATAGAATACGGCGAATGGCAGTCAGGGCAGAGGACAGAAGGAGTAGTATACTCAACTGCCAGCTTCTCAAGAAAAATCGCCCAGGCTTTGGCTGGTTTCATACCTGGAGTTGTCCTGACCATCATAGGATATGTGCCGAATGCTCAGCAGAGCGCAGCAACTCTAGTGGGAATAAGACAGCTCATGTTCCTTTACCCTGCTATACTGCTTAGCGTGGCCATACTCTGCCTGATATTTGTTCATAACCTGTCAGACCACAGGTACAAGGAAATACTTGTGGAACTAGGCAGTAGAAAAGCAACAGTTTAATAAGACAGCTATCAGAATAATACTTGATAATGCATTTATTGAGTATTATTTTGGTACGTCATCAGATATTTATTAGGATTAAGGAGAATGGGCTATGAAAACAACTATGGCGGAATTTATAAAGATAAAGGATTTTCTGGTATGCGTCGATTCGGACGGATGCGCGATGGATACAATGGACGTGAAGCATGAGAAATGCTTCGGGCCAAAGATAGTGGATGTCTGGGGGCTTCAGGACATAGCGGAAAGGTTCATGGAGGTTTGGCTCAGCATAAACCTGTACACCAAAACCAGGGGCATAAACAGGTTCAAGGGGCTCGTCAAGGTCTTCGAGGTGCTTGAAGAGGAAGGGCTCAGAATGCCTGAGTACGCATCTATCAAGAACTGGGTGGAGACCACGAAGGAGCTTTCGAACCCTTCGCTCGAGAGGGAGATAGAAAAGACCGGGGATCCGCAGCTTAAGAAGGCGCTTGAATGGAGCGACGGGGTTAACAAGGCGATCAGGGAACTGCCAGAGGAAGACAAGCCTTTCGACAACGTTCTTGAAGGACTAAGAGCTGCTAAGGAGATAGCCGACATAGCCATAGTGTCTTCTGCAAACGGCGGGGCTGTGCTGTCAGAATGGACGAGGCACAACCTGGCGCCGGAAGTTTCAGTTATGCTTGGACAGGAAGCCGGGACGAAAGCAGCCTGCATCGCAGGGCTTAAAGGATTCGGATATTCTGGCGACCACGTGCTTATGGTCGGTGATGCGCCGGGAGACCTGCAAGCGGCCGAAAGCAACGGCGTCCTCTTCTACCCGATACTCGTCGGCAAGGAAGGGTTTTCCTGGAGCAGGCTCGTATCAGAAGCCCTCGGAAAGCTTGCGGACGGTACCTACAGAGGTGAATACCAGCAGAAGCTTATAGACGAGTTCAATTCAATTCTTAAATAAAAGTAAAACAAGGAGGCAGCCAGATGGCAAGATTAGTTGATTTAAAGGCGAAACCGTTCCACCTGAACGACGAGGCGGTGGAATGGGTTGAGAAGACAATAGCAGGGATGAGCGCAGAGGAAAAGATAGGACACCTTTTCATAGGTCACTTCCACGACCTGGACTCAGAGCACGCAAAAGAGGTAATAGGGAAATACCATGTGGGCGGTGCTAGGTACAAGGATGCGGGAAGCACGTCAAAAGAGGTCTACGACTTCATAAAGGAGATACAGTCTGCGAGCAAAGTTCCGCTTCTCGTGGCAGCAAACTGCGACAACGGCGGAGACGGCTGCTGCAGCGACGGGACATACATCGGCACTGCCGCAGCAGTTGAAGCTTCCGGCAGCGAAAAGGTTGCCTACAACGCAGGCTACGTGAGCGGACGCGAAGAACAGGCTGTGGGAGTCAACTGGAACTTCGACCCTTGCGTCGACATACTCATGAACTGGAGAAACACCATAGTCAACACAAGATCCTACGGGACGGACGCCGACACTGTTATCAAATATTCCACACAGTATATAAAGGGTTTAAGGCAGAGCAACGTGGCATCGTGCGTTAAGCATTTTCCGGGCGACGGAACAGAGGAGAGGGACCAGCACCTCCTGCTAGGGGTAAACGAGCTGAGCGTCGAGGAATGGGATGCAAGCTTCGGCAAAGTTTACAAGAGGCTCATCGATGACGGTGTGATGTCGATAATGGCAGGGCACATAGCTCTTCCGGAATACCAGAAGAAGCTTGTACCTGGACTTAGATACGAGGATTTGCTGCCTGCAACCCTTGCGCCTGAGCTTGTAACAGGACTGCTAAAGGAGCAGCTTGGCTTCAACGGGCTTGTCCTTACAGACGCTTCCCACATGATAGGGATGGCGGCTGCCATGAAGAGGAAGGACTACGTCCCTGCAGCTATAGCCGCAGGCTGCGACATGTTCCTCTTCTTCAACGACGCCGAGGAAGACTTCATGTTCATGATGGACGGCTACAAGAACGGAGTGATCTCTGAAGAAAGGCTTCACGACGCATTGAGAAGGATCCTGGGCATGAAGGCTGCCGTCAGCCTCCACACGCTGCAGAAAGAGGGAAGGCTTACCCCGCCTGAGGAAGGGCTCAAGGTCGTGGGCTGCGCAGAGCACATCGCCATGTCGAAGGAAGCGGCGGACATGAGCATATCCCTTGTCAAGGACACGTGGAAGCAGCTGCCTATCAAGCCTGAAACCCACAAGAGGATCAAGCTGCACATACTCTACGGAGAGCAGGGCGGCATCTACGATTCGGGAAAGGAATCAGCAAAGGTAATCATAGAAGAGCTTGAGAGGGCGGGCTTCGAGGTCACCCTCCAGGACGGGAACACAAGGGTGAAGGGGAAAACAATGGATGTAGCTAAAAACTACGATGCGGCCATCGTATTCTCTGACATAAGGGGGTACGCTGCGGAGAACAACTACAGGATCAGGTGGGCATGCCCAATGTCCGTTGACATCCCGTGGTACGTATACGAAGTTCCAACAGTATTCGTATCGCTTAACTTCACAACGCACCTGACGGACGTGCCTATGGTCAAGACGTACATCAACGCTTACAAGAACACGAGAGAGGTGATACGCCAGACAATAGAGAAGATCACGGGTGAATCGGAATTCAAAGGCACGCACTTCAACAAGCATGTATGGTGCGAGAAGTGGGAGACAAGGAGATAGGGGGAGCATAATGGAAAGAATAGAAACAATAAAGAGGATTATGGACGCTGGAGTCGTTGCCGTTATCAGGGCGGAATCTAAGGAGCAGGGCATCAGGATAATCGACGCAATAAAAGAGGGCGGCATAAAGGCTCTTGAGATCACCATGACCGTCCCGGGTGCGCTGGACATTATAAAAGAGCTGTCCGAAAGGTACAGGGGCGAAGACCTTATAATCGGCGCCGGTTCAGTGCTTGACCCTGAGACTGCAAGGCTGTGCATCCTGGCAGGGGCCAAGTACATTGTCAGCCCTTACTTCGACAGGGAAACGGTGAGGCTCTGCAACAGGTACAGGGTTGCGGTGATGCCGGGTATAATGACCGTTAAGGAAGCGGTGGAGGCGCTGGAATGCGGGGCGGAGATACTCAAGGTGTTCCCGGGCAACGCCTTCGGACCGTCAATAATAAGCTCCTTCAAGGGGCCGATACCGCAGGGCAACTTCATGCCTACAGGCGGGGTGAACCTTGACAACGTTAAGGATTGGATAAATGCAGGCGCTGTAGCTGTCGGAACCGGCGGAGACCTTACAAAGGGAGCGAAGACTGGAGACTACAAGCTGGTGACCGAGACTGCGGCAAGGTTTGTAGAAGAAGTAAGGAAAGCAAGAGGTAATTAATCATGGAGGTTTTGACTTTCGGCGAGACCATGGTGCTTTTCAACCCCAGCCTTACGGGGCCTCTGAGATACGTCCCTGGATTCAGCAAATCCATAGGCGGAGCGGAGTCTAACGTTGCGATCGCCCTTGCGAGGCTCGGACATGATTCCGCCTGGTTCTCAATGGTCGGGAAGGACGAGTTCGGAAGGTACATCAGGAACACGATACGCGGCGAAGGCGTTGACGTATCCAGGGTTATGTGGACCGGCGATGCGAACACAGGGATCCTGTTCAAGGAGAGATTCGCCAGCGAGAACCCTAACGTTTACTACTACAGGAAGGATTCGGCTGCTACGAAGCTGACCTTGAAGGACATAGACGAGGAATATATAAAGCAGGCCAGGATAATCCACATGACAGGGATAACCCCGGCGCTTTCAAAAAGCATGCGCGAGGTCGTATTCGAGGTGCTCAGGATAGCTAAAGAGAACGGCATAACCGTATCCTTCGACCCGAACATCAGGCTTAAGCTATGGTCCTTAGAAGAGGCGAAGCCTGTGCTGCTCGAGATGGCAGGGCTGTCGGACATAATCCTTCCTGGAATATCGGAGGGAGAGATGCTGCTTGGTCTCAGCGACGAGAAGGAGATAGCGGAGAAGTTCCTTGAGATGGGCTGCAGGATAGTCGCAGTAAAGCTTGGAGCCGACGGCTGCTACGTGGCAGACAAAAACGGGGGAACCTACGTCAAGGGCTTCAGGGTGGAGCACCTTGTGGATACGGTGGGAGCAGGCGACGGTTTTGCTGCAGGCTTCCTTTCGGGAATGCTGCAGGGGATGGACCTGCCAGATTGCGGCCAATTCGGCAACGGAGTGGGTGCCATGGCCACCCTGGTGCAGGGAGACATGGAGGGATACCCATACCTTGACCAGCTCCTTGCTTTCATGGGGAAAAAGAAGGTCGTGGACAGGTAGCCTGCATAGTTAGTCAAACAAAAGAGAGGTGCGATTATGGTTATGAATTTTCCGGAAAAAATCAGGGGAGAAAACTCTAAGGAATACGCTTACAGGGTTTTGAAGGACAACATCATGTCCCTGGAGCTCAAGCCGGGCCAGAACATAAATGAATCGGAGCTTTCCGAGCAGCTGAACATATCAAGGACACCTGTCAGGGAGATACTGATGAGGCTCAAGGAGGAGCATCTCATAATGGTGAAACCTCAGATAGGCACCTACGTTTCTCTTATTGACAGGCAGCTCGTCAACGAGGCATATTTCATGAGGTACCATCTGGAGAAAGAGGTGCTGAGGATGGCCTGCAGGGGGTTCCCTGAGGAGAACCTGCTCGAACTGGAAAGAAACCTTATCTCGCAGAAGAGCATCTTTGGAAAACAGGGCAAGGAGCTGGAATTCCACAAGCTGGACATAGAATTTCACGGCATCATATTCTCGGGCCTCGGCCTTGCTGAGGTTTGGAACTCGATACTGAAGATAAGCACGCATTACAACAGGCTTAGGCTGCTGTCGGAGATAAAGTATTCGAACAAGGACCTTATCGGACAGCACGAGCAGTTTTACAAAGCGATAAGGAGCAAGGACTCTGAAGCGGTAGAACAGCTGCTGGAGAAGCATTTCAGCAAACCAAAGGAAAACTGGGAAAGCTTATTCGGCGAACTATCCGAATACAGCAATTACTTCAGCGATTATTCATAATGAAATGGTGGTTCCGAGCGAATTGGAACCGCCATTCTATTTATTTGCGGCTTATTATCTGGTCTGCCCTTTCAGGGTCGCTAACCTTAATTATGAGAGGAGCAACCCCGTTGCTGGAGTAGCCGTAAATGTATGCTATGTCTATACCTGCATCAGAGAGCTTGCTTATTATGCTGTGGACCGCACCTGGCACATCCGGAGCGTCTATGCGCAGGACGTCGGTTATCTTAACCGAAAAATCATCATCCTTCAGGGCTTTGGCGGCCTTGTCTATATCATTAACGATCAGCCTTAGGATCCCGTAGCCTTCGGTCTCGGCAATTGACATAGCGGAGATGTTTATGCTGTTGTCGGCGAGCACTTTGGTCGCCTCCTCAAGCCTCCCCAGTTCGTTCTGCAAAAATACTGACAGCTGTTTAATAATCATTTCGTTCACCTTCCTTGTCTTTCTATATCTTGCGATTGTCGATCACGCGCTTTGCCTTGCCTTCGCTTCTTGCCAGCGTCCTGTGCTCAACCAAGCTTATTATAACACTTATGCCGAGGATGCTTTCGATCTTGTGCTTGATCTTCTGGCGTATAGAGTTGAGCTGAACCATCTCGTCTGAGAAGTACTTGTCATCGATCTCTACCTGTATCTCGAGGGTGTCCAGGTTGTCCCTGCGGTCCACGACCAGCACATAGTGGGGCTTTGCCTCGGTTACTTCAAGAAGCGCGCTCTCGACCTGCGAAGGGAAAACATTGACGCCCCTTATTATCAGCATGTCGTCCGAACGGCCGAATATCTTCGACATCCTGACGTTTGTCCTGCCGCATCCGCAGGTTGAATAGTCAAGGCTGCTAAGGTCGCGAGTCCTGTACCTCAGGAGAGGCATCGCTTCCTTTGTGAGGGTCGTGAACACCAGCTCGCCAGTTGAACCCTCGGGAAGGGGCTGCAGCGTCAGAGGGTCAAGTATCTCGGGAACAAAGTGGTCCTCGGCTATGTGAAGTCCGCTTTGGAATTCGCAGCTGTTGGCAACCCCCGGACCCATGACCTCGCTCAGGCCGTAGATGTCGAACGCTTTTATGTCGAGCCCCTCCTCGATCTTTGCACGCATCTCCTGGCTCCACGGCTCAGCTCCGAAAATGCCGATCTTGAGTGCGAGCTTCTTCGGATCGATACCGGCAGTTTCCATTGCGTCGGCCAGATATGCTGCGTAGGAGGGTGTGCATGCGAGGACGGTGGTGCCGAAATCCTGCAGCAGCGAAAGCTGCTTCTCCGTGTTCCCGCCGGAGATCGGCACTACCGCAGCGCCGATCTTTTCAGCCCCGTAGTGGATCCCCAGGCCGCCGGTGAAGAGGCCGTAGCCGAAGGCTATCTGTATGGTGTCCTCGCGGGTGACTCCCGAGCAGCTCAGAGCCCTGGCGACAACCTCCGAGAACGTGTCTATGTCCTTCCTTGTGTACGCGACGACTGTCGGCTTTCCGGTTGTACCCGAGGAAGCGTGGACCCTTACAACCTCGCTCTTGGGCGTCGCGAAAAGTCCGAAGGGGTAGTTGTCCCTCAGGTCCTGCTTCGTAGTGAAGGGGAGCTTGACGAGGTCGTCTATAGAGTTTATGTCCTGGGGCCCGATCCCGAGCTCCTGCATCTTTTTTCTATAAAAAGGCACGTTGTGGTATACCCTGCTCACAACTTCCTTAAGGCGGCGGCCCTGCAGGTCGCGCATCTGTTCTCTGCTCATGCATTCCATAGGCTCATTCCAAATCATATGTTCCACTCTCCTGTGCTTTGATATTTTTGAAAACAAAAAAGGGCTTCCGTCTCGTAAGAGACGGGAAACCCGCGGTACCACTCCAATTGCTTTACAGCCACTCAGGACAAAACTATCCGTATCCGGTTAACGGAGGAAACCGTGCACGCCTACTGTTTGTTCAGCATGCAAGCTCAAGGGGGAACTTCGGCTATAGCTTCGTCATCGGCTCACACCAAACCCGACTCTCTGGAAACGAAAAGGCACAGCTTACTTTACCCTGTCAGCGCTTTTGTATATTGATTAATATAATATAATCTGGCACAAGGATTGTCAACCCTGGAAAATTTAACATGCGCAACTGAAGCATGTTAAGAAAAATCAATTACAGGGACCTGTTTAAGAGCTGGAGGAAGAAGAATATGATTACGTATGGCAAATTATCCTGTAAGGCATTATAATTAAGGAGGATTATATTTTGCCTGGAGGGAGATGCATATCATGGCTGAAAAAACACATGTTGACGGAACCGACAGAGGCGACATACTGGTTTACGGGCTCAGCACCTGCGTGTGGTGCAAGAGGGCTAAAAGCTTCCTTGAAGAAAAAGGGATCGCATATGACTATATCTTTGTAGATCTTCTTGAAGGAGATGACAGGAATACGGTGCTGGACGAGGTTTCAAAATGGAACCCGAAGGTATCGTTCCCGACAATAATTGTTAACGGCAAATGCGTTGTCGGATTCAAAGAGGATGAGATCCTAGAGGGGCTCAAATGATGGAGCAGGAAAGAATTGATACGCTTTATGAAAAGATAAAAAAGCAGGCAGAGGGAAGCGGGTACTTCCTTAACCCCGACGCGCAGTTCGCCAAGGACCTCGTCGAGGGTCTGCTGGTGAACGATGAAAGGTACGGCTACATGCTATGCCCGTGCAGGCTGTCATCAGGTGAGAGGGTGAAGGACCTTGACATAATCTGCCCCTGCGACTACAGGGATGCGGACATCACCGATTTTGGGGCTTGCTACTGCGCGCTTTATGTGAGCGGCAAGGTGGTGAAGGGAGAGCAGGAAGTGCAGCCGATACCGGAGAGAAGGGATTCCGGGGCTAAGGAGAGGCTCCCTATTTGGAGGTGCAAGGTCTGCGGATATCTGTGCGCTCGCGAAAATCCGCCTGAAATCTGCCCTATCTGCAAGGTTGGCTCGGACAGGTTTGAAAAGTTCTTGTAAGTTGTAATGATCAATACGGAGGGGTTAATTAAATGCAGGTTTACGATTTGATTGTGGTTGGCGGAGGGATTTCAGGTATTTCTTCTGCCGTAGCCGCGAAAAAGAACGGCGCAGAAAAGGTGCTGATACTGGAAAAGGACGACCAGCTGGGCGGCATGATGAACCAATGCATACACAGCGGCTTCGGTGCGGAGCTGTTCAAGGAGGAGCTGACAGGCCCTGAGTTCTCTCAGAGGTATATAGACAAGGTTATAGCCCTCGAAATCGAATACAAGCTCGATACGATGGTTCTGCAGATTCAAAAGGACAGGGTTGTAACAGCGGTAAACTCGGAGGAAGGCATCTTTGAAATAAAGGGCAGGACCATAGTTTTCGCGACAGGGTGCATCGAGAACACGAAGGAGGCTGTCAATATCCTGGGAAGCAAGATGGCGGGAATATACACAGCGGGAACAGCCCAGAAGATAGTGAACACCGAAGGATACCTTCCGGGGAAGAGGGCGGTCATAATAGGCTCAGGAAACCTGGGGCTTATGATGGCGAGGACTATGTACCTTGAGGGAGCGAAAGTCCTGGGTGTCATCGAGCCTGGTACGAAAGCGAAGGGGCAGGAGAAATACGAAGTTGAGTGCGTCGAAGATTTCAACATACCCATGCTGCTGATGCACAAGCTGCTTGAGATCCATGGAGACGAGAGGATAGAAAGCATAACCGTCACAGAGGTTGACTGCGACGGCAAGAGGATTGAAGGATCGGAGAAGACCGTGGAATGCGATGCCATACTTCT
The DNA here is from genome assembly GCA_002298915.1 of Clostridium sp. UBA699. Classification (GTDB taxonomy): domain Bacteria; phylum Bacillota; class Clostridia; order Clostridiales; family Clostridiaceae; genus UBA699. The sequence continues at coordinate 47,655 of DBML01000023.1, forward strand.
GTCGGTAGACCTGATCCCGGATACAGTGCTGCTCAGGGATTCGGGAATCGCCCTGACAGAAGGCTTCTCAACAAATGCAGACGGGATTTATGTTTGCGGAAACGCAAACCATGTCCATGAGAATGTGGACCACCTGATCGAGGAGTCCCGCAGTGCAGGGCTAGCGGCTGCCGGGTTCGCCAGGGAACTGGTCACAGGAGGTTTCTGAGGCAGTCCCTGCATATGACCTTCCTGCCTCTGTCAGCAGTCACAACATTTTTTTCGTTAACAGGTTTGCGGCAGATTTCGCAGACCGGGCCATCACCTATAAGAGAATCGCTATTCTGGACCGGCTTCCTGAGAGGACTGCCGGCCAGATTTTTTTTATTTGAGGGAGGTTCATAGCTGATAGGAGCGCATGCCTCCTGTTTTTCTTCTATATTATACGAAAGTGAATACACGCTTTCGCCGAAAAGCTCCAGCTCAAAGCGGGGGTTTTCCTTGTCGTAATACTCCTCGATAACTAGCCTTCTTATCTGGGCATCGTTCACGATGAGCCCGCTCTTTTCGACCCCGTCAAATATGCTCTTCGTTATGTTGTTTGTGTCAGGATGGCGCTTGCTGCTCTTGTAGAAGACCTTGAGCACGGCTATCAGGGACTCGCTAAGGGTTACGCCCGGATTCTGGACCCTTGCGTTGTAGGCTATCTCCTCCTCATACAGCGCGTACCTGTCGTGGTATTTCCCCGAATTGGAAGGGAGTATGGCCCTGCCGTTGACGCTCATGAGCTTGAAGTTCGATTTGGTTATTGGTGATCCTGCCACTGTTATTTTTGCGTATGGTCTCATTTCGACACTCCTAAACATATTATGCTACTCTATATAATATACCATATCGTTGAATAATGCACTGCCAAGAAGTATAATTAAATGTATACACACTAATTGATGAGAGGTTTTTTTAATGAAGGAAATAACTAACATTCTTGCTATAGAGAGCAGCTGCGACGAGACTTCCGCAGCGGTTGTCCAGAACGGAAGAAAGGTGCTCTCAAACGTCATCGCTTCCCAGATAGACATCCACAAGAAGTTCGGCGGGGTAGTTCCAGAGGTGGCATCCAGGGCTCATGTGGAGGTCATCAGCGCAGTTGTAGAGGAAGCGCTTGAGAAAGGAGGGGTAACGCTGAAGGAAATCGATGCCGTAGCCGTCACCTACGGGCCTGGACTCGTCGGAGCCCTGCTGGTGGGGCTGCAGTACGCTAAGGGGCTTGCCTACGCCATAAAGAAGCCGCTGGTGGGGGTAAACCACATAGAAGGGCACATAAGCGCAAACTTCATACAGCATCCGGACCTTGAGCCGCCCTTCGTATGCCTCATCGTATCAGGAGGGCATACCTGCATTGTATACATGAAGGATTACGGCGAGTTCGAGATAATGGGCCAGACAAGGGATGACGCAGCCGGAGAGGCTTACGACAAGGTTGCAAGAGCGATCGGGCTTGGATATCCCGGGGGGCCAAAGATAGACAGGCTTTCGAAGGAGGGGAATCCTGATGCAATCAAGTTCACCAGGGCCAATTTCCACGATCCGGATACTCTTGATTTCTCTTTCAGCGGGGTCAAATCAGCCGTGCTGAACTACCTAAACAAGATGGAGATGAAGGGAGAAGAGGTCAACAAGGCAGACGTCGCAGCTTCCTTCCAGAAGTCTGTAGTGGACTTCCTTGCCGACAACTCCATGAGGGCCTGCAGGCTGAAAGGGGTCGGCAGGATGGCGGTAGCCGGAGGCGTGGCTTCTAATTCATGCCTCAGAGAAAAGCTGACGGCGGAGGGCAGGAAGAACGGCATAGAAATACTGTTCCCTGAGATGATACTCTGCACTGACAACGCAGCAATGATAGGCAGCGCTGCATATTTCGAGCTTAAGCAGGGCAGGACGGCACCGCTCGACCTAAATGCAGTACCAAACCTGAAGCTCGGCGAACGATAGGAATCTTACTTATGCAACGGCTGGGAGACCTGCCGCATCACTGTGGTCCATACTCATAAGAATTTTTGGTTGGTGTAAAATTGCATTTCTGTTTTGGTTGAAAGTATCTCAAATGGGGCTTATAATAGGAAGTGGACATTTTGAGGTTAAAAAAATGCAGGAACAATAAATTAAAAAATTCAATTGAAATATTTTTGATATTTATATATAATAGAGATGTTATTTGTCTGCATTTATATTTATGACGCAAATTATATAAATATACAGAAAAAATATTTAAGAGGGAGATGAGCCATTTGGAAAAAAAATTTAAGAGGGTACTTGTAGCGAATCGTGGGGAAATAGCTATAAGAATATTCAGAGCATGCCATGAACTCGGAATCAGGACTGTAGCTATATATTCCGATGAAGACAAACGTTCATTGTTCAGAACAAAAGCTGACGAGGCTTACTTGATAGGGAAAAACAGAGGGCCTGTAGACGCTTATCTCAACATTGACGAGATAATCCACCTGGCGCTTAAGAAGGGAGTAGACGCAATCCATCCAGGTTACGGATTCCTTGCAGAAAACCCTGAGTTCGCAAGAAAATGCGCAGAAAACGGGATAGAGTTCATAGGACCGACAGCTGAGATGATGGACAGCATGGGAGACAAGATCAGCTCCAAGATAGTCGCTAAGGCAGCAGGAGTTCCTACAATCCCTGGCGTTGAGAAACCGATAAAGACAGAGCAGGAAGCTATAGAGTTCGCAAACTTCTGCGGATACCCTGTAATGCTCAAAGCAGCATTCGGCGGCGGCGGCAGGGGAATGAGGATTGTAAGGTCCGAGAGCGAGCTGATATCTTCATACAATAGCGCAAAAAACGAGGCGAAGAAAGCATTCGGCATTGAGGATATATTCATAGAGAAGTACCTCGAAAAGCCAAAGCACATCGAAGTCCAGGTAATAGGAGACAAGTACGGCAACATAGTGCACCTCTACGAGAGAGACTGCTCGATCCAGAGAAGGCACCAGAAGGTCGTTGAGTTCACTCCTGCAATCGCTCTCCCTAAGGAGAAAAGGGATGCAATCTGTGCGGACGCCATCAAGCTTGCAAAGGCTGTCAACTACAGAAGCGCAGGCACCCTGGAGTTCCTCTACGACAAGGAAGGCAACCACTACTTCATTGAGATGAACCCGAGAATACAGGTTGAGCACACTGTTACAGAAATGGTTACAGGCATAGACATAGTCCAGAGCCAGATACTCGTCGCTGAAGGCTACGAGCTCGGTTCAAAGGAAATAGGGATAGCTTCACAGGACAGCATAAAGGTCAACGGATATGCTATACAGTGCAGGGTAACAACTGAAGACCCGTCAAACAACTTTGCTCCTGACACAGGCAAGATAGACGTCTACAGAACGGGCTCAGGCTTCGGAATAAGGCTTGACGGAGGAAACGGCTTCACAGGAGCTGTCATTAGCCCTTACTATGACAGCCTTCTCGTAAAGACAACTGCATGGTCAAGGACGTACGAGGACGCTACAAGGAAATCGCTGCGAGCCCTCAGGGAGATGATGGTTTCTGGCGTTAAGACAAACGTGGACTTCCTCATCAACTTGCTCAACCACGAGCAGTTCCATAACGGAACCTGCGACACTAACTTCATAGCTGAACATCCTGACCTGTTCGACATAGCGCCGAGAGCCGACGAGGAACTTAGGGTTCTGAAATATATAGGCGACAAGGTGGTCAACGAGACCCGCGGAGACAAGATGGACTTCGACGTTCCTGTCGTTCCTAAGGTTTCCTTCGAAGGTGATCTCAGAGGAACAAAGCAGATCCTCGACGAGAAAGGCCCTGAAGGACTCGTTGAATGGATAAAAGGACAGAACAAGCTTCTTCTTACAGATACAACAATGAGAGACGCTCAGCAGTCACTCATTGCAACAAGAGTAAGAACAAGGGACATGGTCAAGATTGCCAAGGAGCAGTCGGTGCTTGCAAAGGACCTGTTCTCTGTTGAAATGTGGGGCGGAGCTACGTTCGACACTGCATACAGATTCCTCAAGGAGGATCCTTGGGTAAGGCTCGAGGAGCTGAGAAGGAGGATGCCTAACGTGCTGTTCCAGATGCTTCTCAGAGGAGCAAACGCCGTAGGGTACAAGAACTACCCTGACAACGTGATAAGGGAGTTCATAAAGCAGGCGTCGAAGAGCGGGATAGATGTGTTCAGGATATTCGACTCCCTGAACTGGCTCAAGGGCATGGAGATTGCAATCGACGAAACCCTGAACCAGGGTATGGTTGCAGAAGCATGCATGTGCTACACAGGAGACATCCTGGACGAGTCAAGAGACAAATACTCACTTGACTACTACGTGAAATTCGCCAAGGAAGTCGAAAAGACCGGAGCTCACATCCTGGGCATAAAGGACATGTCCGGACTGCTCAAGCCTTATGCAGCTGAGAAGCTCATAAAGGCCCTTAAGAACGAGATCTCAATCCCTATCCACCTGCACACTCACGACACCACAGGAAACGGTGTTGCAACAGTGCTCATGGCAACACATGCAGGCGTGGACATAGCGGACGCAGCTTTCAACAGCATGTCTGGACTGACAAGCCAGCCGGCCCTTAACTCTATAGTTGCAGCGCTCAAGAACACCGACAGGGATACGGAGCTCAACCTCGATGACCTGCAGAAGGTTTCGGACTACTGGGAAGCAGTAAGACCTGTCTACTTTGCAAACGAGTCAGGCCTGAAATCCGGAAGCGCAGAAATATACAAGTACGAGATACCTGGCGGCCAGTACTCAAACCTGAAGCCTCAGGTAGAGAGCTTCGGCCTGGGACACAGGTTCGACGACATAAAAGAGATGTACAAGAAAGTAAACGAGATGTCGGGAGACATAATCAAGGTCACACCGTCGTCAAAGATGGTCGGAGACATGGCAATATTCATGGTCCAGAACGATCTTACTCCTGAAAACATATACGACAAAGCAAAGAACATGGCGTTCCCTGATTCCGTGGTTTCGTTCTACAAAGGAATGATGGGCCAGCCTCAGGGAGGCTTCAACACAAAGCTTCAGGATATAGTACTGAAGGGCGAGGAGCCAATCACATGCAGACCGGGCGAACTTCTTCCGCCTGAGGATTTCGACAAGATAAAGGAAAACCTGAAAAAGAAGTTCAAGATGGAAGTTACGAACAAGGATGTGCTCAGCTCAGCGCTTTACCCTGACGTGTTCGATGCATACCTGAAATACGTTCAGGAATACGGCGACCTTAGCCACATGGGAAGCGACGTGTTCTTCCACGGACTCTTCGAGGGAGAAACCTCCGAGGTAGACATCGCAGAAGGAAAGACGCTCATAGTCCAGCTTCTCGAGATAGGAAAGCTTGACAAGCAGGGCAACAGGAACGTAATATTCGAGATAAACGGAAACAGAAGGGAAGTCAAGATCAAGGACAAGCTCAGCAGCGAGAGGCTTGAGTCGCTCGAAGCAGAGGTCCTCATGGCCGACTCCTCCAACAAGCTCGAAATAGGCGCAAGCATCCCTGGAACCGTGCTGAAGGTCCTTGTCAAAGAGGGAGACTCAGTCAAAGAGGGACAGAGCCTTGCAGTTATCGAAGCCATGAAGATGGAAACCAACATAGTTGCAAGCGCTAACGGAACAGTCGAAAAGGTTGCAGTCAAGGAAGGCAACCAGGTAAAGACCGGACAGATGATAATAAAACTTAAATAAACACAGAACGAACCCTATCAACATGCGGAGGCATTTTGATAGGGTTCAATTTGACTGGAGAAGATTTTAAGTTATTGTATTCAAAAGTGCTGCAAACAATTATAATATATATTGATTGTAAAAGACAGTTTCTGTCGCTGTTAGGAGGGGGTATATTAAAAATGGAGTTAAAAGATGTAGTAAGAAGCAAATTCGAAGAAATAAAAGGGTACAGGAAGCTGCTCAACGAGAATGCGGAGCTTTCTTTTGTTGAATTCAATACCAGCAGAATCATCAAAGGCATCCTGGACGAGCTTGAAATAAAGACCGAAACGATCTTCAACACCGGGGTTGTCGGATTAATGAACGAAGGAGAAACCTGCGTAGCCCTGAGGGCGGACATGGACGCACTCCCTGTAAACGGCGTGTCCCATGCCTGCGGCCACGATTTCCACATGGCCGTGGTCCTGGGCACCGCACTTGTGCTCAAGGAAATCGGCTGCGAGAAGACTGTCAAGTTCATATTCCAGCCGGGCGAGGAGGATAAGACAGGAGGCGCGCTTCCTATGATAAACGAAGGGGTGCTGGAAAATCCGGAAGTCAAGTGCGCCCTTAGCCTTCACGTATGGCCGGGCGTAAACGTGGGGCAAATAGAGGTTTCTAGCGGGCCGACCATGGCTTCCGTGGATTCCTTCATCGTCAGGTTCATAGGAAAGGGAGGCCATGCGGCAATGCCGTACCTGTGCAAGAACCCCCTCTATCCGTCCATAGATTTCATACAGTCGATGAACAACAAGCTTCACATAGAGAACAACCCTCTCGACCAGTTCGTAGTTACCTTCACGTCCATCAGCGCAGGCGAGGCGTCGAACGTAATAGCCGACGAAGCGATAGTCAGGGGGACCGTGAGGACTTTCAACAGCGACCTGAGAAAGAAAATAAAGAAGGACCTTATAAACGGGGCAGATGCGAGCGCAGCAAAATACGGCTGCACCGCCCAGGTGACATACGGCGACGGATACCCGCCGCTCATAAACGATCAGACGCTAACGAAGCATTTCGTTGAGGAGACTGAAGAGATCCTGGGAAGGGACAACGTCCTTCCGCTCACCAAGAGCTTTACAGCCGAGGATTTCGCGTTTTTCGCGGAAAGGGTCCCGTCGGTGCACTTCAGGCTCGGAATCAAGGAAGGTGAAGTGGGCGGCGAAGCGCTTCATTCAACAAAGTTCAGCGCCAGCGACGAAGCTCTGTATTACGGGGTTCTCGTCATGGCAAACTTCATAATGAGGATGGAGGAGATCTAATCATGGCATTCAATGCGGGAGAAATATACAGCGGGTTCAGGGTGGTTGAAACAAAGCAGATTTCGGACATCGACTCGGAAGGGATAATATTCGAGCACGAGAAATCGGGGGCGAGGCTCCTGTTCCTTAAAAACAAGGATGACAACAAGGTGTTCTCCATTAGCTTCAGGACACCGCCGAAGGACAGCACGGGAGTTCCCCATATCCTCGAGCATTCGGTTCTCTGCGGATCGAGCAAGTTCCCTGTAAAGGAGCCGTTTGTAGAGCTTGCGAAAGGGTCTCTCAACACGTTCCTGAACGCCTTCACATTCCCGGACAAGACTATGTACCCTGTGGCCAGCAGGAACGACAAGGACTTCAACAACCTGATAGACGTATACATGGATGCGGTTCTGAACCCGAACATCTACAAATATCCTGAGATTCTGATGCAGGAAGGCTGGCACTACGAGCTGGAAAGCAGGGAGGAAGAGATCACCTACAAAGGTGTTGTCTACAACGAGATGAAGGGTGCGTTCTCGTCCCCTGAATCCATACTTTTCAGGAAGATAACAGAAACGCTCTTTCCGGACACTACCTACGGTGTCGAGTCAGGCGGGGATCCGGACGTAATACCAGAGCTCACACAGGAGAAGTTCCTGGAGTTCCACAGCAAGTACTACCATCCTTCGAACAGCTATATCTACTTCTACGGCGACATGGACATAGAGGAAAAGCTTAAGTTCCTTGACGAGAGCTACCTCGCGGCATACGACAGGATCGCTGTGGACTCGGGCATAGGCTTTCAGGAGCCTTACGACAGCATACGTGAAACTGTCATAGAGTACCCTATCACTGCGTCTGAGAACGAGCAGGACAAGACGTACCTTAGCCTTAACTTCGCTGTAGGGAACTGCACCGACCCGGAAATCTACCTGGCATTCGACATACTGGAGCACCTGCTGCTGGAAACACCGGGCTCTCCGCTTAAAAAAGCGCTGATCGACAGCTGCATAGGGAAGGATGTTTTCGGCCTATTCGAAAACAGCATCCTTCAGCCGGTGTTCAGCGTCGTGGCTAAGAACTCGAACGAGGACAAGCTTGAGAGTTTCAAAAAGGTCGTCTTCGAAACCTTGGAAACCCTTGTAGCCAAGGGCATAGACAAAAAATCCATAGAAGCTTCCATAAACCTAAAGGAGTTCCAGCTCAGGGAGGCCGATTACCAGGGCTATCCGAAGGGGCTCATATACAGCATGAAGTGCATGGACAGCTGGCTTTACGAAGAAAGCCCGTTTTTACACCTGGGATACGAGAAAACCATAGAAAAGGTCAAAGCGGCTTTGACAACCGATTACTTCGAGAAGCTCATACAGAAATACCTTCTGGAAAACAGTCACGTTTCCATGTTGGTGGTAAAACCGCTCAAAGGCATGGAGGAGAAGAAGGCTGAGGAGACAAGGAAGGAGCTTTCAGAATTCAAGGCCGGGCTTACGGAGCAGGAGCTTGAGTCCATAATCCAGACAACCAAAAGTCTCAAGGAAAGACAGCTGCAGCCGGACAGCCAGGAGGATCTGGAGAAGATTCCGCTTCTTGAGCTGGAGGACATAAAGAAGGATGCCGAAAGGCTCGATATATCGGAAAGGGAAGAGGGAGACCTGAAAGTCCTGTACTTCCCGGTTTTCACGAACAAGATATGCTACATCGACCTGTACTTCGACACCTGCGCGGTGCCTCAGGAAAAGCTGCCGTACCTGTCAATCCTTGCATCCGTTCTCGGAAAGGTTAGCACGGAGAAATACTACTACGAGGACCTGGTCAACGAGATCAACATATGCACCGGGGGCCTCAGGTTCAACACTGCGGAGTATTCCCTCAGCGGCTCGGACGAGGTTTTCTACCCTAAGTTTTCCGTAAGGACGAAGGTGCTTGAGCACAATATCGAAAAGGCTTTCGGCATACTTAAGGACATAATCAATACCACGAAATATGACGACAAAAAAAGGCTCAGGGAGATAATCCAGGAAATGAAGTCAAGGCTGGAAATGATGATGCACGACAGGGGGCATATCGTTGCAGCGAACCACCTTCTCTCCTACTTCTCTGCCCAGGGCAAATACGGCGACATAACTTCCGGTTTGTACTTCTACAAGTTCATATCCGAGCTTGAGAAGAACTTTGACAGCAGGGCTGACGAGATCATAGGGAACCTGAGAGAGGTATCTTCGCTGATATTCAACAGGAGGGGCCTTACCTCGGCTGTTACCTCCGAGGAGGAGCAATACAAGCTGTTCGCAGAAGGCGTTAAGGGGCTCAATGAAAGCCTCGCTGAAGGAGAAGCGAAGCCTTGCAGCTACAGCTTCGACCTGAAGAAGGAGAACGAAGGGCTGATGAGCTCGGGCAAGGTGCAGTACGTGGCCAAGGCGTACAACTTCATAAAGCTTGGTTACAGATATTCGGGAAGCATGCTCGTGCTAAAGACGATAAGCAACTACGACTACCTGTGGAACAGGGTGAGGGTTCAGGGAGGAGCTTACGGAAGCTTCTCGGCCTTCATGAAGAACGGGAACATGTTCTTCACTTCATACAGGGATCCAAACCTGGCGGACACGCTTAAGGTATATGACGGTGCGGGCGAATACTTCAGCAGCTTTAAGACCGACAAGCGGCAGATGACAAAATATATAATAGGAACGATCTCCGACCTGGATGCGCCTCTGACGCCGTCCATGAAGGGCGACAAAGCTGTAGAGCTCTATTTCAGGAAAATCAGCTACGAGGACCTGCAGAAGGAGAGGAGCGAGGTGCTCAGCACCGACGAGGCTTCGATAAGAAGCTACGGGAAGATGCTGGACGAACTCATGAAGCTTAACTACGTATGCGTTTTCGGAAACGAAGAGAAGATCAAGGCTAATAAGGAGCTTTTCGGAAGTTTGATAAACGTATTTGAATAACTGAGTAATCAAAGGGAGCCGGTGCACTTTTTCAAGTGCCCGGCTCCCGGTTCGTTTTATTAGATAGCTTCTTTGTTCAGTTTGCCGGCTTTTATGTCAGCCAGATCTCTTTTCCAAACTTTAGCGCTCTCAACTATGATTATTACAAGCAATACCATGAGCACCGCAGATATTCCTGCGAGAAGCATGTTGCCCTTTGGCAGGTAGTTTCCTGTTATGTTCAGGTAAGCAGCGTACAGGGTGATGATCGATATGAATGCCATCGGTATAACCGTGATGAGGGCGTATACTGCTTTGCCCTTTTTCAGTATTATTGTGGTTCCGATCGCAAGAGCGATACCTGCAAGCATCTGGTTCGCCACACCGAACATAGGCCATATTGTCGATACGTTTCCTGAGTAGAGGAGGTATCCCCAGCTCAAGGAAACAAGCGCGCTGAACAGGATGATGTTAGGCCATGAGTTTTTGTTTGCGAAAGGTTTGTAGAAAGTTCCAGCAAAATCCTGGAGCAGGTATCTTCCGATTCTTGTTCCTGAGTCTATAGTTGTAAGTATGAACAATGCTTCGAACATTATGCAGAAGTGGTACCAGTAGCTCATTAGGTGACCAAGTCCAGGTATCTTGTAGAATACGTAAGCCATACCTACTGCAAGTGAAACTCCGCCGCCTGGTCTTGCTGCAAGATTTTCACCTACAAGCTGAGAAAGCATAGGAAGTTCAACAGGGACCATGTGGAGCTTTGAAAACGCCTCCGCAGTTGAGTTGATAGCGAAGTAGTCGGCTGTTGGAAGGCAAGTTGCTGCTATCAAAGCCATCAGCGCGATGAACGATTCGAAAAGCATAGCACCGAAACCTATAGGCAGAATGTCTTTCTCGTTTGATATCAGCTTAGGAGTTGTGCCCGAGCTGACGAGCGAGTGGAAGCCAGACATAGCTCCGCAGGCTATTGTGATGAATATGAAAGGGAAAACCTTTCCTGGTATTATTGGGCCTCCGCCGTTAACAAACTGTGTTATTGCAGGCATCTGGACATCCGGTCTTACAATGATTATACCTATTGCAAGAAGGCCTATAACGCCTAGCTTCATGTAAGTGCTCAAGTAGTCTCTAGGAAGGAGCAGCAGCCAAACCGGTATTGCAGCTGCACAGAAGCCGTAGAATGCGAGTATGAGAGAAAGCTGCTTCTTATCAAATGTGAAGAATGGCGCTAGCGCGCTGTGCTGGATTGTTGGTCCGAGGATAACGCCCAGGAGTATGAGTCCCATTCCGAGTACTGTACCTTCGGCAATCTTGCCAGGCCTGATGAACTTAAGGTAAACACCTACAAGCATGGCGACAGGGATTGTGAATCCTACTGTGAAAGTACCCCAAGGGCTGTTGTAGAGCGAGCCTACGACCGGAAGTCCGAGACCTGCCATGGCGATTATGAGTATGAGCAGCACCGCGATTGAGGTTACTATACCCATTGTAGGGCCAAGATGTTTTTTCGCGATTTCAGCAATAGACTGTCCGTCCTGTCTGACCGATGCGAAAAGAATGACCATGTCATGAACTGCGCCTGCAAATGCACCTCCGATTAGTATCCAGAGAGCACCTGGCAGGTAGCCGTACTGAGCAGCGAGAACCGGTCCTATGAGAGGGCCAGCACCTGCTATGGCTGCGAAATGGTGTCCGAAGAGCACAACTTTGTTTGTTGGCTCGTAGTCATGTCCGTCCCTGTGTTTTTGCGACGGCATTTCTCTTGTCCCGTCAAGAACGAGAACCTTTGCTGCGATGAATGAGCCGTAGAATCTGTACACGGCGACCAAGAAGAGAGCAGCGATGATAACTAGAAAAATGGAATTCATGAAAAAGCCTCCTTTTTAAAAATTTTGTGGAATATGAATTACGTTTACATTTTCAGAATTATATTAATATATAATTAATATTCTGGAAACGATTTGAACGCGAACTGCTGAAATTTGCGGCCGAAATGCATAAAACGGGGGGTGTTTGAAAAAAGCATCTCCTTGTTATATAATAAGCGTAGTGTGTTATTGGGGGAGTTAATTTTGTTGGATTTGAATTTGTCTATACAGCTTCTCGAAAGGATGGCCCTGGTTGCCCTGGCGGCTTACATATACAACCAGACCAGCCTTTTCAGGAACCTTATCAAGGATGAGCTTACTCTGCAGGACAAGATAGGAATGGTGCTGTTCTTCAGCGCGCTTTCGATCATGGGCACATACACCGGTGTGGGTATAGAACCGTTTGCCATTGCCAACACCAGGCCTATCGGCGCGTTCATGGCTGGCTACATTGGCGGACCTGTTATGGGGGTAATCGTAGGAGCTATAGCCGGTGGGCACAGGTACCTTTTCGGTGGGTTCACCGCTTTTGCCTGCGCCATTTCAACTATCATGGAAGGGCTTATGGGTTATGTCGCCCGAAAATATTCGAGGGACAAGGGGCTCAGCGTATTCAGGGGCTGGCTCTGCGCTGCGATCGCAGAAATGCTGCAAATGCTTATAGTCCTCACTGTTGCAAGACCGCTGGATGCAAGCGTCCAGGTAGTGAGGATTGTAGGACTGCCTATGATAATAGTCAATTCTCTTGGAGTAGCAGTGTTCATCCTCATTATAAGGAACGCGAAGGAAGACTACGCAAGGATCGGAGCTGTGCAGTCGCAGAAGGTTCTCGATATTGCTGGAAGGACGATCAGCTACCTGAGGAACGGTCTGGACAGGAAAACTGCCGGCCCGGTGGCGGAAATAATTTGCGAGACAGGAAATGTCGAAGCGGCTTTCGTTGCGGACAGCAAGGAATTGCTGGCCTACAACGGGGATGCTGCAAATGAAGGGTTCCTGAGCAAGAACCTGGCAGAATACTACAAGGAACCGGGGTTCGGCACGATTTCCTTCATGAACGGCGGGAAAAAGCTCCTGTTCTACTGCGTCCCGATATACGGGATAGACTGCAATTTTGAGGGTGTTATCGGCCATCAGCTGAAATCAGAGAAGGTGCTCAGGGACGGCTATTTTGCAAACTATGCAAAGGAGCTCAGCGAGCTGCTGTCCACCCAGATGGAGATACACAAGCTCAATGTGCTTGCCCATGAGGCCTATGTAGCAGAATACAGGGCTCTCAGGGCTCAGATAGAGCCGCACTTCCTGTTCAACGCGCTCAACACCATAGCGTCCTTCTGCAGGACAAACCCTGTAAGGGCGAGGGAGCTGATCATAGACCTGTCGAACTACTTCCGTCAGACACTCAACAGGCGCGACGATTTCGTATCAATAAAAAGCGAGATAAGCTTCCTGAACTCCTATCTTTCAATAGAAAAGGCGAGGTTCGGCAGCAGGCTCGTCATAAACATAGACATTCCTGACCAGCTTCAGTTAGCCAAGATGCCTGCGTTTGTCCTTCAGCCTCTCGTGGAGAACTCCATAAAGCACGGGATACTGCCGAGGGCGGAAGGCGGGACGGTTACAGTCAGGGCTGAAGACCTGGGGAGCACCATAGGATTTTCCGTCGAGGATGACGGAGTCGGAATGAACAAGGAGAGGGTTGAGCAGATAACCACATTCTGGCCTGGTATAGGGCTGGACAACGTCAACGAAAGGCTCAAGATTATTTATCCTGAGTTCAACGGCCTTCATATTAGATCCGGGCATGATAATGGGACAAGGGTCAGTTTCAAGATAAACAGGGAGGTCATGGATGCGAATGAGTAAGATAAGATGCGTAATAGTGGAGGACGAGATTCCTGCGGCTGAGGAGCTGAAGTTTCTCATCAACCAAAACGAAGATTTTGTCGTGGACGACATGGCCATAAACGGTGAAGATGGGTACGAAAAGATAATGGACCTTAATCCTGATGTGGTGTTCCTTGACATAAACATGCCGCTACAGAACGGCGTTGAGCTTGCAAAAAGGATATATAGGGAAAGCGGGGACACGCTGATCGTGTTCCTCACGGCGTGCAACCTCCATGCGATAGAGGCTTTTGAAATAAACGCGCTGGACTACGTGCTCAAGCCGGTGGATGACAGCAGGTTCGCAATGACGATTGAAAGAATAAGGAACAAGATTGCCGAGCTGAAAAAGCAGGACGAGATACCCCTCATGCTTTCAGAGATGTTCGATAAACTTCAAAAAAAGCAGAATGTTTACAGGAAGCTTCCTGGAGAGCTCAACGGAAAGATAATCTTCATAGACATAAAGGATGTTTACTTCTGCTATATAGATGAAGAGAAAACGTATATCAAGACTCGCGACAGGAGCTATCTGACGGGGGACAACCTTTGCCAGATAGAGAGGAAGGCAGGCTTCTTCAGGGCGCACAGGAGCTATCTCGTGAACCTGGACAACATCAAGGAGCTTTTCGCCTGGTTCAACGGGACCTACAAGCTGGTGATGGACGATTCGGAAAGATCTGAGATACCGATAAGCAGGAACAATGTGAGGAAACTTAAGGACCTTCTGGGGATATGAGAAACCGCAGCGCGATACGCGCTGCGGTTTCATTCACATCAGGCTTTCCCATTCTTCGTAAAGCCTGTCCAGCTCATCCTTTGCAGAGGAAACCTCAACATTCACTTTCATGCATTCCTCGGGGTTGGAGTACACCTCCGGCAGGCAGAGCTTCTCATCCAGGGAGACCAGCAGGGACTCCAGGTCGGAAATTCTTTTCTCGATGTCCTTTAGGCTCTGCTTCTTTTCCTTTTCGAGCTTTTCCAGCTCCCTCTTTTTCCTTTTCTCGTTATGCTGCTGGGTTTTGGTCATCCCGGAGAACTCCTCTATCTCCTGGAACCTCAGGGGATTCTTCTTCTTCTCAACGTAGTAGCTGTAGTTGCCGAGATACTCTGTCAGGCCAGTCCTGGTCAGCTCCAGAATCTTGCCTATGACCTTGTTAAGGAAGTACCTGTCGTGCGATATCAGGAGTATGGTTCCGTCGTAGCCGAGTATCGCATCCTCCAGTGCTTCCCTGGACATTATGTCGAGGTGGTTTGTCGGTTCGTCCAGCAGTAGGAAGTTGGATTTCGAGAGCATCAGCTTTAGAAGGTTTATCCTGCATCGCTCGCCTCCGCTGAGGAGGTGTACTTTCTTGAAAACGTCGTCGCCTGTGAAGAGGAAAGCGGCAAGCGCGCTTCTTATCTGGGTGGTCGTCATATCCGGGAAGTCGTCCCAGACCTCGTCAAGGATCGACTTGTCCGGGTCGAGGTCCGACTGCTCCTGGTCGTAGTAGCCTATGAAGACGTTCTTGCCGAGGACAGATATCCCCGAGCTGCTCGGTATCCTGCCCATTATGATCTTGAGAAGTGTCGTCTTTCCTATCCCGTTTTCCCCTATGAGGGCGATCTTCTCACCTTTCTTTATGTCCAGGTCCAGGTCCGAGAACAGAACCCTTTCGTCGTAGGCCTTGCTGAGGTTTTCTATGTGCAGCACGTCGTTGCCGCTTTTTATCTGGGTTTCGAAGCTTATCTTTGTAATCTTTTTCTCCTTTGCCGGAGCTGTAAGCCTCTCCACCTTGTCGAGAGCCCTCTGCCTGCTTTCAGCAGCTTTAATGCTTTTCTCCCTGTTGAAGGAGCGGTACCTCTCGATGATGTCCTCCTGCCTCTTGATTTCTGCCTGCTGCAGATTGAAAGCCTTGAGCTGTACCTCGTAGTCCTTCTTCTTCAGCTCAACAAAGGCTGTGTAGTTGCCGTTGTAAGAGCTTACCTTTCCGCCCAGGAGCTCAAAGGTCTTGTTCGTTATGGAGTCAAGGAAGAACCTGTCGTGTGAAATCAGGATTATCGTGCCCCTGTAGGAGCTGAGGTATTCCTCCAGCCACTCGATAGCTTCCAGGTCGAGGTGGTTGGTAGGCTCGTCAAGAAGCAGAATGTCGGGCTTGATGAGCAGAAGCTTGCACAGCGCCACTCTGGTCTTCTGTCCGCCGCTCAGCACGCCGATCCGGAGCTGGCTGTCCTCCTCCGAGAAACCCAGACCCTTGAGGACTTTGCTTATCTCGGCCCTGAAAACAAAGCCGCCCCTGTTCATGTAAAGCTCGGAGCAGGTGGTATAGTCCTTGATCAGTTTTTCGTGAAATTCCACCTTCCCGGGATCGTAAGGTTTGTTCATCTCGTCTTCGAGCGTCTTGAGTTTCTGCTCAAGCCTCAAAAGGTCCTCGAAGACAAGCTGAAGCTCCTCGAATATGGAGTTTTCCGTGTTCAGGGAGAGATGCTGTGAGAGATATCCTACAGTCTTGTTCCTGTCTGTGAAAATCTCCCCGCTGTCGTAGTCCAGCTCTCCTGTCAGTATTTTGAAAAGGCTCGATTTTCCCGCTCCGTTCGGTCCGATGAGCCCTATTTTTTCGCCTTCATTTATGTTGAATGTAACCTTATCCAGTAGAACTTCTATGCCGAAGCTTTTGGTCACATCTTTGCAGCTAAGTATAACCACAGTATCACCGTCCTTCAAATTACTATTTTACTATGTTTGCCGCTATATTTGTAGTAATTTTTTTTATTTATGATGTGTATTGAAGTGCAATATGTGATAAAATATATACAATTACTTAAAATTACTTATCAAGAGGTGTATTATGGAGAAGAAAAGAAACATTTCCATGGCGGTGATAAGAAGACTGCCTAAATACCATAGATATCTGGGAGACCTGATAAGGAACGACGTGGACAGAATATCCTCAAAAGAGCTCGGGGAGAGGATAGGCTTTACAGCATCCCAGATACGACAGGACCTGAACTGCTTCGGCGATTTCGGCCAGCAGGGCTACGGCTACAACGTCAAGGAGCTTCATACGCAGATCAGCAACATCCTCGGCTTGTCCAGGGATTACAAAATCATAATAGTGGGTGCAGGAAACATCGGGCAGGCACTTGCAAACTACTCTAATTTTGAAAAATTCGGATTTGATATCAGCGCGATTTTCGACGTTAATCCCAAATTGATCGGACTTAAAATAAGGGATGTTGAAATAAGGGATATCGATACACTGGAAAGCTACATGAAGGAAAATGCAGTAACCATCGCGATTCTCTGCGTGCCGGGAAGGGCAGCTCAGAACGTCTGCGACACTCTGACCGGAAACGGTATAAAGGCGATATGGAACTTCGCGCCGGTTGACCTCAACGTACCTGAAGGGATAGTTATAGAGAATGTCCACCTAATCGACAGCTTGCTCACCATAACCTGCCTTCTGAATGAAAAGAACGAAAATTAATAAAGTGATTCAAAAACACAGAAATCAAATTTTGATTTTTGTGTTTTTTTCTAAGTCATTTATGCTATAATTAAAGTGTTTTGATGCTTTTTTTGATTTTATATTTAATTTACACAGGAGGAGAATGAAATGTACAAAATTGTTGCAAAAAGAGTAGTGGCGCCCAGCATTTATCTGATGGACGTCGAGGCTCCAAGGGTAGCCAAATCGTCATACCCTGGACAGTTCGTCATCGTGAAGATGGACGAAAAGGGTGAGAGGATACCTCTCACGATCTGCGACATAGACAAGGAGAAAGGAACGATCACGATCGTTTTCCAGACTATGGGCGCATCAACAAAAAGAATGGCTGAATATGAGGCGGGAGACTGCTTTGCTGACTTCGTGGGACCTCTCGGACAGCCTTCGGAGTTCGTCCATGAGGACATCGAAGAGCTCAAAAAGAAAAAGATAATATTCGTTGCCGGCGGCGTAGGCGCAGCGCCTGTTTATCCGCAGGTCAAATGGCTTCATGAGCAGGGCGTTGAGGTTGATGTAATTGTAGGAGCAAAGTCGAAGGACTATGTAATCCTTGAAGATGAGATGAAAGCTGTCTCAAGAAACCTCTTCATAGCTACAGACGACGGATCATACGGCTACAAAGGCTTCGTTACAGACCTTCTCAAGGAAAAGGTTGAAGACGAGAAGATGGGCTATGATCTGTGCATAGCTATCGGACCTATGATAATGATGAAATTCGTAGCAAAATATACAAAGGAACAGGGAATACACACAATCGTAAGCCTTAATCCTATCATGGTTGACGGAACAGGAATGTGCGGAGCGTGCAGGGTCACTGTGGGCGGAGAGGTCAAGTTTGCCTGCGTAGACGGCCCTGAATTCGACGGACATCTCGTGAACTTCGACGAGGCCATGAGAAGGCAGACCCTTTACAAAACAGAAGAAGGCAAGAAGCTCCTTCAGTTCGAGGAAGGCGATACCCATCATCACGGTGGATGCGGCTGCGGAGGTGACAAATAATGGCGATGGATAGAATGAAGAAAACCCCGATAAAGGAACAGGATCCTAAGGTAAGAGCGACGAACTTCGAAGAGGTTTGCCTCGGATACAATGAAGAAGAGGCAATGCAGGAAGCAGCAAGATGCCTCAACTGCAAAAACAAGCCTTGCGTAGGCGGATGCCCGGTTGCCATAGACATACCGGCTTTCATACAGTGCGTGAAGGCTGGCAACTTCGAGGATGCGGCAAAGGTTATCGCCAAGTCAAGCGCGCTTCCGGCTGTATGCGGAAGGGTATGCCCTCAGGAGGTTCAGTGCGAAGAGAGATGCGTTCTCGGCATAAAAGGCGAGCCTGTATCGATAGGAAAGCTTGAAAGGTTCGTTGCAGACTGGTCAAGGGAGCACAAAGTTGACCTTTCAGAGACAAAGCCAAAGAACGGCAAGAAGGTTGCCGTGGTAGGAAGCGGCCCTGCAGGGCTCACTGCTGCCGGAGACCTCGCTAAGCTCGGCTACGACGTGACTATATTCGAAGCCCTTCACGAAGCGGGCGGAGTTCTCGTGTACGGAATCCCTGAGTTCAGGCTTCCTAAGGACACGGTTGTAAAAACTGAGATAGAGAACCTCAAGAAGATTGGCGTAAAGATAGAGACAAACGTAATCATAGGCAGGACTGTCTCGATAGACCAGCTTATCGACGAAGAAGGATTCCGGGCGGTGTTCGTAGGTTCCGGAGCGGGCCTTCCTAAATTCATGGGAATACCTGGCGAGAACCTTAACGGCGTGTTCTCGGCTAACGAGTTCCTCACAAGGAACAACCTGATGAAAGCCTTCAGGTCGGATTACGATACACCGATAAAAGCAGGCACAAAGGTTGCTGTTGTAGGCGGCGGAAACGTTGCGATGGATGCTGCAAGGACTGCGCTGAGGCTCGGAGCTGAAGTTCACATAGTGTACAGAAGGTCTGAAGAGGAGCTTCCTGCGAGGGTCGAGGAAGTGCACCATGCAAAAGAGGAAGGGATCATATTCGACCTTCTCACAAACCCTGTAGAGATACTCGGCGACGAAAAAGGCTGGGTAAAAGGCATGAAATGCGTTAAGATGGAGCTCGGAGAGCCTGACGCATCAGGAAGAAGAAGGCCGGTGGAGATAGAGGGATCGGAGTTCGTCATGGACGTGGACACGGTAATCATGTCCCTCGGAACCTCACCAAACCCTCTCATATACTCGACAACAAAGGGTCTCGACGTCAACAAAAGGCTCTGCCTCATAGCTGACGAAGAGACAGGAAAGACCACAAAGGACAAGGTGTATGCAGGCGGAGATGCCGTTACCGGAGCTGCGACTGTAATACTCGCCATGGGAGCAGGAAAGAAAGCTGCCAAGGCTATAGATGAATTCTTAAGCAAATAGCATTTAAAGCTGTGCCGGATCTTCCGGTGCAGCTTTTTGAATATTATAACGCGGGGGAAAGAGAGATGGATTTTGGATACGTGAGCTGCTTCGACGGCGGCGTTAAGGTACATCAGGTAAGGAACTTCGAGCTGGAGCATATATTCGAGTGCGGACAGTGCTTCCGCTGGGACAGGCAGGAAGGCGGAAGCTACATCGGGGTTGCGTTCGGCAGGGTGCTTGAGGTTGAAAAGACAGGTGACGAAGTCGTGCTTTACAACACGACCGAAGACGAGTTCAGGGATATTTGGGCGGACTATTTCGACCTCTACAGGGACTACGGAACCATCAAGGAGGTTCTGGGCAAGGACCCCCTCCTCAAGAAATCCGTTGAGTTCGGCCACGGGATAAGGATTCTGAACCAGGAGCCCTTCGAGCTGATACTCTCCTTCATAATCTCCTCGAACAACAGGATACCCATGATCAAGAGGGGGATCAGGAGGATTAGCGAGAGGTGGGGTAAGAAGCTGACCTACAAGGGCGTGGATTACTACGCTTTTCCCGATCTTGAGGAGATAAAGGATGCCACTGCCGAGGAGCTGGCTGCCTGCGGTCTGGGCTTCAGGGCCAAGTACATCAAGCAGACGGTGGATGCCATATACAGGAAAGAAGCGGATATTGACCAAATCTGCAGCTGCGATCCAGAGGGCTGCCACAGGGAGCTGCAGAAGCTCACTGGGGTGGGGCCCAAGGTTGCGGACTGCATAATGCTATTTTCCATGGGCAAGCATTCAGCCTTCCCCGTGGACGTCTGGGTTAAAAGGGCCATGCAGCACTTCTACCTTGCCCCCGACGTTTCGCTAAAGAAGATCAGGGAGTTCGGGATCGACAAGTTCGGCGAGCTGTCGGGCTTCGCGCAGCAGTACCTCTTCTACTACGCAAGGGAAAACAACATCAAAGTCGAATGATAGCGGTTAAAGGAAGCCCGGCGTTTCGCCGGGCTTCCTTGCTGTTATATATAAAATGATATGTTGTTATATATAATAACCATGCAAAATTCCTTTGAAAAGAGCGATATTTTACCAAAATGTTAAATCTGTAATACATATTGAAATGCAACTGTATTAATATTATAATGTACTCATGAACGGTAAGATACAGGAGGTTTTAGTATGGAGTTTGAAACAGAGTTGAAAAAGCTTAAACATAACGTGCTTGAAGAGGTGGCCGTGCTCGCCAAGGAAAAGAGGCTGAGCAAAGACGAGATAGAAAAGATACAGTACAAGCTGATAGACGGGAACAAAGCAAAGTACAGATGCTGCGTATACAAGGAGAGGGCTGTTGTATACCAGAGGGCGCAGCTTGCTTCGGGGTACAAGCCGGATGACAACACCACAAACCCTCTGGAGGACATACAGGACAGGGAAGAGATAATGTACGTCCTGTCCGCCGCCTGCGATAAATGCACCATAGACAGGTTCATGGTTACAGAAGCCTGCAGATCCTGCATACAGCACAAGTGCATGGAGGTTTGCCCTGCCGGCGCAATATCGAAAGTAGGCGGAAGGGCTCATATAGACCAGGAGCTTTGCAAGGAGTGCGGTCTGTGCAAGAAGGAATGCCCCTACAACGCGATCGCGGAGGTTATAAGGCCGTGCAAGAAGGTGTGCCCAACGGGGGCGCTGACCATCAACCCTGACAACAGGATGGCGATGATAAAACAGGAGGACTGCACTGACTGCGGTGCATGCATGAAGGCATGCCCTTTCGGAGCGATATCCGACAAGAGCTACATCACGAATGTTGCGGAAGCGCTGGGCGGGAGCGGGGAGGTTTATGCGGTAGTGGCGCCTGCGATAGCCGGCCAGTTCGGAGCGAAGGTCAGCACGGGCATGATATGGGAGGCTCTCAGGAAGACGGGCTTCAGGGATGTGCTGGAAGCAGCCTGCGGTGCCGACGTGGTCGCGCTGCATGAAGGAGAGGAGCTCGTGGAAAGGCTTGAAAGCGGGGAAGGCTACATGACCAGCTCCTGCTGCCCGGGCTTCGTGAACTATATAGAAAAGAAGTTCCCTGACCAGGTTCCTATGATTTCCGGCACCGTATCGCCGATGATCGCCTGCGGAAGGATGCTGAAGAAGAAGAGTCCTGATGCGCTCGTGGTGTTCATAGGCCCTTGCACAGCCAAGAAATCGGAGGTCCAGAGGGAGAGCCTTGCCGGAGCCATAGACTATGTCCTGACGTTCGAGGAGGCTGCTGCGCTGATGAGCGCCTTCGGTGTGGATCCTGAAAGCTGCAACCATGAAGAGCCGGGTCAGGCTTCAGCTTTCGGAAGAAGCTTCGCAAGGTCCGGGGGAGTGAAGGCGGCTGTCCAGGAGCTTCTAAAGGAGAAAGCTGCTGAGCTCGGGGTCAACGCAGTGTCGGTCAGCGGGGCGGATGAAGTCAAAAGCGCGATGACGCTGGCAAAGATGAACAGGACAAAGAGCAAGTTCATTGAAGGCATGATGTGCGAAGGAGGCTGCGCAGGCGGCGCCGGCACAATATTGACCATGAGGAAGGCTAAGGCCGGGCTTGCGAAATACACGGGAGGGGCTGCAAGCTCATCTCCGAAGGACAACGGCCTCCTTGGGGCGTTCGAGGGAGTGGACCTGTCGCGGTTCTGACCTCTGTTTAGCCGCCTCAGCTCCTGAGCTTTCTGGAAGCGAGCCTGAGCAGCATCGAAGCGGCTGTTATAGATGCGGCTATGAGTAGCAGGCAGTGGAAAAAGAACTCCTCGGGCAGAAGGTTGATAACCGGATCCGTGGCAGGGTCGAAAAGCCAGTAGTCGTTGCTGAATAGCAGCTTGTGGAATAGAGTGAAGGCCAGGTCGAAATTCACGCTGAAAAAAAGCACCGCTGCACCGCTTATAATAAAGATAAGGTTTGAGGAGAGTCTCAGGAATGAGAACTCTCTTTTTCTGCTGCAGATGATGATGCCGAGAACCGCGGCAGAGCAGCATGCGTAAAGGAGGTAGTCGAGCTTCTGGAAGATGTCCCTGACCTCCCGGAAATGCGTTGCGCCCGAGGCTGAAGAGGGGAGGTTCGGTATCTTGAACTCCGTGGACCTGCCGCCTTCCACGTAGTAGATGAGGTAATCGTAAGCCGATACTATCTGATCCCTTGTGAGGGTCGTGTTTTCGGTTATGTTCAGGTGGTCTATGTCGTAATAGTAAAGAGGCTTGAAGTTCAAGGTGAACTTCACTGACAGTATAATCACTGCCAAAGCGATCGCTAAAGCTGTTAATCTTTTCATGTTGCACCCCTAAAATTTGATTGATAACAATATTATAGCAGATTGAAGGCTAAATCGCTGAAAAATGAATATATTTCGAATAAACAGCCTGAAATTGGCGAATATCGGCGGAATGAGGAACATGCAAAATTTGATATTACAATTCCTATTAATTAAAATTATATGTGTTAGCACTCGATGGAGATGAGTGCTAACAAATGAAATGGTTAAATAATATATCAAAATACATAAGGAGGGTTTTTAATGAAAATTAGACCACTTGGAGACAGAGTAGTAATCAAAAAACTTCAGGCAGAGGAGATGACAAAAAGCGGAATCCTCTTGACCGGAGCAGCCAAGGAAAAACCTCAGGAAGCGGAAGTCGTTGCTGTAGGACCTGGCGGGATAGTAGACGGCAAGGAAGTTAAAATGGAAGTCAAGGTGGGTGACAAGGTGTTGTTCTCACAGTATTCCGGAACCGAAGTAAAGGTTGACGGGGAAGAATACACTATACTGAAGCAGGACGCCATCCTGGCAGTAGTGGAATAGGAAATACTAAACATACTTTAAATTGGAGGTATTCGCAATGGCAAAAAACATTATGTTCGGTGAAGAAGCAAGAAGAGGCATGCAGGCTGGAGTTGACAAGCTTGCCAACACTGTAAAGGTCACGCTTGGACCAAAGGGAAGGAACGTAGTTCTTGACAAGAAGTTCGGCACGCCGCTTATAACAAACGACGGAGTTACTATAGCAAGGGAAATCGAACTCGAGGATCCGTATGAAAACATGGGAGCTCAGCTCGTAAAAGAAGTAGCTATCAAAACAAACGATGTTGCCGGTGACGGAACAACAACTGCTACGCTTCTCGCCCAGGCAATAATCAGGGAAGGGCTTAAGAACGTTACTGCAGGCGCAAACCCAATGCTCATAAGGCAGGGTATAAGGATAGCTGTTGACAAGACTGTAGAGGAGCTCAAGAAGCTTTCGCAGCCTGTAAACGGAAAAGAGGACATCGCAAGGGTTGCGGCCATATCAGCAGGAGAAGAGGAGATCGGAAAACTCATAGCTGACGCGATGGAGAAGGTAGGCAACGAAGGCGTAATAACCGTTGAAGAGTCAAACACAATGGGAACTGAGCTCGACATAGTTGAGGGAATGCAGTTCGACAGAGGCTATGTGAGCCCTTACATGGTTACAGACACAGAGAAGATGGAAGCCGTGCTTGATGATCCATACATCCTCATCACTGACAAGAAGATCTCGAACATCCAGGAGATACTTCCTGTGCTTGAGCAGATAGTCCAGCAGGGCAAGAAGTTCCTTATCATCGCTGAAGACATTGAGGGTGAAGCTCTCGCTACACTACTCGTGAACAAGCTAAGGGGAACATTCACTTGCGTGGCTGTAAAAGCTCCTGGCTTCGGAGACAGAAGAAAGGAAATGCTTCAGGACATAGCTGTTCTCACAGGCGGAGAGGTTATATCAGAGGATCTCGGAAGAGACCTAAAGGAAGCTACCATAGAAATGCTCGGTAGGGCAGAATCAGTCAAGATTTCAAGAGAAAACACCGTCATCGTAAACGGAAAAGGAAACAAGCTTGAAATCCACGACAGAGTCAACATGATAAGAAGACAGGTTGAAGACACCACTTCAGAGTTCGACAAGGAAAAGCTTCAGGAAAGACTTGCAAAGCTTGCAGGCGGAGTAGCCGTGATCAAGGTTGGAGCAGCTACTGAAACTGAACTCAAGGAAAGAAAGCTCAGGATCGAGGACGCCCTTGCTGCAACAAAAGCTGCTGTTGAGGAAGGAATCGTCCCTGGAGGCGGAACTGCCCTCCTCGACGTAGCACCAGAAATAGCTCACCTCACATCAGAGGATGCTGACATCAAGGTCGGCATAGAGATAATAAAGAAAGCTCTTGAAGAGCCGGTAAGGCAGATAGCTTACAATGCAGGGCTCGAAGGTTCGATAATAATCGACAAGGTCAAGAACAGCGAAAAAGGAATGGGCTTCGACGCAATGAAGGAAGAGTACGTCAACATGATAAAGGCCGGAATAGTTGACCCTACAAAGGTTACAAGGACAGCTCTCCAGAATGCCGCATCAGTTGCAGCCACTTTCCTGACTACAGAAGCTGCAGTCGTTGACATCCCAGAGAAGAATCCAATGCCTATGGGCGGCGGTCCAGGAATGGGAATGGAAGGCATGTACTAAAAAATTGAAGGCTCCCGGAATCGCAATGGCATTAAGTTAAGATAACTGGATAGGATCTCTATACCAATCATATGGTATAGGGGTCTTTTTTTATGCTTTTTTTTGAAATAATTGTTGACATGAGTTCAAATGTATGCGGCCGCTTTCACTACTGAATAAATAATGAGGTAGTGAAAGCGGCCCTTGTAATTAGGTAAACACCAATTACAAGGAGGGCACACATATGAATAGTAAGCCACAAGAATTGAAATCCACGTTGTTCGAACTTGTCCAAAGTCTTCGTGATAATCCTGAAAAACACATAAGAAATCCAGATAAAGATTTCATTAGAAATCGAAAACTCCCATTTGAAAAAGTTATTTTTTCTCTGCTCGGAATGGAAGGAAATTCTTTAACCAACGAGCTTTTGAGACAATCAGGATGCTCCTTTGACACAGTTACATCAGCTGCATTTGTTCAACAAAGAGCCAAGCTATTGCCTTCGGCATTTGAAAACCTATTTCATGATTTCGTCGGTAAAACAAAAACAGATAATCTTTATAAAGGCTACCGCCTTTTAGCCGTTGATGGATCTGATATACATATTCCAACTAACAGAGACGATTTGGATTCATTATATCAATATGAAGACTGCAGAAAGTCCTATAATCTTTTGCATTTGAATGCATTATATGATATTAATCAACATACCTATGAAGATGCCATCGTATTAAAGTCGCATCTTTCTAACGAAAGCAGAGCATTAACAGATATGGTAGATAGATCTACCATTAATACTCCAGCACTTGTCATTGCAGACCGAGGGTATGAATCATATAACAATATGGCACATATTCAGGAGAAAGGATGGAAATTCTTAATCAGAATTAAAGATTTTAATAGATATGCATCCGGAATCCTACATGGATTCGAACTTCCGTCAGCGGATGAGTTTGATGTGGATATCGACTTGAAACTTACAAAAAAGCAGACGAATGAAATGAAAGAATTGCTGAAAGATAAAAATCATTACCGTTATATATCAAACAACAGCACTTTTGATTATCTGCCTGGGAATAGCAGAAAATGTGATCCTCCAGTAATGTATCGACTACCGTTTAGGATTGTTCGCTTTAAAATCACTGAGGATGCCTATGAGGTTGTAGTTACAAACCTAGATAGAACAGATTTTCCGCCCCAAATACTAAAAGAACTCTATTCAATGCGCTGGGGGATTGAAACATCATTTCGTGATTTAAAATATACCATTGGATTGTTGCATTTTCATTCAAAAAAGACGGAGTACATACTTCAGGAAATCTACGCAAGGCTAATCATGTACAACTTCTCTGAAATAATTACCTCGCATGTAATCATAGAGAAAAAGGGCAGAAAGTATGACTACAAAGTCAACTTTTCTGTTGCTGCACATATATGCCGAGAATTTTTCCTTGGTAAAATTACTCCGCCTAACATTGAAGCTTTGATAGCTAGGTTCATAACGCCAATTCGCCCTGGTCGTTCAAGACCTAGAAATGTGTTTTCAAAAACATTCGTAAGCTTCATGTATAGAGTAGCATAATCGGCCAAAATTTAATAGTTTTTAAGCAGGATTTACGCCTGCTTGATTTGCATGTCTTTTTTTCGATATCTTTCCTCTTTACGATTAGATATTCACGGCAGTTTACGAAAAAGAAGCTACCACATTATGTGATAACTTCTTGAATCCCCATAACTTAATGCCATTGCCCGGAATCGGGAGTCTTTTTTAGCTTGAACAGTGCATATATTATCTGTTATAGTATAAGTTGAGAAAAAATTGTAGGAGGAAATTATGAGTAAAGAATTAGTTCTTGTCATTGACTTTGGTGGTCAGTACAATCAGCTTATCGCAAGAAGAGTAAGAGAAAACAACGTTTACTGCGAAATAGTTCCTTACACAACGCCGATAGCAAAGATTAAAGAAAAGAACCCTAAGGGAATAATCTTCACTGGCGGACCAAACAGTGTTTACGGAGAAGGTGCTCCGAGGATAGACAAAGAAGTTTTTGAGCTTGGCGTTCCTGTTCTTGGAATCTGCTACGGCCAGCAGCTTATAGCGCATACTCTTGGCGGAGAAGTTTTCAGCCCTGAAAAGCGCGAATACGGTAAGACGGAAATCGAGCTTGACTCAAGCTGCAAGCTTTTTGACGGAATAGATGAAAAAGAGATATGCTGGATGAGCCACACTGACTTCGTGGCAAAGGCACCTGCGGGATTCGAGATCTGCGGAAAAACAAGCCAGACACCGGTAGCTGCTATGGCTGACACCGCCAAGCAGATATACGGAGTTCAGTTCCATCCTGAAGTCAACCACACCCCGTTCGGAAAGAAGATGCTTGCAAACTTCCTTTTCGAGATATGCAAGCTCAAGGGCGATTGGACAATGGCATCCTTCACCTACGACAAGATCAAGGAAGTCAAGGATATAGTAGGCGACAAGAAGGTTATCTGCGCAATGTCGGGCGGAGTTGACTCATCTGTTGCTGCAGTGCTCGTTCACAAGGCGATCGGCAAGCAGCTCACCTGCATATTCGTTGACCACGGCCTCCTGAGGAAGGACGAGGGAGACCACGTTGAAGAAGTGTTCAAGGGCGAGTTCGACATGAACCTCATCAGGGTCAACGCAGCTGACAGGTTCCTTGGAAAGCTCAGGGGAGTAAGCGACCCTGAAAGAAAAAGGAAGATCATCGGCGAAGAGTTCATAAGAGTCTTCGAAGAAGAAGCGAACAAGCTTGGAGATATAGCTTACCTTGTACAGGGAACAATTTACCCTGACGTTGTAGAGAGCGGAACAGGCACGTCTGCAACTATAAAGAGCCATCACAACGTTGGCGGACTTCCTGAAGACATGGAGTTCAAGCTCATAGAGCCGCTCAGAGAGCTGTTCAAGGACGAAGTAAGAGAAGTCGGAGAGGAATTAGGAATTCCTGGAGATATAGTATGGAGACAGCCGTTCCCAGGCCCGGGCCTTGCAATCAGGGTACTCGGAGAAGTCACTGAAGACAAGCTCTTCATAACAAGGGAAGCGGACGCAATATTCAGGGAAGAGGTTGCGGCTGCAGGTCTCGAGAGAGACATATGGCAGTACTTCGCATGCCTTCCTAACATACAGTCGGTTGGAGTCATGGGAGACGAGAGGACTTACTGCCATACAGTAGCTCTCAGAGCTGTAACTTCATCAGACGGAATGACTTCGGACTGGGCAAGGATCCCGTATGAAGTTCTCGACAAGGTATCAAGAAGGATAGTCAACGAAGTTCACGGAGTAAACAGGATCGTTTACGACGTAACCTCGAAGCCGCCTTCAACAATAGAGTGGGAATAAGAAGGTAAGCAGTATCAACGGTTTATAATAGTTAAAATCACAGAAAGTAACTGAGATATGAACGATGTCTTAGTTACTTTTTTTCTGTTTTTTGAAGCTATTTGGAGGTGTTTTAAACGTGAAGAGAGGAGAAGTCAAAGGTAGGCAGCAGTTCAATGAAAAAGCTGATAACAGCAAGGCTTACAAGGAATTATTCGAGGAATTTATGCTATCAACAAAATTAAAGGGTAGAAGCGAGTACACTATGAAAAGTTATCAGTACCATTCTAAGTATTTCACTGAGTTCCTTAAGGCAACAAATCAGGGTTCCAATACTCTGTGCAGGGACATTAATGAAAAAATGCTCGAGGATTATATACTCTATATGCAAGACGTGAAGGGGATAACAAATAACATAACAATAAACAGTTATTTGCGAAATGTCTCTCCAATTATCAAGTTCGGCATAAGAAAACGGTATATACCAGAAGACTTTGAGATACCGTCTGTTAAGTATCAGGAGACATTCAAGGAGATATATTCAGAGGAAGATATTGCGGAACTGTTACAGAAGCCCAAGAAGAGAGATTTTAGCAGTATGAGGACATGGGCTATAATCTGGACGCTTACAAGTACAGGGTTAAGGGCGAGGGAATTGCGGGAACTGAAAGTTAAGGGCGTGGATCTGATGAACAGGACAATAACTGTCAATGCCACCAAGAACAAGAAAGCAAGGTATCTTCCTATCAGCAACTCTCTCACTCAAGTTTTGACAGAGTATTTAAGCATACGAGGTGGCGAGGGTGATGATTATCTTTTCCCTACAGTTTACGGTGAAAGGATGGCTCAAAGCACTCTACAGAAATCAATAATGCTGTATTGCAGAGCGAGAGGAGTTGATAAGTACTCGTTACATTTATTCCGTCATACATTCATTACAAACGCTGTGAATCAGAACGTAAGTCCCTTGATTTTACAAAGGATTACAGGTCACTGCAGCATGAAAGAGCTAAACCGTTATTACAACGCTAAGACATCTGACATGGTAAATATTATAGACGAAATAGCTCCTAAGATTAGCAGAAAAGAAAGCCTGTTCAAGAAAGGCGGTGATAAGTCAAAAAAGCTCAAAAAATAG
The DNA here is from genome assembly GCA_002298915.1 of Clostridium sp. UBA699. Lineage (GTDB taxonomy): Bacteria > Bacillota > Clostridia > Clostridiales > Clostridiaceae > UBA699. The sequence continues at coordinate 77,103 of DBML01000023.1, forward strand.
AGAGGAGGAGTAAACTTGGATCACATAATAGACGCTTTTGAAGTTTACATCGAGTGTGCGTTTGAAGACTTTTATGCAGAGTGGAAGACAGGGGAATACAAGAAGTACTCAGACTGCACAGGTTATGAGGAATTGAGAACTCTGCTTGATTCTGTTAACATCCTCAGAAAATATATGGCATGGGATACTTTGAAAATTAAAGACATGATCTACATCAAGACTCCGCAGTAAGGACAAAGAAAAAGAGCAGGTACGCCAATACCTACTCTGCGACAACTTAATATTGTCTAATAAACTTTGTATTCCTTAAAAGGATACCTTCAACTATTTAAATGGTATCAAAAAAAGTGGGGATTTACAAGGCTTTATTTCCTATACCCTTTTTTAAGGCAGTAGGTTAGTCAGTAGGCACTGGTCTGACGGTAAATAATCCAGTAGGTGAGCTGAGCCAAAGCAGTAAATCAGCTATAGACGCATTAAACACTGTACCCTTCTTCAGTGGTGTCTATGCAAGGTGAGTGCTACCAGTAAAGGCATGGCAAAGGATATCTGTGTTCCTGTGGGGACAGTAGGCATTGATGAGTGTAGGGCAGATATTGCACGTTTTAGTCAGTGTGTGTAGAGATACAGTAAACAAGAAGGGTATTAAACGAAGTCACAAGGCTTTAAACCGATTTTAAAGTGATGAGAGATAGTTTACCTGCTTTATCGCTGCAGTAGCTCTAACAAGCTATTTCAGCCGTATAGGTAGATAAACTATGTCACTCAGAACACAGACATTACCCGATTTTAAGAAGATAAGAACAGCAAGTCAATACAAAGAATGAAACAAGGAGGAACGGAAATGAATATAGGATATGCAAGAGTCAGCACTACAGAACAGAACTTGGACAGACAGTTATTAGCTTTAGAAGAAGCAGGATGTGAAGTGATCTATCAGGAGAAGATGTCAGGCACAAAGAAAGACAGACCTGAACTGAGCAAGATGCTCGACAGTCTACAGGCAGGTGATACTGTCATCGTAAAGGAATTGACGAGGGTATCTCGATCTACTGCCGATATGTTGGATCTTGTTCAACAGATAGCTGATAAGGGAGCTTACATAAAATCGCTGAATGAGTCCTGGTTGGATACTTCCACACCTGCAGGAGAACTGATGCTTACGATATTTGCAGGTATGGCACAGTTTGAGAGGAAGTTGATGCTCCAGAGATGTCAGGAAGGAAGAGCTGTAGCTATTGCCAAAGGTGTGCAGATGGGAAGACCGAAGAAACTGGATAAGCAGATGGAATTTGCTTTGCAACTGTACAAGAATGGCGAAATGTCCATCAGGAGAATCTGCGAGGTAACTGGTGTATCAAAGGCTACGCTGTGTAGGAGGATAGCAGAGTTGAAGGAAATGAAAACAATAGCATAGGCTGCCATAGGATAGGGTATATTACAGTGAAAATACTATAATGTACCCTATGTCTATTCTGGTAATAATTTGAAATAAAAAAGGCACCCTATGTGAGTGCCTCAGGTTCGCCATAAAAGAAAGTTATGAAATAAAATATATATTAATTTTTCCATTTTCAATTTGTAATAAATTCATAAATATCTTTAGTCTGGGTTTTTGTTTAATTTTAAAAAGCTTAAAATATTTGAGCTTCCCGAACTCTGAGCTAATGAAATAGTAGAGTTTTCTACTTTAGCGCCATGATCAACAAGCAATTTTACAATATCAAGTGAACCGCTATCAATAGCTCGTTGTAATGGAAGTTGCTCTGTTAAATCGGAAGGTTGCAAATTTACATTAACACCTTTTTCAATCAAGAATTTTACAACATCTGTTTGTCCCATATAACACGCTTTTGCTAATGGTGTTACTAAATTAGGTGCTCCGTTAATACTTGCGCCGTTTGAAACTAACAATTTCACACAGTCAAGACTACCGTAATAGGATGCAATACCAAGTGCCGTATCCTCATTAAAAGTACTATTGATATCAAATCCTTCGTTTATCAAATACTGAAGAATTTGAACCTGATTATATTGTGCTGCTGTTTGTAGCATTTGCATATAACCCTCTTTAGGATAACCATTTTCAAGCAAAAGCTTCACCATATCCAGATTGCCATTTACGCAAGCACTTGAAAGAATATCAGTTTTGCTGGAATCAGAAATGCTGAAATTTATTTTTGCTCCGTTCATTATTAACAATTTAGCAACCTCGAGTTGATTATTCATAACTGCTAACTCCAATGGAGAGTATACTCCTTTACTTTGATTTAGGTCTATTTTTTGCAGCAAATATTTAATATTGCTAATGTTACCTGATTTTGCAGCAATAGCTAACAACGTATTACCATCCTCATCAATTGAATTAATATCCTTCCCTTTTTTGAACAATGTTTGCATTATTTCTTCGTTCCCAAAAGCAGAAGCAAAGAACAATACTTTGGAGTCTATATTGTTTTGACCAATTACAAGAGAATTAAACTTTGTCAAGTCACCTACTATAATAGATTCAAGTAAAGGGGACAAATCTGTTTTCTGGTCTGATGATATTAACTGCATGGTTATTTTTTGAATTAGGTTATATTTACAATAACCATCATTTGAATACCCTTTCATAGCTGAATCCAGTACATGTGAAGATAAGGTTGCCCCATTGGAAATCAAAAAATTATACATTTTTTCTGTACTGATATCTCTATCTGAATTGAAACTCGATGTTCCCAAAAAACAACAATCCAAAGCGGTGTAACCATTTTCGCTTTTTAAGTTTATTTTTGCGCCATGCTGCAATAGTGACTGGCATAAATTAATATTACCCAATCTTGCAACATAACACAAAATGGGATACCCATCCGAATCTATATTATTAGGGTCGGCTCCTTGTTCTATTAAATATTTAGCAATCTTCCATTTACCTAGAAAACATGCTATTTTAAACGGATTTTTCTCTAAATTACCATTATCTGTCCTTTCGTTCAATGAACCCGATAATCTGTTAATATTTGCTCCTTCATTTATCGCTTCAACAACAGCTTCGTAATTACCGCTTTCTATGCTCTTTAACATTTTTTGATCCGCTTTGTTGTTAGTAGAAAGGATGCTCGGAAGTGAACAAGCTGATGACAAAAATGAAAACACTAAAAGCACCGAAAGCAAAATCTTTTTTATCATATTCATTCATCACCTTCCACAATTATCACAAACAAATTAAAATGTTGTTACCAAAACAGTTGGCTTAATTCTATATCTTGTCAATGCCACAACAAAATTGTTCTACGGATAATCTGATTCATATTTATTCCTTTCTCTTAAGGACTGATGTTGAAATTGATTAACAATAACTTATAGTTCGTTATAAACTACAGTTGCGTATCTTCTTAACTAATTATACCATCATTAACAGCCTTTATTGAACTTAAAATATTTGGGTATAAGTAATAATATACAGTATATAAAGTATTAAGAGTTATAACAGTTTTACTTACACCAAAGAAATTTGGGTGGTAACAGCTATAAGCGTTGATATGACTGTATTCCAGTTCGCCAAAAATTCTTAAGCTCAATAATACCCTTTAGTAACAGTTACACAGTTTGGGGAAGTTTACCAGTATGGCAGTATCCCTCTCTGTAGATCAGGATACTGTATATAGGACTGTGGGACTGTAGGACTGTAGGACTGTAGTATGGCAGTTAGAGACAGTTATTACTGTACCCAAAAGTTATGTGCAGTGATAAAAATTTTTGTGCAGTAATTAAGGGGTCGGTAAAACACCGAGTCCCTGTGTACCCCCCTGTGACTACTTGAGTACCTACTTGAGTACCTGCCTGAGTACCTGCCTGAACAAAGGATACGCAAAAAGTGCGTACCCTTAGTCTGTACCTCCACTGTGACTACATCAGCGTTGTCAAAATGCCTCTGTAACTCGCTGAGAGCCTTTCTGAGCGTTTTTAAGTAATAGATAGGGTTTTCATACTATGCTCAAATTAGTGCTGATGTTTGATATAAATAGTATCCTAAGTTTGAAAATGGTGTGTACATGTTCAACAGGCTGGAGATGTAAAATTTACAGGTACTTCCACCGTTGGTTGGGTTTTACAATGAATTCAAAATAATATCAGAAAATATGACGGCTGATCAATGGACTTTCAGTGCGAATAATTGACTTCTTTTATCAGGGCAAACAGTTTAAGCACTTTTGATACCGATTAATGATAATGGCTCATGCAAGTATTATCAGTAAGAGAAAACTGTTATCGAAAATTAAAAATTATGAGGACATAGAGAGACTGAAAGATAGTTAATCAGCTGTAAATACAACACAGAACAACAGGATACATAAGAGGAACAGCTAAATCCATTTACTATCGACGGTTACCCATTTCCTAAACTGTTTAGTCTGTGGAAGCCTGCTTGACAGTATCAAGCTGTAGAGTCCTGATTCGTTGATTATTGTCAGCCCTCTGTTCGGAATTTCTAAGATAGGGAACTGTGACCTTTGAATTATCTGCCGTTCATCAGTGTCTGTATGGGATAAAATAGCGTCTTTTGAGTTGACATATCCCAGTATCTCTGCCACATCTTTTCCTACGAAACAAACTCCTAATTTATGATACTGAGCCTATATTAAGTATTCCTGTAATGTGCTGTAAAATTCTGATATTGTCTGTACAGACTTACCTTTTTTAACTTTTGAGCAATAAAACTCAGAATATAAACAGTATAAAAAGAGGTAAGAGATAAACTCTCCTACCTACAGTTTATGTTAACTTCACAGACACGCACTTAAAAGATTCTTCCAACTCGTGATATGCTATGTTTGCAAAGAAACCTATTCTTCTCCTAAATAGAACTGGATTTAATGTGATTACCTCTTTCTTTTCCCTTGGTCTGCGAGAAAGGCAAACTACAGGCATGCGGTAATAGCCATTCCGCAACTTATAACAGAACTCAATGCGCAGGTACTTGTTAATCGTCTGTCTTGTCATTCCCAGTTCCTTAGATAGTTCATTAACAGAGAGAGCATTGTTGAAGTCTGCAGGTTTCGTTATATCCCTTACGAGTGTACAGTTTTCATAGTTCATAAATGGAATGAGCAGGTAAAGAAATCCTATTTGATCTAACTCTGTCTTATTATCATTAAAGAGCCTGTTAAAGCCATGCTTCTGGACTCTTACTAATTTCGGGGCATTTCTTCCAGCCTCCCCGTAAAAATGATAATCTGCGTTCAATCTGAATATTTGTTTTTTCTGGCTTTCACCTTCTACGATAAGCAGTCCAGATGCCTGAGCCTCTTTCAACACTCGTTTGAAGGTACCATCTTTGAATTTAAGTTTTTTCTGTATTTCTGAACGTGTAAGATAGTCATTAACTCGCCTCTGCTTATGTAGGTAGCCGTCTTCTTTAAGGCTTGAAGCCAATACAAGAACTGAGCCTAAAGTGGTCAGCGTTATAGATTTCTCTGCGAGCAGCTCCCTGATATTTGGTATGTTAGCCCAACTAAAAGGATTTTTAATTATGTCAATTTTGTTTTTCTGAACATATAGCTGCTTTTTGTTTTTTATGACCTGTAATTCTGGATCAAAGTTAATAACTTCGCCAGTAATAGGATTTATAAAGTCATTCTCAGGATTAATACAGTCAACTGTGCAGTTTTTCTTTAGTATAGACATTCTATATACCCCCTATGTTTTAAATGAGAGGAGATCCCCTCTTTGTCCATAAATCCATGTGAGGATCTGTTTCACTACCTTATTTGGAAATTATATTTATGTTTAACTGAGGAAATTGTCATAATTAAAAAGTGTTACAGAAAAGGCTTTAAATATCCTCTATCGGTAATCTTGAAAAAATTGACCTAATCCCCCTGAAAATCTTGAAAAAATTGACTTGATGAAACTGCCTTCTAAGCACTGATAATACTGGGTTTGGAAGTGTTTTGAGAACGAATAACTTATTTGCTCTTATACAGCTGTTTTTCTTTGTTTACAGATGATGGGGATATTGGGATTAATAACTGATGGGACGGTTACTAACGCCTCGCTTTCGCTCGTTGTTAAGACTTCGGTACTGTCGTACCTCGTCTTGAACTATTCCTATCTCTGTAATATTTAACTTTTAAGATAAACGGTAAAGGGTACTTATGTAGTGTAGGAGCTTAAGCGAAGCAAGCGACTACACATGAGGACGATAGTCCGAAATATCAACAGTAAAGCAGTAGATGACTGGATAAAACATCCCCCACAGATCATATTACTGTCTCAAGCGTTTAGATACTATGCTCACCTTCCTACACTGTTGGGTATGCTTTTATTAAGCCTCAATAGTAATGTGGGAATAAAATGAACTACCAGTCATGTAGGTCTAAGAGATTAATTGTGACAGGATGTTATTTATTAGGATATAATGTAATTGACAGGAATAGGTAAGGGTAACCATAAGAAGAGCACGATCTTTGAGATGCTGAGAGAATCTCGACGTAGAGGTGTTAAGGGTGGTAGCAAGAGAAATGGATGTGTAGGTTGGTAGTGACAAAATACCTGATGGTTTGAGCTTCTCAATTCGAAAAGAATGCTATTAAGTGCAAACGTTTATGTGTACGATCGAATACGACCCATACAGATACAAGGTTTACGAGATTTTATATATTGGAAAGGATTAGCTTACAATCTTCTTAAATTGCTCGCAAACGAAACAACTGGTTATGAATAATTGTAGATTATTGGTAAATAAAGCTTGAGGAGTAAATTTTTGTGATAGATACGGATTTAGTATTAGGAGAACTTAAAAAAATAATAGGATTGCCATTAAGGTATGCTGGAAGAGCTTGTGATGTAATCTGGTTTGGGTTTGGTAATTTAATAAAAAAAGAAGATAAAAGATGTTGCGGATTTAGGGAGGTAGCCGAGTACGCATTACATGTTCAATGTGCTTTTAGACTAACAAATTCTGAAAGAATCATTGTGGGCTCTGCTGACAAATATATTCCGAGTAGTGAAATTGAGGATTATAATGACTTTGATTGGGATGTTCAGGGGGCGAATAGATGCGACGAACAACTAAAGAAAATGTTCTCAAAAATCTCAACTGAGATATTAGTAAAGAGTATCACTGCGGATAGTTTTGGAGGAATTAAGATTTTCTTTAGTGAAGATATTCTCTTAGAAATTATTCCAGATAATTCAACAGAAGACGAGGCATGGAGATTCTTAAGTAATGGAATGAATACTGAACATTTAGTTATCTCAGGCATAGGAATTGATTGGGAATAAATGATAAGAATTGGAATTTTGATTGGTTACATAAGGCTATTTAATCGCATTTTTCAAAAATCGCTATTCTAAAACTGAGTTAACGAAGAATTGTAGTACATAACGAACTATAAAACATTTTGTGAGGGAGAGAAATGATTATGTCAAAAAGCCTGAAGGAACTTCAAGAGGTATTGCTTCAAGGTCAAAAATTATCTATGCAAGGTTCAATGGATAGAAGAATGCCTGATAAGAAGTCCATACCATTTCTGATAGAGGCAAGAAAAGGACTAAAAGAATTTGTTGTCTTAAATCCCACAGATTGCGTTGCATGGAGATTGTTGTCTCAAGCAGAAGAAACCTTGATGAATTATCGAGAAGCTTTAAGTTCTTTAGAAAAATCTATTGAACTCGGTGGGAAGGATAAAAAAGACTTGAAAAGGATAGCTTTACTTAAGGAGTGTCTTTCATCGTGGAATGAATTAGGTCTAACTCCAGAGCAGCTGAAATCTTTAGGTGATTTTATTGATGATAAATTAAGCGAGCAAGTATGTGACCATACATTATCTTTTACAAAAGAATGGTTAGATTGGAATATACCTAAGAGCAAAAAGGCAAAAATGATAAAAGCGATTCAAGGTAAGGGCGGTTTCTGCGATTGTGAGGTATTAGCAAACGTAGTAAAAGATTAGCACCCAGAATTCAGTTCAGAAAGAAGACGTTTTTAATAGTAAGAAGAGGAGTTATAAAGCTATGATAAATCTCCCTCAAAAATCTTATAGTCTTTTAAAAAAAATCTTAGCGGAACACAGACCCGTTTTAGTTTCTATCATAGAAAAAGGGAATGATAGTGATTTCAATGAAGAATTCTATAATGAACTAAGAGATATTGTGCTTGATGAACTATTACAAAAAGGATTTGAAAAGAATTGTACACCTACTAAATATGGCATCGAACTAGAAAATCTAATTGATGAAATCGGTAGATTGTTCCTATGAATATCTTGCGCAATTGTATTATATGACGTATCATTAGGATTTTGTGAATTATTGAGTGTTGAACTCAATGAAAGGAGGAGATATTTTATGGAATATAAATTTATCTCGAAAAATACTTTTGAGAATATCACACTTCACGACTGTATAATAGATAGTGTTTCTTTAGGACATAAAGAAATTTCAATAATATTTGAACATATTGATGTTCTAAAGACACACCCGCTAAATACATTTTCCGAACCTAAATATACAGGCAATGCAAAGTTGATTTTTAAAGATTGTATTATTATAAAATCTTTCTACTACGATACATCTCATAACATTAAACAACATCACTTATTAATTCCACGTGATGCAATAATAAAAAATATAAACTTTGTTGATTTAGCAACAGGGATGGAGATTCTTTCAGTTGAAACAGAGGTGACAGATGATAAATTCAATATATATAAGTTTATGGGCATAGGTACTATCGGTGATTTTGCCGAATTTCATCTCAAGTTTAAAGATTTATATATCTGCTGGGATGAGTTCAAAGGTGATGCTTGGTTTGCAAATAGGTAGAGATAGGCCGTCTCTTTATTATATTGTGGAACCATTGTAGTTAATTACGTAGGAAATGTATGAGGTGGAATTGATGGATACTATAAATTGGCTACAGGATTGGTATAAACAAAATTGTGATGGTGATTGGGAACATAGCTATGGCATTAATATTTATACCTTAGACAACCCAGGCTGGTCAGTGAATATTGAATTAACTGATACAAATTTGGAATTTAAAAACTTTGAGACAATACAAATATACATTAATGAGAACAATTGGATAAACTGTAAAGTTACTAATGGAAAATTTATAGGTGGCGGTGATTCAGATAAACTAGAGACAATACTTAAAATCTTTAAAGAATGGGTAATAATAAATGAAAAAGCGATATAAAGTAAATCTCTCATACAGCGTAATAGTAGAATATTGCGAATCGAAGTTTTAGAATGAATAAAAAGAAATTGAAGAAAACATTTCCAACGATGTCATAGATTAGAGGAGTAAAATGCAATGTTTATCGTCTACGCAACAGTTCTTGTGGGTGGAACAATTTTTGTTTTTTCGTTTATAAAAGGGATAATCATATTTAAAGAATCAGATAAAGTCTCTGATTCTGAGTACTTCAGTATTTATCATAAAAAAATTGTGAAATATTTTATATTATGTGTGCTTGGAGTTGCAATTGCAAAAATCGGAGAATTCTTAATAGCTTTCGTCAAATAAAGCACATAGAGTCTTATGATTTATGATTAATTCGCATTTTTCAAATATTGCGAAATAGGTAATCCTTTCTTAGGATTCCTTTGAAAATTGTTATATCAGATGATTCATATTCAATGAGCAGATAATTCAATCTGTTTTCACGAAGAATTTAAATAGCAGCAATCTCAAAAGCAGCAGAATTGCACTTGCATAACAGCAGGTGCTTTTTTTATGTCAGAAATTTTATGCAAAACTTTTATAACTTTAGTTGTAATCAATGTCATCAAACGGCTAATAGTAAGAACAAGTAAAAAAGGCAGTGAAGCGAAGAAGAAGTCTGAAGGCTACCCTCCTAAGACTGTAATTCGGCTCTCTGTCTTTTTTTGCGTTGGAAAATAAATTTGTTTAATAACAAGAATAGGAGTGTGGATAGTATGACTTTAACAATTGTGGAGAAATTACTTATTTTCAAGAGTAGGTATGGTATTAACAGCAATAAACTTGCAAGGGAACTGGAAATATCAAGCTCATATCTTTCGTTAGTGTTAACTGGCAAAGTCAAGCTTTCCGATAGTCTGGCAGAGAAAATCGAAATGATGTTCAGGAGATACAGATTCGCGGAAGCATTGGATGACAAAGGGAGATTATAAAAGTGAGAGTTGATTCTAAAGATATTGACGTTCAATACAGGTTCAATAAAGAAGTAAAAGGGAATTCAATAGCTGGTAGAACACTGCTTAAGGTCAGAAAAAAGTTATCAAGCAAATCAATCCCTGAGGTGGATAGAGAGTATTGGGAATACATTGAGTATCTGTTGAATACTGCTTCTGAATACAGTCAGGAAGAGAAAAACAGCATTGTAGAAGAAATCTGCGAGTACTACATAAGACAGACAGGATATCAGATTCCTAACAGCATGTTATCAGCTCTTGCAGATTTCCTTCTTGATGAGGTTTTAGCTGATCCCAGAGCTAACAAAGTATCAAAGACTGAATACCCAATATTGTCATTCGATCAGTTAAGGAGAAGGCGAAGCAAGCTGGTTCCGTTTGATTTAGAGTACTTAGATCATTTTACCGCCAAGGAGCATTACTGTATCAGCTTTAAGAGGAGTACCAAAGAAATCAGTGAAAATAAGTAAATGGGGAAGCTTCTTTTTATATGATTTAAGTACTCAATTTCTATATACAAAGTGTCACAACAAATAAAAAGTACCTACATGATATACGGAAGGAGGAAATAAAATGGCTAACATTAGGTTCAGTCAGGATCTTCTTAGAGGGATGGCGACTTATCTTGGTACTACACTTGGTGAGATTGCAAGAGATTCACAGTTCCCATATTCGAAACCTGCACTGTACAAGTTTGCAGATGGATCCCTGTTGATTTCAGATAGGGCTAACGAGGCTTTAAACCAGTTCTGGGACAGCAGGGAGTTGAACAGCGAGGATTTGAGGAATATTTATCAGTTAATAGACTTGATATCAGAAGGTAGACGGAAAGAAAAAGAATATCAATTGAAGAGATATATAGATGGGGGTTTGTAGTATGGCAATGAAAGTAAAAGGTAAGGATCTATTCTGTCACAAGGAGATTGATAACTACATTGCGAAATTTGAAGATACCATAAAAGAATCAGAAATTAAGATCACAAAATTGCAGGAAGACATAACGAAAATAGATGCCGAAATAGATGTTTTAATGGTGAAAACTATCGTTGAAGGAAATACGTTTCAGAAGGATTTAGCAAATGCCAAAGCCAGAAAGCAGAATCTAATGACTGAGTTTGAAGAAGAGAAACAGATGGCACTTAAAATTAGAGATATTATGTCAGAAGGTATAGAAAAACTGCTGCTTGAAGCTTCGAAGCAAATTGATGAGGATTTAATGATATTTAATGATGTTGTGGAGAAAGAGATATACAGGCAATTGGCAGAGATAAGAGATAAACAGGAAGAATTGCTTTTACTGGCAGAGAAAGCACATAGAGCAGTTGATGTGGAGGTTTTTCAGTATAATCAGATCTGCGAAGCTTTCGGACTGGGTAGATATAAAAGGTCATTTGGGTTCCATAATGCGTTATTTATCCCTCATCGTCAATTCTCAGAGTATGGCTCAGCTCTTATTAACTGTTCAAATCTCCAGTCTATAGAGTCTGTGTTAATTAGGGAAAGGGCAGATGCGAACGCTTATCATAACTTTGGCAAAGCTGAAGAAGATAAAGAGCAGTTACCACCTGCAAAAACAATGGAAGATGTTGATCTTGATAGGTTCTTAAAGGGTATAAAATAGTAGAAAATAAGAGAGAAACAAGAGGATAGCAATAGAGCTGTCCTCGATTTTTTTATATGAGAGGGGAAAATGACAATGTTTGAGAAGAATGAAAATGTTGAGGATATCCTGGACGACTTAGAAGCCAAAGGGCTTATCAGTTATGACGAAGAGACAGAACTACCAGTTAAAACTAAAGATCATTACAGACACCTCAGGCAAGAGGAAGTGTGTTCTGTAATCCTACCGTATATTGCTCAGAATATTAAAATCAGTAATGCGGAGTTAGAGAGGCTTACTGGTATAAGCAGAGCAACTATAGGTAAAGCGAGAAAGTCAGAGAAATTCACAAAGCTGCTTATTGAGCATACAAACAGAAAGATGTTAATAGTTAGAAAGGTCGCTGTTGATGAACTGCTTAAGATCCTGCAGGATGACAAGGCTAACCAGAATACAAAGATTAAAGCAATCCATGAGGCGTTAAGCCACACAGAAAAGATGACAGAGCTAATGATTATGTCAGGTCACGAAGCACCTAAAATTAATATTGATGCTCTTATAGCAGAGTTAGAAAATATGTAGTAACGAAAAAAGCTACGATTACAATATAGCCATGAGGATGACGTAACGAATCGTTACCATATTTCGATGAAGATGAAAAAGAAGGGGTAGCGATTTGCGACTCCATAGGTTCGTGGGAAAGATGTGACAACTATTCTCGGATATCAAAACGGAAGCAGGGACATAAATAGGGCATGTTGATGAAGAAGATAGGCAGAACTACCAAAACGGTACTTCTGAAATTAATAACAGAGGAATGACCATAATCAACGAATAAGGTCTCTACAGCTTAATAATGTCGAGCAAACTTCCATAGGCTAACCAGTTTATGAAGTGGGTAACAGTAACATGACAAAGATGACACGGCAAATCACCTACTCATGTTGAAAGTGCCAATACGTTACTTTAGAATCAAACAGAGGTATTCCTTTTTACAGGAGTATCTCTGAATATTTTTGTCCAAACACCCTGTAAAATCTGTTCAGATAATTGTCAAAATTTATGTTTTGTAGTAAAATTGAGTATATATTTCAGCTACGTTTTTCTGTGAAGAGATTGGAAGTAACAGGTAAACGGTTGATATACGGTGAGGTACTCGACATAACTGTCGCACTTGAGACGTAACCTCAAAGCCGCCTTCAACGATAGAGTGGGAATAGAATAAAAAGGCTAAAACATAGCATTATCAACTAATAACATTAATAAAGGGTATCTATGATGTTTTTCTGCAAATGGAGATTTCATAGATACTCTTTTTGTGTTTTATGGGATTATATTGCTTAATTTGGTATAATTGAAATATGCTATAGTGTTGATTTAATAAGAATTTAAATAATCGGGGGAATCGGTAATGAAATGTTTTAATCACCCAGAAAAAGACGCGGTTGGAATATGTAAAAATTGCAACAAAGGTTTATGCAAAGAATGTGCTGTTGAGGTTGACAACGGAATTTCTTGTAAAGGCAAATGTGAAGAAGAACTAATTTTTTTAAATCAATTGATGCAAAGGAATAAAGGTGTTTTGAAAAAAACTTCTCAATCCCTTTACACTGCATCCTTTATTTATTTTGCAATGGGATTAACTTTTAGTGGGTTTGGATTCTATACTAAAATACCTCCATTACAACCATTTCTCTTCATTGTGGGCGGAGTAATGATTATTGCAGGGCTATTAACAGCGCTTTCAGGTAGAAAATTTAAAAAGTAATATGCCAAAGCACTTGTTAATAAATGTGAAACGTCCTGAGGAAGTTTCAAAATTATGAAAAGTGTAATATAAAACCATGGCTTTGGAGGGAGAAATCGTAGAGGTAAAGGGATAAATCCAAAATGCTCAAATTGTCCGCATGTGTATGATGAGAAGGATTCCGATGCGGATGTTCAATTTAAACAGTGTCTAAATATGTTATTGGATAACAAATATATATTGGCTTAAGAAGGGGACGTATTATGAAAGGATCATTTGCTAAACAAGTAATTACAGGTATTGCAGGGTTGGTTTTTACCATAGGACTTTTTGTCTTGTCACAGAATGCTATTCACATCTCCAACACGATTGTCAACGATTTCGTCATGGTGGTTGCCTTTGGCAGCTGCTTTGGGTTTTTGCTGTACATATTCGGCAATACATTCTTCGACGGTTTTAAGTACGGAGCCGGCTTAACCTTGTTCATAGTATTGACTGCGCAGTTGCCAGGGAAATGGGCAGGCATTTTCATTATTCTTTGCGTGGCAGGCTTCTGGGTGTATCCGACGGTGCAAGGGTATATTTATGACAGAGAGCTGAATTCGCCAACGCCAAGAAACAAAAAAGTGGCCAAGAAAATCAAGGAATATGAAGAGTTAGAGCAAATGATGGAATCGGAAAACGAGGAGTTCCTAAACTCAATCGGATTCGGTGAGAAATCGCTGATCTTAAGGACGATCAGCGGAAGCTTCTATCAGCTGATAAAGGGAGCTGATAAGTATTATTTCGTATATACTGGCAACGAGATTAGCGGCCTAGATTCTGACGAGCTTAAAACGGATTTTTCAGATGAAAATACATACAAAACAAAGAAGAAGGATTTTTCGATAGCAAGAAGCGATATCACTTCGATTGTCTATAAAACCAACAGGCTGAAAAATGTCGATTTCGAGAACAGCGGATCGATAGTCATCTACAATAATGGAAACAGGAAGTCATTCCAGGTCATGGATAATATTTCTGTCGATAAAATGGAGAAGTTTTTCGAAGGAATAAAGTTTTCTGTAAAACAGAAAAACCAAAGTTCGTTTGCGGAAAGTCTGCCGATCAAAAACATAGATGATGAATTTGACAGTAGTTTTATAAAACGAATGAAGTTGGTTTTCACTGTTTTGACGGCTGCCTCAATGCTTATCGGCGCGTCGTTCCTGTTCTTGGATTTCAACTACAAGTTGATGTCGGTTCTTTGCATGATGCTCTTTGCAGCCTTCTTTATCCTGTACATAAAATACGACAAACTTTTTTCGCTCGAGGATGACCAGGATGCACCGGTGTTCACTAAGGACAAAATAAACCTAAGCTACTCGATTTTTCTGCCATGCTTCGCCCTCGGCTTGCGTTCGATGCTTGATTTCAACATTATTTCTTACAGGATGTTCTGGATTTTCACCGGTATTGTATTCCTTGCAATAATGTTTATGTTTTTCATGTTCAGCGACGAATATAAGAGAAAGAAGTCAGCCATTGGGCTCATAATAATCGCTGCCTTGTTCTTTGCGCCCTCATCTGTAATACAGATGAACTATGTTTTTGACAGCTCCCCTGAATCTTTGACCAGATCTGAAATCTACAGCATGAGGATTTCCGAAGGATCAAAAGCCCCGGATGATTACCTGCTGGAGGTTGACATTTCCACTGGACAGAAAATGGAGATGAAGGTTTCGAAGGACTACTACGAAAGCGTATCTGTAGGAGACAAAGTGCTTGTGGTCGAAAAAGAAGGTTTCCTGAATATACCCTATGCCTATATAAATGAGAAATAGAGAACAACCTGGTGCCAGGTTCGATAGTCTTTATTCTGATTCTGTTCAAGTTATGCAGTTTCAGGTTTTGCTGAAATATTTTTTCTCTGTATATGTTTACATCACCCTCCCGAACCTGTGTTGCCTCACATTTCGGGAGTTTTTTTGGTATAATAGATTGTGAAAATAAATACATGGAGGTTGCTGCACATGGGAAACAAGCTTGAATTGGATTTGAACTATATATCATCTTTTTTGACAAAGGAAGAAATGGAGGGCATGATACCTTCTCTCAATATAGCACATAAGATGCTCTACGACGGAACAGGCCAGGGTGCCGACTTTCTTGGGTGGCTGGAGCTGCCGAATAACTACGACAGAGAAGAGTACGCCAGGGTAAAGAAGGCGTCGGAGAAGATAAGGAAGAGCTGCGATGCCTTCATAGTAGTCGGTATAGGCGGCTCCTACCTCGGAGCCAGGGCGGCGATAGAGATGCTGACTAACAATTTCCGCAACCTTCTGGGCAAGGGCGAAAGAAAAGGGCCTATGGTTCTTTATGCGGGAAACAACATAAGCTCATCTTACATAACCGAACTTCTTGATTTGGTAAAGGGCATGGACATCTGCGTCAACGTCATATCGAAATCGGGAACTACCACCGAGTCCGCAATTGCTTTCAGGCTCATAAAGGAGCTCATGGAGGAGAAATACGGCAAGAGCGGAGCTGCGGAGAGGATATTCGCCACCACGGACAAAGCAAGGGGAGCTCTGAAGCAGATGGCTGATGCCGAGGGATACGAATGCTTCACCATCCCGGATGACGTCGGGGGAAGGTACTCTGTCCTCACATCCGTCGGTCTTCTGCCGATAGCCGTTGCGGGGATAGACACGGACGAGATGATGAAGGGCGCTCTCGACGCCTACAACGACCTGAAGAACGAGAACCTCTGGGAGAACCCTGCGCTCCAGTACGCATGCGTGAGGAACGCGCTGTACGAAAAGGGCAAGAAGATAGAGATAATGGCAAACTTCGAACCTGCCCTCAGCAGCTTCAACGAATGGTGGAAGCAGCTTTACGGTGAGAGCGAAGGAAAGGATGGAAAGGGGATATACCCCGCTTCGACCAATTTCACAACAGACCTTCACTCCATGGGGCAGTACATCCAGGAGGGGCTCAGGGAGATATTCGAAACCGTAATAAACGTGGGAGCTCCCGCAAAGGATCTCGCTTTGAAGGCGAGCGAGGAAGACCTCGACGGGCTGAACTACCTTGAAGGAAAGACGATAGATTTCGTAAACCAGCAGGCCATGAGGGGGACCGTGCTCGCGCACAACGAGGGCGGGGTTCCAGTAGTGCTGGTCAACGTTCCTGCCCTTACGCCTTACCACTTCGGATACATGGCGTACTTCTTCGAGCTCGCCTGCGGGCTCAGCGCATACGTCCTGGGCGTGAACCCCTTCAACCAGCCTGGAGTAGAGGCTTACAAGAAGAACATGTTTGCGCTTCTCGGGAAGCCGGGCTACAAGCTTGGAAACGAATAATGAGAATACTTGTTGATGCTGACGCCTGCCCCGGAAGGGACATAATCGAGAAAACCGCAAGCCGCTTCGGCATACCGGTGGTCATGTACTGCGACACGAACCATATACTCAGGAGCGCCTACAGCGATATCAGGTACATCGAGAGCGGCTTCCAGAGCGTGGACATAGCCATAGCCAACGACTCGAGGGCCGGCGACATAGTGGTCACCCAGGACTACGGCGTTGCCGCAATGGTCCTGGGGAAGAAGGCCTTCGCGATAAGCCCAAGGGGTTACATCTACGACGACAGCAACATAGACAGGCTGCTTTTCGAAAGGCACATATCCGCCAAGGTCAGGAAAGGCGGTGGAAGAACCTCAGGGCACAAGAAGAGGAACTCCGATGACGATGAAAGGCTTGAAAAGAATCTGAAAAAAATCATTAATGAAGCAACAGGTGGGGATTAAAGTTGAACGAATTTGGAATTGAATTTAATCTGCAAAGCCCTCAAAACAAAAACTCAGAGATAAGGATTTCCCTGGCCGGCGGCCCGGGCAGGGAGCTCCTTTGCAAATACCTTGTCGGAGCGGCGGGCAAGTGGAGCACAATCAGCGACTTTTCGGCCGACAAAGAGGCAATATGGATCCCGACGGAGCCGGGCGGCTACACTGTCATGGCTCAGATAAAGGAGAAGGACAGCAAGAAGTCCTTCGACTACATTTCGAAGGCGGAATTTGTAATTGTAGATTCAGGAGTGAAAAAGGAAATCAGGGCCGACAAAAGGTCTCCTTGGATTGATGAACTTATAGTCGACAAGAAAAAGCCTTACATAATAAACGACACGCTGCACATTGAAGTCAACGCTTCCGGAGGAAAAGGCGACTATCTGTATAGTTTTATTGTGAGGAAGGACGGAATCGAGCTCGAGGAAATACCATACGGGTACTGCAACTGGGTCGACTTCACCCCGGAGACTGCAGGGGAGTTTGAGCTCGAGGCTAGGGTTAAGGATGTCGATTCAAACCGCTATGCAGACAATGTTAAGAAAATACCCATAGCTGTTCAGGAATATGCTCCGGCAAACATCGACTATATAATGATGCCTCCAAAGAAGCAGTATGCGGTCTCTGACACAGTCGCCTTGGAAGCGATAGTAAGGAACACTGGAAACGTCCTTATGAAATACATTCTGAAGATCAACAACCACGTGATTGAGGAAACCGGTTTTGTTGAAAGCAAGAAGTACGAATTCATACCGAAATGCAGCGGTGCCTACTCCGTAGTCATCCTTGCCAAAAATTCGGCGAGCAACGAGCCTTATGACAGCAAAGAAGAGATCAGGATAAGGGTTGACGACGCTCACCCTATCAAGAATACGAGGATAGTGCACGACAGGGATGCGGTGATGCCGGGTGAGTCAGTAACTTTTTCTGTCTCCTTTGAGGACGGAAGGGGAGTGCTGATGGAGTTCTACATAATGGAGGCAGGCGACTGGCGCCTTGTGCAGAGCTACAGCAAAAAAAATTACTACACGTTCATACCTTACAACAAAGGCGTTTACAAGGTCCTGGCGCTCACAAAAAGCCAGAACAGCGTGCTGCCTTATGAGGATTATGACATGTATACCTTCAAAATAGATTGATATACCGGGAGGTTTCTTAATGGAAAGGCTTGACAAGGTTTTGGCCAATCTGGGCGTTGGCTCAAGAAAAGAAGTAAAAGCGATGGTGAAGAAGGGTCTGGTCATGGTCGACGGAACAGCAGCCAGGGACAGCGGCATGCAGGTGGACCCGGAGAAGGCTGTGCTTGAGGTGGACGGCAAAGTCCTCAGCTACAGAAAATACATATACCTCATGATGAACAAACCGGACGGCGTGGTTTCAGCAACCTTCGACAACTACGACGAGACCGTCATAGATCTGCTGGACGAGGAGCACAGGGTATTCGAACCCTTCCCTGTGGGCAGGCTGGACAAGGACACGGTCGGCCTCCTAATCATCACGAACGACGGAGAGATGAACCACAGGCTCATCTCTCCAAAGTGGCACGTTGACAAGGTGTACTACGCCGAAATCGACAAGCCTGTGACCGAAGAGGATGTAAGTGAGTTCAGGGAGGGCGTATTGCTCGATGACGGCTACAAATGCATGAGCGCGAAGCTTGAGATCCTTTCGGCAGACGAGGATGGCTCAAGGGTCCATGTCACGATACAGGAAGGGAAATTCCACCAGGTTAAGAGGATGTTCAAAAGCGTCGGGAAAGAGGTTGTATACCTCAAGAGGTTGAGCTTCGGGCCGCTGTCGCTGGACGAGGAGCTTCCCGAGGGCGAATACAGGGAGCTGAGGGAAGAGGAGATTGAACTCCTGAAATCCGTCTGATTCTATTCTGAATATGAACGCATTTCCGTCATATTAATACAATGTTTACAATTTAAATTGCAATTGCACTTGAATGGAAGTGGTGTGTTCGTTATAATATTACTGTAAGGTTGAATAAAAAGAACACATCCCCCTTTTTATTTATGAAAACAGCTCTTTCCCCAAGGGAGCTGTTTTTCTGTTTCCAATTTTCTTTCTTGTGGAATCCCGGAATAAATGATACAATTTAATTAATTAAATTGCTAAAGTGAAATCCTAAATCAGATATTCGGGGAGATGAAGAGATGAATCAGTATCAGTCCAAGCTGGAAGGAAAAGAAATGGATTTTTTGTGCGATGCTTTCTTGAGTTTGGAGACCAGGGAGGAATGCTATAGATTTTTTGACGACATCTGCACAATCACTGAGATAAAGGCGCTGGAGCAGAGGCTGATAGTTGCCAAGATGCTCAAGGAGAAGAAGACCTATCTCGAGATAGCGGGGTCAACAGGCGCCAGCACTGCGACTATCAGCAGGGTTAACAGGTGCCTCAACTACGGCAGCGACGGTTACAAGATAATACTCAGCAGACTGGAAGAACAAGAGAAGGAAAAAGAGAAGGAAGCACCTTCAGAGGAATAGACCAGGTGCCGGCGAAAGCCGGCACCTTTAAATTTTCAGGCTTTTGTTCAAATAAGCATAAACTTAAAGTATAATGTTATAATATAGAATAGAACATATCTGATTTTAGGAGTGATAATTTTGGCTTTGGAACTGGAAAAGCTATTGAATAAAGAACAGCTTGAAGCGGTGATGACGATCGACGGACCGCTTCTTATTCTGGCCGGCGCAGGCTCGGGGAAAACGAGGGTGCTTACCTACAGGATAGCGCACATGATCGAGGACAGGCACATATACCCGTCCCAGATACTGGCAATCACCTTTACAAACAAGGCTGCAGGCGAGATGAGGGAAAGGGTCAGGCACCTGATAGGCAGCGAGGCGGACAACATGTGGATATCGACCTTCCACTCCAGCTGCGTGAGGATCCTTAGGAGGGAGATAGACAAGCTGGGCTACAACAAGAACTTCGCCATATACGACAGCTACGACCAGAAGGTGCTCATAAAGCAGTGCATGCAGGAGCTTAACATTAACGACAAGGACATTACGGACAGGGAGATAATAGGCAAGATAGGCGAACTGAAGGACGAGCTCAAGTCTCCGGAAAGGTTC
Organism: Clostridium sp. UBA699; assembly: GCA_002298915.1. Classification (GTDB taxonomy): domain Bacteria; phylum Bacillota; class Clostridia; order Clostridiales; family Clostridiaceae; genus UBA699. Next base: position 97,532 of record DBML01000023.1, read on the forward strand.
AAGAAGGAGAGCCAGCATAACTTCAGGCTGAACAAGATAGCCGACCTCTACCTGCTGTACCAGAAGAAGCTCAAGGGCAACAACGCTCTGGACTTCGACGACCTCATTTTCAAGACCGTGGAGCTCTTCAAGAGCCAGGTTGACGTCCTGGAGTTCTACCAGAGGAAGTTCAGGTACATAATGGTGGACGAGTACCAGGACACGAACAAGGCTCAGTACGAGCTTGTGAGGCTGCTGGCAGCCCAGCACAAGAACATCTGCGTAGTCGGTGACGACGACCAGTGCATCTACGCCTGGAGGGGCGCCGACATAAGGAACATCCTTGAGTTCGAGAAGGACTACCCGAACGCGAAGGTGATAAAGCTCGAGCAGAACTACAGGTCGAAGGCCAACATACTGGAGGCCGCGAACTGCGTCATAAAGAACAACCTTCAGAGGAAAGGCAAGAAGCTGAGGCCGGTCTGCGATGCGGGGGAGAAGATCAGGATATACAGGGGGTTCTCCGACATAGACGAGGCAAGGTTCGTGTCCTCCGAGATAAAGAAAGCGCTTAGCGCGGAAGACAGGGACTACAAGGAGTTCGCGATACTCTACAGGACGAACGCTCAGTCCCGTGTGTTCGAAGAGCAGTTCATAAGGGATGCAGTCCCGTACAGGATAATAGGCGGGCTCAAGTTCTACGACAGGAAAGAGATAAAGGACATCCTTGCCTACCTCAAGTTCATAAACAACCCTCTCGACGACGTGAGCCTCAGGAGGATAATAAACGTACCTAAGAGGAACATAGGCGATTCCACCGTTCAGAAGGTCCAGGAATTCGCCACTCAGATAGACGAGTGCATGTACAGCGTGCTTCTCGAGGTGGAGCAGGTCCTGAGCCTTGCGCAGAGGAGCGTCACCTCCATAAAGAAGTTCGTCAGCCTCATAAACAGCTTCGTCAGGACGAAGGACGAGAAGCCCGTGTCCAAGCTCATAGAGGAGATCCTTGAGGTCACAGGTTACCTGAACGAGCTCAAGAACTCAAAGGATCCTGACGACATAAGCAGGGTAGAAAACCTCAAGGAGCTCGTCTCGGCCGCTGCCGAGTTCGAGAACTCTGCGGAGGACAAGTCCCTGTCTGCCTTCCTGGAGACAGTTACGCTGGTGTCGGACATAGACAACCACGACGAAACCGAGAACTCCGTTGTGATGATGACCGTGCACAGCGCAAAGGGGCTCGAGTTCCCGGTGGTGTTCATGGTGGGGATGGAGAACGGCATATTCCCAGGCACGCAGTCGCTGAACGATCCTGCAGAGATGGAGGAGTCGAGGAGGCTTTGCTACGTGGGGATAACGAGGGCCAAGGAAAGGCTCTACATGACCTCGGCGGAGACCAGGAGGGTTTTCGGGAGGACCGTTGCCTACGCACAGTCGGATTTCGTTGACGAGATAGCCCAGGAGTTCAAGCAGGGGGCATACGCCTCGAGCCACCACGGCAGGCCGGCCCCTGCGTCGCCTGTGGTCGCGGCTGCGATTGCCAGAAGCCACGCTGCAGCAAAGCCTTCAGCGCCAAGGGGGACGCTCTCTGCCGATTCGGTGGTTGCGGGCATGAAGGTAAGGCACGAGAAATTCGGCATAGGAACAATAGTAAGCGTATCCAAAGCGGCAGGTGATGCCAAGCTCACCATCGCCTTCGACAAGATGGGCGTCAAGATACTCATGCTCAGCATGGCTCCGCTGGAACCGGTATAGATAGAAGGAGAATTATCAGATGGAAGTTTCTAAGGATATAAGGGATAAGATGCAGGAGCTTGCAGACAAGCTCAACCTCTACGCGCACGAATACTACGTAAAAGACAACCCGATAGTGTCGGACAAGGAGTACGACGCGCTTTACGACAGGCTCGCAGAGCTCGAGAAGGAGACGGGCCTCGTGCTGCCCGACTCCCCGACTCAGAGGGTCGGAGACACTGTGCTCTCAAAGTTCAGCAAGTACACCCACAGGGCGCAGCTCTGGAGCATGGACAAGGCTCAGACCTTCAAGGGGCTCAGGGACTGGGACGCAAGGAACAGGAAAGCGGTCAGCGACTATAACGGCAGGCATGAAGATAAGCTGCCGGATATATCCTATGTGCTCACAAAGAAGTTCGACGGCCTGACCATCAACTGTACCTACGACGAAACGGGCGTGCTTTCCGTGGCAGCAACCAGGGGCACAGGAACGGTTGGTGAGGAGATAACCGCCCAGGTAAAGACCATAAAAAGCGTGCCGCTCAGGATCCCGCACCAGGGCGTGATCGAGATCCACGGCGAGGCAATGATGACCAAGGAGGCCTTCGACAGGTACAACAGCACCGCCGCGGTGCCGCTCAAGAACATGAGGAACGGAGCTGCCGGAGCCCTGAGGAACCTCAACGTGGCCGAAACCGCAAGGAGGGAGCTTTCAGCCTTCTTCTACGACGTGGGCTACAGCGAGCAGGTGAACTTCAGCACATACATGGAGATGATGGAATTCATAAAGGACGAGGGGTTCCCCGTGGACGACTACCTTGTTGAATGCCCCGACATAGAATGCGTGGAGAAGGAATGCGGGCTGCTTGAGGCGAAGAGGAACAGCCTTGACTACGACATCGACGGGGCAGTTATAGTCATCAACGACCTGAGGACGAGGGAGATAATCGGGAACACCATAAAGTTCCCGAAATGGGCCATAGCGTACAAGTTCGAGGCCCAGGAGGTCAGCACGCTCCTGCTCGACGTGGAATGGAACGTGGGAAGGAGCGGAAGGGTAACTCCGACAGCCATCCTCGAGCCTGTGGAGCTGGCAGGGGTAACGGTTAAGAGGGCTACTCTCAACAACATGGACGACATAAGGAGGAAGGGCGTCAGCATAGGAAGCAGGGTGTTCATCAGGAGGTCAGGCGACGTAATACCGGAGATCATGGGGGTTGCGGAGGATGCGGGCGAAGCGGCTAAGGAGATAGTTCCGCCGGAGAAATGCCCTTACTGCGGGACTGAGCTGATACTTGACGGTGCACATTACTTCTGCGAGAATACGCTCTCCTGCAAACCTCAGCTTGTCAAGAGCATAGTTCATTTCGGGAGCAGGGAGGCCATGAACATAGAGGGCTTCAGCGAGAAGACCGCGGGGCAGCTCTTCGAGGAGCTCGATATAAAGTCCATCTCTGAACTTTACAGCCTAAAAAAGGACGACCTTCTGAGGCTCGAGAGGTTCGGCGACAAGAAGGCACAGAACCTGCTGGACTCGATCGAGAGGAGCAAGGTCTGCGAACTCTCTTCCTTTATATACGCCCTCGGCATACCGAACGTGGGAAAGAAAACGGCAAAGGACCTTGTGCAGCGGTTCAAGAGCTACGAAGCCATAAAGAACGCGACCTTCGAGGAGCTGACTGATGTGGAGGACATAGGCGGCATAGTCGCAAACAACATCATAGAGTTCTTCGGCCAGGAGAAGATAGTCGAGAGCATTGAGGAGCTCTTCCGCCTCGGAGTGAAGCCTTACTACGAGGAGAAGGAGGAAGCGGCCGAGAGCATCTTCAAGGGCAAGACCGTTGTCGTGACTGGGGCGCTGGAGGGCTTTTCGAGAAGCGAGATAAAGGAGAAGCTCGAAAGCATGGGCGCCGATGTTTCCGGAAGCGTAAGCAAGAAGACGGACTTCGTCATAGTCGGAGCAGATCCTGGCTCCAAGTACGACAAGGCTGTGCAGCTCGGAATCAGGGTGATAAGGGAAGAGGAGCTCCGGGAACTCCTCAAATAAGGTATTTACAAATCCTCTATTAAGAGTATAATTAAAAGGTACTGAAACCAAGTATATTATATTTTTTAATAAGGTGAGTTTAATGAGAAAAACACTGAATTTGCTCGGCTGGATATCCGTGTTCGTGACAATATTCACGCTTATCCTTACGCTGCTTACCACTTACCAGTTCATATACATCAGGTATTTTGACAGCTACTTCACCCTGCAGTGCAGCATGGTAGTTACGCTGACTCTGTTCGGTATCACCATGTTCGACTCGAAATACAAGTTCAAAAACGTAATGTTTTCACTGTTCTGCATGGCGCTGGCTGTTGGAACGATGTTCTTTATCTGGATGAGAGTATATTGAATTAAAAAGGTTGGAGTCCTAGAGGCATCTAACCTTTTTCCATGTTTTGTCCGATTGCATGCCGATCTAAACTCCCGTTTCTTCAAAACGAGAGAAAAGATCGGCTAGGCAACTGGATAACGAGTTCTAAGGTTAAGAATGAGTAGAACTCCCTCTTAACCTAAGAACTCTGTTTATGTTAAAATAAAAAAATAATAAGTATGAAAGCGGGGAGTACCATGTCGGTTACTAAGAAAGACGTAGACCATGTAGCACATCTTGCCAGACTAGAGTTCACGGATGCCGAGAAGGATTCGCTTGTTGGCGACCTGAACAAGGTTCTGGGATACATCGAGAAGCTCAACGAGCTCAACACTGAAGACGAGGATATAATCGTTAACCCTTACTACATAGAGAACAGGTTCAGGGATGACGTTATCCAGGCTTCCATGAAGGTGGAGGAGGTTGAGGACAACGCCCCTCAGAGCCTCGAAGGATATATAGTCGTGCCTAAGGTAATAGACCAACAATAAAGATTCGGAGGACTATCAGATGAAGGAGTTAAACCTATATAAAGCTCATGAACTATTGGATTTTATCAAGAACGGGGACGTTAAGGCCGAGGAGGTCGTGACCTCCCATTTCGAAAGGATCGACAGCGTCGATTCCAAGGTCGGCGCCTTCCTGAGCCTGGCAAAGGCAGAAGCGCTTGAAAAGGCGGCGGAGCTCGACAGGAAGATATCCGCCGGAGAAAAGGTCGGGAACCTGGCTGGGATACCGATCTCGATCAAGGACAACATAAGCGTGAAGGGCATGCAGAACACCTGCGCATCAAAGATACTGGAAGGCTACAAGGCCCCTTACGACGCGCATGTAATAGAGAGGATAAAGGGCGAGGACGGGATAATTCTCGGAAAGCTCAACCTGGACGAGTTCGCGATGGGCTCTTCCACCGAGAACAGCTCGCTCAAGGTTACAAGGAACCCGTGGGACCTCGACATGGTGCCGGGCGGATCCTCGGGCGGTTCAGCGGTCTGCGTTGCGGCCTTCGAGTCGCCTCTTTCGCTGGGAACGGACACGGGCGGATCTGTGAGACAGCCTGCGTCACTCTGCGGGATAGTGGGACTCAAGCCTACCTACGGCAGGGTTTCAAGGTACGGCGCCGTTGCGTTCGGCTCGACGCTGGACCAGATAGGCACGTTCGCCAGGGACGTTGAGGACTGCGCCCTCCTGAACCAGTACATTTCGGGCCTGGACAGGAGGGACTCAACCACTGCCGACGTAGCGGTCCCGGACTACAAGAAGAGCCTGACCATGGACCTGAGGGGTAAGAGGATAGGCGTTCCAAGAGAGTACTTCGGTGAAGGCATAGACGAGGGTGTGAGAAAAGCTGTCTATGAGGCGATAGAGGTGTTCAAGGCCAACGGAGCCGAGGTTGCCGAGTGCTCGCTTCCACTTTCAGACTACGCACTTGCGGCATACTACATCATAAGCAGCGCTGAGGCCAGCTCGAACCTGGCAAGGTTTGACGGCATAAGGTACGGCCACAGGTCTTCAAGCTTCACCGATGCGGTGGACCTCTACTACAAGACCAGGAGCGAAGGCTTCGGGCCGGAAGTCAAGAGGAGGATCATGCTGGGAACCTACGTGCTCTCGGCAGGCTACTACGATGCCTACTACAAGAAGGCCCTCAAGGTGAGGAACCTCATAAGGAAGGACTTCGGAAGGGTTCTAAAGGAGTTCGACGCAATAGTATGCCCTACATCGCCTACAACGGCGTTCAAGATCGGAGAAAAATCCGGGGACGTGCTCTCAATGTACCTTTCAGACGTCTACACGGTGCCTGTGAACGTAGCGGGACTTCCGGGGATATCCGTTCCGTGCGGGATGGCGAACGGTCTGCCTGTAGGCCTTCAGATAATTGGAGACTACTACAGGGAGGATGTCCTCTTCAATCTGGCGTACAGCTACGAGCAATCAACCGAATGGCACAAAATGAAGCCGGGCATTTAAGGGGAGGTAATTGGATATGGAGTTTGAATCAGTAATAGGCTTGGAGGTTCACGCCGAGCTTTCAACTAAAACTAAGATATACTGCGGCTGCAGCACCGAATTCGGCGGCATGCCTAACTCAAGGGTATGTCCTGTATGCCTGGGCCTTCCAGGAGCGCTTCCTGTGCTCAACAAGAAGGTCGTGGAGTACGGGATCAAGGCTGGGCTTGCTTTGAACTGCAGCGTAACAAGAATCGGCAGGATGGACAGGAAGAACTACTTCTATCCCGACTGCTCCAAGGACTACCAGATAACACAGGACGAGCTCCCTATATGCAGGGACGGCTACATCGATATAGAGCTCGAGGACGGAACCGTCAAGAGGATAGGCATAGAGAGGATCCACATGGAGGAGGACGCGGGCAAGCTGCTCCACACTGATGCGGGCTCGCTTGTGGACTTCAACAGGTGCGGGGTTCCCCTCATCGAGATAGTCTCAAAGCCTGACCTCAGGACTCCGGCGGAGGCTACCCTATACCTTCAGAAGCTGAAGAGCATACTGTTTTCCATCGGAGTCTCTGACTGCAAGATGGAGCAGGGCTCGCTCAGGTGCGACGGCAACATCTCCATAAGGGAGAAGGGAGCCGCCGAATTCGGCGTGAGGGCCGAGATCAAGAACGTCAACTCCTTCAAAGCTCTCGAGAAAGCCCTCGAATACGAGGCCAAGAGGCACGAGGAAGCCATAAACAACGGCTGGGAGCTCACCCAGGAAACAAGGAGATGGGACGAAAACACCGCCACAACCATCAGCATGAGGAGCAAGGAGGAGGCCAACGACTACAGGTACTTCCCTGAAGGAGACCTTGTGACGCTGAACGTGCCTGACAGCTGGGTGGAAGAGATCAGGGAGACCATTCCTGAGCTGCCTCACGAGAAAGCGGCCAGGTTCGTCGCTGAATACGGAATACCTAAATACGATGCAGGAGTGCTCACGCTGTCTTCGGCGATGGCCGACTTCTTCGACGAGGCTGCAAAGCTGAGCGGCGACCCTAAGGCAGCTTCCAACTGGCTCATGGGAGACGTCTCCAGGATGCTCAACGAGAGGGAACTGGGCGCTGAAAAGCTTCAGTTCAGCCCTGCGGACCTGGCGGGTCTCATAAAGCTTATAAACGAAGGGACGATATCAAACAGCATCGGCAAGAAGGTCATAGAGGACATGTTCATGACAGGCAAGAACCCTGGGCAGATAGTCGAGGAAAGAGGCCTTGTCCAGAACAACGACGAGTCCGAGATACTGGAAGCCGTAAGGAAGATAATCAGCGACAACCCTAAATCTGTCGAGGACTTCAGGAACGGAAAGAAGAGGGCTGTGGGCTTCATAGTGGGGCTTGTCATGAAGGAGACGAAGGGCAAGGCCAACCCGCAGATAGTCAACAAGCTTGTAAACGAGGAAATAGCCAAGGCATAAAAAAAAGACGCGCAAGCGTCTTTTTTATGCCTCAGGATCCTCTTTGGCATCCTGTATCTTTATGCTTTTGTTCGAGATCGAGTATATGTGCTGCGTCAGCTTCTCCATCAGGTAGTTCTTGTACCTGAGCTGGTTGAGGATCTGGTTGGCAGTGATGAACCCCCATATCAGCACGAACATGAACGTGAACATGCAGAGTATACCTATTATTTCAAGCGCTAAAATCATTTGACTACCCCCATCCAAAATACGCATGCGAATTACAGAAATATTATACCATATCTGTTGAAAAATATGTTAATATCATTACTAGGGATAATTAAAAAGTGTTTGTTCTGCTTTTGGAGAGGAAGTATTGACGATGAAGGTTGGTAAATTGAACTGGGATGAGCTGAAGGAGCTGATAGACAGCAGCAGGGGCAAGTCGCGGGAGGATGTCAGGATCAAAAGCGGCGTCGGCGAAGACTGCTGCGTAATAGATTTCGGAGATTACGAATGCGCCCTTTCGACTGATCCCATAACAGGGGCTTCCGAGAACTCGGGAAGGCTGGCCGTGCACATAAACTGCAACGACGTAGCATCCACCGGGGTCGAGCCCATAGGCATAATGGTTACCATTCTGGCGCCCGAGGAGGCGGCCATGGAAGACATAAAGAGGGTCATGAAGGAAATAGACGAGGAGTCAAGGAAGCTCGGCATAGAGGTCCTTGGAGGGCATACAGAGGTCACGAAGGCTGTGAACAAGATGGTCATCTCCTGCACCGTTATCGGGAAGTCGAAGCTCGGCAAAGCTGTTGCAACAGCAGGAGCAAGGGATGGCGACGACATCATTGTCACGAAGGAGCTCTGCCTTGAGGGAGCCTGCATCATAGCAAGCGACTACGAGGATGTAATGTCAGGGGTGCTCTCCGCAAGGGAGCTTGACGAGGCAAAAGCGTACATGGAGCAGATAAGCGTTGTGCCAGAGGGGCTTATAGCGGGAGATTTCGGCGTCAACTCCATGCACGACATCACCGAAGGAGGTGTCCTGGGGGCTTTGTGGGAGGTTGCCAACGCAAGCGGCAAGGGCTTCATAGCCTACAGGGACAAGATGCCCGTGGCGCCCGTGGCGCAGAAGATATGCTCAAGCTTCGGCATAGACCCGCTGAGGCTGATATCCTCCGGCAGCATGCTCATAACCTGCAGCGGAGGCGAGAAGCTCGTTGAGCTGCTGGGCAAGAAGGGCATAAAAGCGCAGATAGTAGGCAAGATAGTCGATTTCGGGGGATACCTTGTAGACGGCGGCGAGAGGCTGGAAGTGCAGCCCCCGGAAAGGGACGAGCTTTTCGTGCTTGCAGAGAAACTGAACGATTAGATAAGAGAGGGATAAGATTAAACGATGAGGATAGACGGAAGGAAACTTGATCAGGCCAGGCCGATCAGGATAACAAGGAGCTACACAAAATACGCGGAAGGCTCGGTGCTCATAGAGGCGGGCGAGACGAAGGTCATATGCACAGCGTCGATCGAGGACAAGGTGCCTGCGTTCCTTAAGGGCAAAGGCGAAGGCTGGATCACCTGCGAGTACAACATGATACCCAGGGCAACGCATACGAGGAAGCCGAGGGACATATCAAGGGGCAAGCTGGACGGAAGGACCATGGAGATACAGAGGCTCATCGGGAGGGCGCTCAGGTCGGTTGTGGACCTGAAGGCCATCGGGGAGAGGACAATATGGATAGACTGCGACGTGATACAGGCCGACGGCGGCACCAGGACATCGTCCATAACCGGAGCCTTCGTTGCCCTTGTGGACGCGGTCAACAAGATACACAAGCAGACGCCTTTTGCGGTGTACCCGATAAGGGAGTTCGTCAGCGCGATAAGCGTAGGCGTGGTCAACGGTGAGAAGATGGTGGACCTGTGCTACGAGGAGGACTCGAAGGCCAAGGTGGACATGAACATCATAATGACAGACGCAGGCGAATTCGTGGAGATACAGGGTACTGGCGAGGAAAGCCCGTTCAGCAGGTCCGAGCTGAACGACCTTCTCGCCCTGGGAGAAAAGGGGATAAAGCAGGTCATACAGGTCCAGAAGGACACGCTGAAGATGGATTCGCTCTGGATAGGCACGGGAGCGTAGGCTATGAGAAGGCTAATAGTTGCGAGCAACAATGCGCATAAAATAAAAGAGATTAAGGAAATACTGAAGGGCATCCCTCTGGAGGTGCTTTCCCTCAGGGAGGCCGGGGTGGATGCGGACGTAGAGGAGACGGGCAGCACGTTCCTCGAGAACGCGTTCCTGAAGGCTAAGGGCATATGGTCCATGGTGGACGATGCAATGGTGCTGGCGGACGACTCAGGCCTCTCTGTGGAGGTCCTGGGGGGCGCACCAGGCATTTACTCCGCAAGGTTCGCAGGAGAGCACGGCAACGACAGGAAAAACAACGAGAAGCTCCTTGGCCTCCTGGCCGGAAAGGAAGGGCAGGAGAGGCGCGCAAGCTTCGTATGCGCCATGGTCCTGGTCACAGAGGACGGCAGGGAGATAGACGTCGAGGGCAGGATAGACGGCATCGTTGCGGAAGCGGAGAGAGGCTCTAACGGCTTCGGCTATGATCCCGTGTTCTACCTGGAGGAGTACGGAAAGACCTTCGCGGAGATGGACAGCGATACGAAGAATAGGATAAGCCACAGGGCCAACGCGCTGTCCAAACTGAAGCTTGAGCTGCAGAAGCTACTGGGGGTGGGATAGGTTGCTTATTGGCGTTATCAGCGATACGCACAAGTACAACTGGGTCATCGAGGAAGCCGTGAAGAAGATGGGCGAGGTGGACATGATCATCCACCTCGGCGACAACGTGCAGGATGCGGAGGAGATTGCTAAATACTTCAAGGGCAGGATAATCAGCGTCAAGGGCAACTGCGACCTGTCTAAGGCCGCGCCCTTGGAGCTTGTCGAGGAGATAGGGGGCAAGAAGTTCCTCATCACTCACGGGCACAGGTACGACGTCAAGACGACGCTCACAAGGCTAAAATTCAAGGCGCTGGAGGTTGGCGCCGACGTGGTGCTTTTCGGTCACACCCACATAGCGGGAATAGCGTTCGAGGACGGCATATGGTTCGTGAACCCTGGCAGCCCTGCTGTTCCAAGGGACAGCCTGTTCAGCGTGGCTCTGATCAAGCTGGAGGGCGAGCATGTGAAAGCAAGCCTTGTGGAGCTGTGATTCTGAAATGAAGAAAAAAAGCCCGAAAAAATATCGATTTATCTATTGACGAAAAAGGATATATCATGTACAATAATTTATGTCGCTGAGGAGTTGGCGAGAGTTTGAAAGTAAGCGCAATAGGCGTATAATCGGGGTGTGGCGCAGCTGGGAGCGCGCGTGGTTTGGGACCATGAGGTCGCAGGTTCAATCCCTGTCACCCCGACCACTTTTAAAACTCAACAACTATTCGGTAAACAAATACCGGGGTGTGGCGCAGCTGGGAGCGCGCGTGGTTTGGGACCATGAGGTCGCAGGTTCAATCCCTGTCACCCCGACCACCTGCGGGTGTAACTCAATGGTAGAGTGCTAGCCTTCCAAGCTAGTTACGAGGGTTCGATTCCCTTCACCCGCTCCAATACGCGTCTTTAGCTCAGCTGGATAGAGCAACGCCCTTCTAAGGCGTGGGCCAGGGGTTCGAATCCCTTAAGACGCACCAATATAATATGCGCGTTTAGCTCAGTCGGTAGAGCACCTGACTCTTAATCAGGGTGCCCGGGGTTCGAGTCCCCGACCGCGCACCATATGGTGGACGTAGTTCAGTTGGTAGAGCGCCAGATTGTGGTTCTGGTTGTCGTGGGTTCGAGTCCCATCGTCCACCCCATTACTTTTTTATGGTTCACTAGCTCAGTCGGTAGAGCACATGACTTTTAATCATGTTGTCCGGGGTTCGATTCCCCGGTGAGCCACCACAATTCCTTTTAATGTGCAGGCGTGGCGGAATTGGCAGACGCACTAGACTTAGGATCTAGCGCCAACGGCATGAAGGTTCAAGTCCTTTCGCCTGCACCATATATTCTGCGGGAGTGGCTCAGTGGTAGAGCGTCACCTTGCCAAGGTGAACGTCGCGAGTTCGAATCTCGTCTTCCGCTCCAATGGTGCATCCTCATCGGGAAACCGGTGAGGATTGTCCATAAAACCATAAGAAAGCCTTATCTGCGGGTGTAACTCAATGGTAGAGTGCTAGCCTTCCAAGCTAGTTACGAGGGTTCGATTCCCTTCACCCGCTCCATTTTGCGTCTTTAGCTCAGCTGGATAGAGCAACGCCCTTCTAAGGCGTGGGCCAGGGGTTCGAATCCCTTAAGACGCACCACTAACATGCGCGCTTAGCTCAGTCGGTAGAGCACCTGACTCTTAATCAGGGTGCCCGGGGTTCGAGTCCCCGATCGCGCACCATTTTTTTTGGTGGACGTAGTTCAGTTGGTAGAGCGCCAGATTGTGGTTCTGGTTGTCGTGGGTTCGAGTCCCATCGTCCACCCCACATAAAATTTGGGATGTCGCCAAGCGGTAAGGCACCACACTTTGACTGTGGTATGCGTAGGTTCGAATCCTGCCATCCCAGCCATTTTTTTTTATCTTGGTTCACTAGCTCAGTCGGTAGAGCACATGACTTTTAATCATGTTGTCCGGGGTTCGATTCCCCGGTGAGCCACCACTTTTTACATACTGTGCAGGCGTGGCGGAATTGGCAGACGCACTAGACTTAGGATCTAGCGCCAACGGCATGAAGGTTCAAGTCCTTTCGCCTGCACCATCACAATTTGCGGGTGTAACTCAATGGTAGAGTGCTAGCCTTCCAAGCTAGTTACGAGGGTTCGATTCCCTTCACCCGCTCCATGATTTCCGGGGTGTGGCGCAGCTGGGAGCGCGCGTGGTTTGGGACCATGAGGTCGCAGGTTCAATCCCTGTCACCCCGACCACCCGCGGGTGTAACTCAATGGTAGAGTGCCAGCCTTCCAAGCTGGTTACGAGGGTTCGATTCCCTTCACCCGCTCCACTACAAATGTTATAATGTTCATATATATGCACCCATAGCTCAGCTGGATAGAGTCACGGACTTCGAATCCGGGGGTCGCAGGTTCGAATCCTGTTGGGTGCACCAAAACCTTTGAAGAATCAAGGCTTCTGCTATTAAGGCAGGGGCCTTTTTTGCATTCTTAGGTTCAACGCATATGCAGTAAATTGGAAAACAGCATATCTGACAACAGCTCACATTGGTAATACCGGAGCCAAATTGATATGCTCCGGTCTATGGGTTTTTCTTGTGTAGCATACTTATAGGGCTGCTTTTGAACTCAGAATAATTTATAAAGGTAACATGCAAGCGCAAGAGGCTGCGCTATCAAAAATATTATTACCTTAGATACTACTCTTATCAGAGACACAAATGTACTTTGTGGTATTTTTGTGTGAATTATGTAAATAAATTATGTACATAATTTTTAATTTATGATAAATTATTATCAAAAGAATTTTTGCAAAATTTAGAAAAGGGGGAAAGCTATGGAGAAGGTGAAGAAAATCATTGCAACTGCTTTGGTTTTTGTATTCATGTCATCATTAATACCAGCGAATGTATACGCGGCAAGTTCAAAAGACAGTAAGAATGATCTTAAAGATGCTGATTTCAGCACATCATCTCTTGGGAAAATTGTAGGGGAAGCGACGGAAAAGAGAGAAAAGCAAACTAAGGTGTACCGCAAAGATGATGGAAGTTTCGAAGCAGTAATATACGACTCAGCTATCCATTATAAGGATGCTCAAGGGGATTGGAAAGATATTGACAACAGTTTAGAAGATGCAAATGATACAAATGGGAATGGTATCCTTAAAAATAAGGATAACTCGTTTGCTTTAGAAATCTCCAAGAATGCCAAATCGGACAAGCTTGTCAATATCAAAAAGGATGGATATGAACTAGCGTGGAATATCGAAATGCCGGAGCCGGTTCAGACAGATACGACTAACCTCAGCAGTGGCGATAAAGCAATTACTAACTCTTACATAGTAGCTGGCAGTGACAGTTCTCCTGAACCTCAAGGCGGAACCAATTTAGTCTCGGCTTCCGTTGAACAAGTAGATGAGGCTAATGTTCAAAGCAAAATAGATAAGGTAGCGCAGGACAAGGCTGCAAAGACCCAGGGCTATGAAAAACTGTCGGACTCAAAAAAAACCGAGGTCCTGCAGATTACTAAATACAATGAAGAACAGAAAACTCTTAGGAAGGTTTCGTCAGCAGTAGAATTCAAGAACATATTCAATAATATTGACGTGGACTATGTCCTGAAAGGGGATACTGTTAAAGAAAACATAGTCATTAACAAAGCAATAGATAGCCCCATATTCAAATTCAATCTTAGTGTCAAGAATCTGGTGCCTAAATTGGACAGAAACAATAACATTGTTTTTTATGATGAGAAGAATCCGGACAAAGTAGTGTACATAATGCAAGCTCCATTTATGTTTGACTCAAATAAGGAAAGCAGCAGCAATATTGAAATTTCCTTGGAAAAAGGCACTGTGGGATACATACTTACTGTTAAGCCGGATGCTGCGTGGTTGAGCGACGCTAGCAGGGCATATCCAGTAACCATTGATCCTAACGTATCGACTTCTGTTGATCCAAACAGCATCAAGGATGCATTTGTTTCATCAGCGGCGCCAGACACAAACTATTACTTGAGCGCATGGCTGAAAACAGGATATGGTTCGACGTCTGCCGTTGACAGGACCTTTATCAAGTTTACAAACCTGCCGCAGATCACGTCAAGCGAGATGGTAACAGATGCTTGGCTGGAAGTTGTTTGCGATAGTACTGAGGGTGCATATGTCAATGTTCATGAGGTTTTGGGCAATTGGGATTCAACCAGCATAACCTGGAACAATCAGCCATCATACAACAGCGTAATCGAAGATTATCAACAGATAACGACAGAAAACACAGCATATTACTGGAATATAACAAATATTGTTAAAAAATGGTATTCCGGTAATACCAACTTCGGGCTCACTATAAAAGCAAACTATGAAGGCGCAGGAGATTACAGTGACTTTTATTCCTCTGATCAGGCATACGACTATTTGAGGCCTCAGGCATCGATAACCTATGTCAGCAACATTGGCCTCGAAAGTTACTGGGCATATCACTCAGCTGAAGCGGGGAGAGCTGGAACAGGATACACGAATGATTATAATGGAAATCTTATTTATATTCACGATGACTTAAGCATGAACGGAGCAAGGATGCCTGTTAAAATCAACCATGTATACAATAGTTCCGAAGCAAAGTACAATAACTGGAGTGGGCAGTGGATGGGTGCTGGCTGGACAATGAACGTAATGCAGAGAGTGGATCGCAAACAGATAGGAAGCACCTATTACTGGATATACACCGACGAGGATGCGACAAAACACTACTTTGTGGACAATGGAGCTGCAGAACTAAAAGACGAACTGAACTTAGGTTATACCTTCTCAACGGATATATCAGGATACCATTATATTAAAGATAAGTCAGACAATAAATTGAAGTTCTATTGGAACGGATACCTCTACGGCATAATCGACAACAATGCGAATGAAATGCATGCTGATTGGAGTGACGCCCCAGGCACTGGAGTTAAGATGCTGACAACTCTCACAGACGGTGCAGGCAGGGTTACAACCCTTGGGTATGACAATAACGGAGTATTGCTATCCATAACAGATCCTTCTGATAGGTCAACGTGGTTTAGCTATGATACGCAATCATATCAAAAACTAATTAGAATAACTTATCCTGACGGCAAAGTTACAAATTTTACATATGATTCAAATTACAGATTGACTGAAGCAACTAACTTTGACGGAACAAAGCTCACCTATAACTATTACAGCAATTCTCCAAACCGTGTAAAAAAAGTGGTGGAGTCAAACGGCGACCTAATTGGTGAGGAATTAAACTTCGAATATGGCAATAATGTCACAACCATGACGAATTATAACGGGAGAAAGAATATTTACCAGTTCAACAACTCCGGAAAAACGGTTTGTGTGCTTGATGCAGATGGAAACGCTAGTTATTCCGACTACGCGGACAGCTCAAACATAAGCAAGAGCACCCTGGAGTCGAAACTCCAAAAGACACAAACTAATTACATCGCAAATCATAATATGGAAATTGATAGCTACTGGACTCCGTGTAGCTGGGGTGGAGCAGCTGGTACACAGAGTTATACGACTGAAGATAAATATTTTGGAAACAAGTCAATGAAAATCAGCAGCACATCAACAAGTGGAGGACGGGACTATGAGCAGTACGGCATTCAGCTTGCAAAGGGAAAGACATACACTTTTTCGGGATATGTCAAGACTTCAGGCGTTTCAGAGGGCAGCGATGCAGGTGCAGCTTTATTTGTTGGCTACAAGGATGCGAGCGGCGCAACCCTGTATTCCAAAAAATATGTTACCGGAACCACAGACTGGCACAGGGAAGAGTTGCAGTTTACAATCCCTGAAAATGCCCAAAGCAGCACAGTTTTTCTCGGCTGTCAAATCATTGGAGCAACTGGAACAGCTTATTTTGATTGCGTGCAGTTGGAATCTGGAAGTATTGCGAACAGGTACAATCTTATTGAAAATCCTGACTTCGGTTTCGGGACTTCGTTTTGGACGAAAAATGATCAGTGCACTGAATGGGATTCTGTGACAACGGCTTTGTCCGATCATCCTTCTACCTTTGATCTCAATGGATTTCTATTTATCGGGCAGCCTGACAAGAGGAAAAACCTGCTTCAGACCGTGAACGTATCAGGTAAAGCAGGTGACACATTAGTTCTTGGAGGCTGGGCAAAAGCTTTTTCTGCACCGATATACTCTTCCAGGAATTTCAGTTTGACAGTTGGACTTAAGCATTCAGGTGGAGACTACGAATGGCATGACGCCGCTTTCAATACTGACTCGTCCCAATGGCAGTACCTGTCGAAGCGCATAGTTGCTAACGGCGATTACACTCAGGTGGCTTACTACCTTGAATACTACAATGACGTAAACAGCGCCATGTTCGACGGAATTCAGCTCTATAAAGAGGAGTTCGGGGACAGCTACGCCTATGACGCAAAAGGAAACGTCGTTTCAACCGCTGACCTAGGAAAGCAGAATTCATCCTTTGCTTATAATAGCACTAATGACCTTGTGAAATCGACAGATGCTAAAGGAAACAATTTCACATACGATTACGACACTAAGCACAACATAACAAAGGGAACAAGTGCACAAAATGTTGTTTATTCATTCTCCTATGACCAATATGGCAATCCGACTATGTCCAAAGTGGGGGACGATACAAACGGCTTTATTAAATCAACTGCTACCTATACAACAGGCGGGAATGCAGAAGGCAACTACATGAAAACCATGACTGACAGCAGCAACAATACAATTGAAAATACCTGGAATACTGACAAAGGTCTTCTAACCACAGTAAAGGATGCTGCAGGCAAGGATACTACATACTTATACTACGATAATGACAATCTAAAATCGGTATCGAAACAAGTGACAGGACTGACTTCGCCTATAACCAACAGCTATACCTATGAGAATGACAGGATAAAGACCATAACCCACAACGATTTTTCATACAATTTCGGGTACGATGCATTGGGAAACAACACAACTGTATCAGTAGGATCACAGAATCCACAGACTCTCATAACAAACGAATATGAAATAAGATCCAGTAGGCTAAAGAAATCCACTTATGGAAACGGGCAGGAGGTTAGCAACACTTACGATAATCTCGACAGAATAATTAGCAAGAGCTACGGATCAGAAGTTAGGTCCACTTATCAGTACGATGGCAGCGGAAACCTGGGATTCAAGGATGATAAAGTCAACTCAGTAAGCTTCAGGTACATTTACGATCTTGCAGACAGGCTCGTGAATACAATCGACTCACTGGGCAATTCGACTACATTCGATTATGAGGGTGTGAATAATTCTATCACTGGCATCAAGCTTTGGCACTACTACGGAGATTCCAGGAAATATCACGATGTAGTGGTCCAGCTTTCAAACGATCCGACCTTCAAAACTGGTGTCACAACAGTGTACAACAACGATACTGACAACAGCTCAGGGCTTGGAGCGGGAACAAGCGCAGAATATGCAGAATCAAGCACAGGTCTGGCGATAACGGTCAATTCGACAAAGGCAAGGTACGTCAGATTCTATTCAAATGGCAGCACTGTGAATGGGTATAATCACTATGTCGAAGCTGAGGTAGATGGAGCATCTGGCAATATGGCTCAGGGAAAATCTGTAACATCTTCGAATGCTTTCTCAAATCCAAACCGTATAGCAGATGGAATTTCAAATGACTATAATAGCTATTCTGATAGCACTCCTAAATCAGGTCTTCAGTGGATCCAAATTGATCTGGGCGCACCGACCAACATAGGCAATAACCTGACAAAACTGAAAGAAACAATAGTTGGACAAACCAATCCAATTTCGACAAGTTATGAGTATGACAAGGACAACAGACCTATAAAAGTTATTCTTAATAAAGGAAGTTATTTAACCAGTGAATATGATGCGCTTGGTAGGCTTACGACAAAAACACTAACTGACGGGTCAAATTACATTACAAGCTATACTTATTTGCCAGGAGATAGCGGATTAAAAACTACAAAGGTAGGCTCCATAACAAATAATGGGACTGCTATTTCATACACTTATGACTGTAACGGTAACATCTCAACCATAACTCAGGGCAGCCAGGTTATAAGCTATGTGTACAACGAGTTGAACGAGGTCATAAGGGAAAATAACAAGGTGCTAGATAAGACAATAACATACAGCTACGATGCGGGCGGCAACATAACTAATAAGATAGAATATGCCTATACAACGAATACAGATCCGGGTACAGCTACAAAGACAATTACATACAATTATGATTCAACCTGGAAAGATAAAATTGTAAGTTACAAAGTTCTCGAGAACGGACAAGAGACTAATTACACAATATCTAGTGATGCAATAGGTAATACTACAAACTATAATGGTTGGTCTTATGTATGGGAAGAAGGACGACAGTTAAAGACAGTAAGTGGTAATAGTCACAGCATAAGCTATAAATATGATGATTCGGGTATAAGGACACAGAAGATTGTAGACGGAGTAACAACCACCTATCATCTTGTTGGAGACAAGGTTACTTATGAGAATAATGGCACGGACAAGATTTACTACACCTATGACTCATCAAATGACCTTGTAAGCATGAACTTGAATGGAACAGAATACTACTACATCAGAAATGCACAGGGAGATATTATTGGACTATTTGACAGTACAGGAACTCAGGTGGTAAGCTATACTTATGATACATGGGGCAAACTGATATCTACAACTGGAAGTCTTGCAAGTACTGTCGGAGCCAAGAATCCATACAGATACAGAGGATATAGGTATGATGCTGAAACCCAGTTGTATTACCTCCAGAGCAGGTATTATAATCCTGAGTGGGGACGATTTATAAATGCTGATGGAATTACAGGAGAAACGGGAGTCCTGTTATCTCACAATATATTTGCGTATTCGTTTAATAATCCAATTAATCGGGAAGACAGTAATGGGTTTTATACATATCAAATTGGCTTTGGGGGATCATTAGGAGTAGGTTTTGGAGTTCAGGGAGAAGCTGGGGTTTGCATATGTCCTGACGATCTCAGTATTTCTTTATATCTTTCAGGTGGAACCCTTGCTTGTACGGTCACTGGAGGAGCAGGGTTTAATGTTACAGTTACTAATGCAAGGAGAAGCTCTTGGTTAAAAGGGAACTCAACTTTTGAAGGTGCAAGTTTTGGACCATTATCAGCAAGCGTTTCTCAAGGAAATTATAAAAATATTTCCTTGGGTTATGCGAAATACAATGTTCCTACTCCCAATATAAAAGGTTCAGTGTATACAGGGGTTAATAAAACTCTCATTTCTCCCTCCCTTTCACTTAAGAAAAAAGCAAATTATAAAAGAGGTTGTGATAACCCACCTATAAAAAACTACAGAGGTGGTGGAAATAGTCGAAAAATGAAATAGTTAAAGATTATCTATCTAAATAATTTGTTATTTAAATCCTCGAATTTTTAGAAAAGAGGTGATAATTATAGAAGTAGAGTTTTTAATAAATAAAAGTTCTAAAGAATGCGTTGATATAATACAAAAAACTGTACCTAGTTTTTTGGAACCATTCAATGCTGATGATCCCATGCATATAAAAATTAATAAATATTATTATAAAATTAAACATAATAATTTTATTTTTAAAATTGCCAGAATAGGTGCTCCAACAATTACTCTGGAAGGTTTTTTCGTTAAGATTGGCGAAAGTGAAACAAAATTTGTTGGAATACTCAATAGAAATATTCCTATAAGAATTTTATTGAGTATAGTAGGTATAATAATGTCATCAATTTCAATGCTGTATTTGTACTTATATTTAACAAATTTGGAAATGTTACAGAGTTCTTTCATAGAGAATATCTTATTAATAGCATTTTCTTTAATATTAATATTTGTACCATTAATATACATATGGTATATTAATAAATTTCACATAATTGATAGGGACAATTTTATTAGATATTTAAAAGATATTCTTTCATGAATTAATTGTTAAGATTGGAGTACAAAGAAAAATGTCAACTATGTGTTAGGATTCTATTCCTAAACGAAATCTAGAATAAGCTGAATTGCAGTAATGTAATTCAGCTTTCTTGTATTAAAGAATAGGAGCGTTGCAAAACTAGTTAATCTGGTTTTGCAACGGCTCTTTTCTTGCAGGTATTGGTATTTGGAGGTACACGGTAAACCCGTCGACAGACTTCCTCATGTCTGTATATCCGCAGGCTATGTAGATTTTTTCCGCTTTGGATATGTCACCTAACATTTTGTAATGCCCGCAGGGTGTTTTCTATTAATGTTGTGGAAGAGTTGTTGCGAAGTTCCATTGTTACGTAATCGAGGTGAAGAATAATATCAGCAGATAGGTATCTTCAACAGTAGTGTCAACTTTATGGTGAGGGATATTGATCGGCACAATCGCTCCAGTTCCTGAACTCATAGCAGGAAGTGCTTCACAGGCAGCCTCCAGACTTTCCTAAGCCAATAGTAATACTTTTTTCGATCCTCGCACCATACAGATATGGTCTGCTTCCGCGCATTCTCGTACGTTTTGAGTCCACTGGCTCAATCGATAATTTCGAGCAACTTCTCGGGTATTCAAATTTAGGCCTCATTCGGAGTTTTTCGACTAAGTCTAAAAACTCCACAAATTCTAATTTAAACAATTGTCTTATAGAATTTGTGGAGATTCTATACACGAACTTATTAGACGCGTACCCACTACCAGGACTATCTAGGGACTTTAACCCTTAAGATTGCGCTCATGCCGGGCGCACATGAAAAAAGACAGAAACTGATGTAAAATCAGCTTCTGTCTTACTTTCATAATTCTTGAACTTTAGGGTTCCAAGGAAGGTAATCTTACAGGAACTCAGGATGCTGTCCAAACTGCACTCCTAGAATCTCGCTGAATATGAATTAAGATATTTATATGGATTAAGGCCATTTGCCTTGGCAGTTTCAATAATGCTATAGGTATCATAAGATAAATCAAATTCACACGGAATTCAATCATTTATTCCATATGAAAAATCCTTCACCCCATTCACTCTGATCAACTTTATACATGTCGATGTTAAAACCTTCAGGATGTTTTTTAAATTTTGGATATTTTTGAAATTTACAGATAGCTTTTTCTGCCTTTACTTTTGAAGAATAAACAGCTATGTCAGTTACAATATCGTATTCTCCTTCCTCATAGCTATGTTCTAAAAAATAAACGTATTCCATGCTTAGTCCTCCTCAAACTCGAAATCGTCAAAATCAACTTGACATTTTTCAATGATAAAATTTTCGGGATAGTCTTTAAAACCCTCAATATTTTTATACCTTTCCAAAGTATCAATTGCTTTTTCCTCAGATGAATAGAATCCTATAATTTTTGTAGAATATGCATCATCTTCTGAATTTCTTTTATGAGTTAACTTATAAACAAATTCCAACTTATTTCACCTACTTTAATCCTAGTTTTCTGGTTGCATACTTTTTTATTTGATTGTATTCTGATCGAGCTCCTGTTTTCCAATTCCCTTTACCATACTTTTCATTCAAAATTCTTGTAGTAAACTTATCAGCGGTTTCTCCGTTATTAGGTTTTTTTGATTTTGCCCAACTTGGAGCATCACTTGCTGTCTCCTTTCCAGATTTTTTTGCTGTTTTAGCAAATTTCATCAGGTTAGCACTGAGTGCTGCAGCTGAAGAAACAGCTATAGTACCATAACATACAGATACACTACCGCAAGCTATAGCGCCGACACCCGTCCAAGATAAAGCTATACCCCCTGCTGCTGCTCCTGCAGAACCTATTGCACTGGGAATTCCTATAGCAAGATTACCAATCATTTTCCCAATTAAATATGCCTTCTGGCTACTTCTTGCAAATTTTGAGTCTAATGAATTTGATGCTCCATATGTTACACATTCAAGAACGCCTGCTCCAGCACCTTGCACAAAGCTTAAAGCGATTCTAAAAGAGTTTTTCATAGAAATGAAGCCGCTAGGATCTTCATTGTTTACAGGGTCATTTAAACAGTAAGTAAACATGTTATGTGATATTAGTGTGCCGGTTTCCCCAGCAATAGCATCAGAATTAATGAATCTACCCCACTCTGGATTATAGTATCTACTCTGCAGATAATACAGCTGGGTCTCAGCATCATACCTATACCCAGACTGGAGTTTTACAAATTAATCCAAGCCGAGAAACCTTCATTCTCAGCGACTTTCAGCTTGGATGTTTTGTATCATTGTATCAAATCAGGAATATGGAACACTCCAATACAAAAGCTTTCAATACAACTACGTGATTGGAATATTCCATTTTCATTTGTATCGGTATTAATATTATACTATATTTTGTAAAGATAAACGGCGATTTAGTCCTTAGTTTGCACAAGTCATAATCTCCAAGAAAAGGAAGCTGAGCTGCATTACTGCAGCTCAGCTATTTTTTAAGTTGGTTATATTAGTTTTGTTCACATTTTGTCAGTTTGAAACTAGTATGAAGCATTTAATTTTTAAATTTAGAATTCTGAGCATTCTTTTATTGAATGATCTATTGCTTTTGCTAAAAAGGTATCAATAAATTCATCATCGTATCCATAATCTTGCAAAAGCTCTTTTACATTATTAGGAATTGGTTCATAATCTAATTCTTTTCTAGCATTTATACATTCATTCAATCTTTGAAATAAAGCAGTGTAGCATTTATCACCACATCCGTACATGGATTTTTCAATTTCTTTAGTAATATAATATTCAAGCCTATCTATTATTAGATGTGAATATTTTATTTCATCCATTAATATTCCTCCCTCGTATAATGAATCAATTAATGAGCTAACGCTGATTTATTTATCATCTGAAATGACATCCATATTGAAATTCCAACAGCGGTATAATATGTTGCAGGATTTGTCAAATATGGCGAATAACTTGTTTCGATTTTATGACTTCTGACTTTGCCATTCGGATAAACATGATCATGTTCTCCATTAGGATAGTGTCTTCTCCATCCTTCGCCACCATCCATATCAATATCAGGCACCCAAACATTGCCTTTTTTATCTAACCATCCTGTTTCCCCTCTTCCGCCTGGTGCAAGAACTCTTTTTTTCGCTTTATCTGGATTTTTGGGCTTTACATATCCACTTGAAGATGGTGGAGGTACTTTTGTATTGATCGATTTATTAATTCTTATCTTGATAGGCCAGAAACCAGCTTTGTCAGACATATTTGTAGCATTGTTCTGACAATACGCAAATAAATTTGCTGTTAATATTTGCCCGGTACTTCCAGTTATCAAATCAGCATTTATGAACCTTCCCCACTCAGGATTATAGTACCTGCTCTGGAGGTAATACAGCTGGGTCTCGTTATCATACCTATACCCAGACTGCCTTTTTGTATCAATTTTACAGTTTATCCAAGACTGAGAAGCCTTGATTTATAAAGCTTTCTCAGCCTGAATGTTTTGTATCATTGTATGTAGGCATGAATATGGAACACTCCAATACAAAAGCTTTCAATACAACCACATGATTGGAATATTCCATTTTCATTTGTCTCGGTATTAATATTATACTATGTTTAACAGTTTTCATGCCATTGATAAGATTGATAAAGAGACTATTTGTTTCAGAAGAAATTAATATAGCTGCTATCGCTTCTTCATTAATACATCTATCTCTTTTTCATATCCATATCTTTTGAAGAAATCTATCAAGGCAATTTGAAAGATTTCTCTTTGGGAGATGTTTTTTTCTTGACTGTAAGCCCTTGTCAGTTGGTCAAGGGTAGATACCATATGCACAGATTTTGTCACATTGATTCCGCTAAGGATATATCTAGGGAGTCTTCCATTCTCGGAGTCTTCATTGATCAAGTGCTTGAGCTTTTCTTTATTATTATCAAGGAACTCAAGGAGCTCAATGTAGCTGAATGTTGCATCATGATAATTTTTTTCATTAGCATCGATAACTTCATCTTCTACAGTTATCATTAAATCTATTGTTTCGTCCTTATGTTTCTTATAGTTCTTTTTAGTATTGTCCCAGAAATAACCTTTGATTCTCATGTAATCAGCCAAATCTCTCACGTTATCGAAGTTGAACTTTTTTGCTACCTCTTTTGAAGGCATTCCGTTTTGAAATTCTGAAATTATCGACGATATTTTAGTTTCAGTCATGGATTCTTTCATTCGAATTACCTTTGCTATAGTCATCTTGTCATCGGAATTAACGTAATTCCCAACATCGCCGTTCCAAGTGAAGTTATGTCTAACCATGTAATTGTGCAGCCCCATATAGCTTTGATACCCCAAAAGTTTTGCTGCTTCATGCCTGTCTTTGCCTTCTGCCAAAAGTCTCATTATCTCTTTGGTTTTTTCATTCATTTGAACTCACCCCTTAAATATTCTACAGCATATTAACTGCCTGACCGAGATCTGTAATATTGGTATGGATATAAATACTTGTAGTTTTGAGAGATGAATGTCCAAGCAGTTTTTGTATTCTAAGAATATCAACGCCATTTTTAAGAAGGTTTGTAGCAAAGGAATGCCTTAATATATGAGCGGTTACGATTTTCTTTATACCAGCTTTTTCTGCATGAATTTTAAGAAGCCTGTTAACATATGAAGGAGACATTTTTCCTGATTTTGTGCTGAAGAAAATATTGGTTCCAGTATCTATCCTATAATCACTCAGATACTGCTTAAGAAGAACGCACAGTTTATCGTTTATAGGAACATTTCTGTCCTTTTTTCCTTTGCCAAGTTTTACATAAATCAATTTGTTCTCCAGATCAACATCCTGGATTCTTAGATTCAAAAACTCGCTAATCCTTAGTCCAGTCAGGTAGAGTGTCTGGAACACTATTTTTAAGGAGATGTCATCAGTTAAATCAATGAGGCGATCGACTTCAATCTCGGATAGAGAAACTCTTTCCTTCTGCTCATTCTTGATATACGGTACATTCTTTGAAACGTTCAGAATGCAGTGTTTTTTCACGACGCAAAAATGATAAAAGCTTTTTATGCTTATCAAAGCTCTGTTCCTGCTTGTTGGAAAATAGTGCTTTTCCAATAAAAGAAAATTTAGAAATTCCTCTATGTCATCTTCACAAATCTCATCGAGATAAACTTCGCAGTTGTATTTTTCTGCCAAGAAATTTGAGAAGGTATTGAGGTCCTTCAAATACCCCTTCACTGTTTCCGAACTCCTTTGAAGTGAAATTAAGTTTTTCTTAAAAAGTTCAATTGCCTTTTCAAATGTCATAGGTGCTCCCTCCGCCGCGCCGTCTTCGCGGTAAAAATATTGAAAAGTCAAAACGGAATTATAATGACTTTCCTGAATCTATCTTATGAAAATGAGAACCATGAATAGTAGAATTAAAATTTGAAGAAAGGAAGCAGGCTCGAATCCTGCTTGGTGCACTATAAAACGTGTTTTATCAGGGCGTCTGCCTATTTGCAGTTGCCTATATTTTTTTATTAGTAAAAATTTTAATGCATTCGACGCATAAAAACATATTGCAAAAAGCAATTCAATATGCTAATGTAAACGTATAATATTTTTGCACTTAATTAAACAGTCAGAATAGTTGCGTGTTACTGATTCGATCAGGCATAAGCGGTGGGTAAATTTGTAGTAATTTATCTTCATTTGCTTATGCTTTTCTATTTTGCGGCAGATGCCAAGAGGGGATGGTGGCGGTAGACAGCTTCATGCTGCGTTATTTCAAAAACAGCAAAAAAGCATTGTAATATGCAATGGCTGTGGTATAGTAATAATGTTAATCAAATCCTTGATTTGAGCTTACTTTTTATATCGTGATTTCAGTTTGATACGTTGGGGGAAGTTATGATAACGTATAATGTAAAAAAAGTACTAAACAATAACGTTGTAATTGCTGAATACAACAAGGAAGAATTCATCCTGGTCGGAAAAGCAATCGGATTTGACTCGAATAAAGACAAGAAAGTCAGCGAAGACAGGGTGGAAAATATCTTTGTAAAACAAACCGACAAGTTGAATGGGAACTTCGACAGGATACTCAAAGAGATAAACAGCGAGATCGTTGGTGTTTCCGAAGAAATCATCGCCATGTGCGAGAAGGAGTTAGGGGAAACGCTGAAGGAAGCAATCCATGTATCATTGCCCGACCACATCAACTTTGCTATACTGAGGTCCAACAAAGGGATGCGGATTGAAAATCCTTTCATCAGTGAAATTAGGACACTGTACCCCAAGGAGTTTTCACTGGCGGAACAGGCTGTTTCCATGCTGGATGAAAGGTTCAAAATAAGGCTTCCTTACGATGAAGTCGGCTTCATATGCATGCACATAAAGGCTGCGTTGAGCTCCCAGGATGTCGGTGAGACTCTGGAATACACGAAGAAGATAAGCGAAATAATCGAACTTATCTCTGCTCTGATGAAGAAGAAGCTCGACCGCAAGTCCCTGGAGTATGAGAGGCTGCTGACGCACATCAACTTCCTCGTGGAGAGGCTGACAAACAACAAGGCAACCAGGAACCCTCTGCTTGAGACCATAAAGAAGGAGTTCAGCTACGAATATGCAGTGGCGATAAAGGTTGCAATGAAAATACAAAACTTGTTTTCCGTCAAGGTTTCTGACGATGAGATTGGCTACATAGCCATACATCTGAGAAGGCTTGCGGAAATGTGAGCAGTGTTACTATTAAATTAGGCACGAGCTGAGAGTGTAATTGTTTATCAATTATGTTCTTTGTTCGTGCCTTTGCTATTTCTATAGATCTACCATTTATTCAGGAGGCAATGGAATTATGAAGAGAATTGCAGTACTAACAAGCGGCGGCGATGCTCCCGGCATGAACGCAGCCATAAGATCGGTAGTTAACTCCGCAGCTGTAAAAGGCATCAAAGTGATGGGTGTCGAGAGGGGCTACAGCGGCCTCATAGGCAGCGAGCTTTACGAGATGGACAACAAATGCGTTTCGGACATAATACACAGGGGAGGGACGATACTCAAGACAGCAAGGTGCGACGAGTTCAGGACCGAGGAGGGAAGAAAGAGGGCTCTTAACGTCCTGAAGATCTTCGGCATAGACGGCGTTGTGGTCATAGGGGGAGACGGCTCCTTCAGGGGGGCGCAGCTGCTTTCGAAGCTGGGCGTTCCGACAATAGGAATCCCCGGCACCATCGACAACGACCTTGCATACACGGACTACACCCTGGGGTTCGACACGGCCTTGAACACGGTTGTCGACTCGATAACCAAGATAAGGGACACTTCCACCTCCCACGAAAGGGTCAGCGTGATCGAAGTTATGGGAAGGAACTGCGGAGACCTCGCCCTATATTCCGCAATAGCAGGCGGAGCCGAGCAGGTAATCATACCGGAGGTCGAGTTCAACCTGGACGACATATGCAGGAAGATCCTCGAAGGAAGGTACAGGGGCAAGACCCACAACATAATCGTGCTGGCGGAAGGCATTGGCGGCGGACAGTGCTTGTCGAAGAAGATAGAGGAGCTGACAGGGATCGAGACAAGGTGCACGATCCTCGGATATACGCAGAGGGGAGGGAACCCTTCGACCTTTGACAGGATACTTGCAACCAGGATGGGCTACAGGGCAGTCGAAGTGCTTGCCGAAGGAAAGAGCTCAAGGGTCATAGGCATCAAAAGCAATGAGATCATCGACATGGACATAGACGAAGCGCTGGGCATGCCTAAAAAGTTTGACAATATGATCTACAAAATGAGTGAAGAGGTTTCGTACTAAATATTTCAGAGTGGAGGTTGTATGATGAAGAACGAAGAGGAGTGCAAAGCGAAAAAACAGCTGCTTTCTGGCATCAATGTGATCACCGAGGAAGGGCGGCTGGTTTCGATCAACGACGCGATGGAGGATGAAAGCTTTTTCAGGATCAGCAAAGGCTGGAGCGTCCTGGAATGCAGGGACCGCATCTGCGCCGGCAGGTAGAAAATAGATATTGTAAACATTATCGGCATGGGATATAATGAATTAGATATTAAATAAGTGCGTGTTACTGATACGATCAGGCATGAGCATCGGTTGAAGCGATAAATGGACATTTATCCTTCCGCCTTGCTCGTGCTTTTTTATTTTTAAAATACTCAAGGAATGAAAGGGGAACTATTATATGTTTAAAAAAATGTTCGGCAAACTTCAGCAGATCGGCAAAGCCCTGATGCTTCCGGTTGCAATACTGCCAGCGGCAGGTATCCTGCTCGCTTTCGGCAACATGTTCCAAAATCCTCAGTTTTTGATGAAATACCCTATGCTGACAGCTCAGGGCTTTCAGCTCTTCGCAAAGGTCATCGAGTCGGCGGGCAGCGCTGTTTTCGGCAACCTGGCGCTTCTGTTCGCAGTAGGAGTTGCGGTTGGCCTGGCTGAGGGCGAAGGCGTCGCAGGTCTCGCTGCAATAGTCGGTTTCCTTATAATGAACACAACGATGGGCCTCATCTCGGGCGTCACAGCAGACATGATAGGCACAAACCCTGCATATGCAAGCGTTCTGGGTATACCTACCCTCCAGACTGGTGTTTTCGGAGGCATAGTCATCGGAGTCATCGCAGCCAGTCTTTACAAGAGGTTCTTCAACATCGAGCTGCCGCCTTACCTGGGATTCTTTGCGGGCAAAAGGTTCGTTCCAATTGTTACGGCTTTCTCGGCAATATTCCTTGGCATGGTGATGACTTTCCTGTGGCCGCCTGTGCAGCACGGGCTGAATGCTTTCTCACACAGCATGATAGATGCGAACCCGACGCTGGCAGCATTTTTGTTCGGCGTTATAGAGAGATCCCTTATCCCGTTCGGACTTCACCACATATTCTACAACCCGTTCTGGTACCAGTTCGGAGAATACGTGACCAAGGCAGGACAGCTAGTCAACGGAGACCAGAGCATATTCTTTGCACAGCTTAAGGACGGCGTGCCTTTCACCGCGGGTACCTTCATGACAGGAAAATTCGCTTTCATGATGTTCGGACTTCCTGCAGCAGCGCTGGCAATGTACCACGAAGCTAAGCCTGAAAAAAAGGCCATGGTCGCAGGAATACTCGCTTCGGCAGCCCTGACATCGTTCCTCACAGGAATAACTGAACCTATAGAATTCACATTCCTTTTCGTAGCGCCTGTGCTTTTCGGAATCCACTGCATATTCGCAGGTCTGTCGTTCATGACGATGCAGCTGCTGAACATAAAGATAGGAATGACCTTTTCCGGCGGACTTATCGACTTCCTGCTCTTCGGAGTGATGCCCGGCAGGACAGCCTGGTGGCTTGTCATCCCGGTTGGACTTTGCTTCTCGGTAATATACTACTTCGGATTCAGGTTCGCGATAAGGAAATGGAACCTCCCAACTCTTGGGCGTGAAAGAGACGAGGAGCAGACGGAAACATACAATGTTAAAGGCGCTGCCCTTGCTTTCGGCATACTCAACGCTTTGGGCGGAAAAGAAAACATAGGAAACCTCGATGCTTGCATAACAAGGCTCCGTGTCATAGTCAAGGATGTCAAGCTTGTGGACAAGGCGGAGCTCAAGAAGCTTGGAGCGGCCGGCGTCCTTGAAGTGGGAAACAACATACAGGCGATCTTCGGCACTAGGTCGGACCAGCTGAAGACGCAGATAGGCGACATAATCTCGGGAAAAGTATCTGTAGATCTTTCAGAAAAAGTTGAACCTGAAGCATCCACGGCCGCTTTGAAAGCCGAGGCTGAGGGCAGCACGTTCGAAGTCCTCAACCCGGTTGAAGGCGAAATAGTCGAGCTCAGCAAAGTGCCGGATGAGGTTTTTTCAAACAAGATGCTTGGTGACGGGTTTGCCGTTATGCCGTCCGGAAACAAGATATACGCGCCGATAGACGGTGAGGTCAAGGTTTTGTTCCCTACGAAGCATGCGGTGGCGATCGCTGACGACAACAATAACGAGGTTCTTGTCCATGTAGGGATAGACACGGTCGAGCTCAACGGGGAAGGCTTCACGGCTCATGTGAAGCAGAACGACAGGGTTAAAAAAGGAGACCTGCTCCTGACCTTCGACCCAGAGGTGATAGGCAGAAAAGCGAAAAGCACGATAACACCTATAGTGTTCACGAACATGGAACACATCAAGAAGATAAAAGTGGAATACGGGAACAAGAAGCAGATGGACAAAGCTGCAGAAGTCACAGTCGCATAAGCATAAATAAAAGGAGATTTTGAAATGATAGAGAGAAAAGTAACTATAGCCAACAAAACAGGAATCCATGCAAGGCCCGCTTCAATTTTCGTGAAAACCGCAACCGGGTTCAAATCAGACATAACAGTTTACAAAGGAACTGCAAAAGCTTCCGCAAAATCGCTGATCAACATACTGGCGCTGGGGCTCTCGAAGGACGTGGAGCTGACGATAGCCGCGTCGGGTGAAGACGAGAACGAGGCGGTCAATGCACTTGCTGAGCTTGTAAACTCTAAGTTCGGCGAAGAATAGAAAGCGGGGGAGAACTGAAGTGAAAAAAGGTATAGCGGCTTCAAAAGGCTACGGAATAGGCAGCGTATATATTAAGAAACCAGAGGAAATGAAGGTTGCCTGCAATATTTCAGCAGAGGTGGACGTTGAAGAAGAGAAGGCAAGGCTTACAAGCTCCATCGAAGCTTCGAGGGAGCAGCTGACCAGGATCAAGGACAAGGTGGAGGCCGAGGTGGGAGCTGAGGAGGCCATGGTGTTCGAAAGCCACATCATGCTGCTGGACGACCCGGAATTCACGGGCCAGGCTCTTCAGAACGTGGAGAACAACAAGATCAGCGCAGACAACGCAGTCCAGGAGCTGATCGACACCTACGTCGCGATATTCGCTTCCATAGACGATGAGTACCTTAGGGAAAGGATAGCCGACGTCAAGGACGTCGGCAGGAGGCTCATGAAGAACCTCTGCGGCGGAGCAGAGGACGAGCTGTCAGACCTTCCCGAAAACACGATAGTCGTGGCACATGACCTCACACCTTCGGACACAGCGCAGCTCGACAAGAACAAGGTAGTCGCCTTCCTCACGAACATCGGCGGGAAGACCTCCCACAGCGCGATCATGGCCAGGACTCTCGAGATACCTGCGGTTGTCGGCATGGGAGACATAACCGAATCGGTCAAAAACGGCGACATGGTTATAGTTGACGGCGTCAAGGGCGAGGTAGTGATAAACCCTGACGCTGAGACGCTTGAAAAGTACAGGGAGCTGAAGGCTGCTTACGACGAGGAGAAGAAGCAGCTCCAGTTCCTTATAGGAAAAAGAATAGCGGGCAAAAACGGACGCCATCTCGAGATCGCGGCAAACATCGGATCGCCCGATGACATTGCGAGGGTCCTGGAAAACGGCGCGGACGGCATAGGCCTTTTCAGGACCGAGTTCCTCTACATGGACAGGGACGCGATGCCTAGGGAGGACGAGCAGTTCGAAGCATACAGGACGGTCCTTGAGAAGCTGGAGGGCAAGCCTGTCGTCATCAGGACCCTGGACATAGGCGGAGACAAGAGGCTCAACTACCTGGAGATGCCCGAGGAGATGAACCCGTTCCTTGGCTACAGGGCGACAAGGATGTGCCTGGACAGGCCGGAGATATTCAAGATCCAGCTCAGGGCCCTGCTCAGGGCGTCGGTCTACGGCAACCTCAAGATCATGTTCCCTATGATCTCCTCGCTTAAGGAGTTCACGGCGGCGAAAGGAGTGCTTGAGGAATGCAGGGCTGAGCTCAGGTCAGAAGGGATCGAGTGCAGCGACAGCATAGAGGTCGGCATAATGGTCGAGATACCTTCGGCAGCGCTCACCGCAGACGAGCTTGCGAAGCACGTGGACTTCTTCAGCATAGGGACCAACGACCTGATCCAGTATACCCTGGCAGCTGACAGGATGAACGAGAAGGTTTCGTACCTCTACGAGCCGATGCACCCTGCTGTGCTCAAGCTCATAAGGATGACGATCGAGGAGGCGCACAAAGCCGGCAAATGGTGCGGCATGTGCGGCGAGATGGCCAGCGACGAAGCTGCAATACCTACGCTGCTGGAGTACGGCCTTGACGAATTCTCCATGAGCGCCTCGGCAATACTGAGCACTAAGAAGCTCATACTCTCGAACCCTGACTACAGGATAGAGAGCTAAAGAGAAAGGATATATTCCTATACGGAATATATCCTTTCTTATTCTGAATTGTCAGTTCCCAGCCTCCAAACTATAATGAACATATTAAAAAGATTGGAGGACGAGACTGATGCCTATCGGTGTAATAGTAAATTCCTGCGCTGTGCTCTTTGGTGGCCTGCTGGGAGCCGCCCTTGGAAAAAGCATCCCGGAAAGACTGCGCGCATCGCTGCCTCTGACACTTGGAGCTGCATCCATGGGCATGGGCATAAGCTATATCATGAAACTGAACACGCTGCCGGTTGTGGTGCTGGCTCTTATCCTGGGGAGTGTCATTGGGGAGCTGGCAAACCTGGAAAGCATGATTGGGGATTGGGCCCACGCCGCAAGAGGGCCATTTGAGAAGCTGCTAAAGCCAGGGGGGGATGCATCGCGTCTGGATCGCGGCGAGTTCATCGAAAAGTTTGTCGGGATACTCATCCTTTTCTGCGCCAGCGGAACGGGGATTTTCGGAGCGCTGAAGGAGGGGATGACCGGCGACCACTCGATACTGCTCACGAAGTCGATCCTCGATTTCTTCACATCGGGGATATTTGCTGCCAGCCTGGGTTTCCTGGTTGGAGCTATCTTCATACCTCAGCTTATCATAATGCTGTCCCTGTTCTTCTGCGCAGCCTTCATCCTTCCGATGACAACCCCTGAGGCCATAGCCGACTTCACTGCCTGCGGGGGAATGATAATGCTCGCGACAGGCTTCCGCATAAGCGGGATAAAAGCCTTCCCTGTTGCGAACATGCTGCCTGCGCTCCTCCTGGTGATGCCGCTGTCGCAGCTGTGGACGGCTGTCTTAAAATGATAAGGGCTTTTCGGGGTTCCACTGGCACATAGCCATATCCACAGTACCGTCGATTCGGAAGACAACGTTCTCTGCTTCCAGCAGGGCACGCTGAGTCCCGGGAGAGAAGATATCGAAGGCGGCTTTCGTACGTCCAAGCCTATCCACTACGCGATGGCAGGGGATGTTGCTTTCCAAAGGACAGGAAGCCAGGGCATAGCCTACTGCGCGAGCACACCGAGGCATTCCTGCCAACAGAGCTATTTGTCCATATGTAGCAACTTTTCCCTCAGGAATGCGTCGCACGATCGAATAGAATGCGGAAAAAACCGGGCCGCTCATTTTCATCACTCCCCTGATTTGAATCATAAAAGCATTATATCGTTAACAGCTTCGATCATCAACTCTATAATACCCTCAAGAAATTATTAAATAGAAGCTTTTTATAAAATATTTTAATTAAATATTGATTATGATTAAAATTAGCAGTATAATTTAATTAAAGATTATATTAAAAGGGGGCTATTAAAATGTTCGACGTTGAAAATTTGAGGAACCCGTTAAAAACAATAGCTAACTCAATGAAGATAATCACCATCTTGTTCCTGGTAGGAGTGACCGGACGTTTCATACAGGATTCTGTACTGAGGGTTCTTGGCATGTAATTTACATAGAAAACGCAATCATTTGGAGGGCCGGTTCGACTGGACCTTCTTTTTTTCTTATAGCCGATTGCGAAAATTTGCCTTGTGCAACCAGTAGATATTAGCTAAAATAGCATATATACATAGTTCAGTGTAAGGGGTTGCAGATATGAGATTGTTAGAAGAAAAGATAGAAAAGGACGGGGAAATCATCGGCGGCAGCGTGCTCAAGGTCGACAGCTTTCTCAACCACCAGCTCGACATAAACCTGTTCAACGAGATGGGCAAGGAATTCAAGAGGCTCTTCGGAGAAGAGAACATAACAAAGATACTCACCATAGAAACTTCAGGCATAGCCATAGCTGCCCTTGCGGCTCTTCATTTCAACGTGCCGGTTCTGTTTGCGAAGAAGACTGCGGGAAGCAACATGGACCCGGAGTGCTACGAGGCGAGGGTGTACTCATATACAAAGAACAAGGAGTACACGGTCAGGGCAAGCAAAAGGTACATCAGCAAGGACGACAGGGTGCTCATAATAGACGACTTCCTGGCTAGCGGCTCTGCGGTAAAAGGGCTGATACAGATAGTCAGGGACGCCGGTGCCAAGGTAGCCGGTGTTGGGATCGCTATCGAAAAGGGCTTCGAATCCGGAAGGAAAGCGGTCGAAGAGCTCGGCGTAAGGGTGGAATCCCTTGCCATAATCGAATCCATGGAGGACAACAGAATAAAGTTCAAGTAAAGCAGAGCAGCGGCAGCCTTGACGGCAGCCGCTGCTTTCACATCGCTATCTTATGCACTTGTTTATAGAGTCAATCGCGTAGTCGATTTCCTTCTCGGTGTTGAAGTGGCTGAAGCTGAACCTTACTGTGCCCTGAGGGAAGGTTCCCAAAGTCTTGTGTGCCGAAGGAGAGCAGTGCAGGCCGCACCTTGTCATTATTCCGTAGTCGTTCGACAGCGTGAAGGATATCTCTGAGTTGTCGAATTTTTTGAAATCGAGGGAAATGGAAGCGGTTCTTCCTTCGGTTCCGTTTATGCCGGCGATCCTCACGTCATTCATCGTGTTTACCTTGTCTATGAACCTTTTGGCAAGGCTCATCTCGGCATGTCTTATCTCCTCGAGTCCTATCTCCTTCAGGTGCTTCAGGGAGGCGTGGAGCCCGAAAACGCCAGGAAGGTTCATAGTGCCGGACTCGAACTTGTCAGGCATGTAT
This sequence comes from Clostridium sp. UBA699, assembly GCA_002298915.1. GTDB lineage: Bacteria > Bacillota > Clostridia > Clostridiales > Clostridiaceae > UBA699. Next base: position 132,581 of record DBML01000023.1, read on the forward strand.
TCCGGCTGTTCCTCCGAATCGGAAAGGCTGCCTGTTCCGCCTTCTATGAAAGGGGCAACCGAGGAGGCCAGCTTGTCGTTTATGACGAAGCCGCCCATGCCCTGGGGCCCGAGAAGGCTCTTGTGGCCTGTGAAGGCAATTGCGTCTGCGTTAAGCGCCTTGAAATCGAGGTCGAGGAAGCCGGCCGTCTGCGCCGAATCGATTATGAAGAAAAGGTTGTGCTCCCTGCATATCCTGCCCACCTTTTCAAGCGGAAGGATGGTGCCGCAAACGTTTGACGCATGGGTCATTATGACAGCTTTGGTGTTGGGCTTAATCCTTGCTTCTAGCAGGCATGTCTCCATGCTGCCGTCGACGTTGCAGGGCACCCTGTCGAACTCGATGCCGAGCTTGCTCATTGAAACCAGGGGTCTCATGACGGCGTTGTGCTCCATGGAGGACACTATGACGTGGTCGCCCGGTTTGAGCAGCCCCTTGATAAGAACGTTAAGGCTCTCCGTGATGTTCTTAGTGAAAACCACGTTCTCCGTCTTGTCAAAATTGAAAAGCTCGCAGAGCATCTCCCTTGTCTCGAAAACGACGCTCTGGGCAGCGTGCGCTCCGGAGTACACACCCCTGTTGACGTTGCAGCCTACGTTCAGGATGTAATCCGACATGCTCTCCGCAACTCCGGGAGCTTTCGGGTAGCTTGTTGCCGCATTATCTAAATAAACTGAATTCAATCAAATCACCTCTCGCTTCATTCTACTAAAGTCAATATACTACATATCTGAAATATATTCAATTGAACCTGCATCGGAATAACAAAACCTAATAGATGTAACTTTGCGGATTCGATAACAAAATAACCGCTTCCGGCATGCTGTGATACAATTATCTGGGTGCCTGGAGCGCCGAATTTTTATTTTTACATATATTAGGAGGATGAAAAATGGGAGATTACAGGAAATTATGGTCTGACTTGGGGATGGATTTGGAAAAGCATGACAAGCTGTGCGCTGTGCTGCCTGAGCTTTATAGCTCGGTATACCTGTCCCAGGAGAACAGGCCCGAGGGGATGAACTACTTCAACTTCGTAGTTGCAGAGGTTCACGGCCTAAGGATAGAGGAGCTGGACAACCATAAAAAGGAAGGCGGCAAGGTCGTAGGAACATTCTGCGTCTTCGTTCCGGACGAGGTGATACTTGCAGCGAAAGCCATAAGCGTAGGTCTCTGCGCAGGCTCGCAGTTCTGGATAGAGGACGGGGAAACCGTAATGCCGAGGAACCTGTGCCCGCTTATAAAGGCATTCATGGGAGCAAAGGTGGGAGGCACATGCCCTTACTTCAACTCCTGCGACATGGTCATAGGTGAGACGACCTGCGACGGAAAGAAGAAGGCATGGGAGATACTGGATGAATATGTCCCGGTACATGTCATGGACCTTCCGCAGATGAAGCGAGCCAAAGACTACAAGATGTGGGAAGAGGAAATAAAGCTGGTTATTGAAAAGATAGAAGAACTGACAGGAAACAAGGTTACAGTTGAAAGCCTGAAGGAAGGCATAAGGATCGCCAACGCGAAGAGAAAGGCTCTCAAGAGGCTCTATGACCTGAGAAAGCACAAACCTTCGCCGATAAGCGGGCTTGATGCGCTGCTGATATCGCAGATAGCATTCTACGACAACCCTTTAAGGTTCACTGAGATGCTTAACGCTCTTTGTGACGAGCTGGACGAAAGAGTGAAGACAATGGTTCCTGACACAAGGAAGAGGCTGCTGATAACAGGAACACCGATGGCGGTTCCTAACTGGAAGCTCCATTCCATAATCGAAGGCCTCGACGCACAGATCGTGGTGGAGGAGACATGCACAGGAACAAGGTACTTCGAGAACGAGGTGTCCGAAGAGGGCGAAACAATCGAAGAGCTTATCAAGAACCTTGCAGACAGATACCTCAAGATCAACTGCGCATGCTTCACACCTAACGACGGAAGGGTGGACGACATAATAAGATACGTTTCTGAATACAACGTTGACGGGGTGATTGATTCCAATCTTTCCTTCTGCCATACCTATGCCATTGAGCACAACGAGGTCGACAAAGCCCTCAAGGAAAAGAACATCCCTGTCATGCACATAGAGACAGACTACTCCTCCGAGGACTCGGGACAGATAAAGACAAGGGTCGAAGCTTTCCTGGAAATGCTCTAGTCGGAATTATGGACGAACTGAGATTCTACGTCCTTTTTCCGAACCACACGGAAGGTATGAAGCTTGACTCCATCCTCAGGAAGAACGGGATAAAGCACACCATAGTGCCCACTCCCAGGAGGCTCTCGGTGTGCTGCGGCATCTCCATAATGTACAATGAAGAGGACAGGGAAAGGATAATAAAGCTCATCGAGGAAAACGGCGTAAGCATCCTGGGCATGGAAAGCCTTGTGCATGAGAAGAAGAACTTTTATTTATAACAGAAGGTGGTTGAAGCATTGTACTACGTAGGCATAGACATTGGCTCGACGGCGACAAAGCTCTGGGTGTTCAAGGGTGACCAGCCTTTCCACAAGGAGGTCTACCCCACAGGCTGGAGCAGCGTCAAGGTTGCTGCCGAGATAAAGCAGGAGCTGGAAAAGCTCGGTATAACAAAAGAAAACTCAAGGATAGTCGCAACAGGGTACGGGCGCGTATCGGTACCTTATGCAGACAAGACGCTAACGGAAATAACCTGCCACGGAAAAGGTGCTCACTACCTCCTGGAGAAAGACTGCACGGTCATCGACATCGGCGGCCAGGATACGAAGATAATAACCGTTACAAAGGGAAAGGTATCGGACTTCACGATGAACGACAAGTGCGCGGCAGGCACGGGGCGCTTCCTGGAGCTCATGGCTAACACCCTCGGCTTCGAAATCGACGAGCTGTGCAGCCGTGCAGCAAAAGGGGGCGGGACCTCCATAAGCTCCATGTGCACGGTCTTTGCCGAGTCGGAGGTCATAAGCATGATCGGCAGCGGCAAGAGCAGGGAGGACATAGCCTTCGGAGTGGTGGAATCCATAACCTCAAAGGTTAAATCGCTCATCCAGAAGCATGCCGGCCCGACAAACTATTTCCTTACAGGCGGGCTCAGCAGCAACGAGCATATAGTCAAGAAGCTGGAGGAGAAGCTGGGGGCCGTGGTCCTCACAAGCGGCTTCGGAAGGTACGCAGGGGCCATCGGTGCAGCCCTCTTCGCGAAGGACCTCCAGTGAGCAATAGCAGGTTGACTTGAAAAATGTTTTGTGATAACATAATAAGGATAAATGAATATCGGTCCTTTTAAGCTGGCCCCGTGAGGCCGGAAAGGCAATGATTCAGCATTAGTGTTATGATTATCAGCATAGCTATGCCTTTCTATATATGACTATAGAGAGGCATTTTTTATACCGCAAAACAAAGGAGGACGAACCATGTTAAAAGGAAGGCACTTGATAGATCCTATGGATTTCACGCTTGAGGAACTCGAAGAAATATTTGAGCTGGCGGGCGACATAATAGCAGATCCTGCAAAATATTCCGATTCGATGAAGGGCAAGCTGCTCGCAACGCTTTTCTACGAGCCGAGCACGAGGACCAGGTTCAGCTTCGAGGCCGCGATGCTGAGGCTGGGCGGACAGGTGATCGGGTTTTCCGAGCCAGGTTCGAGCTCCGTAGCAAAAGGCGAGAGCGTTGCCGACACCATAAAGACAGTCAGCTGCTACGCGGACATAGCGGTCATGAGACATCCGAAGGAAGGTGCTCCCAAGGTGGCATCCCTCTATTCCGAGATACCTGTGATCAACGCGGGAGACGGAGGGCACCAGCATCCTACCCAGACGCTGACAGACCTTCTTACTATAAAGACGGTCAAGGGAAGGCTTTCAAACCTCACTATAGGCTTCTGCGGGGACCTCAAGTTCGGCAGGACGGTCCACTCGCTCATAAAAGCGATCTCCAGGTACGACAACATAAGGGTAGTGCTCATCTCTCCAGAGGAGCTGATGATCCCGGACTACATAAGGGACGAGATACTTATAAAGAACAACATCGACTTCAAGGAAGTCGAAAGGATTGAGGACGAGATAGGCAGCCTGGACATACTCTACATGACGAGGGTCCAGAAGGAAAGGTTCTTCAACGAGGACGACTATATAAGGCTCAAGGACAGGTTCATACTTGACAAGGAGAAGATGGAGCTCGCGCCTGAGAGCATGATAGTGCTCCATCCGCTTCCGAGGGTCAACGAAATTGACTACGCGATAGACGAAGACCCGAGGGCCCTGTACTTCAAGCAGGCGAAATACGGGATGTACGCAAGAATGGCTCTGATGCTAAAACTGCTGGGGGTGAAGTAGATGCTGAGGATCAACAGTATAAAAAACGGCATAGTCATAGACCACATAGCTGCGGGGCTCGGGTTAAAGATATTCCAGTACCTGGGGCTGGACAAGGCGGACTACACTGTGGCACTAATAATGAACGTTGACAGCAAGAAGCTGGGGAAAAAGGACATCATCAAGATAGAGAACGAGCTTAACCTCGACTACACGGTCCTTGGGCTATTAGACCCGAACATAACCGTGGACATAATCAAGGAAAACGTGATAAGGGAAAAAATAAAGCTGAGCCTTCCTGAAAAGGTAGAGAACGTTATAAAGTGCAGGAACCCGAGGTGCATAACCTCCGTGGAGAAATACATCCCCAACGTGTTCCACCTGGTGGATCATTCAAAAGGGGAGTACAGGTGCACTTACTGCGACGAAATCTACAAAGTTTCAGATTTATAGGAGCGAGCATATGGATATATTGATTAAAAATTCGAGAGTAATCGACTGGTCCCAGGATTTTCTGGGCGACGTATACGTAGAGGGCGGGATAATAAAGGAAATCGGAATCGATCTGCAGAAGGACTGCGCCGTAATTGACGGTGAAGGCAAGGCTCTTCTGCCTTCTTTTATAGACCTTCACGTGCATTTCAGGGAGCCAGGGCTCACCTACAAGGAGGACCTGGAGAGCGGCAGCAGGGCCGCTGTCAGGGGAGGCTACACCATGGTTAACCTGATGGCCAACACCAAGCCGGTGTGCAGCAGCATGGAAACCGTGGATTACGTGCTAGGCAGGATGAAGGACATCGGCCTCGCCGATGCGCACCAGTGCGTCTCCATAACGAGGGATTTCGGCGGAACCGACATAAGCCATCTCGACGAGCTTGGCCCTGAGGTCAGGATGATATCAGAGGACGGCTACGACGTAATGGACAGCAGCGTCATGCTGAGCGCCATGCAGAAGGCAAGGGAAAAAGGGATGACCGTGATTTGCCATTCCGAAAACCACGAGCTTTCCAAGGTGGACATGAGGCTTGCGGAGGACACAATGACCTGGAGGAACATAGCGCTGGCTGAATACGCAGGGTGCAGTGCGCATATAGCACACGTCAGCACCGTCGATTCCATGAGCTATATAGTTGAAGCTAAAAACAGGGGGAGCAGGATAACCTGCGAGGTGGCGCCGCACCACATAGCCCTGACATCCGATGTATCCTACAGGGTTAACCCGCCTCTGAGGGAGAAACGGGATGCGGACTACCTGATAAAGTGCATAAAGGACGGGTATGTGGACGCAATAGCAACGGACCACGCGCCCCACAGCCCTGAAGATAAAAAGAACGGGGCTCCGGGGATGGTCGGTATAGAAACGGCGTTCCAGGTATGTTACACTAAGCTTGTATTGGGCGGACACATAAGCATGTCCAAGCTTTCCGAGATAATGTCAAAAAGGCCTGCGGAGATAATCGGGGCCAACAAGGGACAGGTGAAGATTGGCTTTGAAGGGGATCTGGTTCTCGTTGACCTGGAAAAGGATTCTGTAATATCGAGCGCAAGCTTCCTGTCAAAAGGGAGGAACACCCCTTTCGAAGGGTTCAAAGTCAAGGGAGAGGTTCTCAGGACGTTCAAGGGAGGCAGACAGGTCTACCCGTTACACATTTAGGAGGTACGAACATATGATAATAGACAGGCTTTACGATAGCGTTGGAAAGTACGGGCACGTATGCGTTGGACTGGACACGGCGGTTGAATACCTGCCGGAGCAGCTTCTCAGGAAGACAAGCTCGGTCGAGGAGGCGATGCTCAGATTCAACCAGGAGATAATAGACGCTACTCTCGACGTGGCATCCTGCTTCAAGGTCCAGATAGCCTACTACGAGGCTCTCGGCATGAAAGGCATGCAGCTCTACAAGGACACTCTGGAATACCTCAGGAGCAAAAAGGCCATAATAATCGCAGACATAAAAAGGGGCGACATATCAAAGACTGCGGAGATGTACGCAAAAGGGCACTTCGAAGGTGACTTCGAAAGCGATTTTGTTACGCTCAGCCCTTACATGGGGCTTGACAGCATAGAACCTTACCTGCCGTACGTTGAGAACAAGGAAAAGGGGCTCTTCGTGCTGGTAAGAACATCGAACAAGGGAGCGGTCGACATAGAGTACATCGAGACAGCGAACGGCACAAGGGTGTACAACGAGGTAGGCAGAAAGATCCAGGACATGGGCGACAATTACCTGGGCGGCTGCGGCTACAGCTCTATAGGAGGAGTAGTGGGCTGCACCCACGGGAAAGAAGGCATGGAGCTCAGGAAGAGCCTTGACAGGATGTTCTTCCTCATACCAGGCTACGGTGCGCAGGGAGGAACGGCAGAGGACGTTGCACTCTACCTCAAAGACGGGAACGGCGGAGTCGTGAACTCATCAAGGGGAATACTGCTCGCTTACAAGAAGGAACAAGGCGGAGAATCAAGGTTCGCGGAATGTTCGAGGGCCGAAGCGGTCAGGATGAGAGACGAAATCCTTAAAGCGGTTAATAAATAGAAATGGGGAATCCGAAGATGGCGAATCCGAAACTAACATATTCAAGAGAAAAGATTGCTGAGAATATTAAGATAAACGATTCAACTTACAGGATCGTGCTGAAGGGCAAATTCGAGGGCAAGCCGGGGCAGTTCTACATGCTCCGAGGCTGGGGCAGCGAGCCTCTCCTTTCAAGGCCGATCAGCATAAACAACCTCTACGGGGACAGCATAGAGTTCATGTACCAGGTTGTGGGCGAGGGGACAAGGATACTAAGGAGCCTCAGGCCGGGGGACGAGCTCGAGATCACGGGGCCTCTGGGAAACGGGTTTGACATAGACAGCATAAAGGGCAGGGTTGCGGTAGTTGCCGGCGGTATAGGAACGGCTCCTATGAGTTACGTGGTGAAGAGCCTCAAAAACTGCGAGGTTACAGCGTTCTACGGCTTCAGGGACCAGGTTTACTGCACTGAGGAGATAGAAGGGCTTGTGAAGGAGCTCAACATTTCGACTGAGGACGGGAGCACGGGGCACAAGGGTTATGTGACTGACATGCTCAAGCCTGAGCTTTTCGACGTCGTACTGTGCTGCGGACCTGAGGTGATGATGAAGAAGGTTGTGGACATGTGCAGGGAAAAGAATGTGGATATATACGCTTCCATGGAAAAGCATATGGCCTGCGGACTTGGCGCCTGCCTGGTATGCACCTGCAAGACGACCAGCGGGAACAAAAGGGCCTGCAAGGAAGGTCCTGTATTCAAAGGCGAGGACCTCATACTCTAGTCCAATCAAACGTGAAGGAGAAATAATATGCTCAAGGTTGAAATTTGTGGGATAGAATTTAAGAATCCGGTAATCGCTGCCTCCGGAACCTTCGGGTTCGGAGCCGAGTACAATCAGATATACGATGTTTCGAAGCTCGGAGGCATATCCTCGAAGGGACTCACCCTCCATCCCAAGGAAGGCAACAGCGGCCTGAGGGTTTTTGAGACCAGAGGCGGCATGATGAACAGCGTCGGCCTCCAGAATCCCGGAGTGGACGGCTTCATAGAAAAAGAGCTGGAAGATATGAAGAAGCTGGACACGGTTGTCATAGCCAACCTGGGAGGGAACACCCTCGAGGAATACCTCACAGGTGTGGAAAAGCTGAACGGTTCCTCTGTGGACATGATCGAGCTTAACATATCCTGCCCTAACGTCAAGCACGGCGGGATGGCATTCGGAATCAAAGCCGACGTAGCCTACGGGGTTGTGAACGAAGTCAAAAAAATCTGCAGGAAGCCGCTGATAGTTAAGCTTTCGCCAAACGCCGAGGACATAGTCGACATGGCTTACAAGTGCTGCGAAGCCGGCGCGGACTCCATATCCCTGGTCAACACGTTCAAGGCGATGGCCATAGACATCAACAGCAGGAAGCCTGTTTTCGAAAACGTGACAGCCGGGCTGTCCGGTCCTGCGATTAAGCCGATAGCTCTCAGGATGGTGTACGAGGTTTCAAAAGCTGTGGATGTTCCGGTTATCGGCCTCGGCGGGATAGCCTCGGCAAAGGATGCCATAGAATTCATAATGGCAGGAGCTTCTGCGGTACAGGTCGGAACGGCGAACTTCGTGAAGCCGGACATTTGCCTGGACATAATAGCCGGCATAGAGGAGTTCATGAAAAAAGAAAATATAAAAGATTTAAAGGAAATTAAAGGCTGTATATAGAAATTAATTCAGGCAATAATTTTAAGGAGGATGCAATTATGAGCAACGAAAATATGGTTATAGATACTTTGAGGGAATCGGAAGCATTACTGGAAGGACACTTTCTCCTTTCGTCGGGAAGGCACAGCGACAGGTACTGCCAGTGCGCCAAGCTCCTGCAGTACCCGGATAAGGCTGAAAAGGTTGTAAAGATCATCGCCGACAAGCTGAAGGATGTCGACTTTGACATTGTTGTAGGCCCTGCGATGGGAGGCATAGTCGTGGCTTACGAGCTCGCAAGGCAGGTTGGTAAGCCTGGCATATTCGCTGAGAGGGTTGACGGCGAGATGTCCTTCAGAAGAGGCTTCGAGATAAAGAAGGGCCAGAAGGTCATAATCTCCGAAGACGTTGTAACCACAGGGAAATCCTCGCTTGAGGTTGCCAAAATAATCGAAGACATGGGCGGAATAGTCGTTGGGCTTGCCTGCATAGTCGACAGAAGGGCAGAAGGAGTAAATTTCCCTTACCCTATTTACAGCGCAGTTAAACTTGAGATAAAATCGTATGAGAAGGATGTTTGCCCGATGTGCGAAGAAGGGTTACCTTACGTAAAACCAGGCAGCAGAAACATCAAATAGCAAGGGCATGCCAAGCAGGCTTCCCGCGGCTCGCGGGGGGATCTTGGCTGTCAGCCATGAGGAGGAGTTTTAGTGGCGAAGCCAAGTATATTCAGTAAAGATTACCAGAAGAGAATGAGAAGAAGAAGGATGGGATTTTCCCTTCTAATAGTCGCAGCCGTTATTGTAATTGCCGCAGGAGCATTCATCGCAGGGAAAAGCCTGCTGTCAAAGAACAACCCGCAGCAAGCTTCGAATACGAAAACTGCAAGCAATTCAGACAGTTCGGGTCAGAAGGCCGGCACCGCCACCACGACAACAACGCCCGCAGAAACGGGTTTCGATGTCAAGCTAGCTGACGGAACCGCGCTGAAGGCGATTTATACAACGTCGGGAACAACCAAAAAGTTCAGCCACGTATCGCCCAAAGAAAAGAATGTCTGGTACGATATAAACCCTGCAGGCGACAAGCTGCTCATATTCGACAAGGATGCGCAGAGCATACTGCTGATAGACGACACCGGTAAAGTTACTGATGTCACTAATCCGAGTTACGTGTCGACAAAGGGCGTTACCACCACGAAGGAGAGCGCGCTCGCTTCGAACAAGAGCTACATCTGGTGCACATCTCCTGCATTCATCAGCGATACCAAAATAGCTTACATCTCCCAGCTTCCATACTTCGGAAAGACTACGCAGTACGTATGGACCGTCGACATCACGACGGCCAAGCACAAGGGAGTAAACATAAGTGCTGTCAGCGGAGAAAAGATAACTTTCGGAAAGCTGGAAGCCAAAGGCCTCAAAATTGATATCGACGGCAGCGTCTGGTACATCACCTCATCGGGAAGTGCTGTGCAATGAAGATAGGCCTTTCATCAGCCTGCTTTTATCCTGAAGTCCTCACCGAAGACAGCATCAAGCTGATAAGGGACATAGGCTTCAGCACAGGCGAGATATTCTTGAATTCCAACAGCGAATATGAAGACGAGTTTATAGAGCTGCTTAACGAGGAAAGGCTGAGGCACGGGTTTGAGGTCAAATCCGTCCACAGCTTTTCTTCTGCATTTGAGCCATACCTGTTCGAGATATACACAAGGCGCCGCCAGGACATGTTCAGGTACTTCAAAAAAGTCTGCAGGGCGGCCAGCAGGCTCGGGGCAAAATACTACACCTTCCACGGCATGAGGAAATTCGACTTCGACATGATAAACAAGAAGCATGTGCTGGACATTTATGACAAGCTGATATACAGCGCTATGGAGGAAGGCGTGGTGCTCGCCCAGGAGAACGTATCCTGGTGCATGTCTGCAGACACGAGGTTCCTCGAGCTGCTGAGGGAAAAATGCAGGTACCCCGTGAAATACACTCTGGACATCAAGCAGTCCTTCAGGGCAGGCGTCGACGTGGAGTCATACCTTGACGTGATGGGCCGCGACCTGGTAAACCTGCACATAAATGACAGAAATGAAAGCGAGAACTGCCTGCTGCCGGGCCGGGGCAGCGTCGATTACGGGGAATTGTTCGGCAAACTGTCTAAGATAGGCTACGAAGGTGACATGATCATAGAGGTTTATCGCGATAATTTCAAAAAATATGAGGAATTGGCAGCTGCAAAGGACTTTTTAGCCCGAAAAATGTGAAATTAGTGCAAATAAGTTTGATAATTCGTTGATATATGTATATAATATACTTGCATAAATATTTTTATCATTAGCCATAAGGTTATTTAGGAGGAATAGGAATAATGAACGTAAAAGTGGACAAAATAGAAACTAATGTGTATAAACTGGAGATAACAGTTGATGCAGCAAATTTCAATGAAGCAATGAATAAGTCATATAAGAAAAATATGAACAAATTCAATGTTCCAGGATTCAGAAAGGGCAAAGCTCCGATCAACATAATCAAGAAGTTCTACGGAGAAGCAGTTCTTTTCGACGATGCGATCGATATCGTATGCGATGAAACATACCCTGTTGCATTGGCTGAAAATGATATAAAGCCTGTTGACTACCCTAAGGTTGAAATCGTTCAGATAGGCGAGGGAAAAGACTTCATCTACACTGCAACCGTGACAGTAAGACCTGAAGTCGAGCTTGGCGAATACAAGGGACTCGAAGTAAAGAAGCCTGTATATGATGTAACTGACGCAGAGATTGATGCTGAGCTTATATCAATGCAGGACAAAAACGCAAGGGTTACAGCTAAAGAGGATGGAACCGTTGAAAGCGGAAACATCGCTGTTATAGATTTCAAAGGCTTTGTAGACGGAGTTGCTTTTGAAGGCGGCACAGGAAGCGACTACGAGCTCGAAATCGGATCCGGCACTTTCATAGACACTTTTGAAGAGCAGCTTATCGGCACTGCAAAAGGCGAAACAAAGAACATAAGCGTTACTTTCCCTGAAGAATACGGCCAGGAAGAGCTTAACGGCAAGCCTGCAGTGTTTGAAGTGACTGTTAAAGAGATAAAGGTCAAAGAGCTTCCGGCGCTTGACGACGAGTTCGCCAAGGAAGTTTCAGAGTTCGACACCATAGAAGAGATGAAAGCAGACCTGAAAGCTAAAATGGAAGGCTACAACAAGACAAGAGCTGAGAAGGAATACGAAACAGCTGTTATCGATGCAGTTGTTGACAATGCAAAGGTAGAAATACCAGCTGCAATGATCGAGAGAGAAATCGACAACATGCTGAAGGACCTGGAAATGAGACTTCAGTACCAGGGGCTTGACCTTAAAACTTACTACGAATACACAAACACTACAGAGGTTAAGGCTAGAGAGTTCATGAAAGAAGCTGCAGAGAAAAGAGTCAAGGCAGACCTCGTTCTGGAACAGGTAGCAAAGGTTGAGAACGTTGAAGTAACAGAGGAAGAGCTTACAGCAAAAGCAACAGAACTTGCCAAGCACTACGGCGGCAAGGACATAGAGAAGACAGTTAAAATGATACTCGACGGACAGAAGGATTACCTTGAATCTGATGTAATCAACGAAAAGGTAGTAAAGCTGTTAGTAGACAGCAGCAAACCAACAGCTTAATATAAAAATATGAATTAATTGCCAATCTTTTTGGCAATTAATTTTCTAAATGGGAGGATTGAAAAATGAGTTTAGTACCGGTAGTTGTAGAACAAACAAACAGGGGTGAAAGGTCATACGATATTTACTCCAGGCTTCTGAAAGACAGGATAATTATGTTGAGCGATCAGGTCAATGATGTTACTGCAAGCCTTGTAGTAGCTCAGCTTCTGTTCCTCGAAGCAGAGGATCCTGACAAGGACATATTCCTTTACATCAACAGCCCGGGAGGATCCATAACCTCAGGAATGGCCATTTACGATACGATGCAGCACATAAAGCCTGACGTATCAACAATATGCGTGGGAATGGCGGCATCCATGGGCGCGTTCCTTCTTGCAGCAGGAGCCAAAGGAAAGAGATACGCTCTTCCGAACGCTGAAATAATGATCCACCAGCCGCTGGGCGGGTTCCAGGGACAGGCAACCGACATAGGCATCCATGCAGAGAGGATCCTGAGGATAAAAGACAACCTCAACAAGATCCTGAGCGAAAGAACTGGCCAGCCTATGGAGAAGGTGGTGCAGGACACCGAAAGGGACAACTTCATGACTGCAGAGGAAGCCAAAGCCTACGGTCTCATTGACGACGTGTTTTACAAAAAGAAGTAGCAAATAACCTTTAGAGAGGTGTAATATGGTCAAAATTGATGAAAAGAAGCAGTTAAAATGTTCATTTTGCGGTAAAACCCAGGACCAGGTGAGGAGATTAATTGCTGGACCAGGCGTATATATATGCGATGAATGCATAGATCTATGCTCGGAAATTATTAGCGACGAGTTTGAAGAGGATATCCAGGTAGATGTGAGCTCCCTTCCTAAACCGTCAGAAATCAAGGAGCACCTTGATCAGTATGTCATAGGACAGATGGAAGCCAAGAAATCTCTGGCTGTTGCGGTATACAACCACTACAAGAGGATCAACTCAAACATGGACAGCGACGACGTGGAACTGCAGAAGAGCAATATTCTTCTTCTTGGCCCTACGGGCTCAGGTAAGACCTTGCTTGCCCAGACACTTGCAAAATTCCTTAATGTTCCTTTTGCCATAGCAGACGCCACCACCCTTACGGAGGCTGGCTATGTCGGCGAAGACGTTGAAAACATACTGCTCAAGCTTATCCAGAATGCGGACTACGACATTGAAAGAGCCGAGAAGGGCATTGTATACATCGATGAAATTGACAAAATAGCAAGGAAGACTGAGAATCCTTCCATAACAAGGGACGTATCAGGTGAAGGCGTTCAGCAGGCTCTCCTCAAGATACTTGAAGGAACTGTTGCTTCTGTTCCTCCGCAGGGCGGAAGGAAGCACCCTCACCAGGAGTTCATACAGATCAACACTGCCAACATACTGTTCATATGCGGCGGAGCTTTCGACGGCATAGAGAAGATCATAGAGCAGAGGACAAGGGTCAGTTCGCTGGGCTTCGGAGCCGAGATCCATTCCAAGAAGCAGAAGGATGTAGGCGCGCTCCTCAAGGACACAATGCCTGGCGACCTCCTGAAGTTCGGTCTCATACCTGAGTTCGTGGGAAGGCTTCCTATAGTCGTTACACTGGAAGCGCTTGACAAGAAAGCCCTTGTAAGCATCCTCAGCGAGCCGAAGAACGCCCTTGTAAAACAGTACAGGAAGCTGTTCGAGATGGACAACGTCGAGCTCGAATTCACAGAGGAAGCACTTCAGGCCATAGCTGAAGAGGCGATGAAGAGGAACACTGGAGCCAGAGGCTTGAGAGCGATAATCGAAGACACCATGAAGGACATAATGTTCGACATCCCTTCAAGGGAAGAAATAGCGAAGGTTATCGTCAACAGGGAAACCGTCGAAAAGAAGGTGCCTGAGCTGATCATGGCCGAAGGGGAAAAAAGACAGCCCCTAAAAGTGAAAAAGTCGAGAAACAGAAAAGGGCCTGAAACAGCCTAGAAATTAAAACATATAGTAATTAGTTTCGGCTAATTACTATATGTTTTATTTATAGTTAGTGTTAGTACATTAAAGTTAGGAGATAAATATGGAAAATAATAGAGTGATCCTGCCTCTTATCCCTTTAAGGGGCATTACGGTTTTTCCTTATATGGTGCTTCATTTCGATGTGGGAAGGGAAAAATCTATAGCTGCACTTGAAGAAGCCATGATATCGAAGCAGAAAATATTCCTTGTGACGCAGAAGGATGCAAGGGTTGAAGAGCCTGGAATAGAGGATATATTCGTCATGGGGGCGGTCTGCAGCATAAAGCAGATACTCAAGCTTCCAGGCGAGACTGTCAGGGTGCTTGTGGAAGGAGAAACCAGGGCAAGGCTGGACAAGATCGTTCAGCATGAGCCTTTCTTTAAAGCTGAGATTGAAGTACTTGAGGATGCTGAAGAAAAGGCCGACAAGAAGACAGAAGCTCTCATGCGCTCGGTCAGGAAAAGCTTCGACGAGTACGTAAAGCTTTCGGGCAGCATACCTTTTGAGATAATCCTTACTCTGGACGAGCTAGAAAACCCAGGCAGATTTTCCGACGTCGTCAGTTCATACCTCATGCTCAAGCAGGACAAGAAGCAGGAGCTTCTGGAGGCTTATGACGTACATGTCAGGCTGACTAAGCTTCTGGAAATACTGAAAAACGAAGTAGACATAATAAAGCTTGAAAAGAAGATCGGGGTAAAGGTCAAGAGCAAGATAGACAAGGTCCAGAAGGACTACTACCTGAGGGAGCAGCTTAAGGCAATCCAGGAGGAGCTGGGCGAAGAGGACGAGGACAAAAAAGAGATAAAAACCTATCTCGAAAAGATAAACAAGGCCAAGCTCCCTAAAGCAGTGAAGGAGAAAGCGCTTTACGAGCTCGACAGGCTCAAGAACAGCGGAAGCTACTCGGCCGAAGGCGGAGTGATAAGGTCGTACATTGACTGGATACTCGACCTGCCTTGGACAAAGGAAACTAAGGACAACCTCAGCATAAAGGGCGCAAGGGAAATACTCGAGAACGAGCATTTCGGACTCGAGGATGTCAAGAACAGGATAATCGAATACCTTGCTGTGAAGCAGATGAGCAAATCGCTCAAGGGTCCCATCCTCTGCTTTGTAGGACCTCCGGGAGTGGGAAAGACATCCATAGCAAAATCCATCGCGCATGCAGTAAACAGGAACTTCGTAAGGATGTCCCTGGGAGGCGTTAAGGACGAGGCGGAGATAAGGGGCCACAGGAAGACCTATGTTGGGGCAATCCCGGGAAGGATAATCTATTCGATGAAGCAGGCGAAGTCCAAGAACCCGCTTTTCCTGCTGGACGAGATAGACAAGATGAGCAGCGATTTCAGGGGTGACCCTGCAGACGCATTGCTTGAGGTTCTTGACAGCGAGCAGAACAGCACGTTCAGGGACCACTACATGGAGCTGGAGTTCGACCTATCGAACGTCATGTTCATTACCACTGCAAACAGGCTTGACACTATTCCAAGGCCTCTTCTTGACAGGATGGAGGTCATCGAGATATCGGGCTACACCTCCGAGGAGAAGCTCAACATCGCGAAGCAGCATCTGATACCAAAGAAGCTCAAGGAGCACAACGTGACTGAAGAGCAGATTAAGATACAGGATTCGGCGTTGAGCCTCATAATCGAGAGCTACACAAGGGAATCCGGCGTCAGGAGCCTGGAGAGGAAGATCTCAGACCTCATCAGGAAAGCTATCTCCGAAATGCTCGAGCAGGACAAAAAGAAGATAGTGATAAACGCCAACAAGGTCAAGGCTTATCTCGGCCCGATCGTCTTTACCTACGACACAGCAGAAAAGGACGACAGGATCGGTGTCGTAACCGGCATGGCATGGACGGAATACGGCGGAGACACCCTGCCTGTGGAGGTTACAGTAATGCCTGGAACAGGCAAGCTGGAGCTTACCGGGCAGCTTGGAGACGTAATGAAGGAGTCCGGAAGAGCCGGCTACAGCTACATCAGGGCTAACGCCGACAAGTACGGCATAAACCCTGAATTCTACAAGGACAAGGACATCCATGTCCATGTTCCTGAAGGAGCTGTCCCTAAGGACGGCCCATCTGCAGGCGTCACCATGGTTACAGCCATAGTGTCGGCTTTAAGCTCAACAAAGGTTAGGCACAACATCGCAATGACTGGGGAAATTACCCTTACAGGCCGCGTTCTGGCTATCGGAGGGCTAAAAGAGAAATCGCTTGCCGCTTACAGGGCGGGGATCGATACGCTCATAATACCGAAAGCCAATGAGAAGGACCTCCTTAAAATACCGAAATCTGTTAAGAGCAAGCTGAAGTTCATACTTGCAGACAACATAGACACGGTTCTGGAAAATGCGCTGGTGAAAAATGATTAATTGGAGATGGTTAAATGGAAATTAAACAGTCGGAGTTTATAACATCTGCAGTGAAACCGGAGCAGTATCCTGATGACGACAGGATCGAGATAGCCTTTGTGGGAAGATCCAATGCAGGCAAATCTTCCCTCATAAACACTCTTACAAACAGGAGGAAGCTGGTCAAGGTGAGCGGCACTCCTGGAAAAACAAGGCTTGTAAACTTCTTCCTCATAAACAACGAATTCTATTTTGTCGATCTTCCGGGTTACGGCTATGCAAAAGTATCAAAGACCGAGAAGCAGAAATGGGGACAGGTCATTGAAACGTACCTGGTAAACAGGAGGCAGCTGAAGAAGATTATCCTTCTGGTGGACTGCAGGCACAAGCCGACCGAGGACGACAAGATTATGTACAGCTTCATAAAGCACTACGGATATGACTGCACAGTGGTCGCCACGAAGAGCGACAAGCTCACAAGGAACCAGCTAAACAAGAACCTGGCGATGCTTAAGGCGGAGCTGAATCTTGAAAAAGGTGACTCGCTGCTCCCGTTCTCCTCGCTCAACAGGCAGGGGAAAGAGGAGCTGCTGGAAAACATAGAGGGTTCATTAACGGAGATTTAGGAGCGGATAAGGATGCTTGATTATGAAATTGCAAAGCAGATCCTGGTTTTTCTTATTTTGATGGTCCCGCCTCTGCTGGTCTACATCAAGTTCTGGCGAGAAAGGGACAGAAGCAAGGTGCTTATCGTATTGATAAGCATCGTATACATAGCAGCTGCAGTGTACACCGAGAACCTAATGCCTTTCATACTCGTGCTGTTAAGCATAGCATATATGAAGGGGAGGGAAGAGTACCGGGGCTACGGATTCAGCCTCAAGGGGTTCAGCATCCTTGAGGGCATTGGCTGCGCAGTGTTTTCTTACCTTATAACAATCCTGGTAGCAATCGCGGCGATGTCAGTAATGTCGTACTTCGGTATAAAGCAGGAGGAGCAGGAGGTTGTTAAATGGATGACCGATCTGCCGCTCAAAATGTTCTGGCTAGTTGTCCCTATGATAGTCGTCTTCGCACCTGTAGTAGAGGAGTTTGTTTTCAGATGGTTCTTCTTCGAAAGGCTTCTGAAGAAAAGGACAGGTGTTGTCCTGGGAACCCTCTTGAGCAGCCTGGCGTTCGCGCTTGTTCACTTCAACGCAGCCGCTTTCGCCATGATTTTGTGGATAGGCATATACAATTGTTATCTAATTGACAGGAAAGGATACTGGTACGCGGTCTTCAACCATTTTTTCTTCAACTCGATAACGGTATTCGTCCTTCTGATGGCGAAAATATGATGTATAGAAAAATTGAAAAGGGGCAGAATATATGATGTGGTCAGAGGAATGCTCTGAAACACTATATATCCCTATCCCCAAGGACCGCGAGAGCGGTCCGCTTTTTGAGCAAAAAAAGAAACCCGCTTCTGCAGCGGGTTTCAGAAATGCCATCACTATTCGTTGCAGCTCTCGCATAACCCGTAAAAATAAACCTGGTTTGCAAGCACCTTGTAATTTGTATGCGGCTTGATCTCGTCATTGAGGTTTGAAAAGCATACATCGGGGATGTCGTCCACCTTTCCGCAGGACAGACACTGGATGTGGGGATGCGGGCAGATGTTGCCGTCATACCTGAAGTTACCCTCACCAACGTTGATCTCCTGGACAAGCCCAACCTCCACAAGGGTTTTCAGGGCTTTGTAAACCGTCGCGAGGCTCATAGTAGGGTAAAGGTCCTGAAGAGCCTTGTAGATAGTTTCTGCAGATGGATGTTCGGTTGTGCTTTTCAAGTAAGTGTAGACTGCTATGCGCTGCGGTGTAAGCTTCAACTTTTTTTCTTTAAATATGTTGGTGAGATTTTCCATAAACACCATCCTACTTTCAAATAATTATGTATATTATATAATAGATATTATTTGTTGTCAAAGTTAATATATTCTTAATCTTTATCATCTATTATTTGAACAGAAACTTTGTTATAATATAAACGAAGATTTCTGTGATGTTTTTAGGCTGAATGCCTAATATATAAATGTGGGGGATTTGTTTATGAAAATAAAAGATATCAATGAGCTTCTGAACACCGGACCTGTTATGTGCTGCGAGGAGGACCTGGAATTTGACATTAAATTCGGTTTTGCTTCTGACCTGATGAGCGACGTTCTTGCTCTTGCAAACCATGATGTGATCCTCATAACCGGGCTCACGAATATCCAGACAATAAGGACAGCCGAGATGAAGGATATAAAATGGATAATATTTGTAAGAGGAAAGGTTCCTGATGACACTGCCGTAGAGCTTGCAAAGCAGACAGGGATCAACTTCCTGTGCACAAAGGAAACAATGTTCAGAACATGCGGATTACTATTCGGTCACGGCCTGCGGGGAGCTGAAATAAGCAGATGATGGATAACGAAATATTAAAACTCCACTACGACATTGTCACCGGAGATTACTTGAAAGCCGGGGAGGCATCGAGCAACATAAAAAAAGCCCTGATGCAGCTCGGAGTGGACAACAGAATAATCAGAAGAGTCTGTGTTGCAAGCTATGAGGCGGAGATAAACATAGTCATCCATAGCCTTGGCGGATACATGGACATGAAAATTTACGAGGACGGTATAGAGATCGTTGCCTCAGATGTTGGACCTGGAATAAGCGATGTTGAGCTTGCCATGACGGAAGGCTATTCGACGGCTACCCAGGGGGCGAGAGAGATGGGATTCGGGGCCGGAATGGGCCTGCCAAACATAAAGAGCAACTGCGATGAGCTCATCGTTGACTCATCGGAAGGCGGCAGTACAACAATCACCATGAAAATATATTTTAAATAAGGTTGTGGTAAGATATGACTAAACTTTTTCATTCAGTAAAGCTTATTGAAGAAAAGTGCAAGGGCTGCAGCAAGTGTATGAACAATTGTCCAATGGAGGCAGTCAGGATAAAAAACGCAAAGGCATTCGTAATCGAAGATAAATGCATCGACTGCGGTGAGTGCATCAAGGTATGCCCTTACAACGCTCATGACATAGACAAGGATTACCTTGAGGACATACAGAAGTACAAGATAAAGGTTGCTGTTCCTTCGACTACGCTTTACGCGCAGTTCGGGGAATACGTCGATCCCGCCGTGATCCACGGCGCACTGCTCAGGCTGGGCTTTGACGAGGTGTACGAACAGACTTATGCCTGCGACATCGTTGCCGAGATCACCAAAAAAGAGATCGAAAAGACCAAAAAGCCGGCGATATCCCTTGTATGCCCAAGCATAGCAAGGCTTATCAGCATCAGCTACCCAAGCCTGATCGAGAACACGATCAAGGTCCTCACGCCAGTGGAGGTAGCGGCAAGCCTTATACGCGAGAAATACGAGAAGGCGGGATACAAATACGAGGATGTCGGGATATTTTTCCTTACCCCTTGCGCTGTATGGCTGACCTCTCTCAAGCAGACTGAGGCGAAGAAGAACCCTGATGTTAACGGTTTTATAGCCATTAAGGACATATATTCCAAGCTGCTCAAGGAGATAAAGAACGGCGATGTGGAGAAGCAGGATGTCAGCACAATGTCCTTCACTGGGCTGTCTGTAGTTGTTCCAGGCGGCCTTTGCAGGAGCATAAACTCCAACAGCTATATAACTGTCGACGGGGTTAAAAACGTTATCAAGGTGCTTGATGAGGTTGAAAGCGGAAAGCTTCAGGACGTTGAGCTAATAGAGCCTTTTGCTTGCAGCGGCGGCTGCCTCGGAGGGTCCTTCCTTGTAGAGAACCCTTACAACGCGAGGAGGCTCCTTGACAAATGCATCAAGGACACGAACTTCACCTACAGCTTCGACGAACTCAGCGACTACTACATGCAGCAGTTCGTGGAGAATGTAAGGAACATAAAGTTTTCGAACCAGAAGCTGGCCGAGGATTTTGTGAGCGCGGTCAAAAAGATGAAGTACATGAACGAACTTGTAAACACGCTTCCGGGAACTGACTGCGGTCAGTGCGGCTCTCCTTCGTGCAAAGCTTTTGCTGAGGATGTTGTCAGGGGGCTGGCGCATATAGAAGATTGCAAATTCATAAATATGGGAGGAGATGTCAATGAAGGTTAGAGAGCTTGCTGACAAACTCGGGATGAAAATTCTTGCTGGCGGGGAAAGCTTGGACAAGGAGGTTCAGGGAGGTTATGTCGGTGACCTTCTGAGCTGGGTAATGTCTCACGCATCAAAGGGCGACGCATGGATAACGGTCCAGGTGCACCCGAACATAGTGGCAGTTGCCGTGCTGCTCGAGATGGCAGCTATAATAGTGCCTGAGAACATCCCTGTAGAAAACGCAACCATAGAGAAGGCTAACTCCGAGGGGGTTCCGGTGCTCCAGTCGGCAGATTCTGCCTTCAACCTCTGCGCAGCAATCAAGGCTGTTCTGTAAAATTATGAAAATTTTCACTGATTTTCATATCCATACCGCATTGTCGCCCTGCGGCGATGCGGACATGACACCTAACAACATCGTTAATATGGCTTTAATAAAGGGGCTGAATGCGATCGCGATAACGGATCACAACAGCGCTGAAAACGCTTTGGCATGTATGGAGGTCGGGAAACAGAACGGACTGCTTGTCATTCCGGGCATGGAGCTTCAGACAAAAGAGGAAGTCCATGTTATTTGTCTTTTTCCGGATATAGAATCAGCTTTGGAGTTTCAGGAATACGTGTATTCGAAACTGCCGCCTTTGAAAAACAAGGAGAGTTTGTTTGGAGAGCAGCTTGTCATAGACATAAATGACGAAATCGTATGTCACAACGACAGGCTGCTCTTGTCGTCCGCTGATTTGACACTTCGTGATGCATTTAACAAGGTAAATGAATTAAATGGTGCATTTATTCCCGCGCATATAGACAGGGATGCGTACGGGATTATCAACGCGCTTGGATTTATTCCGGAAGATCTGCCCATTTCAACACTGGAATACAGAAACAAGGCTGGACTTCAAAGGCTTTTGGACAGCGGGATTGTCGCAAAGTGCTACAATTTTATTCAGTCCTCTGACGCCCATTACCTCCAAGACATCTCAGAGGGCGAAAACGAGATGGAGGTAAATGAATTAAATCCTATCAGTGTCATCAATAAATTAAAATAAATATAGCAAAATCTGAAGTATAATGCTATAATGTTCATGGTAATATTTTATTAATTTTAAATTGTCGCAATGTGAGAGTTGTTTTAGAAAAATCCGAATAATGAAGGAGATTTCTAAAAAATTTAAAATTAATAGTTTATTAATTAACAATCGAAAGGAAGAGATGGTGTGAGTAACGAAAACAAATGCTGCTGTGGATGCAGTCAGGAAGACCCAAGACTAGCTGAGCTTATGGAAACTATCGAACAGAACAGAGAAACTAAGGGAGCACTTATCCCGGTTCTGCACAAAGTGCAGACAATCTACGGATACCTTCCAGAAGACGTTCTTCAGATTGTATCAGAAGAATTGAAGGTTCCAATGACAGAAATTTACGGAGTTGCTTCTTTCTATTCAATCTTCTCACTTGAACCAAAGGGAGAGCACATAATAAGGGTATGTCTCGGAACAGCCTGCTACGTAAAGGGTGCACAGCTGCTTATCGACGAAATAAGCAAGGACCTCAAAATAGAAGTTGGCCAGACAACTCCAGACGGAAAATTCACTTTGGAAGCATGCAGATGCTTGGGAGCATGCGGACTTGCTCCGGTACTGACTGTGGGTGAAAAGGTTTACGGAAGACTTGTGCCTGAATCAATACCTGGAATACTGGCAGAATACAAATAAGGGTGTAATTTTATGAGAGAGCTTTCTCTGCATTTGATTGATATAATACAAAACTCTGTGGTTGCAGGTGCAACCATGATAGAAATCGAATTGGAAGCAAACACTGTTGAAGATTCTTTAAAGATTACTATAAAAGACAATGGGTGCGGCATGGATGAGGAGACCTTGAAAAGGGTCAAGGATCCTTTTGTCACGTCGCGCAAAACCAGGAGAGTCGGCCTGGGGCTTTCGCTGTTTGAAGCTGCATGCCAGAGATGCGACGGATACCTTGACATCTCTTCGCAGCAGGGGATCGGCACAACTGTCATAGCTTTCATGAAGTTCAACCACATCGACAGGAGTCCCGTAGGCAATATCGTGGATACAATTGTAAGTTCTCTGTTAAATGAAAATACGGACATAGTGTACAGACATAAATTTAACGGAGAGAGTTTTGAATTCGACAGCAGAGAAATCAAAAAGATAGTAGGCGATGACCTTAGCGATCCGGAGATACTCTTCTGGATCAAGGAATACATTGCCGAGAACATTGAAAATATAGATGGAGGTGCCATTAAATGAAATCATTAGCTGAATTGGAAGCAATAAGAAAGAAAACCATAGATAATGTAAACCAGAGAACAGACAGGACAACTACAAGAATAGTAGTAGGTATGGCTACATGCGGAATAGCTGCAGGAGCAAGACCTGTTCTTCTGGCTATAGTTGACGAAGTGAAGAAGCTTGGCTTAGGAGATGTATCAGTTGTTCAGACTGGATGCATAGGCGTTTGCAGGCTCGAGCCAATCGTTGAGGTTATAAAACCAGGCGAAGAAAAAGTGACATATATAAAGATGGATGCTGAAAAGGCAAAGAAAATCGTAAACGAGCATGTTGTCGGCGGCAAGGTCGTTGACGAGTATGTTATGCATGTTGTTGACGGACACGTTGTCAACGACTACACAGTTAAACACGATTAATAACAATACTAAGCGAGATTGATTGGAGGAAGTAAGATGGAATTTTACCGTTCACAAGTGCTAATATGCGGCGGAACTGGATGTACTTCATCAGGTTCAAATGATATATGCGACGCTTTCAAAAGCGAACTGGCAGCAAAGGGTTTAGAGAAAGAAGTTGAAGTTGTTAAGACAGGATGTTTCGGTCTCTGCGAACTGGGCCCAGTTGTAATAGTTTACCCTGAAGGAGCTTTCTACAGCAACGTTACAGTAGAAGACGTTAAGGAGCTCGTTGAAGAGCACCTGTTAAAGGGAAGAATAGTAAAAAGACTCGTTTACCACGATGCAATAGAAGATGACAAGATAAAGTCACTCAACAAGGTTGGCTTCTACGCTAAGCAGGAAAGAATAGCTCTCAGAAACTGCGGAGTTATCGACCCTGAAAACATTGACGAGTACCTTGCGTTCGACGGCTACAAAGCCCTTGAAAAAGTCCTGACTCAGATGGCACCTCTTGATGTAATCAACGAGATGAAGAAATCAGGCCTTAGAGGAAGAGGCGGCGGCGGCTTCCCAACTGGCATGAAATGGGAATTTGCTTACAAGCAGAACAACCCACAGAAATATATAATCTGCAACGCTGACGAAGGAGACCCAGGTGCGTTCATGGACCGTTCGGTTCTTGAAGGAGACCCTCACTCAGTTCTCGAAGCAATGGCTATAGGCGGATACGCTATAGGCGCTAACCAGGGTTACATCTACGTAAGAGCTGAGTACCCGATAGCTGTACAGAGACTCGAAGTTGCTATAAAGCAGGCAAGAGAATACGGACTGCTCGGAAAGAATATATTCGAAACAGGATTCGACTTCGACGTTGAAATCAGACTCGGAGCCGGCGCGTTCGTGTGCGGTGAGGAAACTGCTCTTATCCATTCGATAGAAGGACACAGAGGAATGCCTACACCTAAACCACCGTTCCCAGCTGTAAGCGGACTTTGGGAAAAACCAACAGTCATCAACAACGTTGAAACTTACGCAAACATCCCTCAGATCATCAACAAGGGTGCTGACTGGTTTGCAAGCATAGGAACTGAAAAGAGCAAGGGAACAAAGGTATTCGCACTTGGCGGAAAGATCACAAACACTGGTCTTGTAGAAATACCTATGGGAACAACACTCAGAGAAGTTATATACGAAATGGGCGGCGGTATCCCTAACAACAAGAAGTTCAAGGCTGTTCAGACAGGCGGACCTTCAGGCGGATGCATAACTGCTGACTACCTCGACACACCGATCGAGTACGACACTCTCATAGCCCTCGGCTCAATGATGGGTTCAGGCGGAATGATCGTCATGGACGAAGACAACTGTATGGTTGACGTTGCAAGGTTCTTCCTTGACTTCACAAGAGAAGAGTCATGCGGAAAATGTACACCTTGCAGAGTTGGTACAAAGAGAATGCTTGAAATGCTCGAGAAGATCACTGAAGGAAAGGCTACAATGGAAGACCTCGACAAGCTTGAAAAGCTTGCTCATTCAATAAAAGCTTCAGCGCTTTGCGGTCTCGGACAGACTGCTCCAAACCCTGTTCTTTCAACTATGAAATACTTCAGGGATGAATACGAAGCTCACGTTGTGGACAAGAAGTGCCCTGCCAGCGTTTGTAAGGCTCTTATGCAGTACACAATAGTTGACGACGCATGCAAGAAGTGCGGAATCTGCGCTAAGGCTTGCCCTGTTGGAGCAATCTCAGGAAAAGTCAAAGAGCAGTTCGTAATCCACCAGGATAAGTGCGTAAAATGCGGAGCATGTATGGAAAAATGCCCATTCAAAGCGATCATTAAGAAATAACTTTGTCGAGGAGTGAATTAAATGGAAATGGTTAAATTAACTATAGATGGCCAGCAGATTGAAGTACCACAGGGTACCACGGTACTTGAAGCTGCAAGACAGACTGGTGTAGAAATACCAAGTCTCTGTTACTTGAAAGATGTAAACCACCCAGCAAACTGCAGAGTGTGCGTGGTTGAAGTTGGACCAAGACTCATAGCTTCATGCTCACTTGTTGCAGAAAACGGAATGGATGTAAAGACAAACACTCAGAAGGTTAGAGATGCAAGAAAGATGTCAGTAGAGCTCCTTCTCTCAAACCACAAGAGAGAGTGTACTTCATGCATAAGAAGCGAAAACTGCGAGCTTCAGACAGTCGCTAACGACCTAAACATAAGAGACATAAGCTACGAAGGCGAGAAGACAGAAGCACCTATCGACGACGCTTCATGGTCAGTCGTAAGGGATCCTGAGAAATGCATACTCTGCGGAAGATGCATAAGCACATGCTCAGACAAGCAGACAGTTCATGCTATAGGCTTTGCTGGAAGAGGATTCGAAACAAGAGTTGCTCCTGCTTTCGACAAGAAGCTTGTAGACTCAACATGCATAAACTGCGGACAGTGCATAATGGCTTGCCCTGTCGGAGCGCTTTATGAAAAAGAAAGCATAAACGAAGTGTGGGCTGCACTGAATGACCCTGACAAGATGGTTGTTGTTCAGACTGCTCCTGCTATCAGAGTAGGTATAGGCGAAGAGTTCGGAATGCCGATAGGAACAAGGGCAACAGGCAAAATGGCTGCTGCACTCAGAAAGCTCGGCTTCGACAAAGTGTTCGACACAGACTTCGCAGCTGACCTTACAATACTTGAAGAAGGAACTGAGCTCCTCAAGAGACTTGAGACAGGCAAGAACCTTCCGATAATGACTTCATGCTGTCCGGGCTGGGTTAAGTTCGTAGAGCACAACTACCCGCAGATGATAGACAACCTCTCAACTTGCAAATCGCCAAGCGAAATGGAAGGAGCTTTGGTTAAGGCTTACTACCATGACAAGTTCGGAGTAGACCCTAAGAAGATAGTCAGCGTTTCGATCATGCCATGTACTGCAAAGAAATTCTCATGCGACAGAGATGAGATGTGCGTACAGGAAATCCCTGACGTAGATTACGTTCTCACTACAAGAGAGCTCGGAAGGATGATAAAGGAAGCCGGAATCGACTTCGTTAACCTTCAGGATGAAGACTTCGACAATCCGTTCGGAGAATCAACAGGTGCTGCAGTTATATTCGGAGCTACAGGCGGAGTTGCAGAAGCTGCTCTCAGAACAATATTCGATATAACTTCAGGCATAGACAACGAAAACATCAACATAGAAATCGTAAGAGGAACTGAGGGAATAAAGGAAGCTACTGTTACTCTGGCTGACGGAAGAACAGTTACAGCTGCAATAGCTCACGGACTCGGAAACGCTAGAAAAGTTGTTGAAGCACAGCTCAGCGGAGAAAAGAGCTACCACTTCATCGAAGTAATGGCTTGCGACGGCGGATGCGTAACTGGAGGCGGACAGCCGATAGTTGATGCGAAGACTCGCGAGAAGATGGACGTAAGGGCTGTAAGGGCTAAGGCTATCTACGACGAGGACGAAGCTAAGGTTCTCAGGAAGTCACACAAGAACCCATATATCACTAAGATATACGAAGAGTACCTCGGAGAGCCAAACGGACACAAGAGCCACGAGCTTCTCCACACTCACTACGTAGCAAGAAGCAAGTTCTAACAGAAAAAATCACAGATAGAGAAAGGATATGCCTAAGGCATATCCTTTTTTTTTAACTAAACGTAGTGGAGGCTGACCTTCTTGCCCAGACCTTCCATAAGCTCCTTTAGTTCGAGGAGCTTGTTCAGCTTTATGCTGAGGTCCAGAGGGAAGTCGGGGTTCTGGTGGGCAGGGTTCACCGCTTTTCCTACCCAGAGGTCCAGGTGGCTGCATTCGCAGATCAGCAATTTTGCAAGCTGCGATGCCCCGTCCTGAGCGAAAGACCTGTCTTCGGCGAAAAGATCCTTGATAGGCTTCGAGTATTCTTTGATTTTGTCGAGAGCTATGCTAAGGGTTAGCACGCCTTCGGTTATGAGATCTATGCCCTCCATGGACGCTGTAGGAGGCACTCTCTTGTCTTCGGAGCCCATGTTTACGTGGAGATCCCTGCTGAGCTCCCTTGAGGCGATGTTGGCAGCCGTGCCGCCGCAGATTATCTTTTTTCCTGAGCCGCTCATGAAATTCAGCACTGCGTCCCTGTCGTCTGCCGGGTTCTGCGGGGGCCCTGAAAACAGGTCGACATGCTTCTCGTGGTCCGCTTTAATGATTAGAGCCGTCGTGTCGTCCCCGGGATTGCCGCCGTCGAAAACCATGCAGACGCCGAGCAGCTCCTTTGTCATCTCGCGTGCGCTCTTGAAAGGAACGCACAGTTTCTGAAGGTAATCTCTCACGCCGTCCCACTTCCAGCCGAGGTTCATGAAATCCCCAAGCCCGGCGTGGGTAACGCCGTCGCTGACGATTGTGAACACATCGCCGGCCTCAAGGCTGAAGGAGCATTCCGATACCTTCTTCCCGTGTATGACCTGGTCGGTTTTGGCAACTTCGCAGTGGCGACCGTTCCTTATGAGGAAGAAAGGGGGATTGTCGTACTCTGCCATGTAGACCTTTCCGTTGTCCTCTATCTTAAGTATCGTGAATGTCGAATATGCCAGATCCCTGACCTTGCAAACCGGAAGGGTCTTGACTATGGTGTCCACGGTTTCGTATATGTCGGCCCCCTCCTTGAGCATAGTGGCGGCAATCTTAGAGGTGAGAGTGGCCAGTATGTTGGCCTTGACCCCGCTGCCGAGCCCGTCAGAAAGCACTATGATCGTGGAATCTGGCAGCCTAGCCACCTCAACCATGTCGCCGCAGAGCTCCTCGCCGGATTTTATTAGGCTGTGATGAAATACGTCAATGTAAACTCCCATATCAGTTGCCTTCTTCCTCTACCTCAACAAGCTTTTTGAGCTTGGTAAGGAGCATCTTGGTCTCGGCTGTCGTTTCGCCGAGGAGGCTTGCTATCTCATGCGCCACGCGCATCTGCTTGTCTATGACTTCCTGTGTGGAAACTATCGTGTTCTCCCTAAGGGTGTTATACTTTTTCCGCTCCTCTTCCCGTTCGGCTATGTTGACCATGGAGACCATGAGAAGGTCCTGTTTCTCCAGGCAGACTATGCTCTGGATGAATATCAGGCCGTAGTTAGGATAGGCAACCCTTTTTCCTATGACGTTGATCCCTGTTTCCATGACTTGCCTGAATGCTTCATCGTCCATAAGCGCCGACACTGGAAGTCCTTTCATCTTTTCGGGGTCCGCCAGAAAAGCATCCCGGCAGGCGGGATTCATCTCCACGATGTTCATCCTCCTGTCGAGAAGCATTATGCAGTTTGCTGTGTGCTCGAATATCACGTTGGTGATGCTTTCCGCCTTGTTCCTCATGTGGTGCAGGCACATGTTGGGCTCGGCCATACCCTCGTATATGGCCTGAGCTTTTTCCCTGCAGGTGTTGTAGCCGCATACGCCGCAGTTCAGCTCGTCCTCCGGGCCGTGCTTGCCCATGTCGTGCAGTATCAGCTTTATGTCATGCTCATAGGCGGTATGGCGCCTGAAGCTCTTGTCGCAGAAGGTCCTGTCGAGGTCCAGGCCGAGGCCGTCAGCTGAAGGCTCGAAGCTGCAATCTGCCTTCCAGGATTCCATATAAGCCTTAACCTTGCCCTGCTTCCTGAAGTAGCCGTGCTCGTTCCTTACCATGTCGGGGCCCCCGATGCAGCTGCCCTTGCAGGCGCTTGCCTCCACGAACACGTTGTCAAGATCGCCGTTCTGAATGCTAGTAAACACGTCTATGCACTCCTCAGAGCCGCTGACGGTGATTATCCTGAGACCCTGCTTGTGTATGTCATCCCCCATGCATCTGATTATCCCTCCGAACTCAGGGAAGCTCCTGCCTCTGCAGGCGGTGTTCCTGTCGAAGCCAGACGGTTCAAGCGAATAAGGGTCCATCCCGGATTCCGTTACCCACTGGTTTATCTCGTCGAAGTTTAGAACCGCGTCTATGGCGCCGGTGTTGAAGAAACTCTCGTTTTCTGTTTTCTTTGCCATGCAGGGGCCAATGAAGACAGAATAGCAGTCTTCTCCGTAGAACTGCTTGATGAGCTTCCCGTGGGCTATCATCGGCGATACAGCCGGTATTAGGTATCCTGCAAGGGAAGGGTAGTACTTCTCCACGAGATAGTTGGCCGACGGGCATGCGGTGGTTATATATATGCCTTTGCCGTTCTTCTTAACGTAGTCCATGTAGAAGTCAGAGACTACTTCCGCGCCGACAGCGGTTTCCTCGATGAAGGAAAACCCGAGCATCTTTAGCAGGGTCGCGAATTTCCCCGGCTCGAAATCGAGGTAGCCGGCGAAGGATGGGGCGATGCTGGCCACGACCTTCTTTCCTGAACTTACAGCGGCCTTTACGTCGGGCAGGTAGCTTACAACGTTTCGGGCGTTCTGTGGGCATATGAGCAGGCAGTGGGAGCAAGCTATGCACCTGTCCTCTATTATCTCCGCCTGGTCGTTGTTGAAGCGTATAGCCTTAACAGGGCATGACCTGAGGCATTTGTAGCAGCTCTTGCAGTTCGCTGCAGAAAAGTTCATGATGTTCATTTGATCAGTTCTCCTAAAACGAAATTTTTAAAAAAAGCCTCCGCGCAGTCGGGAGTCACAGACGATATTTCGCCTTCGTTCACCCTGACCGATACGCCTTTGCCGCATTTTCCGAGGCAAAAAGAGCCCTTAAGCGTTACAGCATCGGAAACGGAATTGGAATCGATTAGCTTTTGGAACCTGTCTATTATATCATATGCGCCTTTCAGGTGGCATGCGCTGCCGACGCAGACTGTTATAGTGGTCATGATAATTTTTCCCTCCTGGGCTGTCCGGAAACAGCGTTGTTTACAACATCATTCTACACCTAATTTGTTAAAAAATAAACAATGTATACTATATAAATTTTGGTCAATATTATGAAATAAATATATTGGGGGAGGCAACATGGAGATATTGTATGTTTTTATGGCCGGAGCATCCGTCGGCAGTTTTCTCAACGTGTGCATAAGCAGGATACCAAAGGGTCAGGGCGTTGCCTTTAGCGTTTCGAAATGCCCTGACTGCGGGACAAGGATAGAGTTCAGGGACCTCGTCCCTCTGATGAGCTACGCTTTGCTGCGAGGCAGGTGCAGGGCCTGCGGCGGCGCGATTCATGGGAGGTACCCTGCCGTGGAGCTCGCAGCGGGACTGGCCTTTGCGGCGTTGTACATGAAATACGGGGCAAGCCTGGAGTTCCTAAAGCTTTCAGTCCTTGCTTCATTCCTGATCGTCGCCGGCATTATAGATTTTGAGACTGGGGAGGTGCACACATCCTTGATAGCTGCGGGAGCATCGGCGGGACTGGCCTTTGCCGTTGTCGCTCCGGGGACGCTTGCAGATTCCCTTCTGGGAGCGCTGCTCGGCTTTGGAGTCATTGCAGCCATAGCGCTGACCGGAGGAATGGGGTGGGGCGACGCCGACATATGTCTGCTGTGCGGCCTTTTTCTTGGCGTGAAGCTGACTTTGCTCATGCTCTTCCTTTCTTTCCTCCTTGGGGCTGCAGCGGGGACGGCGCTGATAGCTCTTTCTGTCAGGGGGAGAAAGGACAGCATTCCCTTCGGACCCGTCCTAGCCGTTTCTGCGCTCTCTGTCAGCTTGTTCGGCAACAGCTTTCTGCTGCTGTACAACAGCGTGATGCTTTAGAATCAAATGACAGAAAATTCAGAAATATAATCGTAGCTGTGAACATGTTGAAGAAATATTCAAAAACTGCATAATTAGCGAGGTTGAGTTTTCAAAATATTAAATAAAGCCTGAAAATGCAGCTATAGCTTCATTTGCGTTTGATGTGTGAATAAAAAAACGCAAAGATGAATTTTTTTTGAACTTAAAATGTTGAAATATAACTCAAAGCATGTTACTATCTTAACGAATAAGTAATTATCATTTTCATAGGAGGATTTATTATGAGCGAAGTAACAAAAAACGGAGCTGCCGGTGAAGGCTTGCAGAAAAACATTGGTTTCGTACCTGCGCTTGCAATCGTTATCGGAATGGTTATCGGTTCGGGTGTTTTCTTTAAACCTCATGCAGTTTTCAGCGCTACAGGAGCACCAGGTCTTGGATTAATAGCTTGGGTAATAGGCGGTATAATCACAATAGCCGGCGGACTTACAGCGGCAGAAATCGCAGCTGCAATCCCAAAAACTGGCGGAATGGTTGCATACCTGGAAGAAACCTACGGTTCAATATGGGGATACCTTTTAGGATGGACTCAGACAGTAATATACTTCCCAGCAACAATCGCTGCACTTGGAATAATATTCTCAAAGCAGGTTCTTTCACTTTTGAATCTGTCTGCCGGAATGCTTATTCCTATAGCAATCGCAGTAATTTTGTTTTTGGTTGTCATGAACTCACTGGGTTCAAAAACTGGCGGAGCGATCCAGACAGTCGCAACTATAGGAAAACTGATACCTCTTATCGCGATAATCATCATAGGCTTGATTTCAGGAGACGGCGGATCAGCTAACCTTTTACCTGTCACAGTAGCGGATCACCCTGTAGCAACAAGCATGGGTTCAGCCTTGATAGGAATAATGTTTGCATATGACGGCTGGATAAACGTTGGAGCAATTGCCGGAGAAATGAAGAATCCTGGAAAGGACCTTCCAAAGGCAATCATCGGCGGACTTTCAATAGTAATGGCAATATACGTGCTGATAAACGTTGCTTACCTTTTCGTGCTCCCTGCAACAGCTCTTGCAGCTACAGACACACCGGCTGCAGACGTTGCCAAGATACTTTTCGGTGAAAACGGCGGAAAAGTGATAACCATAGGTATCCTCGTTTCAATATTCGGCGCACTAAACGGCTACATCATGACAGGCATGAGAATCCCTTATGCTATGGCTGTAGAAAACAGAATACCGTTCAGCGGATTCTTCTCAAAACTGCACCCTAAGTTTGAAACACCAGTTAACTGCGGAATAATGATAGCGGTTATATCGATAGCTATGTCTTTCACAGGCAAATTCGACCTTCTGACAGACCTTGCAATGTTCGTAATATGGATATTCTACGTCATGACTTTCTGCGCAGTAATAGTGCTCAGAAAGACCAGACCGGAAATGGAAAGACCGTACAAGGTTCCTTTGTATCCGGTAATACCTTTGATAGGTATCCTTGGCGGAGTATACATGATCATAAACACTCTGATCACTCAGCCGATGAACGCAGGTATAGGCCTGGTTCTTGCACTGATCGGATTGCCGATATATCTTTCAAAGAACAAATCCGCAAAAGCTTAACAAGATTTCAATCAGGGCCTGGCACATGTTGCCAGGCCTTCGTTTTTTCTGTAGAATTGAATCAAGGAAACAATACATCCACAGGGAGGTAATTATGAGCATAAGGGAACTTTTGAAAGGGGACAAGGTGAGGCTGACAGCTTTCCGCGAAGAAGATTTCAGCATTATAGAGAATTGGTACGGGGAATCAGGTTTCTCAAGGCACTATGATTTCATGCCGGCTGTCCCAAGGACGGCCGGGCAGCTCAAGGAAATGGTTGAAAGCTCATCCAATGCTGCTGACCAGTGCATTTTCGCAATAAGGGAAAACGAAGGGGGCAGCCTCATCGGCATATGCGGCTTCGAAAGCATCGTCTGGAACAACGGCACCGCCAGGCTGTACATCGGTCTCGGGGACAAGGAGCACAGGGGTAAGGGCTATGCGAGCGAGGCGATAAGGCAGCTCGTGGAATTCGGCTTCCTGGAGCTCAACCTTCACTGCATACAGCTGAACGTCATAGCCTACAACACTTCCGCAATTAACTTATACGAAAGGGTGGGCTTCGTTAGGGAGGGTGTTGTCAGAGAGTTCGTGTTCAGGGATTCCAAGAGGCATGATCTCTACATGTACGGCCTGCTGAGAAGGGAGTGGGAAAAGGATGAAGCTTAAAAGAGCGATTGCTTTTCTGGCAGCGCTATCCCTGTGCCTGTCCTTCTCGGCATGCTCAGGCAGCAGCGTTTCGAACACAGAGAACCAGGCTGCAGTTGATTATTCCAGCCCGGACAACCCTGTCGCGACAATTGAGATGAGCGACGGCAGCCTTATCAAGATCGAGCTATACCCTGAAGCGGCTCCGAACACCGTCAGCAATTTCATCTACCTGGCTAACAAAGGCTTCTACGACGGCCTTACATTCCACAGGGTGATCCCGAATTTCATGATCCAGGGAGGCGACCCGAAGGGAGACGGGACGGGCGGGCCGGACTACTCCATAGCAGGAGAGTTCAAAGCAAACGGGTTCGAAAACGGCCTCAAGCACACCAGGGGTGTAATCTCCATGGCGAGGGCGCAGAGCTACGATTCGGCCGGATCCCAGTTCTTCATCATGGTCGCGGACGTATCCAGCCTGGACGGCCAGTACGCCGCCTTCGGAAAGGTCACGGAGGGGATGGACGTAGTGGACAGGATTGTCGGCGTGGAGAGGGATTCGAACGACAAACCGCTTAAAGCGGTTGTCATGAAGAAAGTCACTGTGGACACAAAAGGCAAGACTTACAGCGAACCTGCAAAAAAATAATTTCTTGTTAATGCCGTGCTTTTGATTTATACTTTTTGTAAGCCAATTAATATTA
Organism: Clostridium sp. UBA699; assembly: GCA_002298915.1. Classification (GTDB taxonomy): domain Bacteria; phylum Bacillota; class Clostridia; order Clostridiales; family Clostridiaceae; genus UBA699. The sequence goes on from DBML01000023.1 coordinate 166,516, forward strand.
ATATGTTTATGGAGGGATGTACAATGAGCAACAACACAGAACTGACCATAATCAGACAGGCAATATTGAAGGAACTTGAGGGGCATGAATTCTACAAGATGATTTCGGAGAGGCCAAGCAACGACCTGGAAACAAAAGAGGTTTTCAAGCAGCTTGCCAATGAAGAGCAGAAGCACGTTGATTTACTCAAGGAGATGCTCGTAAGGGTTAACAGCGGCAAAACCGAAGGCATGGATGAGGGGCTCGAACTGGACGTACCGGCTCCAGGCAGTGCAAAGTGGAGGAATTTGAGGAAAGACAGCGGCTCCATAGCTGTTGCAGCATTCGGCATAGCGATCAACATGGAGAAAGCATCGATAGAATATTATACAAACGCTGCAGCTAAGACGCAGATCCCGAGTGCGAAAGCACTTTTCGAGAAACTTGCAAAATGGGAAAAGAACCATCTTGAACTGTTTACTGACGAATACGATGATATGCTAGGAGAGTGGTGGTCAGAGCAGGGCTTCGCTCCATTCTAAGACATGAAAAAGGCAGAACCGCTATTTGGTTCTGCCTTTGCTTTTCTTTTTTTGAACTGAGTACCCGAACTTGCCAAGGGGGGCTTCCATAAGAGGGAAGTACTCCCCGTGCGAATAGCATACCAGGCCGGCCTTGCCGAAGTGGATCTTCCCGCTGCTGTCGACAAGCTTTTCCTCAACCTTCACACGGACAACCTCGGCGATGAACATGTCGTGGCTGCCCAGAGGGACGATGCTGCTTACCCTGCATTCCAGGGCCACAGGGCATTCGCCTATGGAAGGCACGTCAACCTCAATGCCCTCTTCCAGCGTGAAGCCGAACTTGGCTATCTTGTCCACATCCCTTCCTGACCTTACCCCGCAGAAGTCAAGGGCTCTGACCAGGTTGCTGCCCGGGAGGTTAATTGTGAACTCTCCGGTCGACTTAATCATATCGTAGGATAATCTTTCAGGCCTGATGGAGACGCTGACCATTGGAGGTCTCGTGCATACGGTGCCCACCCAGGCGGCGGTGAAGGCGTTAACAAATCCGTCCTTCTTTGAGGTGATAAGCACCGCCGGCACGGGGTTGAGCATCGCGCTTCCCTTTAAACTCATCTTTGACATTTTATTTTGTCTTTCCTTGAGCGATCTCGATGTTCACTCTTCTGCCGTTGTGCCTCTTTCCGTTTACTTTCTTGAGAAGCACGTCGACGAACCTTTCAGGAACTTCGATGAAGGAGAACTTCGTCAGTATGTCTATGTCTCCAATGTCACCAACATCCAGACCTGAATTCTCAGATATGAACTTGAGCAGCTTTTTAGGATCTATCTTGTCGATCTTTCCTATGGAGAGGAACAGTCTAACGTTCTTTGATCCGCCAAGTTTGTTATCCTTGTAATCGAAGCTCAGCTCCCTGTTGAAGTACATCTTCATTAGTGCGGCAGCAACGTCGACAAGGTTGTACTCCTCATCGAGCTCGGTTGCCACAGGAACGAAGTCCATGTAGTCCTCCTTCTCGATGGAGTCCTTTATCGTGCTGATTATGCTCCTGTACTTTGACTCGAATATCTCGTCTACAGTCGGGATCTCTTTCCTCTTGATCTTGCTCTTTGTGTATTTCTCTATCTGCTTGAGCATCATGTACTCTCTTGGAGTTACAAGCGAGTATGCCACGCCTTCCTTGTTTGCCCTTCCTGTTCTTCCGATCCTGTGGACATAGGATTCGGTATCCTGTGGAAGGTCATAGTTTATAACATGGGTTATATCCTCAACGTCTATACCTCTCGCAGCGACATCCGTTGCAACGAGGAAGTCCAGATTGCCTTCCTTGAATTTCCTCAAGGTGTTCATCCTCTGGCTCTGGTTCATGTCTCCGTGCATTCCTTCGACGTTGTAGCCACGGCCCTGCATCCACTCAACAAGCTCGTCAACTCCGCGCTTTGTTTTGCAGAATATTATTGCGCTGGAAGGTTCATCCACATCAAGTATCCTGCAGAGCGTTTCGAACCTGTCCTTGTGCTTTATCTCATAGTAGTACTGTTTTATCTTTTCAACGGTAACGGTGTTCTTTGCTATAGAGATGTGCTTTGCATCCTTTTTCATGTATCTCTTGGCTAGCCTTTTTATCTGGTCTGGCATAGTCGCCGAGAAAAGGAGCGTCTGCCTTTCATCGTTCGAGCTCTTTATTATCTCTTCTATGTCCTCTATGAAGCCCATGTTCAGCATCTCATCTGCCTCGTCTAGAACGAGGAACTGGATTTCTGTAAGGTCAAGGGTCCTTCTGTTTATGTGGTCGATCACTCTGCCCGGGGTTCCGACGACTATGTCGACACCTCTTTTAAGCGCTTTTATCTGGCGGTCTATAGGCTGTCCGCCGTATATAGGCAAAATGGAGAGCCTGCTGAACTTAGCGATCCTCATGAGCTCCTCGTTTACCTGTATTGCAAGCTCCCTTGTAGGGGCAAGGACGAGGGCTGATACCTTCTTGCCAGCGGTGATATTGTTAAGCATAGGTGCGCCGAATGCCATTGTTTTTCCGGTACCTGTCTGGGCCTGTCCGATTATGTCGTTACCTTTCAGGACTTCCGGGATAGCTTCAGCCTGAATCTGAGAAGGCTCCTCGAAGCCCATCGCGTCTATAGCATCAAGAATTTTTTTGTTAAAGCCTAGTTCGTTGAATTTGATTTTTTCCATTTACATTCCTCATTTTTCGTTTATTTGTGTTAATCAATAAAATATTTTTTGAGCCTGGAGTTTCTCTCGATTATTGAGACCAGCAGGAGCCCGAATATATAGCAGGAAACTGCTTCGCCAAGACCTACCCAGAACATGGTGATGAACAGAGGCAGGTTAAGCGTGTATCTGAGTATAAGCCCAACGACTACCGCGTTGATGACGACCGGCGGCAGCGGGGCCAGTAACTTCTTGTATTTTAAGTTGCTTTTTCCAATGCAATTTGTCAGGATGGCGGCGGTTAAGGTGGCCAGCGAGCCGAAGACTATGTCAGGCAGCCCGTATCCGCCTGCAAGGTTAGCTATAATACATCCGATGAAAAGTCCCGGTATCGAGAATCTTGAAAAGTAGGGCAGCAGAGTAAGCGCTTCCGACAATCTTACCTGGATCTGTCCGTAACTGATAGGAGCCAGCATTATGGTGAGTGCAGCGTATGCCGAACCAATAAATGCAGACAAGACAAGATGCTTTACTTTATTGCTTCTGTTATTCATTTGTTCCTCCTAGTTTTGTTTAGAGACAGGATGGTTTCGAACTGTCTATATTTCAATCATAACCTTATATAGTTTAATACAATATTGCCTAACTGTCAAATATAACATATAATATAATGTGCAGAAAAAATTTGAGGAGATATAAATGTTTAACTATAGCAATATCATACTGCCTAACGGCATAAAGCTTATTTCAATAAAAAAGGATACCGGGGTGGTCTCGGTCCACATGGGTATGAAGATAGGGCCTCTTTACGAAAAGAGGAGCCAGAAGGGCATATCCCATTTCGTGGAGCACATGCTCTACAAAGGAACAAAAACAAGGACAAATGAAAAGCTGAACTCGGACCTTGAAAACCTGGGAGGAGAATACAACGCATACACTGACCATAATTGCACGGTGTACAGCGCCACAGCCCTCTGCAGCGAGGTTGAGAACATACTTGAAATTTTTTCTGACATGGTGCGCAATTCCACTTTTCCGGACGACGAGATCGAGAAGGAAAAGGAAGTCATACTATCAGAGATAAGGTGCGGAAGGGACGACCTGGAGCAGTACAGCTTCAAGAGGATCAACGAGATAGCGTTCAAGAGCAGCCCGCTCAAATACGAAACCGTCGGCGAAAGCAAGACTGTCAAGAAGTTCAGCAGGCAGGAGCTCCTCGATTTCCGAGACAGGTACTATGTTCCAAACAACTGCTTCATTTCAGTGGTTTCCCCCTACGAGCACGAGTTTGTGAAAGACCTTGTCACGGAGCACTTCGGAAGCTGGACGGAGAAGGAACTGGACCTGGGAAAAGTCAGGTTCGAGAAGAACATACCTGTCAAGGAGACATCCTACAAGAAGAACATCGAACAGAGCACGATACTTTACCTGTTCACCTTCCAGGGGATTTCGAAGCAGGAGGAGATGGCGCTGAAGGTGTTCAACCACAAGTTCGGCGAGAGTTCGAACTCCATACTTTTCAGGGAGCTGAGGGAGGATCGGGGGCTGGCGTACGATATTTACACACATCTCGACCTGACACAGAACGTGAAGACCCTGTACCTCTACACCGCGGTGGGCGAAGATAACGTGCAGGAGGCGCTTGACATTATAGAGAGATGCATCTCGAGGGTGAAGAACGAGGAGATAGTTTTTGACGAAAACACCGTCATGCTCATGAAAAAGGTGCTCAACACCGCTGTGGCGTTCACCCTTGAGGATTCTACCGACATAGGAAACTACGTGCTGCACCAGCTTATAGAAGGCGAGAGCGTGCTTGAATTCGTGGAGGATATGGAGAGGCTTGAAGGCATTAGGAAAGAGGACATATACAGCATAGCGGCAAAGGTCCTGGACAGCCCTACAATCCACATCCTGAAAAATGAAGATTAGGGCGGTGGGCTATATGGAAAAAAGGATAACGGGGATCGAGAAGCAGAAGAACTGCAGCGAAAGGGTCAACATATTCCTCGACGGGGAGTATGCCTTCTCCTGCAGCCTCGATTCACTTGTTAAATATAAATTAATTTTGGGGAAATCCGTGGACTCTGACCAGCTGAATAGTATAATTGAAGAAGACAACTACTCCAAGGCGAAGGCCTGCGCCTTCAGGATCCTCGAGAGGGGCATGAAATCCGAAAAGGACATGCTGGCAAAGCTCAGGGACAAGGGGTTCGATGAAAGCACCTGCGTCAAGGTGATGGCCTTGCTCAAGGAGTACGGCTACATCGACGACGGGAAGCTGGCTGATATGTACATCGAGCAGAAGCTGAAGTCCGAAGGGGCAAACAAGATAAAGAGCTTCCTTTACAGGAAGGGCATACCAGAGGAAACGATAAGGGAGAAGCTCGAATCCATAGCTGAGGACGGGCTCGAGTCCACAGCATACGAACTGGCTTACAAAAAATACATAAGGATGGCGGCATCGGAGGAGGACAAAAGGAAGCTTTACAAGAAGCTCGGCGATTTTCTTATGCGCAAAGGCTATTCCTACGATATCTGCAAGAAGGTGCTCAATCGAATATTCAACGAATCATAGGTTGGTGAGTGATTTATATGTTCAGGATAAACCCAATAACACTGATGCTTATACTGCTTTTCCTATACCCCCTGGCTAAGGGGTTCCTCTTCAAGTTCTCATCCTACGGCCTCAAGGGGGATGTGGAGGCGACCAACAAGAACGTCTCCTTCGTCATAGCCCTCTTCCTTGGCGTGTATATCGGGAAGAAGATTTTCATCCTGCATGGTGAAGGGATCTACAACGCAATATACAGAGTGCTGCCGCAAAGCATCGCAGGGTTCATCGAAGGGAATCAGCTAATAGTCTATGCCGCCATTATCCCGTTGTGCATTTTCCTGCTCTACAAGCTTTGCTTCCTTTTGCTTAACAGCATAAGCAAAATAACTATGTATCCCCTGATCGACAGCATAGAGCGGTTCCTTTTCACAAAGAAGAGCATGCTGAAAAGGGCAGCAGGAGCAGCGTTCCAGGTTCCGCGGGCAGTGTGCTACGTTATACTTGCGGCTTTTTCGGTAAACCTGTTCTCGCTTGTGGTCCCTAACGAAAGGCTGGACAGGCAGCTTGAAGGTTCAGGACTATACAAGCAGATATGCAAAGGGATAATAATACCGGTGACAAACTCGCAGCTAGCAAGGCAGATGCCGGAAGTTCTGAACAACTCCTTCAAGATAGTTATAAAGGACAGCGGGACGGGCGAGATCACACATGCGAACAGCACGGGGAACACCATAGTTTACTACAACGGCGTCACCCTCGCAGACGGAGTCAGGTCAAACAGCCAGATCAACGATTTCGCTAGGAACCTGGCGGGCAAGGAGACATCGGTTTACGGGAAAGCGGAGGTGCTTTACAGCTGGATCGGCAACAACATAACCTACGATTACGACAAGGCTACAAAGGTTCTGAACAACGATTTCGACGTCAGGTCAGGCGCCGTTCCCGCCTTCGAGACAGGCAAGGGCATATGCTTCGACTACGCATGCTTATACGTGGCCATGTGCAGGGCAAACAACATCAGGGTGAGGATCATCACGGGCGAAGGCTTCAACGGCGTTAGCTGGGTCAGCCATGCATGGAACCAGGTTTACATTCCTGAAAAGGATGAGTGGATAAATGTAGATCCCACATTCTTCAAAGGAGGCAATTATTTCGACAGCATGAGATTTGAGCTGGACCACGAGTCCGGCGAAATAGCAGGTGAATGGTAGGGTTGTGCGGCTAAGCGTTGGACAATCCTACTTCTTTATAGTAATATTAAGGTGACGGTCGCTCGCAAAAAAAAGTAGTTTTTTTGCAGGGCGCCATGCGGCAAATTATGGAAAAGGTGATATGATTTATGGGAAATGTACTACATATGGGGCTGGATGTCGGCTCCACAACAGTTAAGGTAGTAATATCAGACAAGAACGATTGCGCGCTGTACAGCACTTACCAGCGTCATTTTTCTGATATAAAGAGTACTATTATAAATGTTATAAGCGAGGCTTACGAGCACTTCAGGGACAAGGAGCTTACCATTATGATAACAGGCTCCGGCGGGCTTTCCGTTTCGAAATGGCTTGATGTGCCCTTCATCCAGGAAGTGATAGCGTGCACGAACACCGTTGAGAGGTACATACCCAGCACGGACGTGGTTATAGAGCTGGGCGGCGAAGATGCAAAGATAACGTTCTTCGACGGCGGAATCGACCAGAGGATGAACGGAACCTGCGCGGGGGGCACTGGAGCGTTCATAGACCAGATGGCGTCTTTGCTGCAGACCGATGCGCAGGGGCTGAACGAGCTCGCAAAAAATTATAAGATTATATACCCTATAGCTGCAAGATGCGGGGTGTTCGCAAAAACTGACATCCAGCCGCTGCTCAACGAAGGCGCTGCCAAGGAGGACATAGCCGCATCGGTATTCCAGTCTGTGGTCAACCAGACCATAAGCGGGCTGGCATGCGGAAAATCCATCAAAGGGAACGTGGCATTCCTGGGAGGACCGCTCCACTTCCTGTCCGAGCTAAGGCAGAGGTTCATCGAGACACTCGGCCTTACCGAAAAGCAGGTCATATTCCCTAAGAACTCCCAGCTGTTCGTAGCAATGGGGGCTGCTTTGGCTTCAAAGGAAGGCGACAGGATGAGCTTCAGCACCCTTATGGAAAGGCTGCCAAAGCTTTCCGAAAAGTCGGACGACCAGGTGGAAACTCTGAAGCCTCTCTTTGCGGACGAGGCCGAGTTCAGGGAGTTCAAAGACAGGCACAGCAGGTACGCGGTCAGGAGGAAGAACCTTGAAGAATACTCAGGCAGCTGCTACCTCGGTATAGATGCAGGATCAACCACGACAAAAGCAGCCCTTGTTGATGAGGAAGGAAACCTGCTTTACTCCTACTACGGAAGCAACGAAGGAAGCCCTATGGCTTCAGTCGTAAAGATATTGAAGGAAATGTACAGCCGGACCCATCCCGGCATAACCATAGCCAATTCAGCTGTCACAGGCTACGGCGAGAGCCTCATTCAGGCCGGCCTCTCCGTAGATATAGGCGAGGTTGAAACAGTTGCCCACTACAAGGCGGCCAGCTTCTTCCAGCCTGGAGTCGACTTCATACTGGACATCGGGGGGCAGGACATGAAGTGCCTCAAGATAAAGGACGGGGTGATAGACAGCATAATGCTGAACGAGGCATGCTCTTCAGGCTGCGGATCGTTCATAGAAACCTTCGCGCACTCACTCAATACTGGAGTGAAGGATTTCGCAAGGGAGGCCCTGATATCCAGAAACCCGGTGGACCTCGGCTCAAGATGCACCGTGTTCATGAACTCAAGGGTGAAGCAGTCACAGAAGGAAGGGGCCACGGTTGGAGACATCTCCGCAGGCCTTGCATACTCGGTTATAAAGAACGCCATATTCAAGGTAATAAAAATAAGGAACCCGAAGGAGCTCGGAAACAGCATAATTGTCCAGGGCGGAACCTTCTACAACGACGCCGTGCTTAGAGCGTTCGAGCTCATATCGGAAAGGGAAGCTGTAAGGCCCGACATAGCAGGAATAATGGGAGCTTTCGGTGCTGCGCTCATAGCCAAGGAAAGGTGCAAAGAGGGACATGTATCATCGATTCTGAACGCCGATGAGCTTGACAGCTTCACCATGGAAGCCGACATGAGGAGGTGCGGAAAGTGCGCAAACAGCTGCCTTCTAACAGTTAACCGCTTCAGCGACGGAAGGGAATTCATCTCCGGAAACAGATGCGAGAGGGGCATAGGGGAGGAAGTAAACAAGGAGCACATACCTAACCTGTTTGACTACAAGTACCGCAGGATCTTCGAATACAAACCATTGAAGAAAGAGGAAGCCAGCAGGGGTTCGGTGGGCATACCGAGGGTGCTCAACATGTATGAGAACTACCCTTTCTGGTTCACGATCTTCACCGAGCTTGGCTTCAGGGTCGAGATATCGCCTAGATCTTCCAAGAAGATCTACGAGATGGGAATCGAAACGATCCCTTCGGAATCGGCCTGCTATCCTGCGAAGATTACACACGGACATATAGCGAGCCTCATCAGTTCAGGGCTCAAGTTCATATTCTACCCATGCATACCGAACGAGCAGAAGGAACAGGCTGAGGCCACGAACAACTTCAACTGCCCGATCGTTACGTCCTACCCGGATGTTATAAAGAACAACATGGACGGGCTAAAGGACAACGGCGTGAGGTTCCTAAGCTGCTTCCTGCCTCTGGACAACAAGGAGAGGCTCGCAGAGAGGCTCTGCCAGGAGCTGAAGGATTTCAACGTCTCACTCGACGAGGTCAGGAAAGCCGTTGAAAAGGGGTACGCTGAGGACGAATGCGTCAAGGAAGACATAAGGAAGCAGGGTGAAGAAGTCCTGCAGTACCTTAAGAGAACCGGAAGAAAGGGAGTCGTGCTGGCGGGAAGGCCTTACCACGTAGACCCAGAAATAAACCACGGCATCCCGAACATAATAACAAGCTACGGGATGGCTGTGCTTACAGAGGACTCGGTGGCTCACCTTGGTCATGTGGAGAGGCCGCTAAGGGTTGTCGACCAGTGGGTCTACCATTCAAGGCTTTATGCTGCGGCCAGCTTCGTTGCAGACAGGAAGGAGCTCGAGCTCATACAGCTGAACTCCTTCGGCTGCGGGCTTGACGCGGTGACTACAGACCAGGTGCAGGAGATACTGAGCAGGAACGAAAAGATATACACCTGCCTCAAGATAGACGAGGGGAGCAATCTCGGCGCTGTCAAGATAAGGGTCAGGTCGCTCAACGCGGCCGTGCTTGAGAGGGACAGCTCGGACTTTGTTCCCAAAAGGGTCAAAGCAGAGGACAAAAGGGTCCTTTTCACAAAGGAAATGAGGAAGGACCACACAATCCTTTGCCCGCAGATGTCTCCTATCCACTTCAACCTCATACAGGCCGCGTTCAGGGCTGCAGGCTACAACCTTGAGGTGCTGCCTTCCGTGGACAAAAAGGCTGTAGACGAGGGGCTGAAGTACGTAAACAACGATGCCTGCTACCCTTCGATCATAGTCGTGGGACAGCTGATAGAGGCCCTGAAATCAGGGAAATACGACATCAACAACACCTCAGTCATAATATCGCAGACAGGCGGCGGCTGCAGGGCAACAAACTATATCGGGTTCCTAAGGAAAGCCCTCAAGGAAGCGGGGCTGGAGCACATTCCGGTAATATCGCTGAACCTGGTGGGCATGGAGAAGAACCCTGGTTTCAAGCTGACCCCTGTCCTGCTGAACAGGCTTATCATGGCGCTGGTATACGGCGACATCCTTATGAGGGTTCTGTACAGGGTAAGGCCTTACGAGAAGATAAAGGGCTCGGCAAACCTCCTGTTCGACAAATGGGAAGCCCGCTGCATAGAGAATGTCAGGAACGGCAACCCTTTCACCTTCAAGCACAACATGTACAGGCTCGTCAGGGATTTCGACAGCCTGGAGATAAACAGCGTTGTCAAGCCTAAGGTTGGAATAGTTGGGGAAATCCTTGTAAAGTTCCATCCGACTGCAAACAACAACATCGTGGACATAATCGAAGCTGAAGGGGCCGAAGCTGTGATGCCGGACCTGCTGGACTTCCTTCTATACTGCGCTTACGACGGAAACTTCAAGTACGAGTATCTTGCAGGAACGAAGAAGAACAGGATGATAAGGAACGCGTTCATAGAATTCCTCGAGTTCTACAGGAAGCATGCAAAGTGGGCTCTTTCAAGGAGCAAGAGGTTCACGCCTCCGGAGACCATATACGAGCTTGCAAAAGGCGCAGAACCGATAGTATCCCTGGGGCACCAGACCGGAGAGGGATGGTTCCTGACAGCAGAGATGGTCGAGCTGATACAGAGCGGAGTGAAGAACATCGTGTGCATGCAGCCATTCGCCTGCCTGCCTAACCACGTCACAGGCAAGGGAATGATAAAGGAACTGAAGAGGGTTTACCCTGGGGCCAACATAGCAGCGATCGATTATGACCCTGGCGCCAGCGAGGTTAACCAGCTCAACAGGATAAAGCTCATGCTGTCCGTTGCCTTCAAGGCTATGAACGATGAAAATAACAAGGCGGAAGCAAAAAAGAAAGCAGCTGCACAAAATAACTTGACAGTTTGATTTTAAAGAATATAATTATTATTAACACAATATCGAGCTTTGATGAAGAGGAGTAAGGAAAAAGAGGTATGAAGAGAGGGAGGCCGGCACGCTGTAAGGCTTTCTATACTGAACATCCTGAAGGTAGCTTCGGAGCTTCTCTGCTGAACTTCCAGTAGGCAGGGACGGTTATCTTAACCGTTAGAATTTCAAGAGCCTGTATTTTTTATGCAGGAAAAAAGGTGGTAACGCGGATCCTCGTCCTTTTATAGGGCGGGGATTATTTTTATTTTTAAGGAGGAAAAACATATGGAAGATTCAAAAAACCTTGCGAAAAACTACGATCCGAAGGAGTTTGAAGAGAGACTTTACAGCATGTGGCAGGACAGAGGCTACTTCACGCCTGAGATCGATAAAGACAAGAAGCCTTATACGATTGTGCTGCCTCCGCCTAACATAACAGGCAAGCTGCACCTGGGGCACGCCCTCGACGACACCATCCAGGACATAATTATAAGGACAAAGAGGATGCAGGGTTACTGCACGCTTTGGCTTCCTGGAGAGGACCATGCAAGCATAGCCACTGAGGTCAAGGTTGAGAACGAGCTCCTGAAACAGGGCCTCAAGAAGAGGGAGATGGGAAGGGAAGCGTTCCTGGAGAAGGTATGGGAATGGGCCGAAGAGTACAGGGAAAGGATAGCCGGACAGGTCAAGAAGCTGGGCTGCTCCTGCGACTTCACAAGGGAAGCTTTCACCATGGACGAAAAGCTCAACAAAGCTGTAAGGACGATGTTCGTAAAGCTGTACAACGACGGCCTGATATACCAGGGCAACAGGATAATCAACTGGTGCCCTAAGTGCAAGACCGCGATCTCCGACGCCGAGATAGAGTACGCAGAGCAGGAAGGAAGCTTCTGGCACATAAAGTACCCTTATGCGGAGGGAGAAGGCTACGTTGTGATCGCCACAACAAGGCCTGAGACCATGCTGGGGGACGTTGCGGTAGCTGTAAACCCTGGCGATGACAGGTACAAGGACCTTGTAGGGAAGAAGGTAATACTCCCGCTCCTGAACAAGGAGATTCCTGTAATCGCGGACGACTACGTAGACATGGAGTTCGGCACTGGCGTGGTAAAGATAACTCCTGCGCACGACCCTAACGACTACCAGGTAGGACAGAGGCATGGCCTTCCAGAGCCTAACATAATGCACGAGGACGGAAGCATAAACCTCAAGGGCTCTAAGTACGACGGGCTCGACAGGTACGAAGCCAGGAAGGCGATCGTTGCCGACCTGAAGGAGCAGGGCCTGCTTGTGAAGACAGAGGTCCACAACCACAACGTAGGCTGCCACGACAGATGCGGCGTTGTAATAGAGCCGATGACTTCGAAGCAGTGGTTCGTAAAGATGGAGCCTCTCGCTGAGCCTGCGATAAAGGTTGTCAGGGACAAGACTATAAAGTTCGTTCCTGAAAGGTTCGACAAGACCTACTTCAACTGGATGGAGAACATCCAGGACTGGTGCATATCGAGGCAGCTCTGGTGGGGACACAGGATACCTGTATACTACTGCAAGGACTGCGGCGAGGTCATCGTTTCAGCTGAACCGGTAGCGAAGTGCACGAAGTGCGGAAGCACCAACGTTGAGCAGGACAACGACGTCCTCGACACATGGTTCAGCTCGGCTCTATGGCCGTTCTCGACCCTCGGCTGGCCTGACGAGACGGCTGACCTGAAGTACTTCTACCCTAACAGCACACTGGTAACGGGCTACGACATAATATTCTTCTGGGTTGCAAGGATGATATTCAGCGGCCTGTACTGCATGGACGACATCCCTTTCGACAACGTCCTAATCCACGGAATTGTTAGGGATTCGGAGGGAAGGAAGATGTCCAAATCCCTCGGAAACGGAGTTGACCCGATCGAGGTTATCGACCAGTACGGAGCGGACGCGCTTAGGTTCACGCTCATAAACGGAAACACCCCAGGAAACGACATAAGGTACTACCCGGAAAGGGTTGAAGCTTCAAGGAACTTCGCCAACAAGATATGGAACGCTTCGAGGTTTGTTCTCATGAACCTTGACAAGGACATCATGGACAAATACAAGGACAGCAGGAACTACTCCGTAGCAGACAAATGGATAATGTCTAAGGCGAACTACCTCGTCAAGGAGATCACAGACAACATAGAGAAGTTCGAGCTAGGGCTCGCATCGCAGAAGGTCTACGACTTCATCTGGGGCGAATTCTGCGACTGGTACATCGAGCTTGTTAAACCTGTGATGTACGGTGACGACGAGGAAGCCAAGGGGGTTGCGTACAACGTGCTCCACGACACGCTGGCAAAGAGCCTCCAGCTCCTTCACCCGTTCATGCCTTTCATCACAGAGGAGATATACTCGCACCTCTACACAGGATTCGACGCGATAGCAATATCGAAGTGGCCTGAATACGATGAGGCTGCGTATGACCAGAAAGCCGAGACAGACATGGAGTACATCATCGAGGCAATCAAGGCTGTAAGGAACGTCAGAACTGAGATGAACGTACCGCCTTCAAAGAAGGCGCTGGTCAAGGTGTTCGTTACCGAAAGCGACGCGGCGACAGCGTTCGAGGACGGCGAAGCGTACTTCATAAAGCTTGCATCAGCCAGCGGAGTTGAATACATCGACAGCAAGGACAGCCTGCCAGACAAGATAGTTTCCATCGTATCCAGGGGCGCAGAGATGTTCATACCTATGATGGAGCTCATCGACGCCGAAAAGGAGATCGAAAGGCTCACCAAGGAAAAGGAAAACCTCGAGAAGGAAATCGAAAGGGTAAAAGCTAAGCTCGCAAACGAAAGGTTCGTCTCAAAAGCACCTGCCGAGGTTGTTGAAGAGGAAAGGGCCAAGGGAGAGAAATACCAGGAGATGCTTGCAGCCGTAATAGAGAGACTCGACGTCTTCAAATAGGCGGGGGAGAAAAGATGAATTACGAAGCCGCAATGGCATACATTCACAACACGGCTAAATTCGGAAGCAACCTGGGCCTGGAGAGAACCGAGAAGATCCTCGAGTTCCTTGGAAACCCGCAGGACAGAATAAAATGCATACACGTCGCGGGCACCAACGGAAAAGGCTCCACGACAGCCATGCTGACCAGGATCCTGATCGAAGCTGGATACAAGACGGGGATGTATACATCCCCGTACCTCGAGGAGTTCGAGGAAAGGATACAGGTGGACGGGATGAACATCCCCAGGGAGGACCTGGCCAAGGTCGTGACGGATGTATCGGGGGCTGTGGATAAGGTGATATCCCTTGGCTATGACCACCCTACCGAGTTCGAGATAATAACCTGCGCCATGTTCAAGTACTTCAGCGATGTGAGAGTGGACTGCGCGGTCGTCGAGGTTGGGCTAGGGGGAAGGCTGGACTCAACAAACGTCATGACTCCGGTGCTTAGCGTAATCACCTCCATCAGCCTCGACCACACGGGCGTGCTCGGTGACACCCTCAGGGAGATCGCAGGCGAAAAAGCCGGGATCATAAAGAAGGGCGTCCCGGTGGTCTCCTACCCTCAGGAAGAGGAAGCTGGAAAGGTGATCGAGGATGCCTGCAGCAGGCTAGGCTGCGAGCTCATCGAGGTGCAGCCTGACTCGGGAGAGTTCCTGGAGGTCAGCCGCCGGGGACAGAAAATAAGGATCAGGACTGCAAAGGGCTCCTACGAGCCTGAGCTGTCGCTGCTTGGAAAACACCAGATAATGAACTGCGCCGTCGCGGTTTCTGCCGCTGAGAAGCTGCAGGAGCTGGGGTTCGGGATAAGCAGGGATAATGTGATCAGCGCCCTTGGCAAGGTCAGATGGATAGGAAGGCTCGAGGTTCTCAGAGAAGAGCCGCTCGTCGTCATAGACGGCGCTCACAACATCGAGGGCATAACACTGCTGAGCGAAAGCCTGAAGTCCTACTTCAGCTACAAAAGGCTTGTGCTTATAATAGGAATACTGAAGGACAAGCAGGTAGGGGACATGATCGGAGTGCTAGCTCCTCAGGCATACCGAGTCATAGCTGTGACGCCTAACAGCGAGAGAGCAGAAAGTGCGGCGGAGCTCAACGAGGTAATACTGGAGTTCAACAGCGCCTCCGAAGCCTGCGGCGAGTATGCCGAGGCTTATGAGAAGGCCCTCGGGTATGCAGGAAAGGACGACATGATCCTTGTGTGCGGTTCGCTCTACATGATCGGAGACATGAGGAAGGTAATAAGGTCACGGAAGTAAATAGTGAGCTGCAATCGAAGCACAGGTTCGCGCCTGTGCTTTGATTTATATGAGGAAGCTGTTGTATACTATTATCAAGAAGTGATTCGGGAGGTTATTTTTCAGTGATTCATGAGTTAATTAGAAACAAGCCGGAAATGAATAGACAAAACGGCAAACGACTGAGTATCTATGGCGACATGAAAAGCATCGACAAGCTGGAAGGTATTAAGGATGTCGAACATTTATACATAATAAATATAAAGCAAGCTGAATTTGACTATTTAACAAAGAAGTATGCTTCAAGATTCGAATTCATATACTTCTATAACATGAAAGTATCTGATCTTTCGGGACTTTCAAGGCTGAAAAATTTAAAATACCTGGCTTTGGTCTGCAATACAAAGGCTGAAAGGCTTTGGGACGTTAAAGAGAACGTGAGCCTCCATGAGCTATACATATCCGATTTTCCTAAACTCGGGACACTTGAGCAGTTGGAAGGAGCAGAGTCTATCAGAAACCTTGACTTAAGCGGTGGAATTTGGAACACTCTTAAGGTCGACAGTCTTAAACCTTTGGAGAAACTGAAGCATTTGAAAGTGTTATCACTACAGAATATTAAGGTTGAGAATGGGGGGATTATTCCTCTTTCAGGACTCTTAAATCTTGAAGAACTAATATTGTCAAATCAATTTCCTACGAAAGAATATGCTTTATTGTCAACAAAGCTTATAACAACAGACTGCGAATATTTCAAGCCATACGTAAAACTTGGACAAAGTATTGATGATAAGGATATTATGATTATTGGCAAAGGTAAACCTTTATTGAATTCTATCCGTGACGAAGAAAGAATTAAAAAATACGTGAAGGAATTCGAGCTCTTAAAGAAATGCTAAAAATAATGTTTTACAAAAAATATATTAAATATAAATTTAGGAGGTAGTTAAAATGCAGTTCATAGTAACAGGTTATGACGGTACAGACGAGAATGCTTTGGAGAGAAGGCTCGCAGCCAGAGCCGAGCACTTGAAATCCGTTGAGGAAAGGTTCGAGGCAGGAGAGTTCCTTTACGGGATAGCGCTTCTTGATGAAGAAGGAAAGATGAAGGGCTCCATGATGGTCGTCCAGTACCCGACAAGGGAAGAGCTGGACAAGTGGCTTGAGGTTGAACCTTATGTGACTGGAAACGTATGGCAGAAAATAGATATACAGCCTTGCAGCGTGGCACCGATTTTCATGAAACTATACGAGTAGGATTTTAGGGGATTTACTGGAGTAAGTCCCCTTCTGCTTGATTTATCTGAAGCAAAAACTTAATATGTTTTATGGGGGACAGTAAAATAACCGGACTGGAGGACATGAAGACTTGATAAAAAATATATTTATTCAGCATCCGATTCACGAATCGGTTGTATTCGGAGCCCTGCTTGCGATAGTGGGAGGTTTTCTTGACGCATACAATTTCATATGCAGGGACGGGGTCTTCGCCAACGCGCAGACTGGGAACATAGTGCTGGTGGGCGTATATGCCGCACAGGGAGACTGGGGACAAGCTCTGATTCATGTCCCTCCCATAGCAGCTTTTGTTTTGGGCGTGGCTTTCGTAGAGTGGACAAAGGACACGACGTCGAAATTTCATATGCTTGACTGGAAAAGGATAGTCCTGGTCATCGAGATCATAGTGCTGATCATTGTGGGGTTTATCCCGAGCACTTTCTCGAACCTTATTGTGACGGTCATAATTTCGTTCGTCACTTCGGTGCAGGTATCCTCCTTCCGAAAGCTTGTGGACATACCGTTTGCGACCACCATGTCTACAGGCAACCTAAGGACGGCCTCGCATGCAGCCTATAACGCTTTCACCAAGAAGGACCGTGCTTCGGGAGTCCGAGCCGCGCGCCTTTTTGCGATCATATTTTTCTTTATTTTCGGGGCTTTCCTGGGCGGTATGCTTACTTTTTCTGCAGGGATCAGGTCGGTATGGTGCGCGGCGCTCATACTCGTTTTCGCAGTTATCTTGTTCAAGGGGGAGGGAAAATAAGATGAAGTTCAAGATGCCTTTGATAGCTGTTTCGGACATGGCGGTTTCAAGGAAGTTCTACGAGGATGTCATGAACCAGAAGGTCGTGCTGGATTTTGGTGAGAACATAACCTTCGAGGGTGATTTCTCACTGCAGACGAAGTCTTCCTGGTCGAGATTCATCCAAAGGGATGAAAAGGACATCCTGTCGAAGCCTGACAACTTCGAGCTATACTTCGAGGAGAGGGCTTTCGACGAGTTCGTGGAACGCCTGAGATCCCTTGAGGTCGAGTATTTGCATGGCGTCGTTGAGTATCCGTGGGGGCAGAGGGTAGTAAGGTTCTACGACCCAGATATGCATATAGTCGAGGTTGGGGAAAGCATGGAGGAGGTCATCAGGAGGTTCATCGGGCAGGGGCTTACTGTTGAGGAAACCTCGGTTCGGACGCAGCATCCTGTTGAATATATAAAGAACGTGCTGGGAAACGAACTGGGCTGATCGGCGGAAAGCAGGGCTTTTTAACGTCGCATGCAGTCAGGAAGATGAAAAAACGCAGTCCTTTCATATGGAAGGAACTGCGTTTTCTGTCGTCATTTTGAATTATTGTTTTTCAAGCACGAGCGCCTCGATAGCCCTTGCGAACTGGTCCGGGCAGGAAGTGCTCTTGTAGCCGCAGGTGCCTCCCCTGAGCCTTTTGCATACCTCTGCTGCATCCATGCCTTCAACGAGGCTTGAGATTCCCTTGAGGTTGCCGTCGCAGCCTCCTGCGAAGCATACGTTAGTGATCTTTCCGTCGATGACGTCGAAGTCTATCTGCCTTGAGCAGACTCCTTCAGGAACAAATGAGTACATAAACAATTACCTCCGTTATAAACCTTCAGTCAGAATGCCGGTTATTTTCTCGTACATTTCGACGTAGTTTTCTTTCCATTTTGCGCATAGATCCCTTGCGTTTTTGTTGGTAGGGACGTTGAACCTGATGTCGATCAGAAGCTTGTCCTTTTCCATAACCTTAAGGCTGACAATGAAGTTGTCCTTTTTCTCTATAGTGTAGTCTGCACTTACGGTCACGTCCTTTTCAATTTCTGTCCAGTTCTTATCGATATATTCGTTAACGACCTCGCATTTATTCTCGGAAACCCTGTCGCCGAACATTTCGAGTACCTTTCTGCCTTTGTCGGTTATCGTGAGCCTGTTGCTTCCGCTCATGCTGGCATACCTGAGGAACTCGGCAGAGACGAGCTCGTCAATATACTGCTGGAGCAGGAAGTAGTTCATCATGTTGATTTTAAGCACCATCTCGGTGAGCTGGGCGTTTGAAACAGGCAGGTTCAGCCTGTTTATAATATATAATAGAAGGAGTTTATTCTCCGCTAATTCCAATGTATCCTCGAACATTTTCACAACCTCCGGGCAAGAAACTTTCAACCAAAAATATTATAACATATAAACTTTTTTTTGTAACAGGTATATCTGGTCAGGAAGAATAAAAATCTCGCCAATAAGCGCCGGAGAATGTCCTCCAGGACCCCCTGGGCGATTGTTCGAATAAAGTGTTGTTTTTGTCCAGATAGGTCCAGCAACACTTTATTCGAAAATTCCCATATGCGCCTGGGCAGGAAAAACACCGCCATGCGGACACGGCGGTGTATCAAGCGTAAATATTATTTTCTCAGGTCGTCGAGAAGCTCGGTCTTGCCCTTTGTCTTTTCGTCAACAGTCTTTATTATCTTTGCAGGTGTACCTGCAACGACAACCCCAGCAGGTACATCCTCTGTTACAACGGCACCGGCCGCAACAACAGAGCCTTTCCCGATCTTCACGCCTTCAAGGATGACAGCGTTGGCCCCTATTAGAACGTCGTCCTCTATCTCGCACGGCGACTTGCTTGGCGGTTCAAGGACACCTGCGACTACTGCGCCGGCTCCGAGGTGCACCCTCTTGCCGAGCTTTCCCCTTGCGCCCACGACAGCGTTCATGTCCACCATGGTCGCTTCGCCGATCTCTGCGCCTATGTTGATGACAGCACCCATCATTATAACGGCGCTCTTGTCTATCTTGACCATGTCCCTGATTATTGCGCCCGGCTCTATCCTGGCGTCAATATCTATCATGTCGAGCAGCGGAATGGCTGAGTTCCTTCTGTCCTGCTCAAGCTTGAACTTCTTTATCTTGTCCTTGTTTGCCTCCAGGAAAGCTCTGACCTCAGGGCCTTCGCCGAAAAGCACGTAGAAGCTTCCTGAGCCGAAGCTCTCGATAGCTCCAAGGTCGCAGCCTTCCAGGTTTCCGTCAACATACACCTTGACCGGGGTCGATTTCTTGGCTTCCTTTATGTATCTTGCAATTTCGTACGGGTTAGTCATATCGTAACTCATAGATATCCTCCTCTGGTTCTTTTATTTTTTTCAGTACTACTATTATAATAAAAAATGTTTAATTATGAAAGGGCGTGTATATTAAAAAAACTAAAATAATGGTAGTATATTTATAAGCGGCGGCAAATAATAGAAAATTAGAATAATCATGAATGGAAAGGAGCGATATCGTGCAGGCGGATACGGCACTTGAGGTAAAACATTTGAACAAGAGCTTCGACAAGAAGCAGATACTCCACGATATAAGCCTTGATGTACATAAGGCCAGGATACTCGGGCTCCTGGGCCCCTCCGGTTCGGGGAAGACGACCCTCGTCAAGCTCATGGCGGGCATAGACACCCCCGACAGCGGGGAGGTCAACGTCCTGGGGGAGAAGGTGCCCAGCCTGAGGATGCTTAACAAAATCGGATACATGGCGCAGGCGGACGCGCTCTACGGAGAGCTGACCGCAGAGGAAAACCTAAGGTTCTTTGCCTCCATGTACGGACTCAGGAAGTCCGAGCAGAAGAAGAGGATCGAGGAAGTCATGAAGATAGTAAACCTCTACGACTACATGAAAATGCAGGTCAAGAAGTACTCCGGAGGTATGAAGCGAAGGCTCTCGCTCGCGGTAGCCCTGCTGCACGAGCCGCCTATCCTGGTGCTGGACGAGCCCACGGTGGGCATCGATCCGGTCCTCAGGATAAGCATATGGGAGGAGCTCTACGAGCTCTGCAGGAACGGCACCACGATAATCGTGACAACACATGTCATGGACGAGGCAGAAAAATGCCATGAGCTCGGCATGCTAAGGGAAGGCAGGCTCATAGCGCTCGGAACGCCCGAGGAGATTCTAAAAGCTTCGGGATCACAGACCATAGAGGAAGCCTTCCTCTACTATGGGGGTGTCAGGAGATGAGAGTACGGGCGGTAATGGTAAGGATACTGCTGCAGCTTAAGCACGACAAAAGGACAATAGGGCTTATGATATTTGCGCCGATGCTGGTGCTGACACTGATGAGCTTCATATTCGGCGGCGCAAACTACCATCCGAGGATAGGGATAGTTAACGCGCCCCTTCAGTTCGTGGACTCCCTCGAGGAGAGCGATGCCAGCGTTGTCAGGTACAGCGAGGGCGGAGCGGTTCAGGCCCTTTATGACGGGGATATAGACGCTTCGGTCAACTTTGAAAGCGGCGTTCCGCATGTCGACCTGGAGGGCAGCGACCCGTCGAAGAGCAAGGCGGTTCTGGCTCTTGTAAGGAGCGCTTCCATAAGGACAGCGATGCAGGTCCAGATGGACGTCACGTACATTTTCGGCTACAAGGACATGTCAAGCTTTGACAACTTCGGCCCCATTCTCATAGGGTTCTTCGTATTCTTCTTCGTGTTCCTCATATCGGGCCTTGCGTTCCTGGGGGAGCGCAACTCCGGAACACTTGAGAGGCTCATGGCGACGCCCGTCAAGAGGTGGGAGCTGGTTGTGGGATACCTCCTGGGCTTCGGCGTATTCACCGTGCTCCAGTCGGCGCTCATAGCCTGGTTTTCGATTGAGGTGCTGAAGATCATGATGGTGGGGTCCTTCGCTCTGGTGCTCCTGATAACGATACTGACGGCCATGACGGCTCTCACCATAGGCATATTCATCTCTGCATTCGCCAACAACGAGATGCAGATGATTCAGTTCGTCCCAATAATTATTGTGCCTCAGGTATTCTTCTCCGGGCTTTTCGACCTGAGCACAATGGAACCCTGGCTCCAGGTCATAGGGAGGTTCACTCCGCTGTGGTACATCGCGGATGCTCTCAGGAAAATAATGATAAAAGGCAGGGGCTGGGACGCGATCTCCTTCGATGTGCTCGTCCTCAGCGCCATATGCCTGTTTTTCATAGCGGCAAACATACTTGCCCTTAAAAAGTACAGAAAGATATAAGTGGGGTGATAGCATGAAGAAGATACTAATAATGGTCCTTTCGCTTCTGACAGTTCTTGCAGCAGGATGCTCCGCAAACCAGGACAGCGTGACGATCAAGGGGGAGGTTCAGAACAACATCATGTCCTCAAACACCACTGCAGCGGGCAAGATAATCCAGATGAACGTTCAGCTTGGGCAGAGCGTGAAAAAGGGCGACGTGATAGCTGTCATAGACAACACGAATCAGAAGTACATAGTGGACCAGCTTCAGGCCGTTGTGGACCTGAAGGAAGCCAAGCTGTCAGAGCTGAAGACGGGGTCCAGGCAGCAGCTGATAGCCCAGGCGCAAGCCCAGGTCAATGCAGCCAAAGCACAGGTGGACGCGGCGAAGCAGCAGCTGGCCAAAACGACGAGCGGCGCAAGGGCCGACGAGATCGCAGCCGCGCAGGCAGCGGTGGACCAGGCCGAGGCCTCCCTGAAGGGGGCGATGGTCTCAAAGAGCAACCTGGAGAAAGCGCTGGACACAGCCGAAGCTGACTACGAAACCCTTCTCAGCTCCATGGCAGCCTTCAAGGATGCATACGGCAACTACAGCCCGGATGCGGCGATCAGCGCACTGGACAGCCAGCTGGCAGCCCACCTCATCACGGAGGCTCAGTACACCGAAAAGGTGGACGCCATAAACAGGCTTTTCGCGCAGAAGGCCCAGCTGGAAGCCTCCATGGACCAGCTTGAAGGGCAGGTAAAGCTGGCCCGCACGCAGATAGACACGCTTGAAGCGGGTGTCAGCGCTTCGGAAAGCAAGCTTAGCCTAACAGAGGCGGGAGCCACCTCGTATGACGTCCGGATCCTGGTTGACCAGGTAAAGGGAGCGCAGGCAGGCTACGACAGCGCAGCCGCACAGCTGAGCCTGCTCAAGAGCGGCTCTACAAGCCAGGCGATAGCGATGGCACAGGCAGACCTGGACCAGTCTTCTGCGCAGCTGAACCAGGCGAAATACGCGCTGGACAACTGCACGATAACCGCCCTTCAGGACGGCATCATAACAAGCAGGAACTACAATCTCGGGGACATAGTAGCTGCAGGGAACAACCTGGCGGACATATCTGCCCTTGATGACATATACGTCCTGTGCTACGTCCCGGTGAAATACCTAGACAAGGTTTTCTACGGCCAGGAGCTGGAGGTTAAGACGTCCCTCGGCACGCAAAAGGGAAAGGTCGTCTACATCGATGTCAGCAGCGAGTACACGCCGAAGGACATGCAGTCCAGCGCGGACACTGAGAAGGAGTCCGTCAAGATGAAGGTAAGCATTGCCGGCGACGGAGGGAAGCTCAAGTCCGGCATATCGGCGGATGTGGCCATCCCGCTAAAGTAAGATAGGAAAGAACACGGAGGAAAATTCAATGGGAAAAATATCTGACAACGTAAACAGCATAGAGATATCGGGCATCAGGAAGTTCTACAACAAGCTTGCGAACTATCCTGACGCCATATCGCTGACCCTCGGCCAGCCTGACTTCAATGTCCCTCAGAGGATAAAGGAAGCAATAATCGAGGCCGTAAATGAAAACAAGACGGAGTACACATCCAACGCTGGCATTGTCGAGCTAAGGAGGGAGATATGCGGCTACCTGGGAACCTTCGGCATAGGCTACGAGCCGGACGAGGTCTGCCTAACCGTCGGAGGAAGCGAGGGGCTCATGGACGTGTTCATGGCCTTCATAAACCCCGGGGACAAGGTGCTCGTACCAACCCCTGCATATCCTGCCTACGAGAGCTGCGTCAAGCTCCTCGGCGGGCAGGTGGTGAACTACGAGCTTAACAGCGACTTCTCCATAAACTTCGAAGCTCTCGAAAAGGTGCTGGCGGAGGAAAAGCCGAAGCTAATGGTGGTTTCCTATCCGAGCAACCCCACTGGGGCCGTGCTTTCAAAGGAGGACAGCGTCAGGCTCAGGGACGTGATAATGGCGAACGACATAGTCGTCATAACCGACGAGATATACAGCTCGCTGTGCTTCGCCGGGGAGTACCACTCCATAGCTGCACACGGGGAGATTAAGGACAAGGTGGTGCTGGTGAGCGGCTTCTCGAAGATGTTCTCCATGACGGGCTTGAGGCTGGGGTTCGTCTGCGCCGTGAAGGAGTACATGGACTCAATAATCAAGGTGCACCAGTACAATGTGTCCTGCGCACCTTCAATCGTGCAGTGGGGGACGGTAACCGGCCTCAGGGAGTGCATGGGCGACGTGGAGACGATGAAGGAGGAGTTCGTGAGGAGAAGAGACTACCTCTACTCTCAGCTTTCTGACATGGGCTTCGACGTGAACATGCCGATGGGGGCCTTCTACATGTTCCCGAGCATAAAGAAATTCGGTATGAGCAGCGACGAGTTCTGCGAAAGGCTCCTGAAGGAGGAGAAGGTGGCCATAGTGCCCGGCTCCGCGTTCGGAGCAGGAGGGGAAGGCTACATAAGGATATCCTACGCCTACAGCATGCCTCAGCTCGAGGAGTGCGCAAAAAGGCTAAGGCGTTTCGTGGAAAGACTGTAAAGGAAAAGGCAGCCGCATCAAGTATGCAGCTGCCTTTGATTTTTTTGCCTATTTTCCGGAAATCACGTCATCCATGTTGTACATTCCCGGACCCTTTCCGTGCATGAACTCGCACGCCTTGAGGGCTCCCACGGCGAAGACCTCCCTGGATATGGCGGAGTGCTTGATCTCGATAACCTCGCCCTGTCCGGCGAAGATGACCTCGTGGTCTCCTACTATTGCTCCGCCCCTGATGGCGTGTATGCCGATCTCCTTGTGCTCCCTCTTTGCGTTGCCCACCCTGCCGTAGGTGTACTCTGTCTCTTCGGGGATCGAGTCCCTTATGGTGTCTGCCAGCAGTATGGCTGTGCCGCTAGGAGCGTCGACCTTCTGGTTGTGGTGCTTTTCTATTATCTCTATGTCGTAGTTGTTGTACAGGAACGCGCTGATGTTCTTCAGCACGCTGTTCACGACGTTTATGCCTATAGACATGTTTGCTGAACGGAAGACAGGGATTTCCTTCGAAGCTTCCTTCATCTTGTCCAGCTGCTCCTTCGTATAGCCTGTCGTGCAGAATATGACGGGAGTCCTGTTAAGCTTTGCGAGCTCCAGAAGCCCGTCCATGGCATCAGGTCTTGAGAAGTCGACTATGACGTCGATCTCAGCTTCGCAGTTTTCCGGTGAGCAGTACACAGGGAACTTGTCGCAGGAGGTGTTCCTGTCTATTCCTGCAACTATCTCGAGCTCCGGGAAGTTTGATGCTGCATTGCATATAACCTTGCCCATCTTTCCGTTGCAGCCGCTCAATAATACTCTAATCATTGGTTCCTCCTGTTTTGGGCTTAAAGCAGCCCGTATTTCTTCATTTCGTCTTTCAGCACTTCAAGGTTTGCTTCTGTCATTTCAACAAGCGGAAGCCTGAGCTTTCCTGCGTTCATGCCCATGAGGTTCATGGCTGTCTTGACAGGGATAGGGTTTGTCTCTATGAACATCGCATCGTTGAGAGCGAGCACGTCAAGCTGCATCTTGAGGGCTTCCTTTGTCTTCCCCTCGAGGAATAGGTGAGCCATGTCGCGGATGTCCTTAGGGATAACGTTAGCAAGCACTGAAATTATTCCGACGCCGCCCACAGCCATTATAGCTATGGTCTGGTCGTCGTTTCCGGACCATATGTCAAGCTTGTCTCCACAGAGAGCCTTGATCTTTGCGATCTGGCTTATGTCTCCGCTTGCTTCCTTTATTCCGACTATGTTCTTGTCCCCGCAAAGCTGCTGGAGAGTCTTAGGGGTAATGTTCATCCCGGTTCTGGAAGGAACGTTGTAGATTATTATCGGCGTGTTCACACTTTCGGATACCGCAGTGAAGTGCGCGATGAGGCCCTTCTGCGTTGTCTTGTTGTAGTAAGGGGTTATTACAAGCAGACCGTCAACGCCTACGCTTTCGGCATACTGGCTCATCTTTATGGAGGCAGCAGTATTGTTTGTACCAGTTCCAGCTATTACAGGGATTCGCTTGTTTATGACATCCACTGTAAACTTAATTGTGTCTTTTCTTTCCTGCTCGGACATTGTGGACGCTTCGCCTGTCGTGCCGCATACTATTATGGCGTCGGTTCCTTCTTTGACATGCCATTCCAGCAGCTCTTCAAGCTTCTTGTAATCAACACCGTCCTCTGTAAATGGAGTGACTATGGCAACTCCTGAACCTTTGAATAAGCTCATACAAACACCTCTTTCTAAAAATTAAGTAATTAATTATATATTATTTTAAATTACTTCTCTATCATGCATTCTGCTATCTGTACAGCGTTCGATGCAGCGCCTTTCCTTATGTTGTCAGCGACGACCCAAAGGTTGAGCCCGTTGTCCACGCTGAAGTCGCGCCTGATCCTGCCGACGAATACCTCATCATGGCCTGCAGCCTCTATAGGAGTAGGGTAGATAAGCTTCTCCACGTCGTCCTTGAGGATGATTCCAGGCGCATGCTCGTAAAGCTCGAATATGTCCTGAAGCTCGAACTCCTTGCCAAGCTCCACGTTTATGCTCTCGCTGTGGCCGTAGAAAACCGGAACCCTTACGGTTGTGGCAGTTATCTTGAGCTTGTCGTCGTGCATTATCTTCTTGGTTTCATCTATCATCTTGATCTCTTCCTTTGTATAGCCGTTCTCCATGAAAACGTCTATGTGCGGAAGGAGGTTGCCGGCTATAGGGTAGATGAACTTCTTCGGAGCTTCTCCCTTGTAGCCTTCCTTGAGGTCTTCGAAGCCCTGGAGACCAGCGCCGGAAACCGCCTGGTAGGTTGAGTAGATTATCCTCTTTATGCCGTACTTGTCGTACAAAGGCTTCAAAGCGACCACTGCCTGTATGGTTGAGCAGTTAGGGTTGGCGATTATCCCCTTGTTCCACTTTATATCCTCAGGGTTTACCTCAGGCACCACTAGCGGAACCTCAGGGTCCATCCTCCATGCGCTGCTGTTGTCAATGACTGTCGCGCCGTATTTTACGAAAACCGGTGCAAACGCCTTGCTCGTATCGCCGCCTGCGGAGAACAAAGCAAAATGAATCTTCTTGGTCTTTATATTATCTTCCTTCAGCTCTTCTACCACTACATCCTGGCCTTTAAATTTCAGTACTGTTCCTGCCGACCTACCGGACGCAAAAAAATAAATCTGATCTATCGGGAAATTTCTTTCTTCAAGAACTTCGATAAATTTTCTTCCGACCATTCCGGTAGCACCGACAACTGCTACATTGTAATTCATCACACTTCCTCCTTAATTTATAGATACTTTACTCTATTATATAACTCGCAATGTAAAAAATACATAGTTTTTTGAAATTATTATATAATATATGCATGTTTATCAGGGTCACGGCTGCAATTTTCCTAAAAAACAGCAGTTCCGCAAGGTTTCCTATGCCGAAAAAATTTATAATTATGCACAAATATTTTTTCGTATAAAGAAGGAATTTGTATCTTTTGGTGGAATATAACATAATGTAATAATTGAAGCTTTTTCAGGGCCTGCAACAACAATTCTACTAAAAAAGGGGGAGTTTTAGTGAACAGAAAAAGAATGTTAGCAGCTGTGCTTGCTCTGTCACTTTTTGCCACTGCCGCTCTGACGGGATGTCAGACAAAAGCTGCAGCCGGCGACAAAGAGCAGTATCTGAACGTAGCAATGAATGCCGAACCGGAAACTCTTGACCCTTCGAGGGCGACAGACACGTATTCCTCGATGGTCATAACAGAGGTCGAGGAGGCTCTTACAAGGTGCGAGCAGGACAGCAGCGGCAAGGACGTCATAAAACCCGCGGGTGCGGAAAGCTGGACCGTTTCAGAGGACGGACTGACCTGGACATTCAAGCTCAGGAACAACAAGTGGTCGGACGGACAGGCGGTAAAGGCATCGGAGTACGCCTACTCCATACTCAGGACACTCAACCCGAAAACGGCATCGCAGTATGCCGGAATGCTCAGCCCTATAAAGGGAGCTGAAGCATACGCAGCAGGGCAGGGCAAGGCAGAGGACGTAGGGGTGAAGGCGACAGACGACAAGACGCTTGTCATAACGCTGGAATCACCATGCGCTTATTTCCTCAATCTTACATATTTCAGGCTTTTCACTCCGCAGAGACAGGACTACGTTGAGAAGTACGGCGACACCTTCGGCTCCGAAGCAGACACCGTGCCGTCCAGCGGGCCTTTCGTCATAAAGAGCTGGACACACAAGAGTGAGATAGTCATTGAAAAGAATCAGAATTACTGGGATGCAGATTCAGTTAAGCTGAGCAAGGTTACATACAAGATACTCGAGGACGAGCAGGCGAGGATGAACGAGATCCTCAACGGCACAGTTGACGCAGGCACCGCAGAGTCGAAGGAATGGAAGGACAAGTTCGACGGGACAGGGAGCTTCGACCTTTTAAGCGGCTACCAGCCTACGACAGATTTCATCATTTTCAACACCCAGGACAAGGCGTTCTCCAGTCTGAAGATAAGGAAAGCTTTGTCGGCGGCGATCGACAGGGAAGGCTTTGCAGACACTCTGTTCCCTAGGACGAGGACTGCGGCGTATTCCTTCTGCCCTCCAACGCTCCAGATAGGGACCGAGGAGTTCAGGACTGCTGCGGGCAGCGAACCGGTCAAGAAGCTTATCGAGGAGGTAAACGACCCTAAAGCCCTTTTCACGGAAGCCATAAAGGAACTGGGATTGGGCTCAGACCCTTCGAAGGTAACGATAAAACTGACGGTTGTTGGAGCCAATGCCAAGATGAAGCAGGTGGCGGAATTCAACCAGCAGAAGCTTCAGGAAAAGCTGGGCTGCAAGGTTGAAGTACAGTACACGGATCCTGCAGGCATAGGCCAGATCCTTAGGACTGGCAGCTTCCAGATGCTCATGGCAGGCTGGAACGGAGACTACAACGACCCGATGACAGAGTTCGACATCTGGACTTCACACGGCGCCATGAACTACGGAAGGTGGTCAAACGCCAAATACGACCAGAACATAGAGGCTGCAGCGGCCACAACGGACCAGGCGAAGAGGCTCGCATACTTCAAGGAGTGCGAGGATATACTGCTTCACCAGCAGGTGGCGATTGCTCCGCTCACCTTCAGGGAGAGGTCGCAGTACAAGAGAAAGTACGTGCAGGGTTACATGAGCACTCTGTTCGGTTCGAGCATGGAATTCAAGTACGCATACACTCAGGGAAGATAATAAAGGATACGATATTTTGCAGCAGGGTCTTTTAGGCTCTGCTGTAATGCTATTTGCTGAAAAGAGGTTTAAGGATGCTGAAGTACGTATTAAAGAGACTTGCCTACATGTCGGCCACGCTGTGGGTTGTCATTACGATAACTTTTTTCCTCATGCACGCGATACCGGGAGACCCGTTGTCAAGCCTTGCAAGGGAGCTGCCCGCGCAGACAAAGGCGAA
Source organism: Clostridium sp. UBA699 (assembly GCA_002298915.1). Lineage (GTDB taxonomy): Bacteria > Bacillota > Clostridia > Clostridiales > Clostridiaceae > UBA699. Next base: position 195,356 of record DBML01000023.1, read on the forward strand.
CTACTATGCAAAGTACGGGCTGGACAAGAGCCTTGGTGAGCAGTACGCAATATATATGAAGAATCTCCTTCAGGGAGACCTTGGCGAATCGCTGAAGTATCCTGGCAGGAAGGTCAGCGGAGAGATAATAAAATACGCCCCGGTGACCGCGAGGCTGGGTCTCCAGGCAGTGGCTATCGGCTTCGTTCTCGGAGGACTGCTGGGCATGGCGGCCGCGTTGAGGAGGGGCAGATGGTCCGACTTCGCTATAACGTCAGCGACGCTGCTCGGGCTTTCCGTTCCAAGCTTCGTGCTGGCTGCGCTCCTGCAGTACGTTTTCGCCGTGAGGAACAGCTGGCTTCCGGCCACCGGCTGGGGAGGCTTCTCGTTCACGGTGCTGCCGACGATCGCACTAAGCACGTCCGTGCTTGCGGTCTTTACAAGGATTGCAAGGGCGAGCTCGCTGGATGTCCTTGAGCAGGACTACATTACGGCCGCCAGAGCAAAAGGGGCTGGGGGAGCCTCCTTCGTCTGGAAGCACGTTGCAAGGAACGCAGTGCTCCCTTCCGTCACGCTGCTGGGGCCGCAGATCGCGGGAGTCCTGACAGGCTCTTTCGTTATCGAGAACATGTTCGCCATCCCGGGTATAGGCTCGAACTTCGTGACCAGCGTGTTCAACAGGGACTACACGATGATTATGGGGATGACCGTTTTCTATGCGGTTGTCTACATGGCTGCACTGCTGCTTGTCGACATAGCCTATGCTGCGATCGACCCTCGCATCAGGCTCGGCTCAAGGAATTGACGGGAGGTGTTCGGATGGAAGCGGTTAACAAACTCAAAAACAACAGAACAGCGATGGCTTCACTGGCAGTGATCAGTTTCATTGCACTGCTTTGCGTTTTCGGGCCTCTAGTGACGCCATACAAATACACAGCGGTCAACTCGGGGATAATAAATCAGGCCCCGAGCCTGCAGCACTTATTCGGCACTGACGATCTGGGCAGGGACATCTTCGCCAGGATATGCGCCGGAGGAAGGGTCTCCATGCTGATAGGGCTAGCGGGGGCGCTGGCGGTGACTGTTCTGGGAGTCATTTACGGAGGCGTTTCGGGATACTTCGGAGGTGCGGTTGACGACATCATGATGAGGGTAGTGGAGGTCATGAACTGCATACCCTACATGATAGTCGCTATACTCATAGCGTTTGCCGCCGGGCAGGGCATAGGCTCGCTCATCCTCGCGATGACGATAACTGGCTGGGGAGGCATGGCGAGGCTTGTCAGGGGACAGGTACTGCAGCTCAAGGAGCAGCAGTTCGTCGCGGCCTCGAAAGCCTTGGGGGCAGGCCCGGCCTGGATAATAAGGAAGCACCTGCTCCCAAACACGATAGGGATCATTATAGCCCAGTTCACTCTGGACATACCGATGTTCATATTCGGAGAGGCTTTCCTCAGCTTCATAGGACTGGGGATACAGTCTCCGGGCACAAGCTGGGGAGCAATGGCTGCGGCAGCGCAGCAGCATCTCATGTTCTACCCTTACCAGATATTCTTTCCATCATTATTCATAAGCCTTACCATGCTTTCCCTGAACCTCCTGGGTGACGGACTTAGGGATGCGCTGGACCCAAGGCTGAACAGGCAGGAGGCAAAATAATGGAGAAGCTGCTCGAAGTTAGAAATCTGAAAGTATCGTACCACACATACGCGGGAGAGGTTCAGGCGGTCAGGGGTGCGGACTTCCACCTGCTCAAGGGCGAGACTCTGGCCCTAGTCGGCGAGTCGGGCTCAGGCAAGACGGCTGCTGCCAAAGCTATAATGAGGCTGGTCGAGAAGCCGAACGGTGAGATAAAGGAGCGATCTGAGATAATGTTCGACGGACAGGACATACTGAAGATGCGCAAGGAGCAGGTCAGGAGGCTCAGAGGCGGCGAGATAGGGATGATCTTCCAGGATTCAGCGGCGTCCCTCAACCCGACGATGAAGGTCGGGGACCAGATAGCCGAAAGCCTTATGATCCACCGCGGCCTTAAGAGGAAGGACGCCTTCAGGAAGGCGTGCGAGGCGCTGGACAAGGTGCACATCAGCGACAGCGAAGTGATGGCCGGCAGGTATCCCCACGAGTTTTCGGGCGGGATGAGGCAGAGGGTGATGATTGCCATGGCCGCCGCGAGCAGCCCGAAAATTATCATAGCGGACGAGCCGACTACCGCGCTGGACCCCACGATCCAGGCCGAGGTGCTGGGCCTCCTGAGGGAGCTGCAGCAGAGCACAGGGGCTGCGATGATACTGATAACCCATGACCTGAGGATTGCGGAGGCTGCAGCTGACAGGGTGCACATAATGTATGCGGGAAAGATAGTGGAGAAGGCTGACAAGGCAGAGCTGTTCAGGAACCCGCTCCATCCCTACACGAAGGCACTGCTGAACTCTGTTCCCAGAACGGATTCGGAGAGGAAGAGCCGGCTGCCGGACATACCAGGAGCACCGCCCGAACTGACGAGGGACTTCGAAGGCTGCGCGTTTGCAAACAGGTGCGGCAGCTGCATGCCCGTATGCCTTAGCAGGAAGCCGGAACTATTAGATGTCGGCAGCGGCCACGAGGCGACCTGCTGGCTTATGGACGGAAGGGGAGGTGCTAAGCGTGATAACGGCAAATAACATCAGCAAAACCTTCAGGCTTGGCAGGAAATCATCTGCAAAGGCTTTGGACGGAGTAAGCATTAACATAAGCAAGGGGGAAACCTTTGCTTTGGTGGGAGAGTCAGGTTCGGGCAAGACGACCCTGGGGAAAATCCTGCTGGGCTGCTGCAGCCCTGATGGCGGAGAGGTTTTGTTCGGCGGAACCGATATCGGATCACTGGACAAGAACGGCAGCAGGGCTTTCGCTAGGAAAGCCCAGATGATATTTCAGGACTCCTACGCATCGATGAACCCGAGGATGAGGGTGGCAGACATAGTTGCAGAGGGGCTGGACATCCACGGCATCTGCGGCATCGAGGAGAGACGTTCGCGAGTGAATGGGCTTCTGAAGTCGGTCGGGCTCCGCGAAGACCTGGCAGGACGCTTTCCCCACGAGCTATCCGGAGGGCAGAGGCAGAGGGTGATAATAGCAAGGGCCCTTGCCATCGAACCGGAGTTCCTTGTGTGCGATGAGCCAATATCCTCACTGGATGTTTCGGTACAGGCCCAGATAGTCAACCTGCTCATGGACCTTCAGAAGGAGAAGGGGCTTACGTACCTGTTCATCCTTCACGACCTAAACATGGCAAGGCATGTCTCGGACAGGATGGGGGTAATTTACAAGGGAAAGATTCTTGAGACAGGGCCGAGCGACGAGGTCAGCAGGAACCCGCTTCACCCCTACACCAGGGAACTGCTTTCGGCAGCTGCTGTTCGGGACTTCGAAGGGTTTGGCAGGGAAAAGGCTGGCGTGCAGATACAAGGATCAGGCTGCAGGTTCGCTGCCAGGTGCCCTAAGGCGGGGCTGGAGTGCACGACCGAACCAGAGCTCAGGCAGACCGGGAGAGGCCATTTTGCTGCCTGCCATAAACTGTAGGTCAACGATCACAATTTAGGAGGAATATATTTAAACATGGATATTATTGACAGCAGGATTTTGTTTGTTTTGGTGCTCCCGTTTTGGGCAGCGGCAAGGCTTAAAGCATTTCGTTTAAGCAGGAAGAAGGGCAGCTTCTCGTTGGAAAGGGAAGTTGCTTTAAATATATTTTTCATTTACATATTTTGTTTAATGGGTGTCACCTTGTTTCCCCTTAGGATAATGCTTGAAAGACAGTATGTTTGGGTTTCAGTAAATGTTATACCTGTTGTGGGGACAATACAGGATATCGCAATAACAACAAAAGATCCCGTCATGCACAGCTATATGATAAAGTTTTGGATCAAAAACATAGCAGGCAATCTAATCCTCTTACTTCCTTTAGGCATCCTGGTGCCGATATTATGGAGCGAGTTCAACAGTGCTGTTAAAACAACTGTACTTGCCTTTTGCTTATCCTTAAGCATCGAAGTTCTGCAGCTTGCCTCCGCTTATGTTGGAAATATTGGAAGGGCTTTTGATGTCGACGATATTCTGCTTAACACCGTTGGTGCATATATCGGATACATTATTTTTAAAAATATTATTGAAAGAGGTAAAAACTTATTGAATACGCGGGTGCAAAATTAATAAGGTGGCAAAAAGGATATGGGTGAGATAATGCGATTAAAAAAATTACAGTTATAGATATCGATGGAACACAAGTTGTTGATTTCTTTGCAGAATCTAAAAATAATACTTCAGAATTTCTATCCACTGGAGTTACAATTGATTGCAATGAATCTTTAAAATTAAAAGTTGGAGATACGATTTATACCAATCTTTATCATCCTATGCTTACATTGTTATCTGATGATGTTGTGGAACATGATTTGATTCATCCTTTAAAATTATAATTGAAGAATAAATGCGATTGGAGACTAAAAAGTGAGAAAATTATTTTTGGCTATACGCCACGGTGACTTAGCATTAGTAAAAGATATTATTTCAAAAAAGCCTGAACTTGTTAACTCCACAGCAAAGCAGCCTCCAAAAAAGGATGATGGGCAATCCCCTCTACAAGTTGCTATTAAAAGCGGAAATTTCGAAATAGCAAATTATCTATTAGATTCTGGTGCAGATGTAAACTTTATGGAGGGTGAGAGCTGTAATGAATGGAAGATGCCCGTCATGCAAGATGCAATCATGGCAGCTGTTTTCAATTCAAGGTTTTTACTAAATACTTACGAAAACGGAGATAATGGTTGGGAGATTCATGGAACAAAGGAACAATTCGATACAGCCTTTAATATATTGAAAAAAATGTTTGATTTGGGTGCTGATATTAGTGGACATGATTCATTTGGAAATTCTTGCTTGAGTAGAGCTGTTTTAGATGCAAGACAAATTTTACCTTCAACAAACCATCAAGACCCTTCATGGGTAGATAAGAGACCATTAAACAGTGAATTAGTTCAGGATTTAAAACAAATCTTTAATCTTCTACTTGAAAAAGGTGCTGATATAAATGAAGTTGATAAAATATCAGGAGAATGTCTTTTTGAACTATATAAGAATGAATGTGTAGCGCAGTTCCTAGTAAAATAATTATATTATCAGTGTACAGTAAAGTATTCGCTGGAAGTCATGGTTGGACTAAAAGTACCCGGTAAGGGTTCCTTTAAAAAAGACAAAAATATCAACATTATTCTTAAACATGCTAATAATTAAGGTCGTACTCCGAAGGAAAGGGGGGGGTTATAATGAATGATGTAACGAACAGTCTAATTACTCTGCTTGTCAAAGCTTCATCGTACCTATTTATTGGGTATTTGTTGGAAAAAGCTCTAACTTTAAATAAAAAGGCGAAAATAATAAAATCTGGGACAATGATTCTTGAATACCAAAAGGGTTACAGTATAATTGGAATTGCATTTCTCCTTTTCGCTATCTTCCTCTTATCGCAAACACCTTCTGATATCTTTAGTGATTTTCAAACATTGTTTATAGAAGCCATTCTAGTTTCATTATTCATAATCCTCGGGATAATTGGAATACTAACATCATTTGATGTAGTTGAGGTTTCCTCAGAGAAAATTAGAAATCATAATATCCTGGGGATCGGGAAAGAAAAGGTGATTCTTTGGGAGGGCATTGATGATATGCGTTATGATGAATTTTTTAAAGGTATAAAGATAGTATCCGATAAAACAAAGATTAATATAGGTATAGAACGTTCTGGTTTCGAGGATTTCATAGCGTTGTTGAGAATGAAATATGGTAACAAATTGCATAATGTATCGTTTGATGATATTTGTAAAGATATAAAAAAGTACAGAAAATTCCCGATAAAATAATATTGAATTTTAATTATTATGGCGCAATTAGAGATTGTTACGCAACAACTAAAGGGGGGTATAAATATGACTTGTGAGTGTAACAAGTATCAGCCTATTCAATTAAGGCGTAAAGATATTTTGGATAGAATAAAGGTTAGTAGAAAATTAAAAAAACAATTAAACCAAATTGCAAAACATAACGATGAACATAATCTATATATGTGTAAAGTTTGCGGACAGCTATGGCAGGGAAGCCGTGCATGGAACTGGGGAAACGATGAATACTTATTTAAAGTTCCCCAAATTGATATTGACGATTGGATATATGAGCCGTATATGTGTCCAGATGAAATGTTAATTTACTCTGCTGTAATGGAAGATTACTACGAAAAGAATAGCTTTCGAATAACCGAAACAAAATGTCAGGAACCTGATTGTTTTGAGAAGGCAGTTGTAAATAGTGTTCTTTGTAAAAAACATTTTATTGAAAATCTTCAATCGGTAGGAATTCTACCTAAAAGACCAAGTGGGCGCTTATTTGCTCCATATTATATCAATTCTTCAGAATAGAGAAAAATTATTTTACGTCATAACATTCATTTAAGATGTCACAGTATCATATTGGGTATTACGCTTTTAAAGAAAACGGTCAACAGCCGTTTCTGTAGGTGTGTGAAATATCCTCAGCGTCTAGAACAAGAGACGTTTGGTGAAATTGAACGAAATGCGGCACTTCTGTGCGCTGACAATAAAAGATTTTAAAAAAATTGTGAGGAAATATGGACAAAGCAAATAAAAGACAAGTTGTAAGGCTGATTTCTGAATTAAATGTTGATGAATGCAAGAATGTTTTAAATAAAAATATAAATGTTGTAATAGATTTTGATGAATTCTACGGGAAAGTTAATAATTATAAATTTTGGGTTATGCATAGAGATATCAAATATTTTGGTGTTAGGTATTTTCCTCCAAAGTTTGAAGGGGAGATTATAAAAACTGAGAATGGTACAATTATTCAAGGAGCATTCGGATCTCAGTTGTCGGCTAACATTTTTGAAAAAGTAGCAGCAGGATGGGTAACAGTCATAGGCGCAATTATTATTATAGAGATAATAAAAGGCATTTTTACAGGTGAAAGCAATATCCAAGGTGGACATCCCATGCTTTTATTAATTATTTTAATAATTGTAATTTTTACAATTATAAAGTTTACAAAATTCAGCAGTAATTTAAGATATACTGATAAAGAAAAGATAATAAGTCTTTTGCAAGACAAACTGAATGCAAAAACTATCTAGATTTGGAGATGCTGATGTTGTAATTTCTAGAATAAATATTACAGTATCCTCAAACCCATTGGTGACAATGCTAGTAGCCAAGTTCTCACTGGATGACTGCATACGATCAGTTAAAGTCCCTTATGCCTGGGGCTTTTCATTTTGCTCTAAAATGGTATAATGTATAATGGTTAAAATTCAATGAAAAAACTCATATGAGGTAATTTAAATGGAGTGTTACAAAGATTTTGCAAAGATATATGACCAACTCATTAACAGCGACATAGACTACAGCGCCTGGGCTGAATTCATACTGGACAAATGCAGGGAAGAGGGCGTGGAGTTTACCGACTACCTTGACCTGGCATGCGGAACCGGCAACATGGCTGAGCAGATATGCGGGAGCTTCAAGGAAAGCTGGCTAGTGGACATGTCTATGGACATGCTATCGGAGGCTGAGAGCAAGCTGAGGGCGAAAGGGGTTAAGGCCAAGTTTGTCTGCCAGGACATAACGGAGCTGAACCTGAACAAGAAGTTCGACCTCATAACCTGCTGCCTTGACTCGACCAACTATATATTGAAGGATATCAGCCTTCTGAGATACTTCGCGTCTGTGAAGGATCATCTCAAGGAGGGCGGAATATTCATATTCGACATCAATACATGGTACAAGCTCAAGGAGATACTGGGCAACAACGTGTACAACTATGACGATGAGGACGTCACTTACATCTGGGAAAACTCCTTCAGCAACGACATAGTCGACATGTACCTCACCTTCTTTGTTAAGGAAGGGGAGCTGTACAGACGATTCGATGAGGAGCACAGGGAGAGAGCCTACACAGAAGAGGAGATCGAGGATATGCTCGCCAGGGCGGGTCTGAGGATCGCAGGCAAATACGACAGCTATCAGCCTGTCGAGCCGGATGAGGAAACTGAAAGAATAACATATGTATTGAAACCCGAGGGAGGAAACAATAATGGATAAATTGATAAAGGCGACCGCTTTGAACGGCGAAGTAAGGATAATAGCTGCGCAGACCACGGACCTTGTAAACAAGGCTGTCACGATACACGGATGCGCGGCGGGGGCAGCGGTAGCTTTCGGAAGGATGCTTACCGCTGGCTGCATCGTCGGCAGCATGCTCAAGGCTGAGCAGGACACTATGACACTCCAGATAGACGGAGGAGGGCCAATCAAAGGCATAACAGTGACTTCTTATTCAGATGCACACGTCAAAGGCTACGTGGGAAACCCGGCTGCTGACCTTCCGCTCAACGAGAAGGGGAAAGTGGACGTTGCAGGCCTTGTCGGCCGCGAAGGGAGCCTCATGGTTATCAGGGACATGGGCCTCAGGGAGCCGTACGTGGGACAGGTGCCGATAGTGACAGGTGAAATAGGCGACGACCTTGCCTATTACTACACCGTTTCCGAGCAGACACCTTCGGCGGTTGGCCTTGGCGTGCTCATAGACACTGACTATAGCATAAAGGCAGCAGGCGGCTTCATCATCCAGATGATGCCTGATGCAAACGAGATGGCCGCGGACCTGATCACATACAGGCTTGAGGAGGTCAAATCAATTACGGAGATGATGAGCGGCGGAATGAACATAGAGGACATAGTCAAGCACATCTTCGAGGACATGCAGCTTGAGATACTCGAGAGCATGACTCCTGAATACAGGTGCGACTGCACGAGGGAGATAGTCGAGCAGGCTCTGATAAGCATAGGAGAGCAGGAGCTGAGCAAGCTCTATGAGGAAGGAAAGACTGAGGAGCTCCAGTGCCACTACTGCAACGAGAAGTACCTCTTCACCAAGGAAGATTTCGGAAGGATTTTGGAAGAAATTAAAAAATAGGTGTTGACATATAATCGGGCAGATTATATAATAGTAAATGTCCCAAGGAGCTGAAGCTCCTAAGGCAAGATAGTGGGCGCATAGCTCAGCTGGGAGAGCATCTGCCTTACAAGCAGAGGGTCACAGGTTCGAGCCCTGTTGTGCCCACCACTATTTTGGCCCAGTGGCTCAGATGGTTAGAGTGCCGGCCTGTCACGCCGGAGGTCGAGGGTTCGAGTCCCTTCTGGGTCGCCATCAAAAATTTTACGGCCAGTTAGCTCAGTCGGTAGAGCAGAGGACTGAAAATCCTCGTGTCCCTGGTTCGATTCCTGGATTGGCCACCATTATTGCGGGAGTGGCTCAGTGGTAGAGCGTCACCTTGCCAAGGTGAACGTCGCGAGTTCGAATCTCGTCTTCCGCTCCAATTTGGCGCCATAGCCAAGTGGTAAGGCAGAGGTCTGCAAAACCTTTACCCCCAGTTCAAATCTGGGTGGCGCCTCCAAAAGATAACCTGAAACTTTTAAGTTTCAGGTTTTTTTTCGCCCCAAATAGCAAGATGACACAGGATATTCAATATCTGGTAATGTAAATAAAATATTAAGATTGTCGATTTGCCGCCACATTTCATGTTTTTTAAGGTAATATCATTTTGTATTACAAATTTTAAGGAACGGGGATGTAGTGTGGATTCAAGAAAGAACTTTTCCAAAAAAATCATGTCCATTGCGCTGAGCTTTGCTTTGCTGCTGGGCGGCGTTGTCACGGCGCAGTCCGGAGCCAGAGCTGCTTCGGCAAGCGACGGATCAATCATAGGGATACAGGTTGCAACCGCGCAGCAGATGGCGGCCTACGCCTTGTCGGTGAACCCTTCACCCAAAATCAGCTGCACCATGCTGGAACTGGCAAAGATGTATCTGGAAGAAGGTGCGGCAGAAGGGGTTCGCGGTGACATAGCTTTCGCCCAGGCCTGCAACGAAACAGGGACCTTTGCATACGGAGGGACCGCACTTTCTACGTGGAACAATTACTCCGGGCTCGGGGTTACGGGAGTTACTTACAATGCCGCAACGGCTTCGGAAGTGGCCTTCACTGCCGGAGTAACAGTTATAAAGGATACCCAGGGTAACAGCGTAGGGGTGAAATTCAGCGAACCAAGGCTTGGGGTAAGGGCTCAGATACAGCATCTCAAGGGATATGCAACAACAGCGGCTTTAAAGCAGACGGTGGTAGACCCAAGGTACAGCCTTGTTTCAAAAGGTATAGCACCCGGCTGGCTGGACCTGAACGGGATATGGGCAGTTCCGGGTACAACCTACGGGCAGCAGATACTTGCAATATACGACAAGATACTCACGTTCGATCCAGGTCCTGCGGAACCTGTAGCAAGCCCGGCAGCAGCTGCAACAAGCCCTGGGGCAGCCGCCGCTTCACCTTCGGCGGAGACTGCCCCGGCGGCAGCCTCCAAAGTGCTGACCGCAATAGAGGTCACCCCGCCGTCGACGAGGTCGTACACTGTCGGCCAGAACCTTGATCTCACGGGACTTGCTGTGACAGGGAAGTACAGCGACGGCACAAGCTCTAAGCTTGACGCGGCCAAAGCGGTCATAAGCGGATTCGACAGCAAGGCAGCAGGAAGCCAGACCGTCACGGTAGCTGCCGAAGGGAAGACAGCGACATTCAGCGTGGAAGTTGTTCCGGCGATAGACATAATAGCAGGCAAGGACAGCAATTCAACTGCGGTTGAGGTGAGCAAAACAACCAGCACCTCCGCAGACACCGTTATACTGGCATCGGGAACCGATTTCGAGGATGCCCTGTCTGCAGGGCCTCTGGCAGTGCAGGAGGAAGCGCCGATACTGCTGACCGAAACCCACAGCGTTCCTCAGGCAACCCAGGAGGAAATAAAGAGGCTCAAAGCAAAAAAAGTCATAATCATGGGCGGAGAAGAAGTCGTTGGCAAGGAAGTGGCAAAAGCCCTTACCTCCCTCGGGGTCGAAGTCGAAAGGATCAGCGGAAGCAGCAGGTTCTCGACTGCGATGGAAACCGCAGACAGGGTTATGGAGAAATCTGGCGTAGTGGACAAGATAGTGCTTGTCAACGGCAGCGGCGTTACTTCTGCAGCTTCGCCGTTAGTTTCCGCTCCGAAGGAAAGCGACCTGTCGCTTCTCCTGCAGGAAAAGGCAGGATTGATAAAAAATGTGCCAGCTGAAGCTAAGTGCAGTGAGGGAATGCTTTCTGTTGGCAGCTATGCCTCTAAAAAAGGCATACCTATACTGCTGACAGACTCCAACAAACTTCCGGATGAAACCAAAGCTGCACTGATCATGTTCGGAACAAGGGAAGTGCAGATTGCGGGAGGCTACAGCGAGGTGAGCCAGAGGGTGGAAGATGAGCTGAAGGCACTGGGGATAACAGTCAAAAGGATTAGCGGCAGCAGCCAGTTCGGAACTTCCGCAGAGGCGGCAGGCAAGCTGTTTCCGGATTCCCGTGAGGCTGTGGCATTAAACTCAAGTGTCGCTGCAGACGCACTTGCGGCAATCCCTCTTGCTGCAAAGAAGGACGCCCCGGTAATACTCGTAGGCCAGGGGAAGATTCCGGAAGAAGTCAGCTCTTATCTGGCCTCTTCGGGGATAGACAGCATCACTGTTGTCGGCGGAGACATCGAAGCGGGGCAGGCTGTTAAGAAGCAGCTTGCAGACCTTCTGAAATAACCACAGGTATGAAAACCGGGAACCTGAAGCTGTGACGGCTTCAGGTTCCTTCTGTTATAATCAAAATTATTGCAATTGCTGTGAATAAATATTACAATCTTCTTGTCAGCAGACTTCTGCTGGAAAAGGAGAAAAAAGATAAATGTCAAACAGTAATGCAATATATAAAAAGCTGGGGAAGATGGCCTTAATACTGCTCTTATGCACTCTGGCGGCTATGGGGTCACATTATTTCAACGGATTCGAATCCAACATAGTCATGATATACCTGCTTGGAATCCTGTTCATATCGTACATGGTCGAAAGCTATGCAGTAAGCATATGCGCATCGGTCTGCGCGGTATTCCTGTACAACTATTTCTTTGTAAAGCCTCTATACACGCTTAAGGTGGATGACCCAAGCTACATCATATCCTTCCTTGTCATGTTCATAGTCGCCTTCATAACGAGCATGCTGACCATAAGGGTAAAGCTCGAGAGGCTGCGGGTGGAAGACAGGGAAGAGAACATAACCGCGCTTTATCAGATAGAGAAGAGGCTTCTCAGTGCAAAGAGCAGGGAGGATCTGGCGGTTGTTTCTGCCGATGAAATTGCCTGGAGGTTCGATGCCAATGTCCTGGTTAAGCTTTTCGATTCCAGGGGCAATGCTATCTCCAGGCACGTTGCAGGGATCGACGTTTTTGCGGGACAGGCGGACATTTATGCTATCGACGAGGCTTACAGGTTCGGAAGAACCTGCGGTAGGGGCACGAACATTTTCCCGGGTGCCAACGCTTACTACAGGCCCATAAAAGGGCTTGGAGACGTCCTCGGCGTCATAGGGATAGCGAGGCAGAAAGGTTCGGAAATCTCCGAGCAGCAGCTCAGACTGCTGGACGTTATAATACCACAGATAGAGGTTGTTCTCCAGCGCGAGAAGAACTATGAAAAGCAGCAGAAGACCCAGCTGCAGATCCAGACGGAGCGCCTCAAGGCAGACATGCTGAGGTCCATCTCGCATGATTTCAGGACTCCTCTCACAAGCGTTATGGGACTGTCCAGCACTGCGCTGGACAACTACGATAAAATGGACGAAGAAGGCAGGAAAAAGTACCTGAGGAGCATATATGAAGAGGCGAGCTGGCTCAACGAGATAGTAGAAAACATCCTCCAGGCGACCCGCTTTGAGGAAGGCAGCGTGAAGCTCAACCTTGAGGAGGAAGCTGCCGAGGAGATCATCACAGAAGCGGTGACCCATGTGAAGAAGCATGCAGGCAAGCGCGAGATAAGGGTGAAAATTCCCGACGAGATCATATTTGTAAGGGTGGACGGGGTGCTCATAAGGCAGGTGCTTGTCAACCTGCTCAACAACGCCGTCAACTATTCGCCTGAAGGCAGCGAGATAGCCGTATCCCTGCGACGCGAAGGAGCGCGCGTGATTTTCGAGGTCAGCGACAACGGAGTCGGAATTTCCGACGAGGACCTCCCTCACATTTTTGAAAGGTACAAAAGAGGCGAAAGCGGCAAGCTTCACGGAAAGGGCATTGGACTAGGCCTTTCGCTTTGCAAATCCATTGTTGAGGCCCATGGCGGCGAAATCTCCATAGGTCGTAACCTGCCTAAGGGGACCGTGGTGAGCTTTTATGTTTTTGCTGATAAGGAGATGATGTAATGGAACCGCTTATACTGGTTGTGGACGACGAAAAGACCATAAGGAGCTTTGTGAAGCTTTCCATGGAGACTCAGGGCTACAAGTGCATCGACACCGACAGCGGAGCCGGCGCGATCATGCTTGCAGTTTCCCAGAACCCCGACATAATGATTCTGGACCTGGGACTTCCCGATATGGACGGAATAGATGTCATAAAGAAGCTCAGAACATTTTCGCAGCTTCCGATCATCGTCATATCCGCAAGGGGCCACGAGCGCGAAAAGGTTGAGGCCCTCGACGCAGGAGCAGACGATTACCTGACTAAGCCCTTCGGAGTGCCTGAACTGCTTGCGCGCATAAGGGTTACCCTTAGGCACAAGGCTTTGAGCGCGGCATCGAAGGAGGCCAAGGAGCCTGTATATAGGGTCAGGGACCTGGTCATAGATACGGGAAAGCACAGGGTTTGGTTATCTGGGGAGGAGGTAAAGCTGACCCCTCACGAGTACAAGGTACTTGTCCTGCTGGCTGAGAACAGGGGCAAGGTGCTCACCCACAGGTATATTACAGAAAAGATATGGGGAGGGATGATATCAGACGACGTAAGGTCGCTGAGGGTCTGCATGGGCAACCTGAGGAGGAAGCTCGGAGAAGACCCCGCTCTTCCGAAATACATTGTAACCGAAATAGGTGTTGGATACAGGCTGGTCGACGAATAGACCGGCCTTTATTTTTTTGCATAATCATTACAGTTTCACACAAAAAACTTACACAAAACTTATACAAAAAGCCTTATCTTATATCTATGACGAAGATATATTTGTGCCAGAGGGCACGGAGGAGAATATAAAAAACTATGGTTAAAGAATTGAAGAATGTCATTTTAGGTAAACCGCTGGCCACTGAGGCTATGTCTCATGAAAAGCTCAACATCCCGTTCGGGCTGGCGATTATGTCGAGCGACGCGATCTCGTCGGTGGCATACGCCAGCGAGGAAATACTCTGGGTATTGATACCTGTGATAGGATTATTGTCCTACAGGTACATGTTCGAGGCTTCACTAGCGATCATCACCCTTCTGGTCATACTCGTTTTTTCATACAGGCAGACAATAGCCAGCTACCCTTCCGGAGGCGGAGCTTACACCGTTGCAAAGGAAAACATCGGAACGATTCCGGGGCTGGTTGCCGGAGCGTCGCTTTCCGTTGACTACCTCCTTACTGTTGCGGTCAGCACCTGTGCGGGAACAGCTGCTGTGACCTCTGCGTTCCCTGCGCTTTACAGCCACAGGATAAGCATTGCGCTGTTTTTCATTCTGCTGATAACCATAGGAAACCTAAGGGGTGTAAGCGAATCTGCTAAGATATTCGGTTTACCGCCATACCTCTTTATAGGCGGCATGATCACTATGATAGTTTACGGGATTGCCAAGGTCAAGCTTTTCGGATATGTGCCGACCGCTGTGAACTCGGTTCCGATGCCTATGGGCGACATAACCCTTTTCCTGTTTCTCAGGGCGTTCTCGGCCGGCTGCGCTGCCCTTACCGGTGTGGAAGCTGTAAGCAACGGGGTGCCGAACTTCAAGGCTCCTGCGCAGAAAAACGCGACAACGATACTGTTCCTGCTGGCGCTTATAATCATATTCGTGTTCGGCGGAACATCATACCTTGCCACACTCTACCATGCTGTGCCTAGCTTTCAGAACACGGTCGTATCACAGATAGCTTCCCAGGTATTCGGACAGGGTGTCATGTACTACTTCATTCAGATAACTACAGCACTTATACTGATACTAGCTGCCAACACGGCCTACTCTGGGTTCCCGCTTCTTGCGTCAACCATAGCTAAGGACGGCTTTCTGCCTAGGCAGCTCCAGAAAAGAGGGCACAGGCTAAGCTTCAACAACGGAATCGTCTCCCTTGGTGTAGCTGCAGGCATACTTATAGTCATATTCAGAGGCGAAACACACTACCTGATCCCGCTCTATGCTGTAGGCGTATTCATCTCCTTCACGCTTTCGCAGTTCGGCATGTTCAGGAAGTGGACAAGGGAAAAGGGAAGAGGCTGGGTTCACAAGGCTGCAATAAACGGAACCGGAGCAGTAATAACCCTCATAACCGCAAGCATAATAGCGATAACCAAATTCACTTCCGGTGCATGGGTGGTCATCGTGCTGATACCGACCTTCGTTTACATCATGAAGAAGATAAACGCCCACTACCAGAACGTGGCCAAGCAGCTCAGGGTTGGGCCGGACAGCGTCCCGGACGTGGTCCCGAACCCCATCAATGCAAAGCACATGATAGTCCTTGTGCAGAGCTACAACAAAGCCACTATCAAGACCATAAACTACGCGAAATGCCTCTCGGAGGACATTGTCGGCTTCCATGTTTCGGTGGACGATGAGGAGACTGCAAAGCTGGTCAGGAAGTGGGAGGAAAACAACGTGGGAATCCCGCTGGTGATAAAGCAATCCCCTTACAGGGACGTGCTCAGCCTCCTTGTAGAATACATCGAGTCAGACGAGCATGCATCTAAGCTTGGCGACCTTGTCACTGTCCTCATGGCGCAGTTCGTGGTAGAAAAGCCTTGGGAGAACGCGCTCCACAACCAGACGGCATACTTCATAAGGCAGGCGCTGCTGAAGCACAGGAACATAGCGGTAATATCAGTGCCATACATCATAGAGTCAGACATGGGGATATACGAGAGATTGAAAGCATAGGAAATAGAAAAGAGGCCTGTCCGGTGGTGGACGGGCCTCTGTTTCATATCAGAATGTTGCGCCATGCTTCTTCAGTATCTCCGCGAACTTGTCCTCCTTGCAGAAGCCAAGAGGGGTGTAGCCGGCTGGGTTCTTCACGTTAAGCTTGTAGCCAAGTTCAAGAAGGGCCACAAGGAACTCTTCGAATTTTTCGGGATCCAGGCCCAGGAAGTCCTCGTGCAGGAGGGTGTTTCCGTGCTTGTCGACAGCATTGACGTCCGCTCCGTAGCTTGCAAGCAGAAGCAGCAGCTCCTTGGAAAAGCTGAAGGTGCAGTAGAAAAGAGGCGTCCTGCCCGATATGTTGCGGGCGTTGGCGTCAGCTCCGCGCTCGAGGAGGAGGGATATGAGCTCAAGGTGAGGTGTCACCCTGGCGCAGAGCCTGTGAAGCGGCGTATCGTGCATGCTGCTCACGTTATTGTTCAGGTCGTCGGAGTTGTTTATAAGGTAACTGATGACCTCCACATAGTTATCCTCGCAGTTGTCGATGGCGTACTGCAGCATCCCTTCCGTTTCAAAATCGGCGCTTATGTTCTCGGCCGTCGCCAGGTAGGCTTTTATCTCCTCAAGATTCCCCGTTGTTATGGCCCTGTATATCGTGTCCGGTTTCTTAGAAAACAAATTCTTAAAAAAGCTCATGGTATCTCCTCCTTAAAATGTGTATCCGAGAATGCTTCCTCTGTCTGTGAGCTTCCCGCGACTAAGGCACACAGGTTCGACCCCGTGCTTATGCAGGAACGACCTGACCTCTTCCCCGTAGGCATAGCGCGAGAGGTCACCGTAGAATGCCATGCGTCTTTCGTCGAGAAGGCCGCAGGTCCCGCCTATGAAGCCGTAGTCGAGGCCTGGCAGGATGATATCGCCGGGCGGGACAAGAAGCACATCCACGCCGGTAGCCTCCAGCGCCCTTGCGATGGATATGTCGCTCGTCATCAGCGCGGTTCCGGAGACGACGGCGCAGGAGCATTTAGTGTAGCCCTGCTTAACATCCAATAGGGTCTTACCCTCAGCCGAAGGCATGATGGTCCTGTCAGTGCAGCCGAGATTGTGGATAAAAAAGGAAGGCAGGCTGACAGCGTTGAGGATTACGTCCTCCGGGTAGCTTCTCTTTATGCTCTTGTTTGTAAGGGCGACATCATAGCCTAAGAGCGACAGGTAGCCAAGGAAATCCCGGTCCATGTCCCTGTGCGCAACCAGGCTCTTATCGCCGGTTATGTGCAGCAGCATGTCAGGGTGCCCGTCAACGGCAGGGTAAAGAAGCTCGCACCTTGGGCACAGTATGACGTTGCCGCCAAGCCTAACCAGGTTGAACTGCTCCTCCTCAGAAATCCTGTAATCCACAAAATAGTTTCTCATACGCAATCCTTCCAAACAAATCTTCGTTAACACTATTATAACATCTTATTCGGGATATTCATATTGACATTAAATGAGAGCGGTTCTATAATAGAGGCAGATGAATACTCGAATGGCAGTGATGAGGAAGAGTAGGTAACGGACTGTTCTAAGAAAGAAAAACCCGCAGGCTGTAAGGTTTTTTGTTCAAGCGTTATCGAAAACCACCTTGGAGTTGTATGCTGAAGCAATAGTAAGCAATATCGTGACCCGGCGTTAACGGGGCTGAAGATGGCAGTCTGCAAGGATCGCTAATTTGGGTGGAACCGCGTTTAACCTCGCCCCAACTATGGGGAGAGGTTTATTTTTTTGAAAAAAAGAAGGAGGGTAATTTTATGGTAAAGGTAGTATTGAAAGACGGCAAAGTGCTGGAGGTAGAAAAAGGAACGAAGATATCAGACGTTGCTTCGAGCATAAGCTCTCAGCTTGCAAAAAAAGCGTTGTGCGCAGTTTTGAACGGTGAAGATGCAGACCTCATGGCAGAATTGGACAAGGACTGCTCACTTGAAATAAAGACTTTTGACGATGCAGAAGGCAGATGGGCGCTCAGGCACACTGGCGCACACATACTTGCACAGGCGGTTAAGAGGCTTTATCCTGATGCAAAGCTTGCCATAGGGCCGGCCATTGAAAACGGATTCTATTACGACATAGACTCTGAGGTGACATTCACTCCTGAGCTGATGGCAGAGATAGAGAAGGAAATGGAAAAGATAGTGAAGGAAGACCTTCAGGTGGAAAGGTTCGAGCTCCCAAGGGCTGAAGCGATCGAGTACATGAAGAAGGCAGGAGAGCCTTACAAGGTTGAGCTCATAGAAGACCTCCCGGAAGACTCCGTGATATCATTCTACAAGCAGGGAGAATTCGTGGACCTCTGCGCAGGCCCGCACGTGCCGTCAACTGGAAAGGTTAAGGCTTTGAAGCTTCAGTCGCTGGCAGGCGCTTACTGGAGAGGGGACGAGAAGAACAAGATGCTCCAGAGGATATACGGAACAGCGTTCGCAAAGAAGAGCGATCTCGACGAATACCTGTTCATGCTTGAAGAAGCGAAGAAGAGAGACCACAGAAAGCTCGGAAAAGAGCTGGAGCTTTTCACAATGATGGAGGAAGGTCCTGGATTCCCGTTCTTCCTTCCAAAGGGAATGGTTCTGAGAAACACTCTTGAGACTTTCTGGAGAAAAATGCATGCTGACGCTGAATACGATGAGATAAGAACTCCGCTCATACTGAACGAAGCGCTTTGGCACCAGTCCGGACACTGGGACCACTACAAGGAAAACATGTACTTCACTACAATAGACGAAGGTGCGTACGCTATTAAGCCGATGAACTGCCCGGGTTCGATATTGGTCTACAAAAACGCTATGCATTCTTACAAGGACCTTCCGCTTAGATATGCTGAGCTTGGAATAGTCCACAGGCACGAGCTTTCAGGAGCGCTCCACGGCCTCATGAGAGTAAGATGCTTCACTCAGGACGATGCCCACATATTCGTTGCAAAGGACAGGATAAGGGAAGAGATAATCAAGGTAGTCGAGCTTATTAAGAAGCTGTACTCCGTATTCGAATTTGAATATTTCGTTGAGCTTTCAACAAGGCCTGAGGACTCCATGGGAACAGACGAGCAGTGGGAAGAGGCAACAAACGGCCTTATCGATGCCCTTAGCGAGCTCGGCATGGAATACAGGATAAATGAAGGGGACGGAGCCTTCTACGGCCCTAAGATCGACTTCCACTTGAAAGACAGCCTCGGAAGGACTTGGCAGTGCGGAACTTGCCAGCTTGACTTCCAGATGCCTGAGAGGTTCGACCTGACATACATCGGAGCGGACGGCGAGAAGCACAGACCTGTAATGCTGCACAGGGTTGCCTACGGAAGCGTTGAAAGGTTCATAGGAATCCTCATCGAACACTATGCAGGAGCGTTCCCAACTTGGCTCGCGCCTGTCCAGGTCAGGATAATGAACATCACTGACAGCCAGAGTGCATATGCCAACGAGATAAAGGACAAGCTTAAAGCAGCAGGAATAAGGGCTGAGGTTGACCTGAGGAACGAGAAGATCGGCTACAAGATCAGGGAAGCGCAGATGCAGAAGATCCCTTACATGCTGGTCATTGGAGACAAGGAGATGAACGAAGGCCTGGTTGCCGTAAGAAGCAGAAAGGACGGAGACATCGGAGCCATGAAATTCGATGAATTCCTTTCAAAAGTCAAGGGAGAGAACGACAACAAAATAAATAGCTAAAAAGCATTGACACAGGGCTGATTTAGTTATACAATATTATACGTTAAGAAGAAACAGCCGTTTCTCACCGTACAGCACAGCTAGTATGGTTAATGATAAGTATACACTTTGATGTATTGTTTATTTGAGACGGCATAGTCCGTCTCTTTTTTATTAAAAAAATTAGTTTAGAATACCTGGGAGGTGTCGATTATTAGTAAAGATGTTCTTTTGAATGAAGAGATCAGAGAAAAAGAATTAAGGGTTGTTTCAAATGACGGCGAGCAGTTAGGCATAATGTCATCCAGGGATGCGCTGAAAATCGCGGAAGAAAAAGAATTAGACCTAGTGATGATATCACCGAACGCGAAGCCTCCTGTTGCAAAGATAATGGACTACGGCAAGTTTGTCTACGAGCAGTCCAAGAAGGAAAAAGAGGCAAGAAAAAATCAGAAGGTCATAAACATCAAGGAAGTTAGGTTAAGCCCTAAGATTGATGAGCATGATATAGAAATCAAAGCTTCCAATGCTAGAAAGTTCCTTTTAGCTGAAGACAAGGTCAAGGTTACTGTAAGGTTCAGAGGCAGAGAGGCAGAAAATTCTGGTGCAGGCACAAGAGTTTTAGAAAAACTCCTGGCTTATGTTCAGGACGTGTGCGTTGTAGAAAAGCCAGCTAAATTAGAGGGCAGGAACATGATAATGATCCTGGCTCCGAAAAAGGCGTAATTGAGAGGAGGAAATTTAAGATGCCAAAGATGAAAACAAAAAGAGCAGCAGCAAAGAGATTCAAATTAACAGGAACTGGAAAGCTTAAGAGAGCTAAGGCTTTCAAAAGCCACATATTGACTAAGAAGAGCTCTAAGACTAAGAGAAATCTTAGAAAAGCAGGCTTGGTTTCAGATTCACAGGAAAAAGTAATGAAGAAATTATTACCTTACCTATAATTCGGAAGGTAAGTGAGGAGGTATATTAAATGGCAAGAGTTAAGAGAGCGGTCAACGCTCGTAAATATCATAAAAAAGTATTGAAACTTGCAAAGGGCTACTACGGCGGAAAAAGCAAGCTTTTCAAGACTGCTAACGAATCAGTAATAAGAGCGCTTAGAAACGCTTATGTTGGAAGAAGACTTAAGAAGAGGGACTTCAGAAGACTCTGGATCGCTAGAATAAATGCGGCAACAAGAATGAACGGACTTTCATACTCAAAGTTCATGAACGGAATAAAGCTTGCTGGAATAGACATCAACAGAAAGATGCTTTCAGAGATAGCTATCAACGATCCTAAGGCATTTGCTGAACTCGTTGAGATCGCAAAGAAGAACATATAACTTATACTCAAAAAACGCAGAGAATTCTGCGTTTTTTTTAATAATTTGACAAATTTTATAAAAGGGCTATAATCAATTATATCTATATACGAATTTGATTCTGCATTGGAGGTAATTTTTATGCAGGAAAAGACTAAAAAAAGGACGCATTTCACACCCGTGAGGGTTCTGTCCCTGGGTTTCGCTGCCGTGATCATGACAGGAGCGCTTCTGCTCATGCTGCCGGCAAGCTCTGCCAACGGGACCGTGACGCCTTTCGTCGACTGCCTCTTCGTCTCCACGTCGGCCACCTGCGTAACGGGGCTTGTGACTGTGGATACGGGAACCCACTGGAGCTATTTCGGAAAGACAGTCATCATGTTCCTCATAGAGATAGGAGGGCTGGGCTTCATGTCCTTCGCAACGCTCTTCGCTCTTATAATGGGGAGGAAGATAACGCTCAAGGAAAGGCTCATTATGCAGGAGTCCATGAACGCCACCGGCCTGCAGGGGCTTGTAAACCTTGCAAAATACCTCCTGCTTTTCACTTTGACTGTCCAAGTGGCGGCAGCATTGATCCTTTCAACGCAGTTCATCCCGCAGTTCGGCATCGCCAAAGGAATATACTACAGCGTGTTCCACTCGGTTTCCGGCTTCTGCAACGCGGGAATTGACCTTTTCGGCAATTTTTCCAGCATAACGTCCTACAGCAGCAATCCCGTGGTGATAATAACTCTTGGATCGCTCATAATAATCGGAGGACTTGGCTTCTTCGTGTGGCAGGAGCTGTACAGGCTTTTCAGGGAGAACGGGTTCCAGATGGGCTTCAAAATGATGCCGAAAAAGCTTTCCGTCAATACAAAGCTTGTTCTGATAGTGACGGGTATACTAATAGCAGGTGGAACGGTGCTTATGTTCATATTCGAAATGAACAATCCCGCAACGATCCGGGGAATGTCACTGGGCGACAAGCTGCTCAACGCATGGTTTGCTGCGGTTACGCCCAGAACGGCAGGGTTCAACTCCATTTCAACCTCAGAGATGAGCCCGGCAGGAAGGTTCCTGACCATAATCCTCATGTTCATCGGAGGCTCACCGGGCTCCACTGCCGGCGGTATAAAGACCACCACCCTGGGACTGCTCGTTTTTGCCGTGCTTTCCGTGATAAAGGGCAGGGAGGACACTGAGATATTCAAGAAGAGGATCGGCGTCGATCTGGTAGTAAAGGCGCTCTGCATAGTGGTCATAGCTATGAGCCTGGTTCTTCTTGTGACGATGATACTCTGCATCACTGAAAAAGGAGCTTCGCTGGAGTATCTCATATATGAGACGGTATCCGCTTTCGGCACGGTTGGGCTCACGCTGGGGCTTACACCTAACCTGTCGACACCGGGAAAGCTGGTCCTGGCGATGACAATGTATATTGGCAGGCTCGGGCCGCTCACGCTTGCAGTAGCGCTGGCCAGGAAGAGCCGCCTCAAAGGCATCAGATATCCGGAAGATAAAATAATAGTGGGGTAGGGATAAATTATGAAGAGAAAGCAGTATGTAGTTATAGGAATAGGCAGATTCGGTTCGACTGTAGCAAAGACGTTGTTCTCGCTGGACAACGACGTCCTTGCGCTTGATGCGGACGAGGACAACGTGCAGAACATATCGGAGCACGTGACGCATGCGGTGCAGGTAGACGCCACCGACGAGAACAGCCTGAAATCACTCGGACTCAGG
The DNA here is from genome assembly GCA_002298915.1 of Clostridium sp. UBA699. Lineage (GTDB taxonomy): Bacteria > Bacillota > Clostridia > Clostridiales > Clostridiaceae > UBA699. Next base: position 218,085 of record DBML01000023.1, read on the forward strand.
AACATGGACGTCGCGGTCATCACCATAGGCGCCGACCTCCAGGCGAGCATAATGGCGACGCTCATCGTCAAGGAGATGGGCATACCGTACATCATAGCAAAGGCGAACAGCGAAATCCATGCAAAACTCCTATACAAGATAGGTGCGGACAAGGTCATACTTCCTGAAAGGGACATGGGCATAAGGGTAGCCCACAGCCTTGTTGCTTCCAACATCCTCGACTTCATAGAGCTGTCAGACGAATACAACATAGCGGAGATAGTCTGCCCGGACGAATGGGTAGGAAAGACTATAATGCAGATGAACTTCAGGGCGGATTACGGCCTCAACGTCATGGCCATAAAGAGGGGCGAGAAGATCGAGATATCGCCTGCGCCTGACTATAGGCTTGCAGACGGCGACATAGTGGTAGCAATAGGGGATGTCAAATCCCTCGAAAAGATAGAGATAAGGACGAAGAAATAAGTGGAGAGCATAAGCAGCAGGGATAACACTGTCATTAAAGAGGCGAGGAAGCTCAAGGAGAGGAAGCACAGGGAGGAGAGGAAGCAGTTCCTGGCCGAAGGGCTCAGGTTCGTCTCCGAGGCTCTGGAATCAGACTTCGAGATATCCTGCCTCTTCCTGTCCGAGGAGATGGCAGAGAAATGGGGTTCCCTAGGTATTGAGGACAAGGTGGAAAAGAGCACAAGGACCTATAGGCTTTCCGACAGGCTTTTCAGGGAAATATCCTTCACGGAGCACCCTCAGGGCATTGCAGCCGTCGTGGGGCTCAAGGAAAGGGCTGCTGAAAAGAAGGAGGGCTTCTACATCCTGGCGGACAGGGTGCAGGACCCCGGCAACCTTGGCACCATAATAAGGTCGGCCCACGCTTCAGGAGCCCTAGGAGTCATCATCACCAAGGGGACTGTTGACGTGTACAACGACAAGGTCCTCAGGTCGACAATGGGATCCATATTCCACGTGCCGGTCATAGAGGACAAGGACCTGTGCTACCTCAGAGAGCTTAGGAATGGCGGCTTCAGGCTGGTGGTCAGCTCGCTGGATACGGATTGCGATTTCTTCCAGGCAGACCTGACGGGCAAGGTCATAATAGCCGTGGGCAACGAAGGGTCCGGGATAAGCAGGGAGCTCCTGGACATGGCCGATGTAAGGGTGAAGATACCGATGCCGGGAGGGGCAGAGTCCCTCAACGTCTCCGCAGCTGCGTCCATCATGATGTTCGAGGTTGTGCGCCAGAAAATTTTCAAGGTTGACAATGGCAGGAAATAAATGTACAATGTGTACAATGCACAAATAAATAGCATGCGTTGATGAAGAGAGTAGACTTAAACAGTCTTTTCAGGGAGAGAAGGTCACCGACTGAAAGCCTTTTTACTGATTTTTAAGTTGAAGTTCGCTTCGGAGCTCCTGGCGTGAAACAGCAGTAGCGGCAGGCGGCGATTGCCGATATGATTACGAGTGGGCATAGTATCTATGCCAATTTGGGTGGTAACGCGGATTCAGTTCGTCCCTTCAAGGGGACGGACTTTTTTTATTATCGTTATTTTGAAAGGAGCAAAGAAAAATGAAGGAAAATTTAGAGTTGATCAGACAGAATGCGCTGGCAGAGCTTGACGCAGCGTCCAGCGGAGCTGATATCGAGAACATCAGGGTTAAGTACCTAGGGAAAAAAGGTGAGCTTACAGCGATCCTCAAGGGCATGGGAAAGCTCAGCCCTGAGGAGAGGCCTGTAATAGGCGGCATAGCGAACGAAATAAGGGAGACACTGCAGAGCAGGCTTGACGCGGCTGCCGAGGCTGTGAAGAAGGCGGACAGGTCCAAGCAGCTTGAAAGCGAAGTCATCGACATATCCATGCCGGGCGTAAAGCAGACAGTTGGCAAGAGGCACCCTCTCGAGCAGACGCTTGCAAAGATGACTGAGATATTCCTCAACATGGGGTTCACCATAGAGGAAGGGCCGGAGGTAGAGCTCGACTACTACAACTTCGAGGCGCTTAACATACCTAAGCACCATCCAGCAAGGGGAGAACAGGATACCTTCTACATCAACGACAACATAGTGCTTAGGACACAGACCTCGCCGGTCCAGGTAAGGACCATGGAGAAACAGGAGCCTCCTATAAAGATGGTATGCCCGGGCAAGGTTTACAGGTCGGACGTGGCCGATGCAAGCCATTCGCCAATATTCTACCAGATGGAAGGCATGGTAATAGACAAGGGTGTCACCTTCGCAGATCTGAAGGGTACGCTTGAAATGTGGGCGAAGAAGATGTTCGGAGAGGACGTCAAGACCAAGTTCAGGCCTCACCACTTCCCGTTCACCGAGCCTTCCTGCGAGATGGACGGTTCATGCTTCATATGCGGCGGCAAAGGCTGCAAGCTCTGCAAGGGCAGCGGCTGGATAGAGCTGTTCGGAGCGGGCATGGTTCACCCTGACGTTCTAAGGGCTGGCGGAATCGACCCTGAGGTTTACAGCGGCTTCGCTTTCGGAATCGGTGTCGACAGAACGGTAATGATGTCATACGGGATAGACGATATAAGGCTTCTGTACGAAAGCGACATGAGATTCATGGACCAGTTCTAATACAGCAATAATAGCGAGGAGGAAAACAGATGAAAGTTCCAATTAATTGGCTTAAAGACTACGTTGATATAAATATCGATACAAAGGAGCTCGGAGACAGGCTCACGATGACAGGCTCCATGGCGGAGGAGATAATCAGGAAGGGAGCGGACATTAGCAACGTTGTGACAGGAAAGATAGTCCAGCTTGAGAAGCATCCAGACGCTGACAAGCTTTTCGTATGCCAGGTTGATGTAGGAGCCGGGGAACCGATCCAGATCATAACCGCTGCGACAAACATGAAGCTGCATGACATAATACCTGTGGCGCTCCACAACTCGACCCTCCACGGTGGAGTGAAGATAAAAAAGTCGAAGATGAGAGGTCTCGTTTCAAACGGGATGTTCTGCTCAGAGGAAGAGCTGGGGCTCGCAGAGGAGCACGTGCACGGCCTCATGATCCTGCCGCAGGACACGCCTGTAGGAAAGGACATAAAAGAGGTGCTCGGCCTCAATAGCGAGATAATAGACTTCGAGCTGACCTCGAACAGGCCTGACTGCATGAGCATCATAGGAATGGCAAGGGAGACGGCTGCAACTCTTAACACTAAGTACAGGATTCCAGACCTCAGCTACACGCCTAACGGCACCGGGAACATAAACGACGTGCTCAAGGTTGAGATAAAGGATACCCTCTGCAGAAGGTTCCTCGCAAGGGGCATCAAGAACGTGAAGATAGGCCCGTCGCCTAAGTGGATGCAGGACAAGCTCACAGAAGCAGGGGTAAGGCCTATAAGCAACATCGTTGACATAACGAACTTCGTGATGCTCGAGTTCGGGCAGCCTATGCACGCCTACGACGAAAGGGAGATAACGACCGGAAGGATCGTCGTGGAGAGGGCAAAAGCAGGGGAGAAGTTCACAACCCTCGACGGAACTGAAAGGGACCTGGACGAGAACATGCTGAACATAAAGGACGGCGAAACAACGATAGGCCTCGCCGGAATCATGGGAGGTCTTAACTCGGAGATAAAGGAAGATACGACAGGAGTAATATTCGAAAGCGCGAACTTCGAACCTATAAACATAAGGGTGTCAACTGCTAAGCTCGGGCTCAGGACAGAGGCTTCTGCCCGCTTCGAAAAAGGCCTGGATCCAAACATGGCGGAGCAGGCCATTAACAGGGCCTGCCAGCTCGTCATCGAGCTCGGAGCAGGAGAAGTGATGGAGGGTACGGTAGACGTGTACCCTGAGAAAGCCGTGCCTAAAGTGATGGAGGTAGACTCCGCATGGATAAACGCATTCCTCGGCATAGACATCTCCAGCGCGGAGATGAAGGATTACCTGGACAGGCTCGACATGGACACGGTGATATCCGGTGACAGCCTGATAATAACCGTTCCTACCTTCAGGGTGGACGTTTCCATCAGGGAGGACATTGCTGAGGAGGTTGCAAGGCTTTACGGCTACGACAAGGTGCCTAACACGATCATCAGGAGCGTAAGCACAAGGAACGGAAAGACCCTCAAGCAGAAGCTCAACGACAGGACCGTCGAAGCGCTCATATGCTGCGGGCTCAACCAGTCCATCAGCTACACTTTTGTAAGCCCGAAATGCTACGACAAGATCGGTCTTCCAGAGAACGACCCTCTCAGAAAAGCCGTGAAGATCAAAAACCCTCTCGGAGAGGATTACAGCATAATGAGGACGTCCTCCATACAGTCGACGATGGAAGCCCTAACAAGGAACTTCACAAGGAGCAACCCTGTCGTAAGGATTTTCGAGGTGGGAAAGGTGTACCTGCCGGGAGAGGACATGAACCAGCTGCCTTCTGAAAGGAACATAGCAGCAGTTGGAATGTACGGCGGAGTAGACTTCTTCAACCTCAAGGGGGTTGTCGAGAACCTAATGGAATGCCTCGGTATAACCAGGTACGAGTTCAGGAGGGAGAGCGCCAACCCAAGCTTCCACCCTGGAAAGACAGCCGCTCTTTACGTGAAGGGTGAATACGCTGGAGTTCTCGGCGAGATACATCCTGATGTCAACGACAACTACGACATAGACGAGAAGTGCTACGTTGCAGAGCTAAACCTCGACGTCCTGTACAAGCATGCGGACCTCGCAAGGCAATACAAGGCGATACCTAAGTTCCCTGCGGTCCTGAGAGACATGGCGATGCTGGTCGACGACAAGGTAATGGTCAAGGAGATCGAGGATGTGATGATTGCAAACGGCGGAGGCTTGGTTGAAAGCGTGAAGCTCTTCGACGTGTACAAGGGAAAACAGATTCCTGAGGGCAAGAAGAGCGTGGCCTACTCCATAGCCTACAGGCTTGACTACAAGACACTGACAGATGCCGAGGTTTCAGAGGTACACGAAAAGATCGTAAGGAAACTTGAGGAGTCCTTCGGGGCAGAACTCAGGTAGGAATATTATGGATATTTTCCGGCGCCTTGATCAAATTCATGTTTTATAAGTTAGCATAGTATGGTAAAATATAATTATGAATTTTCTGAGAGGTGATGTCATGAACGTTGTTTCAGTTAAAATAAACGGCGTGGTTTACAATCTCAAAGGGGAAGAGAACGAAGACTATCTCCTTAAGGTCGCAAAATACGCAGACAAGAAGATGAGGGAAATTACAGCAAAGAACCAGCTTCTAAGCACATCTTCGGCAGCAGTGCTGTCCGCAGTCAACATCGCAGACGAGCTCTTCAAGGCGCTGGAAGAATGCAGCGAACTCAAAGAACGCAACAGGCTGCATGAGAACGAGATAGCGGAGCTGACAAACCAGCTTTCCTATATGGAGCAGACCAGCAGCGAGCTTGCCCAGAGGCTTGAGAAAAGCATCGATGCAGACCTCCTAAGCAAGAAGGAGGCGGAGCTGGAGAAGATAAAGAACGAGCTGGCCCTTATGGAGGATTCAGCCCAGAAGTACCTTGAGAAGAACAACCAGATGAAGGCCGAGAACAAGGAGCTGAGGTTCAACCTGCAAACGACCAAGTACAAGGTGCTTGACCTGCAGAACAAGCTCATGGAAAGCCAGATCAATGTTGCCAAGGAAAAGAAGGCAAAGACAATACCAGAGAAGTAGAAAGATTCCTGACCCGGCAGCGGGCCGGGAATTTTTTTCGCCATTTGATATTTAGGCCGGATAGGGTATAATGTACTGTAGAAAACTCAAGGAGAAATGATATGAGAAAGATTGAACTGCTGGCTCCGGCTGGAAGCATGGAGAGCCTTCAAGCTGCCGTCCAGAGCGGCGCTGACGCGGTTTACCTTGGAGGGAGCAAGTTCTCCGCCAGGGCGTACGCGTCGAACTTCGACAACGAGAAAATGGCCGAGGCGGTGAGGTACTGCCACATATACGGCGTCAAGGTGCACGTCACCATAAACACGCTTCTCAAGGATTCCGAGCTGGAGGAGGCTGTAGACTACGCCAGGTTCCTTCACGGGATAGGGGTCGACGCGCTCATAATACAGGACACGGGCCTGGCAAAGAGGCTCGGGGAGGAGCTGGGGGACTTCGAGCTCCACGCATCAACCCAGATGACGGTCCACAACGCAGAAGGCGCGCTTTTCCTCAGAAGGCTGGGCTTCAGGAGGATAGTCCTTTCAAGGGAGCTCTCCCTGAAGGAGATCCGGGTCGTAACGCAGGCCCTTGCAGCGGAAGGCCTTGAAACGGAGATGTTCATCCATGGGGCTCTGTGCATCTGCTATTCGGGACAGTGCCTCATGAGCAGCATGCTAGGGGGGAGGAGCGGAAACCGAGGAAGGTGCGCCCAAACCTGCAGGCTCCCTTACACGCTGGTTAAGGATTCGGACGGCGATGAAAAGAAAGGCTACCTACTAAGCCCTAAGGACATATGCACCCTCGACGTGCTGAAGCAGATATACGACACCGGCGTCGCTTCCCTAAAAATCGAGGGAAGGATGAAGAGGCCTGAATACGTGGCTGGGGTAGTGGGCTCATACAGGAAGGCCTTGGACAGCATATATGAAGGTAAAAGCTTCGATGCCAAGGCGGAAGAGGAGCGAGTGCTTCAGCTCTTCAACAGGGAAGGCGCCTCTAAGGCGTACATGTTCGGCAACGTCGGAAGGGACATGATGGCGCTGTCTAACCCTAAGAACTCAGGCCTGGAGCTGGGAAGAGTGAACCCTGGCATGCAGACGAGGCTTCTCAGAGGCCTTAACCTCAGGGACGGGATCAGCGTCGGGGACGAGGGCTTCACGGTTTCGAAAATAACAAGGGACGGCGTCGAGGTCCTTCGGGCGGAGAAGGGCGACACTGTAAAGATATTCCCGCAGAGGTACAGGAAGGGGGATGTCCTCTTCAAAACCTCGGACAGCGGTCTTCTCCAGGAACTGGAGGAGGTGTGCTCCCAGCCCTACCTAAGGAAGATAGATGTTCCCGTGGACGTGGAGTTCAGGGTTTCTCGGCCTGTAAAGGTCACATTCACATACAGGGGCTCAAGGCATGAGCTGGAAGGGCCTGTCGTTCAGGAAGCCCTCAAGAAGCCTCTTGCACAGGAGAAGTTCCTGGAGAACATGGCGAAAACGCAGAACACCCCTTTCAACTTCCTTGTCGAGGCAAGCGTCTTCGAGGACGGTTTCATACCTGTCTCGGCAGTGAACGAGATCAGGAGGGACATACTTGCAGAGATCGACAGGCTGGAGGGCACCTCCTGCATGAGGGCAGGCGAAAGCCACGGCAGGCCTCGGCCGGAAGCAGCTGCCAGGGAGAATTCCAGGATGGTAGGCACAATGGCAGTAGTGAGCACCGCAGACCAGCTCAGGGCTGCTGCGGAGCTGCGGACAGAAGCTATAGCCGTCGACGTTTTCGGCAGAAGGGCAGGCATAGAACTGGAGGAAGCGCTCAGGCTGAGGGGCGAAGGTTCCGCAATATACCTGAAGATACCAAACATAATTAAGGAAGAGTTCGAGGGAGTGTGCAGCTTCATCGACGAGAACCTGTCAAGGGTGGACGGCCTTGTGACCGGGAATTTGGGGATCATGAACAGGTTCCAGGGAAGGACCAGCCTTATCGGAGACTACAAGCTGAACATATTCAACAGGGAAGCTCTCGGCTTCTACAGCGAAAGCCTCGACCTGAGCTGCCTGAGCGTTGAGCTGAACAGGGCGGAGATAAAGGAGCTGCTGCGCAGGAAAAGCGCGCAGGTTATGGTCTACGGAAAAACGGAGCTCATGGTCAGCGAATACTGCATGACGGGAAGCCTCTTCGGCGGCAAGACAAGCACCTCCGCCTGCAGCAGGCCCTGCGAGAGGAGCAGCTTCACGCTTCGGGACAGGAAGGGAGTCAGCTTCAATGTCGAAACAGACAGGTACTGCAGGAGCCACATATACAACAGCGTTCCTCTGAACCTGATACCCAACCTGGAGGACCTGAAGAGGATAGGTGCGCGGCACTTCAGGCTGGACTTCACGGACGAAGGCTTCGAGGAGACAAAGGACATACTTGAAAGCTTTGCTGCCGGAAGGTTCGAAGCAAGCTTCGACAACTACACGCGCGGGCATTACAAAAGAGGAGTGGAATAGATTGAACGACAAATCGCTCAGGGTCCTCGAGTTCTACAAGATACTCGGGGAAGTTAAGAGATACACATACACTAACGCGGGAAAGGACCTGCTTGGAGCCCTTAAGCCCTACGACAACATATACGAGGTAAGGGAGCACCTGGAGGAGACCTACGAGGCGCTGAAGCTCCTTACGACTAAAGGGGCGCCTCCCTTTGAAGGTGTTTACGACGCCAGGAGCGCCATAGAAAGGGCCGGGAAAGGCTCTGTGCTCCAGCCGGGGGAACTGCTGAAGATCGCAGCCGTCATGAGGAGCGCAAGAAGGTTCCGCGACTACGTAGCCGTGAGGGAGGACGAGGAGCAGCATCGCGTTATTCAGGACATATGCGAGGGGATAACGCCCCTCAAAAGCCTGGAGGACGACATATTCAACGCGGTCGTGTCCGAGGAGGAGATTTCGGACAGGGCCAGCTCACTGCTCTACAACATAAGGAGGCAGCTCAAGGACAAGAACGTGTCTGTGAGGGAAAAGGTAAACTCCCTGATAAGGAGCTACTCCCAGTTCCTGCAGGACAACCTCTACACAATGAGGGGGGACAGGTACGTCCTGCCTGTAAGAGCAGAGCACAAGGGCAGCGTGCCGGGGATAATCCACGACCAGAGCTCCTCAGGGGCGACGCTGTTCATAGAGCCCATGAGCCTGGTTACACTCAACAACGAGATAAGGGAGCTCATGCTGAAGGAGAAGGCCGAGATCGAGAGGATACTTTCGGAGCTGTCCGAGAAGGTGTACGACAACATACTCCACGTGAGGACTAACGGGAGCATCGTATGGGAGCTTGATTTCATATTCGCCAAGGCCAGGTACGCGAGCGAGAACAACTGCACCTGCCCGAACGTAAGCGAAAACGGGAACATAGACATAATCGAGGGGAGGCATCCGCTTATAGACAGGAAGGCTGTAGTGCCTTCAAGTGTCTACCTGGGCAGGGATTTCACGACACTGGTGATAACGGGTCCGAACACAGGAGGAAAGACCGTTACGCTCAAGACGGTAGGCCTCCTTCACCTGATGGCTCTCAGCGGTCTGATGATCCCTGCGAGGGAACACTCCACGGTGAGCTTTTTCGACGAGGTTTTTGCAGACATAGGCGACGAGCAGAGCATAGAGCAGAGCCTCTCTACCTTCTCGTCGCACATGAAGAACATTGTAGAGATAATAGAGAACGCAGATGAGAAATCGCTGATACTTTTCGACGAGCTGGGCGCCGGCACCGACCCAACTGAGGGTGCTGCGCTGGCGGTCGCCATCCTGGAGAACCTGAAGAAGAGGAACTCAAGGATAATAGCGACAACCCACTACAGCGAGCTGAAGGGCTACGCGCTTAGGACAACCGGCGTGGAGAACGCCTCTGTAGAGTTCGACGTGGAGACGCTTCAGCCGACCTACAGGCTGCTGATAGGGATACCGGGAAAGTCCAACGCATTCGAGATATCGAGAAGGCTGGGGCTTCCGGGCTACATCATCGACGACGCTAAAGAAAACATAACAAGCGAGAGCCTGCGGTTCGAGGACCTGATCCAGAGCCTGCAGGAGAAGAGCATAAAGGCTCAGGACGACGCAAGGGAGGCTGAAAGCATAAAGCTTCAGGCTTCCAAGCTCAAGGAGAAGTATGACGAGAAGCTGTACAACCTCCAGAACGCAAGGGACAAGGCGCTTATGGACGCTCAGAGGGAAGCAAAGAGGATCATAAAGGAAGCAAAGGATGAGTCGGACGCCATCCTCAAGAACATGAGGGAGATGGAGCGGCTGGGCTACTCCTCCGAGGCAAGGAAGAAGCTGGAGCAGGAAAGGCAGAAGATAAAAGACAGGCTCGACAGGGCCGAGGAGGCAGCTACCAGGAAGATCAAGCCTCAAGGGGAAGAGCTGAAGAGCGTGAAGGAGGGCCAGGACGTATTCATCCCTTCGCTCAACCAGAAGGCGATAGTGCTTTCGAAGCCTGATGGCAAGGGCGAGGTCCTGGTTCAGGCTGGGATCATGAAGATCTCGGTCAAGCTGGAGGACCTCAGGGCTGGCAAGGAGACCAAGGAAGCTGCCAAGAAGAAAGGCGGCAGGGAGCTCAGCCTGAACCTGAAAGCAGTGTCCTCCTCCATAGACCTTAGGGGGATGGATTCCGAGGAGGCGCTCTTCAAGACCGACAAGTACCTGGACGAAGCCTACATGGCAGGGCTGAACGAGGTCACGATCATACACGGGAAAGGGACTGGCGTCCTCAGGAACTCCATTAGCGACATGCTGAAGAGGCACCCTCATGTAAAGAAGTACAGGCTGGGCGAATACGGCGAAGGCGGCACCGGGGTCACCGTCGCCGAGCTGAAGTAGAGGAGGTGCCGATATGATTATAGTGAGCGCATGCTTATGCGGTGTTAACTGCAAATACAGCGGGGGGAACAACCTCAATGAAGAGGTGCTCCGCCTCCTAGCCGGGGGTGAAGCCATTCCGGTATGCCCTGAGCAGCTTGGAGGGCTACCGACGCCCAGGCCGACGATGGAGATATCGGGAGGAACTGGTGCGGATGTGCTCGACGGAGAAGCGAGGGTGACGAGCTCCTCAGGGACGGACGCTACGGAATGCTTTGTTAAGGGTGCGCAGGAGGTGCTTAAAATAGCTGAAGCTGCAGGAGCCGGCGAGGCAATACTGAAGTCTAACAGCCCGTCCTGCGGCTGCGGTCGTGTCTACGACGGCACCTTCAGCGGGAGGCTCATTGACGGAAACGGGGTCACTGCGGAACTTCTGATAAGGAACGGTATAAAGGTAAGAGCGGTTTGATGATTTGGAAGGCATTTTTGCCTTCCTTTTTGCTTTGTCGATGCTCTTGCGTATGCACATCAGCATTCCTCACACATTGTTCGAATAAAGTGTTGTTGTTTTTTAGCTCCGCTTAAAAGTGCCGTCAAACTGAACCATATCGAACTCAATCACCCTCAGCTTTCGCCCCCGACAGGAAAGCATATCCATGATTTCGGCCGATAGGCTTCCGTTCCTCTTCAGCATGAGCCGGTACCAGTTCACATAATGACTCAGGTACTTGCTTGCTACAGACCTGAAAGGCTTCAGGAATCCGCAGAACCCCCTTGACTGGATTTCCGCATTCTTCAGGGTGAACCCCGGAAGGCGATAGTTCGCGCTGTAGGGCATGCAAAGCCGCACTTTATTCTTCTTTGCAAAAGAAATGTAAGGTAGATTGCTGGTCGTGACAAGAGTTTTGCATTTCCTTAGAACAGGGCTGAGGATATCCGAGATATCTTTATACTCCAGTTTCCTGCTACCTTTCCTTGCGGCTGTCCTGAATAGTATGTTATCCTGGCTGTCCTTGCAGCTCAAAAACAATATCATGCGACGTTTGTTCTGAACGGAATTATAGTGTGGAGGTATCTTCCTGCACCCTTTGAAGTTCTCCACAAGGCAGAATTCGTTCACCTCTACGGTTTCTGTAAGGACTTTGTCTGTCATAGTCTCTGAGACGCTCAGGATCTTGTGTCTCCAGGCGAAAGCGGTTGAAAGATTCATCTCGAGGTGCTTCGATATACTTCGCAGTGTTAACCTGCCTTCCATGCAGAATAGGTAATCGGCCCAGGTCTTCAGCGGTTTCTTGCTGTACATGAAAGGAGTGCCGGTCGTTTCTGAAAATGTTCTTCTGCATTCCCGGCAGCGGTAACGCTGTCTTCCTTGGGCAGTCCTACCATGTCTGATAAAGCTCCCGCTTCCGCAGTGGGGACAGCAGCCTTTTTGAAAATTCAACAAACCCAGTAACCCCTCAGTTTCGGCCTTTCCGAAAGCCAAACGTTCCAATTCGTTCACCTCCCATGCACTATGGTCATATAATTATGCCCAGCAGATAAAGAAAGTATTCATGTATTCCAGCAACACTTAATTCGAACATTCCTCGAGGGCCTCAAACACATCATTCAGTACCCCTAACTAACAGATAATTAGCCCAAGCAAATACGAATAATTCAATTTTTCAAGTTTATAATCATGATCCTCGAAACGTGACAGTGAATTGATAGTATGGTATATTATTATTAGTGTTTGAAATTTTATGCAACTCGCTTAAGGAGGTATTTTTGATGAATTTGAAGGAAGTAAGGAAAGCTGCACGCGAAAATCTGAACGGAACATGCAGGGTGTGCAGTATATGCAACGGAAAGGCATGCGCCGGAGAAGTGCCTGGAATGGGCGGAAAAGGGACTGGTTCGGCATTCATGGCCAACATCGAAGCGCTGAATTCGTACAAGCTGAACATGAAAACAGTTCACTCGGCAGCGGATCCTGACATATCTGCAGTTCTCTTCGGCAAGAAGATGGCTATACCTGTGCTTGCGGCTCCCGTATCTGGAACGACGCTCAACATGGGCGGAAAATTCACGGAAGACGAGTACATCTCCTGGGTCATAGGCGGATGTCTTGATGCAGGCATATACCCAATGGTAGGGGATACTGCGGTTGACGCGTTCCTTGTTGCGAACCTCGAGCAGCTAAAGAAGTTCGACGGTCAGGGGATAGCAATAATAAAGCCTTGGGAAAGCAACGAGATGATAAAGGAAAAGATCAGGATGGCAGAGGAAGCAGGCGCTTTTGCTGTCGGCATGGACATAGACGGCGCTGGGCTGATAACCCTCAGACTTGCAGGAAAGCCGGTATCTCCTAAGACGGTGGAGGAAATAAGGGAGATCGCTTCGAGCACAAAGCTTCCGTTCATCCTCAAGGGTATAATGACAGTAGAGGAAGCAGAGCTTGCGGTCAAGGCAGGTGTCGATGCCATAGTGGTTTCAAACCACGGCGGAAGGGTTCTCGACCACACCCCTGGAGCAGCGGACGTGCTTCCGGAAATTGCAGAAGCTGTCAAAGGAAAAGTGACGATACTTGCGGACGGCGGAGTGAGAAGCGGAGCCGACATCATAAAGATGCTCGCGCTCGGAGCTGAGGGAGTGCTCATAGGAAGACCGTTCGTAACTGCATCCTTCGGAGGAGGAAGGGAAGGCGTCAAGCTCTACATCGACTACCTCAAGGACGACCTGAAGTCCTCCATGGTGCTCACAGGCTGCGCATCCATCGCGGATATAACAAGCGACGTCATATATTAATTGTTTACAGAACTGAATAATTATACTATAATGAATTTGGTTGAAAAAACTGAATAGAAATATCGCTAGGGGGGCCATTAGGCTGAGAAGGAGAAATCCTGACCCTTTGAACCTGAGGTAGTTAATACTAACGTAGGGAAGCTGATTGAGTCAATACGCGACAAACCTTGATGATATCTTCAGACCTGCTTAATATTAGCAGGTCTGTTTTTTTGCCAATATAAAACCTGGAGGTATAAAGATGAATTACACAACCCAGATGGATGCCGCAAGGAAGGGCATAATCACAAAAGAAATGGAAACTGTTGCAGCTAAGGAGAAGCTTGACGTTGAATTCATTAGAAAAGGCCTTGCAGAAGGAACGATAGCCGTACCTGCGAACAAGAACCACAAGTCACTTTCGGCTGAAGGTGTTGGTGCAGGTCTGAGGACAAAGATAAACGTAAACCTGGGGATATCCAAGGACTGCTACAGCATAGAGGCTGAGCTCGACAAGGTGAGGACCGCACTGGACATGAAGGTTGAAGCGATAATGGACCTTAGCTCCTACGGCAAGACGGAGATGTTCAGGAAGAAACTGATAGAAATGTCTCCTGCCATGATAGGGACAGTGCCTATGTACGATCTTATTGGCTTCTATGACAGGGAGCTTAAGGAGATCAAGGCTGAGGAATTCCTGAAGGTCGTGGAGAAGCAGGCAGAGGACGGAGTCGACTTCGTAACGATACATGCAGGAATGAACAGGGAAACGGCCAAGGTGTTCAAGAGGAACAAGAGGCTCACAAACATAGTTTCAAGGGGAGGCTCACTTCTCTACGCTTGGATGGAGCTCACAGGAAACGAAAACCCGTTCTTTGAATACTACGACGAGCTGCTCGAAATCTGCGTCAAACACGACCTGACTTTGAGCCTCGGAGATGCCTGCAGGCCTGGCTGCATAAAGGATGCTACCGATGCCTGCCAGATAAAGGAGCTCATGACGCTCGGCGAGCTCACACTTAGGGCCTGGGAGAAGAACGTCCAGGTAATAATCGAGGGGCCGGGGCACATGGCTATAAACGAGATAGCTGCAAACATGATGCTTGAGAAAAAGCTCTGCCACGGAGCGCCGTTCTACGTGCTCGGGCCTTTGGTAACAGACGTTGCACCTGGCTACGACCACATAACGAGCGCTATAGGAGGAGCGATAGCTGCCAGCAGCGGAGCGGACTTCCTCTGCTACGTAACCCCTGCAGAGCACCTGAGGCTTCCTGACCTCGAGGACATGAAGGAGGGTATAATAGCCTCCAAGATAGCTGCCCACGCAGGCGACCTGGCTAAGAACGTGAAGGGGGCAAAGGACTGGGACAACGAGATGAGCAAGGCAAGGGCCGAGCTTGACTGGAACAGGATGTTCGACCTGGCGCTTGATCAGGAAAAGCCGAGGAAATACAGGGAAGCATCGAAGCCTGAACACGAGGACACATGCACAATGTGCGGCAAAATGTGCGCTGTAAGGAACATGAACAAGGTTATGAACGGAGAGGACGTAAACATACTTTAAAGGACCATCGGGACAAATGCATGCATTTGTCCCTTTTTTGTTGAGCACGGCAAAATTTAATGATATCATAAAGGGTGGATTAAAGATTGTTTACGAGAGGAAGAAAATATATATGTCTATCAAGGTTGCACAAGTAGTGACTCTATCAGAGATGGGCGGCGCGCAGAAGCACGTGCTTCTCCTGAGCACAGAGCTTAAAAGCAGGGGCTACGATGTCACGATATTCACCTCTGCCGGCGGAAAGCTAATAGAAAAGGCAAGGGAAAACGGGATAAGCGTTGTCCTGGTGCCAGACATGGTCAGGGAGATAAGCCCGGTGTCAGACATGAAAGCCGTGAGGAACCTCTACAGGCTGTTCAAGGAAGGCGGCTTCGACATTGTACACAGCCACAGCTCCAAGGCAGGCATTCTTGCCAGGATAGCCGCAAAGCTCGCGGGCACCAAAAGGATAATCTATACGGCGCATGGATTCGTGTTCAACGAGCCGATGAGCAGCATAAAGAGGGCAATTTATATATATATAGAAAGAATCGGAGCAATGCTGGGCGACAAGGTCATATCGGTTTCAAAAAAGGATTTGGATTCTGCATTGGAAAACAGGCTCGTCAGCGGCGAAAAGCTCGTGTACATCCCCAACGCCATACCTGAAATCAGTAAGGAATCGCTGAGGGCTGCGGCAGAGGTCAAGAAGGAGCTCGGTATACCCGAAGGCGAATTCGTCATAGGCACCATATCAAACTTCTACGAAACGAAGGGCCACATCTACCTCATAGAAGCCGTGAAAAGGCTCTATGCAGAGGGACACAACTTCAGGACCGTATTCGCCGGACAGGGTCCCAAAATGCAGGAGATGATGGACATCTCCGGAGGCGACAAGGGTATAATGTTCCTGGGCTACAGGGAGGACAACTATGATATAATGAATACCCTGGACCTCTTCGTTCTTCCCTCAATAAAGGAAGGGATGCCTTACGTAGTCTTGGAAGCGATGTCGCTTGGAAAGCCTGTACTATGCACTAAGGTTGGCGCTCTGACGGATATGATAGCGGACGGAGTCAACGGCTTCATCGTGGAACCGCAGGACAGCGGCGTGATCTATGAAAAGCTGAAATGGATACTCGGCAACAGGGACAGTCTCCAGCCTATAGGAGCTGCCGGGGAGAAGTACGTAAAAGACAATTTTTCCATGTCGAAGTTCACCGAATCGGTGATAAGCGTTTATGAGGAGGCCTAAGAAACCGGATGAAGGTATTGCAGGTAATCAACAACATAGATATCGGAGGGGCGGAAACGCTCTTGAAAAACTACGTCCTGAACAATGAGGACAGCGAAATTGAAAACGACATATGCCTGCTTCTGGACAGCAGCACCTTTATACTTGATCAGCTGGTCCGGAAGAACATAAAGGTATTCCAGCTGAAACTTAAGAAATACTCCATGTTCAAGGCTGTCAGGGAGCTCAGGAAAATCATAGCCCAGGGAGGGTACGACTGCGTGCACGTCCACCTTTTCCCGGGGCAGTACTACTGCGCAAAGCTGGCGGGCGAGTTCAAGAACGTGAGGTTCATCTTCACAGAACACAGCACGTTCAACAAGAGGAGGGAGATCAGGGCCCTCTACGGCATAGAAAAGTGGTCCTACAGCAAATATGACAGGATAATATGCGTCAGCGAGATGACCAGGAAAAGCCTTGAGAGCTGGATGCCCGCACTGAAGCCTAAGCTCACCGTAATCCACGGGGGCATCGTCGTAAAGGCTACAGCAAGGCAGGAGGAGCCATACTACGATGCGATCCTGGTGGGTTCACTAAGGGGGCGCGAAAAAGGGGTCGACCTGTTCATCAAAGCTCTCAAGAAAATCGAAAACAGCATCAGCCGGGCCGTCATCCTGGGCGACGGCGTCCTGAAGGACGAGTTTGTTGCTTTGAGGGACAGCCTGAACCTGACGGACAAGATAGAATTCGCGGGTAATGTTGAAAACGTCAACGAGTACCTGGCAAAAAGTAGGCTGTTCGTTCTGCCGTCGAGATGGGAAGGCTTCGGGCTTGCGATCATTGAAGCCATGGCTGCGCGGCTGCCGGTGGTCGCCTCGAACATAGGCGGAATACCGGAAATCATAACAGACGGCAAGGACGGTATCCTTGTGCCTGTGGAAGATGTGGATGCTTTAAGCAGAAGCATGCTCGGCATACTGGAGGACAGGGAAAAGGCTGCTGCCCTTGGTGAAAATGCCTACAATACTGTGGTTGAAAGATTTTCCATGCAGGTTTTTTCAAAAAAAATGAACACCTTGTACAGGGAAGTAGTCCAGGGCAAGTAAGGAGAAGAAGATTCGATGAAAATTTGTTTTTTTATTGGTGACATATCAAAAAAGGCAGGCACCGAGCGGGTGACCACCATCATAGCCAGCGAAATGGCAAGCACAGGGCATGAAGTCTTCATAATGAGCCTGGCTGATTCGGATAAGCCAGGCTATGAAATTCATGAGGATATAAAGATAATAGCCTTGAAGCACGGGTCGGGCAACAACAAGAAGAACTTCATACCCATAGTCGGCGAGATTAGGGGTTACGCCAGAGAGCATAAGTTCGACGTGCTGGTAGAAGCGGACGTCATACTCAGGATATTCACGCTTCCCGCCCTCCTTGGGCTGTCTGTGCCTGTCGTGTCCTGGGAGCATTTCAATTTCAACAGCAACCTTGGGCTTAGGCTAAGGGACTACGCCAGGAAGCTGGCAGCGCGCTATTCGAAATACATCGTCACGCTCACAGAGACCGACAGAAAAGCATACATGGACAACCTGAACTGCAGGGCAGAGGTCAAGGCCATCGCAAACCCGCTGGTATTCTACCCTGAAAGGTACTCCGAATGCACAAGCAAAGTCGTGCTCTCCGTAGGAAGGCTGAACTACCAGAAGGGGTACGAATTCCTCCTGGACGCCTGGAAAATTGTGCAGGAAAAGCATCCGGACTGGACTCTTAGGATAGCTGGATCCGGCGAGCTGGAGGAACAGCTTAAGGACCAGGCCAGGGACTTGGGCGTGGAGTCCAGCGTGAACTTCCTCGGGCTCATAAGCAACGTCGAACAGGAGTACATGAACTCGAGCATATACGCCATGTCCTCCAGGTTTGAGGGGTTCCCAATGGTCCTACTTGAGGCCATGTCCTTCGGGCTTCCTGTCGTCAGCTTTGACTGCCAGACCGGACCTGGAGACATCATCACAGAAGGGGAAGACGGCATACTGGTTGACAGCGGGGACGTGAAGGGGCTGGCTCAGGGGATATGCTCCCTGATCGAGGATGAAAGCCTGAGAAAAAATATGTCTGTAAATGCCAGAAACAATATAAGAAGGTTCAGCAAGGAAAATATTCTCTGCGAATGGGCGGAGCTTTTTCAAACACTTGACAGACACTGAGGGAGGTTAAGATGAAATTTTTCGATACAGCTTTTGAGTATCTCATCTACATGTATATAATAATCCAGCCGCTCGTACCGACAAAGTTCAAAATCGGGCCGGTACCTTTCAACGGGGATGCTGTCCTTGCGCTCATAATCCTATGCTATCTTTTGAAAATAGCTGCGGACAAAGCGGCAAGGAAAAGATTCGCTGGCGGTCTCAGGGATTTCTTCACCCACAGTCTGGGGATATGCATGGCCATTCTGATTGCGGTCATGTTCTTTTCGGTAACCTACTCCGCAGACAAGACGCTTGCGCTCAGGGAGAGCGCCCGCTTCACGACGTATATAGCCCTTTTCTTCATAATCAAGTACGAGATAACCGGGGAGAAGGCTAAGGAGAACATGATAAGGATATACCTGGGGGTCTGCTTCATTGTATACTCTATAGGGATATTCCAGTTTGCAAACGCTGCAATCGCGGCAGGTTCATTCCAGTACAGCTGGCACCTGAGGACGGAGTCGACAGTGGGGAACTACAACAACCTCGGCATGTTCGCCATCCTTTCGCTCTTCCCTTCCGTCATGCTGTTCCTGGGGGAGAAGCAAAGGAAGAGGAAGATGTTTTACGCACTCCTTGCCATCATGGCATTTTTCAACCTGCTTGTTTCTTTTTCAAGGAATGCGCTGCTGGGGCTCGTGATAGGTTTCCTTCTGCTGATCCTCTTCTACAGCTACAAGTTCATAATAGCTTTCGTCATATCGCTGGGGCTCGCGTTAATCATACCGGTTACAAGAATGCGCATACTCCAGATAGCAGACATGACGCAGAACGAATCCAGGCTCAAGATATGGAAAACAGCAATATACATGATAAAGGACAACTTCCTGTTCGGAGTCGGTAACGGGAACTTCTACACAAAGTACTGGTCTTATGTATGGAAGCATCCTGCAGAGCTCTACAGCGAATACGACCAGACCCAGGTGCTCCATCCGCACAACATATTCCTCAAGATCCAGAGCGAGCTAGGTGTTTTCGGAAGCCTGGCCTTCATAGGAATTCTGGTTTCGAATTTTGCAGGACTGGTTAGATTCATAAAAACAGAGAAGAACCCTTTCCTGAACCTGTTCTTCAAAGGGATGATCATCTCGTTTGCGGTGTTCATATTCATGAACCTCATTGACAACTTCTTCTCAGCACCGCAGGTCGTGGCATTTTTCTGGATCTTCACCGCAGCATACCAGTCGCTGGAGTACAACAGAACCGAAGTGGGGGTAACAAAGTGAAAATAGCGATTCTGATCCCGTGCTACAATGAAGAGCAAACTATAGGAACGGTCATCGACGATTTCATCAGGGAGATACCCGAAGCGGAGATATACGTCTACGACAACAACTCAAGCGACAGGACGGCGCAGATAGCCAAGAGCAGGGGCGCCTTCCTGAAAAGGGAGTACAGGCAGGGAAAGGGGAACGTGGTGAGGTCCATGTTCAGGGATGTGGATGCAGACTACTACATCATGGTGGACGGCGACGACACATACCCTGCCGAGTATGCCCGTAAACTGCTCCAGCCCCTGATTGAAGGAAGGGCTGACATGACAATAGGAGACAGGCTGTCAAACGGAAGCTACAGAGATGAGAACAAAAGGGCGTTCCACGATTTCGGGAACAACCTTGTGCGCTTCCTGATAAACAAGATATTCCAAAGCGACCTGAAGGATATTATGACCGGCTACAGGGGGTTCAACCGCGAATTCGTGAAGGCGATGCCTGTTATGAGCCCGAAATTCGAAATAGAGACCGAAATGAGCATACATGCTCTGGACAAGAAGTTCCTCATCGAGGAGGTACATATTGATTACAGGGACAGGCCGAGCGGAAGCCAGTCCAAGCTCAACACTTTCAGCGACGGATTCAAGGTTCTGGGAACGATCTTCATGCTCTTCAAGGACTATAAACCGCTGATCTTTTTCAACATATGCGCGGGGATTCTCCTTGTGCTTGGCCTTTTTATGGGCGCGCCGGTAATCCTGGAGTACGCTGATACAAGATACATAACAAAAGTGCCTTCCGCCGTTCTGGCAGTGGGTATCGTGATGGTATCGATGCTTTCCTTCAGCTGCGGGCTGATACTGGATACCATTGTGAAGCAGAACAGGATGAGCTACGAGCTTTACCTGAACGAATTGAAAAACAAGGGGCGGCACTGAAATGAAAGTATTGCACATAATAACCGGAAATGACGACGGCGGAGGGGCCAGGCACCTCCTGAACCTATGCCTCAACTCCAAAGGTAAGATGGAATGCACAATAGGCTGCATAGGCACTGGAGCGCTCTACGAGAAGGCCGGCGATAAAGGCATTAACAGGCTGCTACTCAGTCCGAAAGCTTTCTTAGGCGGCGATGCGGCGGGCATCATATCGGAAGGCGGCTACGACATAGTGAACTTCCACGGCGCGAAGGCGTTCTTCCTTGGCAAGTTCATCCTCCGAAAGCTCGGCATGCCCTGCGTGGCGACGGTCCACAGCAACTACAGGCAGGACTTCATGAACAGCCGTTTGAAGCAGCTCTTCTTCACGCCGCTCAGCGTAAGCGGCCTAAGGAGCTTCGGATACTTCATATGCGTATCCAACTACATCAAGAACCTTCTCAGCCTTGACGGCATGGAAGGCATGAAATTCGTCGTGCCCAACGGCATCGACCTCGACGAGTGCAGGGTTTCAGTAGATGCGGCTTCCATAAGGAAATCCCTCGGGATTGCCGGGGACGACTTCGTGTTCGCCATGGTAGCCAGGTTCCACCCCGTGAAAAACCATGCCACGCTCGTAAAGGCCTTCTCAAGGCTGAGGGCGGAGTTCGGAAACGTGAGGCTTCTCCTTGTCGGGGAAGGGGAGCTCAGGCCCCACATCGAAGCCATGGCAGGGGAAGGCGTTGTCTTCGCAGGTTTCAGGGAGAACGCGCTTGATTACATTAACGCGTCAGACATAACTGTGCTAACGTCCCTCAGCGAAGGGGGAGCTCCGCCGATTGTCGTCCTTGAGAGCGCTGCCGCATGCAAGACAGTGATAGCATCCTCTGTTGGCGACATGCCCCACATCATAAACGGTGGGAGCGGCTTCCTTGTTGACCCGCATTCAGAGGAGGACATATTCCTAAAGCTGAGGGAGGCTTACCTGCACCCTGAAACTATAAAGGCCATGGGGGAAAACCTGAACAGGTACGTGAGGGAGAAGTACTCTATGGAAAGGTTCTGCAGCAGCTACTACGATGCCTACAGTACGATCATAGAAGATTCGAAAGGCGTGAGGTCATGAAGAAATCAGGTCTAGTGAAAAGCTCAATATTCGTGATGGGCCTCATAATACTTGGCAAGGTCCTTGCGCTGGTAAGGGATTCGCTCATAGCAGCACAGTTCGGAGCAACCTCGGTCACGGACATATACAATTTCGCGCTCGGCGTAGTGTATCTCCTCACCACGATAAGCTACGGGATAACCACCACGTTCATACCCGTGCACACTGAGTACAGGGAAAAGTCCGGCGGAAGGGACTCGGCGGGCTTTGTGAGCAACGTTATAAACGTCACGACACTGGCTTCGCTTGCCCTGACGCTCCTGCTTATGGCCTTCTCAGGAACGGTTATCGACGTGTTCGCACCGGGCTTCAGGAACGATCCTGGCGTTTACAGCAGCGCTGTACTGATACTCAGGATCATGCTCGCATCCCTTGTCTTCATAAACCTGCAGAGCGTCATAACCGGCGTGCTCCAGGTTCATAAGCAGTTCCTCGAGCCTGCGGCTATGGCAGCTGCCGCAAACGTAGTCTACATCCTTTACCTGGTGTTCTTGACAAAGGACTACGGGATAATCGGCTTCGGCTACGCGACGGTTGCAGCGTTCATAGTCCAGCTCATCATAAACATGCCGAAATACTTCAGGCTGGGCTACGGCTTCGGCCGAGCATTCAAGCCCAGGGAGGAGCATCTTATTGCGATCATGAGGCTCATGCCTCCCGTTGTAATAAGCACCTCACTCATCCAGCTGAACATGTTCGTCAACAGGTCGTTTGCGACCACCGTGTATTCAGGCGCGGTCACGGTGCTTGAGTTCTCCAACAAGATAAACACGCTGGCCTACGAGGTGTTCGCCATAGGGATAGCGATGATAATTTACCCCACCCTGTCAGAGCATGCGGCAAAGGGTAAAACCGGGGAGTACAAGGAAGCCCTGGTAAAGGGAATAAACACCATACTCATGGTCATGGTGCCGGCCGCTTTCGCCATAGCAATGCTCAGGATGCCTCTCATAACCGTTATCTTCAGGAGGGGGGCGTTCGACCAGGCGTCTGCGCTTGCCACCGCCAGCGCGCTGCTGTTCTTCTGTCCTGCAATGATAGCCTACGGGTTAAGGGACATACTGAACAAGGCTTTCTACTCCATAAAGGACACAAAGACGCCCATGTTCAACAGCTTTGCCGGGATAATCCTCAACATCGCTCTCAATTTCCTGCTTGTCAGGAAAATGGGGGTCTCCGGGCTCACCCTGGCTACAACGCTTTCGTCGCTTCTAACAACGCTGCTGATGTTCAGGAGCATCAGCAGGAAGCTTGGAGGGCTGCAGGCAGCGGGCACGCTCAAGACCTTCGGAAAGGTTACTGCAGCATCAGCGGCAATGGCTGCCGCGATATATGCGGCGGACAGGCTGTGCTCATCAGTTCTGGGAACAGGCTTTGCAGGGAGCGCCGCTTCGCTTCTTCTGTCCTTCGCACTAGGCACAGGGGTCTATGCCGCCGGCCTTCACCTGATGAAGGTGGAGGAGTTCCAGTGGCTGGCGGGCACTTTTTCAAAAAAACTCAGGAAAGGGGAGGAAGCCTGATGAGATTCTCCAAGATACTCGGATACAGCATCTTCGCTGGAAGCAAGGCCCAACTCTTTGATTACCTCGACACCTTCGATAAAGTCAACGTGGTGTCGGGCAACCCCGAGGTCCTCTACAACGGGATGAACGACAGCGAGCTCTACTCGATCTTCACTGGCAGAAGCTCAGTGATAATTCCCGACGGGGTCGGCACGGTGCTTGCCTCGAAGCTTGCAGGAGACCCCGTGGAGGAAAAGATAGCGGGCATCGAGGTTATGGAAGGCATAATAGAAAGGTGCGAGAAGGAAGGTCAGGGCATCTACCTTCTCGGGGCGAAGGAAGAGGTTGTTGCTGCCTGCGCAGAAAACCTCAAGCTGAAGCACCCCGGCCTCAGGATAGCGGGCTGGCACAACGGGTACTTCGACATTGACAACTGCGGGGACATAATCTCCGAAATAAAAGAAAAAAAACCCAGGGCCATTTTCGTGGCCATGGGCTCCCCGCGGCAGGACAGGTTCATCCTCAAGTACATGGATGAGCTGCCCTGCAGGATATTCATGGGGGTAGGGGGCAGCTTCGACGTCTTCTCAGGAAACGTCCAGAGGGCGCCGAGATGGATGATAAACATAGGCATGGAGTGGCTCTACAGGGTCTCCAGGGAGCCCTGGAGGCTGAAAAGGCTAAGCTCCATACCGAAATTCCTTACAGCTGTACTTTTGCACAGAGAAGGATAGAACCGACCAGAATAAGGGTAACTCCGGTTATCTTTAGTCTGGTTATTTTTTCTTTCAAAACAAGGTAGGATATTACCATAGTCCAAACGTAAGTAAGTGAGGTCAGCGGAAGGACTACGGTGTAGGGGAGCTTCTTAAGCACAAGTATGTTCAGGCCTGCTCCCAAAACGTAGAAAAGACCGCCCGCGTACAGGGCCGGCTTCAACACCACGCCTATAAGCTTCTCTGACTGAGAGGTCGCCCTCTTGAAGAAGTAGCCCCCAAGGGCTCCCGAAAGCGTCATTATTATAACCAGGATTATGATCTCAAACCACATCAGGCATCTCCACCTCCTATCAGCACCACGCCGGCCATGATGGTCAGCACTCCAAGCAGCTGCAGAGGAGAGATCGTCTCCCTGAGGAGGAACCTTCCGAAAAGCAGCGCGAAGATGTAGCTGAAGCTAAGCATGGGATGGATTACCGAAAGGCTTCCGAAGCGGAATGCGGCTATCATCAGCACTGCCCCCACGCCGTAGAAAAGGAAACCGATCAGGACAAAAAGAATATCAGCCCCGCCAGACATCTTCCAGAACATCTGTCCAGTAGCCGTGAGAAGCGAAGCAAAGAGAATTATGCAGATTCCGATACGATTTTTTTTGATGGAATCCATGAAACTATTTCCAAACATAGTGATCACCCACAGTATAGTATACAATAAAACATCCTGCAGAGGAAGGGAATATATAGCTGCCGGTTCAGCGCGATGAAGTGTTAGAGTATTGAACAAATTCTGACTATTAAATATAGCGATTTTTAAAGGTTATTTTGCATTTGTAAAGAATATAGTAAATAACATTTGGTGAAAATTCTGAACAATATTGGAGGGAGATTGCAACATGAAAAATACAGTAATTCTTGACGGCGACAGCCTCAGCCTTGAGCAGCTGGTGAACGTGGCCAGGCACGGATGGAAGGTGGAACTGAGCGAGAGGGCGGTGGAGAAGGTAAGGAAGTCAAGGGCCATAGTGGAAGACATCGTTGAGAACAACAAGGTCGTCTACGGCATCACAACGGGCTTCGGCAAGTTCGCTGACGTTTCGATATCCAAGGAGGACTGCAGGCAGCTGCAGACAAACCTGATCCTGTCCCACGCCTGCGGGGCCGGCCCGCTGTTCCCTACGGACACCGTGAGGTCGATTATGCTTCTAAGGGCTAACGCTCTTGCAAAGGGCTTTTCCGGCGTGCGCCTGGAGACGCTCAGCACCCTGGTGGAAATGCTCAACAGGGGAGTACACCCTCAGATACCAGAGAAGGGCTCGCTGGGCTCCTCAGGAGACCTTGCGCCGCTCTCGCACATGGTGCTGCCTCTGCTCGGGGAAGGTGAAGCTGAGTTCGGAGGCGAAGTGCTGACCGGCGCAGAAGCAATGAAGAGGGCGGGAATACCCGTGATCGAGCTTACGGCCAAGGAAGGCCTGGCTCTCATAAACGGCACCTGTGTAATGACAGGGGTCGGGGCCCTGGCCATATACGACAGCATCAACCTGGCTAAGATAAGCGACGTAGCCGCAGCGCTCAGCCTGGAAGCCCTCAGGGGAATCACCGACGCCTACAGCAGCAAGATACAGGACATAAGGCCGCACAGGGGTCAGATGACGACCTCAAAGAATGTCCTGGCCCTTGTGGAAGGAAGCATGTTCGTAACCAGGCAGGGGCAGCTTAGGGTTCAGGATGCCTATGCGCTCCGCTGCGTACCTCAGGTCCACGGCGCAACAAAGGACGCGCTGAACTACATTAGGGACAAGGTTGTCATAGAGATGAACTCTGCTACAGACAACCCTATCATAGCGGAGGACGGAGAGGTCCTTTCGGGAGGGAACTTCCACGGCCAGCCTATGGCTTTGTCCTTCGACTTCCTGGGAATAGCCGTGGCAGAGCTCGCCAACATCTCGGAGAGGAGGCTGGAGAGGCTCATTAACTTCCAGCTCAACGACCTGCCGCCGTTCCTCGTAAAGCACGGCGGACTTAACTCGGGCTTCATGATAACGCAGTATGCGGCCGCAGCGCTGGTATCCGAGAACAAGGTGCTGGCCCATCCGGCGTCTGTCGACTCGATACCGTCATCGGCAAACCAGGAGGATCACGTAAGCATGGGAACCATAGCTGCAAGGAAGGCCATGAGCATCGCGGAGAACGCGAGGAGGGTGCTGACCACCGAGATCATGGCTGCATGCCAGGCCATAGATTTCAGGGCGGGACTCAAGCTCGGCGCAGGAACTGAAGAGGCTTATGCCGCTGTCAGGGAAGTGGTTCCGTTCATAGAGAAGGACAAGATAATGTACAAGGAAATCGACAAGGTGGAGGAGCTGCTCGCAAGCGGAAAGCTGCTCGAGCGCGTCGGGAAAAAAGTAGAACTGGACGTTTAACGGAGGGGTTTAAGGATGAACAAGGTAATAGAATGCATTCCTAATTTCAGCGAAGGAAGGGACAAGGCGGTCATCGAGAGGATAATCGACACACTGAGGGGAAGGGACAACGTAAAGCTTCTGGACTATTCCTCCGACGAGGACCACAACAGGACTGTCGTGACAGTCATAGGAACGCCGGAAGCAATGGTGGACGCCATAGACGATTTCGCCGGAGCCATATACGAGAATATAGACATGACGAAGCACACCGGAGGCCATCCCAGGATGGGCGCCCTTGACGTAGTCCCTTTCGTCCCGGTCAAAGGGGTGGACGCGGATGAATGCGTGCAGGTCGCAGAGAAGGTTGGGAAGTTGCTGGGTGAGAAATACGGCATCCCTGTTTACCTCTACGAGGACGCTGCAAAAACTCCAGGCAGGAAGAACCTTGCGGATGTTAGGAAGGGCCAGTACGAGGGCTTCTTCGACAAGATCAGGCAGCCTGAATGGAAGCCTGACTTCGGGCCTGACCAGGTCAGCCTCAAGGGAGGCTGCACAGCCGTCGGAGTGAGGTTCCCGCTGGTGGCCTTCAACGTCAACCTTGGAACGAGCGACCTTGCAGTGGCTGATACTATAGCAAAGACAGTAAGGCACATAGGCGGCGGCCTGAGGTTCGTCAAGGCAATGGGGGTCATGCTGAACGACAGGAACATCACTCAGGTTTCGATGAACCTTGTTAACTACGAGAAGACAGCGGTGTACAGGGCCTTCGAGATGGTCAAGATGGAAGCAAGGAGGTACGGGGTTCCGGTAGTCGGAAGCGAGGTTGTAGGCCTCATACCGATGGATGCGCTTATAAACTCAGCGGAGTACTACCTGCAGATAGAGAATTTCTCTAAGGACCAGATCCTTGAAAGGAGAATTTGGGAGTAGATGAAGACGATAATCAGGAACATTGACTGCCTGGTCACCTGCCGAGGCGAGGGCGTGAAGAAAGGCAAGGACATGATGGATGCCGGCGTCCTGCAGGACGGATACGTGGTGATCGAGGACGGGAAGATTGCAGCAGTTGGTGAAGGCGAGGGCTACAGGGAGCACCTCAGCCCGACCGTTGAAGTCATAGACGGAAGGGGCAAGACCGTCACCCCCGGGCTCATTGACAGCCACACTCACCTCGTATACGCAGGGTCCAGGGAGTTCGAGCTGCCGCTTAAGCTGGCGAAGGTCGGCTACATCGACATACTGAAGGCCGGCGGCGGCATCCTGAGCTCGGTCAGGGAGACGAGGGCGGCCTCCGAGGAGAACCTCGTCGCTCTGAGCAGAAAGAGGCTCGACCTTATGCTTGAGCACGGCACAACGACGATAGAGAGCAAGTCCGGCTATGGTCTGGACCTTGATACAGAGCTCAAGATGCTCAGGGTCAACAGGCTGCTGGACGAGAGCCAGCCTGTGGACATAGTCTCCACCTTCATGGGAGCCCATGCGATACCTCAGGAGTACAAGGAGGACAGGGAAGGCTACATCAGGCTGATCATCGAGGAGATGCTTCCGAGGGTCAAGGAGGAGAACCTCGCCGAATTCGCCGACTGCTTCTGCGAGGAAGGTGTGTTCGACGTCGATGAGACAAGGAGGATCCTCCACGCCGCAAAGGAGCTCGGCTTCAGGATTAAGCTGCATGCCGACGAGGTTGTGTCAACGGGTGGCGCAGAGCTTGCGGGCGAGATCAAGGCCGTTTCCGCGGAGCACCTGGTGGCGGCATCGGAGGAGGGCATGAAGGCCATGGCAGAGAACGGCGTCATCGCCATACTCCTTCCGACAACGTCCTTCTACCTCATGCTGGGAAAGTTTGCGGACGCCAGAAGGATGATCCAGCTCGGGGTTCCGGTAGCTCTGGCTACCGACTGCAACCCGGGTACATCGCCGACTGAGTCGCTGCAGATAGTGATGACCTACGCCTGCTTCGGCCTCAGGATGCTGCCCGAGGAGATAATAAACGCTGTGACAATAAACGCAGCCTGCTCCATAGGCAGGGAGAAGGAGATCGGCAGCATAGAGGTCGGAAAGAAGGCTGACATTGCCGTCTTCGAAGCGAAGAACCTGAACTACCTCATATACCATTTCGGCATCAACGCCGTGGACACTGTGATAAAGGACGGAATAACTGTCGTAAAGGGAGGAAGAAGATGTTAAGAGATTTGACGATACAGGATTTCACCACGGAGCTTGCCTCAAAGTCGCCCGCTCCGGGCGGAGGCAGCGTTGCCGCGCTTTCGGGGTCGCTCGCCTCAGCGCTTGCGTGCATGGTCTTCAACCTTACAGTCGGCAGGAAGGACTACAACGAGTACCCTGAGCACACCAGGGACAGCATAGACTCGGGACTATCCCACGCAGGCACGTTAAAGGACGAGTTCCTGGACCTGATGGAGAAGGACGTGGAAGCTTTCATGGAGCTGATGGACGCCTTCAAGCTTCCAAAGGCGGAAGAGGCTGAGGCCATATACAGAAGCGGGAAGATACAGGAAGGCTACAGGAAGGCGATAGAGATCCCTCTGGAGGTTGCGGAATCCGCTCTCGGGATATTCGAGCACATCGAGACCGCTGCCAGGTGGGGGAACAAGAACGCAGCTTCGGACGCCGGCGTAGCCGCTCTGATGGCTCAGTCAGCCATAGAAGGGGCAATCCTGAACGTCAGGATAAACCTGAGCTCCGTGAAGGACGAGGAGTACAAAGCAGGCATCGCAGATAAATGCGTGAAGCTGGTTGCTCAGGGCCAGAAGAAGAAGGATGAGGTAATGGCTCTGGTCAACGAAAACATATAAGCTGCGGATACAGGTCAAACGAAAAAGGGTAGACTTCGATGTCTACCCTTTTTCTGCTCCCATAACATGGGCCGGCACAGCTATCACCAGCGGCTGTACCTTTCGCCGCAGGCTTTTTTGACCTGCGACTCCGGAATCACTATCCATTCCTTGCTGCTGTCAAGGCTTGCTTCGAAGCCGGCAGCTTTCAGCTCCGATATAAGCCTGTCCACGTCTCCTAATCCCTTTGTTGAAAGCCTGCCGGTTTTCCCCAGGAGCTCCTTCATTGCACTGGTCAGCATAATATCACCCGCTTTTTCTAAATTATATTTCAATACCCTTATGCCTCATTATGAGTATGATCCTTGGACGATTGTACCTCTGAATTATTATGAATGGCAGATTTACAAGTGCTGAGATGAGCAGCATGCAAAAGAAAGATTCCATGCCTTCAAAGAATAAAAAGATTATGGCAGAGCAGATGATGCACCAGTGCGCAAATTCAGATCTGCACGATTCAAGAAGAAACTTTTCCATGTACTCTTTTTCGAATTCCTTTACAGACTTTTTGGGGAAAGCGGATCTTATGAGGTCGGATATTTCCGGAAGACGGTCCTTCCAGCGTTTAACCCTGAACACCCGCTGATAGAACACCCCGCTGTTTTCAAATTTCCTTTCCCTGAATAGCCAGCTTCTGTAATCATAACAGCGGTCAGGAAGTTTTGTCGACAGAAGTGTCACTATTATCGAATCAATAAGAAGAATCCCCAAATCCA
Organism: Clostridium sp. UBA699; assembly: GCA_002298915.1. Classification (GTDB taxonomy): domain Bacteria; phylum Bacillota; class Clostridia; order Clostridiales; family Clostridiaceae; genus UBA699. The sequence continues at coordinate 247,819 of DBML01000023.1, forward strand.
ACAAAAATTTCATCAAACTCATCCTGATCCTTTCCTAATGAAAAACATTTAAATTGAAAAATTCGTTTATTAATCACTCCTCAGACAAAAGCATGTTCAACATTTTTTCAGGTTTATCAAGAAATGCTTTCGTAATTTTATAATGCTCAGTATCCTTGTACTTCACTTCCTTTACGCCATCGGTTAATTCATAGACTACCGAATCAGGATAAGACATTATTATTGGAGAATGAGTAGCTATTATAAATTGAGAGCCTCTCTGTATCAAATCATGCATAATAACAAGCAAAGACATTTGTCTTGAAGGCGACAAAGCCGCTTCCGGTTCATCCAAAATATACAAACCATTACCACTAAACCTATTCCTGATAAGTGATAAAAAAGATTCTCCATGAGATTGTGAATGTAATGAAATCCCACCGTATGAACTATAATGATTATCATCTATTTCTTCAATGTTAGTAGCTACGTTATAGAAGCTTTCTGCTCTTAAGAAAAAACCATCGGTTGGCCTTTTAACGCCTCTGACCAACTTAAGGTTCTTGTGCAAGTCTGAGTGAGTATCTTTTGTGGAGAAGTTAAAATTTATGGTCCCGCCCTCAGCATTGAAACCATAAGCAACTGCGATTGCTTCCAGTAAAGTTGATTTGCCAGTGCCATTTTCGCCTACCATGAATGTCACTTTTGGATGAAACTCTAACACGGATAAATCTTTTATCGCAGTCAAGCAATATGGATATTCAGAAAATGATTGAATTTTATCCCTGAATAACTCGACATGCCTCAGATATTGGTTGCATTTCATACGGTCCATTACTAACCCTCCGTTAGATTACTGCATTGCCGTCCTGATCTAAAAGTTTTAAATAATCATTTGCTTACTCTAACTAATTTCATAATAAATAACATCATCGAACCGAATATTAATATCAAAAATGCAGGAAGAAACAGCGCTGGCAATGGCATTGATTTTGAAGAATTTATTGTTAAGTAAACAAAAATTGCCACCACGATTAATTTGGTTGTACCCAACATGGTTTTTAATAAGCGATATACGCGTTCCTCATTCTCCGCTGTCACTGTGACACCTGTATTCCAAATCTGCGGAAAGTTTTCTATAGCTGTCATTCCTAGGTACATCAGCCAACTGATTATTGGAAGGAATAGCAACTCTCTCTTGCTGCCCATTCTATCAATCTCACCCGCAAAATTATAATGACCTGGAATTCCGTCAGGAATACTGCTCCAATTCATAAATAAGTATACGCAGACTCCTATTAGCAAACTCAAACATACAATTTCAACAATAATATCATACTTGTTATTTTTCACTTTCATTTCAAGAACCTCTTCCAGTTAAGACTCTTTTCCCCTGCAGTCCTGCAGATTTTGTTCCCGCTTTTAAAATATTTCAATCAGTCGAATGGAAAATATCTTTAAATTTATGAATAATATTTTGTGGTTCAACTAGATAGATCAAAAATAATTTCTTTCTTTTAAATTTTTTTTTATTCTTATCAAAATATACTATTGTTATATTGTTCGGCTTATCCAAATTATTTGCATTTACCTCTTTTATGTTGCTATATTCAATTTCAAAACCCTTTGCATTACCCAACAAATTAGTTGTAAAGTATTTTATACCACTTTCAAGAAAAATGAACTCAAAAGGCGAGTTTCTAAACTTATATGTAAATGCAAATGTAAAAGTAATTGCATTTAATGATAAGAAGATCCATAGAGTAGAATCTTTTTCACCCCCCCAATATATTAAGGATAAGATACATATGCAAAAAAGTATCCCAAAAACACTATCCAATATGAGTTTTTTCTTTTTACCACTAATAATATGTTCTGTCATCTATTTCCCCTTTTTCAAACCAATATCAATAAATTTGTATATTTTTCTTTTCCAATAGGAACTTCCTACTTCTCTGCATTTGGCATTCGTTTTTCATCTTTTAAAAGGAATTTTCTTTGCTTCGCTTCTCTCTGTCCAATCTTATACATATATATAAAAGAAAATGTAAGGCCGATAAACATTCCTGATATCATGTTAAGATTAAATATATAAAAGACTGAATATATACCAATAAATGTTAAAAGATTTCCGAAATACAGAATTATCCATTTCGTTCTGTACTTTGGATCTGTCAAGAAGATGCTTGTTTGTTTTGACAAATTATAGAAATGAACACAGTTGACAAAAGTGAACATTAAAGTAAAAACAATTATTTCAGAAATAAAGTTTTCTAATTCCATAATTCTCATTCCTTCTGTGATTTTAGATTGCATTTCGTATATGTCTTTAAAGAAAGATGTGTTGCAGTTACTATTCTTCAAAAATGCTTTCCCAAAACTGAATTTCACAATCTGGATTTTGTTCTTCAATGCTAATCAAGAAAATGTTTTTGTCATTTTCAGGTAACGGATTATTTTCTAATTCAACAGGATTCTGACGCCTTTCTGAAAGTTTTTGAAGCATTTTTAAAATTTCAAGATAATTGTCGAATGAAGATGATATACATTCTGGTTCTAAATCTTCAAGAGGCACGAGGTATACAGGGAAAGAGCTATCCGCAATGTCCACACATATTGAATCACCGCACAAATCTTCTTCTCCAATAATCAACCATCGATTTTCAATTATTTCTCTTATCTTTACTAAAGAGTAGATCGAAATGGTTGTATAACCAAATGAAACCTCATTAAATGGTATTTTATAAAATTTCTTTATAAGCTCTTCTGGTATCCTCATATTAAATCCTCTTTTCTTTCAGTATTATATTCTCAATATACTACAATGGTTCACCATATTTGAAAGTTGCGTAATAAATTAAAAGTTATGGATTATATATATTGCATTCCAAACTAATCCTGAGGAGTTATGAATATTCCAAAATTCTTCAATAGTATTTAATTGTATAAAGCTTGAAAATTTTGGTCCAAATTGTACATCAGTTAAAAATCCACATTTTTTTATTGGCGATAAATTCAATGCTTTCTTTAACAAAGAATCAATACCATAGATAAAACTTTGCTTAAACTTGAATCTTTGCATTTGTCCATCACCATTCCATTGTTCTTCAAATGGTTCAGTACGGTCAATAATTGGAATAGCTATATCTGCTTCTTCAAATTTCCAATCAATTAATTCACTTGCAAAAAAGAAGAACTGTTCTTTAGCTAACTTGAGATTCCCAATATGAAGGATAACCCCATCATTTATATTTAAAAAATCTTGAAAAAGAGCTCTATGACTAACTAATTTAGAATTTTGTCGTATTGCAAAGTTATATTTACTTCTGTCTATATTTATTGGTTTTTGTCGTTCAAATGAAATGATTTCAATAGTAGGCAAAATAATCTTCCCACCTCCAAAAGTTATCTTCGCAAATATCCAACTGAGACGTCTTATACTACAATGGTTCACATAAAAGTATATTGTTCTATGTGCTTCTATTTATCACCTTGATTAACTACTTTATTTATTCTATCAATAGGAAATACATCTGGGATATCTACAATAAAAAGTCTTCTGTCATCAAAACATTTTTGCCCTGTTAAAGTTAAATATTCATCAACAATTTTCCTATCAATCATTACTCTGCCTGAACCAGCCGAGAGTCTATCTCTACCATTTTTCTTAACTCCAGAAATCCAATACTCCTCGCCTGTTTCAATATCGATATAATTACCAGAAATTCCAGCATACTTACGAAAACCTTTATTATTAAAATAAACTGTTTGACCAGTTTTCGAATACTTTACCTTTCCAATCCATGCTGGTCCATCATCAGAATATCCTGATTTCAATTCAATATACATAATGCTTTCAATAGACTTTTCCATATAAATCACCACATCATCTTAAAATTTACTGTTTGACTAACACTTTCCTACAATGTCGCCATAAAGAAAGTTTCGAACTCTAAAGCGAACACTGGGATGTTAACTTTCGACAAAGTCAGATCATCCTCATCTTCTTGTAAAAAGTGAAAAATATATAATATCAAAACTGCATTTGCTTATGTTTAGGTTCCTCGGTTTTTGATTGCTCTCTTCGTTCTTTAACCTTTACAATTATTCATGGTCCAATCCAGCTTAGTAAATCCACGATAACAACCAGCGCAATAAGAAACCGGTTTTCATCCATTATCAAACCTGCTAAACCAGTAAAAAAAGAAATTGTCGACACAAGCAAAAATACATTCTTGCCAAATATCCCAAATGCGACCCATGCAAGTAAAAAGAATATTAAAGAAAATTTACCTGCGGTGGATGTCGGAAAAAGGCGTTGTTTTCTTGTCGGGTCGCTCACCATAAAAGAACCACTCCTCTGCAATTTGTGGAATATCCTGCAACTTACTTCTCCGGCAGATCATAAAGGGAACCGAACTCATATCCATTGTCCTTCCATTCCTTCAGTACAGTGTCAAGGATATCGGCGTTTGTCTTTGAAACCGCGTGCAGTAGGAATATACCACCGTTGTGGGTCCTTGCGCGGAGCAGGGCTATTGCATCGGCTTCTGCAGGCTGCTTAGCAGTATCCCAGTCGCTGTAAGCGAAGCTCCAGAATACGGTTTTGTACCCAAGCTGCTTTGTGTAGAACAGGGAAATCTCGCTGTATTTACCTTCAGGCGGCCTGAAGAAAGGGGCTAGGGCTTTGCCCGTTGCTGCAGTGTAGGCAGCTTCTGTGTCCCTGAACTCCTTGTCGAAAGCTTCTTTGCCCTTGAGCGCTACCAGCGGCATTGAAGGATGAGTGCTGGAATGGTTGCAGACCAGGTGTCCTTCGTTTGCCATTCTTCTCACCAGTGCAGGATTGTTAGCTATATAGCTCTTTGTTACGAAGAAGGCAGCCTTCACTCCGTTGGCCTTCAGCACGTCGAGGATCTTAGAGGTGTAGCCGTTCTCATAGCCCTCGTCAAAGGTGAGGTATATAACCTTGCTCGAGGTGTCGCCAAGGTAGTACCCGTTGTATTTGTTTATTAGGTTAACTATGTCCTTTGGTTCGCCGGAAGGCGTACCGTCAGTCTTAGGCAGGTAGTACCAGCTCTTTTCCGTGCTTTCAAGCGACGACACGTCAGTATCCTGGGAGGCGCCGCCGGAGGAGTCGTTGCCGGCTGGAGTGCCCGTATCGCTTCCGGTGCCGCTGTCATTATCCGGGTTCGCATCCGTTCCGGTCCCGCTGCCGCCGGTTCCTGAGCCAGTTGTGCCTGAACCGGGGACAGTGTTGGAAACAGGGACGCTCTTGTTGAACGAAGAGCATGCGCTGAAAATGAACAGCATGGCAAACAAAAGGGAAATCAGTTTGTATTTCATCAGCCACCGCCTCCGATTATTGTGATATACTGAAAATGGCCATATTAAAGCAGCAATTTATTGAGGTAAATTATGAACGCAGATTATGAAATGTTTAAAAAATCAGTAAATGAACTATATAAAATAATGATACAGCCTATACATGAATATTACAAGGCCGCAGCGGTTTGGAACTGCAGGCTCGAGCTCGGTATGGGATCCGGGAGCAGCTTCTCGGAGAAATACGCCTCGCTTCTGAAGGATTGCAAGGAGACAGGCGCCGTCTACACTCCAGAGGATATTGCGGGCTACATGGTGAAGAACACGGTAAGCCGCGAGGATATTATCGGGAACCCGTATCTCAGGATCGCGGACCCTGCCTGCGGTACCGGAAACATCCTCCTTCCCTGCTTCCGGCACCTCAAGGAGCTGTACAGGGGAGCGCTGGAGGAGATAAACGCGAGGCACGGCCTGAGCCTTTCAGAGCAGGGCATCGCGAAGCACATCATGGATTTCAACCTCTTCGGCTTCGACCTGGACCAGCTCGCCATAAGGGTCCTAATCGCAGACCTTTTTTCAGAGTCGGGATGCTTAAGCGGAGCCAACTTCAGGGAAGAGGACTTCCTTATCGGGGGAGTCGAGGAAAAGTTCGACGTTTTCATAGGAAACCCTCCGTACATCGGCCACAAGACAGTGGACAGGGACTACTCGAAGGCCCTAAAGGAGAGGTTTGCAGGCGTATACGTCGACAAAGGGGACATATCCTACTGCTTCTTTCAGAGGGCGATCGACCTAATGAACCCTGGCGGTAAGCTTTGCTTCATCACCTCAAGGTACTTCATCGAATCGCCGAGCGGGGTGGCCTTAAGAAAGCTTCTTTCCGGGGGCGGAGCTCTCTCGGGAATCGTGGACTTCTACGGAATAAGGCCTTTCAAGGGCGTTGGGATAGACCCGGCAATAGTTTTCATGGATTTCGGCAGTAGAGGAAGCGAAGCGGTGGATGTCATCAGGCCGATCACCGCCAGGGGAAAGAACGACAAGAAAGGTTTCCTCGATTCGCTGCTTCAGGGCAGAGGCAGCTCATATACGCGTTTCAGGATGAAGCCGGAGGATCTTGCCGATTCCGGCTGGATCCTGAAGGACGAGGAGAGCCTGGGGATCCTCAGGAAGATAGGGGCCAAATGCAGCCTCAAGCTGAGCGGCATAGCAGACAGCTATCAGGGCATAATCACAGGCTGCGACAGGGCCTTCGTCCTGGACAGGGAAGCAGCGGAAGAGTCAGGTATAGAGAAGGAGCTCCTCAAGCCCTGGATAAAGAGCAGCAGCATAGAAAAAGGAAGAGTGAAAGAAAGCAGCACAGTCCTCATCTACTCCGACCTCATAGAGGACGAGGCGCTTTACCCAAACGCCATGAGGTTCATCTCTGAGCACAGGGACAGGCTCATGGGCAGAAGGGAGTGCAGGACGGGCGCCAGGAAGTGGCATATGCTCCAGTGGGGCAGGAAAAGCGAGATATTCGAGGGTGAAAAGATAATATTCCCATACAAGTCAGGCAGCAGCAGGTTCGCCATAGACAGGGGAAGCTACTTCAGCGCAGACGTCTACGCACTGGTGCTCAGGGAGGATGCGGTCATGAGCCTTCAAAAGTTAGCCAGGCTCCTCAACAGCAGCATTTACGAGTTCTACTTCAAGAGCTTCGCCAAGAAGCTGGGGGAGGACCAGTACGAGTACTATCCAAACAACCTCATGAAGCTCCTGGTGCCGGACGTTCCAGAAGAGGAATTCCTCACAGAGGAAGAAATCTTCAGCTATTTCGGTATAAACCAGCGGGAAAAGGACATAATAATGAAAAGCCTGTCGTAATTAACGACAGGCTTTGATTACTTTATAAGGTCTTCCACGTATTTAGGCAGTGCGAAGCATGCCTTGTGGAGCTTCTTTGTGTAGTATCTTGTGTCGAAGCCGAGTTCGTCTGGAACTGATGCCTCTTCAGGATCGTGCATCTTTGAGCCGATGGTGAAGCTCCAGTAGCCGCCTGGGTAGGTAGGGATTGCAGCCATGAACAGCTTCGTCACAGGGAAAACTTCCTTCGCGTCGCTGAACACCTTCTTCACAACCTCAGGAAGGTAGAAAGGCGTTTCCGTCTGGGCAACGAATATTCCGTCCTTTGTCAGGCATTCGGAGATCTCCTTGTAGAAGCTTCCGCCGAATAGACCTTCGGCTGCCCCGAAAGGGTCTGTGGAGTCTACAATTATTACGTCGAACTCGTTCTTGTGCTCGTGGACGTATTTTATCCCGTCGCCGATGAAGACTTCGCATCTCGGGTTCTCGAGCTCGCAGCTTATCTCAGGCATGAACCTGATGCATTCCTCGACCACGCATCTGTCTATCTCGCAAAGGACTGCCTTTTTAACGGAAGGGTGCTTCAGGACCTCCCTGATAGCGCCTCCGTCTCCTCCGCCTACAACCAGAACCTTTTCAGGGTTTGGGTGTGCGAACAGAGGGATGTGGCTTATCATCTCATGGTAAACATACTCGTCTGCTATTGTTGTCTGGACTATCCCATCGAGCAGCAGCATCCTTCCGAACCTGTCAGACTCAACTATCGCAAGGTCCTGGTATTCGGTCTGTTTTCTCACCAGAGTCTCGTTAACTTTATATATCATTGCAGCATCTTCGATCTGTGCTTCCTTTATCCACATTTCCATAAATATATAACCCCCTCGTAAGTTTAATTTTTATAACAAATAAAATTATAGCAATTGAAGATATATTTATCAATAAAATATGTATGAAAAATATAATAGAGGACATAATGGGGATAAGAAGGGATATTTTAGAAAAAATAGAATATATACCTATGAATAGATATATTATTCAAAAATGTTACATAAATTCCATGAAGGGGAGCGTTATGAGATGAACTGGTTTGAAGAAACAACAGCGAGAAAAATATTCCTGAGGGGAGGTGCAGGCTTCAGGTGATGGGCTACGAATGCAACACGCAGCTTATTGAAAGGTACAGGGAGGGGGACATAAAGGCCCTTGAGGTCCTTATAGAGATCAACCTTCCGCTAGTCTATTCTGTAGGAAAGACCTACTTCAACAGGGGCATTGAGCAGGATGACATAATACAGATAGGCTGCCTGGGGCTTATGAAGGCTGTGCACAACTACGACAAGGGGTACAACACGCAGTTTTCAACATATGCTTCCTACCTCATAGAAGGGGAGATTAGGAGGCACATTAGGGATGACTGGCCCATAAAGGTCAGCAGAAGCATCAAGGCTAAGGCGAGGCTGGTATACAAAGCGAAGCAGGAGCTCTCCAGGGAACTGATGAGGGACCCTTCCTGGGAAGAGGTATCGCTGCATACGGGAATGGATATCAAGGAAATTGACAAGGCATTGGATTCAACCAGGAGGCCGCAGTACCTTCACGGGGTCATACACGATGAAGGGGGCACGCCTATAACCTTGATCGATCAGCTCAGCAAAAAAAAGTCAAGCGGGGTGGACATAGTTGATGAGATTGCACTGAGGATAGCCCTGGAATCCCTCAAAGAAAACCTTGGGAAGGTGATCCGGCTCAGGTACTTCCAGGACATGACGCAGAGCCAGGTGGCGGATATCATAGGGGTCAGCCAGGTCCAGGTCTCGAGGCTTGAAATGAAGGCTAAAAAGCTGATGAAGAAGAAGCTGATGTGAAAAGAACACCGGAGAAGCCTTTAAGGCTTCTTTCCGGTGTTCCTGTTATTGCTGGACTGGTTGGGGACTCTGGGTCAGCGGATCCTGCTGACCGTTGTTCACAGTTGTGTCTGTAGGTGTTGTTGCGTCCTGCTGGGTAGGCAGCAGAAGCGCAGGGTCTGACGTGTAGCTGCTTGTAAGGAAAACTTTCGCGACCCTGAGGAACGCTGGAGTGTTCGGCCCGGCCAGGAGCCCTGTAAGGCTGTTGACCTCAACCTGGACGTGGGCATCGCACAGCTCTGTAGGTATCGTACCCTGAACGAAGTATTCCGTGTAAACGGTGCTTCCTCCCGGAGCGTTCGCACATGCATCGGTAGCCAGCTTGCCGGACACGGAGCAGATTTCCGCCGTCGTCACTCCGGACGGCTGGTCTATCTTCTTGTTAGTGAGTCCGGTGTGTGCCTTTGCCATAATCTTGCCCCACAAGCCTGCAGCCGTGTTGCTCGATATGTTTGTGGTGACTGAGTTGTCGTCGTTTCCGATCCAAACAGCTCCCGAATAGTAAGGCGTGAGCCCGCAGAACCAGAGGTCCCTCTTGTCGCCTGTCGTACCCGTCTTACCCCTGACGTCTATGCCGCCGAAGTTAGCCGCTGGTCCGGTACCGCCTGAGCTGACAGGTCCCTTGAGCAGGTCGTACATGACGAAAGCGCTGTCTGCAGATATTACCTCTTTCGTGGTCTTCTGGGATTCGAGGATTATCGCCCCGGAACTGTCGACCACCTTCGTGTATAGTACTGGAGCCGTGTAAACGCCTGCGTTTCCGAAGACCCCGTAGGCAGCCGCCATCTGGAGAGGGTTAGTCCCGTGGTGAAGCTGGCCAAGTGCCATGGCAGCTATACTCGTCTTGTCGTGTGAGTCGAATGTGATTCCGTACTTCTCGCCGTAGGATATGCCGGTTTTAAGCCCTATCATATCCTCAAGCTTTACAGCAACGAGGTTGACCGATCTCATGATGGCCTCCCTTATAGTGATAAGGCCTGAGAAGGTTCGGTCGTCGTTCGAAGGGTTGTACGGGTTGCTCGAGGAGCCGTATTTTGATCCGATGGCCGGATCCAGCGGAGAGTCATCTATGATTTTTGCAGCAGTTGCCTGCTTGGAGTCTATTGCCGCGCTGTATACGGTCAGAGGCTTGATGCTCGAACCCGCCGGCCTGAGGAATTTTTCGGAGGCAGCCCTGTTGTAGGAGAGGGCCGGCTGCGTTCCTCTTCCGCCGACTATGACCTTGACTTCGCCTGTACGGTAGTCCATGACAACAGCTGAAGCCTGAGGGGTCAGAATGCCGTTTCCGTCCTTGCCGTTTGAAAGTCCGGAGTTCAGTATCTGCTGAGTGCTGTCCTGCATCTCCTTGTCCATGGTCGTGTATATTTTAAGCCCGCCGCTGGAAATCGCCCTTGCGACTTCCTCGTCTGAGTAGTTCAGCTTTTCCTTCAGGTCCTTCTTAACCTGCTCTATAACCGGCAGGGAGAACCATTCGTAGTTCATGTTCTCGGTCTGGGAGGCCTGCGCTTTGAAAGCAAGTTTGCCGTCGTCCAGATCCTTTATGGCCTGTTCGTACTGCTCCTGGGTGATGTACTTGTTTGCCAGCATCCTGGAGAGGACTGATTTTGTCCTGTTGAGGTAGACTGACGGGTTTTTCTTTGATGTAGCAGAGTAAGCATAATAGATTGAAGGGCTTTGAGGCACTCCTGCTATGTACGCGGACTCGATAAGGTTCAGGTCGCCTACCGACTTGTTGAAGTACTGTCTTGAAGCGGCCTCAACGCCGTAGGCGCTGCCGCCGAAATAGACTGTGTTGAGATAAGCCTCAAGTATCTGGTCCTTTGACAGGACCTTCTCAAGCTTCAGAGCAAGGTACCACTCCTGGACCTTCCTGGTTATGGTCACGTCTGATGTAAGCGTGGTAAGTTTTATAAGCTGCTGGGTTATCGTGGAGGCTCCCTGCAGGTTGCTGCTTCCTGAGAGCTTGTTCTTTATGTCTATGAATATTATGCTGATTATCCTCTTTATGTCTATCCCGGGATGCTTGTAAAACCTTTCGTCTTCGATCGCGACGAGGCCGTTCTTAAGATTCTGGGGCATTTCTGCGAGCTTCACAGCTATCCTGTTCTCGTTTGTCCTTACGGTGTCCATGTAGTTTCCTTCATCGTCGTACAAAGTCGAAGGCTGGCTCATGTTGGTTATCTTGTTGACATCGAGCGCAGGGGCCTGGGAAATTATAGCTACCCCCGCACCGCCTGCTGCAAGGCAGGAGAAAAGGAAGATTCCGATAATTGCGTAAAGGATTTTTCGCTTATTTATTTTACGGGATTTGCCTGTCTTCACTGGTTTTAAAGATCTTTTAGGCTTTTTAGGCTTTTCACCCATGATTAACCTCCTCAAAAAAGACTATATTTATCGATTCTACCTATTATATCATAATTGAAGAAAATGATGTATAAAAAAAATGTTAACATGCGGCGCCTCCCAAGGTTTTACAAGGAGGCCGTTATGGTATAAAATTATTGTAAATAAGCAGGATAGGATGGTGATTTTATGATATACGGAAATATAGATGGGATAAGGGACTCGGTGCTCAACAAGCTGGAGGACCTGTACAAGCTCCAGATGCCCAAGGATATCGTCTGCAGCTACGAGCTAGTGGAGACTTTGAAGGCTGTATCGGAAATAGTCAACAGGGAGGTCAGCGTTGCTGTCAACAGGAGGGGCTCCATCGTCAGCATAGCTGTCGGCGACAGCTCCACCGTTGAGATACCCGAGATAGCAGACAGGGAGAAACGCCTTAGCGGGATCAGGATAATCCATACGCACCCCAACGGCAACTCCACGCTTTCCGCGGTGGACATATCTGCTCTGATAAAGTACAAGCTTGACTGCATGGTTGCCATAGGGCTGACAGAGGGGGAGTTCACAGACGCGACGATCGGTTTTTGCGCCGTCTCGAACAACAGGATCACAGCCGAAGCGACCAGGAAGCTGGCTCTTGAGGAGCTTTTCAGCTTCAAGATAGCTGAGAAGATAATCGAAACGGACAAGCTCCTGAAGGAGGCCCAGATCGAAGAGGACGACAGCGAGAGGGCGATACTGGTCGGGGTTGAGAGCGAGGAGAGCATAGACGAGCTCGAGGAGCTTGCAGAAGCCTGCGGGGTTAAGGTCCTGAACAAGGTGATACAGTACAGGAGCTCCATCGATTCGGCCTTCTATGTAGGCAAGGGCAAGGTCGAAGAGCTGGCACTCATGCGGCAGGTGTACTCCGCAAACGTGATAATCTTTGACGACGAGCTTTCCGCCTCCCAGGTCAGGAACCTCGAGGAGAACATAGGAGCAAAGGTCATCGACAGGACCACGCTCATACTCGAAATATTCGCAACTAGGGCGAGGAGCAGGGAAGCCAAGATACAGGTCGAGCTGGCCCAGCTGAAATACAGGCTGCCAAGGCTAACAGGCCTCGGCACCGTGCTTTCGAGGACGGGAGGCGGTATCGGGACCAGGGGGCCGGGAGAAAAGAAGCTGGAGACGGACAAGAGGCATATCAGGGAAAAGATATACGACCTCAACGACGAGCTGAAAAAGATAAGGAAGGTAAGGGAGACCCAGAGGGAGAGGCGAAACGCGCTTCCGAAGGTTTCGCTGGTCGGCTACACCAATGCCGGCAAATCCACACTGAGGAACAAGCTGTGCGAGATAGCTTACCCAAAAGAGAGCATAAAAAAGGAAAAGGTGTTCGAAGCCGACATGCTCTTCGCAACGCTGGACATAACCACCAGGGCTGTGCTACTTCCCGACAACAGGGTGATAACACTGACCGACACCGTAGGGTTCATCAAGAAGCTGCCCCATGACCTGGTGGAGGCCTTCAAATCGACACTGGAGGAGGTCGTCTTCTCGGACCTTCTGCTGCACGTCGTCGACTGTTCCTCGAGCTACGCCGAGGAGCAGATAAAAGCGGTGCACGAGGTGCTGGGACAGCTGGGGGCTGCGGACAAGCCCATGATGCTGGTGCTCAACAAGATAGACAAGGCGGGAGAGGAAGCGGTTGAAGCCATAGCGGACAGGTACAGGGACATGAAGCTGGTGAGGATCTCGGCGAGGGAGGAGATAAACCTGGACCTCCTGCTCAGCGAAATCGCGGAGGTGCTCCCATACACGCTTAAGGAGATAAGGTTCCTCATCCCATACTCGGACCAGTCCTTCGTCGCATACCTCCACAGGAACTCCAAGGTTCTGGAGGAGGAATACAGGGATGACGGCACGTACGTAAAGGCACTGGTTGACGACGAGGCTCTGAGCAAATGCAAGAAGTATGAAGTATAATTCGGCGGAGGTATGAAGATGGATATTCTTTTGAGGGACGTTATGATAGCAACCCTTGACACTAAAAACGAAGTTATCGAAAGCGGTTACGTGCTGGTGAAGGGGGAAACGATATCGCAGGTTTCGGCCGGCAGATATGAAGGAAGCCTGGAGGGCATCAGGGTGATCGACGGAAAGGGCTACTGCGTGTTGCCGGGCATGGTCAACTGCCACACCCACATGGCGATGACTCTGCTAAGGGGCTACGGAGAAGGGCTGCCGCTCATGAGGTGGCTTAACGAGAAAGTCTGGCCCATGGAGGCTAAGTTCAAAGAGGAGCACATCGTCGCAGGGTCAAAGCTCGCGATGGTTGAGATGCTCAGGAGCGGAACAACCACCTTCAGCGACATGTATTTCTACCAGGATGCTGTCGAAGGCTGCGCTCAGGAATACGGCATGAGGGCGGTGCTCGGCTACCCCATCATGGGGGAAGGCTGGGAAAGCCTGCTTAACAGCTACCTGGGGAGCGTTAAAAGGATCAACTCTGGCGCTTCCGCTATGAGCAGGGCCATGCTTGCTCCGCATTCACCCTACACGCTTACAAAGGATGCCCTGAAAGGGATCGCCGCAGCAGCGAAGGAGCTGGGCTGCGGAATCCACATCCACGTTTCCGAAACTGAGGACGAGCAGGGTATCGTGAAGCAGAACTACGGCATGACACCGACCGAGCTGCTGCTGGAGGCTGGAGTATTCGACGTTAAGACGATGGCCGCCCACTGCGTCTACCTAAGCGACGGCGACATGGAGATCATGAAAAGAAGGAACGTAAGTCCTGTGTACAACCCCGTCAGTAACATGAAGCTGGCGAGCGGGGCCGCAAGGGTCGCGGACATGCTCGGCAGGGGGATCGGGGTCTGCCTGGGTACGGACGGAGCCTCAAGCAACAACTGCCTCAACATGTTCGGGGAGATGAAGGCGGGAGCTCTGCTGCAGAAGCTGACCGGCAGGGACACGACCGCGCTTAGCGGAAGGGAAATGCTGGAGATCGCGGCGCCTAACGGAGCGGCAGCGCTGGGCTTTGAGAACCTGGGCAGGATAAAGCCAGGATACCTGGCGGACCTGATCATGGTCAACCTTAATAAGCCGACCATGGTTCCGGTTCACGACATACACACGAACCTGGTATTCTCGGCGAACGGCAGCGAGGTGGAATACGTCATGATAAACGGCAGGCTAGTCATGGACAAGGGCGAGTTCACCGAGATCGACGAAGAGAGGGCAGTTTACGAGGCTTCGAAGACGGCAGCGGATTTGTCATAAATATTGAAAAAATGAATGAAAAGTTTCACGGGCGTAATTATTTCATTGTAATTATGCCCGTTTTTATTATATAATGATGTGTAGAGTATCAAAATGTATCGCGGGGGGATTTTACTAATGGAGAAGTCTATATTGCAGTATCAGAAGGCATTCAATTCCATTGTGGAGAGGCTGAGGGGCAACAGCTCGGTCCTTGCAGTAATGGTGTTCGGCAGCATGGTGACGGGCGACCTTTGGGATGAATCGGACATCGATCTTTTCGTCATCCTGGACCAGAAAATGAACGCCATGAAGAACATATACACAGAGGAAAAAGGGGTGCCTGTACACATCAAGGTCATGAGCAAAAGCAAGTTTCTGGTACTGTATGAGGAGGACCTCAGAGGCGGCTTCATCCATAGGGTTTTCGCTTCCTCCAGGCTGGTTTTCTCCAAGGACGGGGACATAACGAACAGGTACGACAACGGCAGGTTCTACCCGGACCTCGACCGCGAAAGATGGAACATGGTGTACCTTGGCAACCTGCTCAAGAGCACGGGACTATGCAGGAAATACATCCAGAACGAAGGCATATTCACGGCTTACACTGCAGCGGTCAAATCCATGGAGGAGTACGCGAAGCTCTACGTCAATTCGGCAGGCTACATGATAAGCAAGGATGCCATGACTATGGCCATGAACCTCAGCAGCGGTTTCAAGGGGCATGTCGAGAGCCTGTTCTTCAAGCTGGACAACAAGAAAGAGGTAATTTCTGCCGCCATGAAATACATACAGGATTCACTGGACGAATCAATAAGGAACTACTGCGGCGTTCTAATCGATTTCATGAACGAGAAGGACTGCTTCCTGAGCGCCGAGGACATAGAGAACGACAAGCTTTTCAACAGCTACAGCATCAACATGGAGGAGATACTGAACAAGCTGTGGGAAAAGAACATAATAAAGAAGGACACAAGGGATTACAAGTCGGAGGACGGCAAGGTCCTTTTCAAGGAAAACGTTTATTTCCTGTAAAATTTTACGAACTTAAATTGCTTTCTGATTTAAGTTCGTTTCCATTTGAGCAGAAATCAAGGCAGGTGAGAGCATGGAGAAATACCGAGTAGACTTCGGAAAGTCGGACGAAGCGAAATACATACTGGTGGCCCGGAGGATAAAGAGGCTCATCGACGAAAAAAGCATAGCGGACGGTGAGAAGCTTCCCTCCATAAGGGCCCTTTCAGACTTCCTGGGCGTAAACGCCGTGACGGTAGTCAGCGCTTACGACAAGCTGGAGGACGAGGGTTACGCTGTCCAGAAAAAGGGCAGCGGCACCTACGCCAAGAGGAGGGAGTCCGGAAGGTCCATCAAAAAGGAGTACAGCAGCAGCCTAAGGCTCATCTCCGGCAAGTCCGACGGGTATATTGATTTCACCGGCGAGATGCTGACGACGGAATTCTTCCCGATCAGCAGCTTCAAAAGCGTGCTTGACGAGGTGCTGGACAGGGACGGAGCTGAAGCGCTCATCGCCCAGGAGCCTCTGGGCTACGAGGGATTAAGGGAAACGATAAGAAGGGTGTTTTGGAGCGGAAGGGTGAAGCTCGAGGACATACTCATAGTTACAGGGGCCCAGCAGGGCATCGACATAATCTCGAAGGCGCTCATAAACCAGAACGACTACGTGCTCGTGGAGAAGCCTACCTACAGCGGGGCTCTTTCAGTATTCAAGTCGAGGAGGGCGAACATAATCGACATACCCATAGGCAGAAACGGGATAGATGTTGACAAGCTGGAGAAGCTCCTGATGAAGAACAGCATAAGGTGCTTCTATACGATGAGCTATTTCCAGAACCCCTCCGGCATGAGCTACGGCATAGAGGAGAAGAAGAGGATACTGCAGCTGGCAGAGATATACGACTTCTTCATTATTGAGGACGACTATCTGAGCGAGCTCATCTTCGACGAGTCAATACCCTACAGCAGCTTCAGGAGCCTGGACAGGAACAACAGGGTCATCTACGTGAAAAGCTTCTCGAAGCTTTTTCTGCCGGGCATAAGGCTTGGATATCTGATAACTCCGCCGAAGTACAGGGAGGCTGTGCAGAGCTCGAAGTTCAACACGGACATAGCCACCTCCAGCCTAATGCAAAGGGCCCTGGACATGTATATAAAGAAGGGGTACTGGATAGAATACATAGAGAAGCTGAAGGTGATCTACAAGTCGAGGTACGGTGTCATGGAAAGCTGCATCAGGGAGATGCTTGGGGACAAGGTCGAGTACATCAGCCCGGGCGGAGGACTTCATTTCTACCTCAGGATAAGCGACAGCTTGAGCATGGATGCGGTCAGGCTGTTCAGGATAGCGAAGGGCAAGAAAATACTTGTGACTCCGGGGGACATGTTCTACAGGAACCCTTCGGACGGGCGCAAATACTTCAGGCTGAGCTATTCTACTGTGGACGAAGGCCAGATAAGGAAGGGCATAGAAATGCTTTCAGGCATAATATCAGGTGGCAGACAGGGGTGATAATATTGAAGGAAAGGCTTCTGAACGTGGACTGGAGCAGGGTGGATACCTTCTCAGACGAGGACATAAGCTACTACCTTTCCCTTGAGGGCAAGAGCGCCGAGGCGATAAGCCGGATAAGGGGCACTGACAGGGAGACGGTGAGGTCCCACATCATAAACGGAAAGATAAAATACGGCATGCTGGCCAACTGCAGCGGGCTGGACGAGCTTTTCAGAAAGCTCGCGGACACGCCAAAGGCCGACAAGATCGCTGCACTGGGTTCCCTCGACGATGACCTGAAGGAAGGCCTTGTCGACTTCATAGTAAGGAACTACGGCAAGATGAGGTCGAGGGAGAAGGAGACAGCAGTGTGGATACTCGGAGAGACAAGGCTCAGGGGAGGCTACGCGACACTGAGGAAAGCCCTCGTCCACAACCACATAAACATCAGGAGGATGGCTGTGTCGGCTATGGGGAAAACGGGTGACATGTACTTCGAGGCAGCCCTTGTCAAGGCGCTTGAAGACGAAAACCCGCAGGTGGTCAGCTACGCCATAAAGGCGCTGGACAAGCTAGGTAGCACGTCCGCCCTTGACAGGATAAAGGAAATATACGAAAATGCAGACAAGGATTACCTGAGGTACGCGGCTGAAAACTACCTGCAGGGGAAAACACTTTAGAAGGGCGGGAACGCATTGGGTTACTTCACCATAAAGAACGAAGCGGTATCTGAATTCGAGGAAAAGAAGTCCGTCTTCATAGGGCACGCCATCAGGGTCCGTGAGGAGAGCGAAGCCAGAGACTTCATAAACAGGATAAAGGGCGAGCACAAGGAAGCCAGGCATAACGTATACGCATACGTCATAGGCGAGAACATGGGGATACAGAGGTACAGCGACGACGGCGAGCCCCAGGGCACGGCAGGTGTCCCGGTGTTGGAAGCCATAAAGAAGAACGGCGTGACCGACGTGGCGGTAGTTGTAACGAGGTACTTCGGAGGCGTGCTTCTGGGCAAGGGAGGCCTTGTAAGGGCATATTCCAAGTCTGCCTCGGATGCGATAAAGGAAGGCGAGATAGTCGAGAGGGTGAAGGGCGTGCCGCTCAGCATAGAGATAGAGTACGATGCGCTTGGCAAGCTTCAGTACCTTTTCGAGCAGAACGGCTGGTTCATAGAGGAGACCGTATATACCGAGAAGGTGAACCTGATGACCTACTGCGAGGTGGAGAATGTGGCCGAGGTCAGCGGCAAGGTAGTGGAGGCGCTCAACGGAAGGTGCTCCATCAGCGAGGGCGACGAGGAATACTTCTTCAAGAACCCTGAAGGCAAATTGAGTTTGAAATAGAAGCTGCCTTTGTGATATAATATTTAAGGCTTTTTCAATAAAACTTAAGCGAAATTTATATAAAATATTAGATTTGGGAGGCAATACAGATGTCAGGGCATTCAAAATGGCATAACATTCAGGCTAAAAAGAGCAAGACAGACGCAAAAAGAGGAAAGATATTCACTAAGCTCGGCAAGGAGATAATGATAGCTGCAAAGAACGGCGGATCAAGCCTTGAGACAAACGGGAAGCTGAGGGACGTTGTAGCTAAAGCAAAGGCTAACAACATGCCTATGGACACAATCACAAGGGCGATCAAAAAAGGATCAGGCGAAATGGAAGGCGTTAACTACGAGGAGATTGTTTACGAGGGATACGGTCCTGCAGGAACAGCCGTTATAGTGAACGCGCTTACAGACAACAAGAACAGGACTGCTGCAAACGTAAGATACGCCTTCACAAAGAACGGCGGCAACATGGGCTCAACCGGCTGCGTTTCCTTCATGTTCCAGCAGAAGGGCGTAATCGTTATAGAAAAAACAGACGAGATGGACGAGGACGAGATGATGATGATGGCTCTCGATGCTGGCGCAGAGGACTTCAGCTCTGAGGAGGAAGTGTTCGAAATAACAACTTCACCTGAAGACTTCAGCACAGTTAGGGAAGCCCTGGAAGGCGAAGGCCTCGAATTCCTCGAAGCTGATATAAAGATGGTTCCGGACACCTACACTGCTATTGACGAAGAAGCAGCTGTTAAGTTCCAGAAGATGATAGATGCGCTCGAGGACGACGACGACGTCCAGGACGTGTACCACAACGCCGACTTCCCGGAAGGCTAAGTAGCAACCACCTTTTCGTATTGATGAATTCAATATGAAAGGGTGTTTTTTTCATTTTCCAATCCTATAAATGATGAGAATGTCATTTGGATTAATTCTCGTTATCAATTGATAATTAAAGCCATCTTGATAAAATGCTGAAAATGGCTTTACTTATAGTGTTTCAAGCCTTATAATGAGTTAGAAGATTCAAGTCAATTGATAATGAGGTTGCGCATCTCGCAACGCAAATTGGCATTAAAGGAGGATGAGACACAATGCTTAAAGATAGAAAAGTGCGCTATGCGCTGCTATCAATAATTTCGAACACTACACTCATAACACTCAAGGTCATAGCGGGTATTATGAGCGGCTCGGTCAGTATTATTTCTGAGGCGATACACTCTTCGATGGACTTGGGAGCTTCCGTAATTGCATTCTTTTCGGTGAAAGGGGCATCAAAGCCTGCCGACAAGGAGCACCCATACGGACATGGAAAGCTTGAGAACATTTCAGGCGTAATAGAAGGAGCTCTTATATTCATCGCAGCGGGTATGATCATCAATGAGGCGTTCAAAAAGCTATTTGAGCCTGTTGAGATCGAAGAAGCATTCATTGCTATAGCGGTTATGCTGGCTTCGGCATTGATTAACCTATTTGTATCAAGGGCGTTATACAAGGTGGCGAGGGAAGAGGATTCAATGGCTTTGGAAGCAGACGCACTTCATCTGAAAACGGATGTCTACACATCCTTGGGAGTTGGAGTTGGAATAATTCTTATCAAGGCTACCGGCATAATGATTCTTGACCCTATAGTAGCAATATTGGTTGCGCTTCTTATAATAAAGGAGGCCTGGGAGCTGACAGGAAGCGGGCTCAATCTGCTTATGGATGCAAGGCTGTCCGAAAAAGAGGAGGAAGAGATTAGGGGGATAATAGAATCCCATAGCGACAAGTATATAGATTACCACAAGCTTAAAACAAGGAAATCAGGCAACAAGAAGCATATAGATTTCCATATGACTATGAATCCGGAATTGACTGTTAGGGAAACCCATGAGGTTATAGGAATCATAAAGAAGGAAATGAGCGATAAATTCATCAACTGCAGGGTTAACATACACATAGACCCATATAGGGAAGGCGGAGAGCAAGGGAATGAGTGAGATTGTCAAAAATTTGCTGTTCAAACTGAGCGGGAGATGAATATCTTAATAAGTTTGCGGGGACAGACCCAGTAAGGCAGCAGGTTGCATGCAGCCAGTGATGATGGAGGAGTTATGAAAGTAAGTGAGATTGACCCAAAAATAAAACTTAAAGTACTTGGCTTGATTCTGACTGTATTGGCTTTAGGTGCATTGGCAGGATGCTTTGCTCCGTGGATTATCGAAAAGGTTAAGCAGCCGGAGGTCCTTCGGGATTACCTGAGATCATTTGAAGGTTTAGGTATATTGTTCTATGTATTATTGCAGGCGGTTCATGTGCTGATTGTGGTAATACCTGGTGACCTATTCAACGTGTGTGGCGGTTACATTTATGGAATACCATTGGGATTTGTTTTGTCTATGACTGGGATAATGATAGGAACAGTGTGTGCTTTTTATATTTCAAGATTGCTGGGATTCGAATTTATAAGCAAAATTGTACCGAAAGACAAAATAGATAAAATTAGCAGCGTTTTGAATTCCACAAAAGGTATGCTCGGGATGCTGATTGTTTGCCTCATTCCGGGTATCCCAAAAGATTTGATGATTTACGTAGCTGGTCTTTCTCCGGTCAATGCATCAAAATTGTTTTTGGTTTACGGAGTGTCAAGGATACCAGGAACACTTATCTGGGTATCAGTTGGAGCACAGGTTTATGAGAGAAATGCAATGGAAATTGCTTTTACACTTATAGGGACTGTTCTCATAGCATCAGCTGTAATAATATTGCAGAACAAATATAAGCTTGCGAAGAACAATGAAATTCAAAGGTATGAATACTAAAAATCAGAATTTGAAAGAGAAAGAGGTAATAGTTATGAGTTTTTTTTCAAGATCGTCAAACGGAAGGCATTACAGGAATGGCAATAAAGGCAGCAGCCACTATCAAAACAAGGGGCTTTTCGGAAATTTAATTGACATGTTTGCTTCAAGGAGCCGCTCTCATGGAAACTATGGAAACTATGGAAATCAACCCAACAATGTACAATCAAATAATCGCTCTGCAAATCAAAATTTTTCAATTTGCAGCAAGTGCAACTCACAAATCCCGGCGGGTTCGAAATTTTGTCTGCAATGCGGGGAAAAGGTCAATAGTGTGACTTGCTGCATAAACTGTGGTGAAAAACTACCGCCAGATGCAAAGTTTTGTAACAGCTGCGGAAGCAAAGTAAGCAAGTAAAACCGAAGTTGCATTGCTCTTGGTTAACATTTGCATTTTCAAAGAAAAGCATTAATAATAAAGGATTGGTGAAAAGTGGGTATAGGAAATATTTACGGCAATGGACACGGACGCAGGAGATTAAGAAAAAAGACTAAAAGGTTTTTGATGGCTGCAGGGATATTTGTGGTGTCTGCTTTTCTGTTTTTGTTTGTAATAACAGGGTTTCTTGCATTTACTTATCATGCTGAAATATACGATTTATTTATGAGGAGCATCAGTTTTGTATTCGGCGATTCACCCGACAAAGTGCTCAGAGGATTTTCTCAGCAGGCTGCAGATGGTTTTTTGAAGAGTCTCTTTAGCGGAGACTAACAGTGGAAAATAGCATCGGCGGTTCGATGGATGCTGTGAATGCATCAGCAATTCTCTTAGTTAAATAATGAAATCATAGAACCTCCAGACGGATGATCAAAATCAACATCAGTCTGGAGGTTTGTCATTTTATTCCGGTAGAACAACCACAGCAACCTCTGAATCCCTGACGACCTTGGCTGTCACTGAGCCTATGATTCTTGATATTCCTTTTACGCTGGATTTTGTAATGACTATAAGGTCGTACCTGCCTTCCTTGGCTTCCCTGAGTATGGAATCCGCTACATGGCCTGCCACGCTCTCCGTGGTTACGGTGTACCCTTCAAGCTTCCTTGCCGCTTCCTCAAGCACAGCAGCCTTTTTCATTTCAAGCTCTTCGAATTTTTTTACAGCGGCCATCTCTTCCCGGTAGACCACTTCTACCACCATCATAACAGTGACCTCTGCTTCGTCCTTGCTGTAGAATCTTTTCAACCAATCAATAGAATGCATGCTTTTCTCGCTGCCGTCAACGGGAACCAAAATCTTGAGCTTTGCCATACAAACACATCCTTCCGCAATTGATTTATATTAATATTATATTATTTTGAAAGCAGTCGTACAAGGCAAGTCGGTTTGCGCCACTGCGGGATTTGTGGTAAATTATTTGTAATTGTAAAGATGCCATTGGTGGAGGATGAGGATGAGAAAATACGACACAGTCATATTCGACATGGACGGAACACTGCTTAACACGCTGGACGACCTTACGGACAGCGTCAACTACTCGCTGTCCTGCAGCGGCTTTCCGGAGAGGCGGAAGAAAGAGATCAGGCGCTTCCTGGGCAACGGGGCATCGAACCTGATAAAGCTTTCGATGCCTGAAGGGGCCGGCCGCGCGGAACATGAGAAATGCCTCGCGGATTTCCGCAGCCATTACTCCATGAACATGAAGAATGCAACCTGCCCTTACGAAGGTATCGCAGAGCTTCTGGAGCAGCTAAGGAAGGACGGTCTCAATCTCGCGATCGTATCCAACAAATTCGACAAGGCTGCAAAAGGGCTCAGCAAGCATTATTTCGAAGGATATATAGACGTAACGGTAGGTGAATCCGAAAAGAACCTGAAAAAGCCAGCACCCGACACAATACTGAACGCAATAGAGGAGCTCAGGACAACTAACGAGAGAACTTTATACGTGGGCGATTCAGAGGTCGATGTAAGGGCGGTGAAGAACGCCGGCGTTGCATGCGTAGGGGTGACGTGGGGCTTCAGGGACAGGGAGGTCCTGGAGAAGGAAGGCGCCGACTTCATAATAGACAATCCCATGGAGCTGCTGAAAATCATCGAAGGTCAATAAAGTTCAAAAAAAAGGAGAAGCAAAGATGTTTCTAATGATAGACAACTACGATTCGTTTGTTTACAACCTGGTAAGGTACCTGGAGGAGCTGGAAGAGGAGGTTGCGGTGTTCAGGAACGACAGCCTGACACTTGAGGATATTGAGAGGATGCAGCCTGAAGGCATAATAATCTCGCCGGGTCCCAAGTCCCCAGAGCAGTCTGGAATCTGCGTCGACGTCATCAGGGAGTTCGGCGGCAGGATTCCGATACTTGGCATATGCCTGGGGCACCAGAGCATGGCTTACGCCTACGGCGGAAGAATCGTGAATGGAGCAGAGCCAGTCCATGGAAAGGTATTCGACGTTTTCCACGACGGCACCGGCGTTTTCAGGGGCCTGAAAAACCCGATCAAGGTTACCAGGTACCATTCCCTTGTTGTCGACAAGGAGACTCTCCCGGAATGCCTCAGGATAACCAGCGAAACAGCTGACGGCGTAATCATGGGGCTGAGGCACAGGGATTACCTCGTGGAGGGCGTCCAGTTCCATCCTGAAGCGGAGCTCACCGAATGCGGACACGAAATGCTCAGGAATTTCCTCGAGGAAGCGAAAGCTCACTCTGGCGGGAAGAAGCTGGAGTTTCTTATGGAGGAAATTGAAAAGGACCTGGATGCCTTCGACATATACTCGCTTTTCAAGGATGACAATACAGCCATGCTGCTTGACAGCGGCAGGGATGCCGAGAACCTGGGGAGGTACTCCTTCATAGGTCTGAACCCTTTCGACACCTGCAGGTGCGAAGGAGGAAAAGACCCTTTCGGGGAACTGGACAAGATGCTTGGCCGCTACAGGATAGTCAACAACACAGGTCTTCCCTATGTTGCAGGAGCTATGGGGTACTTCTCCTACGACCTGGCAAGGGTTATCGAGAAGCTTCCTGAGCTGGCGCTAGAGGATGTACGTATACCGGACATATTCTTCTACTTCTATGACAACGCCGTGATAGTTGACAACCTGGAAGGAAAAACCTATGTCACGGCTCTCGGCATGCTGGGGCCGAGGGAGGAGAGCATAGGCATTATCCTTGACAGGATATCCCGCGGACAAAAGGTTGAATACGGCGAGCTGGCCGAAAGCGGGACAGTGTTCGAGTCGAACTTCAAAATGGCCGATTACGTTGATACCGTAGAAAAGGTCAGGCAGTACATCAGGAGCGGTGACGTATACATCACGAACCTGACCCAGAGGTTCTGCTGCGAGACGGCGAAAGCCCCGTACGATGTGTTCAGGGACCTGAGGAAGATAAACCCGGCACCCTTCGCCGCGTTCATGAACGCAGAAGATTTCAGCATAGTGTCGTCATCCCCGGAGAGGTTCCTAAGGATAAGCAACGGTTTTGTTGAGACGAGGCCTATTAAGGGGACGAGGCCCAGGGGGAGGGAGCTTGAGGAGGATGCTAGGAACAGGCAGGAGCTCCTGGACAGCGAAAAGGACAAATCGGAGCTGCTGATGATCGTGGACCTGGAGAGGAACGACCTCAGCAAGGTGTGCAAGCCTAACTCGGTGAAGGTCACCGAGCTTTTCAAGCTGGAGGAATACAGCACGGTTTTCCACCTCGTTTCAACAGTCACAGGCGAGCTCAAGGATGGCTGCTCAGCTGTAGACTGCATAAAGGCATGTTTCCCAGGAGGGTCAATAACGGGGGCGCCCAAGGTCAGGTCCATGGAGGTCATCGAGACGCTTGAGCCTACAAGAAGGAACATATACACAGGCTGCATAGGCTACCTGGGCTTCGACGGCAGCGCGGACCTGAACATAGTGATAAGGACCATACTGATGAAGGGCGGGAAGGCGTACTTCGGCGTAGGCGGAGGCATAACCTGGGAATCGGATAAGGAAGCGGAATACGAGGAAACGATAGACAAGGCTAGGGCCCTCATGAGGGTCCTGTAAAGGAGCGATGGGGATATGATTCTTCTTAACGGAGAGGCCGTCGAGGATGAAAAGGTGATTCTGGACAGCGGGCTGAACTTCGGCAGGGGTCTGTTTGAGACGATGCTCGTGAGGGAGAAGCCTCTTTTCCTGAAGGACCACCTTGAAAGGATTAACAGGGGACTGCCCCTTATAGGCATAATCAGGAAAATTGAAGAGGAGCAGGTGATGGAAGCAGCAGCTAAGCTGGGCTGCAGGGACAGGGTGCTAAAGCTGATAGTTACAGAGAAGAACACTATCTTCACCTCCAGGGACAACAGGTACACGCCGGAGCACTACATCCGCGGATTCAATGTTAAGGTCAGCCAGGTCAGGAGGAACGAGACCTCGCCGCTGACGTACCTTAAATCGCTTAACTACCTGGACAACATACTGGAGCATGAGAAATGCGTTGCCGAAGGTTTTGACGAGGTCCTGTTCTTCAACGGCAGGGACGAGCTCTGCGAGGGAAGCGTGTCGAACGTTTTCCTCATAAAGGGTGAGAGGCTGTACACGCCAGCCGCCGGCTGCGGTCTTCTAGATGGCACGGTGAGGAAATTCGTAGTTGACAGCTTTGATGTCACCGAAGGGGTATTCGGAAATGAAGACTTGCAGAATGCCGATGCTGTCTTCCTTACCAACAGCATAATGGGGATCATGAAAGTTGCGAAAATAGGCACCAAATGCTACCCTGAAAACGATATCCTGAGTAAAATAATGGCGGAATATGATAGAAAAACCATCTGATAAAGGGTGGTTTTTTTATGTAAATTGCAAAAAAATATGGCAATAATCTGATAATACTGATATTATAGTAGTTGAGGGTAAAAATCTTAAATATTTTATTTATATTTTTAGGAGGGTATTTTATGAACAAACCAGTAATGTCAGAACTCTTTAAGAAAAGGATGCCATCAGACGTAAGACTCGGCCAGATGAAGTTTGCTGAGCGTGAAGTCAAGCCTGCATTAGTCAACGTAGGTATTGGAAACGTTTCACTTCCAACAAACCCTGCGATGATGAAGAGGATGTTTGCATTGGATGCGCCTGAAAGCCCATTCAACAAAGGCGTAGTAAGATATACAGGTACTGCAGGTGAAACTGAGTGCCAGCAGGCTTTCAAAAACATTCTGAAATGCGAAGGCTTCGACGTTTCAAATTTACACGTTGAGGTTACTGACGGCGGATCAACAGGCATGGAGCTTCTTCTCCTTGGCGTTTGCGGAGATGCGGGAACAGGCGAAAAACCATTGCTTATGATCGACCCTGCTTACACAAACTACACTTCCTTTGCAGAAAGAATCGGACGCAAAACTGTTTCAGTTACACGTACTCTTGGTGAGAACGGCAAGTTCAGCCTACCATCAATCGAGGAAATAGAAGAAGTTATAAAGGCTAACGATCCAGGAGCGCTTCTTGTAATACCTTACGACAACCCTACAGGACAGCTCTACGACTACAAGACTCTTATAGAGCTTGCTAAGCTGTGCGTAAAATACAACATGTGGATGGTAAGCGACGAAGCTTATCGTGAACTCTACTACGATGACAATGCTGAACTCATAAGCATCTGGGGAGTTACTGACAGGGAAGTGCCTGGCATAGAAGGCAGAAGAATCAGCATAGAGACAGCTTCAAAGGTTTGGAACGCTTGCGGTCTCAGAATCGGTGCAATAATCACTGACAACGCTGAATACTACACTCAGTCAGTTGCTGAGTACACTGCAAACCTTTGCGCTAATGCAATAGGCCAGTATATATTCGGAGCTCTTGCACATGAAAGCCAGGAATCACTTGCTGCATGGTGCCAGGGCCTCAGAGAATACTACAAGAAAATGATGTTCGATGTAAACAAGGGATTGAAGGACCAGGAACCAGGCCTTATCGTATCAAGCCCTGACGCATCGCTTTACACTGTAATAGACGTAAGGAACGTTGTTAAGCCAGGCTTCGACTGCATAGACTTCGTTCTCTACTGCGCACAGGAAGGTTCGGTCAACTACGACGGAGTAGACACAACTCTTATCGTAGCTCCACTGAAAGGCTTCTACGACGCTAAGGAAGGCGTAGTAAACCCTGGAAACACTCAGTTCCGTATCGCGTTCATAGAGACTCCAGAAAACATGAACAAGGTTCCTGAACTGTTTGTAAGCCTTCTGAAGCAGTATGAAACAAAGCGCGAAAAAGAAGCTACAATCCTTTCTTCGATATAAGCTGATATAAAAAACGAAGCTGCCGGAAAATATCCGGCAGCTTTTTCAATAGCTGAAAACATAAACCTTCAATCCGTAGCGGAAAGCCAGGTCTATCATGTTTCCCGTGCCTTCCGACTTCCCGTCCCAGAACGCTGCCAGGACGCCCAGGTCATCATCCTGTGAAGCGTAAACCGCCATCTCCTCGTTCCTCACAAAACCTGCAATCTTGCCGAGCTTCTCCCAGTCTGCTCTGAAAACCCTGAGCTTAAGGGCGTTTTCCATGGCGAAAGCCTCTCCCAGCCTGTCTGCACCCCGTGCCCCGCCGGACACGATTTCGATGTCCTTTTCGTTCCTATCGAATGCTGGAAGCAGTTCCTTAAGCACTCCGCTGCACTTCTCCTTAAGTAGGGCATAGTCGTCAAAATCCCTTCCTCCAGCTACAATCACTCTCATACCATCACCTCCGCTGATTTCTAATTCTATGGACGGAACTGTTATTCCTTCATTAATTATGCCTTAGGTTTCAAAAAACATACCTGTGTTGTACAATATACTTATAAACAAATCGTCAGGAAGGGGTATGGCCATGAGGGATATGGATAAAATAAAGATATCTAAGGAGAAAAGGGAGGAGATGATCTCCTCCATTAAGGATTATTTTGCTGAGGAAAGAGACGAAGAGATGGGGGACCTGGCGGCGGGACTGCTCCTGGACTTCGTTGTCGGCGAGCTTGCCGAGGAGTTCTACAACCAGGGCGTCTACGACGCTTACAAGTATCTCAGCGACAGGTGCGAGGACGTGCTTTCCATCCAGAAATAATGAGTTTGAGGGAGGTGTGTTTTATGAACAAATACGATGCTGTGATATTCGACCTCGACGGCACGCTTCTGTACACTCTCGACGACGTGACAGACAGCATGAACTACATGCTTGGGCTGCACAATTTTCCGCTCAGGAGCAGGGAGGAGATAAGGTCCTTTGTAGGTGAAGGGGCGGGCCAGCTTATGGAGAGGGCCATACCGGGAGGACGGGGGAACCCCGAATTCGAGAAATGCCTTTCGGACTATTTCGCCCACTATTTCAGCAACATGCAGAACAAGACATACCCTTTCGAAGGCATCACGGAAACGCTGAAGAGGCTGCACGAAGGGAGCTGCAAACTCGCCGTTGTTTCAAACAAGATAGACAGCGCCACAAAGGAGCTCACCCGTAGCTACTTCGGGGAATACATCAAGGTTGCGATCGGCCAGTCAGGGAAATTCGCTGCAAAGCCTGCTCCGGATACTGTTTTCCAGGCGCTGGACGAGCTCGGGGCAGAGGCTGCTAAGACTCTCTACGTAGGCGACATGGAGATAGACATTGAAACTGCAAGGAATTCAGGCACAGTAAGCGTTGCCGTGACCTGGGGATACAGGGACAGGAGGGCGCTGGAGGAGAACGGCGCCAGGTATATAATTGACAAACCCCAGGAGCTTCTGGGCATTGTCGGAGTTGGAAGCGGGGGGTGGTAAAGATGTCAAAGGTAGACCAGCACAGGGAAATATGCGAAAGGCTCAACAAGCTATATGCAGCAAAGAACAAGGATTACGGGGACAGCTTCGGCGAGGGGTTCAAGGAATACGGCCTCACAATGCCGGCAATCAGGCTGGACGACAAGCTGAGCAGGTTCAAGCAGCTCATCAAGTTTGACGCCGAGGTTAAGGATGAGTCGATCATCGACACGCTGATGGACCTTGCCAACTATTCGATAATGACCATCATAGAGCTTGAGAACAGGAAGAGCGAACATGATGAATAAAAGGTTTGACAGGAAGAATTTGATAAACACAGGTTTTTACGTGGGTCTGGCAATCAAGGCCGCAAATGCGCTGATCGAGCTTGTAGGAGGTCTGGCGATGGTCGTCCTTAACCATGAATGGCTAAACAGGCTTATCAGGTTCATTGCAGTCCCGGAGCTCAGGGAGGATCCCTCCGACATAGTGATGAACTACCTCATAAGCACGGGCAGAAACCTTTCTTTAAGCTCCCAGCATTCCATCGCAGCATACATGATGCTTCACGGGTCGACCAAGCTTCTTGTTATATGGATGCTTTTCAAGAAGAAGCTTTGGGCGTATCCGCTTTCCCTTGCCGTTTTCGGGCTTTTCATAGCGTATGAGATATACAGCTATGTCCACAGCAAATCGGTGATAATGCTTGCGATCATAATAATAGACGCGCTTATCATTCTTATGATCCTACTGGAGTATTTGAAGCTGAGAGCGGAGAGCAAAAGTTAGGGAGGTGTAAGTAATGAACGTCAAGAGGTTTATTAACGCTTCGATAGTTGTCCTGCTGCTCTGCCTTGCGGCAGGGATAGGAACATTTGTCTACAATGCAACTGCCGCCTACAGGATAAACAGCGGATTCACGCCGGTTCCTCTTCAGTTCAGCCCGGAGGATTCATCATCGGCATACGAAATGAAGGGGGCGGGAATTAAGGTTTACGGCGGGTTTGTCAAGGGGCTCCAGAAGAACCAGGACGGAACGGAGAGCCTCGTGGTCAGGGCTCTGTCGCCGCTCCCGTCCATATACGTCACTGGACCGTCAAGTGCGGAAATATCGATCCAGCTGGAAAACGTGAACCCTGATTTTTACGCCAAGAGCGCCGAAGGCAGCAACATGAAAATGGCCAAGGTAAAGGTAAACACCCTCCAGTTCAGAGTTTCACTGGCGGCAAACGGTACTGTGAAGATTGAACCTGCTCAGCCCCAGGATTCCGGGGACACGGGTCAGTACCAGTACGTCGTGCTGGGCGACAACAGGGACGGCTACGACACCTTCGGGCAGATAATTGAGCAGGCAAACGGGAAGAACCCCGTTTTCGTCATAGACAACGGAGACCTCGTATTCAGCGGCAAGCCAAACCAGTACAGGCTGTTCGACAGGGCTGTGTCTGCAGTTTCGACGACGCTCTGCACCACCCTGGGGAACCACGACGTACGGGGTAACGGCCGCAGCACGTATACAATGCTCTACGGACCGGCCTTCTACTCCTTCGATTTTGACGGAAGCCATTTCGTGTTCCTGGACTCTTCAAGGGGATGGGCTGAAAAGACAGCAATCCCGGAGGAGCAGTACTCATGGCTCGAAAAGGACCTGGCAAAAGCCCAGGGCAAAAAGATCTTCGTCATATCTCACATACCTCCCCACGACCCGAGAAGCGGTACAACTGCTAACGATATACCTAACCTGGTCAACGAAGTGAACAGCGGAAAGAGCTGGCTTGAGCAGAAGCTGGACAACTACTTCGAAAACAAGAACATGAACCATGGGTTCCAGGATGCCGCCGAAGCGGAGCGGTTTGAAAGCATGATGAGCGCCTACCACGTTGACACAGTGTACCTTTCGCACATACACAGCTACCTTGAGTACACCAAGGGCGGGGTCCGGTATGTGATCTCGGGCGGTGCAGGGGCAGAGCTCCTCACGAAAAACAGCTACTACCACTACATGATCGCGAAAATCGGTGACATCAACGCGATAACGATGGTGGAACTGCCTTCACCGGCAAACAACTACGTCACAAGATACGCTGCGACCTTGAAGCTCTTCGCTGAAGCGATGTACGATGAGAACCCCGCCACGGTAATCCTTGTCATCACTAGCCTTGCTTTGCTGATAGTCGTGCTTGTGCTGAAACTCTATATCTGGAAGAGGAAGACCTTTCAGTCTATCGGGAAATGGCTTGCGGACACTGGAAGGTTTGCGGTCAGGGATTTCAGGGAAGTCTTCAAAAAAACAGGGAACTCGTAATGGGTTCCCTTTTTAATGCGAACTGATATTTGTCCTGAAAATATGCTATAATGTTAAAGTGATATGTGTTAAAATGTTGTTTCGGGAGAATTGGTATGTACGAATATATTACAGGGAAATACACAGGCATGAACAGGGACTACATAGTTGTTGAAAACAGCGGCATAGGATACAAGGTCTTCACCTCTGGAAGCACAATGTCCCAGCTTCCGCAGGCTGGCGAAGAAATCAGGGTATTCCTCCAGCAGATCGTGAGGGAGGACTTCTTGGGGCTGTACGGCTTCCTTACAAGGGAAGAGCTTGAGATGTTCAACCTGCTGCTCACTATTAACGGTGTAGGGGCAAAGGCGGCCCTCTCGCTTCTGTCCATATGCAGCGTGACAAACCTCAAGTATGCCATTGCGACCAAGGACGAAAAGACGATCATGAGGGCTCCGGGCATAGGGAAGAAGATGGCCCAGAGGGTGATACTGGAGCTTCAGGACAAGGTTGAAAGAGGATCCGCCGAGTCGGCCGCAGCTGCGGAAGGAAAGGATGCTTCTGCAGCCTCGGCAAGGGAGGCGCTGGATGCGCTGCTTGCCCTGGGGTATTCGGAAAAGGAAGCATCAAACGCACTGAAGGAAGTGGACCAGAAGGACACGGTGGAGAATATCATAAAGAAGTGCCTGAAATATCTTATGGGTTAAGGAGATTATTGTATGGAAAGCAGGATAGTCGCGCCGGCTTGCACGCTGGAGGATTCGGAAATTGAATACGGGCTTAGGCCTCAGAAGCTCAGGGACTACATAGGCCAGAGGAAGGTCAAGGAGAAGCTTGACATATTCATCCAGGCGGCGCAGAAGAGAGGCGAGGCGCTTGACCACGTTCTCCTTTACGGGCCGCCGGGGCTCGGGAAAACCACCCTCGCCAACATAATAGCCAAGGAGATGGGCGGTGCACTCAAGGTGACGTCCGGACCGGCCATAGAGAGGGCTGGAGACCTCGCTGCTATACTGACTAGCCTTAACAGCAACGACGTGTTATTCATAGACGAGATACACAGGCTCAACAGGTCTGTTGAGGAGATACTCTATCCCGCCATGGAGGACTACGCGCTTGACATAGTCATAGGCAAGGGTGCCTCCGCGAAATCAATCAGGCTAGACCTGCCCGCGTTCACTCTAATAGGGGCGACAACCAGGGTGGGGCTCCTGACCTCGCCGCTGAGAGACAGGTTCGGCATGCTATGCCCCATGGAGTACTACGAAGAGGACGAGCTGAGGGACATCATACAAAGGTCAGCAAGGATACTCGGGGTAGAGGTTGAAGAGGAAGCAGCCTGCGAGATAGGCAGGAGGTCCAGGGGCACGCCGAGGATAGCCAACAGGCTCCTCAAAAGGGTCAGGGACTACTCCGACGTCAAGGGCAACGGAGCGGTTTGCGTCAGGACGGCGCAGGATGCGCTCAAGATGCTGGACGTGGACAAGGAAGGCTTCGACGGAATAGACAACAAGATACTCAACGCGATAATAGACAACTTCAAGGGTGGCCCGGTTGGGGTCGAGACCCTTGCATATTTTATAGGTGAGGAGCTCGACACCATAGAGGACGTCTACGAGCCGTACCTCCTGCAGAAGGGCTTCATAATAAGGACGCCAAGGGGCAGGATGGCGACGGACAGGGCGTACGAGCACCTGAAGAAGAGAAAGGAAGTTTAGTTTGAAGGTTAGCGATTTTGATTTTTACCTGCCCGAGGAGCTGATAGCTCAGCATCCCCTGCAGAACAGGGACGAGGCCAGGCTCATGGTGGTGGATAAAAACAGCGGAAATATTGAACACAAGGTTTTCAGGGACATAGCGGAATACCTTGAGGAAGGCGACTGCCTTGTCCTCAACGACACCAGGGTGCTTCCTGCAAGGCTTTTCGGTACCAAGGAAGGCTCCGGCGGAAAGATGGAGTTCCTCCTCCTCAAGAGGACGGACAAGGACAGCTGGGAGACCCTCGTAAAACCGGGAAGAAGGGCCCAGGTTGGCGCCAGGTTCGTTTTCGGGAACGGAGAGCTGAAGGCAGAGGTGGTAGGCATGGGCGAAGAGGGCAGCAGGATCGTCAGGTTCGAATATGAAGGGATATTCGAGGAGGTTTTGGACAGGCTGGGGCAGATGCCGCTTCCTCCTTACATCAAGGAGAAGCTTGAGGACAAGGAGATGTACCAGACCGTTTACTCGAAGGAGCAGGGCTCTGCAGCGGCTCCCACGGCAGGGCTCCATTTCACGGAGGAGCTCCTGGAAAGGATTGAGGAAAGGGGCGTCAAGCTGGCTTTCCTTACGCTTCACGTAGGGCTTGGCACTTTCAGGCCTATGAAGGCGGAAAACATAGACGAGCACGTGATGCATTCGGAATACTACTCTCTCTCGAAGGAGAACGCGGACATAATAAACAGCTGCAAGGAGAGAGGCAAAAGGGTCATCGCCGTTGGGACAACGTCCACCAGGACGCTCGAGACCATAGGGGGCGAGGACAACAGGGTAAGGGAGCAGTCGGGCTGGACAGACATATTCATCTATCCGGGCTACCGGTTCAGGATAGTGGACGCACTGATCACGAATTTTCACCTTCCTAAGTCGACCCTTCTCATGCTCGTGAGCGCGCTGTCCTCAAGGGACATAATAATGAAAGCCTACGAAGCTGCGGTTAAGGAAAAATACCGTTTTTTCAGCTTCGGGGACGCTATGTTCATAAAGTAGCAACATGATTTAAAGGAGTATTGATATGTACAAACTATTGAAAAAGGACGGAAACGCCAGAAGAGGCGAGTTAAAGACCTGCCACGGCACGATCCAGACGCCGGTCTTCATGAACGTGGGCACCCTGGCTGCGATAAAGGGGGCCGTCTCAACTGTGGACCTCGAGGAGATAGGCTGCCAGGTGGAGCTTTCAAACACTTACCACCTTCACCTTAGGCCTGGCGACAAGGTCATAAAGCAGCTGGGAGGACTTCACAAGTTCATGAACTGGGACAGGCCGATACTCACCGATTCGGGCGGGTTTCAGGTGTTCTCCCTCGCTCACATGAGGAAGATAAAGGAGGAGGGCGTCAGCTTCAACTCCCACATAGACGGAAGAAGGATATTCATGGGACCTGAGGAGAGCATGCAGATCCAGAGCAACCTCGCCTCAACGATAGCCATGGCTTTCGACGAGTGCGTGGCAAACCCATCGCCAAGGGAATACGTCGTTAAGTCAGTCGACATGACGACGAGGTGGCTCCACAGGTGCAAGGAAGAGATGGACAGGCTAAACAGCCTACCTGACACCATAAACAGGCAGCAGCTCCTGTTCGGCATAAACCAGGGCGGGGTCTACGAGGACATCAGAACGAAGCATGCGCAGACTATCGCCAAGATGGACCTGGACGGCTACGCCATCGGCGGGCTCGCTGTTGGCGAGACGCATTCAGAGATGTACAGGATGATTGAGGCCGTTGTGCCGCACCTTCCGCAGGACAAGCCTATATACCTTATGGGCGTCGGTCTGCCGAGCAACATCCTCGAGGCGGTGGACAGGGGAGTGGACTTCTTCGACTGCGTCCTGCCTGCGAGGAACGGAAGGCACGGCCATGTATTCACGAAGCACGGGAAGATCAACCTCTACAACAGCAAGTACGAGCTCGACGCAGGACCTATAGACGAGGGCTGCCAGTGCCCTGCCTGCAGGAGCTACTCCAGGGCCTACATCAGGCACCTCTTCAAGGCGAAGGAGATGCTTGCAATGAGGCTTTGCGTCCTGCACAACCTATACTTCTACAACAACCTCATGGCTGAGATCAGGACAGCAATAGAGGGAGGCTACTTCAAGGACTACAAGGAAGCGAAGCTCGAGCAGTGGCAGGGAAGAGCATAAGCATTGCTTTTATGCAGGGAATGGTTTACTATTATATGTAAGATAAAATTTTGGAGGTGACCACTATGGATGTTTTAAGGCAGCTTCTGCCATTACTTTTGATGACCGCCGTCCTCTACCTCATACTGATTGTTCCGCAGAACAAGAAGAAGAAGGAATTCGACAGCATGATGGCCAGCCTCAAGGTCAACGACGAGGTCGTTACAAGGGGAGGCATAGTCGGAACGATAGTCGCCGTACACGAGGATGCTTTCATAATTCAGACAGGCCCCGACAAGACAACCGTAAAGGTAGTGAAGGCGGCCATATATGAGAAGGTGAAGGACAACACCGTGAAGGAACCTGTCAAGGAAGCTCAGGAGGAGAACAAGGAAGACGTGAAGGTGGAAGAAAACAAGGAGTTTTAAGAAAACCGAGTTTGATTATGAAAAACCTTTATGTTATAATCTATACCATAAGTTTAATGAATGGAGGAGTTTTTCATGAAGCACATAAAAACAATAAACAAGAAAAACATAAAGAACAGTTTAAATAAGCCTGGATGCAAAGAATGCGCTAACTCATGCCAGTCAGCCTGCAAAACATCCTGCACAGTAGCAAACCTGGCTTGCGAAAACTAATTGCGATGAAGCAGTAACCTTGTGTTACTGCTTTAAATTTGTCTTAGAGTGTTTGGAGGAAAGAGATGGCAAAGATTCACAAATTCGTCCAGGGAGGCGATTTCTACGTAGTAGACGTCAACTCGGGATGTGTTCATCTTATCGATGAACTGGTATACGATATTTTAGGCAACGATAACGCGCTCGGCTCAAAGGAGGAGACTCTAAACAGGCTCAGCGGCAAATACAGCAGTGAAGAGATAGGGGAAGCCTATGACGAAATAAGGGAGCTGGAAGACGAAGGCAGCCTTTTTTCGGAGGATTTATATAGAGATATAGCGATGAATTCGGGTAAAGAGGAGTCCTTCATAAAGGCGCTCTGCCTCAACATTGCACACGACTGCAACCTGAGGTGCAGGTACTGCTTCGCGGACGAAGGCGAGTACAAGGGCAAAAGGATGCTCATGTCTGCTGAGACGGGAAAAAAAGCAATAGACTTCGTGCTTAAGGCATCCGGCCCGAGAAAGAACATCGAAGTGGACCTCTTCGGGGGCGAGCCTCTAATAGCGTTCAGCACGGTCAGGGAGATAGTCGACTACGCAAAGGAAGCCGAAAAAGCTTACAACAAGACCATAAGGTTTACGATGACTACGAACGCAACGCTGCTCAACGATGAGATAATGGAATACCTGGACAAGAACATGGGCAACATCGTACTGAGCATAGACGGAAGGAAAGAGGTCAACGACTACGCGAGGCCGAGATATGACGGAAGCGGCTCCTACGACAGCATACTCCCGAAGATAAGGAAGATGGTGGACATGAGGAGCAAAGGCAAGCTGTACTATGCGAGGGGAACTTTCACCCGTGCGAACACGGACTTCTTCGAGGACGTGAAGCACCTTGCAGAGTCGGGCTTCGACGAGATATCCATCGAGCCAGTTGTCCTTCCGGCAGAGCATCCTCTCTCTATCAGGGAGGAAGACCTTCCGCAGATATTCGAGAACTACGACAAGCTTTTCGAGGAAATGGCCAGAAGGCATGAAGAAGGAAATGAGTTCAAGTTCTACCATTTCAACATTGATCTCCAGGGAGGACCTTGCGTATACAAGAGGATTTCCGGCTGCGGCGCTGGTCACGAGTATGTGGCAGTAACCCCTGAAGGTGACATCTACCCTTGCCACCAGTTCGTGGGGAACGAAAAGTTCAGGATGGGAACCCTTGATAGCGAAGAGCTCAACATGGCTATCGCAGACGAGTTCAAAAACGCACACATATACAACAAGCCTGAGTGCGAGGAGTGCTGGGCGAGGTTCTACTGCAGCGGAGGCTGCCAGGCCAACAACTACAACTTCAACGGAGACATGCACATCCCTTACAAGCTGGGCTGCGAAATGCAGAAGAAGAGAGTGGAGTGCGCCATAGCATTAAAGACAAGGTTCATGGAATAATACTTCGCAAAGGGGGACAAAGATGAAGTCGAAAGCTAAAAGTACAATTATTTTTACACTCATTGTGGTAATGATAGGAGTTTTAGCGTATGCGGGAATTTATGGTATAGAGCTCGGCGGTTACAGGTTCAAGCCTTTCGCCGAGACGATCAACAGGGGGCTGGACCTGCAGGGCGGCGTGTCCGTGCTGGAGGAGATCCAGGAAAGCTCCGTTGACAAGGATACCATGAACAGGACAATAGAGCTTCTGTCCATGAGGGTGAACAAAATGGGCGTAAGCGAAACGGTCGTTTCGCAGGAAGGCGCCAAGAGGATAAGGATCGAGATACCGGGAGTGTACGACTCGCAGGAAGTGCTGAACACGGTTGCCAAGACGGGCGAGCTGAAGTTCGTGGGCCCTGACGGCGTGACGATACTCACCGGAAAGGATGTCAAGAAGGCATCCGCCTACATAGACACCAGCAGCGGAAACGAGCCGACCATAAGCCTTGAGCTCAACTCGGACGGTACGACCAAGTTCGCGGATGCAACAAAGAAGTTCCTTAACCAGCAGATTGCAATCTACATGGATGACGAGATGCTGACCAACCCGACAGTACAGGCGGTCATAACCAACGGGCAGGCGGTCATAACGGGAAGCAGCAGCCTGAAGGAAGCACAGAGGCAGGCTGACATAATTAACTCCGGAGCGCTTCCGGTGACGGTCAAGGCTGTCGAGGTCAAGACCGTAGGAGCATCGCTCGGAGCCAACGCGCTCCCTCAGAGCATCATGGCCGGAATCGTGGGGATAGGCATAGTCCTGCTTCTCATGATACTTTACTACAGGGTGCCTGGCATCATAGCAGACATAGCGCTTGTGCTTTACATGCTCATGGTGCTTCTGACCTTCGCATCCATCGGGGCGACGCTGACCCTTTCTGGTATAGCTGCGTTCCTGCTGAGCGTGGGCATGGCGGTTGACGCGAACATACTCATATTCGAAAGGATGAAGGAGGAGCTAAAGAGCGGGAAGTCCACCAAGGCTGCAATTGATGCCGGTTTCCACAGGGCGATGACCTCAATCGTGGACTCTAACTCCACAACCATCATAGCGGGCATAATACTCTACGGCCTGGGGTCGGGATCTGTAAAGGGATTCGCACTCACGCTGGTAATAGGCGTGGCGCTGAGCATGATCACTGCAATATTCGTGACAAAGTACCTTGTAAAGCTCGCTGCCGGCATGGGCTGGTTCAACAAGAAATGGTCCATCGGAACCTTTGGAGTCCATGACTTTAGAAGGGGGGGGCAAATAGATGCTTAAGATTATTGAGAAAACCAAGATTTGGTTTGCCATATCCCTGGTTGTGATAGTGATAGGCCTGGGTGCGCTTGCCATGAACGGACTGGAATACGGGCTCGATTTCAAGGGCGGCACAGCCACACAGATAAGCATAGGCCAGGAGTTCAACAAGGCGGACGTTGACGCCATCGTAAGCAAGTACTCCAAGGATTACACGAGCGCGAAGGTCGACAATACTTCCATAGAGATAAAAAGCGCAAACCTCACATCCGAGAACGTAGCGTCCATCGTTGCCGACATCAAGGCGAAGTATCAGGGCAGCAGCCTTACCAGCCAGGAGGTAATAGGAGCTTCCATCGGAGCAGAGACAAAGATGAAGGCAGTACAGGCAGTCATCCTTGCCTGCGTTGCGATACTCATATACATCGGCGTCAGGTTCGAGTTCAACTTCGGCATTGCTGCCATAGTGAGCCTTGCCCACGACGTCCTCATTATGCTGGCTGTCTACGCACTATTCAGGGTCCCGGTGGACTCGAGCTTCATAGCTGCCATACTGACGGTCATCGGATACTCCATCAACGACACCATAGTTGTTTTCGACAGGATAAGGGAGAACCAGAGGTACATCAGGGGCAACGACCTTGCCTACCTCGCGAACGCCAGCATAACACAGACTCTTGCGAGGTCCATAAACACGGTTATGACTGTCATGATAACCCTTACTGCGGTTTACATCTTCGTACCATCCATAAGGACGTTCTCCATGCCTCTTCTTATAGGTATAGGCTCGGGTTGCTACTCTTCGATATTCATAGCAAGCCCTATGTGGGTCATCCTTAAGAATTACAGTAAGAAGAGAAAGTCAAAAACTGCAAAAATCAAGTAGATATGTATGAATAATCCGGAATTCAGAATTTTCCGGATTATTTTATTTAAAATAAGGCCAATAAACAATTTGTCAAACAGGGCAAATTCAATTATAATATAAGTGTTTTCTATATCTTTGGAGGATTAATATTATGGATAGAAATGGGGAATGTTTACATTTCTACGGCCTTTTCGGCATGTACAATCCTTTCCTTCTTAACGGGATGGGAGCAGCCGTTGAGAGGATCGTCAGAGCTGTAAACAACAGGGAAAAAATAGTTATATATGGATACCATGATATTGACGGGGTGACGGCTGTTTCCGTACTCCTTCTTGTCCTGAGATATTTGAACGCCGACGTGGAGTACTTCATATCGGATCAGATGGAAGGCGATTTCTATGCCGACTCAGAGAACATGAAGAAGAGCTTCAGGTTTCTGGGGGTGCGCCTGATAATCACCGTGGGGTGCGGCTCGAACGCATTCGGCTTAATGGATCCTTTCTCGGAAAACAACGTGGACATCATCGTGACCGACTACCACGAGTTTGAGGAAGCGAACACGAAGTCCATCATCATAAACCCTAAAAAGAAAAGCTGCAGGTACCCTTTCAAGGGGCTGACGGCCGTGGGCCTTGCATACAAGCTTTCGCAGGCCATTTCCGTCTACTACCGCATGAAACGCATAGACAAATACCTGGACTTGGTTATGATCGGGACTTTGTCAAAGACTGAAAACTGCCACGACGAGAACAGGATAATTGTCGAGGAAGGCTTGCACAGGCTAAGGCAGACGAACAACTACGGGCTAAAGGCCATCATAAAGGCGAACAAGTTCGAAACTGTGGATCCGGACGTTGTCGAAAACATAATAAGCAGCGGGCACTCCTCCATGAGCAACTCGAGAGGGGTGGACAACGCAAGGATAATGGTCGAGCTGTTCACGACCTCGAGCAGCGACAGGGCTGAGCAGATAGCGAAGTACCTTAAAAAAGAAATCAAACATAAGCAGGTCAACCTGATTTAGGAGGATACATATGGACTTAAAGGAAAAGATAAGGGTAATCGAGGATTTCCCTATTGATGGCATAAGCTTCAAGGATATAACTACTTTACTCCAGGACAAGGACGCGTTCAAGTTCGCGATAGACAGCCTGGCAGAGCACTTCAGGGGAAAGGGCATAGACGTGGTTGTCGGCCCTGAGGCAAGAGGCTTCATACTGGGCGCACCTCTGGCTTACGCAATAGGCGCAGGATTCGTGCCAGTGAGAAAGAAAGGTAAGCTGCCCTTCCACACCAGGAGCATGTCCTACGATCTCGAATACGGCAGCGACGATCTGGAGATACACGCCGACGCAGTGAGGGAAGGACAGAAGGTGCTTGTAATAGACGATCTCCTGGCAACAGGCGGAACAATAAGCTCGGTCATAAAGCTGGTAGAGTCCTCCGGGGCAGAAGTGGCTGGCGTAGGCTTTCTGATAGAGCTGACGGAGCTCAAGGGCAGGGAAAAGATAAGCGGCAGCTTCGACATCGTGTCGCTGCTCAAATACGAAGTTTAGAGGCGGCATTCATTGAATTGTTTGTATTTTTATAATATAATATTATGTAAATAAACAGTTGGCTGGTTTTATAACCAGCCATTGATTTTAGGGGAGTAGTAGTATGCTTAGGAAATTATTGGACTGTATTGATAAAAACAACACAAAAGTTGACAAGGAATTCGTTACAAAAGCATATAATTTCGCATATGAAGCTCACAAGGACCAGAGAAGGGAGTCGGGGGAGCCGTACGTGCTTCATCCGGTGGAGGTCGCATGCATACTCGTGGAGATGGGCATGGACACTGACACGGTTACGGCAGGGCTTCTTCACGACGTGATCGAGGACACCAGCTACACCCATGAGGACCTTGAGAAGATGTTCAACAAGGAGGTCGCCGACCTTGTTGAGGGCGTTACAAAGCTGGACAAGATAGAGTCCAAGACGAAGGAGGAGCAGCAGGCTGACAACGTAAGGAAGATGCTGCTTGCCATGTCGGACGACCTCAGGGTAATCCTGATAAAGCTTGCGGACAGGCTTCACAACATGAGGACGCTCAAGTTCATGCCTGTAAAGAAGCAGAAGATCAAGGCGAAGGAAACCTTCGACATATATGCTCCTCTCGCTCACAGGCTTGGTATGTCCAAGCTCAAGTGGGAGCTTGAGGACCTTGCGTTCAGGTACGAGAACCCTAACGAGTACTACTTCCTTGTGAGGAAGATTGCAGAGAAGAGGCAGGAAAGGGAGGAATACATCCACGAGATAATCACTTCCTTGAAGGACAACCTCGACAAATCGGCTATAAACTCCGAGATAGACGGAAGGCCGAAGCACCTCTTCAGCATACACAGGAAGATGGTCAACAAAAACAAGACAATAGACCAGATATTCGACCTCACCGCGGTCAGGATACTTGTGGACACCGTGAAGGACTGCTACGCGGCCCTGGGCATAGTCCATACAATGTACAAGCCGCTGCCGGGCAGGTTCAAGGACTATATAGCTATGCCAAAGCCCAACATGTACCAGTCGCTGCATTCAACGGTTATAGGCCCTCAGGGCAAGCCTTTCGAGATACAGATAAGAACCTTCGACATGCACCGCACAGCTGAATACGGTGTCGCCGCCCACTGGAAGTACAAGGAAGGGGTAACAGGCGAAGAAGGGGAGCACGGCAAGGATGTAGACATAAAGCTTACCTGGCTCAGGGACATAATAGACTGGCAGAAGGAGACGTCGGACGCATCAGAGTTCATGGAGGGCTTCAAGGTCGACCTGTTCTCAGACGAGGTCTTCGTTTTCACGCCTAAGGGCAACGTCATCAACCTTCCTCACGACGCGACCCCGATAGACTTCGCCTACAAGATCCACACAGACATAGGCAACAGGTGCGTGGGAGCGAAGGTAAACGGCAAGATGGTGCCTCTCGACTACAACCTTAGCACGGGCGAGATAGTCGAGATAATCTCATCTCCGCTGGCCAAAGGCCCGAACATGGACTGGATCAACATAGCGAAGAGCAACCAGGCAAAGAGCAAGATAAGGTCCTGGTTCAAGAAGGCCAAGAGGGAAGAGAACATAGCGAAGGGAAAGGACTACCTGGAAAGGGAAGCAAAGAAGCAGTCCTGCAACTTCGGCGAGATTGCAAAGGGAGAGGCCCTGAACCAGATATTCAAGAAGTACAACCTTTTCAACATAGACGACCTCTACGCAGCTGTCGGGATGAACGGCATGATATCCGGCATGATAGTCAGCAAGCTGAAGGAAGCTTCGGAGAAGGGCAAGGAAGAGGCCAAGGACTGGAAGGAGATAGAGGAAGAGGCAAACAGGGCAGCTGCGGCAGCCGCGGCTAAGGCAAAGGGTAAACAGAAGCAGCCGGGCATAATAGTCAAGGGCGAAAGCAACGTTCTTGTAAGGTTCGCAATGTGCTGCAACCCTGTTCCTGGTGACGATATAGTGGGATACATCACAAAGGGCAGGGGGGTCTCCATACACAGGGCCGACTGCAAGAATGTGGACAATGCAAGGAAGAACGAGGACAACAGGTTCGTGGACGTAAGCTGGGGGACTCCTAAGGGAGCTGAGTACGTGGCCGAGTTCCAGATGAAGACGGAAGACAGGGACGGGCTGCTTTCCGAGGTTATGGCTCTGATAAGCAGCAGCAAGACCAGCCTCTACGCCATTAATGCAAAGCCACACAGGAGCGGAGTTGCCTACGTGGACATCAAGCTCAAGATAAGCGATGTGGAAGATCTCAAGGATGTAATGAAGAAGATAAGGAAAATAAAAGGCGTTCAGGACGTATACAGAACAAGGAAGTAGGTGCGGAATTATGCGAGCAGTAGTGCAGAGGGTAAAATGTTCTAAGGTGGTCGTTGACGGGAAGGTAATTGGCCAGATAGACAGGG
Organism: Clostridium sp. UBA699; assembly: GCA_002298915.1. Lineage (GTDB taxonomy): Bacteria > Bacillota > Clostridia > Clostridiales > Clostridiaceae > UBA699. Next base: position 291,151 of record DBML01000023.1, read on the forward strand.
GCTTCAACGTTCTCCTGGGGATATCGAGGGAAGACACGGCCGAGGATGTAAGATACATGAAGGACAAGATAGTGAACCTGAGGGTCTTCGAGGACGACCAGGGCAAGCTTAACAGGTCACTCCTGGACGTTGGAGGGGAACTTCTTGTAGTATCCCAGTTCACGCTTTACGGGGATTGCAGGAAAGGCAGGAGGCCCAGCTTCATAGAGGCCCTTGGCGGAGACGAGGCGAACAGCCTTTACGAGGAGTTCGTAAGGCTCTGCAGGGAAGACGTGGGCAGGGTCGAGACCGGCGAGTTCGGAGCAGAGATGATGGTCTCCATAGAGAACGACGGTCCGGTGACGCTGCTGATAGACAGCAAAAAGAACTTTTAGACCTGGAGGAATGAATATGAAGGTTAAGAGACTGCCGGTTGGCGTTTATGCAGCCAACTGCTACATAGTGATGGACGAGGAAAGCAGGGAGACGGCTGTGATCGATCCGGGCGGAGACGCCGATGAAATAATAGAGGCTGTGGATGAGCTGAAGGCTGATGTCAAATACGTGCTCCTGACCCACGGCCACAAGGACCACACCGGCGCTGCGTCGGAGGTTGCCGAGCACTACGGCGCGGCAATAGGCATAAACGAAGCGGACGCAAGGGTGTCGCCGGCGGATTTCCTTGAAGGTAAGTTCTTCAAGGGCCCGGAGATCAGCCTAAGGGACGGAGTTGAACTGAGGCTCGGCGGCCACACTCTGAGGTGCATAGAAACCCCTGGGCACACCGCGGGCGGAGTTTCCTTCCTCATAGACGGACTGCTGTTCACAGGTGACACGCTTTTTTCGGGCTCGATAGGCAGGACAGACCTGGGCGGCGGAGACCTGTTCACGATAAGAGAGAGCATTCAGCGGAAGCTCATGACCCTGCCGGACGACACTATAGTCCTTCCGGGACACGGACCTCAGACTACGGTCAAGAGGGAAAGGATGAGCAACCCTTACCTATGAAGATAGATGTAGAGCTGAACGACATGTCTTTCAGATATGACGTTTTTCAGATTTTCAACATATACTACATGTCCAGCGACATAGAGTTCGGTAAGGGCAGCGGGTTCAGAGTGGATATCCGCGAGGAAGGGATCGCCTGCAGCATTGACGGAGGCGTCTCAAGGCACTACACCTTTGACCCGGGCCTCAGGAAAAGGGAGAACATCAGGATAGGGGTATTCCTTTTCCTTAAGGAGATCACGGGGCATGAGTATCCCTGGGGCACGCTGATAGGCATCAGGCCCAGCAAGATCGCCCTAAAGCTCATGGAAAGCCACAGCGACGAGGAGGTGCTGGAGTATTTCAGCCGACACAACCTTGCCAGCCGTGAGAAAGCGGAACTCTGCATGGAGGTCGCAGGTCACGAAAGAAAGCACGTCAGGGCCGATGAAAAGCTCATAAGCGTTTATGTCGGGATGCCTTTCTGCCCCACAAAATGCCTCTACTGCTCCTTCACTTCAAACCCTGCAGGAGAAAACAGCAGCCTTGTGGATGATTACCTGAAGGCGCTTTTTTATGAGCTTGACAGGACGAGGGAATTCATAAGGGAGAAAGCCCTCCGGATCCAGTGCGTGTACTTCGGGGGAGGGACGCCCACGGCGGTGACCGAGGAGCAGTTCGAGTCCGTGATGAGCAAAATCCACGGGAACTTCGTGGAGGGAGCTGGCGTCGAGGAGTTCACGGTGGAATGCGGCAGGCCGGACAGCCTGAACGAGGCCAAGCTTCTCACCATGAAGAAATACGGGGTGGACAGGATCAGCATCAACCCACAGACAATGAACGACGAAACGCTGAGGCTCATAGGAAGGAACCACAGCGCCAAGGACACGAGGGAGAAATTCCTCATGGCCAGGAGGCTGGGGTTCGGCAACATAAACATGGACCTCATCGTAGGACTGCCCTATGAAAGTCAGGAGCAGGTGGAGAACACCTGCAGCGAGGTTATGAAGCTGAGGCCGGACAGCATAACGGTCCACGGCCTTTCGGTGAAAAGGGGCTCGAGGCTTTACGAGAAGATACTCAACAAGGAAAGCTACTGTCCTCCGGGCCAGCAGGAGGTCCTGGGCATGTTCCGCCAGACGGAGAGCCTCGCCAGGAGCCTGGGCATGAAGCCCTACTACATGTACAGACAGAAAAATATGGTGGGCAACATGGAGAATATAGGGTATTCTATAGAGGGGAAGGACGGAATATACAACATACAGATGATAGAGGAGAGGCAGACCATAATAGCCTGCGGGGCGGACGGAGTGACGAAGCTCGTATGCCGCAGCGGGGGCTGGATAGACAGGTTCCCTAACCTTAAGGACATAAAGGAGTACAGCGCTAGGATCGAAGAGACGACAGAGAAGAAGTTCGACCTTTTAAATAAATTGTATGAAGAAACGGAGGATGTGAAATGATAATTCAAGCACCAAAAGGAACAAAGGATATGCTGCCTGCTGACGCTTACAAATGGCACTACCTGGAGAGAAGGCTCAGGGAGATAGCGGCTACTTACGGGTTCAGGGAGATAAGGACCCCGATATTCGAACATACGGAACTATTCCTGAGGGGTATAGGAGAGACAACAGACGTAGTACAGAAGGAGATGTACACCTTCAACGACAAGGGCAACAGGAGCATAACGCTGAAGCCTGAGGGCACTGCTCCTGCGGTAAGGGCTTACGTCGAAAGCAGCCTATACAACGAGGTTCAGCCTACTAAGATGTACTACTTCACGCCAGTTTTCAGGTACGAAAACGTTCAGAAGGGAAGGCTCAGACAGCACCACCAGTTCGGAGTCGAGGCTTTCGGCGCGGGCGATGCTTCCATTGATGCCGAAATAATAAGCCTCGCGATGAGGGTTTTCAGGGAGCTCGGCATAACAAGCATAGAGCTGAACATAAACAACATAGGCTGCCCTAAGTGCAGGAAGACATACAACGACGCCCTGAAGGCATACCTCAAGGCTAACTACGACAACCTCTGCGAAACCTGCAAGACAAGGTTCGAAAAGAACCCTATGAGGATACTGGACTGCAAGGAGAAAAGCTGCAAGAAGATAGTTGAAGGCGCACCTATGATCCTTGACTACCTCTGCGGCGAGTGCGACGACCACTTCGCAGACCTGAAGAAGTACCTCGACGCGCTCGGTATAACATACAAGATAGACCCACTTATAGTAAGGGGGCTCGATTACTACAGCAAGACCGTTTTCGAGATAATCAACGACGGTATCACCGTCTGCGGCGGAGGAAGGTACGACTACCTCATAGAGCAGATCGACGGACCTCCTACGCCTGCTATGGGCTTCGGTATGGGGCTCGAAAGGCTCATCCTTACCCTTGAGCAGAACAACGTGGTTATACCTGAGGAGCCTTACATCGACCTATACGTGGGATCCATGGGAGACGAGGCTAAGCTGAAGGCCATGCAGCTTGTTTACGCTCTGAGGCAGAAGGGCATGAAGTGCGACTGCGACCACCTGGACAGGAGCGTCAAGGCTGAGATGAAGTACGCGAACAAGATAGGCGCAAGGTACACCCTCGTGATCGGGGATGACGAGCTCAGCACAGGGAAAGCGAAGCTCAAGAGGATGAGCGACGGGGAGCTCTTCGACTGCGACATAAACGATATCGAAAGCATAGCACTGCTATAATATTTGGAGGCGTAAAAATGGGTGAAGCACTAAGCGGACTAAAGAGAAGCATGATGTGCGGCGAATACAGGGAGTCGCACGCAGGCAGCAAATACACGGTGATGGGATGGGTCCAGAGGAAGAGAAACCTCGGCGGGCTCATATTCATTGACCTCAGGGACAGGACCGGAATAATACAGGTCGTGTTCGGCGAAGAAATAGACAAGGAGGCTTTCTTGAAAGCCGACAGCGTAAAGCCTGAATACTGCCTGGCGGTGACGGGAACCCTTGTAAAGAGGGAGGCTCCTAACGAAGGGATGCCTACTGGAATGGTCGAGCTGAACGGTGAAAGCATAAAGATACTGTCGGAATCGGAGACACCTCCTATCCAGATAAAAGAGAACCTGGACACTGCAGAAGCGATAAGGCTCAAATACAGGTACCTCGACCTCAGAAGGCCGGACATGCAGAGCATATTCATGATAAGGCACAAGACTGCAAAGGTAGTCAGGGACTTCCTTGACGAGAACGGCTTCCTTGAGATAGAGACGCCTATTCTCACAAAGAGCACCCCTGAAGGCGCGAGGGACTACCTCGTACCTAGCAGGAACTACCCGGGCATGTTCTACGCGCTCCCGCAGTCGCCGCAGCTCTTTAAGCAGCTGCTGATGGTTTCGGGCTACGACAGGTACTTCCAGATAGCGAAGTGCTTCAGGGACGAGGACCTTAGGGCAAACAGGCAGCCTGAGTTCACACAGGTGGACATGGAGCTTTCCTTCGTTGAGGAGGACGACGTTATCGGACTGAACGAGAAGCTTATAGCCAAAGTGTTCAAGGAAATCAAGGGCGTTGACGTTGAGCTCCCTATAATGAGGATGCCGTACAGGATCGCCATGGACAAGTACGGCTCGGACAAGCCAGACCTGAGGTTCGGTATGGAGATAAACGACCTCACCGAAGTGGTCAGAGGCTGCGGCTTCAAGGTTTTCCAGGACGCGCTTGCGCTGGGAGGCTCGGTACGCGCAATAAATGCCGAGAACTGCGCCGACATGGGAAGGAAGCAGGTTGACAAGCTGGGCGAGTTCGTCAAGACCTTCAAGGCAAAAGGTCTCGCGTGGATAGCCCTGAAGGAAGGCGAGATAAAGTCGCCTATATCAAAGTTCCTCTCAGAGGAAGAGCTTAACGCGATAGTCGAGAAGATGGAAGCCAAAACCGGCGACCTCATCCTCATAGTTGCAGACAAAAACAGCATCGTTTTCCCGACCCTCGGGGCGCTAAGGGTTCACCTGGCCAAGGAGCTGGGCCTTATCGACAGCGACGTCTACAAGTTCGTATGGATAACTGAGTTTCCGCTCGTCTCCTTCAACGAGGAGGAAAACAGGTTCGAGGCGGAGCACCATCCGTTCACCGCGCCTATGGACGAGGACATCCAGTACCTGGAGAGCGATCCTGGCAAGGTAAGGGCTAAGGCCTACGACATAGTCCTCAACGGCGAGGAGCTTGGCGGCGGAAGCATAAGGATACACGACTCTGAGCTTCAGGAGAGGATGTTCGACGCCATCGGGCTGACAAAGGAAAGCGCATGGGAGAAGTTCGGATTCCTTCTCCAGGCCTTCAAGTACGGTCCTCCTCCTCACGGCGGACTGGCTTTCGGGTTCGACAGGCTCGTAATGTTCCTTGCCGGCACCGACAACATTAAGGACGTCATCGCGTTCCCTAAGAACCAGAACGCATACTGTCCGATGACCGAGGCACCGAACGTCGTCGACGAAATTCAGCTAAAAGAGCTCGGCATTAATTTGAATGAAAAGGTAGAATTATCTGAAAATTTATAGTATAATAAGTCTAACAACAAAATAAAATAAGAGCTGTAGATTCCTACTGTGCTCGTGAGAACATGTTTATATTGACCCAACACCTTTATTTAGGAGTTCGAAACTCTTCCGGCGGACATGATACTGCAGGACGTAATGCAGAACGTTGATACCGGGAGGAGAACCCCACCTGCGAGAGCGGGTTCAAACATAACATGGGATACGGCACGGTGGGAGTCTGTTTTTGTGCGTTTGGACTTGCAAAGAGGTGCGCAATGAAAAAAGGTTACATATACATAATACTGTCGGCGGTCATTTTCAGCACTATGGAAATCAGCAGCAAGATGATAGCTCATGACGTCAACCCAATACAGCTAAGCTTCATCAGGTTCCTAATAGGCGGGCTCATCCTCCTTCCCATAGCGCTTAAGGAGCTTAAGGCAAAAAAAATCAGGCTCACCCTGAGTGACCTGAGATTCTTCGCTGCGGCCGGAATACTGTGCGTCGTAGTCAGCATGACATTCTTCCAGCTGGCAGTGCTGTATACGAAAGCATCCACGGTAGCTATAGTATTCAGCTGCAACCCGATATTCATAATACCGATGGCAGCCCTCTACCTTAACGAGAGGATAACGAGGAGGACCGTCATATCCCTTGCCCTGAGCATAGCAGGCATAATAGTGATCATGAACCCGCTCAACGTGGGGCTCGACCTGAAGGGGATAGTTCTTGCGGTCCTGGCGGCGGTCACCTTCGCGATGTACAGCATCTACAGCAAGAAGAGAGCCGGCTACTACGGAAGCATGGCGCTCAACAGCTTCACCTTCCTGGTAGGGGACCTGGTGCTCTTCGCACTGATCATGCTGTCGAAGCTCGGCACCGTTTCGGACTTCTTCAGGGCTCGCGGCATGGACACATTCGCTTCGATACCTGTCCTCCACGGCATCAACGGCGGGAACATCCTTGTGGTACTTTACCTGGGGATCGTAGTTACAGGCCTTGGCTACGTGTTCTTCTTCAAGGCCATGCACGAAACCTCGGCTACAACGGCTTCTGTAGTGTTCCTGATAAAGCCTGCCCTTGCTCCGATATTCGCACTCTTGATTCTTGCAGAGAGCATACCTGTCAACACTCTGATAGGCATGGGCTGCATACTTCTGGGGTCAGCCTACAACTTCATTGGCTCTGCTCCGAGAAAAAGTTAAGACAGGCCTTCAAGGGATTCGAGAACTTCCTCCCTTGCCAGGTTGCCCTTTTCAAGCTCTGCGTCCGTTCTGGACAGCAGGGCTTTGTATATTTCTTCGGCATATTCCCTTGAGCTGTCCGAGAAGTCCGAGTCCTCAAGAAGCTCGTACAGGAGATTATCCGCCATGTCGAAAGCGCCCTCTTTGACGTGGTACCTCACGAGCTGTTTCAGGAGACCCTCCTCAAGCCTGTAGCCTGAGACTACATCGATCAGGACGTCTATGTCGGCGAAGTACTTGTCGAGATCCGATTCCTCCTCAACGTACTCGTAAGACTCCAGGTAAAGGTACAGCGATTTCGTGTAAAGCCGGAAGCTTTCGTTTTTGCCGTAAAGCTTGTCGTAGGCGTTCGCCTCCTCCAGCAGAAGCTTCCCCATGATTATGCACTTGTCCACGTCCATTATGCTGCTGGTCCTGGCCATGTCCAGCAGGTTCTCCTCTGAAAGGGAGTTGAAGAACTTTGAACCAAGCCTGAAGAAATCCTTGAATGCTCCGTCTATCAGCTCCAGAGCCTTTTCGTATTCCCCGGCCTCCATCATTGCGAGTATACCCTGTAGTACCTCGGAAAATTTCCGAATGAGCTCAGAGTTGAAATTCACCTTTAGCATATTATTACCTCCGAAAATAGTCGTTAATATTGATTATATGGCATAAACGCGCCAAAATCCATATGGTATAAAGGGGGTGGTGTTTTTGAAGATAGCGATAGACATGGGGCACTATTCGTCTGACGAGCGCGGAGCAGCTGCGATAGGCGACGAGAAGGCGATGGTAAGGGATGTGGGTGCGAAGCTGATTAAGAGGCTGGAAAAGTCAGGTTACGATGTGCTTCTTGTTTCTCCAGAGCATGCGGCGAGCACCAGCGAGAGCCTGAAAAAGAGGGTAGAAGCAGCAAATTCGTGGAACGCAGACCTGTTCACAAGCATCCACATGAACGCCGGGGGAGGAAACGGCTGCGAGGTATGGATAGGCAGCGAGAAAGGCAGGTATGTCGCGGAGAAGGTTGTGAGGAGCATAGCTGAGCTTGGCTTCAGGGACAGGGGAGTAAAGCTTCAGGGAAGGGACGGGAAGGGGCTGTATGTACTAAGGCACACCAGGATGACCGCGATCCTTGTTGAGGGATGCTTCGTGGATTCGAGGAGGGACATGTCGCTGTACGACCCTGAAAGGATGGCCTTCGCCATATGGCGTGGAATTGTCGCAGGGCTGAACCCGGTGCAGGCGAGGCCGTTTCTTGCAAAGGGCTCCGGGTTCGCATACGAGGTAATGTACCTTCAGGGGCTGCTGGGGGTAGAGGCGGACGGCATTTTCGGACGGTCAACGGAACGGGCAGTCATGGAGTTTCAGAGGAAAAGCGGTTTAGCTGCCGACGGCATGGTTGGTACGCAGACCTGGGGCAAGCTGCTGCCATAAAAGGCTAAAAACGGATAAAGAATATTAACGAATATCTATTATTGGTGCGCTATCCATGTTATAATATTGGTAAATAATATGGATAAAGGGGTGCTGGTTATGTCAAACACTTTCAGCGGACTGGAAATGCTCAAAATCGCCATGCTTATGGAGGATGAAGGGAGCAGATTCTATTCGGAAGGGGCAAAAAACGCGACAGGGGAAGTCAAGGATTTCCTGCTGGCCTCGGCAAAACAGGAACTTGCCCACAAGGCTGCATTTTCCAAGATGTACGATGATTTGGCGAGCAGAAAAGGAGATGCTTACGAATATCTTTTCGAGCCTGAAGTTGGTTCTTATCTGAGGTCGCTTATAGAGAACCAGGTATTCGACAACAAGGGCGGATCAAACAAGGACGCCTTCAAGGACATGAAAGCTGCAGCTGCGGAGTCTGCAAAAGCTGAGCAGCGCACCGTAGACGTCTACCAGAAGATGTACGAGGGGATCACAGAGCCTGAAGCCAGGGAGATCATGAAGAAGATAATAGATGAGGAAATAGCGCACGTCGCATACTTCAAAAGCCTGATATAAAAATAAAAAAAGTTCAAGGTCAAACCTTGAACTTTTTTTTATGGTGCCGCTGATCGGACTCGAACCGATACGATTTGTGGTCGCTTGATTTTGAGTCAAGTGCGTCTGCCATTCCGCCACAGCGGCAAGCAACGTAATAATTATACCAAGGCATCCGCGTCCTGTCAAGGGCTCAGGCATTATGCGAAAATTGAATAAGTTCAAAAAAATAATTCCAGCTTAAAACGTTATGGAAGTATCAGGAAAACTTGACGGGCGATTTGTTGCAACGGCCTGCCTTGTCTGTTAAAATATAAGTGTTTGAAAAACGTGAGAATGGAAGGAGATATTATATGATGTATTCAACCGAAGTCCAGGAAATGATGTGTATCGCAAAGGGACCAAACCACGGACCGGCACCGATACCTGAAGAAGGAAGATGGGTGAGGGCCAAGGAAGTTTCAGATATATCAGGTCTGACACATGGCGTTGGCTGGTGCGCACCTCAGCAGGGAGCCTGCAAGCTGACTCTGAACGTTAAAGACGGAATAATAGAGGAGGCTTTGGTGGAGACAATAGGCTGTTCTGGGATGACCCACTCAGCAGCTATGGCATCAGAGATACTTCCGGGAAAGACAATACTTGAAGCGCCAAACACGGACCTGGTCTGTGACGCTATTAACACAGCGATGAGGGAGCTGTTCCTCCAGATAGTTTACGGAAGGACACAGACTGCTTTCTCGGAAGGCGGACTCCCTATAGGAGCAGGACTCGAGGACCTTGGCAAGGGGATGAGAAGTCAGGTCGGAACTATGTACGGAACAAAAGCCAAAGGAACAAGGTACCTTGAGATGGCAGAGGGCTACATATCTGAGATGGCTCTCGACGAGAACAGCGAGGTTATCGGCTACAAGTTCGTGCACCTTGGAAAAATGATGGACATGGTCAAGAAGGGCATCGATGCAAACGAAGCTCTTGCAAAGGCTACAGGCACCTACGGAAGGTTCGATGAAGCTGTCAAAGTAGTAGATCCAAGACACGAATAGGATAAGGAAGGTGAATAGAATGGCATTATTCGAAAGTTACGAAAGAAGAATAGATCAGATAGTACCTGTGCTCAACAAATACGGGATGGAAACCCTCGAGGATGCAAAAGCTATCTGCGAGGCTAAGGGGATTGATGTTTACAGCATAGTGAAGGGGATACAGCCTATATGCTTCGAGAACGCTTGCTGGGCGTACACCCTAGGAGCTGCCATAGCTATAAAAAAGGGCCTGACAAAGGCTGCAGCTGCTGCTGAAGCGATCGGAGAAGGCCTGCAGGCTTTCTGCATACCTGGATCGGTTGCTGACGACAGAAAGGTCGGAATAGGGCACGGAAACCTCGGGGCAATGCTCCTCAGCGAAGATACGCTCTGCTTCGCTTTCCTTGCAGGCCACGAATCCTTCGCTGCTGCTGAGGGTGCTATAGGAATAGCCAAATCTGCAAACAAGGTAAGGAAAGAGCCTTTGAAGGTAATACTCAACGGCCTCGGAAAAGACGCGGCTTACATCATCTCAAGGATAAACGGCTTCACATACGTCGAGACCAGGTTTGACTACCTCTCGGGAAAGCTTTCCGTAGTCAAGGAGATCGCGTTCTCGACAGGAGAGAGATCTAAGGTCAGGTGCTACGGCTCCGACGACGTCAGGGAAGGCGTGGCAATAATGCATCACGAAGCCGTTGACGTTTCAATAACAGGAAACTCGACGAATCCAACAAGATTCCAGCACCCGGTTGCGGGAACCTACAAGAAGGAATGCTGGGAGATGGGCAAGAAGTACTTCTCGGTAGCGTCAGGCGGCGGTACGGGAAGAACTCTTCATCCTGACAACATGGCAGCGGGCCCTGCTTCGTACGGAATGACAGACACCATGGGAAGAATGCATTCCGACGCTCAGTTCGCAGGATCATCATCGGTGCCTGCGCACGTTGAGATGATGGGGCTTATAGGGATGGGAAACAACCCTATGGTTGGAGCTACGGTTGCAGTAGCTGTTGCAATAGAGCAGGCATCAAAATAAGCAGGCAATTATTAAAGAGAGTGAATCGCGAGATTCACTCTCTTTTTCGGTCACCTCATAAGTTCTCAACCTGTCTATTCAGCTCGTCTATCTCGCTAATAACTTTCGTGTTATAATCAATTTATCAAAATTAACGGAGGGCATACAGCTTATGGCAAAGAAGGTTGCCGTCGTCACCTACATGGCTTCTGCAGCGAGGTTTTACTCAAGCCGCCTCGAGGAGCTTTTCGGTGACAACATCGAAACCAGATTATATTCCGTAGAGGAGCACACTACTTCTGAGAACATTGAGGCTGACCTGATAGTAGTGTCAACCTATCCGATATTCGAAACCATAAAAAACAACATAAAGGTCGAAAGCGAGATAGTTATCCCGAGCCTGACTTTCACGAAGGATGCCCTTGAGCAGCTGCGGGCGCTGCCAAAGGGGACTAAGTGCATGCTGGTCAACTCCAGCGTGGACATGTGCATGGAAACCATCGCACTAATCAGCCAGCTTGGGGTGAACCACGTGGAGTTCTTCCCCGTGTACCCGGGCATGAGCGAGATACCTGAACTTGAGCTGGCTGTGACTCCGGGAGAGGCGAGGTTTGCACCTGAGAGGGTTAAGAGGCTCATAGACATTGGTGACAGGGTTTTCGACATTAGCACAATGATAGAGATCGCTTTGAAGCTTGACCAGGAATTCCTCCTTGGCGAGAACGGCTTCATGAGCTATCCGGAAAGGATCGCGACGAACAGTTACAGCCTTGAAAGGCTTGCTGGAAAAACAACGAAGCTGGAGAGCCAGTTCGACATACTCCTCAGGATACTGGACGAGGGTATAGTAGGCGTGAACTCTGACGGCGTTATATTCGCAGTTAACCAGTGCGCTGAAAAGAACATAGGGGTGCAGAAGACGGAGCTGGTCGGAAGGAAAGTGGAAGAGGTCCTTGGGTATATCCCTTTCGACGCAGTATTCAGCTCGATGCAGCCCATAAGGAATAAGCTAATCAAGGTCGGTGACACGTATATAGACCTGAGCATCGAGCCCGTTACAGGCATGAACAGGATGATCGGCGCCTTCGCTATACTTAAAAAGTTCAAAGATACCGAGCAGCAGCAGCAGAAGCTCAGGCTGCAGCTCCTTAACAGGGGCTACAGGGCTAAGTACACTTTTGATGACATCATAGGGAACAGTGCTGCAATCATGAAGACCAAGAAGATCGCAATGAGGATGTCTGACACCAACTTCCCGGTGCTTATAACAGGCGAGAGCGGTACAGGCAAGGAGCTATTCGCGCAGGCGATTCACAATGCCTCCTCAAGGGCGGAATCCCCGTTCGTTGCGGTTAACTGCGCGGCTATCCCCGACAACCTACTCGAAAGCGAGCTTTTCGGCTACGAGGAAGGCGCCTTCACCGGCGCGAAAAAGGGAGGAAAGCCGGGGCTTTTCGAGTTCGCGCACATGGGCACGCTTTTCCTGGACGAGATAGAGGCCATGAGCCTCAGCCTGCAGTCGAAGCTCCTAAGGATACTCCAGGAAAAGGAGGTCATAAGGGTAGGCGGAGACAGGGTAATAAATGTGGACGTCAGGATAATCGCCACAACGAACGAAGAGGTGAAGGAGCTCATAGCGGAGGGAAGGTTCAGGAAGGACCTCTACTACAGGCTCAACGTACTTCCGCTGAGCATTCCGCCGCTCAGGGAAAGGGGCGAAGACATACTGCTCATACTTGAGGACATCAAGAAGGGGCTGGGAAGCGATTTCGAGCTTTCAGAGGACATCAGGAGGATATTCCTTAACTACTCCTGGGAAGGCAACATAAGGGAGCTGAGGAACTACGTCGAGTACCTGACCTGCGTGTCGGACGGAAGGATAACAAGAGACGACCTTCCTCCGGACATATTGGAGGAAAGGGTCGGCGGAAAGCCGGAGGTCTGCACCGAATTCCTGGAAGAGGCAGGGGACAGGCTGGATGACTACATCAGGGTGATGGAGCTTCTTGCTAAGTGCTACGAGGACAGGACCGGCGCAGGCAGGAGGGCCCTTTCGAAGATGATGGAGGAAAAGAATGTTTTCCTTTCGGAGCCCGAGATAAGGACCATCCTAACCGGCCTGGAGAAGCATGGGCTAATAACCGTGTCCAGGGGAAGGGGCGGAAGCAAGCTGACCGAAACCGGCCTGAACTTTGTCAGAGGTATCAAAAGGGTTAAATAGGTTGAATTAAAAACCTATTTAACCCTTTTCTCCTGTTCGGACAACGCTTTTGTGAGGAAAATCACAACGTTTTCAGTTGGCACGCTACTTGCTTTATAGAAAAGCGTATTTGCAAATATACGATTTCTATATCTGGAGGGAACACGATGAAGTACAATTTCGACGAAATCATAAGCAGAAAGGAAAACAACGCCGCGAAATACGATGAGCTCGGCGCAAAATACGGCAGGGAAGACCTGATACCGATGTGGATAGCAGACATGGACTTCAGGACAGCGGAGCCGATACTCGAGGCTATGAGGAAAAGGCTGGAGCAGGGCATATTCGGATATGTATCGAGGCCTGACTCCTACTATGAGTCTGTATGCGAGTGGTTCGGCAAGAAGCACGGGTGGGACGTTAGAAGCGAGCACATGAGCCACAGCCACGGGGTTATCCCGGGAATGGTGATGATGATGAAGGAGTTCACTGAACCGGGCGACAAGATAATGATCCAGTCACCAGTTTACAACGAATTCTTCGATATAGTCAGCGACCACGGAAGAGAACTGGTGGTAAGCCACTTGAAAGAGGAAGACGGAAAATATATCATGGATTATGAAGATTTCGAGGATAAGGCTAAGGACGGGGTAAAATGGTTCCTTCTCTGCAACCCTCACAACCCGGTAGGAAGGGTCTGGACCAGGGAAGAGCTGGAGAAGATAGGGGATATATGCCTAAGGCACGGCATAAAGGTCATAGCTGACGAGATCCACTGCGAGCTTGTTTACGAAGGATACAGCTACACCCCGTTCGCATCAATATCTGAAGAGTTTTTCAGGAACTCCATAACTTGCATCGCACCGAGCAAGACCTTCAACCTGGCAGGGCTCCAGTCCTCCATAATCGTCTTCGGCAACCTGGAGGAGAAGAAGAGGTACGACTACCTCCTGCAGATAAACGACATAAAGAGGAACAACTGCTTCAGCCTCGTTGCGACTGAAGCGGCTTACAGGCATGGCGAGGAATGGCTTGAGCAGCTTCTTGCATACCTCAAGGGAAACATAGATTACGTGCACAGCTACTGCAGGGACAACATCCCTCAGATCAAGCCAAACGTTCCTGAAGCAACCTACCTGATCTGGATGGACTGCAGCGAGCTTGGGATGACGCAGGAGGAGCTGAAGGACTTCGTGCTCAACGATGCAAAGCTGGCTCTCGGCCTCTGGTACGGCGAGGAGAGCCGCGACCATGTGAGGATGAACATTGCTTGCCCGAGGTCCGTTGTCGAAGCTGCGATGGAAAGGCTTAAAACAGCGGTGGACAAGCTGCAGAAGATAGATAAAGTAAGTTAATTTTGAGTTAAGGGGGAAAATATTATGGCGGAAATACAAGCAGTAAAATGCGAAAACAATACAGATAAAACACAGCTCAAGAGGACCATGAACGCGTTCCAGGGGATAATGTACGTAATAGGCCTCGTAATTGGATCTGGAGTGTTCTTGAAACCGGCGGTCGTTGTGAGGAACACGGGCTCGACGGGAATGGCACTTCTGTTCTGGATCTTCGGAGGAGTAATAACCATAGCGGCGGCTTTGACCGTTGCAGAGCTTGCGGCGTACATACCTAAACTGGGCGGGCTTTACACATACCTTGTGGAGCTTTACGGCGAGAAGTTGGGCTTCCTGTTCGGATGGGTGTCGGCGCTGATCAACGCTCCGGGAACCTGCGGTGCGGTATCGATAGCCTGCGCAACCTTCGCAACGTTCTTCCTGCCTATGTCTGGAACAGAGCAGAAGATGTTCGCAATCGGCCTCGTTGTGATCCTGGTCACGGCCCAGATAATATCCACGAAGTACGGCATTGTCCTGCAGACGCTGGCAACTGTAGGAAAGCTGGTGCCGATCGCTGCAATTATAGTATTCGGTTTGATAAACGGCACAGCTCATGACATAAGCTTCGCGTCGGTCGGACACATCCAGGGCGCAAGCACGGCAGCCGCTCTCCTTGGGGTGCTCTGGGCGTACGACGGATGGGTCACTACCTGCACTTTGGCTGCAGACATGAAAGAGCCGGAAAAGAACATCCCTAAAGCTGTCGTTGTGGGAATCCTGGTTGTAATGGCGGTCTACGTTGCATTCAACGCTGCGATATTCAACGTGCTGCCTGCTTCAGAGGTCGCGGCTTCGCAGAAGATTGGAGTCGACGTCTGCTCGAGGCTTTTCGGACCAGCCGGAGCTGCGTTCATAACTGCCGGAATGATGATCTCGGTTTTCGGGACACTAAACGGCATGCTCACTTGCGGAGCAAGGTACACACTTGCAATGGGCGAGCGCAACCACTTGCCAGCTCCGCACGTGCTCGGAGCTCTGAACCCTAAGCTTGGAACACCAATAAACGCGCTCATATTCCAGGGAGCTGTATCCATAGTCTACATCCTGACTGGAACATTCAACTCAATAACTGACCTCATAGTGTTCGTGCTCTGGATATTCTTCTGCCTGGGAATAGGAGGAGTATTCATTCTAAGGAAGAGGGTCGAAAGAAACCCTAAGCTCTACCACGTTCCACTCTTCCCTGTGCTCCCGCTGATCGGCCTGCTGGGTGGCGGCTACCTCATATTCGCAACCTTCAAGGACAACCCTAAGAGCGCATTGCTGGGAATAGGAATAACCCTGCTGGGTCTTCCGGTGTACTATTACTGCAAGAAGAAGGAACAGGCAAAGAATTAGCACAAAATGGGCTTTAAACCGTCTCTGGGGAGGCGGTTTTTTGCTGTTCATGGTATAATTTAGCTATCACATAATCGGAGGGGCATGATGTTTACAATTTTTTTATTCGGCATAGTAGTTTTGGTGACGCATTTTCTCGAGGGCATTACTGGCTTCGGCTGCACCGTCCTGGCGCTGCCTTTCTGCGTAATGCTTGTGGGGGTCAAGACGGCGGTTCCTGTTCTGACGGGGCTCAGCCTGATACTGTCATCGTACATAGTAATTATCGACCGCAGGAACATAGTATGGAAAGCATACTTGAAGATAATCACCTTTGTAGGGCTAGGGCTCCCTATAGGTATGATTCTTTTCTCGTTCCTGCCAGAAGATATCCTTAAGAAGATACTCGGTGTGTTCATGGTACTCGTTGCTGCAAGGGGGATATACTTCGCATTCAACCAGAAAGCCAAGGTCAGGGAAATCGGGGACAAAGCTCTTAATGTGATCCTTTTCCTGGGAGGAATCATTCACGGAGCGTTCAGTGCAGGAGGGCCGTTCGTTGTGATATACGCGACTCAGGCGCTCAAGAACAAGAGCAATTTCAGGGCAACGTTATCAACACTGTGGGTAACTCTCAACAGCATAATAATCGTTAAGATAGCTTTGAGCGGAGCGTTCACGCCTGCAGTCGTTAAGTACTTCGGATGGTCCGTGCCTTTTCTCCTGGCGGGGATGCTCCTGGGGAACTGGGCCCACAAAAGGATAGAGGACAGGGTGTTCACAAAGGTTGTTTTCCTGGTTCTGCTGGTTGCAGGTTTCTTCATGTTTGCATAGCGGAATGTTCGAATTAAGTGTTGTTATTTTTGGGGGGGTGGATGCATTGAAGGTCAACGGTAATTTAAAGGTCATTCTGGCAATGGCTCTTTTCGGGAGCATAGGGGTATTTGTAAAGAACATAAACCTACCTTCCATGGAGATTGCGTTCCTTAGGTCGGCGATAGCGAGCATTGCGCTGATCATTTGGGGCGTGATGCCAAGAAGCAAGAGAATAGGCTCGGAAAACGGCATAAAGAATGTCTTTCAGGACAGGAAGAGCTTCTTGTACCTGGCTGCATCTGGAGCCCTCCTGGGTATAAACTGGGTTATGGTCTTCCAGGCCTACAAATTCACCACGCTTTCTAACGCAAACCTAGTATACTATTTCTCGCCTGTATTCGTTATTCTCTTTTCGCCGTTTCTGTTCAACGAAAAGCTTACCAAAATCAAGGTCATAAGCGTCCTAGTTGCGGTGGGGGGGCTTGCAATGATCCTGTTCAACCAGCCGCAGAACACGGGAGGCAGCTACAACCACCTCCTGGGAGTTGCGTATGCTCTGGCTGGAGGTTCGATGTACGCAGTGATGATTTTCTTGAACAAAAAAATAGAAAACGTCTCTGGTCCCGACAGGACCAAGATTCAGATAACCGCAGCCGCTCTGGTGCTGCTGCCCTTTGTCTTGTTCAGGAACCAGATTCATATAACTGACATAAGAATGTTAATGTTTATACTTATCCTCGGCCTCGTGCATACTGCCTTTGGCCTCTCGCTTTACTTCTCGGCAATGAACGATGTCAAAGCCCAGAACATAGCTCTTTTCAGTTACATAGACCCAATCTCGGCTGTTATTTGGGGAGTTCTGATATTCCAGGACAACATCAATGCATTCCAGATAATCGGGGGCTTGCTGATACTCGTATCCACATATTTCGGAAGCCGGACGAAGGAGGAAGGGAGCAAAGCATCATCAGAAATGCAAATGGATCTGAAAGAGCTTGAAAATCTTGTCGATACTGTGTATGGAGTTGTGGGCGAAAAGTATTCGGAGGAATTTAAATCCATAACCGGAGGATGCCACTGTATACCCCCGACAGAATGGTATGGGGATGTCTATCTGGCTTTCAAAAAAATATTAAAAGACGATGCGATAAAGGATGAGCAGCTCAAAAAGCAGGTGAGAGACGAGTTGAAGTATTTATCGAAATGGTTTTAGCGATGATCAATTGATTTGTTATTGTTAAAGGGCGCAGATGTAGAAAATTGTGCATCAACAATAATACTAGATTAAAGGTTATGTCGTATAAAAAAATGGAATCTGTATTTCAATAATATAGGGAGAAACTATAATGAATGATGTAACGTACAGCCTGATTTATTTATTTGTTAAGGCTTCAGTATATCTATTAATAGGTTATATAATTGGGAAAGCTTTAACTATAAATAAAAAAGCGAAAATTATTGAGTCTGGAACGATGGTTTTTGAAATACAAAAAGGTTACAGAATAATTGGGATTGCTTTTTTCCTGTTTGCAATCTTTCTCTTATTTCAGTCGAATTCTAATACCATCAACGATTTTACTGATTTATTTTTAGCAATTATTTTGATTTCATTTTTCATAATCAGTGGAGCATGGATATTAATAGCGTCATTCAATGTGATTGAAGTTTCATCAGAGAAAATTCGAGAGTATAATACCTGGGGAGTAGGAACTGAGAATGTGATTTTTTGGGAAGCTATTGATGATATAAGATATGATGACATAAAGAAAGGATTTAAAATAGTATCTAATAAAACAAAAATAATCATAGATATACAATATTCTGGATTCGAGGATTTTATTCAATTGCTGAGAATAAGATTCGGTGATGCAATTCATGGAGTATCTTTAGACGATATCTGTAATGATATAAAGAAGTTTAAAAAATTCCCGATTAGTTAAATTAGTAATATCAGTAATGTTAGTGTCCATCTTTTATGGCGCACATGTAGGATATGGTGAACCATTGTAGGTTATTATGTACGAATGTAAATTATGGAGGTTTATAGACATGAATCAACCATTAAACAAAAGGTTATTAAATACTGGAAGAGTTATATTTTCTTTTTTAACAATTATCTTTAGTGTATTATCCGTTCTAAATGTTAGCAATAGGTTATTCTCTATACTTTCACAAGGTTTTTTAGGAATGACGTTTATGTTTATTGGAGTTCGTGAGTTTGCATATGGAAATGATAAAAATTTGGGTATTCATTAATTATTCTTTCTACCATTTTATTTTGTGTTATGTTTTTTTCAATTTATGTTGCATTTAAGGTTGGTGCATTTTAATTTATTTAGTTCGCCACCTTCAAAAATGGTTCACTATTAATAAAACGAATTAACGAAGACTTGTAGTTAAAGACGTACCAACATAAGTATTTATAAGAAATGGGGTAGGAATTAAAATTGCCAGACCAATTAGTGATATTAATAATGTGTGTTTTAAGCATATTAAATTGGGGATTAGCTATGTACCTTATTAAGGTGAAGAAAATGAAAAATAAGAAGGTATTTTGTATCTCTTCATTCACATTAGCACTTTCTTATTCTGCATTTTTATTTTTTTCAATATCAGATTTTCCAATTCTTTATGCGATTACGTTTTTTTTAGTTGTATTTATTGGAGGATACAGCTACACGAACTCTTTGATGGGATTGCATAATCTACTATTTAGAAAAAAAGGCAAATGATAAAAATTTTATTTAGTACATAATCTTCTTATATGGCGGAATAAAAGCCGTTTAAAATGAATTATATTAACCTTTAAGGGGCATTATAAAAGGAGACTTTGATATGCAAGGACAGGAACAAAACGGTGAAGTTACTTTTAAATATCTTAAAGAGACAAGGAATATCAGATGCTTACTGATTCTAGTGCTTGGTATAGCAATAATAGAATTCAACCCAATCATTCTTGCCCTAGAAACAAAAACATCGCCATTTGATTTACAAGATTTTTTTCTGTTTGATGTGTTATATGTTGTTATTGTTTTTGCGATTATTTATGCGGTTATATCTATGACTAAGCAGAAGCAGTATATTATAACCGTTAGTAAAGATAAAATAATTGTAAATGGTAGGATTATTGATATAAGCGAAATAAAATATATGGGATATGTAGGATGTTTTAGAAGCAGTTATTATGCAATTATTACTAATAATTCAGAAGAAATAGTGATAGAACTAAGTAAAAAATGTGATGATTACTTATACCAGGTGTGCAAAGCAAATAATATACAAACTGATACAAGAAAAAGTGAGTCTGAAAGAAATGATACACTCTGGACTATATTGGGAATTTTATTACCGTTCATACTACTTATTATCATATTATTGATATTTAAATTGTTGGTACCCAATCTAAACAGCACTATTCAATCTTAATATTCTAATATGACGCAGTTGTAGGTAAAGCCGAATCAAATTATTACATGTCTTTGGAGGTTTTTGAGAACAATGGTAAGTAAAAAAGTTAAACATTTGAAAAGTAATACTTGTGAGTAATAAAGATTGAAAAGGAAGCATTATTTTGAATTTATTTACGAAACAATGATAGACAGTTTAGAGCATTATTTTGATTTGTTAGATTGCACAACCGTTACAAGCCATCATAAATTTAATTCTGAGAGTGGAAATTACATTTGCTTAATAAATGATAATAGAGAAAAGTTACCTGACGATATTGATATAGACAAGTTGTTATCAAAAATGTCACAAACCACTTCTTCTTTATATTCACCTAACCGTTATAAAGAAATAACATTTGATGAAATTAGAAACCTATTAAGCAAATCAAAAGAATAGTTCGTGAAACACTCTTCTTAATATGACAACATTGTAGTAAATGGAGAACGAAGAAGAAGGTTCCTTACAGGAGGAAAACAAAGTGAGTAATAACTTAATTGTCAGATATTTATCATTATATTTATTTTCAATAGTTGTGGTGGTTTTATTGGGGTGGGGAACATGTCCGTTTTCAGGATTGATTTTCATTATAGTTACAATTACAGTGCTTATGTTTGCAAGACTTAAGTATATAGATGATGGACAGCGATATGTCGTATACGGATTTTCATGGAGCATATTATGTATTATTCTCTTTTTAATTCTAGCATTTGCTTCAGGTAAAGTTTTATTTATAAGAGAAATAATAATTTACCCCTTTTAATGTATTTTAATACTGAAATAAACTCTTCCTATAAGACGTCTCGTAGATTATTGTGAATTACAATAATGGAGATTGTAACGTCAGAAATATAATATATCTGAAAGTGGATTGTGTGTCGCAAACATAAGTTATTACAATTTTTTATATGGAGGAGTTGTTAAATGAAAACTATAAGCTGGTTAGGAGTTGTTGGCGTTTTTGTTGGTATGGGATTAAGTCAAATATTAACTATTAGTTTTGGTGTGAATGGACAATTAGCAATAAT
>DBML01000025.1 GCA_002298915.1 Clostridium sp. UBA699
CCGAATCTGTTCGAAATATACATTTTTGCAAGGAGAAAATCGAAACGTGGTGTTTTTTAATCTTGTAATAAGTCTGCTCTGAATTTACGAACGATGCTAATCAAACGGAATGTTCTTTTTTCACCCTCCTGCCAAGATAGGACTCAGGAGAAGCTTATTTAGATTTTATAATTCAGAATTTTCAAAATAATAATTTACTAAGCTGTGCAGTTATTATATAATTATTTTAATAAGTCGCCCATTCCGAGAAAAGCTCTGTTAGCAACGAAAGTTTTCAATATTTTCCAAGGGGGTATGGAAGATGAAAAAGAGGATATTTTTTAGCTGGATCTTTATTCTGTTGCTATTTTTCGCCGTTGGTTGCTCAGGCGGCGGCAACAAAACAATCACCTATAGCAATGGCGACGTTTACGTTGGAGAGGTTGTTGATGGAAAAGCAAATGGGTCAGGCGTGCTGACATATAAAAATGGCGACAAGTACGTGGGAAAATTCAAGAACGATATGCGAGAAGGACAAGGAACAATGACATTCGCAAATGGTGATTCCTACACTGGGGAATTCAAGGAAGGCATCGCTAGTGGTACCGGAACTTTCACATGGAAGGACAGCAATACCAAATATACTGGTGACTTCAGGGATGGCGTTCCGGATGGACAGGGGATATTTATTCTTTCTGACGGAACAAAATACGAAGGCGATGTAAAGGGCGGTGTTCCAAGCGGCAAGGGGACTTTCACCTATACTAACAATAATAAGTATGTGGGGGATATCAGAGACGGATATGCAAACGGACAGGGTACATTGACACTGCAGAATGGAGATAAGTATGTCGGAGAATTCAAAGATGGGTCTCCTAACGGGCAAGGAGTTTTCACAATGGCAAGCGGCAACAAATACGAAGGAGCAGTTGTGGACGGAATTCCGAACGGCACAGGAAAATACACATATGCAAATGGTGACATTTACGAGGGAGATGTTGTGGATGACTACCCTAATGGTAAGGGTACAATAACATATGTTGATGGTATTAAGTATTCGGGTGAAGTCGTAGGGGGAATACCGAACGGATGGGGGACCTTCTATTTTACTAACGGAGAAATATATGAGGGAGACGTACGTGGCGGGATAGCTAACGGCAACGGTACTTACAAATACTCAAATGGTGATGTATATAAAGGCGAATACAAGGGCGGGTATCGCAATGGCCAGGGGACTTACAGCTGGGCAAACGGCGACCAGTATATAGGTGAATGGAAAGGCGGTTTAATGGATGGCCAGGGCAAATTGACCCTTGCTGATGGAACAGTATACGAAGGGACATTCAGGGAAGACAAGTATATAGGTCAATAAGCTGAAAAATGCAGTATTTTCTAAGAAACCGGCTGCGAAGGGTAGCCGTAAATGGAGCATCTGTTCGAGAAACCTCGCAACTTCTGAATTGTCGTTGCGGGGTTTCTCTGCGTGGTAGGATATTGTCGGAGCCAAATTGGAATAAGTTGAAGCCTCCTATGGGGCTTAGCCTTTTTAGCCTCGAACGTCCCATTCTCGGAGCCTTCCAAGCTTCTACCTCACTCATAGGTTGCGTGGTGAGCGACTGCGGCCGAGCTTGCTGCTGCCGATTACCTTGATTGACCGCTGCAGCATGGTCATGGAACCTGCTCTGTGCTCCAAGTAAAAACTCCCGTTGAGGGATTTTCAATCAATTGATAATTTGTTACGATAATAATATGGTTGGGCATCTCTGGTACTGTTTGCATACAGTACATAAAACAGAGGTGCCTTTCCTTTCGTTTTGTTAAGGACATTATACCCGTCAATTTTTGGACAGGCAAGAAGGTCAGCTTAAAGACTTTTTAGCTGGCTTAAACAATCATAACCAAAACGATTTAATCACATGAATAAAAATCTAATTATGGGTAATAATGGAGATGTGAGGTGTTTGTCTTATGAAGAATCGCGAATTTTATTTCGATCAGCTAGTTTCTCTGAAGGATAAGCCGGTTGTTAAGGTGATAACTGGACTTCGCCGCTGCGGCAAATCTACTTTGTTGAATCAGTTCAAAAGGCATTTGGTTGACAGTGGTATTTTAGGATGCAATATTATCTATATGGACCTCGAATCATTTCAATACGATGATACCAACAGCTGTAAGCTTCTATCCGATTTCATAATCGAAAATATGGTCGAAAACGATGAAAAGCTTAATATCCTTCTCGATGAAGTTCATATGAGCTCACTCTGGGAAAAAACATTAGGCTCATTATGTTCTCATCCGAACCTTGACATCTATCTAAGCAGTTCTACTGCTTTGATGTCATCTGGTTTAAGTGCTATACTTGATGGAAGATATGTGGAAATCAATATGCAACCATTGTCCTTTAAGGAATATGTTGATTTTAATGGAGGCAAAAGGAAATCACATATTGATGACCTTTTCAGGAGTTATCTTGATTTCGGCGGATTGCCCTCAATTATGAGACTGAAGGAACGTCGTAAAACCTTGCCTACAATTCTTACCGGAATTTACAGCACCATCATGCTGAGGGACATAATTCACAGGAACAGCATTAAAGATGCGTATATGCCTGAAAGGGTCCTGAAGTTTATTGTTTCGAATATCGGCAATCATTTTTCCACAAAATCAATAAAAGCCTATCTGACCGGTCTCGGAAGAAAGGTATCAGTAGATACAATTGATAGCTATTTAAAGATGCTTGAAGATGCGTTTATAATATACAAGGTCGATGGGATCGAAATTAATGGAAGTTCACAGGTCTTAACATTTAAAAAGTACTATATCGCAGATACCGGGATAAGGATTTTACTGGTCGGGATTAAGGAAGCAGATTACCCGAATTTGATTGAAAATGCAGTGTTCCTTGAACTGCTCCGGAGAGGCTATTCAGTGGCCACTGGGAAAGTAGGAGAATTTGAACTTCATTTCATTGCATCTAAACCAGATGAGAAGATATACTTTCAACTTTCTGCAGATAACGACAGACTCGAAGATTCAATGAATGCGCTTAAAGCAGTAGTCGGCAGCGATAGGAAGGTGATCCTTACTGCAAAAAGAACAAAATCCAAGGTTATCGACGGGATCATTGTTATCAACATAATCGACTTTTTATTACAACCCTAAATAAATCAACATCAAAAAGCTTCCGCCAATTCTGCATTTTTTAAGCGGATTTGGCGGAAACTTTTATTGAGTTTGGATCTTAATAATTGTATTAGCGAAACTTGGATTTCGCGCATTGCTAGTAATTAAAATCAGCTGGAATAATACTTCTGAAACTTACTCTTTGGTTTGTCAGGTATAGTTAATTTTATTTTACCCATTTCAATTAAAGGTGAGATATACGTCTTCATGAAATAGGCAGGAGACTCGAATCCGAATCTTTTTGCCAGTTCTTCCCTTGAATGGGGTGTAACGCAATAATTCAATATCTCTTTTTCAATATTATTAACAGGTAGATTATCTGCTTCGACACTCTTATTGAACGTTACCTTGAACACACCTCTTCTATCGCTAAAAGTTGGATTCGGCATTCCAGCCTTTTTGAGTTCAGAAAAGACAGTAGGGATTCCTGAAAACCTGTTTTCTGTGTCTAACATTATCTCCAATGCCCCCGCAATATATGGATTTCTAGTGTCTGCAGAAACCTTTCCCAGGTCATCAATAGTTATTCTTCCATATAACCCTCCTGGATTCTCGAGCTCTAATCTGTCTTCATACATAACTAATCGAATTGGGGAGCGCTCTGTGTGTATGCTGTAATCCCTGTGGATCAGTGCATTTAACACAATTTCTCTGACTGCTTTTATTGGATATTCCGGCTTATCTGCCCTCTTCCCATCCTCAGTTATTATAGTCTTCACCTTCATGTTCCTTCTTACGAAAGCAAGCGTTCCTTCCAGCATTTGAGGGATGGTGCCTTCAACACGTTTATTGTCAATAAAGCGTTCACCTTCATATCCTAACTCACCCATTTCTTTTCCCTGGACAACCATTGCTGTTATACTGAGTTGAGGAAAAAATTCCTGAGGATATTCGCTAAACAACATTAATCCGGCAAGTGTGGGCTTATTATCCTGAAGCATGCCCTGTGTTTCTAAGATTCGAGTGTCATCCATATTAACAAGGTTCGGTTTCTGTCTTCGTAATTTTATCAAATACTCAGTCAAATCACTTTGTGACAAATTATCCATTTCTGCCCTTTCGATCGTTCGCAATTCATCATTTATCCGTCTCTTGAACGCTTCGAAGCTATATATCTCATATTCCGTCATCGGTTGGTCTGAGTCTCCCACTCTAATATAAGATCCTCTTAACCTGCCTGCCCCTTTATAAAAGCATGGTTTATCGTATATATCGCATTCTGAGATTTCAGCGCTCACCACAAGTTTATCTTCAATTCGAGCTACTGTGAAAAGAGGTCTTACTACAGGATCCATTTGTAATGACTGCTCCATAACCTTTCTCTGCAGATCCTGTGCGTCATAAACGCCGGTCACTTCGCATCCCGATTCCTCATCAATCCCAAATACGATGACACCTCCACCCAGCTGATTTGAGAAGCTAGAGAGAGTATCGTATAGTTTTGAAGGAGTTCCTTTCAAGGCTTTTTTAATTTCAATATGCTGACTCTCGCATTTCTCAGAAGTTATTTTTTTAATCAGTTGAACCAACTCTTCTTCTAACATAGAATCACCTCCTCTTTTAATCATATTAATACATTTCAATTAAATTATCAACTATTTTAGTTAAATCAAATTAATTTTAGTTAAATTTAGTGTAATTTTATCGATTTTCAATTGAATCTTCGGCTTTTTTATCAAATTTTCTAATTAATTAAAAAATTCTTCTTAAAAAAGCAAAATTAAAAAACGCCAAAGCTGTTTATTAAGCAACTTTGGCGGCAATACCTTTGGCTAATCTGATCTTGGAATTTAATACTTCATTAAACCTATGTTTAACGCATTTAGGTCAGATTACCTCAAATCAGAACTCCATGAATAAGTTTAACCATAATTGTTTAGATAAAGACCATTATAACTATCTAGCGGAAGATAATCAAAATTTAGGTCGCTTGGAATCAATATATATTTACATCTGATATAGTTTCACTTCATTCCCACGCCAGTTTCACCCTTTTAAATACGCTTCGGTCTTTTGTCAGCCTTCCATAATTGAAGTTCATACCCTTAAAACTATGTACATAGTTCTCCCTAGCACCCACAGAGCGGCTTACTTGGGATTGAACGAGACCAAGCGTTCTACTCACTCTCAATAATCTTGATAACATTTTCGGTAGAAATATCAAATCCTAGATTTTGAGTCTCAGTAACTGCCTCATCTATATATTCCATGTATCTGTTAAAAATAGTGTCACCATTTGCAAGAATCAATAATTTTTTCTCTGGCCTTGTCACCGCAACATAATGCAGAAATTTCATATCATCTTTGCTTAAATCATAGTCTCCAGCATTTATTATAACTTGGTTGAATTCTAAACCCTTTGATGAATGAATTGTTCCTGATGTAAACAAATACCTTTCTTGATTGTAAAAATATATATTTTGGTCATCCGATATAACATTGAATACCACATTCACTTCAAGCATCATTTTTTCAGTTTTGTCAAGGAATCCTAAGAATTTATACAAATCAATGCAGGCTTCCTTAAACATTTCAGCCTCATCAGACATTCTCAGTATCGTTTCCAACTTTGTTTTAAGAGTACTTATTTTAATGCTCTCAGGAACTGGAATCTCATCTCTAAAATCATACTCACTATAACGATTTTTAAGACAATATGATGCAATACCTCTTGCTACCCAAATATGTTCACTTTCCATATCAGAATTTTCAATTTGAGGTTCAGGAACATATATGAAATTTAAACCATACTGATTCAAAGAACTACTCCACACTCTTGCAACATCTCGTTTAAAGTTCAACATTGCACATTTGTCCACCTTTGAAATCCAACTAAAGATAAAGTTACATGCTTCTTCAATATTATTATACTTATAGATTGATACTTCATCAGCTACCTTGACTGTTTTGTAATAAGACCTAACGGAAGGCATGAAAATATTGGAATAATTCTGAATTGCAATACATGATCGAAAATTATGTCTTAATTCAAATCTGGTAAACCCTGGTTTTTCATACAAATCAACAAATCCTTTGCAATAAGCTCCTCTCCAACTGTAAATAGATTGTTTCTCATCCCCCACAATAAATAATGGAATTGCTAATTCGTCACTAAGGTACATAAAGAAATTGTGCATATCTACATCACAGTCTTGATATTCATCAATGTAGAATCTGTAATATTTTGATTTCAAATATCGCCTAGCAGAATGAGATTTTTTTAGAACAGCTAATGCCAACCTAAAGGGAAAGTTCTGACGTTTATCAATTAACTTACACATATAACCGCTATCTTTGATTTTTTCGAGTCCTTCCCTATTGGTTCGAACTGCATTTGCAGTATTATAGTCGGGCTTAATTACAATTTTATAATCATTGCCAAACGCATCATACAAAAATGGCTGAATAACTTCTAATAAGACAAAGTTATCATTTGTTCCAACAAAACCATCAACTTTTTTCGGACCAAGTCGATTTGCAATTTCCTTAGCTGCCTTTCTAGTAAAAGTTATTGCTGCAAAAGTCATGTATCCTGTATTTACGTTTGCATCACGAGTAATCCTAAGAACTGTTGTGTATGTTTTACCTGTTCCAGCACTAGCACTAATAACAACATTACCATCTTGTTTGAGAATCTGTTCCCTGATGTCATTATCTATCGGCAACATAATTCCACCAGCTTTCGTAAACATTCAAATCTATCGCATTTGTATATTCGAGTTATATCAGTCTTTTTTAGTAATTTACATAACTGAATCATATTAACTAGCTTAGATGTTTGAAGAAAATCAACACCAGTTTTAGTGCTATTATTGTCTAGAGCGAGTTTATCCATTTTGGTAGAGATAACTTCGTACAAATCATTTTCTAAGTCTACGCGAGATATAAAGATGTTTCTTGTAATCAACTCTTTGACTAGTTTGGAATACTTCTCGTCATAAAGATTTCTTTTCATATCAATACGATATGTTTCGCTAATTTTAAATTGTTCCAAATCAGGAACCTGAATATTTGATTTCTTTTTTTCATCAATCAAGTCTAAACAACGATTCAAACCCAGTAAGTTTACTTTCACAGAACGATTGCTAAGTTTTAGATCATTATCAGTACGAATAATGACATTAATCCCAAGAGCTGAAAGCACTTTGACGTACTCTTTAAAGTTTATACCGTCAACCTCCAATATATACCCACCAAGACTCTCATATTTTTCGCACTTGTCATGTAATATACGTTCAAAAAGTGTTTTTTCCGAAGGTCCCTCAACCAAAAGAACAGTGTCTGCATATATAGCATCTGCCAAATTTTGATTTAGCTTTTGTTTTAAAGTTAAATACTCTTTGGGAACTGAATAAATATGAGATTTACCTTTAACAGAGCCTTCACGTACTAGTTTAATGAGGTTGACCTCATCCATTTGACTCACAATTAATGAGGAGTGAGTTGTTAAGAACAAATACTTGAACAACTTGTCAGAGAATATTTCAAACGAAAGTGCCAACTGCATTGACCTGTGTAGGTGATTCTCCAGTTCTTCAATAAGGAAAATATTGATTTGTTCATCTTCTTTCCTTCTGTTCTCCAAGACTAATAACGTATAGGCAAGAATTTTCTTTCTACCATCACCTGAAGTTGGATATGTCTCATCAGCATCATCAAGAATATAAGGGGTTAACTTACTATGAATATTACTAACTTCAATTTCTGACTTGATTCGCACGTTGAAGCCCTTCTCATTTCGAAAATTACTATATTCCTTTATTAATTCTTTTTCGAAAGATTTGATTGCAGAAAGTTCACCAACGCAAGAATTTAATTCATCTATCCTAGATTCAAGTTCAGTCTGCTCCTCTTCACTTAAGCTCGAATCTTTCTTGAATATTTCTCTCGAATACCGTTTGAAAGTATTGTCGAGCTGAATAGATGAATCTATGTATACAACATTTATATGTTTATCGAGTTCAAAATATGACTGTTTACTTGGAATTTCTTCTAAATCTTCAAGGTCCGTGCCCCAGAATAATTGAGGTTCACCAATTGATTTTTTTTCATCATACTTTGATTTCAAAAGAAAATATACAACTGTCGCAGTTGATGGAATGGCACCTTTCATCATTTTAAAGATCTTTTTACTATCATTATCTGTCTCATCACTCACATCAATTGACAATGTAATTTTAATTTCTCGATCTTTAAATTTGCTATAAAAATCCGAATCAATAAAACCATCTTTGCGGTAGTTTCTATCGAGCAAGAAACGAAGCGCTGCTAAAAAGTTGCTCTTCCCAATATCATTAAGACCGAATACAATGTTCTTGTTTGTCAAATCAATTTCAACATCTTCAAAGTTCCTAAAATTCTTAATAGATAAATGCTTAAATAACATGATATCCTCCTACATTCTGCAGGCCTAAGCGGAGTTTACTGATCTTTAGAACAATTAAAATAAACCCATAAGAGCTCCTTGTCAATTCGCTTAAGTCTAGTAAATCGAGTATAGACTTATTTTTACTCCGAAACTCATTTGAAGACGTCTAAAGAATCTATCGGAGCTCAAATTTCAACTTTCTTATAAGAAATCGTTTCGAGAACAGTTCTTACAAATATTAAATCAATAATCTTGTTTCAATTTAAAAGTAGAATCTTTTATCGTATCATGACGTCTTACCCAATCTCTTTCTTCATAATCAAGAATTGATGATGGATGGGAATGTGTATTATTGAAGCCATAACTATAGATTATTTGCCCATTATTATAATTATATGGAATATCTAAAAAAACATCTTGTCTTGTTGACCAAGAATATTTACCGCCGTGATGGCTTGCAACTAAAACATCAATATCCGAAAGATAACTTCGAGGAATATAATCAAAGTTTTGGTCACCTGGAATTAGGACATTTACATCTGAATTCACTTTTTCAGAGAACAATTTAAGTTTCATCCCAAGCCCATTCTCGTGCTTCTGTTTTGCTGCACGAGTAGGGTCATAATTTGATAATTTACTTCCTTTAAAAATCGTCCCAAAAGCTGACATTATTGGTGAATCAATATAGCTTACGCTGCCACCATTAGCAAGAATTTCTGCACATCTTTTTAAAAAGAGCGGCTCTTTATACTGGTGTGGTATATACCAATCACAATAAAAAGATTCAGTAAATATTGTTAAACCATACCAATGATCCCTATGAACATGTGATATTACGATTGATGGTTTTTCACTTAAGTCAATATCTCGGATAGTCGGTCTATTGAATGCATTTCTTCCTTCGCTTACCCCAAAATCAAAAAATAAGAATGGTGGTTTCCCAATTTCAGACAAAGATGTTGCTAAAGCTTGTCCGACATTATGAACAGAAAAATCAATATTTTTGTAATTTTTATTATCAAAGTTCTTAACTGATCCAGCTTCAGGAAATTCAATAGTAATAGCCTTATCTACCTTTTTTATCTCCTCACCATCAATAATCTTCAAACATTTTGAAATATTAAATCCATCCATCAAATTTTCATCATCATATGTCTCGCCGCTCTCCATCAAATTTTCAACATCTAAATATGAAATAATTTTTTGAATATTTTCTTTTTCTCTTTGATATCCCGTATTGTATTCTCTTTGATATCCTTCTATTAATACTAAATTGTTTTCACCAATATCCTGTTCAAAAAAATATGAATTATTCAAATTAATTGTAAATACATCCATATAAAACGGAATAGCCAATGCTTTAGAAAATATATCTATATTTTCATTGGTTATTTTCTTTTGATGTCTTAAGCAATACTCATTAAATCTTTTCTTTGCTACTTCAGAGAAAGAATCTATTTCATTAAAATCATCATAGTCTATTAAATGAAATTTGGAGGGTTTTTCATCTTCATCTCTTTCTACAAAAGCGTAATATTTTTGTCGTATTCTTTCAAAATATTTTACACCATTTATTCTTGAATTATTCGTTATTATTTCGCTCTTTAGAATTGGGCATTTCTTAAGAATCATTTTACTAACCTTACGTAGCTCATCATTGCTTGCTTTGTAAATTAATCTATATTCAAAGAAATTTCTTTCTACCCTGCAATCTTTAATTCTATTTTCATAATATTTTTTGATAGATTCAATTACTATATCCTCATATTCTTTGAGATTTGTTCTTTTTCGCACTTCCTTATTTTGTATTTGATATCTGTATATAAAAGCCATATATAAACCCTGCTTTCATTTATTTTAATCAAAACTACATTGGGCAGACAAAATTTATTCTCAGTATGCTATTTACTTTTTTTATGTGTCTTTCTAATATTATTTATCAACCATATTAGTTTCACAAGTATTATTACCGCCACAGTTTTTTGATGTATCCTAGATATGGTCCAACTTTTTCTTAGATTTTTTAATATATTTTTCGTTAAAGGTGCATTTAACGCTATCTGGCTTCCGCCAATTCTATTCGGTTATTAACTAGAAACCGTTTCCGCCCTAATTGTCAGATCTGCCCTCTCGCATCGAACGTCCCTTTATCGCAGCCGTAACCAGGCCTGTCCCTCACCCATGCGAGCTTTGTTCACAGTTCGTTCACGACTCCCGATGCTGCTTGCTAGGGCTCAAATGAGTCCTAGCTTGTTCAAGGAATAAATAGAGCGGTCCTGGCTTCTTTAATCACTTAATTCTATTATTTCTTTCGAGCATGCAAATCCCAAGAACATCCAGAGCAAATACGCAAAATTAATGGTTTCGTTATTGAAGAATCCAATTACATAAAATCCAACCAAAGAAGCTGTCAATGGCAAATAAAAATTCGAATGTTTTATTCTTGAAACTGACTTTTTTATGATAACAGCAACTAGACTTACATATACTATTAACGAAGGTATTCCTGAGGTAACTGCCGTATGAAGATATTCATTATGGGCTTTGCTGAAATTAACCACTTCATAAAGTCCACACTTTGAAATGATATCTTGCTCATAGTACATCTTCATTGCTAGACCTAGGTTATCGATACCAACCCCAAATAGCGGTCTCGACTTTATTAATTCAATAACTTTGCCCCAAAGATAGATTCTGTGAGAACCGGCATCATACGAATTCTCAGACCCTATTGCCACTTTGGATAAATCAAAAAATATTGAAAGCAACCTAGTCCCAAAATTATTTTTAGTTAAGATATACACTGAAATTAATACAAACATCGAAACCACTATGTACAATATTTTCTTTTTTTCATCCTTCGTTATTCGGCTTCTCCTCATTTTGAAAACAAAATACATAGGAATACTTACAAAAAAACCTATCCATGCCCCCCTTGTATCAGCACATAATAATGCAAAGAACATAAGATTATACAACCAAAACCCCAAATTAAAATTCTTTTCAAAAAACAAATATAGAGTGAAAGGGATAATCAATACCAAATATGTACCAAGATGATTCGGCTGTCCCATAGAAGAATAAGCCCGACTTGAACCTAAATAGTAGAGATTTTTCGGTATTGGATCTATACCATACACCTGCATTATTCCATGAATACTGATCAATGTGCCGGTTATAACCATAATTAAAATAAATCGTTTATTAATATCTTTAACCGTTCTTGCACAAAGAAATATTAGATAGTAACTAGTCAATGTCAGTAATCCTTCAAAACGAATATCTGAACCCACGATTGCAGTTGTTCTATCCAGGGCAAAGAACATAGAAAAAATCAAAAGAAAATAAAAGATCAGCAAATGTTTATTTTCACTGTCAAAGTCAATCAATGTATAAATTTGTTTTCGAAAAAGTATTATGGTTAATAATATAATTGTCAGCATTATTATCAAGAAAATGTATTTTGGGAAATACGAATTTAATTTGCCTGCAACTGGGAAATATAACAAGGGTGTCACAGACGCAACAATTAGTAGCCAAAATTTAATTACATTTCTAAATTCCAATGGTTTATTTTGTATTTGCATGCTGTGTTCTCCTACTGTTTGTTATTATTCTTAATGCAATAAATTATTCTGGGTCAGTTGTATATTTAATTCTCCTTCTTCTATAATAATTCTTTTAAACCAATTCTATTCTTATCTTTGTCTGATAGTATTATTTCCTCAATATTTGCTAAAGGCCACGCTATCCCGACATCCTTGTCGTCCCAAGCAATACCACCTTCATCTTCAGGATGGTAGAAATCAGTGCATTTATAACAGAATTCAGCTTCATCAGACAAAACAAGAAAGCCATGGGCAAATCCTTCTGGAATGTAAAACTGCTTCTTGTTTTTTTCGTTCAAAGTAACTCCTACCCATTTACCAAAGGTTTTTGAGTCCTTTCTAATATCTACTGCAACGTCAAACACTTCCCCCTTGATTACTCTTACAAGCTTTCCCTGCGGATGATTCTTTTGGAAATGCAGACCTCGCAGAACGCCTTTTCTTGAACTTGACTGATTGTCCTGTACAAAAACCATGTCAAGCCCTGCTGTCTTGAAATCATTGTAATTATATGTTTCCATGAAGTATCCTCGGTTATCTCCGAATACCCCTGTTTCTATTATGTAAACGCCATCGATTTCAGTTTTAATAAAATTGAATTTTCCCATCTTGGCCTCCTAAATATCCGCTTAGTTATTTACCTTTTCAATGAAACTTTTTAATGCTACATCCCATTGTCTCATCTCGTCACCGATAGTAGCACGCAGCATCATATTGTCTAGCGACGAATAGGATGGCCTCTTTGCCGCTCTGTTAATCTTCTCGGATGTAACAGGTGTTACAGTGCATTCAATACCGCTGTACTCTACTATCTTTGATGCGAAATCATACCAGGAGCACTCACCAGTTCCAGTGCAATGGTATATACCGTACTCGTCAGTTAAAATAATTTTCAATATATGATGTGCAAGATCTTCAGCATAGGTAGGATTTCCTCGCTGGTCATCCACAACATCGAGATGTCCTTTTTCTTTAGCAGCCTTCATAATTGTCAGCACAAAGTTCTTTCCCCATTCACCATAAAGCCATGCTGTCCTTACTATGAAGTTTCTTTTGCAGTTTTCCCTTATGTACAATTCTCCTAAGTGCTTTGTCTTTCCGTAGACGCTTACTGGCTGAGGCGCATCGTATTCACAGAAAGGAACGTTCCCTTCACCATTAAAAACATAATCAGTTGATACATGAAGCAGCTTTGCTCCGTATTTTTCACAGGCTATTGCGAGGTTCCTTGGCCCTATGGAATTGACCTTAAATGCTGTATCCTTGTCACTCTCACAGCCATCAACATTAGTATAGGCTGCGCAATTTATAACCACATCCGGCTGAAATCCTCCGATGTAATCATTCACTTGATTTAAATCAGTTATGTCCAGATCATCCAGATCAATGAACCTTCTTTCGCATTCTGCCAGCCTTGAATCTATCGGACCTAAGTCATATGCTTTTTTTTTAAGTATTGATTTGATCTGAAGCCCAAGTTGACCTTTGCCTCCAGTTATTAAAAGTTTCATATCTGCCTCCAAAATATTTGTTATTTTAAAAATGCATGCCCTTTTCGGCTACTAACTTCAGATATTTTCCGTAATCGGTTTTCGCCATAGGCTTTGCTAGCTTTTTCAACTGTTCTTTTCCTATGAAGCCCATCCTGAAAGCTATCTCCTCTATGCACGCTATGTAAAGACCCTGCCTAGTCTGCACTGTCTCAACGAAGTTTGCGGCATTGAGTAGTCCTGATGGTGTTCCTGTGTCGAGCCAAGCCATACCTCTTCCAAAGAGCTCCACCTTGAGTTTGCTTCTCCTTAAGTACTCGTTGTTTACCTCTGTAATTTCAAGTTCCCCTCGTGCAGAAGGTTTTATGGACTTCGCTATTTCAACAACCTCATTGTCATAGAAGTACAGTCCTGGAACTGCATAGTTGGATTTTGGCTCCTTAGGTTTCTCTTCGATTGATACAACATTATTGTCATCATCAAATTCTACTACACCGAAATCCTTCGGATTACTAACATGATATCCGAATATTGTTGCCCCCTCTTTTCTCTCTACTGCATTCTTAAGCCTTTCTGAAAAGCCATAGCCGTGGAATATATTATCACCGAGAACAAGGGCTACGTTCTCGTCTCCGATAAAATCCTCACCGATAATAAATGCCTCTGCCAATCCTCTTGGCTCAACTTGGATAGCGTATTGAAAATTAAGGCCCAGTTCATGTCCATCACCAAGAAGTCCCTTGAAGTCCCTCATATCCCTTGGAGTTGATATTATCAGGATATCCTTGATTCCTGCAAGCATAAGTACAGACAGAGGATAGTATATCATAGGTTTGTCGTATATCGGAATTATCTGCTTTGATATAGATTTTGTCATAGGATAAAGTCTTGTTCCGGATCCACCGGCTAGTATTATTCCCTTCATTATCTAAAATTCCCCTCTACAATCACTTAAGTTAACTTGCTTCTGTACATATTTTCGTAGTACTTCTGATATTCTCCGCTAGTTATGTTTTGCATCCAGTCTTTATTCTCTAAATACCATTTTATCGTCAGCTTTATGCCTTCTTCGAATTTGGTTTCAGGATACCAGCCTAATTCTCCCTTAATCTTACTTGGATCAATTCCATATCTTCTGTCATGACCTTTTCTGTCTTCCACATAAGTGATTAAACTTTCATCAATAGCTAGATCTACATTGTCATGAAGATAAGATATTATTGTCTTCACAATATGGATGTTTGTTCTTTCGTTATGTCCGCCGACATTGTATACTTCACCTAATCTTCCCCCATTAATTACCATATCTATGGCTTTGCAGTGATCTTCCACATATAGCCAATCTCGGATATTCATACCGTCTCCATATACTGGCAATGGTTTCTTGCTCAAGCAATTATTGATTATTAACGGAATAAGCTTTTCAGGAAACTGATACTGTCCATAGTTGTTTGAGCACCTTGTTATATTAACTGGCATTTTGAAAGTATCAAAGTATGCCTTCACCAAAAGATCCGCTCCAGCCTTACTTGAAGAATACGGACTATGGGCATCAAGCGGAGTTGTTTCCATGAAGTAACCAGTTTCTCCGAGTGAGCCGTAAACTTCGTCTGTAGATACCTGAAGATATTTTTTACCTCTCTTAAATCCCTCTTCAGTTTCCCATGCCTTTTTAGCTGCATTCAAAAGAACAGAAGTACCCAAAACATTTGTCTTAACGAATATTTCAGGATCAGATATACTCCTATCAACGTGTGATTCTGCCGCAAAATTTACAACGTAATCAATATCATATTTAGCAAATAATCCTTCAACTAGTTCTCTATCACAAATGTCTCCCTGTATAAAGATATAGTTTGGATTATCTTCAACACATTTAAGGTTTTCAAGATTGCCCGCATAAGTTATCTTATCGAAATTGATAATATTTATGTCAGTATATTTTTTTAACATATAATGCACGTAATTTGAGCCTATAAATCCGGCTCCGCCTGTTACTAAATAAGTTTTCATAATACCATCCTTGCGTTTATATTTTTAATATATTTTATTAATCCCTGTTAAATAGATCTCTAGTGTATACTTTCTCTTCCACATCAAATAACTCTTTAGAAATTCTATTGGATACAATAACATCTGACTTCTTCTTAAACTCATCCAAATTCCTTATTACTTTAGAATTGAAGAATTTATCTTCCTTCAGAACAGGTTCATAAACTACAACTTCAATTCCTTTAGCCTTTATTCTCTTCATAATCCCCTGAATTGATGATTGCCTGAAGTTGTCAGAGTTAGATTTCATGGTAAGCCTATAAATTCCCACAATTTTAGGCTTCCTAGCTACGATCATATCAGCGATATGATCCTTTCTTGTTCTATTAGCGTCAACAATAGCTTCCATAATATTTTGTGGCACGTCCGCATAGTTAGCCAGTAGCTGCTTTGTATCTTTGGGCAGGCAATAGCCACCATAGCCAAATGAAGGATTGTTGTAATGATTTCCTATTCTTGGGTCCAAGCATACGCCTTCTATAATCTGCTTTGTATTTAAACCTCTTATTTCAGCGTATGTATCCAATTCATTGAAGTATGCAACTCTAAGTGCTAAATACGTATTAGAGAATAGTTTTACAGCTTCTGCTTCAGTTGAATTGGTATATAGAACTGGTGCATCCCTTTTATTTGCTCCTTCTAAAAGAAGACCTGCAAACTTCTCTGCTCTTTCAGATTGTTCCCCTACTATTATTCTTGAAGGGTATAGGTTATCGTACAAGGCCATGCCTTCTCTTAAAAATTCAGGCGAAAAAATGATATTGTCTGTTTCAAACATCTTCTTCACTTTTTCTGTGTAACCTACAGGCACAGTTGATTTAATAATCATTGTTGCCTCCGGGTTTATTGATAGGACATTTGCTATGACAGCTTCAACTGTCCTGGTATTGAAATAGTTCTTTTCTTCATCATAATTTGTTGGTGTGGAAATGATAACAAATTCTGCATCCTTAAATGCCTTGAAATTGTCAGTCGTTGCAATTAAATTCAGATCTTTACTTGCTAGGTATTCTTCTATCTCTTTGTCTGCGATTGGGGACTCTCTATCGTTTATCATATCTACTTTTTCCTGGATGATGTCGAGCGCCATTACCTCGTTGTGCTGTGCCAGGAGTATAGCATTTGACAACCCAACGTAACCAATTCCCGCTATTGTAATTTTCATATAATATCTCCTTAGATTGTTTAATATCATTATATAATTCTCAGAACTTTAGTATTTCTAAAATTATTTAGCATTCAAATCTCAATTTTAGCTTCAATAGACGAATTCGATTTATAAAACTTTGTTTTTACATTATTAACTAATGAAGTTACATATTTTCCCTGATTCGTTAAAAAAAGTCCAGTTATATATAAGATTATGCAAATAAAAAATTTTATTACTGCTGATAGTACTATATTATTAATAGAAAGTGACATATTATTTATGACAACTACCATACAAAACATTATAATCAAATCCTTATATAATATTTCGAAAAATGATTTCAATTTATATTTGAAAGTATATTTTATCAGTATAATATACGTAATTATAAAATTTATGGTGTAAGCAAGAACTACACAATAACATACCGAATATACGCTACCATATAAAACACCTGCTACAATAAAACATATTGTAAG
Source organism: Clostridium sp. UBA699 (assembly GCA_002298915.1). Classification (GTDB taxonomy): domain Bacteria; phylum Bacillota; class Clostridia; order Clostridiales; family Clostridiaceae; genus UBA699. Next base: position 17,310 of record DBML01000025.1, read on the forward strand.
GGTTGTTGTGATAAGACCACATTTAAATAAGCGCTTTGTGTCTCCTAAACTTTGAAAAATTGCCCCGGAACTAGAAGCTATCATTTGCCCCCAAATTGAAACGCTAAGGATCTTAAAATAAGGAACAGCTGCTAACCATTGATTTCCGAACATAATGAGAATAATATCCTTAGCACTGGTAAAACAAAAAGCGACAATAAATATTCCAATTAATGAAAGAATTTTAACTATCTTTAAATACTGATCGTAAATATACTTTTCATCATGTTGATGTTCTGATAAAATTGGTTGTAAAACTGGTGTTATTACATTTGTTAAATTTGCTATTGGATATAACATTAATGTATATCCTTTAGAATAATAGGCAAGTTCGTTTACCCCCATCATTTTACCGATTAACAAATTATCCAGATTTCGCGAAAAATAATTTACTAAACTGAAGCCGAATTGAAATCCACTATAAGATTTTATTTTTCCAATACTTTTTTTATCATACCTAAATTGAAATCTTGGTTTAGTACTTCTATAATTCCAGATAAATGTTATGACAGATGCTATAACAGACTGAAATGCTAACGCATAATATTTAAATCCGATTATTGCCAAAACAACGGTAAGCACACCTGTGATAATATTTACAACAAGCATTCTTAGCCCAACAATTGCAAATTTTTTTTCTTTCAAAAGCAACGCATTAGGTACCATATTTGCTGTATCAAATATGATTGCAATTGATAAAATGAAGCAAATTGGTTTATAAACCTCATTATTATAAACAAGCGAGATTGGAATAGATAGAACACAAAATGCTATTGCTAGGATAATTGCTAAATGTAACGAGAATCCAAATATACTGGCGATATCCTTTTCTGTTAGTTCTTTATTTTGTATAACTGCTGACCCCAATCCCATATCACATAGAATTGAAAAAAATACAGTGAAAACGGTAATTACAGCAAGTATACCATATTCAGATGGTGTAAGAAGCCTTGAAAGTATCGCAGCAAAAATAATATTCATGATTACTGTGGAATACTTTGCTAACGCAATTATCATTGTTGCTTTTTTAATGGATATATACTCCAAGAATTATTCCTCCATTTTTCAAATCAGATAGTTAACTTATAATACTTCTTTTCATAAAAGTTTACAGCTATTTTTTTATTTCAAACAAAAATCTTTAAATTGATAATCCGATATTTGAATTTCATACAGTCAATATTCGATATTACTATTGACCATAGTTTTGCGGAGTATACTTAAGATAATAATATTCGAAAATAACCATAATCACCGGCAATAAGATGATTCTTTGCGGATCTGTTACAATAATAGTTGCCGATGTAAAAATTAAAAAGGTAATAATCCCTATTAACTCGATATAATACACAGCATCTTTGTATTTTTTGAGTCTTAATAACATGTAAAACAATTTAATAATAATACCAATAAACCAGCTCGCCCCTAATAATCCAAAGATGCTTACAAGACCTACAATGCCAACATCCGTTGTATATAGATACCCTTGATATCCGTGTACTAAAGTAAATGCATCTGTTCCTTCAAGTGGCCGAACAAATCCCATACCAAAAAACATATTTTCTTTAATTATTTGAATATAATAATTTAATGCTTCTAACCTATACATATTACTTACTTTATTTACTGGATCGTTAAAAGATGCGAAAAACATTTGAGTAGTATTTAGGTTGGAGATGTATGCTATTGCTAAAACTGTTAGCATTAAAATCAAAGATTTCTTTAAAAAATTGTTCTGGGCTTTAAACAGAATCATTATTATTATACTGATTACCTCACAGATTATTAAGATTCTTGTCTGACAGACAAATAACAAATAATATGATGAAAAGAAGAAACTAACTACATTTAACAAATTATTGCCCTCAATTATTTTTTTACCTTTAAGAACTTCAGAAAATGACAAAATGATTCCGAGACTAATTAATGTAGAAGCAAACGTTAATCTAATATTACCATTTCTAAATGGCAGATCTTTCATATCGAATACTGTGGTTTTTAAAAAATAAACGCCGCCAGCATTATACTTTATCGATTGTATAATGAAAATTATTGATAATATCAAAGAAAATGAAATAATCACTTTTTTTATAAATCCTATACTCCCTATTTTTTTAATATAGAACATTAGAATATAATAAAATAATATTATTAAAAAATAATAGCTTGACATTAAAATATTTTTAAAACCTTGATGGTAATTAATATAACTAAGAATGATTTCACTAATAAACATAACTATAAAGAGGACCATTATTCTATTAAATTTAAATTGCTTAATTTTATACATTTTCTTAGTTGATACAATTATTGAGAAGACTGTAATAATAATAACCAAAAATATAATAAATTTATTGCTATAATTATTAAATTTCGATATTATTTTAGGCATTGGTATTAAATAAAAAAATCTGCTTTCTAATAAAAAAATTATTATAATAATGTTCTTTATAATAATATTACTCATACATATGTCTCCTTTAATTTTTGCATGAAAAATTTAATGTTTTAATATGGTCTTAATTGATCATTAATAATCGTATTCTTATGTGCTCACTGCCCACTCCATACTCACATATTAAAACACAAAAATATAAGTTTTGATTGTAAAATATCAATTTTAGTGCAAAGCATCTGATTAATTCACTATCCCTTATTCATTATATTGTATAAAATACGTGCTGAATGCCTACTATGTTTTAAAATAAAAAGTGATTTTTTAATTGGAGAATTCATAATAAGATTTGTACTTGAGTCCTCTTTATGCAATATTTTTATACTTGGATTATATACAGTTTTGAAATTGTTTTTTTTGCAAATATAATATAGTATATCCTCTTCCATATACATATAGGTTTCTGGAAAAAATGCATAATCAAAACCTTCAAGATATAATGGTGATAATATTATGCATGCTCCATGCAATTGAATATTCTCAAGTTCTTTATTAATATATTTATTTTGATTTACTATTGTAGTGCAATATATTCCCAACATGTTTTTTAATGCAGTAATAAGCTTCTGAGAATGGGTTATATACTTGAGATAAGTTTTTATATATAAAAAATCAATTTGTCTTATTAAAGATTTCACTTCTTTTTTTTGAAGCCCGTTTAACCTAATAAGATTTGGATTTTGATGACATTTGTCTTTTGTACTAACTATATCTGGTCCCAACACATAATAATGAGTTCTGTTAAAAGTTTCTATTACAAGATCAATAAAATTCGATTGCTCTATAATTGTGTCATTATTTATTAAAATAACAAAATCTGAATTTAATCTCTCCTTTGCATAAATAAATCCTAGATTGTTACCTTTTGCAAATCCTAAATTTTCATTACTTAGAATCACTTCAATATCATTGTTATCTAAATAAATTTCTTTCAAGTGCTTTCCACTACTATCTGGAGAATTATTGTCTACTATTACTATAGAATAATTGTTATAATTTACATTATTTAATATTGATTCCACACATTCTATTGTATCGTTAAGTGCTAAATAATGTAATATTACAAAGCAAACATTTATCAACTATTATACACCCTCTTTCTTACATTTTTGTGATGTTTGATACTTCCTTCGTTTGAAACATTTTTAGTGGTATTATAGGGGTATCAGTTTGAATTGGTTATTTATTACAACCTATAACTTCCTCGTATAGATTAAATAATTTGCTTGCGTTGTTTTTAGCTGTAAAATTTTTCGACGCAAAATCATGTCCATTTTTGCCCATTTCGAGCCTTAAAAATGGATTGTCAACTAATAATTTAATTTTTTCAGATAATTCAATAATGTTGTTTTCTGTATATAATAATCCATTATAGTTATTTATAATCAATTCAATGGTTGCACCTGTATTTGAGCCAATTATTGGATTCCCACTCATCATAGCTTCAACAGTAACTCTACCAAAAGCCTCTTTTTTTGAACATACTAATTCCAAATCCATTACGTCTCTAATTTTATCTATTTCTTCAGTATATCCTAAAAATTTTATATTACTTTCTATTCTTTTTTGTTTCACTAATTGTTCTAAATAATCCATATATCCATTTTCATCAGAGCCTGCTAAAAAAAGAAAAATGTTTTTATATCCAAAATCATTAATAAGTTTTTCTATAGCTAATATCGCTTGCTTTTGACCTTTATTTTCCTTTATTGCACCAGCTAATAGTATGTTGAATTCCTTTTTATTTAAAATATTAACTTTTTCGCTCAAATCTCTTTCTTCTACGCCATTATAAATCAGTTCCAGTTTATCATGGATAATCTCACTAGCATACTTTTCGTAAACTGCTTTTGATATTGCTATAACCCTTGAGGAATTTTCATTAATAAAATTTATGCATTTAGATCTTCTATTAATGAATTTTAAATTGTGATCTTCTTCGCCAAACTCTCTGATATGCCAAATATGTGGGATTCCTGTAATTTTCGATACTAAAGCACCCATATTTATTACAGATGAATTTGAATGTATTATATCAATTTGGTTATTAAATGCAATTTTAGCAATATTTTGCGCTGCTGTATAATTTACAATTTGAGTTTTTATTTTTGGAATGAATATATTCCTATTTTGGGGTATCATCCACCAATTATAATACAGTTTATAATAATTAATTTTTCTTATTTTTAATTCATTTTCAAGAAGTCCATTCCCTATATGGGGTATGATAACTGTTATATGTACATCCTTATTACTTATTACTCTGTCAATAATCCCCAAAAGGGACCTTGTTCCCCCACCTAAAGCGTTCTCATGATTTATATACATAATGTTCATTCATCTAACCCCGTTCTAATATCTGTTAATATCTATTCTTCGATGTCGACATACTTACTACAAAATTACCCACTAAACTTACCAAACTTATTTCTTTTATAATCCTTATATCCTTTTAAAATCATGTTAAATTTTTCAATTTTATCACTTTCAAACAATATGATCTTAATATTTTCTTTGACAAAGTTTATTTTATCATTCTTTTGAACATTTTTTAATTGTTCAAATTGTTTCCAAGTATAAAACCTATTTCTTGTTTTATAATATTGCCTTAAAGCAGAATGATTTGTAACAGGAACATTCTTTTTGAAGAACTTCCTTATTTGTGTGTTGCCAAGGCTGTGTAGTAAAATAGCATTGTCTATTTTCAATAATTTATAGCCATTCACTACAAGCCTATAGCAAAATTCGTGATCAACATAGTCAATAAATAATTTGTCTTCAAATAAACCTACATTGTTGAATACATCAGTCTTGACTAAATTTCCGGATGCTATATCTGTATATACATTTTTGCAACTAAAATTAGTAAGGGTAGATTTAATTCTATCCGTGTTTTTTATAAGTCCTTTTTCAGTATTCGATGGAAATAAACTAACTGTATTTTGCTTTTCAATTTCATTAAGTGAGTTGTAGCATTTTAGCATTGATTTAACCATATTTTCTGTAGCTTCGCTATCATTATCCATAGTCAAAACCCATTTGTATTTTTTTTTCAAAGCATATCTGACTCCTTGATTTAATGCATAAGCTATCCCTTCATTCTGATAATTAAATATTACTCGTATATCAAATTTTTTTTCTAATTCTTTTAAAACTTCTATAGTTTCTTTATCGGATCCATTATCAATTATAACTACTTTATCAACCTGATCATATACAGAGTAAAAACATTTATAAAAACTTCTTCCAATATTGTACGTAACAATAATACAACAAATATTATTAATCACACTTTATTCCTCATATTTCATTTATTATTTTTTTAAGTTACTATGCCATAGAAAAAAATCGCAATCCATTTGATTATTATTTCCATTTAAAAATTTCTGTAATTTATTCTCAATTATATATGGTTGACAATCTTTATATCTGGGAAACCTAAAGGGCATATTATATGAACTTTAAAGCATCTTGGCTTTAAAGCTTAATAAATACCTTTATTCATTGTGCTCTATTTGAATGTGAACTGACGCATTGCAGAAATAAACTATATGAATCTCAAATAATCTATGTAATTATTTCATCGATATTATAAAGTTTATTACCAGTTTTATTTTCAAAATATTTTTTTTTATTTATCATTTTCTCCTTTTTATTTAAAGCTTCCCTAAAATACTTTATATTAAATTGTTCAAAAACAATCATATAACACGCAAGTAAAAATTGTCGTTTCATTATATTAAATTTATATTTTTTTGAAAAACCATCAACATCATTTTTCCAAAGCATAAACAAATGATTCCTAAATGATATTCCTCTTAAAAACTTAGACTGATCTTTTCTGTTTTTAATAAAACCAATTAATCCTCCTCTACTTCCACCTAATCCTCTTCCATGATAAGCTATAGCTTTGGGATAATATATATTTTTAAATCCTGCCAAATTCAATCTCCATGATAAATCAACATCTTCTTTATAAGCAAAAAAATCTTCATCAAAGTATTCTTCGTTAATTTTTATTACTTCTAAAGCGCTTCTTCGATATAATGGAGCTGCTCCGCAAACACCAAACACCCGTTCTGTTTTATCGAACTGACCTAAATCTTCTTCATCTTGTCCTCTATCTATACAGCGGGTATTTTTAAACATAATAATTCCGGCGCTATCTATATAGTTTAATTTTTTGTCATTATTAAAATCATACTTCAATAATTTTCCGGATAGAGCCCCTATCGACTCGTCAGTTTCAATATATTTATACATGTTTTCTATAAAATTCGGCTCCATTATAATATCTGGATTAAGTATCATTACATATTTTCCTCTCGATAATTTAATCCCTTGATTGGCTGCCCCTGCATAACCATTATTAATCTCATTTTTTATCAGTCGAATATTCTCACACTTGAATTCTTTTTTTATGTATTCAAAAGAACCGTCTATAGATTCATTATCAATAAATATTACTTCCGTATTTTCATGTGTTTGATTTAATATAGAGTTCATTGATCGTTTTAGATATGATTTATTGTTGTAATTAATTATCACTAAACTAATTAAATTCATTTAACTCATTCCTTATTTGATATTTATTGAGAGATCTTATATTTGTAAATGATTCTTATAAGCGATTCCATATTTTCTATAGAATTTAAACATACTGCTTAAATGAACGAATGTTAACTTATTTATTTTTTTTATACTATCTTGACTGTGTAAATGAACCATTTGTGCTTGAGGATAGTATAATATTTTTTTATTTATTTGTCTCATTTTATAACACAAATCTACATCTTCAAAGTACATAAAGTATTCTTTACTGAACCCCCCAATTAATAGAAACTCCTCTTTTCTACACAATATGCAGGATCCCATAACCCAGTCTACAAATGTTTTTTCAGTATGTTGATAGTCTATCATTAAGTACTTATCATTCAATTTTTTAACTACTTCTTTTCTAACAAGTTTTTTTATTGGTGTCCTAGCTATTATAAACTCACTAAAACTCAGAAATCTCCTACATGAATATTGTAATGACATATCTTTATTTAATAATTGACACGCTACTATTCCAACATCTTTATTGAACAATAACATTTCATACATTTTATCAACTGATTGATCTAAAACAATAACATCTGGATTTAATAATAAGCTGTACATTCCCCTAGAAATTTTAACACCTAAATTATTAGCAGCTCCGAATCCAGAATTAAATTCATTGTTAATTATTTTTATATTATCCACGCAATTATATCTTTTGGAAAGATACTCATAACTTTCATTAGGCGAATTGTTATCGATAACTATAACTTCATATTTTATCTTTTTAACATTTTCCAGAATTGAATCAATACATTTTTCTGTAAGTAAAAACTTATTATAGTTAACTATTATTATTGAAACATCGATATCAACATCATTCACTTTACTTTTACACTGCACATTCATATAACAACGCCCCAAACATTAATATTAACTCATAGCCTATCAATGCAAATCTATCCAAATACAATCTATATCAAGACTTGTCACTTTGATTCAAATAATATTTTACTCATACTTATTTAAACAGGTTCAGCTCATATGTTGCATGTTAAACCTCCTCTTATAACTTCATGTAATATATAAAAGTCATAGGAGGAGGTTTATTTTCAATTGAGCATATCATTGGTCAATACTATAACTACTATCAAACTGATCCAACTCTCCCCAGTACAACCAGCGCTGTCTTGATAATAATCTTAAGATCTAACCCCAGAGACCAGTTCTTAATGTACTCTCTGTCAAGAGCCACCACTTCCTCGAAGTCCGTGATGTTACTCCTACCGCTCACCTGCCACATTCCAGTCAATCCGGGCTTTGCAGCCAATCTGCTTTTGTGGTGATAATCGTACTGCATGTATTCCTCGTAGGTTGGAGGCCTTGTCCCAACAAGACTCATATCCCCTTTAAGTATGTTGAAGAACTGTGGCAGTTCGTCTATAGAACTGCTCCTAAGGAATCGGCCGATCGGAATCACCCTAGGATCATCGTCCATCTTGAACATGAGTCCGCTCATCTTGTTGTGGGCCATTAGCTCCTTCTTACGTTCTTCCGCATCCATATACATGGATCTGAATTTATAGATTTTAAAACTCCTTCCATTCCTTCCCACTCGAACCTGAGAAAAGAATATCGGTCCTGGCGACTGTATGTATATTATAGGGGCAAATACTATGTACGCGACTGCTGCAGCAAGCATTCCTACACCACCTGCCACTATGTCCACAGTCCTTTTAAGGACTATCTGTCTCGTCGTAACTGTATTGATGCTCGTCGTAACTACAGTGAATCCGTTGATCTCCTCAACCACCGCATTCGGCATCCTGCTTGATATTCTGTCTATGTTTATATGTACTGTGATCCCCATCTCCAGAAACTTGTTCGTAAGTTCTTCAATCCTTGCGTCCCTAGCGTTCAGGAGCACCTCGTCAATGACATTCTTCTTTGAAAATTCAAAGAGGTTTTCGAAACTTGTTACTACAGGCACTCCGCAGATCTTATGTCCGGTCAGATCTTCATCGATTATGACAATTCCCTTAAGCTTCAATGCGCTGTACTCATTTGTTAAAAGCCTTTCAACGTTGTCCTGGACCATGGCTTTCTTTGTAATAAGGAGCAGATACTCGGAATTCCTCCCGGCTTTTGCCGCCTTCACTATGTAGCTCTTTAGCATGACGTGCAATATGTACATCAGTATGCAGTTCACCATGAAGAAGATGAACAGCATGAACCTTGAGTACTCATATGACTGCTTTGTGAAGAACAGGAATGCGAGCATGCCAGAAACAAGAATCAGATTGTACTTGAGCACCGCCTTGAACCTCTGTAGGTAGCCACGTCTTAACACCCCGGAATAGCACTCGGTGAAGAACACAATGCAGAAATGCATGAGAACCAGGAATACCCCCCAATACTTGTACTCCCATGACATGGTAGGCAATTCCCCATATCTTAGCAAGTATGCTATTAGCAGAGATACCTGCATGCACAGGAGGTCAGTCAAGATGAAATCAAGATGCTTTATCCAGCTGTGCCTCATTAACTTGTACATTTCTTCACCCCCTTTGCTTGCTACTCGAATCTATTCACACATTATTCCCACAATCTTTGCTATACCATTATATATCTCTGTTTGCCATTGCTCAACCTTGGCAATACCAGTCTAAGCCCTTCATATCCCACTATCACAGGCATGCCCTTATTTTGAAGGTTTTCCTTCATTTGCAGATTTGTGAATTCTCGATTTAACCGGTTTTTTCTCAATATTCCTCGCTGTTTCTTTATGAAACACCCTTCGACATCGAGTGTCAATTTACGACACTGTTTTTGGGGATGAAAAAGGAGCTAATCCCGCTCCGTCTTCCTCTTCTTGAAACTCCTGTCCTTATGTTTTTCGCCGTCCACTCCGTAGTAGTACTTGCCGTAATACCCATAGTAGCCCTTGCCGCTGAGGTTTATCTTATTCAAAACAACGCCCAGTATCTTAGCGTTCACGTTGTCAAGAAGCTCTTTTGCCTTTGCCGCCGCATCCCTGTCAGCTTCACCTGAAGCGATTGTCAATATGTAGCCGTCTATGTAGCTCGAAAGAAGCTGCGCATCCGTCACCATCAGGAGCGGAGGCGTGTCTATGATTATGAAGTCGAGCTGGCCCCTTAGTGAGCTCACAAAATTCTTCATCTTGGAGGATGATAAGAGTTCCGATGGGTTCGGAGGCTTCACCCCCGAGGTCAGCAGAAGCAAGTTCTCGACACCGGACTTCTGAACCGCCAGCGAGAAGTTCGAATCGTCCGCCAGCATGTTGGAAAGCCCTTTCTCGTTGGAAACCCCGAAAACCTTGTGCTGCCTCGGCTTCCTCTGGTCGCAGTCTATGAGGAGTGTCTTCTTCCCCGCCTGAGCCGTAACAACAGCCAGGTTCGCCGCTATCGTTGACTTGCCCTCGCCCGGGCCAGTGCTTGTCACCGCCACCACCTGGACCTTCTTGTCTATGGATGAAAACTGTATGTTCGTCCTCAGCGTCCTGTATGCTTCTGCTACAGGTGACGTTGGGTTGTTCAGCGTAATCAAATTCTCTTTAATCATTATACCTACTCCGATCAATATGTATTTCCTGCAACTACCTGAGAAAGCTGAAAATGCTTTTCTTCACCTGTATCCTGCAGTTACCAGCTTCTATGGCTCCGTCTGCCAGTATCTGCCCGGCATTTGCCTCCGCAGCTTCCGCAGCCGCCCTGCTGATCCTGCCGGCCTCACCGAACGCATCTGCAAGCCCCGTGTTCCTCCTGCCGTTCGTATGGGCATCGGATGCTATGAAGTTGCACAGCCCGTTTTCTATGAGCACCCTTGCCGTCTTCTGCACCTGCTTTCCGAAAATCCCGGTTATGCTTCCCGAGTTCACCTGGAAAAGGCAGCCCTCATCAACGAAGGGGTTTATCCTGTTGAGATCCTCCATCATGTACGTGTACCTCTCAGGATGGGCTATCACGGGAACGGCCCCTAAAAGCCTCAGCTCGTATACAGTGTCCAGGAAGCTCTCCGAATAATCCTGCATCGGCATTTCAACCAGGATGTACCTGCTGCCGTTTAGGCCCCTTATCATGCCGCTCCTGTAAAGCTCCACAGTGCTCCTGTCCAGGAAGACCTCCTGCCCAGGATATATGTCTATCTCTATCCCATCGCGGCTGCTTTCGCTCCTGAGCTCATCCACAAGGGAAAGCACCTTCTCGTATCCGTTCTCGAAGAAGCCCCTGTAGTAATGGGGCGTGGCTATGATGGACTTCGTTCCGCATGCCTGCGCGTTCCTGAGCATGCTCAGGGTGGTGGACATGTCCGGCGAGCCGTCGTCCACCCCACTCAGGATGTGGCTGTGTATGTCGATCATCACATAGCCCCTTCCTTCGGTATCATCCCTATGATAGGAACCCCTATGTATCTCTCAACATCATCCTCAGTCTTTACAGTCCTGTCCATCATCTCTCTTACGAACGCAAGACCCATGGAGCCCATCAGTCCTATGAGGAACGCTATCGCCAGGTTCACCTTCTTGTTAGGGCTAACAGGCATTACAGGCACGATCGCCTTGTCCATGACCTGTATGTCCCCTCCTGTAGGGAACACGACCTTGCTCTGGTCTATGAACGCCTGTGACACTGCGCTGCATATCTTAGCAGCTTCCACCGGGTCTCCGCTCTTTGCCTTTATGATAAGTATCTGCGTATCTGTCTGAGGTTCTACCGTTATTTTCTTCTGGAGCTCCTCAATAGTATACACATTCCCCATCGCTTGATCAGCCTGTTCAGCAACGATTCTGGACTGCGCTATCTCCTGGTAGGTCTGTATGAGCTTCTGGTACAGCATGACGTCGTTGTACTCCGTCTGGCTCTTGTCAGTACCCTGAGGCTTTCCTACTATGATGCTTGTCTTTGATTCGTATGTAGGCTTGAGTATGTAGAAGCTGACCACACCCGACACAAGCGTGCATGCCAGGGTGATAAGTATTATCATCTTCATCCTCTTCCTTATTATATGTACAATGTCACGCAAATCCAGCGTAAGTTCCTCTTCCATTATGTTGTTTCCTCCTAGGCATTAAATTCTTAGTGAAAATTGTTGGATTAAACTCTTAAAAGCACAGCTAGTTTAGAGTTATATGCACATCTTCCATTTGAAGATTCTAAGCATTTTTTGTTAGTTTAATCACGGTCACACCCTTTATATTAACACTTTTTGAGCAAACCGTAAAGTTATATTCAAATTCCGGGTAAAACTAATTGTCGACATTTTACAGCAAAAAAGGCCACGGCATTTACTATGCCGCAGCCCTTGTGTTAACTCTAATCCAGATGAGCTATGTCATTCTCAACGATGGCCTCGATCCTACCCTCATCGTCTACCCTGAGAACGGAAAGGCTTGTGGATTTAAGGAACGGTATGTTCCAGAAGTCGTCAACGGGGTAGTCGTGAACAATCGAAAGAATCGTCCTAATGACGAAGGGATGGGTGACGAGTGCTATTTTCTCCCCGGGAGCTGTTTTAATCAGGTCGTGGAGGCCTTTATTAATCCTCTCCCTGAGCTCGTCGAAATCCTCACCGCCCTGGGCCTTGAAAAGGTTAGGCCTGTTCATGAAGTTGAAGTAGTCTTCTGGGTACTTCTCCATGACCTCCCTGTCTACTAGCCCTTCCCACGCCCCAAGGTGCATCTCCCTGAAGGCTGGAAGCTCGACAATCTCGATGCTCCTCCCCATTTTGAGGTACTTCGCCGTCTCAAGCGCCCGCCCGAGAGGGCTGCTGTATATCTGCGAGAACTCCACGTTCCTAAGCTCGTTCGCAAGGTACTTGGCATCCTCCCTGCCCTTCAGTGTCAATGCGGAGTCCCTCCAGCCCTGCAGCCTCCTGTCCTCGTCCCATTCCGTCTGAGCGTGTCTAACCAAATATATATCCATGCAGCATACCTCCTTTTATTATGAAGCTATGTTTTATGTTTAAGTAATTATAACATTTTTAAGCCAGGTTTACAAAGCATCAAATTGGCAATATAATTAATTGTAAAGCAATTATAAAAATTACAATATTTGCATACACTTCGGAGGTAGCATGAAACTCACAAAGAAGCTAATGTGGCCCATAACGGCCTTCTTCCTCGTATCCCTTGCGGTGTTCCTACTCCTTTACAGGTCGGCTCTGATCACCGCCTTCACGAACATAGAAATCAAGAGGGCCCAGGCCAGCGAGGAAAGGGTCTTCAACCTGATCAGCTCCGAGGCCGACAACCTTCAGGCGAAAGCCATGGACTACTCCCGCTGGGACAGCACCTACAACTACATAAAGGCTCCGGACAAGAGCTACATAGACTCCGCGTTCGCGGACTACAGCTCCTTCCAGAAGCTCGGCATAAACGAGCTGGTAATATCCGACCTTGAAGGGAACGTCGTCTTTTCAAAGGAGCTGGAATGCAGCAGCTGGCAGGCATCGGGAAGCGAAGGCGCCGCAGCCCTTTCCGGACAGCTGCTCGGCCTCATGAGCGCAGGAGACAAGACTTCCATCAAGGGCATAGTGAAAACCGACAGAGGGCCCATGCTCGTAGCCTGCGAAAGGGTCTTCAACGGCGGAGCGGGAAGCGAATCGGACGGCTTCCTCATCCTTGGCAAGTACCTTGACCAGAACGAGATATACAAGCTCAGCAGCATCGTGGGGGTAAGCTTCTCTCTCGAGCCCTACGAGACCGGCATGTACTCAGAAACAGCCGTCACGCAGGGTAACCTTGCCCTTGTCAACAGCAGCGATTCGGACCTGCTGACGAGCCTCATGCCCCTTCAGGACATAAAGGGCGACAAAGCCTACACAGTCAAGATAACCCAGGTCAAGGACCTGGTCAGCGAGGCTAACTCAAGCATAGACATGTGCCTGAGCTTCGTATGCATAGGCTTCATCCTGTTCATGCTGCTGATGCTCAAGTACATGGACAGCCTGGTGCTCAAAAGGCTTGCCTACATAAAGGATACAGTCGAGAACATAAGGAACACCAGGAACATGACCATCAGGATAGAGCACGACGGCATCGACGATGAGATATCGGACCTGGGGGCGAACTTCAACAGCATGTTCGAATCCCTGCACCATTCGAGTAGGAAGCTCGAGGACAGCCAGAAGAAGTACTCGCTCCTTTTCTCGAACATGCTCTCAAGCTTCATGTACTGCAGGGCTATCCCCGGCAGGGAAGGGAGCCTGGAGGATTTCGCCATACTGGAGTCCAACAGCGCCCTAGAGAGGATGCTCGGGCTCCCCAAGGAAAGTTACACAGGTAAGCCGGCGCTGGCGCTCATGCCGGCAGAGCTTGGAAAAGGCACCCGTTTCATGAAGATGGTCGAGGCCGTGGTCATGAACGGCTTCTCACCGATCTCGGACTCTATATACCTGAACCTGCACGACACCTGGCTCAACCTGAGCATATACAGCACCGAGGATGACCATTTCGCGGTGAGCATGTCCGACATCACGGAGATGAAGAAGTACGAGCAGCAGATATTCGACCTGGCATACTTCGACGAGCTGACGAACCTGCCGAACAGGAAAAACCTGCTGAGGAGGATACAGTCACTAATTGACAGCCGCAAGTCAAGCTTCGCCCTCCTCTTCGTGGACCTGGACAACTTCAAGAATATAAACGACAGCCTCGGCCACGATGTTGGCGACTATGTTCTCACCCAGGCCGCCGCAAGGCTGAAGGAGCTGACGGACGAGAGCATCCACCTAGGCAGGCTTGGCGGGGACGAGTTCGTAGTGGCCATCAAGGACCTCGATTACAAGGCACATGCCGAGGCCTTCGCACTCAGGATGCTCGACGCCATAAAGCCTGCAATAAAGTACAAGGACCACGACCTCCACGTAGGCGCAAGCATAGGCATAAGCTGCTACCCTGATGACGGAGAGGACCTCTCCACCCTCATGAGGAACGCTGACACCGCCATGTACGAAGCCAAGCGAAGGGGAGGCTACTGCTTCGTGTCCTACGACCAGCAGATGAACGACTCGGCACTGGAGATGCTCCTTCTGGAGAACAAGCTCAAGGGCGCACTGGCAAACGACGAGCTGAAGATATTCTACCAGCCTGTGGCTGAGCTCAGCACCATGTCCGTGGTAGGCTTCGAAGCCCTCTCTCGCTGGGAGCTGGACGGAAGGCTCCTCCCTCCGGGAGATTTCATACCTATAGCAAAGTCCATAGGCGAGATACCTAGGATAGACAACTGGGTGCTGAGGAACGCATGCACGCAGTGCCGGAAGTGGCAGCAGAACCTGAACAAGAAGCTGACAATATCGGTCAACATATCCTTCAAGCAGCTCAAGGAACCCTCCTTCTTCCCTACCGTCCTGGATGCCCTGGAGTACTCCGGACTGGCACCCGGATGCCTGAAGCTCGAGATAACCGAGCACGAAGCCATGGAGGACGTAGACCTGACCCTGGAGGTTCTGAGCAGGCTTAAAGCCGCAGGCGTATCCATATGCCTGGACGACTTCGGCACAGGCTACTCATCCCTTAGCTACATGAACAAGCTGCCGATAGACACACTGAAGATCGACATGAAACTCATAAGCACCATAGACAGGAACTTCAAGACGCTGGAGATAGTCAGGTCCATAGTGGCTATGGCTCAGACGCTGGGCATAAGGGTTACCGCAGAAGGCGTCGAGCGAGAATCCCAGCTCGACCTCCTCAAATGGATGGGTTGCAGCTTCGTCCAGGGCTACCTCATATCAAAACCAAAACCTTCAGAAGACATACTTTGAAGACGCAAAAGCTGATCCCTGTTAAACAGGGATCAGCTTTTTGCTGCTTGATTACATTATTTGTTCACCCAGCTCTATAACTTGAAGTCCATGATTCATGATCCAGGATTGATATCCTCGGAACCAACCGTGATTTCCAGCGCCTCGGATGCCGGCTGGAAAGAAGTTTCGGCAACACGAACGTAAATTATATCGCCAGCGGTTACGTATATATTGTCCACTTCGTAGCTGCTGATTGTTGTATAGCCACCATAGTTCACCTGGTATTCCATTGTATCGTCAACGCCTGATAGCTTTGTTGTGCCCGGATCCGTTCCCTGTTTCAATGTTACGTTTTCTGGCGCCTGTTCCGGTTTGATGTCTTCCAAAGTTACTGTAATTTCCTGGTCTTCCGATGCCGGCTGTGTAGCTGTTGCTTCGTAACGGACATAGATTGTATCACCGGCGTTAACATATATGCTGTCCACTTCTGTACCGCTGACAGGCGTATAATTGCCAATAGCGCTGTAACCGCCGTAACCACCGCTGTACACAAAGTATTCCATTGAATCATCGACATCAACAAGCTTGGTTGTGCCTCCCTCTGTCCCCTGTGTCAGCGATGCAAATGGTCCTGATGCTGGTTTGATATTTTCCAGCTGCACTATTATCTCCTGAGCTTCAGATGCTGGCTGTAAATTTGTTCCTGCGTAACGTAGGTATATAGAATCTCCAGCGTTAATGGTTATATCGTCTACCTCCGTCCCGCTGATTGCTATATAATCACCAGCGTTCACCTTGTATTCCATAGTGCTGTCAACGCCTGAAAGCATGGTTGTTCCTACACTGTATGATCCCGGAAATAATAATCCTGTTGTCGGTGCCGATGCCGGCTTGATATCCTCCAAGCCCACTGTTAAGTTCTGAGTCTCTGATGCAGGAAGTGACGATGTAGCTGCGTAGCGTACATAAATTGTGTCACCTGCGTTAACCCAAATGTTGTCCACATCTGAACCGCTGATCGCTGAGTAATCACCTTCGTTCACCTTGTATTCCATAGTGCTGTCAACTCCTGTGAGCATCGTGGTGCCTTCGGTTGATCCCTGAGTAAGTGCTCCTGTTGTAGGTGCTGCCGGAGCTGCTGTTCTTGATGAGACAGGTGTATTTGAAAATGTATATGTTGCTTGTGCAGAACCCTTAACAACTGCCTGGTTGTAAGCATAGGCTGACAGGTTCAAGCCCGTAATTGTCACGACTTTATCGCTTGTCCTCGTGAAAGTGCCTGCCGCTAATTTAGAAGCGTTAGTTCCAAGGAACATGAAATCTGCTGCTGTTATGCTTGGCATGTACGTTCCGCTGCCGTTCAATGTTATGGTTACAGTGTCGTCCCCCTCTAAGCTTGCGAAGGCGCTGGAATATGAGTCTTCCATCACCCTTCCTGCAACTGAAGTGGCCTGGGTTGCCTGAGTTGCACCGAATACTGTCACAGTGTTAATGTCGGAGTATGTCAGGCCGCTTAAATCCGAAATGTGTACGACCGTATCGCTTATCCTGGTGAAAGTTCCTGCTGCCAATGGGATAGCGTTTGGTCCCCCAAAGCTGAAGTCGGCTGCTGTTATTGTCCCTGCCTTGAATGTCCCTCCAGCCAATGTTATAGTCGCGTCTGTTGATAAAGAGCCTAAAATGAAGCCCGGCGATGTCACAGCGGCTATCTTGATATCCGCAGCTGTTACCGTCAGATTCTGGGTCTCCGATGCCGGCTGCAGTGCTGTAGCTGCGTAGCGGACATAAATTGTATCCCCGGCGCTTGCCGATATGTTGTCCACTTCCGTGCCGCTTATCGCTGAATAGGCGCCATCGTTGACCTTGTATTGCATCGTGCTGTCAACGCCTGTAAGCTTGGTTGTGTATCCGTTCGTACCAGGCGTCAATGCTGCAGTTGTCGGTGCCGCTGCCGGCTTGATATCCGTCAATGCTACCGTCAGATTCTGAGTCTTTGATGCCGGAAGCGTATCTGCTGCAGCGTAGCGGACATAAATTATGTCCCCGGCGTTAACCGAGATGTTGTCCACTTCCGTGCCGCTGATAGCTGAATAGTAACCATCGTTAACCTTGTATTCCATAGTGCTGTCTACGCCTGTAAGCTTGATTGTGCCTCCGTTAGTTCCCTGAGCCAATGCTCCTGTAGTCGGTGCTGCTGGCAACGTCGATGATGCTGCTGGAGTAATTGTAAATGTGTAAGTTGCTTGTGCAGAACCCTTAACAACTGCCTGGTTGTAAGCATAGGCTGACAGGTTCAAGCCCGTAATTGTTACAACTTTATCGCTCGTCCTAGTGAAAGTGCCTGCCGCTAATTTTGATGCGTTAATTCCAAAGAACATGAAATCTGCTGATGTTACACTAGGCATGTATGTTCCGCTGCCGTTCAATGTTATGGTTACGGTGTCGTCCTGATCGGAGCTTGCGAAGGCGTTGGAATATGCGTCTTCCATCACCCTTCCTGCAACCGATGCTGCCTGGGTTGCCTGAGTTGCAGCCAACACAGTCACCGTGTTACTGTCGGAGTATGTCAGGCCGCTTAAATTTGAAATGTGTACGACCGTATCGCTTATCCTGGTGAAAGTGCCTGCTGCCAAACGGACAGCGTTTGGTCCCCCAAAGCTGAAGTCCGCTGCTGTTATCGTCCCTGCCTTGAATGTCCCTCCAGCCAGGGTTATTGTTGCGTCAGATGATAAAACGCCTGTAATGAAGCCCGGTGACGTTACATCCCCGATATTCACAGAGATCGTGTATGTCTTCTGGGTAACCCCATCCTGAGCAGTTACAATGACTTTGTACCCTGTTGCAAGGTTCGTTGCCGGTGTTGTTCCATCTGACTGGTAAACATCAAACGTCGCTCCGGCAGCTGGCGTTATGGCTGCCTCGAAAGCTGCCAGCGTTGTGCCGTATGGGATTCCTGTGATAGTCGATGCATCGTTGTCCACCGTACCTATTGTTGATGTCAGCGTAGCCTGATCATTTATGAACACCACAACTGCCGCGATGCTGCTTTTGGTGCTTGCAGTAGTTTTGCCTGTTGCAGAAGTGTTTGTATTGGTGACTATGCAATAATAGTAGAATTTTCCCGCTGCGCTAACAGGCACGCTGTAGGAACTGGCTGTTGCTCCAGCCACTTCTTTTGCACCGGATGCATCTTTTTTGGTTGACTGGTACCACTTGTAGGACAAGGTTCCACCATCGGTTACGCTTGCTCCTATTGTCAGAGTAACCGCAGTGCCTTTTGGAGTTGTTGTTGAAGCAGGTAAATTTTGGGTAATGGTCGGCGTTTGTGCATTCGTTTTCTTAACAGCGTAGAATGTTATATTTTTTCCGGATATTTGAGCTGAATCACTGCTACTGACTGTCTTTCCTGGAGTGGCTAAAAAAACAATTGCAGATAAGCTTGATGCAATAGTTAAAACGGCTAAGATCGAAAGCTTCCTCTTCATAATGAATTATCCCTCCATTTGAAACTGTTCCGCGATACTGTGCATGCATTAACCCATTTTCATGGATTGATAGCATCACCTCCGCTTTCTTCATTGAATTTAAGGTTTGTTCCAGATATTAAGTCGTGAATAATCCTTTTCCGATCTTTTATTCAGTATATTCAAAATATTCTCGATATAGATATTTTACCCCCATTTCCAATGGAAAAGGAATACTTGCCCTGTCTATAATTAGCATTTGTTTAATAGATTTTTCATTGATTTGAAGGGATTTGCAGTTCAAACCATGTAAAAACCGACGACGAAAAAACCCAAGACTTCTGCCCTGGGTTTTCATATATTAACTCTTTTTTTAGATCAGTTTGCCTCGGTTCCTGTACCAGTGGTTGTTGTGTTCGCAGTACCGGTGCCGGAAGTCGTGTTTGTAGAGGTTGTGTTCGTAGCCGGAGCCGTGTTTGTTGAGGTGCTCTTCGTAGCAGTGCTGCTTGTTCCAGTGCTTGCACCAGTGCTGCTGGTGCTTTTGCTCGTGGTGCTCTTTGTCGTCGTCGACTTAGTTGTGCTTGTGCTCGACTTAGTCGAAGTGCTGGAGCTCTTTGCCGCCGCAGCTGCCGCAGCCGCTTCCTCAGCAGCCTTCGCCGCTGCCGCCTCTGCATCCGCCTTCAGCTTCTCTTCGTATGCCGCCTTGAGCACCTTGTTGCTCTCCACGGTCTTCCTGTCCTTAACCATACCTGTTCCTACTGTTGCCGCCAGGCCTAGGAAAAGGACGAATATCAGTATATTCGACATTATCCCTCTATTATCATTGCTATTCAAAACTGTATCCCCCTAACCGTTGCTCAATTCTTATATTATACCAAACCGAGCCCAGTTTTTCAAATTACCCTATATGGGTCTACTGCCTGTTTATGCCCGTGCCGAAAAGCGAGGTTATCTCTATGTCCATGTTTTCCGCTCTTTTCATGTTGGTTATGATGAGGAGCATCATCCCCGCCGCTGTCACCAGGTCCCCCACGCTTATTATGTTTATGTTGAGGAACGTGTACGGGATAATGTCTCCCAGGTACCAGAACCTTGTTGCAGCCGTCACAGGCACATAGAGCCCCTGGGTCGTCACGTCAAGGTTGAGGCCGGCAGCATGCACCGCATAGGCCCCCACTGGCATGGCCCCTCCGTTCGCGAAGATCACAACCGCGTTGAGCAGGAAGCCCAGCCCTATGGTTACAATGTAAGGGTTCCTGATGTTCTTTAGAACGAACACCAGTAGCAGCACGTACATGATCACATCTATCACGAACGTTATCTGCCCTATGCTCACGAGCCCGAGCCTCACGGACCATATGCCCGCCGCATCCAGCAGGAACGCGGCGATGATTATGTAGATTCCGTCTATTTTGAGGTTTGAGAGGTTCCTTAAGCTCCCACCCAGGACAAGCCCTAAGGCGACAGCTAGAACGATAGCTTGAATAAACATTTATGCTTCCCTCTTCTTCAACGCACTCATGTATGCTTCCACCACTGCAGGGTGGAACTGGGTGCCGGAATATTTATGTATCTCGAACATCACTTCTTCATTGGAAAGAGCCTTCCTGTATGGCCTGTCTGTAGTCATGGCGTCTATGGCGTCTGCCAGCTGGATGACGAACACGTCTATGCTGAGCTCGTCCTTCCCCTTTCCGTCAGGGTAGCCCCTGCCGTCGTAGCGCTCGTGGTGGTGCCTCACCAGGTCTATTATGCTCTCAAGGTTCTTTACGTCCTTCAGTATGTTGTAGCCTATCTCAGGGTGCATCTTGATGGTGTTGAACTCCTCGTCTGTCAGCTTGCCCGGCTTGTTCAGGATGTTGTCGTCTATGCCTATCTTGCCCACGTCGTGCATCATGGAGGCCATGTTAAGCATCTCGATCTTGAACTCGTTCATCTTCATCTCCCTGGCTATCATCTCGACGATCTTGCCCACCCTCTGGGAATGACCCTCAGTGTACTTGTCCCTTGCTTCCACGGCCCTCATCAGAGCGTCCACCGTCTGCACGTACTGCGTCTTCGCATCTACGTACAGTGAGAACGTGAACCTGACGAGCATTACTGGGAACAGCAGGAGCAGCACTCCGAAGTAGGAGAGCTGGTAGTACATGTAGGTGAGGCCTATGCCGAACGGCACCATTATGATGAAGTTCAGAAGCCCCAGCTTGACGTTGCTAATGAACAGGAATATTACATTCTTTTTCGTTGTTATCGACATAAGAATGGAGATAAGCAGCAGGTTGATGAAAAAGCATATAAGGCTGAACACCATTACCTGGAAAAAATTCACCAGGATGTTGTCCAGAACAAAACGTCCGCCCATCTTAACATATATGTAGTTAGCCACCATTATCGGCTGTATGAGCACGCAGAAGTTGAATACCGTTCCGTAAATAGGCGTGTTAAAAAGATGCTGGTATCTTTGTTCACCTATCTTAAGAACCCTCATGGAGAAGCCGAATATTACTGCAATTATCGCCACTACAGGGCCGAAAAGAAGATAGCATGCCAGTTCAATAGCGAAGGTCGTGCTGAAGGACATGCTCTTGAACGAAACAGTGAACGACTCCGTCAGAGCTATCAGCAATGAAAAAAACGCCAGGTTAATTAAGCTGGCTTTGTTGAATGTCATGTATTCGTAATTCCTAAGCAGCAGGAAGGTACCCAACGTGAGTACGTACACCACTGCCAGATATATTTTCATGTTCCTAGGAAGCTTTCTCATTTTTCCTCCAGATAAATATAATAAGGCGGTTATCCCTATGTTCAGAAATCTACCAGATCCAAGTTATGTTTGATCCGCCAGCTACTGCTAAAGCCAATAAAGCCATTAGAACAGCTGTTAAATTCTTTTTCATCTTAACATCCCCCATCGCTAAATTAACAGGGGTTCGCTAAAAACCTGCCATAATTTAACTCCGCTAAAAAGGGCAAATGGGATAACCAGCCTTAAAGAGAAACAGTTTAGATGTGGTTCTTCTCCAGTCTCCTGTTGAGGGCATCAAGCGCAGCCCTGGCGATCGCCTCGCTCACGTCAGTCTTGACTAGCGCTGAGCCTATCAGCGTCTCCTCGTTCTCGTCGGTGATCAGGTTGATCACTACTGAGACGAAGGACATGTCACGGCTGCTCTGGATTACGACGTCCTGCACGTCGAACACGTGGGTCTTTCCTATGGCCTCCTCGATGGTCTTCACGGTTGATTCCGCAACTACCCTCTTCCTGTTGGCCGATGTCTTTACAGCTGTCTGGGTGACTGAAAACTCCTCGTCCCCTATCAGCAGCTTTACTGTGCAGTCTATCTCGTTACCGCTTGTAGCGAATGTTACACCGTCAAACTTGATTCTCTTTATCTTTCTGAGTTCCTCAGTATGTATCTGGGCGATGCTTATCACCCTTCTGTCTATCCTATAATCGAAAGATGCGATCAGGGAGGATTCTATGTCCCTCACAATCTGCTTGGCCGACCTGAGGTAGTTTGCCAATACGTGAAGCTCCTGGATTTCATCACCAGCATATATTATCTTTGAATTGATGACACCGTCTATTTTGTTAATAACCTTTTCAAACGCTAAAAAATCCATAATCATACCCCGCTAACCCTCTGATTTTTGGCAAATTTTACACTTTAGTTGATTATAACACAACCTGTAACCTTAAACAATAAATGGCAAATTATTTTAGCAGAATTTCCGCCTTCATCTTGTCGATTTTTGACAGTCCCTCTTCCCTGAGCTTCCTGTTCTCCTCCTCGATCCTCTCCGTCTCCTGGATCCCTTCCATGATCGTCTTCCAGGCAGCCTCGAGGGTCTCCAGCTTCACCGCTTCTCCCCCGGTCACCTTTGCTATGTCTATGCTGGAGCTTTTCAGGTTCTCAGCGTTCTTGAGGATCAGCTCGTTCGTGGCCTTGTCCAGCGCGTCCATGGACTCAGCTATGAGCTTCTGCCTCTTTGTCGTCACCGCCTGTACGAGGCCGTTCTTGAAAATGGGTATGGTTATTATGAAGGCCGACTGTATCTTGGCCATGAGTTTGTAGTTCCCCTTCTGGATCTGTCGTATCTGCGGCGCCGTCTGGAGCGCCACCACCTTCGCAAGCTCCAGGTCGTAGAGCCTGTGCCTCAGCAGGTCCAGGGAGTACCTTACCTCCTGCAGCTTTATGCTGTCGTCCCCGTAGCCGCTCTTGGCCCTCTCCTCCCAGTAAGGCAGGTCCTCGGCCTCCATCCGGTCTATAAGCAGGCTGCAGGCAGCTGAGTACTTCTCCAGCTCCTTGAAGTACTCGAAGTTCTTGTCGAACATGTCCTCCAGGTCCCCGTTGCTCTTCTCTATCTCCTTGTTGTAAACGGCTATCTTCTCGTAAATCCTGTCTATCTCTCCGCCCAGGGACTGGTACTTGCTCAATATCCTTGATATGGTGCTCTTCCCTCCGGAGAACAGCCTGGCGAGGAAGCCCTCCGGCCTCTCCTCCAGCTCCTTTTTGTCGAAGCGGCTCATTATCCTGGTCAGCTCCTTGAGCATGGCCCCGGAGCTCTCCACATCGTATAGCTTGATGCTGTGGAGCATCTTGTCGGCGAACCTTGAGACCTCCTCGGAAGGCTCCTTGCCGAGCTTCATTATGGCTCCCGCATCGGAGGTGTCCACCGACTTCGCTATGGCTATCACCTCGGGAGACTGCTTAAGCTCCTCGCGGATCACCTCCAGCTTCTGCTCTATCTCAGCCTGCGTATCCTTATCGTATTCCATCAGAAAATCCCTCCAATCAAAATACTCCCTTGAAGAAGCCGCCCTTCCTATAAGGCACCCTGCTCCCCGTGTTATCCAGCGTGTGGGAGTCGAAGAAGCCGGCCTTCACGAAGTTCTCTATGTCGCTCGTCCCCGCAGGGTTGAATATGATGACATCCACACCCAGGGAGTTCATGAACATGAGCATGACGGCATCGGCGAACGTGAATTCGCCCTCACTATTATTATAGATGATGATTTTCGGTATTTCCATCGGAAAATCGAAGTTCTGCAGTAAATTGCAGAATTTTTCCTCAATTGTCATCAGAACCTGGAAGGTTGACAGCTTCATGTAGTACTGGTCCCTGGCATCGAGCCTGTTCATGTACAGCAGGTAGTCCCTCAGCTTGTCCACCATGCCCAGGTTCAGCCTTGTCCTGAAGCTCTTGTGCTTCCAGAAATCCGGCATGCTGCACATAGCCGCGATCCTCTGGGCCATCGCCTCCTGGGTTGAGAGCTTGAGCCCCCTGTAGGGCCATAGCTCCGAGCCAAGGAGCCTGTCCTTGTCCACGTTCCCCCTGCTGTCCAGAACGGTCCTGTACAACCTGCCCACCTTCCTAATCCTTCCCGGCCTTGACATCGGCAGCTTTTTGAAGAACAGGGTGTTCCTCTGCTGCACAAGGAGGTTCACCTTGTCCATGAAGTCCTCCCTGTCGTTCGGCACCCCGTTCACCTTCGAGAAGAGGTTCGGCACGTGGACCACTCCCTTCTCGATGCTGAAGCCAGGCCTCAGCATGGCCTCGTGCTGGCCCCAGATGGCTATCTCGTCGTAGGTGGTCTTCAGCGTGTCGGCGCAGACCTGTGAATCCTGGAACTGCCAGGGCTTGTAGGCGAAGGAGTCCTTGCCGTGCAGCACCTGGACGAACTCCTCCTTTGCGGTGTATGCTTCTGTTGGTATCCTCTTCCTTGCATAGCTCTTGTCTTCCCTTTTATCGTCAGGCATTCGAATTCCACCTTTCCGGAAGTTTTATTTATAAATTGAACGCCGCCGTGCTGCCCTCCCTGCCCGGGGTTATCTCAAGACGGGCGTCTATCCTCTCCTTGAGCTCCGGCACATGGGAGATTATGCCAACGAGCCTTCCCGTGCTCTGCAGCTCCACCAGCGACTGAATCGCAGCGTCCAGGGACTCCGGATCGAGGGTTCCGAAGCCCTCGTCCACGAACATCGTGTCGAGGCTTATGCCGCCGGCATAGGACTGCACCACGTCTGCTAGGCCCAGAGCCAGTGACAGGGAAGCCTTGAAGCTCTCCCCGCCGGACAGCGTCTTGATGTGCCTCGTCCTGCCCGTGTAGTTGTCCAGAACCTCGAGCTCCAGCCCGCTCTGGGCGTTGCCCTTCGACCTGTCGGTCTTCCTCTGCATCTCGTACCTGCTCCCAGTCATCCTGGTTAGCCTCATGTTCGCCGCGCTGATGATGTCGTCGAAGAATGCCGCCAGGACGTACCTCTCGAAGGTTATCTTCTCCGGATTGTCCCCCCTGGCTATCCTTGCGAGCTTGCCCGTGACCTTGTACTCCTCCTCGGCTTCGTCGAGCTCCTTCCTGTAAGCAGTTATGCTCTCCAGCTGCGCTCTGTTGCGGGCGGCCCTGGAGTGCAGCCTCTGCTTCTCCTCGCCAAGTACAGCCTTACGCTCTGCCATTGATACTAGCTGCTCCTTCAGGGCTGCGGTGTCCGCCAGCGCGAGCCCCTCCACGTCCTGCTCCGCCTTTATGAGGGCTTCTGCAGCAGCCGCGGTGCTCTCCCTGTATGCCTTTATGTCCTCGTCCAGCGCTGCTATCTGCTGCCTCGTCAGCTTGCTCCTCCTGTAGTCCTCCTCGGCTTCGAAGCCTGCCTGGCTTAGCTCTGCAGCCAGCCTTTCCATGGCCGCAGCGAGCTCAGCCTCCGCCTTAGCAAGTCCTGCCTTGGCAGAACCAAGCTCCGCTTCCGCCCTGCTCCTGCTTACCGCGGCGTCCTTGGCTGCCTTCTCTGCAGCCTCCAGCGACCTCTTCAGCCTCCTGGCCTCCTCCTGGGCTGCCCCGATCAGCTTCTCAAGGCTCGACTGCGAGTCTGCTCCCTCCGGAAGCTCCGCCATGACAGCCTTGAGGAGCTTCTCCTCTGCCGCCAGCTTAGCCCTGACCTCCGCCAGCGCCGCAGCCTGCTCCTCGGCCTCCTGCTGCGCCTTCTCCTGCAATCTGACAAGAGCATCAAGGTCTTCGGAGAGGCTTGCCTCCTGCTTCATCAGCTTTTCTGCCGCCAGGAGCTCCCTGCCCCTCTCCGCCATATCGGCCTGTATCGCCTTGAGCCTTTCCTTGGCGTAGGCTGTGAGCTCCTCCCTCTCCAGGCGAAGGGCCTCTGCCCTAAGGTTATCCTCAAGTTCTTCCTTCAGCTTGTCCACAGTCTCCTTCTGGGCGAGCCCCTCGCCCCTGGAGCCGCTCAGCAGCTCGTTCTTCTCGTTGCTGTCCTTCTGGGCCTTCGCTCTTCTCTCCTCGGCTGCGTCCAGTGTCTCCCTGTCCGGCGCTCCGGCAAGCCTTTCCGCCGGAGCTGGGTGGGACTTAGAGCCGCACACCGGGCAGCCTTCGCCTTCCTTAAGCTTCTCAGCCAGGAAGCCAGCCTGCCCCCTGAAGAACAGGTCGTTAAGCGCAGCCGCCTCGTCCATTGTCCGCTTCAAGTGCTGTTCGGCCTTCTCCGCCTCGCTCCTGTGCTTCGCCCACTTGACCCGTATCTCGGAGAGCTTCTCGTTCGCCTCCAGCAGGGACTTGAGACCCCTCAGCCCCTTGTCCTGGGCTTCCTGCTCTGTGCTGAGCCTGAAGTACCTGTCCTTGGCCTCTCTTGAAAGCTTCAGCTCCTCGGCAAGCCTCGCCGCTTCGGCCTTGTCCTTTGCCAGGTTCGCTTTAAGGGCCTCAACGCGGCTGGTGGTCTTCTTCTCCTCTTTCCTGAGCTCCTCTATGCTCCTGTTCCTGGCCTCCAGCTCGGATACCTTTTCCCTGAGCCCCTCGAGCCTGCCTATCCTCTGCTGCAGGGCCGACCTCTCTGGCTCCCTCTGCTTCTCCTTCTCGTAGCTCTCGCTGCTCAGCTCCGAGGCTTTCTCCGCCTCGGCAAGCCTCGCAGCAGCAGACTTCTCCTCGGCCTGAGCGCTTTTTAGCGCCGAGCCCTTGGCGTCCCTGTTCTCCTCAACTGGAGCTATGGCTAGGGCGCGCCTTCCGTCCTCCAGGCTCTTCTCCTTGGCGCTGTACTCCTCGCGCCTGGTTTCCAGCTCACGCTTCCTTGCCGCTGCCTCATCCCTGACCCTGAACTTCCTGTTGTTCTCCTCTGCCAGGGCTAGCTCGCTGTTCTTCGCGGCAATCCCGGCTTCGGCTTCCTCCAGCCGGTCCGTCAGCTGCAGCACCGCCGACTCGTCATCCCCTATGAGCTGCAGTATGGCCTTCTGGAGCTCGTCCCTGTTGCTGCTGCCCTCCAGCAGCTCCCCGAGCTCCCGGTTGTCACCAGCGTCGACGTTTCTCACGTTCTCTCCTATCCTCGTCTCCAGTTCGTTCCACCTCTGGGTGATGGCCCTGGACCTCTCGAAGAGCTTGTCCTGGACCCTCCTGAAGCCCTCAGTGCCGAATATCCTGGAGAGTATCTTCTCCCTGTCAGTGCTGTCCTCTGTTATCAGCTTCCTGAACTCCCCCTGGGGGATCATCACGATCTGCCTGAACTGGTCGTGGTTGATGCCGAGCACAGCGTTTACCCTCTCGTTGACCTTCGATATGCCTGAAACGACCTCGTAGCCGCCCTTGCCGTCCCTCGCCTCGACCCTGAGCTCCGCGTCGGCCTTCTGCTCGGTGAAGCCCTCGCCCCTGGCCTTTGGCTTGTTCTGCTTCGGTATCCTCTTTATGGTGTACCTCCTACCCTTGAGCTCGAACTCGAGCTCCACGCTTGTCAGGAGGTCCTCCCGGGCGAAGTGGCTCCTGAGGTTCTCCCCGTCTCGGTCAGCCCCGCTGGCGCTGCCGAAGACGGCGTAGCTTATGCCGTCGAAAACGGTGGTCTTGCCCGCCCCGGTGGGCCCCGTTATCAGGAAAATGTTCCTGTCCCCGAGCCTGGTGAAGTCTATGACCTCCTCGCCTGCGTAGGGCCCGAAGGCGGTCATCGTAAGTTTAAGCGGCCTCATCTTCCTTCCTCCTCCTTCTCTACCTCGCCTATGACAGGTTTCATGACAGCTTCCATCTCCGGCGTCAGCTCCTGGCCGGTTATGTTCTCATAGAAGCTTTTGAAGAGCTCCAGCTTGGTCTTATGCTTGTAGCCCTCGCCTGCGGACGTCTTAGCTTCCCCAGCTGTCCTGTCCCTGTTCTCCCTCACGAGCTCAAGAACGTTGGGGTAGACTGCCCTCAGCTTGTTCATGGGGTCCATGAGCTCTCCCTCGTCGGTAAGGACGGCCCTTATGTA
Organism: Clostridium sp. UBA699; assembly: GCA_002298915.1. Classification (GTDB taxonomy): domain Bacteria; phylum Bacillota; class Clostridia; order Clostridiales; family Clostridiaceae; genus UBA699. The sequence continues at coordinate 45,791 of DBML01000025.1, forward strand.
GTCCTCGGACCTCTCCTTTTCTCCCGCCTTTATGAGCTCAGCGAGCTCCCCCTTTATTATCCTCATATCCCTCTTCGGTGCGAGGGGCCTGAGCTCCGTCTCCGGCTCACTTCCCTTCTCGCGGAGGGTCACGAGGGCCGCGCTCTTGATGTGCCTGACCTCCGAGAAGGAGTACTTCAGTATCGAGCCCGCGTAGCGTATCCTGTCGTCTGTTACCTTCTGGGCGCTGTGCAGGTGCCCCAGGGCTGTGTAGTCGAAGCCCCTGAAGAGCTCGGCGTCCACGTGGTCGGTGCCTCCTATGGACAGCGGCCTTTCGGAGTCGCTCTGCTCAAGGCCCACCACGCCTGTCACGAAGCCGTGGCCAACGATGACGTTCCTCTCCCCGGGGACCAGCGTCTCCCTGATCCTGTCGAGTACCGCCCTGAAGGCGTCCTCGTGGGTGCGTATCTCCTCGTCCCTGAGCACCGACCTGGCCTCGGCCGGGTCGGCGTAGGGGATCAGGTGGAAGTTGACGGTTCCGAAGCTGTCCTCAAGGGTCACCTTCCTCACCTCTGGCTTTAGCCCTCCCTCTATGAATAGGCCGCTGCCCTCCATGATGCCGCTGCAGAAGCCAAGCCTCTCGGGGCTGTCGTGGTTACCCGATATTGCGAGGATGGGCGTGCCCAGCTCCTTCAGTATCCTGCCGAAGGTCCTGTCCAGGAGCTCCACAGCCTCAACGGGCGGCACGGCCCTGTCGTATATGTCGCCGGCTATGACCAGCGCGTCGGGCCTCTCCTCCTCGATTATCCTCATCAGCTCCTCCAGGATGTGCTCCTGGTCCTCTGTCATGTAAACCTGGTTCACTATCTTGCCCAGGTGCCAGTCCCCTGTGTGAAGTATCTTCAAAGCTATCCCTCCGATCTATCTACTGTATCTCTATCTTCCTCGCAATTGCGAAGTTCATCACCGCTATCATGGCGCCGGCTGCGAAAACGTACTCGTAGCCGAAGGCGTTCCATATAAGGCTGCCTGCGAAGGGCACGAACATGGAGACCACGTGGTCCATGCTGATGCCCATGGAGAGCGTGGGCGACACGTCCTCCTTGCTCTTGGCTATCTTGTTGACGTAGGTTGCCCTCGCCATACCGGCCGCCGTCAGCAGCTGGTCTACGATGAAGCAGCCTATGATAAGCGCCAGGGCGACCGGTGTCCTCTCCGCAGTGGCGTAGCCGATGCATACTGCGAAGCAAAGTACCGCCTCCGCCCCGAGGACGAACTTCTCGCCCTTCCTGTCTATGAGCCTGCCCACGGCGGGCTTGAAGAACATGCCCAATGCAGCGGTTGCGAAGCCTATGGCGGCGAAGGTGCTGACCCCCTGCCCGAATATCTTGATCAGCACCCAGGGTCCGAAGGTCAGGAATATCTGCTTCCTGGCGCCGTTCACTACGCTCAGGAAGTAGAAAAGCGAGAACTCCTTCCTGATAAGGAGCTTCGGGCCGCTCCTCTCTACCCTGAGGGGCTTCATCCTGAATATCAGTATGGCGGCCCCCAGGTACCCAAGTCCTCCGAGTATGTAGGTCACCGCGTAGTTGACGGTGACGAATTTGAATATCAGTGCGGCGATGAGGCTCGTCGCCAGGAACACCGCTGTGTTGACGCCGTTCATGACGCCCAGGACCTTGCCTATGCTCCTCTTGTCCGCCAGGTTCATCGCTATGCTGTTCTGCAGGGGCATGAACAGGTGCTGGCCGGTGCTGTACACCACGAGCCAGATCATCATGATCCCGAAGGTCGGCGACAGCGAGCCCAGGCACATCATGCCCACGGACGCCAGGACCGTCGCCGCGAAGGCCGTCCTCACGTCCCCCAGGAACATCAGCGCGCTGGATATGAATACTACGAGCAGCCCCGGCAGCTCCCTCGGTATCTCGAGTATCGTCCTCTGGGTGACCGTTATGTGGTACATGTCGTTGAAGAAGTTGTTCGCGATGGAGGTGTCTATGCTCTGGCTTACCCCTATGAGCGCCCCCGCCGCTATGAACATCAGGAGCTGCGTGCCCCTCTCGTCGTTCTCTTGCCTCAGTTTCTTTATTCTGCTTATCATATCACAATGTCCTCGCTCTCTTTATGCTTAGCAGCACGGCCAGCAGGTCAACCATCCCCGCGCAGAGGAAGACCACCTGGTACCCCTTTAGGAAAAGCTGCACCGTGCCGGCGCTCCCGGTTATGTTGTCTATGCCAAGGTTCGTAACCAGGCTGAAGATTATCACCGACAGCGTCGTCCCCGAAACCATGCCGAAGTTCCTGAAGAAGGCGGTCATGCTGCCTGCGGTCCCCAGCTTGTCCCTGGCCACGGAGCCCATTACGCTGCTGTTGTTCGGCGACTGGAATATCGAGCTCCCCGCGCCGAGAAGGACTATGCAGAGCCCCACCGCGACCCGGTCGGTCCCGGCGTCGAAGCCGGACATCAGGAAAAGGGAAAGTGTAGACACCGAGAGCCCAACCACGGTGATGGGCTTGTAGGATATCCTGTCGGAGAGCATGCCGCTGACAGGCGCCACCAGCGCCATCGTCATGGGGAAGAGGGACATCATTATCCCCGCCTGCAGCACCGTCATGCCAGCCGCGTACTGCAGGTAGAAGGGCATGAAGAAGTTGTAGGCGAACATGGCGCAGAAGGAAAGGTACGCGCAGGACAGCCCTATGGAGAAGATGCCGCTGTCGAAGAGGCTCAGGTCCAGGAGGGGGCTCTGCGTCTTCCTCTCCCAGCCCAGGAACACTATGACGAGGAAAGCCGCGGCGGCCAGCATCAAGCCTGCAGTCAGAGCCGTTATGCTGCCCTCCTGCAGGTTGAGAAGGCTCAGGAACGCCAGCAGTATGATGCCGACGAAAAGCGCCGCGCCCCTGCCGTCGAAGGCCTTGCCGGCAGAAAGTCTCCTGTTCTCGGGCATTACGAGGTAGGTCATGGCCACCCCCAGGATGCCGAAGGGCACGTTTATGAAGAAGACCGCCTGCCAGCTGAAGCTGTGCACGAGTATCCCCCCGAGGCTCGGCCCCGCGAGGCTGCCCATAGCCACCACCATGCCTATGAAGCCCAGGGCCTTCCCCCTCTCCTTGGCCGGGAACACCTCGGTGACTATGCCCTGGGTGAGAGCCATCATTATGGAGGCGCCAAGCGCCTGGACCACCCTCGAGACCACCAGGAACCCGAAGCTTGCCGCGAACCCGCAGGCAGCGGAGCCAAGGGTGAATATGACCATACCGGCTGCGAAGAGGTGCTTCCTGCCGTAGATGTCGGAGAGCTTGCCCCAGACGAGGAGCAGCGAGGATATGCACAGCAGGTACGCCGTGATTACCCACTGCACCTGGCTTATGGTGACGCCGAAGGCCCCGGACACCACGGGCAGTATTATGTTCACTATGCTGCCGTCGACCGTGGCCATGAAGGTGGCCATGCACGCGTTGATCAGCACTAGGTTTCTTTTTAGCTTTGTGTATTCAGTGTTTATGTTTCTCACTCCCGTCAGATATTCGAAAGGAACCCCGCAAAAGCGGAGTTCCCCTAAGTTTCTAAAGATCTCTTATGATGAACGCCGTGAGCGCCACGGGCATTATGTAGAGCGCGATCAGCACAAGCTGAGGCGCGCCGATGTTCTTCAGCAGGAACACTATCCCGCCGTACAGTATGGCTCCCACAAGGAACGCGCATACCATGACTATCCTCTCCTTGAGGATGATGTGAAGGCCTCTCCTGTCGTAGATGCCGTGCATCAGCCTGTAGCACAGGTGCCCGAAAATCAACATGTTTGCAAGGATTATAATCTCCATATTTATCAGCTTTCTTCCTTAATTTCGTTGTATACGCTAAGAGCGCTCTTGATGAGCTGCTCAAGCTGCAGCCTCAGCGTGCTGTCGAAGTACAGCTCCACCGAAACCCTCTCCTTCAGCCTGACCGTCAGTATGAGGAGGTATCCGTCCTCGGCCTTGATGTCCATGGACACGATCTTCGACACCGGTATGTAGTACCAGTAGCCGCCGTCGTTGACCTCGGGCCTCTTCTTGCTGTGCCTGCCCTCTTCGATTATTATGAGCTCCTCGCCGGTCAGGATCACCAGGTGGGTTCTCGCTATGCGCTTCCTGAAGACCACGAGGTTCTTCCTGAAAACCTTGCTCTGCAGGATCGTCTTCTTTATCTTCTGCTCGTGTAGCAAGCTGGCCGTTGCGAGGCCGTAAAGCATTGGATGGGAGTCCCTGAAGTAGGCGAGTTTGAGCAGCTCGTAGCTGTCCTCGGTCAGGTCAGCCTTGTCCCCCTCCTGAAGGGCCTCGGGCAGCCTCTCCTTTAGCCTCGACGAGACGACTATGAACTCGAACAGGTTCCTGTCCTTCATGTCGAACTCGATCGTGCTTTCGAAGAGCTTCCTGTTGGAGGTGCCCTTTATTGTAAGCCTGCCGTACCCTGCGAAATCCATCCTCTTAAGGTAGATTATGTCCTCGTAGGCGTAGCAGGTCATCCTGGCCTGGTCGTTGACCACGTTGAAGACGAAGATGCCCTCGTCCGTCAGCGCGATGAGCTGGTTCGTCTTCTCGTACCAGTCCTCGTCGTACTTGGCCACGTGCAAGGTGTAAGGGAACTCGTCGCCCCCGATGCAGTTGTACCTGAATCCGTCCATGTACACCTCAGGTATGTCCTCTATATCCTCGATCAAGCTCGATACTATTTTGAAGTCCTTTTCTGAAGCCATTGTCCCTTCCCCCCGTTCAAGAAATTAGCCGTCAACTCCCGGTATCGCCATGTTTATTATGAGCTCGGAAAGCTTGCCCGCGTTCTCAGCCCTTTCGATGATGTCCTCCGTTATGAACTCGTCCTTTGAAGCTATGAGCGAGCCTGCTTTGTCTGCAAGGTCCTTCCCGACCTTCTTGCCTATTATGTGGGTGCCTACCGAGTACTTCGGCTTTTCAGGCTCGTTGCCGTTGTGAAGCATCTTCCTGTGGTGGCTGCTCCTCCTGTCGTACTGGATGACCTTGAAGCCGTTCTTATCGGTTATGGCGTTGACCGGGCTTGGCTCGATCACCGTGTGGAGCAGAATGTTGAAGTTCTCCTGCACCTTCTTGAAGTACTGCTTGAGGTCCGCTATCTCTGCCTCCAGAGTCTCTATCTTCTCCAGCGATGCGCTCTCTATGGTCCTTACCTCGTCCTCGGCGTCAGCCTTCATTATCCCCCTGGTCCTTTCCAGGCGCTCCTCGAGGAATGCGGAGAACTCCTCCGACCTGCGCAGGCTTTCCTGATCGGCCGTCAGCTCCTCTATCTCCTGCCTCATGCTCTCGTTCTTCGAGGCTATCTCATCGGCTTTCCTTTTAGCTTCGGCGAGGATGCTCTCCCCGTCCTCGTAGAGTTTCCTGATGTATCTGTCGACCTGTGCCTTGTCGTACCCCCTGAAGCTGGTCTGAAATTTGTCGCTCATGATTTAAACCTCCCTTCCCGAGGATCAGCTGTTCTCTGCGTTACCCAGCTTTACCAGCAGTTTGTCTATGGATTCGTTGATGTCGTTGTTTTTTTCCTTAAGGGTTTCCAGCTTGTCGTATTTGGTGTCGATGTTCTGGTTGGCCTGGTTCTTGAAGCTGAACACTTCCTCCGAGGATGCTACGAAAGCTTCCATAAGCGCGTCGCTTATGGCCCTGTCGAACTCCTCTGCCTTTGCCCTTTCCGCGTAGAGGGCCTTGAGCTTCTCCATGAGCACCCTGTTCTCGGCCTGGGCCTGCTCGAGCTCTTTCTCAGCCTGCTCCTTCTTCGCCGCGTTTTCTGCCTCTATAGCCTTTATCCTGTTTTCGACCTCGCTTGCGCTGTAGCCGAACATAGCTTTGCTGAATCTCATCCTTCTCACCTGCTCCCTTGCAGATTTTTCGTTTTACTATAATATAATATTATACCACAATTATGCAATATTAGACATAATCCCGCATATAATGCTTGAAAAAAATGTCGGCAGCTAATAACATTATATCAAAGGAGTGGATATTTATGAATGAAACCATGAAGACGATACTCGAAAGAAGAAGCATAAGGCGCTTCAAGGACAAGCCTGTCAGCGAGAAGGACCTTGAGCTCATCCTGGAAGCGGCACGCTACGCGCCGAGCGCCATGAACCAGCAGCCTTGGCACTTCACCGTTGTTCAGAGCGGGGAGCTGCTGGACCGCATTAACGAGGTCACCAAGGAGGCCTTTGCAAGCTCGGGCAACCCGAACTTCGCGGCCAGGGCCCGGACAGAAGGCTTCAGCCCGTTCTACCATGCGCCTCTCTTCATAATCGTGTCCTGCGACAAGAAGGCAATCGCGCCGATCCACGACGGATCGCTGACCCTTGGCAGCATGTTCCTGGCGGCCAAGTCCCTGGGCATAGGCTCCTGCTGGATCCACGCCATGAACTTCGTCCTGGAGAGCGAGGCGGGCTACGAGCTGAGGAAGGAGCTGCAGATCCCTGAAGGCTTCATGCCGGTGGGGGCAGGCGCCTTCGGCTATGCTGCTGAGCAGAACCCTGAACCTGCACCAAGGAAGAAGGATGCGGTGACATACCTGTAGGATTTTTTTTGACAGAGGGCTCTGCCCTCTTTTTTTGTCGATTTGTCGAGGGTCAGGTATGCCCGTTCGGGCACCTAGGGAATTGTTCTAGTAAAGTGTTGTTTCCCCTCAGGCTTGCTTCAAGGAGCCGTCGTACTGGACTTTTCCGAACTCGTACACCCTCAGCTTCCGACGCCTGCAGGCCATCATGGCCAGGATGGCCGCCGGTAGGCTGCCTTTTTCCAGCATGAGCCTATACCAGTTCACGTAGTGGCTAAGGTACTTGCTGGCGACCGACCTGAAATTTTTCAGGAACCCCTTGAAGGCCCTTGTAAGCACTTCCGCAGCCCTCAGCGTGAACCCCTTCAGCCGATAATTCGCGCTGTAAGGCATGCATAGTTTCACCCTGTTCCTTTTCGCGAAGGTGATAAAGGAAAGGTTGCTCGACGTGACAATTGTTTTGCATCCCTTGACGACAGGGCTCAGCAAGTCCGATACCTCTTTGTTGTCCAGCTTCCTGCCCCATTTCCTGGCAGCCGTCCTGAAAAGGATGTTCCCCCTGCTGTCTCTGCAGCTGAGGAACAAGATCAGGCGTCGATCGTTATTGCCGCGAAAGCGCGGTTCTATGTTCCTGCAGCCCTTGAAGTTCTCCTTTAAGCAGAACTCGTTGACCTCTACTGTGTCCGTCAGCATATTATCCGTCATAGTCTCGGCGACGCTGAGTATCTTGTGCCTCCAGGCGAATGCTGTAGGGAGGCTAATTCTGAGGAGCTTCGAGATTTTTCGCAGCGTTAGCCTGCCTTGCATGCAGAAAAGGTAGCTCGCCCAGGTATCCAGCGTCTTCTTGCTGTACATGAAAGGTGTGCCGGTTGTCTCCGAGAAGGTTTTTCTGCATTCCCGGCATCTGTAGCGCTGCCTTCCGAGACCAGTTTTTCCGTGCTTTACAAAGCTCCCGCTTCCGCAGTGGGGGCAGCTGCTCTTTTCAAGATTCAGGGGGCCGACGATACCCTCAATGCTTTTTGGGCTGAGCATTAAAGCGTCCAATGAGAACACCTCCAGGAACAATTTCTATAATTATTCCCCAAGGCGCGGATCCTATTCTTCAATGCCAACAACATTTAAACAGAACAATCCCTTATGGCCTCGAACACCTATATATATCCCATGAAAAACTGCAGAAAAAAATCACCATGCCCTGAGCACGGTGATCTTAAAACTATTCAGTTTCTGCAGCAACTTCCAGGTCAAGCTTCCTCGCCAGCCATGCAGCCGTGCTTGCCTGGAACGCCAGTGTTGTGATTATGGCTATGGAGGTCACCGCCGATATTATGTCCGCGTTAGGGATCCCCATCGTCATCATCATGCCCGCAAGCGCTGCAGGTATGACGCCAGTCTCCCTTGTCCAGCAGAGGTACAGCATCTCGCGGATGTTCCACTTTGCCTTCCTGTCCAGAGGCACTGTAAGCATTACCGACACAGGCCTTGCAACCAGCACGAAAGCGGCAACCACGATGAGCGCCTGCAGCCAGTACTTCCCGATTATCGCGAAGTTCATGCTTGCGCCGAGCAGCACGAATATGAGCATCCTTATCATGGATATCGTGACTTCCTTGAACTTTTCGTGCATCTCCTGGGCTTCAGTGTATACTACGAAGTTGAACATTCCCTTGTTGCCGCACATCATACCTATCACGAAGGTTGCCATGAAGCCGCTCACCCCTATGAACTCGCAGAACACGTAAGCCCCCATGACCGACGCCACCACCATCTCCGCGGTGTAGCCCCTGAGCATGCCCATCTTCCCTTCGGATATGAGCTTGTGCAGGATGTAGCCGAACACGGCTCCCACCACGACTCCGCCGCCAGCGGAGATCACGAGCTGAAGCAGGCTTGCGCCCGCCGAGAAGCTACCGCCCTCTGCAACCGCTATTATTGCGAAAGTGACAATGGCTCCAGCCGCGTCGTTGAACGCCGACTCGGATATTATGGTCTGCTTTAGCCTAGGGCTTATGTTCATCCTCTTGAAAAGCGGCACGAGCACGGAAGGGTCCGTCGAAGCTATGACCGCCCCCAGAAGCATCGCGTAGAGAAGGTCTATGCCGAGCACCTTCCAGGCGAAGAAGCCCGTCACCGCTGTAGATATGAGTACCCCAACCGTGGCAAGGAGACCGACCGTCACCTTGACCTCGTTCAGGATCTTGATTCCTATCTCCCTGCCGCCGTCGTAGAGTATGTACGCCGCGCCGAAGGACAGTATGACCTGGTTAACCACTGCGTACTCCTTGAAGTCTATCAGCTTAAGCACCTCAGGCCCGATGATGATGCCCGCCGCTATGTAGAGAACCACGTCAGGTATCTTCACTTTCTTGCTCAGCTTTGTCAGTATTACCCCCAAGAAGATTATTATTGCCAGAATGCGCATCAGGTTAGACGCCAGTTCCGTAACGTTTCCTTCCATATCGATCACCTCTCTGTTATTGTTATCCTGTTCAACGTCATCAGGTATTTGAACCCATTTTATCACAATATTGACCGTTGGTGAATGCTCCGCATCTTATATTTTGCGGCAGGCAATGAAATATAATAAAAAAACTGCCGGTCATGGACCGGCAGTGCTCTTTACAGACAATTATCTTCTGTTGTTCTGAGCCTTTCTTGCTTTTCTGCAATTAGGGCATCTAACTGGATCGTTTTCGAATCCTTTTTCTTTGTAGAAAGCCTGTTCGCCTTCAGTGAATACGAATTCTGCTCCACAATCTTTACATACTAAAGTTCTATCCATTTGTATTTCCTCCTTTTGAGATATATTAGATTCTTGACCTGATTCACAATGGTTCCTGACCATAAAAAGAGGAAATGTTGTTCATCATTCAAATCCGGCGGGCACCTTACAGCGCCTCACTTGCTCATAATAACACAGTTGGGCGCCCAATGCAACAATTATTTTTCGATATTGTCAAATAATAAACGATAAAAAACTGCCGGCGTAACCCGGCAGCGTAAGAGCATATTAATAGTCTCTTGGAGACTTCTGCTGTCTCTGAGCCTTTCTTGCTTTCCTGCAAGCAGGGCATCTTACCGGATCGTTCTCAAAGCCTTTGTCCTTGTAGAAAGCCTGCTCGCTCTCTGTGAATACGAATTCTTCTCCGCAGTCCTTGCATGTGAGTTTCTTGTCCATGTTTAATTTCCCCCTTAAAAGCGGTGACTTTCCGTCCCCGAAGATATGTGTATGTAAATGATATCAGGAAAACATTCGGCTAGCAACTACTATTTTCTAAAGATTCACGAAGTTCTGATAGACAATCTCCTCAAGCGCCTCGGGGGTCAGCTTTCGCAGCTGCGCAGTCTGCCTGTAGACGCCGCCTATGTCCTTTGGCATCCCGATCCTCTTGCTGAGCCACTCCTCCCCGCTGGGGTTGTCCGTCTCGATGAGAAGCCTTTCCAGGGGGATAGCCTTCGCGATGTCCTGTATGAGGTCTGAATATTTCAGCTGCACTCCCACAGTGAAGAAGCAGCCCATCCTGAGTAGCTCCCTGAACTCCCACCTAGGTCCCGAGTACCAGTGGATTATGACCCTTTCGGATTTGTGCTTTTTCAGCACGTCAATGACCTCGCCCTCCGCACCCTTCGTGTGCACGTTTATGACCTTTTTGCCTTCCTTCGCCTTCCTCAGGAAGTACTCGAACACCGGCATCTGGGCCTTGTAGGTTTCCTTCGGGGCCCAGAAATAGTCGAGCCCTATCTCGCCAATCATCTTGCAGGTCTCCGCGTATTCGTCCAGGTCCCCGAGGCTGTCCGCGTAGAGATGGGCCTTCCTGGGGTGCACTCCGAAGCAGGGCAGAATGTAGCTGCTCCTGGCCGCGAGCTCGAGGGTCTTCTCGTATGCCTTAACGTCCATGGCGACGCCAAGGGAAAGTATCCTGCCCTCGTTTATCTCCTGAAGGGCCTTCCTTTCAAGCTCAGCTCCGTTCTCGTAGTCTATGTATTCGTCAAGGTGTGTGTGCGCATCGATAAGCATCCGGTTCCCTCCTCCTGGCAGCATCTGCCTGTTTAGAAGATTATAGCAAAAAACGGGGACGGTTAACAATTGTTTTTTATCGCCGCCGCGCTTCAAAAAAAGAAAGGAGCCCCGGTCGGACTGACGATCCCCGGAGCTCCGTTATATGAGGTTTATTTTTCAGCTTCTTTGGCAGCTGCAGCTTCTGCAGCCTTCTTAGCCTCGGCAGCCTTGAGGGCGGCTTCCTTGGCAGCTTTCTGCGCCGCAGCGGCAGCTTCCTTCGCAGCAGCCTTCTGGGCAACCGCTTCAGGGATTAGTCCCACTATGGCATCGGTAGGGCACTTAGGAAGGCATGTAGCGTTGCTGCACTTCTCTATGCAGATCTTCGAGTCAACCTTCGCGAGGTTGTTCTCGATGACTATGGCGTCGTAAGGGCAGTTCTTCTTGCAGAGTCCGCAGGCTATGCAGGCCTTCGAGCAGAGCTTCCTTGCGTCAGCGCCCTTGTCGTTAGAGTTGCAGAGAACTCCTACGTGAGCTCCAACAGGCACCATCCTCATGATGTTCTTAGGGCAGACCTGCACGCACTTCATGCAGCCTGTACATTTCTTCTCGTCTACCACCGGAAGGCCGTTTGGACCCATGTGGAGGGCGTCGAACGGGCATGCGTTTGCGCAGGTTCCGAAGCCCATGCAGCCGTACGCGCAGCCCTTAGGTCCTCCGAGGACCTGGCTTGCAGCAACGCATTCCTGCACTCCGCTGTACTCGTACTTCTGCACTGCCACGTCCTTCGAGCCCTGGCAGCCGCACTGCGCTATCCTAGGCTCGATTGCAGGCGCAACCTTTCCTGTGAGCGTCGCAACCTGGTCAGCTATTATCTTCTTTCCAGGTATGCAGAGGTTCGGCGGAACGTCAGGGTTGTTGACAACCGCTTCAGCGTACGCCAGGCATCCGGCGTATCCGCAGGCTCCGCACTGGCCCTTTGGAAGGATGTCTTCGACTATGTGTATGAGAGGATTAACTTCCATTGAAAATTTCTTGTTAACGTATGCCAGGATGAATCCGAAAGCCAGACCCAAGCCTGTCATGACAACTACTACGAAAATCGCAGTATTCATATAACTCATTATTCCTCAGCTCCTTTCTATAAAGCTATCATGCCTGAGAAGCCCAGGAAGGACAATGCAAGCATTCCCGCAAGTATGAACGCGATCCCGAGGCCTTCGAGAGGCTTAGGAACGTCGGCAAGTCTCAGCTTTTCTCTCAGGCTGGCCATCAGGACTATCGCAAGGGCAAAGCCCGCGCCTGATCCTACAGCGAATACCAAACTCTTCATGAAGCCGAAGCTCGACTCAACGTTGAGGAGCGGTACTGAAAGAACTATACAGTTTGTTGCTATAAGCAGCAGGTATATTCCCCACATGTTGTAGAGGGCCGGAGCCTGCTTCTTTATGATGGTCTCAAGCAGCTGAACGAAGCTGGCTATGAGTATAACGAAAACGACCGTTGTAAGGAACGTCAGTCCCAAAGGAGCGAGCACGTACGTGTAAACCACCCATGCGAGAAGGGAGCTTAGCGTCATGACCGAAGTAACGGCCATACCCATGCCGACGGAAGCATTCAGGTTCTTTGACACTCCAAAGAATATGCACAAACCGAGGAATCGTGTGAGAACGAAGTTATTTACTATAACCGCGCTCATAAACAGGGTAAAATATTCCATTATGCTTCACCTCTCTCTGCTAACTTTTTCTCTTTCCAAGTAAGGTACATCTTTACTCCCGCAACCATGTAGCCTATGAGTATGAAGCCGCCTGCAGGCAGGATGAATATTAGCGCAGGGTTGTACCATGAACCGAGCACCTGTATGCCGAGGAGAGTTCCGTTTCCGAATATCTCACGGACTACGCCGATGGCAACGAGGGCGATGCAGAAGCCTGTTCCCATTCCGAGTCCATCGATGAAGGAAGGGATGACAGTGTTCTTTGATGCGAAAACTTCAGCTCTCGCAAGTATGATAGCGAAAACAACGACGAGCGCAAGGTATATTCCCAGTGCAGCGTACAGGTCAGGCGCGAAAGCCTGGAGAAGCAGCTGAACGAGGGTAACTATTGTAGCGATCGATGTGATGTAGACAGGAACACGAACCTTAGGGTTGACGAGCTTCCTTGTGAGGGATACGACCGCGTTGTTCATGCTTATTACGAACATAACCGAGAGTCCCATGGTGAGGGCTGTCTGCACCGACGAAGTAACCGCGAGTGCAGGGCAGAGGCTCAGCGCAAGAACGAATACCGGGTTCTCGTCTATAAGACCTTTTTTAAATACTTTCCACAAACTATCTTTCATCTTACTTACCTCCAATGTACTCGACGACTTCGTCAACAGCCTGCTTTACACCCTTGGTGAAGGCCCTTGAGGAGATGGTGGCACCTGTCATGGCCTGGATGTCCTCTTTGTCTGAAGGATCTTTAGTGACAACTAGGTTTTCAGCTGTCTTGCCTATGAACTGGTCCTTGAAAGGCGACTTGATCGCCTTGTCTCCGAGTCCTGGAGTTTCGTTGTGCTTGAGGCATGAGTAGTCGATAACTTTGCCGTCAGCGCTTACCGCTACGAGAAGCTTGATTGCTCCGCCGTAGCCCTTTGTCTCCGAAGGGACAACGTAGGCTATGACCTCTCCGCCCTTCTCTGCCTTGTACCACTCGGTCTTGCCTTCGATCTCCTCGAATTTGTCGGCCTGAGGGACGAGGGCTTTCATCGTCTTCTGAGTCTGCTCCACAGCCTTCTTCGCAGCTATAGGCGCTGTTGCGAAGTATGTGGCAGCGATGATCACCCCGGATATAAGACAGGTAGCCGTGAGGTTCAGTGCTATTTTAACTATTGAACTGTTTGAATCATGATGTTCTGCTGACATATCCGATTACCTCCTTGCTCCGAATTTTACTGGCTGCGTGAAACGGTCGATGAGCGGGGTAACGCTGTTCATCAACAGTATTGAGTAGCATACTCCTTCAGGATAACCGCCCTTGAGCCTTATCAGCACGACGAGGAGTCCTGCTCCTACCGCGAATATAATCTGGCCTTTTCTTGTCAGAGGAGCCGTAACCATGTCTGTCGCCATGAAGAAAGCGCCTATTATGAGTCCGCCTGCCATCATGTGGAAGAGCGGGTCTCCTGTGAAAAGCCCTGCCGGTCCGAATATCCATGTGAAGAGCCCGACTGTTGCTATCATGGCAACAGGGATTTCCCACTTCACTATCTTCTTCCAGATGAGGAATACGCCGCCGAGGACGAGGAGCACTGTAGAAGTCTCGCCTATGGATCCGTTCCTTGTTCCGAGGAACAGGTGCGTGTACATAGCGGTTGAGCTTCCGAACATGTTGATCAGCGCATCGTGTCCCTGCTGCTTGAGCACGTTCAGCGGTGTAGCTGAGGAAACGACGTCAACTCCGTTCACGTTTACCGTGAGCTTTGTCCAGGTTGTCATGAGAACCGGCCATGAAACCATGAGAGCGGCTCTTCCTATGTGCGCAGGGTTGAATATGTTGTAGCCAAGTCCGCCCATGGAGTGCTTGGCGATTACTATTGCTATGAAAGTTCCGACGACCGGCATGTAGAGCGGCACTGACGGAGGAAGGCACATCGCGAGCAGCAGACCTGTGAGGAATGCGCTGCCGTCCTTTATGGTTACAGGTTTCTTCCTGAGCTTCTGCACCAGGTACTCGAAGAGCACCGCTGAGCCAGCGCTCACCAGCATTACGAGGAACGCGTTTATCCCGAAATGCCAGGCTCCGAAGAGGGCTGCAGGAGCGAGGGCCATGTTTACTGTCCACATTATCTTCGAAATGCTGTCTTCAGAACGCAGATGAGGCGATGTGGAAACGGAAAGCAATTTGTCGTTTATGTTTACTTCTGCCATTATCTTTACCTCCTATTTCTCTGCTGCTTTGGCTGCAGCCGCTTTAGCAGCGTTCTGCTTAGCAACGTTCTGAGCCTTACAGTATTTTACGTACTGGACTATGTTTCTCTTTGCCGGGCATGAGTATGCGCAGCAGCCGCATTCTATGCAGTCCAGAAGGTTGTACTCTTCCTTGGCTTCCTCGAAGAGGTCCCTCTCTCCGAGTATGCTGAGCATGCTAGGGTTGATTCCCATAGGGCACGCGTCAACGCATCTTCCGCACCTGATGCAAGGCTGCTCGTCTCCGAGGTTCGCCTCCCCCGCTGCGAAAGCGAGTATTCCTGATGAACCCTTCATTATTGGAAGGTTGATCGAGTGCATTGCGAAGCCCATCATAGGTCCGCCGGAAATTATCTTTTCAGGCTGGCTTGAGAAGCCGCCGCAAGCAGCGATCGCTTCCTCGTAGCTTGTTCCTATCCTGAGAAGGAGGTTCTTAGGCTCTTTTATGGCCTTTCCGCTAACCGTGGTTACTCTCTCTATAAGAGGGATTCCCTTTTCCACAGCGTCGGATATCGCAATTACCGTTCCTACGTTCTGAACGACCACTCCTACATCCATAGGGAGCCCGCCTGACGGAACTTCTTTTCCTACGAGAACTTTTATGAGCATCTTTTCAGCACCCTGAGGGTATTTTGTAGGGAGGCCTGCAACCTTGACTCCTGTTCCTTCGAAGGCTGCCGTCATGGCCGCTATGGCGTCAGGTTTGTTGTTTTCTATTCCAACGAAGCCGTTTGTGACTCCGAGAACCTTCATAGTTATGAGTACGCCCGCAACTATTCTGTCCTGCGCTTCAAGCATGAGCCTGTGGTCAGCAGTCAGGTAAGGTTCGCATTCTGCCGCGTTCAAGATGAATGTGTCGATCTTCTTGTCAGGAGCAGGTGAAAGCTTTACGTGGGTCGGGAACGTTGCTCCGCCCATTCCTACTATACCGGCTTCCTTTATGATTCCTTTGATTGCGTCTGGTTCGAGAGCTTTCCAGTCCCTCTGAACTGGGATCCCTTCAGCCCATTCGTCCTTGCCGTCGTTCTCGATTACGACTGACAAGCATTTTCCGAAGTTGGGATGAGGGTAGTCTGCAACGTCAACTACAGTTCCTGAAATGGAAGCGTGGATGTTGCTGGACACGAATGATTCAGCCTTTGCTATTACCTGTCCTTTTTTTACTGCGTCGCCTTTCTGGACAACAGGCGTGCAAGGGGCACCGATGTGCTGTCTTACAGGGATAACTACCTTGGCTGGCAGAGCAGCTACTTCGATCGGCTTGCTAGCCGTGAAGCTTTTGCTGTCGTTTGGATGAACTCCACCGCGAAAACTAATTGCCATCTTCTAAACACCTCACTAAAATTGAATAAATTTATTTATATAAATGTAAATAAATAACTGGTTAACTGTTCTAAAGGATCTTCGTGATGTAGGGCTGCATCTTCTCGCTCTTCCTCGCGTGCCTGTCGTAGAGCTTGATGTAGACCAGCGAGAGCATGAAAGCGATTACCGCACCTGCTATCTGGTACATCACCACAGACTGGCTCCCAACCTGCTGGGCAAGGTACCATCCGGCTGCTGCGCCGAACGCCATGGCAAACAGCGGAAGCATGTATACGGTGAACGCCGCCTGGAGCATGTTGACTTCGGGTATTATGAAGGCCACCCTCTGGCCTGGCTTGGCGCCGACCTGGTTCCTCGCTTCGACCAGCATCGCATCGTCCCCCGGACATGCTCCGCAGTTCTTGCAGTCCCCGTGCCTCGTAGCCCTTACCTTGGCAGTTTCGCCTTCCGCTTCGACCACGATGCCCATCTGTTCTTCTTTTTTCATATATGTTACCTCCGGGTAAAAGGATAAGTGCGAATTATGAACTCTGTGCCACCTGACTGTATCATTCTGTGTCATCTGTATCATTTTTTAACATCGAACTGTTTCAACCGAAAATTCAATATTTATTCACACATAATAATTATACTTGTTAAAAAATTAATTACAATACTTTTGGAGGACATTGAGGGAAAAAAAAGTGTACAAATTCAAAACACCAGTTGGTTTTCTGGCTTCGGCTCCCTGCCGGTCCTCCCCTCATGCTCTGCGGCCGCACAGTTTGAGGCATGGCAGCGCTTCCCGCCAATTTTTTAACAAAGTGTTTCCGAATTTTGTGAAAGCCTTCTTTTTTGCAGATACAGGAAACTGTTCATTCAGACGTCTGATATTTTTGAAAACATTTTCACAGGTGGTAAAAATATCAATTTGATACAGCCTTCCTCAAGGCTTAGATTGATAATTCGTTAACAATTTGTATTATAACCATCACGATTGAGTTGTATCATTTTTTCCTATGAATCTGTACTAAAAAAAGGATGTAAAACTATACATCCTTTTTCGCCTAATCCAGCTCTATCTCCTCTTCCTCCCCGGCGTCGCCGTAGAAGTCCAGGTATGAGTATTTTTTTCCGCCCTTCTCCCAGCCCAGTATGGAGTCCATGTTCACGTTCACGGCCGCGTTGAAGATGGACTTGTCCACGTCCTTGAAGTCCTTCTTTATGTTCTTTATCATGTCCTTTATCTCGTACCTCTTGTTGCCTATCTTCTCGGCAGCAACCATGCAGGCGCAGTTGAGCGGCCAGATCCCGCTGTTCTGGATCCACCTCTCGATGTTGGTCTCCTCGATGTAGTACATCGGCCTTATCAGCTCGATCCCCTCGAAGTTCGTGGACCTCAGCTTCGGCAGCATGGTCTTGAAGTTGCCCGAGTAGAGCACGTTAAGGAGAGTCGTCTCTATGACGTCGTTGAAGTGGTGCCCCAGTGCGAGCTTGTTGCAGCCCAGCGCCTTCGCCCTCTTGTAAAGGGAGCCCCTCCTCATCCTGGCGCACATGTAGCACGGGTAGTCCTTGGCTATCCTGTCAACAACCTCGAATATCCCCGACTCGAAAAGGTCTATGGGTATGTCAAGGTATTTGCAGTTGTCTATCAGCAGCTCCTTGATGTTCTCGTGATAGCCAGGGTCCATGGCTATGAACTCCAGCTCGAAGTTTACCTTCCTGTGCAGCTTGAGCTGCTGGAACAGCTTCGCCATGAGAAGGCTGTCCTTGCCGCCGGAAACGGCGACGGCTATCCTGTCCCCGTCCTCCACGAGCTTGTAGTCGTTTATCGCCTTGACGAACTTCGCCCAGAGCTTCTTCCTGTATTTCTTTGTTATGCTGTGCTCGATCTCCTCCAGCGGCTTCCTCTCGTTGAAAGGGACGAGTATCTCGCAGCCTTTTCCTGCTATATCGCTCATTCTTTGTTTGCACCTCTTCTTATTATTACTTTTCGGCTTTCTGGACCTTAACGGCCTTGCCCTTGATGGTCCTCTCCCTGAGGCCCTCTATGACCTTTATGCCCTTCCTGTTCATTATGTCGACGTAGGAATGGCTGTCCTGTATGTCGATTATGCCGATGTCCTCCACGGTTATCCCCGGTATGCTTGTTATCGCCCCAACTATGTCCCCCGGCCTCAGCTTCTTCTTCTTGCCGGCGCCCAGGTAGATCTTCGTGATGTCCTTGGAGAGCTCGGCCCCCTTCACCTTCTTGAGCTTTGGCCTGGACCTCACCCTCTCCAGGAAGGCGTCCTTTGCCCTTGCCACCTCTTCCTGGGAAGGCTGCTCGGCCTTCTCCAGCTCGAAGCCGACGTACTCCTCCACCTGCCTGAGGAACCTCTCCTCCCCGCGGCTCGCTAAGGTTACGGCGGTGCCTTTACCGCCGGCCCTGGCCGTCCTTCCTATCCTGTGGACGTAGCGCTCCTTCTCCATGGGGACGTCGTAGTTCACTATGAGGCTGATGTTCTCAACGTCTATGCCCCTGGCTGCCACGTCGGTGGTGACAAGGAACATGAACTCTCCCCGCCTGAAGCGGTTCATGACGTCGAGTCTCTGGTTCTGCAGCATGCCACCGTGGAGCGCCTCGCAGGTGAGCCCCTGCTTCCTGAGCCTGGAGGCGAGGGTACCTGCCCTGTCCTTCGTGCTTAGGAATATTATGCCGCTTTCCGGGTTCTCCAGGTAGAACACGTCCATGAGCACCCTGAACTTCTGCTCCTCCTCGGCGCGGTAGCACACGTGCCTAACGTTCTGGGCGGTGACCGTCTCGGGGCTGACCTCCACGGCGGCCGGTTCCCTCATGTACTTCCTGCATAGGTTGTCTATGTCCTGTGGCAGCGTCGCCGAGAAGAGCATGGTGACCCTTTCCTTTGGCAGCGCGTTTATTATGGCCTCCACCTGGTCGATGAAGCCCATCTTGAGCATCTCGTCAGCCTCGTCTATTATGAAGTACCTAATGCCGGCGAGGTCCAGTGTGCCTCTCTCTATGTGGTCCAGGGTCCTTCCAGGGGTACCGACTACAACGTGGGTCCTCTGCTTGAGGGTCCTGACCTGGTCCTCGTAGGGCTGCTTGCCGAATATGGCCGCGCATTTCACCTTCCTCAGCCTTCCTATATGGCTTATGTCCTCCTTAACCTGGACGCAGAGCTCCCTTGTGGGGGTGAGCACGAGGGCCTGTGGCCTCCTCTCCTCTATGTCCAGCAGCTGGCACACCGGTATGCCGAAGGCTGCCGTCTTTCCGCTGCCGGTCTGTGACTTGACAACAAGGTCCTTCCCCTCAAGCGCCAGGGGTATTACCTCCTCCTGCACCTGCGATGGCTCCCTGTAGCCCAGCTTATCTATAGCATCAAGAATGCTTTTGTCGAGGCCGAAGCCCCTGAAATCTTTGTTTTCCATCTTACACCTCTTCTTTAATACTCCAATATACTATAATAACACATTTCGGGGAAGTTTGCGCGTTTGATTTTTCTGCCCCGTTATTCCCGCCTTTTTCAAATCAGAGCGTTTTTGTCACCTTTCGGCAGCTAAAAGGATTACGCAATCCTTTACATCCGTCCTCAGGGCTCCTGAGCGCCCCATACGGCCGTTGAAGCATTCTCCCGCAGGTGGTATCATATTGAACAATATTTAACTATTCAGAAAATTGAAACGCGTCCCGGCTATATATTTCAATCCGGGATTGAACATATGTTAGGAGTGATCGAAATGAACAGACACGGCTACCCGATACCCCAGGGACTCTACAGCGGCGGCACAGAGAAGGACAGCTGCGGCGTGGGCTTCGCCGCCCAGGTTGACGGGAAAAGATCCAACACGGTGCTTAAGCAGGGGCTCCAGATACTGAAGAACCTGAAGCACAGGGGCGCGGTAGGCGCCGACCCTGATTCCGGCGACGGCTCGGGAATAATGCTGCAGCTCCCCCACCGCTTCTTCGCAGGGGAGGCAGCAAAGCTCGGCTTCGCGCTTCCGGAAGCGGGCGGCTACGCGGTGGGCATGCTGTTCCTGCCCAGGGACCCGAACGTCAGGCTCTTCTGCGAAGGGATCTTCGAGAGGGTCCTGAGGGAGGAGAACCAGCAGCTGCTGGGCTGGAGGCAGGTCCCGGTGAACGAGAAGGCCTGCGGGCAGTCCGCAAGGGCTACCAGGCCAGACATCGCGCAGGTCTTCATCGGCAGGAACGGCCAGACAGCCGACGAGTTCAGGCAAAAGCTCCTAATTGTCAGGAAGCAGGCTCAGAACCTCATCCTGAACTCGGGCACGCCTAACGCCGGCACCTTCTACGTCGCCAGCCTGTCAGACAGGACCATAGTCTACAAGGGCTTGGTGCTGGGCTTCAGGCTCGAGGATTTCTACCTGGACCTCCGGGACGAAGCCGTGGAGACTGCCATCGCTCTGGTGCACGAGAGGTACAGCACGAACACCTTCCCGTCGTGGCAGCTAGCCCAGCCTTTCAGGTACCTGGCCCACAACGGCGAGATCAACACGATCGTCGGCAACATAAACAAGATGAACGCCAGGGAAGGCGTCATGTACTCCAAGCGCTTCGGCGACGACTTCCGGAAGACCCTCCCCATAATAGAGCCCTTCGGAAGCGACTCCGCTTCCCTGGACAACGCCCTGGAGCTTTTCCTCGAGAACGGCTACTCCCTGGAGAACTCCATGATGGTGCTCGTCCCGGAAGCCTGGCACAAGGACAAGCTTATGGACGAGTGCAAGAGGTCCTTCTATGAGTACCACGCAAGGCTCATGGAGCCCTGGGACGGCCCTTCGACTATAGCCTTCACCGACGGCGAGAAGATCGCGGTATCCCTGGACAGGAACGGACTGAGGCCGGCAAGGTACGTCGTGACGAAGGACAACCTGGTAATCATGGCCTCGGAGACGGGCGTCGTGGACCTTGACGAGAGCCGCATAGCTGCCAGGGGCATGGTGGAGCCGGGCAAACTGTTCGTGGTGGACACGGCTAGCGGCAGGCTGGTCCCTGACGACGAGGTAAAGCACGGCATATGCTCGCAGCACCCCTTCAGCGAGTGGATAAAGCGCAACAGGCTGACCCTGGCCGACATAGCGAAGCACCACGAGGTCAAGACCATGAGGACCGAGACGCTGCTCCTGAAGCAGAGGGTCTTCGGCTACACCCGAGACGAGCTCAGGAACGTAATCGCCTGCATGACCAACACGAGGAAGGAGCCTATGGGCTCTATGAACGTGGACGTGCCTCTTGCGGTGCTTTCGAAGAAGCCTCAGCTCCTGTTCGACTACTTCAAGCAGACCTTCGCCCAGGTCACGAACCCGCCGATAGACCCCATCAGGGAGGAATCCGTAATGTCCCTCACCCAGTTCATCGGCTCCCATGGAAGGATCCTGGACGAGATAGAGACGGACACCGACAGGAAGTACATCGAGCTGAGGCAGCCCGTGCTGTCGAACTCTCAGATAGAGGATATAAAGCACCTGGACGACGAGCACTTCAGCTCCGTCACCATACCGATAATATTCGAGACGGACAGGGAGCAGGGCCTCAGGGAAGCTCTTGAGTCGCTCTGCAAGAGGGCCGAGCAGTGCGTGAAAAGCGGCCACAGCATCCTGATCCTTAGCGACAAGAGCATAAACATGTACTACGCCCCAATCCCGAGCCTCCTTGCCCTGAGCGCAGTGAACAACCACCTGACCAACAGGAAGCTTAGGACCTTCGTGGACATCATAGTGGAGGCCGGCGACGCCAGGGACGTGATGCACATAGCCCTGCTGCTCGGCTACGGCGCCAAGGCGGTAAACCCGTACATGGTGTACTACTCCATCGCCCACATGCTGGAAACCGGGAAGAGCATAAGGAACGCCAGGGACGCAGAGGAGGGCTTCGACAACTACGTCAAGGCCGTTTCCTCGGGAATCCTTAAGATAATATCGAGGATGGGCATATCGACGCTCCAGAGCTACAGCGGAGCCCAGATATTCCAGATAATTGGCCTCGGCGACGAGGTGGTCAGGGACTACTTCCCGAACACCCCTACCAGGATATCCGGCATCAGCCTGGACGACATAGCCCAGGACGTCATCAGCAGGCAGCTGCTATGCGAGATGAAGCAGCCCAAGGACAAGGAGCACCTGCACCTCAGGGACCTGCTGGAGTTCAGGAGGCTGAAGAACGCTCCCGTGGCACTGGCGGAGGTGGAGCCGGCCGAGGACATCCTCAGGCGCTTCACCGTGTCGGGCATGTCCTTCGGCTCGCTGAGCAAGGAGGCCCACGAGACCATAGCCGTCGCCATGAACAGGCTGGGCGCCACGAGCAACTCCGGCGAGGGCGGCGAGGACCCCGAGAGGTACAGGCCGGACGCCGGCGGCGACAGCAGGAACAGCGCGGTGAAGCAGGTTGCGTCGGCGAGGTTCGGCGTAACGGCCAACTACCTCGTCAACTGCAGGGAGCTGCAGATCAAGATGGCACAGGGAGCGAAGCCTGGCGAGGGCGGGCACCTGCCCGGCGGGAAGGTCACGGCGGACATAGCCAGGTTCCGCCACTCCATTCCCGGCATAGACCTGATATCGCCTCCGCCCCACCACGACATATACTCCATCGAGGACCTGGCGCAGCTCATATTCGACCTTAAAAACGTTAACCCAGCTGCGCGCATAGGCGTGAAGCTCGTTTCCGAGGTGGGCATTGGCACGGTCGCTGCCGGTGTGGCCAAGGGCCATGCGGACGTCATAATGATAAGCGGCGGCGACGGCGGTACCGGCGCATCCCCCATAAGCTCAATGAGGTACGTGGGGCTGCCCTGGGAGCTGGGCCTTGCGGAGGTGCAGCAGACGCTTCTCCTCAACGACCTCCGAAGCAGGGTGACGCTGCAGGTGGATGGGAAGATCAAGAGCGGCAGGGACATAGTTGTAGCCGCCCTGCTCGGCGCGGAGGAGTACGGCTTCGCGACGGGAGCCCTGGTGTCGATGGGCTGTATCATGTGCAGGCAGTGCGGGCTCAACAGGTGCCCGGCGGGCATCGCTACCCAGGATCCCGACCTCAGGAGAAAGTTCAAGGGCAGGCCAGAGGACATCATAGCCTGGCTGACCGGCCTCGCCGAGGAAGCGAGGGAGATCATGGCAGAGCTCGGCTTCAGGAGCCTTGACGAGATGATCGGGAAACCTGAGCACCTGGCTGCGAAGCCAGACGCGGAGGGCCGCCTGAAGGGCATAGACCTCTCGCAGCTCCTCTACAGGCCTGAGCTGCCGTCAAGGATACTGGGCAAGCACTCGTTCCCTCAGGACCACAAGATAGACGGGGTCCTGGACGCTGGCCTGATCGCAGCCTCAGCCGACGCCTTGGACAGAGGCGCCAGGGTGGTCCTGAACAGGGCCATCCGCAACACGGACAGGTCCGCCGGGGCGATGCTGAGCGGAGAGATAGCCAAGCGCTTCGGCGACGCAGGCCTGGAGGACGATACGATCCTGGTTAACTTCACGGGCTCGGCGGGCCAGAGCTTCGGCGCCTTCGGAGCCAGGGGCCTCACACTGAGGCTGCGCGGCGACGCCAACGACTACGTGGGCAAGGGCCTGTCCGGCGCTAAGATTGTCCTGACACCTGCCGTGGAAGCGGGTTTCGCCCCTTCCGAGAACGTGATAGCAGGCAACACGCTCCTTTACGGGGCGACGTCGGGCAAGGCGTTCATCCGCGGCAGGGTCGGGCAGAGGTTCTGCGTAAGGAACAGCGGGGCCGTTGCGGTGGTGGAGGGCGTGGGAAACCACGGCTGCGAGTACATGACCGGCGGAACCGTAGTAATCCTGGGGCCTGTTGGCACGAACTTCGGAGCCGGCATGAGCGGCGGCGAGGCCTACGTCCTGGACGAGAGCGGCGACCTCGCCCTCAAGGTCAACAAGGGCGCAAGAAGCTTCCTGAAGGGCCTGGACGAAGGCGGAGCGCGCGACAGTTCGAAGCTCAAGGCGGTCATCGCGGAGCACCTGGACGCTACGGGAAGCCGCATAGCCGCGGCTGTGCTGGGGGACTGGGAAGGCTGGAAGGACAAGTTCGTGAAGGTTTCCTCAACCGTGTATGACAGGCATCAGACTCAATATTAGCTGCACCCCCTATGCGGGATCAGGGCTATTTTGTCAGCCGCCCTGCTTCCGCATTCAAAATAGCCCTGGCCGTGGATTCTGCGGCCCGGGCTATTATTTCGCCGAAAGCGATGTACTTGAAGGACTTTATTTCATATAATGTAATTAGGTGCGATATTGATTTGTGGGGAGTGGTAATTATGTCACGTGTTAATTTGTATCATAACGGTTTCCTGGTAAAAAGAATCAATAATGACGACACTGTTGTTCACGGTCAATACAAGGGCATAGAGGGCGGTAACTGGCCAATTGGCAGAGCCTTTTCTTCGGAAGCTGTCAGCGCGGAGGAGCAGGGATATCTTGTGCATTTTCTTGAAAACAACGTCTTCCTAAACGGTTCCGACAGCTCTTACGTCGACGTCTGTCCCAACATCTACTTCACGAAGAGATACGTCAAGGCTTGCCGCGCTGCAGGTTTTGAGGTGCAGGTGCTTTACTGCAGGACCCAGAGAAGGTACCCTGAATGCGATATCGATCCCGTTGCTGACAATTACAGGCTCATAGGCTACGACTACGGCTCTGCGGGCAGCGATTACCATTCCTGCGTTTTAAGCGAGGCTGGCAGTCTGGAGGGGCTGTCTCACTTCCAGCTGAACAAATACGGTTTGTTCGGAAGCGAGCCGGAAATCCTGGAGTTCATAAAACTGAGGAATGAGCTGAAGAAGGCTAAACCGGAGTTGGGCTTGGAGGACGAGGATTTCATCATCTACCAGTTGTGGGAGTGCGAAAACGTTTGATTGCGGATAATTAATGAGAAATAAACATCCCCGGGAGGTTCCTTGCGCAGGAGCCCCTCGGGGATTGTTCTGTTTAAGTGTTGTTATTGTTGTTCCAGGTTTTCAGTAAATAAATTATCCCTATTGCCGGCATAACCCCAAAATTATTTCCTTGTACATCCAGCCATATATTTCCTATAATAATATCATATGTGTTTTGTTAGCGTTTTGGAAGGATGTGCATTATGTATAAACAAAAGCTTGAAATATACCATATACCTATAAGGTTTTATGCAGAATATAATTTTGTACTTGTTGCTTCTGCTATTTTTTTGAGCCTGTCAGTGATTGCCCCGAATTTCTTAATTTTCTCTCACCCTAATGTTAATATACATGAGAAAATTGCGATATCAACGATGATGCTCCCCCTTTATTTATACGCCTTGTATATTGACGCGGACCTGATCCACTCCTTCGTCCTTAAAAAGCAATATGTTGAAATAAATTTCGATGGAATAATAATTAAGAAGCTGTTTAAAGATTTAGTTATTCGATGGGATGATATATTTGGAGCTGAAACATATTCTTTCAGGAATTTTGAGAGCATCAGGCTAACAAGAATGAAAGATGCAGCGGTTGATCCGTTTCCAAGCATTTTTGGGGGAGCGTTCGCCAAGATTCATGTGGACATACCCTCCCGCAAGTACAGGAATATTGACAGCAGAAAATTTATCAACACGATTGGGAAACACTTGAAATAATGTAAGAATAAATGGATAGATGGACAGAAATGACGAATGCCCGAGGGGCCTATGCGTTGCGGCAACCTCGGGCATTGTTTTGTTTAAGTGTTGTTATTTTTTTCTGCAGCTCTCAGGCAGCAGGTACTGGTAGTAATAGCATTTAAGCCTTCCGTTGTAGAGCTTCCTGTTCTTGTCGGATTTCCTGCCGAAGCATTTTTCGAAGTCGGGATGTGACGTAATGACGAAGAAGCCGAACCTGTCCAGCTTCCCGAAAACCCTTCCCATGGTCCTGTAGATAGCCTCGGCTTCCTCGGACTCGCCGAGCCTCTCGCCGTACGGAGGGTTCGTGATGATGTAGCAGCACTTCTTGCTGCTGGAGAACTCGCTGACATCCTGCCTCTTGAAGGCTATGTTGTCCTCGACGCCCGCTTTCTTGGCGTTCCCGCGGGCTGTGTTCAGCACCCTGCCGTCGATGTCGGAGCAGAGTATCCTGAAGTCCTTGCTGTTTATGGAGTTGCGCGCGTGCGACCTTATGTCCTCCCACAGCTCAGCGTCAATGAAGTCGAACTGCTCCGAGACGAAGCTCCTGTTGAGGCCTGGCGCGATGTTCCTGCCTATCATGGCGGCCTCAATGGCTATTGTGCCTGAGCCGCAGAAAGGGTCCATGAGAGGTATGTCCGGGTTCCATCCGCTTATGAGCACCATGGCAGCCGCCAGCGTCTCCTTTATAGGGGCGCCTCCGGCGAACTCCCTGTAGCCCCTCTTGTGCAGACCGGGACCGGTCGTGTCGAGTGTCAACGTGACGATGTCCTTCAGGATTGCCACCTCTATCTTGTACTCGGCGCCGTCCTCTGGGAAGGTGTCCCTCCTGTATTTCCTTTTCATCGATTCCACGACGGCCTTCTTCACGATGGACTGGACGTCCGGAACGCTGTGGAGCTGTGATTTGACCGACTTGCCTGTGACGTGCATGAAGCCGTTTATCGGTATTATGTCTCCGAACTCGACTGCCTTGGTCCCCTGGAAGAGCTCCTCGAAGCTCATGGCCTTGAATTCGGCCAGCTGGATGAGCACCCTGTCGGCTGTCCTGAGCCACATGTTGCAGGTGACTATGTCCATCTCGTCGCCCTGGAAGGTCACCTTTCCGTTCTCAACCTTGAGGTCGTCGTAGCCGAGGGCCTTGAGTTCGTTTGCCACGACCTTCTCAAGGCCGAAGGTTGCCGTGGCTATAAGCGTAAAATCCATTTTCGATTCTCTCCTTTATATATGCGTGCGATTGTATCCTCTAAATTAACATACCTATTCTACCACAAAACCATTTGCAGGACAAAGCAAAAGAAATTAACGGTGGTTGACAGGGGCGCTCCGTGAGTATAGAATATTATAAGTTCAGATAGAATTATTGAAAATGAGGTATATAAACATATGAATAATAAATTTGAAAAAATTGGCCTTGGCGAGGAACTCGTCGGCGGCCTCAAGCTCATGGGCATTACTGAGCCTACGGAGATACAGGAGAAGGCTATCCCCTGGGCGCTGGCAAACAAGGACGTTATAGGCCAGTCACAGACAGGAAGCGGTAAGACGCTCGCCTACCTGCTGCCGCTTTTCGCAAGGATCGACTCCAGCAAGAGGGAGATGCAGGCGATAGTGCTTGCTCCGACGCACGAGCTGGCGATGCAGATCGACAAGACAGCAAAGCTGCTTTCCGAAAAGTCAGGGATACCTGTGACTTCCATAGCAATCATCGGCGAGGTCAACGTCAAGAAACAGGTAGAAAAGCTGAGGGAGAAGCCGCACATCATAGTCGGCTCCGCCGGGAGGATCCTCGAGCTAATCAAGATAAAGAAGATAAGCGCCCACACAGTGAAGACCATAGTGCTTGACGAGGGCGACAAGCTTCTCAACGAAAAGAACATCACCGTCGTGAAGGCCGTGATTAAAACAACCTTGAGGGACAGGCAGCTTATGATGTTCTCTGCCACAGTGACGGAGAAAGCGCTTGGAACTGCCAGGGAGCTGATGAAGGAGCCTGAGGTCATCAAGGTTAAGGAAGAGAACCTGGTGAACCCAGACATAGAGCATATCTACCTGCAGTGCGAGCAGAGGGACAAGATCGAGGTTCTGAGGAAGCTCATAGCTTCGACCAACCCTGCAAAAGGGATCATATTCATCAACAAGTCTGACGACATTCAGATCATGACTGCTAAGCTGCAGTTCCACAACATCAACGCCCAAAGCATATTCGGGACGGCTTCAAAGGAAGACAGGAAGAACGCCATGGAGGGCTTCAGGAGCGGAAAATACAAGCTTCTGGTGGCTTCGGACCTTGCGGCAAGGGGGCTCGACATTGCAGGGGTGTCGCACATTTTCAACCTCGACCTGCCAGAGGACCATAAAGAGTACCTTCACAGGGCGGGAAGGACAGGAAGGCAGGGTCTGGCGGGAACGTGCATATCGATCGTGACCGAGAAGGAGGTTGCGGTCCTCAGAAAGATGGAGAGGGAGTTCATCATCGAGATAAGCCCTGCCAAGATATACAAGGGAGTAATCAGCAAGCTGTAGGCCGGGATAAGCCGGGACGGTTAACAAGTGTTGCGCTCTCTAGAAGATTTAACGTAAAACAAAATTACTTTTGAGCCTGACCTTAGGCAAGAGCCCGGGTCAGGCTTTTATCTTTGTTTTCTTGGGGACGGTTAACAAGTGTTTCGAATTATTTTCAGCCGGTCATCGTATAAAAAGCAAGATATCGGGAGCATTTCGGAGGTAACCTGGGGTAAATCCGCCTAAGGCCGACTCAAAAGGTTGCATATATTTTATTATAAAGTATAATATAACTTATAACAGGCTTGTTTTTACCCCTTATTTTCAAGCCTGTTATTTCCCCCAAGAGTATATGATGTTAATTTTGGGATCTGGAGCAAAAGCGACCGATCCCCCTTTCTTTTTTTGGGGACGGTTAACAACTGTTTGCGGTGTCGATTTTCTTAAAGAACGATTAGTTGTTAACCGTCCCCGTTTTGAAATATTAAGAATAGTGAAGGCAGCATGACTATTCTTCCGTTTTTTGCCGTTTTTAGTTAGTATTCTAATTTTACGACACTTTCACTGTAAACGTTTAAATGGTATCATGGAAATTGTGTGCCTTTACTGTCTCACGTGAGACACAAATGGCACAAATTTTTAGAAAAGATTGTTTGTTTTTTAACAAACTTTCAGAGGGGGAAAGAAAATGACTGAGCATGCAAAGAAACAGTCAAAGGAAGCAATGACAGCACCGGTGAACAAAAAACTGCTATTATTTTTTCTGCTTATCTTCGTAGGCGCCGCCTTGCTTCTGGTTCCAGCATTCAACCACAACGTTGCCGCCGGAATTTCGTCGATCGACGCGGAGGCCACCAGTTCAGCCGCCATGGCATCAACTTACGGAACGATCTTCGACACGCTGAAGTATGAACGATCCATTCATATTCTGGCAATGCTTCTCGTCGGCTTCGGCTTCCTGATGGTGTTTGTCAGGAACCACGGCTACAGCTCCATAACCGCCACTTTCCTTGTGGTCAGCATCGGCATTCCGATGTACATCGTTATCAAAAGCTTTGGAGCCGGCGATTTCGCTATGTCTGCCATAAGCATAGACACGCTCCTTTTCGCCGAATTCGCAGCGGCGAGCCTGCTGATTGCTATTGGTGCGCCACTCGGAAGGCTCAAGATGGACCAGTATGTCGCGATGGGGCTTCTGTTCATACCTGCCTACATATTCAACGAATGGCTCATACTCGAGAGCGGTCTCTTCAAGGGCTTCCTTGACACCGGCGGCTCCATAGTCATACATACTTTCGGCGCATATTTCGGGCTGGGAGTCGTGGCCAACACGCTTTCAAAGTTCAAGAACGATCCCGCCTGCGAAAACACCCCTGCATCAAACCAGTTCTGCCTGCTGGGCAGCATGATACTCTGGCTCTTCTGGCCTTCCTTCACTAGCGCCATTGTCGCGCCTGAGAGGGTGGTGCTTACTGCCATGAACACAATATTCGCCCTCTGCGGCGCTACCTTTGCAACTTACATCTTCTCAAAGTTCATCAGAGGGAAGATTGAAATCGAGGACATAGCAAATGCAGCTCTGGCAGGAGGTGTCGCGATAGGTTCGACCTGCGACATGACGACACCAGGCTTCGCCCTGCTGATCGGGCTTGCTGCAGGCGCACTTAGCGTCATCGGCTACAGCATAATCGCTCCGAAGCTCGAACAGCTGATAAAAGGAACGGACACCTGCGGCATAAACAACCTGCACGGCATGCCTGGAATACTCGGCGGTCTCATGGCCATCTTCATAACAGGCCATGCTGCCGTCCAGCTGCTAGGCATCGTCGTTACTGTGTGCCTGGCCTTCATCCTAGGAAAAGCAACAGGTTCAGTGATAAGCCTGCTCGGTAAGAAAGAGCTTCCTTACAGCGACGAGGATGAGTTCTTCGTAGCTGAATAAGCGAAAACGACCGGGGACGGTTAACAACTTTTTGCGGTGTGAGATACCTCAAAAGGCAATTAGTTGTTAACCGTCCCCGATTTTTTTTACCAGCTGTACACCGCGCCGTCGGTCCTGGAGTCGGTCGCGCCGACCAGTACCCCGTTTTCGCCTCTCCAGATTATCTGGCCCCTTCCGAAAAGCAGGGCGTCCCTGTCAAGTCTCACGTCGTGACCCCTCTCCTCAAGCCTGTCTGCAGAATACTTGTCGAAGCCCCTCTCGAACCTGACCTCCTTGCCCTGCATCCATATCCATCTCGGCGCGTCCAGCGCTGCCTGAGGGTTAAGCCCGAAGTCTATGCAGTTGGACAGGACCTGGACATGGGCTTGTGGCTGCATGAACCCTCCCATTATGCCGAAAGGACCAACTGGGAGGCCGTCCTTCATCAGGAAGCCGGGTATGATCGTGTGGTAAGGCCTCTTGTTGGGCTCGAGCGCGTTGGCGTGGTTCTCGTCAAAGGAGAAGTTCCTCCCCCTGCTGTGGAGTGATATTCCTGTCCCCGGGACGACGAGGCCTGAGCCGAAGCCCATGTAGTTGCTCTGTATGTAGGAGACCATGTTTCCTTCTCCGTCTGCCGCCGCGAGGTATACGGTGCCCCCGTCGCTGTGCCTGGTCGGTGCAGGGTCTATAGCCTCCCTTCCTATCTTCTTCCTGCTCTCGTAGGCGAAGGCTTCCGAAAGAAGGTCCTCCACCCTAACCCTCATGCTCCTCGCGTCCGCCACATGCTGCAGGGCTGCCTGGAAGGCAAGCTTCACCGCTTCCACCTGGAAGTGTGCCGCCTCTGTCCTGCTCATCTTTGACAGGTCAAAGCCCTTGAGGATGTTGAGCGCCATCAGCGCCGTTATCCCCTGACCGTTCGGAGGTATCTCGAAGACGTCGTAGCCCCTGTAGTTCACGCTTATGGGCTCGACCCACTCGGGCTGGTAGCCTGCAAGATCCTCCTTGCTCAGGTAGCCCCCCGTTTTGCTTGAGAAATCGACTATCCGGTCTGCCAGCTCTCCTCTGTAGAAGGACTCCGCCTTCGTCTCCCCTATGCTCCTCAGTGTGGCCGCAAGCTCCTTGAGCCTGAATATCTCCCCTGCTTCAGGCGGACGACCCCCAGGAGCGAAGGCCTCGAACCAGTGCCTGAACTTGTCGCCCTTAAGGTCTGCCAGCAGCTTCCTGTACTCCTTCTTCCAGTAGAAGCTGAGGACCGGCGACACAGGGTACCCTTCTTCTGCGTAGAGCGCTGCGGGTTCGACCAGCTCCCTGAAGGGCAGCTTGCCGAACCTTGCGGAAAGCGCTGCCCAGGCAGCAGGTATACCCGGAACGTTGACTGTTTCCCACCCGTACTCGGGGATGTCGCTGAAGCCGCGGCTTTTGAGCTTTTCGATCGATATACCAGACGGGGAGGTCCCGCTGGAGTTCAGACCGTGAAGCTTCCCGTTGTGCCATACGATTGCGAAGGCGTCGCCCCCGACTCCGTTCGAGGTGGGCTCGCATACGGTTAGCGCAGCAGCTGCTGCCACGGCGGCGTCAACGGCGTTCCCGCCCTTCTTCAGGATATCGAGACCCGCTTCCGCTGCGCAGGGCATCGAGCAGGCCACCATCCCCCTCCTGCCGTAGACCACGTTCCTCTGTGAAGTGTAGGGGTTGTACATAGGGTCGAAATTCATATCTCCTGCCTCCTTCTTTTGAACACGGCAACGACCTCCCTGCTCCGGCCGTATGCCTGTGCCGTTGGGAAGCAAGCTACGAGCTCCCAGCCCTGCTCTCCAAGCCTGTTTAACTCGTTTCTGAAAATATTTTCCTCTAACCTCCCTTCAAAAATACCTATCGTCTCAAACTTGATGTTCGTGTATTCCCATTTCTCCATTTGCATGTCCCCCTGAATTTAAAATATTTATAACGGGCCTGAAACCTGTAGATATTTTGAGATATTGGAGTATAATTAGATTATACGATGGTATTTGATGTTTGCGTTCCATATCGTATGTGGTATTATTTACTCTATTAACAGTTAATATTTATTGCATCAACCTGATGCGGAAGGAGCTGATTCTTAATGGGTGAATTTTTACTTTTGATGTTCTTTATCATCATTGCTGTGGCTATTTTCGGTTCTATGATTTTGTTCACGGTGGCCCTGCCCTTCTTTATCATCGCCGCGGTGATAGGGCTGATCTTCTCGGTCTTCGGGCTCGTGTTTAAGTTGATATTCGGAGCTCCGCTGCTTTTCATAGTGATAGTGGCGTGCCTGATATACTTTCTGAGAGGTAAATAGCGTGAACGGCCGGACAGTCCAGACGGATTGTCCGGCCTTTTGTTTATTCGATCTTCAGGAGCCTTGCGTTCGTGGCTACGATTATGGTGCTCAGCGACATCAGGATAGCCCCCGCAGCGGGGCTGATAACTATGCCCTGGTTGTAAAGGACCCCCGCAGCAAGCGGCAGCGCGATGATGTTGTAGCCCGTGGCCCAGAAGAGGTTCTGCTGCATCTTCCTGTAGGTCGCCTTCGAGAGCTTTATTACGTTGACGACGTCGAGAGGGTTGCTCCTGACGAGGATAACGTCCGCAGTCTCTATGGCAACGTCGGTCCCGGCGCCTATCGCTATCCCCAGGTCCGCCTTGGCGAGGGCAGGTGCATCGTTGACGCCGTCTCCCGTCATCGCCACCTTCCTGCCTCCCTGCTGTATCTCTGCGACCTTCAAGGCCTTGTCCTGCGGGAGGACCTCTGCGTAGACCTTGTCGATCCCCAGCCTGCTGCCGACGTAGGCTGCTGCCCTGCTGTTGTCGCCGGTCAGCATGTAGGACTCTACGCCCATCTGCTTGAGCGTGCCCACTGCCTCTATGGCCGTTTCCTTTATGATGTCAGTGAGGGCTATATAGCCTATGAGGCCTCCGTCGAGAAGGACGAAGACCACTGTCTTGCCTTGGACAGCCAGTTCCTCGTAGTCCGCCCAGTTGAATCCTATGTCATGCTCTCTTATGTAGCCTGGGCTCGTTATGAGAACCTCCCGGCCGTCCACCAGTGCCTTCAGTCCGGTACCTGTTATGTTCCTGTAACCTGTGACCTCCCTTAGCATTATCCCCTGCTTCCTGCCTTCCTCCACGATCCCCTTTGCGATAGGGTGTTCGGACTGCGATTCCACGGAGCATGCTATTCCGAGGAGTTCCTCCCTGGTCACGCCTATCTCGCGGATGTCGGTTATGCCGAACTTTCCCTCTGTTAGGGTGCCTGTCTTGTCGAACAGCACGGCGTTCAGCTTCCTCGCATTCTCAAAATTAGCCCTGTTTCTTATGAGGAGCCCGCGTTTTGCCCCTATGCTCGTTGACACCGCCGTCACGAGTGGCGTTGCAAGGCCTAGCGCATGAGGGCAGCATATGACAATTACGGTGACCGCTCTTTCGACGGAGAAGTTGAGGTCCCTGCCCAAAGCGGTCCAGGCGGCGAAGGTGGCTATACCCGACACAACGGCGATGTAGAAAAGCCATTTTGCTGCCTTGTCGGCGAGGAGCTGCGTTTCGGACCTCGATTCCTGGGCCTCCCTGACGAGCCTGATGACCTGGGAGAGGAACGTATTCTCACCGGTCTTGTTGACCTTGAACTTCAAGGCCCCCTCGCCGTTGATGGACCCTCCGATGACCTCGTCCCCGGCTTTTTTGTCCACCGGGACGGACTCCCCTGTGACCATTGATTCATTGACCGATGACGAGCCTTCCAGGACCAGACCGTCCATGGGGATCTTCTCGCCCGGCTTGACCAGGACCACGTCCCCTTCCCTGAGCTCCTTCGCTGGCATGTCCATCGTTTCGCCGTTGTCCATGATCATGTGGGCAGTCTCGGGCATGAGCTTGACGAGCTCCTCCAGAGACCTGGATGCGCCCATCACGGACCGCATCTCTATCCAGTGCCCCAGGAGCATTATGTCGATAAGTGTCGCCAGCTCCCAGAAGAAATCCATGCCCGTGAGCACGAAAACCGTCAGTGAGCTGTATACGTAGGCCACGGTTATTGCCAGGGCAATAAGCGTCATCATGCCCGGAGACCTTTTCCTGAGCTCGTCCGCAGCGCCCTTCAGGAATGGGATCCCTCCGTAGACGAAAAGCGCTGTTGAGAGGGCGAAAAGGATGTACGAGTCGCCGGAAAACCTGATGTCGAGTCCGGCGAACATCTGTATCATCGGTGACAAGATGAGTATTGGCACCGTCATCACAAGCGAAACGAAGAACCGCTTCCTGAAATCTGCGACCATCATGGCGTGGTGGTCGTGCTCTGAGTGGCCGGAGTGGCCAGCGGTTTTGTGGTTGGCCGCTGAATGGTCCATACTGCTGTGCTCTGCTGCAGCTTTAGTCTCGGCCGGCTTATGCTCCATGCGGCTGTGGTCCATCTGGCTGTGGTCGGCCGCGTCTGCAGGCTTGTGGTCCATTTGGGCGTGGTCCATATGACTATGGTCCATCTGGGCGTGACCGTCCTGCTTCTTGTCCGGTTCATGTGCTGTTGGTTTATGGTCGTGGCCGGCATGGTTCATGTGATTGTCATCCATTGCTCTCCCTCCCTTTCGCTGATCCTCTATTTCAACGCTTCGCACAGGCCCTTCAGCTTTTCAAGAGCCTGCTCAAGATCTTTGTCTGTCTGCTCTTCGAATTTCTGTTTTTCTTCGCTGTCTTTGAACAGGCCCTCTGGCAGCCTGTACGCGTACTCAAACGTGTAGTCGCAGCCGAAGCCCTTCGCTTCGCCCTTTTCGGTCTGGACGACCCATACCTCTTTGCCCTTGTTTTCCGAGAAAAGCTTGTACTTTGTCTTGAAGCCGTGGTCGCTTATGTAGGTTTCAGTGATTTCCAGGATGCTGGCGAACGCCTTTCCTGAGACGCTGAACGAAAAGTCTGCCCTTGTCCCGACATCGCCGTTTCCGGCACTCTCTGCGTCAGGAGGGATCCCGAGCGGGGTCTGTGTCCAGTTTTCAGGGTTTCTGCAGAAGTCATAGACTGTCTCGAAAGGAGCATCGATAAAGATTGTTTTCTCACCTTTAGGCATTTTTCCACTTCCCTTCAGCCGTTATTTCGCAATTTTCTGAATTCGTTAATACCATTATACACCAAAAGCCAGGGACGGTTAACAACTGTTTGCTGAAAGCCAAACAGTTGTTAACCGTCCCTGTTTTGTTTGAATATTCAGAAAAGACGTTTCCAATTTAGTTTCGCTAGTTATATAATGAAGTTAGGTCAATACAATCGAATAGAAGGAGGAGTGGTTTATGGCTGGCGAGAACGAAAAAGCAATTCTCAGAGAAGTAGATGCTTTCATTGAAACCTGGAACAGAGGTGACGCGGAAGGCTTGATGGATTTTCACACAGAGGATTCGGTTCGTGTAGGTGTTGCCGGCGACGTTCAGCACGGCAAGACAGAGTTAAAGGCTGCGTTTTCGAAGCTGTTCAGCGGTTCCCTGGCAGGAGCCAAAGTAAAGATCGAACACAGCACGGTGAGAATGCTCTCTCCTGACCTTGCGGTTTGGCAGGGTCCGATGGAGATCTCACCTGTTTCTGGCAGCCCGCTAAAAGGCTATGCAGTTCAGATTATGAAAAAGGAATCTGACCGATGGCTCATCCTTGAAGCGCATCTAAAGTTCTTTCCGATGCCTCGCTCATAGTAGGTTGATTCTAGGTTTAGGAGGATTACGAGATGAATTATTTTGTAAAAGCAAATATTAAGGAAAACACAGGCCTTTCGCGCGAAAAACTGTCAGAGCTTTCGGTGGAGCATATAAAGCTTATGCTCCGGTACAAGGCTGAAGGGAAGATTGTGTACGGAGGGGTTTTGTCAGGCCGGAGGTCAGCTGTTTACATTGTAGAGGTTCCGACAAACGATGATTTGGAGAATTTCCTGTTCTCTTGGCCGCTGTACAGCTACTGCACGTTTGAGATTGCACCGCTGTCGACGCTTGAGTTCAGGCTTGAATCCCTGACAAAGGTTCTGAAATAAAGAATAGCTTAAATTAGTTGAAAATGAAAGGATCGGATCCACAGTTCAGGAGTCCGATCCTATTTTAGTTTTTTCCTGCATCTAGCCCAAGAGGAACGGTTTCATATGCTCCCATTTTGATTTCCACACAACGGGCAGCAGCTCCTGCAGGAAGAACGGTGGCATTGTGTTTTCCATATACGCGCGGTCATCGGTTTTAAGGTTGTAGAGAATGAAAGGCAACAGCATTCCCGGATCCTCCACCTTCATGCTGAACGAAGCTGCATCCTTCATCAGATTCAGCTGTTCATCAGCGTTCATTACGGCATCGGTTATGCTTGGCTCGTAAAGATTCTTCACCTCTATTCCTATATGAGGCGTCCATATCCCGGCTATGCTTTTTACAGCATCGTTCAGATTCTTTAGAGGTTCTCCTCCCTGCGGCTGGACTGCCATCATGTTGAGGGCTTCCTGCATTGCATCCAGGAAAACATCCATTTTTTTGTGATCAGCCGAAAGCTTGTCGAACGGTGCTGTGGGTAGCTTTGCCCTGAGGTAAGGGAAAACAACATTGTCTTCGCTCTGGTGATGAGCGTTTATGACCCATACGAGAGCCCTTGCATAGGTTATAAACCCATCTTGGGTTTCAGCGTCAGGATATCCGTCCTTGATGTAACTTTCACATTTCTCTCCGGCTACTTCCAACCCGCGTGTAATAGCACTGTGTATATGCATCATAAGCACACCGATGTTTGGTTTGTTGCTGCTCATTAGAATCCCTCCTCTTCTTAATTGTTGTGAGCTGCGATTTCATTTCCCTTAAAGAAAGCATATATCTTTTAACTTTTCTTTTCAACACATAATTTCAGAAGATTCTGCCAACAAGCCGGGGGACGGTTAACAATTGTTTGCTTAAAGCGAAATAGTTGTTAACCGTCCCCGTTTCCCGCTCTTTCTTTTCACAAAATTAATGTCCTGGTCAAGAATATTTACACAATACTTATCTGGATAGGACTATTCTTATCTTAGAAAAGAGGTAATGAAAAATGAAGGACATTAAAAATTCGATAGTGTACAAAACCTATATAAGGGAAGCCGCTGCCAAGCTTAAATGCCACAACATGGACGAGTCGTTCGTCCTCATAATGAGGGCGCTCACCATGGATTCTGACGCACCTGAGCCTCACAACCTACTCGGAATATACAACGAGTTAAAAGGGAACGAGGCCATGGCGAGGAAGCATTACAGGGCTGCCTATGCGCTGGATCCCACATACGAGCCTGCCAGCAGGAACCTCGAAAGGCTATGCGCCTTCTACGGCGCCCGTGCCAGAAAGGCCGACTTCGGAATATAACCTTATGCCGGCGAACGGCAAAAAGCCTTCGGATGAATATTTCCGAAGGCCCTTTTTTT
Source organism: Clostridium sp. UBA699 (assembly GCA_002298915.1). Taxonomy (GTDB): domain Bacteria; phylum Bacillota; class Clostridia; order Clostridiales; family Clostridiaceae; genus UBA699. The sequence goes on from DBML01000025.1 coordinate 83,061, forward strand.
AGGGGATATTGTATTTTTATTATTCAGCTTTGCCTTTCTGGGAATTATCGTTTTCTGATTTTTCAGCAGATTTTCCGTTGGCTTTTCCTTTTGCTTCATTGTTCTGAGCTTTGACCTGCTCCTTAACTTCGTTATGGCCCTTGACTGCTGCTGTTTCTGCTTCAGCTGCAGTCTCCTCTGCGGCTTCTGTCTCTTCATCAACTGCTGTCACTTCATCAGCTGCCTTATTCACTGCTGCACCTTTCTTTTCAGTGCGCTGTGCTTTGATCTGGGCCATTATGTCCTTGACAGGCATGCCGATCTGTTCTTTTGTTATCACTGGTGCTTCTCCCTCAGCAGCTGCTTCAACTCCTGAGTTTTGCGATTCAAGCATGCGGCTCAAGAGGTTGTACTTTCCAGGTGTCAGCTCAACGCCGTAAAGCTCCGAAAGAGCTTTTGCTTCCTGAACCATCTGGTAGCCTATTCCCTGCGCTGTTACTTCGACAGTTGTTCCGTCCTCAGCAAGCTGCTCTTCTGCTGCTGCTCCAAGTTCGTCGGCCAGCTCATCTGCTCCAGTCTCGTCAGTTTCTGATGTTGTTGTTATGTATATCTCGTTGCCTGTCTCATCAAAGTAGCCGGCTTCATTTATTGCGTCGACAGCTGCTGCAACAGCGTCATTCACTTCCATGTTCTGAAGATTAACATCTGCAAGCACCGATTCCGCATCTGCATTTGCATCCAAAGTGACGACCCTGTCGAACATGTTTACGCCCATCTCGATGCCCGGATTGACATCCAGGCTTACCGTGTATACCGGGCTTGCATAAACCTTTGCTCCTGCGCCAAGGAGAGTGACCCCCATGACTCCTGCTACTACCATCGCACTGTACCTGCGGTTGATTTTCGTTATCTTTTCTTTCATTTTCTGTTCCTCCTTAATAATTCGTTGTTACCCGATTCCGATGTGCAACTGCTGATTCCACAAACCACCTCTCTCTGATTTACTTTTTCCTTCGAAAAGCCATATCATAGTTTCCTCAACAGTTAATTCAACAAAAAAATCCTGCCATCTCCGATAAAGGAGTCAACAGGATTCATAGCCACTACAAAAAGACTTCCCTCAAGGCCGGTTACGCTACTTGCTCCTATCTCATCTAAAGCGTCCAAATAAAGATCAGATCGTCATCGCATCCTGTGAAGAGAATATTAAATTTTAATTTTGTGTTTCACTTTACAATATAGCACGCTTTTTCAGAATTTTCAAGTATTATTATTTTTGCAGAATGTCATCTCCGTAAACTATCGCCAGCAGCAGCGTCCAGGCAGCTACGAAGGTCGCTCTCACAAGCGATTCAGTAAAAAGCGAAGGGTTGCTTACAAGAGGCGGGTAGAATATCTGGAATGCGGCCCCGAAGTCGCTTGCGAATATCAGGCTCCCTGCCGCTGCAGCCATCTTAGCTTCGAGTCTGGCGAAATAACCTCTCCTGAGTGCAGTAAGCGAGGTCCATGCCATGAATGTTATGACTGCGCAGAACGCAGGAACAGCTACCGCCATGGCACCGCCCAGGTACCTGTTAAGCGCCGCGAGCATGACGGCCACCGCTGCGAGAAAAGGAGTGATCAGCAGCACGTCGGAGAGCGACCACCGGAACTTCCTGTGGAACGCCGCGATCAGGAACGCATATGCAATCAGGAAAGAACCGAGCCCCTGCACTGTACCAGTCGCCCCTTCCTCCAGGATTGGGTATATGAGCAGGAAGAATTCGCCCACAGCTGTGAACAGAAAGCTTATCGTTATAAGCTTCTGCTCGCCGAACCTTTTCTTTGCAGCGAGAGCCAGGAGCAGCATCGCTATCGTGACGGCGAACTCGAAATATCTTACCGAGTCAGAGTTCCTGAACATCACGATCGCTGCCAGCTCGACCACGGTTATCGTCAGGAACACGGACAACACGAGTTTCTGGTTTCTATTCAACTGGACCACCTCCTGTTACCTGTTCAGCATGTCCCCGATAAGCGTCCCTATGACGATCCCTATCGGTGCCAGGTAGTTGACCGGATCGTACAGCTCGTTGAAGAATCCTGTCCTTATGAAGGTAAACAGGGCAAACTGGATCGTCGCCCAGAAAATGCCCTGCATGAGCGCAAGCATGAAGGAGTACGTAGGGGAAACGAACGAAAAAACGAATGCGATAACCGCTGCGGCCAGAATCACCAGGTAGAAACGCGAATTCTGCGGGTCGAAATCGTTCTGCCCGACCACGAAGATTATGACAAGAATTGCCGACAGCGACGAAAGCGTTGCGACCATGGCCGCTGCCACCAGCCTGCTTGACATTGGTACGGGATCTCCTCTTCTCATCCAAATCACCCCTGTTCTTTCCCTGCTCGTTTAAACAAGACCTTAATATGCCCCGGCCTCGAATATCCCTATGATCTGATCGTCTGTCATCCCGGAGAAGCCTTTGCAGTAGATGTATGTTTCGCCGTTTATCTCTTCGCTGGTTATCCCCTGGTCCATCTTCTCGGTATCTTTCCACCATTCGTAGCGGGTGCCGTTGTAAGTCTTTCCTCCCGCCTCGTATGTCCCCGTTATTTTCAAAAGAGTCTCGTTGCCTCTCGTCCTGAGAATTACCGTTTCCATGACACAGCCCCCTTTGTCGAAATATTCAGAAATCATCTTTGATTTGATTATACATCATCAAACAACCGGTAGTAAAGTCCGAAAAAGCTTAAGGAGCGCATCTGCGCTCCTGCCGAAACTGCATGCTTATTTTCTTTTAGGTATGCCCGATTCGCAAGGCACCCTGACCTGGCATTTGCCGCAGCCGTACCTAGGCTTGAATTTTTCTGCGGTGATGTCAAGGAAGTCGGAGCAAATCCGGTGGTTCTTGCCGCTCTCCATCGTTATAGCTCCTGCAGGGCAGTTCTTTGCGCACTTCCCGCACATCGAGCAGTATTCGTATATATCCTCGTATTCCCTTCGGGAAGGTTCAAGGTGCAGCTCAGTGATTATGCTTCCGAACCTGCCGGCTATCCCCTTCCTGGTGATGAGGCCTTTTGAAAGACCAAAGGTGCCCAATCCGCAGGCGAAAGCGATGTGCCTCTCCGACCAGTTGCTCGTGAAGTTCTTCGTCCAGAACCTGGCGTCCGCGGCTGGCACAACGCTTTTGTACCCAGCATCCGCCAGCTCGGTTTTCAGTTGCTCGCAGAGCTTGAGCAGCATGGCCTGCCCTTCTATTCTTCCGTGGAGCCACTCCTCGGAAGGCCACGTCATGTCGCTTCCATTTCCTTTCCTGACCTTCTCGCTGAAAGGCAGGAAGAACGAGATCACCGTTTTGGCCTCGGGCAGCCATCCTCCGGGCGGCTGGAAGTGCTCCCCGATGGCGGCCGGCTCCCTAAGCCTGACTAGGAATTCGTCGTCCGCGCTGCAGAAACCGAATATCGGTTCATCGTAAATCCTCATGCCTGCCACGGTTCCTGAGATAGCTGTTTCGGACGCTATGTAGTTGTGCTCCGAGTTCTTAACGAAGCTTTCCGCAGACCTTTTCAGCTTTTCCTTGTCCATTTTATCCCCCCATATCACTTGGAGCAGAATGCATCTGCAAAATCCCGCTCTATTTCATCTATGCCTTGGTACACCTTCTCTATCCCCAGCAGCCTCTTGAGAAACGTTTTCTGCCCTTCCTTCATTTCCAGCTCCTCGTACCAGGGGAGCTTTTTACTGCCTTGCTTTTCGAAGGACGAGTATACCAGGTAGAGAAGCAGGTCGCCAAGGTAAGAGTAGTCCAGGTCGTACCTGTAGCGGTCGCTGTCCGCAAACCTGGCGAGGCCGAAGTCGACAAGGTAAACCCTGTCGCCCTCCATCAGGACGTTGGGTATCCTGATGTCCCTGTGGACTATCCCGTTTTCGTGCAGATGCTTAATTATCCCTATCAGCTTCGTTCCGATGCTGCAGATTTCCTGTTCAGTGAACCTGTGCTTCTGCTTGAAGAGCAGGTCGCTAAGAGTGTCCCCGGGCTTCCACTCTATGACGAAGGCGTAGAAGCCTCCTTCGTTTATGACCCCAAGAAGCTCAGGGATCCTTTCATCCCTGAGCCTTGAGAGCATGACCGCTTCGTGTGCGTTCCTGTCGGCATTTTTTGCATGGATCCTGCTTTTGAACTTCTTGAGCACGACCATGTCACCCTCATCGCTTCTCGCGAGGAAGCACATTCCGTACCTTCCCTCCCCGAGGGTCTTTTCGATGGTGTATCCACCGAATTTTTTTCCGATGTATTTTTTTCTGTCAAACAGGCTCATCCTGTTACCCGTTCAGCTTGTTTCCGCAGTTCTGGCAGAATTTGGCGTTCGGCGGCATCTTTGTTCCGCAGTTCTGGCAGAAGAGCTCCGCCTTGACAGCTTCGCCGCAGCTGAGGCAGAACTTCGAGCCTGCTGGAATCTGACTTCCGCATCCCCTGCAGCTAAGCGAGCCCTGGTTCGGGCTTGGGTTTGGCTGGCCGTAGCCGGAAGGGTTTCCCTGCTGGTTCCTGTAGTCGTTCCTGTAGTAGGCGCCTGAATGGCTCCTAGACGCTATTATGTCGAAAAGGTTGCCCAGTATCCCCTTCCTCTGGTAGTGGCTGCTGCCGTAGCTGCCGTTCTTGTAGTGGTTCCTCTTTGATGATCTTGAAAAAAAGCTCATGTTCATTTCTCCTTCGTTCATATTGTTTTTTTGATTGATCGTCTTCCTATCTTAACCAGCTCGTACCAAAGCACGGCTGCACATGAAATCGCTGCGGCCATGGCCATCTGCCCTGCAGAAAGCGGGGCCAGCTTAAGGAATCCGGACACCGGCGTGTACAGCATGACGGCGAGGCCTGCCAGCGTGCCGGCGATGACCGTCCACATAACGCTGTCCTTCTTCTGCTTCATGAAGGTCCTGAAGGCCAGTTCGCTGCCTGAGCTGTTGACCTGAACTAACAGCAGGTTCGAAAACAATATTATGCTGAGCCCCATCGTCCTTGCCAGGGCTGCATCCCCTTGGTATTTTGCCAGAAAAATGTAGTACGCTGCAAAGGATGCCCCGAATATGACCAGCCCCTGAAGCACGCTCTTTGAGAGCATCGCCGCTGACAGGAGCTTCTCCTTTGGACTTCGTGGCGGGCGCTGCATGATGTCGGGTTCGGCTGGCTGCCTTTCGAGCACTATCGAGCACGTAGGGTCTATGACGAGTTCGAGCAGGACCACGTGGATCGGAAGCAGGAGGAGGCTCGCCGGGCTGATGCCCAGGAAAGGCGCCAGCAGCGATGCTAACGCTATCGGTATGTGGATCGTGAACACGTAACCTACCGCCTTCTTTATGTTGTCGTATATCCTCCTGCCGTCCCTGATCGTGTCCACTATGGTCGAGAAGTTGTCGTCAAGCAGGATCAGGTCCGCCGCCTCCCTCGAGACCTCGGAGCCGCGCTTGCCCATTGCTATGCCTATGTCCGCGTATTTCAGCGCAGGTGCGTCGTTGACGCCGTCGCCGGTCATTGCGACGACCTCTCCGTTTTCCTTGAAGGCCTTCACTATCTTCATCTTGTGCTCGGGAAGGACCCTGGAGAAGATGCTTACGTCCCTGACCCTCTCCCTGAGCTCATCGTCGTTCATGGAGCTGAGCTCTTCGCCTGTTATTATCCTGTCGCTGTTGGGCATGCTTATCTGCTTAGCGATAGAGCTTGCAGTCACACCGCTGTCTCCGGTTATCATGACGACGCGGACGCCTGCTTTTGTGCAGGTTTCGATGTCTTCCTTCACCGATTCCCTCGGAGGGTCGGCAAGGCCTACCATTCCGAGAAGCTCAAGCCTGCATTCCAGCAGGGTTTCTGGTATTTCATTTTCTGTTCCAACAGCCATCTGGCCTACCGCAATGACCCTGAGCCCCTGCCTCGACATCTCGAATATCTGGTCCTCTGCCGTCTTCCTGCCCTCGGCTGTCAGGTCGCATATTTGCAGAATCCTCTCAGGCGAGCCTTTGGCGGCCACAAGGATCTCGTTTCCGTTCCTCCAAACGTTTCCCATCATCTTGGTCTCGTCCGTGAAAGGGTATTCCTTCAGGAGCTGACCTCCGAAGAGGATCTCCCTTGTGAAGCCGTGCTCATCGCAGTGGGCTATAATAGCCTTCTCCATTGGGTCGTATGCATCCGATTTGCAGCCCATCCCCGAAACCTTGACTAGGTGTTTGGCATCGTTTGTGGTGCTGTAGGTTTCCCTGACAGCCATCCTGTTCATTGTGATCGTCCCAGTCTTGTCCACACAAAGTACTGAGACTGCCCCCAGCGTTTCAACTGATGGGAGTCGCCTAACGAGGGACTGCTTCCTGGCAAGCCTCCAGGCGCCCATGGACAGGAAAACCGTCAGTATTACAGGAAACTCCTCCGGGATCATCGCCATAGCGAGGGTTATCCCGGAAAGTATGCTTTCCACTATCCTGCTTTTGAGGTCGTGGTCCGCTATGTTGAAGTACGTGACTGCGCCGACTAAAAGGAAGAGCACTGCCGCTATGGCTCCGCTCAGTTTTACCAGCCTTCCTGTCTGCTTCTGGAGAGGCGTGTCTCCCACCGGTGCGACGGCTATGTCCTTGCCTATCTTGCCGTATTCGGTGGACAGCCCTATCTTGTCGACAAGTATGGTGCCGGTGCCCTGCGTGACAAGGGTTCCCGCGTAGCAGTAGTCGCGTCTCCAGTAGTCGTTGTTTTCGTTCACGTATTGTCCCCTTGCCAACTTCCAAACGCCCAGGGACTCCCCTGTCAGCGAAGATTCGTCGACGCAGAGCGTGCTCGCCCTCAGAACATGGCCGTCCGCAGGGATCTTGACCCCTTCGGCAACGTACATTATGTCGCCTGGGACGAGGTCTGAGCTGTTTATCGTCTTCTCTTCCCCGTCGCGCAGAACCTTTATCCTGGGCGCCGACAGGTCCTTGAGTGCTTTGAGTGTTTTGTCCGTCTTCCATTCCTGGACTGCCTCGATGCTGATTATGCCGACTACGAAGATGAGCATGATTGCGCCATCCTTCGGCTCCCCAAGGATGAAGTATATCGTTGCTGCGATTATCAGCAGCAGAAACATCGGTTCGCTTATAACCTTGATGATCTTGTGGAAGACGTTCTCTTTTTTCTCCGGTACCAGCTCGTTCCTGCCGTATTTTTCTTGAAGCAGCGCTGCTTCGGATGATGTGAGCCCTTTCAGTTCGTTGCTGTTCTGTTCTGTCATAGCAGTTACCTCCATTTTATTACAAAAGATAGCTCCCTGGCATTTGCAGCCTTTTGGGTATAAAAAAACCCGCGGGACATATTACTGTCCCACAGGTTTATACACCCGCTGCCTTTAGGCCCAGCCCCATGAACTAGATGCGTTAGTTCATCGCCTGCTCAGTTTGATAGCTTAATGTTAGCATGGCTCCGGGCGGGCTGTCAAGAAGGTTTTTGATTTTGGTAACTGTTTTATAGGGTATTCGTTATCGCTTTGTTTATGAACCTGTCAATCAGGCCGCAGATCCACCCGTCCAGCCTCGTGAAGCTGAACCCCAAGGCTTCCGCCCTGGATGTGTCCAGGCTGAATGACTCCAGCCCATTATATGGCCCGGCCAGCCCCACCCTCGATAGCTTAGCCTTTTTCCCGGTCTTCTTTTCGACGTAAGTTATGATTTCCCTCACAGAGATTGTGCCTGTGGTGCTCGCGTTAATTGGGCCCGTGAATTCCTGTTCCGCAGCCCAGGCCAGGAAATCCCCTGCTTCGTCTGACCTTATGAAGGACAGCTGCTCATCAGGGTTGTCTACGTGCATGGCTTCTCCATTGATTGTATTTTCAACATAAAAGAAGAGCCTCCCGGTATAGTCATCATCGCCTATGACGAACGGTAAGCGCACTGCCGTACCTTGAAAATGAGTGTAGCGCTGGAAAAGAGCCGTCTCTGCCTGTCTTTTCCCCTCGCCGTACTCCATTAGCTCCCCCCACCTGAGCCGATAGTGGAAAGGGTCGAACTCGACCTCCTTCATATTCAGGCGCATGTCTTCGTAGACCGCCGCCGAGGAGGTCATGACGTACCTCCTGCAGTCCAGCGTGTCCTGCAGATTCCTAATGTCGACCGAGCTGAAAGCCAGGCTGTCACAGGCGGCGTCGAAGCTCCTTCCGGCTAACGCCGCGGCAAGACTTCCTGGGTCGGTACGCTCGATTATTAGCCTCTCCACGCTTTTGCCGAAGCTGTCCTTCCTCCTGCCCCTTGTTGCTATGGTGACCTCGTGGCCCCTTTTGAGAAGCGAGTTTACCATGTGCACCCCAAAATAGCGTGTGCCTCCGAGAACGAGAACCTTCATCACCGCACCTCCTTTTTCCGGGACGGTTAACATTTCTTTGTCATAAAAGAATTATTCACATGTAATAAATTGCATGAAATACACGCGATACATGTTAACCGTCCCGGCTATTTGCGCCTGCTTTCCACCTTCATACGGATCCCTGAACCAAGGCCTATCGCTATGCCGTGATAAAGGGCTGTGAGAGCCGATATTGCCACCTTGTAGCCGCTTTCGCCCAGGATTCCCGAGGCCAGTTTGTAGAAGGGTCCATCCACAACATTGATCAGCCCAAGGGCTGCGTCGCCCAGGAAAAAAACTGCAGTGCATATGAGGGCAAAGCCCAGGAACCTCTTCCCGAAGCCCATAGCTATGCCGAAGACTATGCCTGTGAACGCACCGGCTACTATAGCCGGAACTCCGAAAGCATCATAGAACATAAGCCCAACGAGAGCTCCTTCGAACAAGCCAATCGAGATGGCCAGTGTCGAGGCTATTACGATCCTCGTCATGCTGAAATTTTTCCTCATGAACCAACCGAATACGAGACCGCCTACGGCCCCCTCGATTGGAAAGGCAAATATCCCTTCGAATTTTAGCAGGACGATCCCGGATGCTATTCCTGCAAGTAGAAAAGAGAGCGCCCCCAAGGCTGTACAGCCTAAGACTGACATTTGTTTGCTGTTTGCAGCTTCCATTTCTCATTCCCCCGTTCTTTCTGCGATTAGTGCTGCGTGAATTGCTGCGTGAATTGCCGCTTAATTTGCTGCCTTTTTGGGGCAGATTTCTGAAGTTCCTATCTGATACCATTATAACATCTTCTTTGCCCGGGACGGTTAACATTTGTTTGTCATTTTCGAATATTCAAGGTCCTTAAATGCGGAGAATACACGTAAAAGTTGTTAACAGTCCCGGGGTTCTTAGTCTTTGTAAAAGCTCGTTGCAACTGAATACCCGAAAAGCATCTGCATTAGATTGACGAAAATGCCGAAGTCGGCAAATGTAATGCTCATCAGTGATGGTAATATGGAAAGCATGCTCCACAATATGAAGTAGGCGCCCAACAGGAAGCTGGGTATCCCCATTATGAAAAGCCTTGCAAGGTTTACCTTCCATTTGCCATCGCGCTTCGCTTCACTCATCAGCGTTTCCGACCCGAAGACAATCCCGGCGGCTGAAAAATTCAAGAACTGCAGCCACAGGTAGAAATAAGGGTAGTACAGGCCTATGCCTGTGCCCTTCAAGACCTTGACGTAATCCTCGCTTACGCTGATCCCGAAAAACATCAGCGCAAAGGCGAGAAGAAGCATAATATACCTTAATGGTTTAGCCCGCATGGCAATCCCTCCCGCTATCTGGTTTAATTTTAGTATACAGCTGAGATGCTGAAAATCAAAAGGCAAAAGTTGTTAACCGTCCCCGATTTTTACCCAGCCAGCCCGGGACGGTTAACATTTAATCGTGGTTTGAAGCGATATGCGCGCACCTCGCAAGTTTTCATAAAAGCGCAACAATTGTTAACCGTCCCGGGGATCTTTTTTAAATTCCCTGTTGCATTTTCTTTCAACTGCCTGTATAATGAGCATAGTTTAAATGTTTTTTATTAAACCTCGATGACGAGGAGAGTAAATGCAAAGCAGTTTCTTAGCGAGTGGGGAATGGTGCAAGCCCCGTAAAGTGCCTGTATTGAAGAACACCTCCGAGAAGTCAACCGAAATGCGAAGAGTAGGCTTGACCGGCTGTCTCCCGATATAGAGACTAGGCATCGATGATTTGTTCAATTCAAACCTGACATTCACTGTGCCGAATGAGGAGAGCGAAAGCTAATTAGGATGGTACCGCGGTTAATACCCGTTCCTATACGAAAGTATAGGGACGGTTTTTTTATTCCTCTGAACTTTCCTCAGTCCTCAGAACTTCCCGATTACTCAAAACAAATCACAAAAACAAATCTAAACATAATCGATTATCCGATGAAAAGGAAGAGTAGATGCAAATGTCTGATCTCAGCGAGTCAGGGGCGGTGTGAGCCTGATATCCGGTGTGCATTGAAAAACGCCCTTGAGGATTTTTGGGAGGTCCCCATTACAGGACAGCAAAGCGGATATGTGCAGCATGAGGCACATGTCAAGTAGGGTGGCACCACGGATTAATCTTCGTCCCTATACCTCGGCAGAGGTATTGAGACGGAGTTTTTTTATACCAAAAAAACATAAGCAAAAACAAACACCCCAAACAAAACAAGCAGAACATTCAAAACCAGCAAAGAAAACAAAATCATCACCAAATATATTTTTAGGAGGAAATCATTATGCAGATTCAGAGAACCTATGTATGCGATGCAGCAAGCAATACAGATCCCGAAATACTGGTCAGGGGCTGGGTACACAAGATTCACGACCTCGGAAAGATCACTTTCGTGCACCTCAGGGACAAGACCGGAATAATCCAGCTCGTCTTCACGGAAGGCAAGCCTGACCACCTCAGGCTCGAGATGAGCATCGAGGCAAAGGGCAAGAAGGTCGAGAACCCTAAAGCACCTGGCGGAATCGAGATCCAGGTAGAGAAGATGAACATCCTTGGAAAGGCCTACTACGACAAGCTCCCGTTCGAGATCAACAGCGGGAAGATGAAGGCAGCCCTGGAAACACAGCTCGACCACAGGACGATCACCCTCAGGATGCCTAAGGTGAGGGCCATATTCAGGGTCCAGGAGGTTATAACGGACTCCTTCAGGACTTACCTCACAAGCCAGAGATTCTCAGAGATACACACGCCTAAGATAATATCGTCCGCAACCGAAGGCGGCTCGGAGGTGTTCACAGTGAACTACTTCGAGAAGAGGGCGTTCCTCTCGCAGAGCCCTCAGTTCTACAAGCAGATGACGGTAGGCGCAGGCTTCGAAAGGGTTTTCGAGATCGGGCACGCCTACAGGGCTGAGCTCCACAACACCTGGAGACACCTGAACGAGTACGTGAGCCTTGACATCGAGATGGGCTTCATAAAGGACGAGACGGACCTCATGGACCTGGAGGAAGGATTCCTCAAGTTCCTTTTCGAGGAGCTGAGAGAGAAATGCAGCAAGGAGCTTGCAATGTTCGGAGTTGAGCTTCCTGTCATAACGAAGATCCCGAGGATGACCCTCCAGTACGCCCACGAGATCCTGCTCGACAAGTTCGGCAAGAAATCACCTACAGGAAACGTCGACGCCGAAGGCGAGATACTCCTCTCGAAATACGTCAAGGAGAAATACGACAGCGACTTCGTTTTCCTCACAGGCTACCCTGTGACAAAGAGGCCTATGTACACGATGCCTTCAGAGGAAGACCCTACGCTCACGAAGAGCTTCGACCTCATCTACAAGGGGCTTGAGATAACGACAGGCGGACAGAGGATCCACGATTACGAGATGCTCAGGGGCAACATAGAGAAGTTCGGCATGAACCCTGACGACTTCGGCTTCTACCTCGAGAGCTTCAGGTACGGAATGCCTCCTCACGGCGGGTTGGCAATCGGCCTCGAAAGGCTTACAATGAAGATACTGGATCTCGAGAACATCAGGCAGTCTACCCTGTATCCGAGAGACATGAACAGAATCGAGCCGTAAAAATAAACACCGGGAGGTAATCGATAATGAAAATAACCATGGAAGAAGTTAACTACATCGCCAAGCTTGCGAAGATAAGATTCACGGAAGCCGAAGCCCAGAAGATGGCCGAGGAGTTCCAGGGGATACTCTCCCACTTCGAGTCCATAGACAAGTTCGACCTGAGCGGCATCAGCCTCGACATATACAGTGAGGACCTGAAGCCTGTCGTCAGGAAAGACGAGACAGCGGTCTTCGAGGACAAGAAGAAGCTGTTCCAGAACACGAAATCAATGTCAGATACCTACATCCAGGTACCGAAAATCATAGAATAGGTGGTGAAGTTATGATAATAGAGAAGATGACTGCCTTCGAGATAAAGAAAGGCATAGAAGAAAAAAGCTTTACTGCGGCAGAGGTCGTGACCGCCCTTTTCGAAAGGATAAAGGCCGTGGAGCCTAAGGTTGACGCATACCTCACTCTCTGCGAGGAGATGGCTATGGAGCAGGCTAAGGCCGTGGACGAGAAGGTCAAGGCCGGAGCTCCCCTGGGCAAATTCGCCGGAGTTCCCATAGCGATCAAGGACAACATAAGCACCGACGGCATAAAGACGACCTGTGCATCGAAGATGCTCTTCGACTACGTGCCTCCTTACGATGCTACAGTCGTGAAGAAGCTCAAGGAAGAAGACGCGATAATCATAGGAAAGACGAACATGGACGAGTTCGCGATGGGCTCCTCCAACGAGAACTCCGCTTTCAAGAAGACCAGGAACCCATGGGACCTGGACAGAGTTCCCGGCGGATCGTCAGGCGGGTCGGCCGCAGCTGTTGCAGCGGGCATGGCCCCTGTATCCCTGGGCTCAGACACCGGCGGTTCCATAAGGCAGCCTGCAGCTTTCTGCGGTCTCGTGGGGCTGAAGCCTACCTATGGCCTGGTTTCGAGGTTCGGCCTCATCGCCTTCGGCTCGTCACTCGACCAGATCGGTCCTTTCGCCAAGGACGTTAAGGACTGTGCCATGACAATGGAGGTAATCCAGGGCATGGACCCTCTGGACAGCACCTCCTTCAGGGGCGAGTACAAGTCAAGCTACCTGGACGGGATAGCTGGCGGCGTCAAGGGCATGAAGATAGGCGTGCCAAAGGAGTTCTTCCAGTCGGGCCTCGACCCTGAGATAGCGGCTTCCGTGAAGGCGGCCTGCGATACGTTCACTAAGCTGGGCGCAGAGGTCAAGGAGATATCGATCCCCGTTACCGAGGAAGGTCTTTCCGCTTACTACGTCATATCCTCGGCAGAGGCAAGCTCGAACCTAGCCAGGTTCGACGGCATAAGGTACGGCTACAGGCCGACCGAGTTCGACGGCGTCTACGACCTCATGGAGCTCGCCAGGACAGAAGCCTTCGGCTCCGAGGTAAAGAGAAGGATCATGCTCGGAACCTACGTGCTCTCCTCGGGCTACTACGACGCCTACTACAACAAGGCTCAGAAGCTGAGGAAGCTCATAAAGAACATGTTCAGGGACGCATTTGCGGAGTGCGACCTCATACTCAGCCCTACATCACCTGTGCTTCCTTTCAAGATAGGCGAAAAGAGCGAGGATCCGCTTTCCATGTACCTGGCGGACATATACACAATAAACGTGAACCTTGCCGGAATCCCAGGCCTCTCCATGCCTTGCGGTTTCAGCGAGAGCGGGCTCCCTATAGGGCTCCAGATCCTCGGGCCGCACTTCGGCGAGGAAAAAATATTCAAGGCTGCTTACGCACTTGAGCAGGAACTTGCTCTCGGCAAGCATGCCGAGCTATAGAAAGGAGAATGGGAAATGGCTTTTGAAACGGTAATCGGTCTTGAAATACATGCGGAGCTGCATACGAAATCAAAGATATTCTGCTCCTGCTCTACGGAATTCGGCGCAAAACCAAACGCCAACACCTGCCCAATCTGCCTTGGGCTCCCGGGAACGCTTCCCGTCCTGAACGAGGAGGTCGTAAACCTGGCTGTCAAGGCCGGTACGGCGCTGGGCTGCAAGATTAACATGCTCAACAAGATGGACAGAAAGAACTACTTCTACCCTGACCTCCCCAAGGCTTACCAGACCTCGCAGTTCGACCTGCCTATGTGCAGCGGCGGACAGGTGGACATCGAGGTTGACGGCCAGAAGAGAAGCGTCAGGCTCAACAGGATCCACATAGAAGAGGACGCAGGGAAGCTGGTCCACGTGGAAGACGAGGACATATCCTACATCGACTACAACCGTGTGGGCGTTCCTCTCATAGAGATAGTTTCCGAACCCGACATGAGGTCCGTGGACGAGGCTGTCGAATTCCTTAGGACGCTCAAGGGCATCCTGGAGTTCAGCGACATATCCGACTGCCGAATGGAGCAGGGCTCGCTCAGGTGCGACGCCAACATCTCCATCAGAGAGGTGGGCTCGGACAAGCTTAACACGAAGGTCGAGCTCAAGAACCTGAACTCCTTCAAGGAGCTTCAGAAGGCGCTGGAAAAGGAAGAGAAAAGGCAGCTGGAGCTCTACAGCTTCGGCGAGCAGTTCAAGATAAAGCAGGAGACCAGGAGATGGGATGCCGCAAAGGGCAAGACTGTTTCCATGAGGTCCAAGGAGGAGGCCCACGACTACAGGTACTTCCCTGAGCCTGACCTCGTCCCTATCATAGTGAAGCCTGAGGTAATAGAGAACGCGAAGGCTTCCCTTCCTGAGATGCCTAAGGCGAAAAAGGCCAGGTTCGTGGAGCAGTACGGCCTTCCTGAGAAGGAAGCTGCCATAATAGTTGACGACAGGGCCCTCTCGAAGTACTACGAGGCTGCCGTAGCAGAGGGCGGTGACCCTAAGGTTGCCGCGAACTGGGTGCTCGGCGACATACTGAGGCTCCTGAAGGAGAAGGATCTGGAGGCAGCTGCCATACCTGTCGCTCCGGATGCCCTCGTTAAGCTCCTCGCCCTCATCAAGGGCGGACAGCTCAGCACCACTGCCGCCAAGGAAGTTTTCGAGGAGATGTTCTTAACAGGGAAGAGCGCCGACCTCGTAGTTGCCGAGAAGGGCCTGGCCCAGATCAGCGACACCAGCGAGATCGAGAAGATCGTCGACGACATACTTGACTCGAACCCTCAGTCCATAGAGGACTACAAGGCAGGCAAGAAGCAGGCTGCAGGCTTCCTTATGGGACAGCTTATGAAGGCCTCAAAAGGAAAGGCGAACCCTAAGGTCGCCAAGGAGCTGCTCGACAAGAAGCTCAGCGAAAGATAATAGGATCTTGAAAGGCCGGCATCCCCGATCAACATCGGGAACGCCGGCCTTTTTCCGTTTTCCTGTTATGTACGATTACTGTTCCGCCGATTTCATGCGCGCCTCGGCCTCTGAAACCGCTTTTTCGTCGGCGCCGCTTGCCCTGCCGACGGTACCTCCCAGCTGGTGCCACACGTAGTTGTGGTCGTCGACTACCTGGCTGAAATCCCCCTGCTTCCACCTGGCCACTATCTCCCTGAGCTTCTTCGTCTTGGTGTTGACGGCTGCCTGGTCCAGCATCTTCTCCACCTTCTCTATGTTCTCCTTGTTAACCTCTTCCTCGCCCCAGACCTGGTTGTCGCCGGCGATGATCAGCGAGTTGCTCATAAGGTGTACTTCCTCAACTATGTCCTTCTCGTCCACAGCCGGCGCGGATACCTCCTGTGAGCTCGCTGTCTGCTGCGAAACCGTACCCTGTACCCCGCTGCCCCCGTTCATCTTCGTTTTCATCAAGGTGTACCCGCCTGCGAAAACGGCTGCCATAAGCACGACGGAGACGGCGGCGCCTATAATATATTTTCTCTGCATGTTTTTTCCTCCGGCAGTTTGACATATCTATTGATAATATTTTACAATACATTCTGAATATTGCCAATATTTTCTTCGAAAGAAAGGAACTTCATCCCGGGTTGTTGCGGGCTGAAGTTCCTTGCAATCTTCCTATTTAAGTACGGACTTAATCTTCCATATGTCGTCGGCGTACTCGGCGATGGTGTTGTCGCTCGAGAACCGTCCAGAGCAGGCTGTGTTGACAAGGCTCATCCTCTGCCAGTTCTCCTTGTCCCTGTAAAGTTCGTCTATCCTATTCTGCGCATCCACGTAGGCTGCGAAGTCCGTCAGGACGAAGTACTCGTCGTTGCACGGTATCAGGTACCTCATTATGTCGTTGAACTCCTCGCTGGAGACGTTGAAGAATCCCGAGGTCAGCTGGTTAACTATCCTCTGGAGCCTCCTGTCCTCCCTGAGGATGTCCATGGAGGAGAAGGAACAGCTCCTGTAAAGGTCGAGCACCTCCTGGACCGACATGCCGAAGATCACCATGTTCTCCTTCCCTACTGCCTCGCATATCTCTATGTTCGCGCCGTCCATGGTGGCCAGTGTTATCGCCCCGTTCATCATGAACTTCATGTTCCCTGTGCCCGATGCCTCCTTTGACGCTGTGGATATCTGCTGGCTGACGTCTGCCGCAGGAATGATCCTTTCGGCCATCGTGACCCCGTAGTTCTCCATGAAGAGGACCTTTATCCTTCCGTCGACGGTCCTGTCGTTGTTGATCTTCTCCGCCGTGCTGTTGATCAGCTTTATGACCTGCTTGGCAAGGTAGTAGCTCGGCGACGCCTTGGCGGCGAATATGAACGTCCTCGGCACCATGTCCATGCCCGGGTTGTCCTGGATCCTGTTGTACAGGTCCAGTATGTTGAGCACGTTCATGAGCTGCCTCTTGTATGAGTGGAGCCTCTTCGCCTGGACGTCGAATATTGAGTCCGGGTCCACCCTGATGCCCTTGCTCCTCATGATGTAGTTTGACAGGTCAGCCTTGTTGGCCCTCTTGACCTGGGCCAGCTTCTCCTGCACGCCCCTGTCGGTCTCGAAGTCCCTCAGCTTTATCAGGTCGTTAGGCTTCTTTATCCAGGAGTCGCCTATCACCTCGTTGAGCGCGGACGCGAGCCTAGGGTTCGCCTTCAGCAGCCATCTCCTGTGGGTTATCCCGTTCGTCTTGTTGTTGAACTTCTCGGGGTATAGCTTGTAGAAGTTGCTCATGACGTCGTGCTTCAGTATCTCGCTGTGAACCGCTGCGACGCCGTTGACTGAATAGCTGCCGACGACCGCAAGCCTTGCCATGTGAACGCAGCCGCTCTCGATTATGGAGATGTCCTCAGCTCTCAGGCCGAGGCTGCTGTAATCGGTGAAAAGCTTGTGCATTAGCCTCTCGTTTATCTCGTGCACTATCATGAATATCCTCGGCACGACCTGCATGAACATCCTCACCGGCCACTTCTCAAGCGCCTCGGACATTATCGTGTGGTTCGTGTAGGCAACTGTGTTGATCGTGATGTTCCACGCCTCGTCCCAGCCCAGCTCGTGCTCGTCCATGAGAAGCCTCATGAGCTCAGGTATGGCGAACGCGGGATGAGTGTCGTTGATGTGTATTGCGTTGTGCAGGTGGAATTCCATTATCGGCAGCCCCTGGGCGAGGTAGCCCTTTATTATCGACTGGAGGCCTGCTGACACGAAGAAGTACTCCTGCTTGAGCCTCAGCACCTTGCCCCTGTCATTTGAGTCGTCCGGGTAAAGGACCTGCGAGATGGAGCTCACTATGCTCTTCGACTCGAATGCCTTCGAGTAATCTCCCTGGGAGAATGCAGAGAAGTCAAACTCCTGGTCTACGTTCTCGGCGCTCCACAGCCTGAGCTTGTTGACTATCTCGTTCTCGTAGCCGACGACGCTGATGTCGTAAGGGACCGCCTTGACGGTCTCCACGTCGTGGTATATGGGCTTCACCCTGCCGTCGACGAGGGGAAGGTCTACGCTTCCGCCGAACCTGACGGTGACAGCGCTGTCAACCTTCTTCGTTTCCCAGGCGAAGCCGTTCTTGAGCCAGCTGTCAGGTATCTCGACCTGGTAGCCGTTTATTATCTTCTGCTCGAAAAGGCCGTACTGGTACCTTATGCCGACGCCGTGGCCCGGCAGTCCCATGGAGGCCATGGAGTCGAGGAAGCAGGCAGCCAGCCTTCCGAGGCCTCCGTTTCCAAGCCCAGGATCAGCCTCCATCTCAAGGATCTCGTTCAGGTCCATTCCAAGCTCCCCGAGGGCCTTTTCGAAATCGTCCCTTATCCCAAGGTTGATGAGGTTGCTCTCGAGCAGCCTCCCTATGAGGAATTCCATGGAGAAGTAGTACACCTGCTTTACCTTTTCCTTGCTGTAAAGCCTCCTCGTAGCCAGGAGGTCCTCGTTGCAGTAGTCGTTGACTACACCTGCAACCGCTATGTATCTTCTAAGGTTGGAAGCGCCTTCCACGTCCGTCGAGAACATGCCCGCCAGCTTCTTGCATACATCTCTTTTTATCTTTGAAGTTTCCACAAAAATTCCCCCTTTAAGCCTGACTTATCAGCTTTTTATTTTAGCATGGCCTCATATATTTCCATGTATTTTCTCGAAGATTTGTCCCAGCTGTTGTCTACGTTCATGCCCCTTACAACCAGCCTTTCCCACTTGTCCTTCTGCCTGTACAGCGAAACTGCTTTCTTTATAGTGTCGAGCAGCTCCCTTGAGCTGTATTCGCTGAACATGAAGCCCGTCCCTGTGTCCGCCTCCTCGTCGTATTTCTCCACGGTGTCCTTGAGGCCTCCAGTCTCCCTGACCACCGGAACGGCGCCGTACCTCAGGGCTATCTGCTGGCTTATGCCGCAGGCTTCGTAGAGCGAGGGCATGAGGAATATGTCTGCCCCTGCGTAGATCTGCTTTGCGAGCTTTGTGGAGAAGACTATGTTTGAGGACAGCTGTTCCGAATCTATGGTGGAGTACTCCTCGAACATTTCCTCGTACTGCTTGTCGCCCTTGCCCAGGAGTACGAACTGGACGTCCATGTCCAGCAGCTCCCTCATGATGCCGGCAACGAGGTCGAAGCCCTTGTCCTTGTCTATCCTGGAGACCATCGCTATGAGCGGGAAGCTTTCCTCCCTGTCGAGCCCCAGCATCCTCTGGAGCTCCCTCTTGTCCTCCTTCTTTCCTGAAAGGTCTGAGCTGCTGTAGTTCGCAAAAATGTCCTTGTCAGTCTCCGGACTGTAGAATTCGGTGTCTATGCCGTTCGTTATGCCTGTCAGGTCCTGCCTTCTGTCCACCAGCAGCTCGTCAAGCCCTTCGCCGAATTCGGGAGTTGTTATCTCCTCTGCGTAGGTTTTGCTGACCGTCGTGAGCTTGTCGGCGTACATGATGCCTATGTTCATGAAGTTTACAAGCACACTCTCGTAGTCGAAGACGCCCTGGTACTTGAGGTTATGGATGGTAAGCACCGTCCTGATGTCCCTGACCTTTTCGCTGTCCTGGTACTTCTCCTTGATGATGTACGGCAACAGTCCTGTGTGCCAGTCGTTGCAGTGGATTATGTCCGGGACGAACTCGTCCGCGGTGTCTATGAAGTAGAGGATAGCCCTGCAGAACAGGTCGAACCTCCTGTCATCGTCCTCGAAGCCGTATATGCCCTCCCTCTCGAAGAGCTCGTCGTTGCCGACGAAGTAGAACTGCACGCCTTCGTGTTCGAGGTGCCATATGCTGAAGAAGTCCATTACAGTCATGATTTCGTTCATGTTTTCCTTGAAGTAGGAAGGGATGTCGAAGTATTTCGGCAGGATGACCCTGCAGTCAACCCCCGCGTCCACCAGGGCTTTCGGTAGCGAGTACGCCACGTCCCCCAGGCCGCCTGTCTTTGCGAACGGTGCCGCTTCTGCCGCTGCGAATAGTACCTTCATTCTAAAACCTCCAGTGCAAATGAGATTATGGTCTTCTAAGGGGTTATTACGCTGCCTTTCTCTATGACGTAAGGGTACTGTGTGCTTCCTCTGAGCAGCGAGTTCTTCTTAACGATGACTTCCTTGTCCAGGATGACGTTCCTGAGGATTGCGTTCTCCTCGATCACGCAGCCCTGGAGGATCACGGAGTTCTCGATCACGGCGCCCTTCTTCACGACGACCTGCCTCGAAAGCACGCTGTTCTTCACGGTGCCGTCGATTATGCAGCCGTTCGCTACAAGTGAGTTGTTGACGTCCGAGTGGTGGGAGTACTTCGTAGGAGGGTCGTTCTTTACCTTCGTGAATATCCTGCCGTGCGTGTAGAAGAGCTCTGACAGGAGTTCCGGGTTAAGCATGTCCATATTCGCCGTGAAGTAGCTGTTCGTGGAGTCGATCCTCTTCAGGTAGCCCTTGTATTCGCAGACGTTGACGTCGTTCGATTTCGTGTATTCGTATATCATTTCGAAGTTCGTTTCGTGGAGACCCCTCTGCATGCCGACCTTCATGAACTCGAGGAACTTATCCTTGCTCATGAGGAACATCTCCATCGACATGTTGGCTTCCTTCTGCCCTCCAAGGTTGATGCCTGTTTCAGTCACGACGTTGTCCTCGTTTATGAAGAGCATTGTGCCGTCAAGCATTTCCCTGTCGGCGTTGTCAATCTTCTTGTAGACTATGGTTATGTCCTTGCCGCTTGCCTCGTGGCACTTGATGATCTCCTTGTAGTCTATCTTGCAGATCATGTTTGAGCGAGTCACGATGACGTTCTCCTGGATGCTTTTCTTGAAGAAACCGAGGTTGTTGTTTATAAGCTTAATGTCGCCCTGAAGCATGCCTGTCGGAGAGTACTGGTAGATGTGGAGGCCGTTGGTGTTCCTGTCAAGGCCCCAGGGCTTGCCTGTGCCGAGGTGCTCCGCCAGCGACCTGGAGTCGCTCTTTATGAAGGCCCCAATGTTAATGATCCCTGAGTTGACCATGTTGGAGAGCACGAAGTCGACGATCCTGTACCTCCCTCCTATCGGAATCGATGCGAGCGACCTGTTTACTGTCAGAGCCCTCAGGTCAAGCTCCTTCTCGTTGAGCATGAGAACTCCCATATAATTTGATATCATAGCCGTTACCCCCTATCCTAGTACGTTTGTCTTTATTTCGCGTCCAGGGCCGATGAGCGCAATTTCGCTCTCCCCGCTGACTACGGTGTTTTTCTTTATTGTGCAGTCGTCCGCTATTACGGCCTTATCGATTATGACGTTTTCCTCTATGGTGGTGTTGGCCATCACGACGGAGTTCATAACCCTTGAGTTCTTCCCTACGACTACGTTAGGGAAGAGTACCGAGTTGTGCACGTCACCCAGGATGACGCAGCCGTCGGAGATTATTGAGTTCACGATGCGAGCTTCGCTTCCCACGTACTGAGGCGGGTTGATCGTGCTCTTTGAGAATATCCTCCACTCCTTCTCGTACAGGTTCAGCGTCGAGTAGTCCTTTATGAGGTCGAGGTTGGCCTCCCAGTAGCTGTCTATGGTTCCGACGTCCTTCCAGTAGCCGCTGAATGGGAACGCGAAGAGCCTGTCCTTCTGTCCCAGCATCTTCGGTATTATGTTCTTTCCGAAGTCATGGTCCGATTTCTTGTCCTTGTTGTCATCTATCAGCATCTGCCTGAGCTTTTGCCACGTGAAAATATAGACGCCCATTGACGCGAGCCTACTCTCGGATTTCTTTGGCTTTTCCGTGAACTCGTAGATCGAGCCGTCTTCTTTCGTGCTCATTATCCCGAACCTGCTTACGTCGGTTTCAGGCACCTCTATGACGGCGATGGTAGCGTCTGCCTCGTTTCTCTTGTGGAAGTCGAGCATCTTCGAGTAGTCCATCTTGTAGATGTGGTCCCCGGAGAGTATGAGAAGGTACTCAGGGTTGTTGTAGTCGATGAACTCTATGTTCTCGAATATCGCGTTGGCAGTGCCTTCGTACCAGTTGCCTCCAGCTTCGGTCATGAACGGCGAGAGCATGTAGACGCCGCCGTACATCCTGTCGAGGTCCCACGGGGTGCCGACGCCGATGTGGGTGTGAAGGCTCATAGGCTTGTACTGCGTCAGGACTCCTACCGTGTCTATCCCTGAGTGCGTGCAGTTGCTGAGCGCAAAATCTATAATCCTGTATTTGCCTGCGAATGGTATTGCCGGCTTGCATACGTTCTTGGTTAGATCCTTCAGCCTTGACCCTTGGCCGCCAGCCAGTATCATGGCCACCATCTCTTTGCTTTGTTTTGTATTCACCGAAATGACCTCCTTTATGATGTTTGAATATTTGCTTTATGCATGCTCCCGCTGATTGAAGCTGGCCCTTTCCGGGGGCTGCCCGGGCCTTCATTTGTCCCGCAGCCATTGCGGAGCACTTGCCGCATTAATATAGTATTCTACACCGACGCTTTATTTCCTTCATAAAAATATTGGTGTAAACAGTTCCAAAGTGCTAAAATTAAATAAATAGGTTATTTTCTGATTGTTGTGAGTTTTGATTTTTAGGTTTTGCGTTTCGTTCATGGCTAATTATGAAAGGAGGATTTTTCTTGAATAATTATCTTACTGAAGATGCAATACAGAAGCTCAGGGAAGAGATTGAGCACAGGAAGGTCATCGTCCGGAAGCGGATAAACGAGGACCTGAAGGAGGCGCGGGCCCACGGGGACCTTAGCGAGAACTTCGAGTACAAGGCGGCTAAGAAGGACCGCGCACAGAACGAGGGCCGCATCCGCTACCTTGAGAAGATGGTGCGCACTGCTATTATCGTGACAGAACCGCCAGAGGAGCTTGACGTGGTGGGCATAGGGAAGAAGGTCGGGCTTACCTTCGTCGAGGAGTGCGAGTTCGAGGAGTTCAGCATCGTGACTACGATAGAAGCTGATCCGATGGAGTTCCGGATAAGCCTCGAGTCCCCTCTCGGGAAGGCGCTTTTCAACCACAGGAAGGGTGACGTCGTCGTTGTGGAGTCGCCGCAGGGGACCTACGAGGTGCGGATCGAGGACGTGTGCAGCTACTAAAGGCGGCCTGACGGCCTAGATGATGGCTGGTGTTTGGCTGGTGTTTGGCTGGTGTTTGGTTGTTGTTTTGGCTGGCACTTGTGATTTTGCTTGAAATGAATGCTGAAAAGGAGAGATTGTTATGGCTGAGAAAAAAGTATTTACCTTTGACCAGGCGAGGAGGGCTGGCGAAGCCCTTGGCGCAGATTGGAGGAAGTTTTCCGTCAACCAGTTCAAGTACGGGATGGACGTGGAGCTGGAGCATGGCACGAGGGACTCCGGCACCAACGTAACGGATGACGACATTATGACTACTGCAAAGATAGCCCTGGCGCACCTGAACGAGTACCCTGACTACTACAAGCGGCTGCAGAAGATGGAGAAGGAAGCCGAGAAGTACTGGGGCGAGAAAAAGTCTCAGGAGAGGCGCGTTTTGGTCACTGCGGCGCTGAGCGCTGTGATCGGGATTCTGGGGTATGTGTACCAGAAGCGGCGGGACGGTTAACAAGTGTTTGACATTTGGCAAAGAGAAAACCGGGACGGTTCACAAGTGTTTGCTGCGAAAGCAACATTTGTGAACCGTCCCGGTCTTTTTTGTCATGTAAGTTTTGTTTTTGTCTTTTTTGAAACGTTTCCCACATAGTCAACTGACCTTACTTCGTAATCTTCCACCCATGGCCTCCACCTTAGGATGTTCCTGTCCGTGAATACTCTCTGCTTATTGTGCGGCTTTCCACCATATCTTCTCTGCTCGTAAGATGAGAATATCTTCCTGCCGTTCCTGAACAGTTCATACCCGAACACCTCCTCCGGATTTTCCGGCTCCTCCCAGCTTATCCTTCGTCCGCCTGCTCCAATCCTCTTTACGTTGATCTTTGCCGGAGGCTGGGGCTCATGGGCCGGAAGGCTTCCTGTCCTGAGATAATGAAAATATGCTTCGTGAAACCTTTTGTCTATGTTGTTAGGACTGTAGTAATGGCTGTAGGAGAAAGTGATTATTTTCTCGGCATATCTGCCAGCTATTTCCATCTGTTTGATAAACCTCTCCAGAGGAGCGCTGCTCCAGTACTTGTGGTCAAAGTTTTCCGTGTTCACCCAGAACCGAATGCCGGGCTTTGTGTCAACAGCCTTTTTTAGAAGATCCAGCCAGTGGTCCAGCTGTTCCAGTTTGAGGCCTCCCCCACCAACAGAGTCCTGTGGACAGAATATGTCGCCCTCTCCTAGTTCGGTGGCGCCGAAAAGCCATGCCCAGTTGTCTGAGTAGGTTTTTGCCCTTCCCCATGAAGACTTCATAAACGGCGATATCATGACAGGAAGCCTGTGCCCTGCTTCACGAAGGTGCGCCAGCATTAGGTTGAGAGCATCTGCCAGCAGCTCGAACTTTTGCCTGCTGCTGAATTTGATGTTGTCAACCTCGTAAGCGAAGTACCATCCATGGAAGGAATCAGAGTAAAGGTTGTGGTATTTTGCGTAAAGGCTGTCGGCTATCCTGGA
This sequence comes from Clostridium sp. UBA699, assembly GCA_002298915.1. Lineage (GTDB taxonomy): Bacteria > Bacillota > Clostridia > Clostridiales > Clostridiaceae > UBA699. The sequence continues at coordinate 107,263 of DBML01000025.1, forward strand.
GCCTATCCTCATCTGCTCGAGCAGCCAGTTCCTGTCCCTGCTGCCTTTCCTCCACCAAGCGCGGTCGTAATGAATTCCTATGAATACCTTGAATCCGCTTTTCTGAGCAGTTCGCAGGCACATTTCTACGACACCTCGGCCGAGTTTTTCTGGGGAAGCAAGTACCAGGTAGTGCATTTGAGCTTCGGAAAGATATTTGAATTCCTGCATCCATTTTTCTTCGTCCCAGTTTTTGACCATATCGGCCTGGATGAAAGTTCCGTCGGCCTTTGGGACGGTTAACATATGTTTGTCATTACGAACATTTGGGAGCATGAGATTTACCTCCTTGGCGGGCTTAGAGCTGGGGACGGTTAACATCTTATTGCTGTCTACTTGTATTATAATCCTATGTTGAGAGACTTGAAAACATAAAAGAGATGTATAACATAAATTATCATACTCCATCCTGGCAGCGGCGGCAGGAACCGCTACTAAAAAGTATACTTTGCGGGGACGGTTAACAAATGTTTGCCATTTTAGCTTGATGAGAATTTATTGTTAACCGTCCCGTAATTTTTTACGAAAAAAAACTGAATCTGCATTTCTGCAAATTCAGCTTTTTGGTGACCCCTAGGGGAATCGAACCCCTGTTTCAGCCGTGAGAGGGCTACGTCTTGACCGCTTGACCAAGGGGCCATACTCTTTTTAGCGATTTTTCGCTACTCAAATATAATATCAACTTTTTCTGATTATGTCAAATGTTTTTTTGTAATGATCATCAGAAAAAAATATACTCCTCCTTACGGTGAACAGTATTATTTTATCTGTTTACCGTAAGGGGAGCATATAGATCATTGCCTTCGACGGCACATTTGATTAATTCATAATAGGATTTTTCTCAATTTTTCCTATGGTAGACTCTCTACCTTTTTCTCGCCTTCGTAGTTTGTCTTGAAGTATTCTCCAGGCTCCATCTCGATATGGCCTGAGGAATATACACCCCCATCAAGGGTTATTATAACCTTGTCAACGCCGTAATAGTGTCCAATTGTGTTGACAACACTTCTTAGCACTCCGGTTTCCTTGGTCGTTCCTGCATTCATCTCTGACACAAAATGCTGAGTGAAATCTACATATGCTATACCTTCATCAGGCTTGACATACATTTTGTTTACGAGCGTGTTTGTGCTCATAAGTGGTACCGTTTTTGTTCCTGTACCCAGGTTCTGAATGAACTTGTTCTGGAAGACATTCTTAATTTCCTCGTTTGTTTTCATGGAAATCTGAGCTTCTTTATAAACTGTCTGTATATCGGTATCTGTAACCTGGAAGTTGTACAATCTTACCATTGTTGTAAAGGCAGCGTCTGTGACATATTCCTTTAGTGAACTTGATACTTCTGTGCCATTCTGGGACCACACCGATTTGACGAGGCCTTTGTTCACTACGTAGTAATCCTTCGTGACAGATGAATCAGTAAATGTTGTTGTTACTTCGAGTGCTTTATAGTCTCCGGATGGAGTTGAAACACTCACATCAACGCCTGTAATCGCTCGTTTTGACCCGTCAGCCAAGGTCCACTCAGTTCCTGCTTTTAGCGGTTCCTTGAGAAGGACTTCATTCTGAGCTGGTTCATCGGATGTCATATCCTGCTTGTAGTAAACTTCACCTTTTGAATTCAGCTGAATTAGTTCCCCGTTAATATTCTGGAGCACTCTAGCAGAAACAGTTCCACCGTTATCGCTTCTTATCTGGATCTTGTCGCCTTTGATATAATCGACATATTCTGTTTTAGATGCGTATTCGTTCCCTTTCCCTTCGTAAACCGTTTTCAAGTTTGCAGTGAACGGGAAATAGTCGCTGATCTTGTAAGTAGTTCCGTTGTTCGTGGTGTTGTTGGTCGTGTTGCTTGGTTTGCATCCTGCTAAAGCACCTGATGTCATTACAAGGATAGCAGCCAATATCAAATAGGGTTTCCTGAATCTTTTCACTGTAACACCTCCTGAGATATTTCAAATTATTCTAAATAATTAGTGCTTGAATTCATTATAAGCGAACTTGTCACTGTTATCAATTGTTTTGCATGTTTATGTTTTTTCAAACTGTCAATACTAATAACAAATAATTGGAGAGGTGATTATTATGCCGAGAACAGCGAGAGAGAAGTCAGAGAACTCAATATTTCACATAATGGTGCGAAGCATAAGCGAAGTGGTTCTATTCAGAAGTGATAAAGACAAAACGGTCTATCTGAATCTTATGAAGAAATATAAGAATATGTATCATTTCAAGATTTACTCTTACTGCCTTATGAACAACCATGCCCATTTTGTCATTGACGTCAATGGCGCCGATATCTCGAGCATCATGCATTCAGTAGATTTGAGTTATGCAAGATATTTCAACAAGGAGCATGGCAGGCACGGTCATCTTTTTCAGGACAGGTTCAAATCAAAGATAGTTAAAAATGACAGGTACCTGAGAGTCGTGACTGGCTATATACATAATAATCCTGCCGATTTGAGCGGATATGAATCTGCTCCGGAAAAGTACTCTTTCTCCAGCCTCCCTGCTTATCTTGGCTTTATGGATGCCTGTCCAGGAATACTTGATTATGATTTCGTAAATTCTTTTTTCAGGTTCAATGTAAAGAGTCAGAACGACGATACGTTCATAGTCAGGGAAGATTACTTGGACTATGTTATGAGTTGCAATGATCCTGAACTGAAGAAGGAAATCGATTTTTCTGGCGAAAGCAGCGAATATATAAGTAACCTCCAGCCACTGATTAGGAATTTCGATATCAACGCTGTCATGCACTTTGTTGCAGAAAAAAACGGAATCGACAGCCTTATTCTTTATGCGAAGAATAACCGGGCTGCGATGAAACCCAGGGCATTTGCTGCTTTTTTGCTTAGGAGTTTGTGCAATTGCAAATGCAGCGACATTTGCAGAGTACTCGGCAACATCACCCACTCGCGAGCTTCAGAGCTGACAAGAATCGGTTTAGCTTTGATAACTGCAGACATGACTTACAAGCATATGGCGAGCGAATTTATATCTTGCTACAGGCCCGAGTTATGAGCTCCCTCTGTTGCAAAGATAGATTTCAATCCTTTCCTTGTCTTTTCCTAAATTGCATCGTTTTAATTCGATCGGCCCAATCTCTCCGGTCTTTTTGAGGTGTGTTCCGCCGCAGGGTACTTTTGCGAAGCCTTTGATCTCCCAGTACCTTGTTTCATTTTCTTCGTCGCTGAATTCGCTCGTTATCTCATGGTTTTCAGCAACTATCGTGTTTATCTTGTCGAGAAGCAGCTGGAATGTTTCAGCAATATTCCCTTTCCAATAGAAGTCAACCCTTGCCTTCTCTTCGGTTATGTTGGCGCCAATCTTTTCTGGCCTGTTGAAATTCTGATAAATTAGTTCAAGTACAAGCTCTGCGGCAAAGTGAAGCCTCATGAGCTTGTATCTTTTATCCCAGTCAATATTTACTACTACCTCGTCGCCCACCTTCAGTTTATGATTCTCTTGAATTCTGTAGCTGATTTCCGCGCCTTCTTTTTTCGCCTCTAATATTTTGTATCCTCCTATTGTTCCCGAGTCTGACTGCTGGCCTCCGGAGAAAGGAAATGCTATTGTCCTGTCAATCTTTATGAAATCATCGTTTTGTGCAATTATCGATGCTTTGATTTCGGTTAGATATGGGTCTTTCCAGAATAGTTTTTCCATCGGTTAGGGCTCCTTTCGTATAAAGTGATTTTTTTGAGCTCTAAGTTTTCGGGACGGTTCACATGTATTTGCAATTATCATTATATCAAATCTGCAAACATTTGTTGTTAACCGTCCCGAAAACAAAAACCACTCCTCCTCCCCTCTATTCTCCTCCCCCCTGTCACGCCCGAAGTGTATGGATACACTTTGAACTTTTCGGAAATGCTTTATAATGTATCTTGTACATAGCAAACAATTCATCCGCTAAAGTTTTTTCAGTATTTTTAATAAATAATTTTTGTAGGAGGACAAAGACATGGAAGGAAAAGGCTCACGTGTTATGAGCACAAAAACATTATCGCTGGTTCAGGTTGCTTTGATGATAGCAATGACTACTCTGGTCACAATGACTGTCAGAGTACCGATATTTTCAGGATACACTCACCTTGGAGATAGTATGATATTCCTTGCTGCAATACTTCTAGGTAACAGAAAAGCTTTCGTTTCTGCATCGGTAGGTATGATGCTTGCCGACATATTGAGCGGATACTTGATCTGGTCACCATTCACTTTCGTCATCAAAGGTGTAATGGCGTTTATTGCTGGAACAATAGCATACAGAAATGGTAAGGAGGGCGAGGACTTCGGCAACAACTTGGTTGCATTCGTAGCTGCTGGAGTATGGATGGTTCTTGGCTACCTTGTCGCCAGCGGATTTATAACCGCATACCTGACAACAGAGCATGTAAGCTTTATCCAGGGAATCATAGTTTCGCTCAGAGATGTACCTGCAAACTGCATCGAGGTAGCTGTTGGAATACTTATAGCTCTTCCTCTCGGTAAGGTTATCAAGAAAGCCAACTTATTTTAAATCGCATTCAAAAAAACCTACAAGTCAATCTTGTAGGTTTTTTCTATTTCCATATTATCAAAACAGTTGTTAACCGTCCCAGGTTCCAAGCCATGCGAGCACCTGCTCACTCAAGCCGATCCTCATGTTAGAGCAGTCGTGGTCGGTGTCGAGAATGACGTCAGTCAGGTTATTATCATTGTTCTTCTTAAGCGCCTCCACTATTGGTTTGTGGTGGTTCGTGACATCTGCACAAGTGTCAAATGCACCTCCGACGAAAAGCAGGTTTTTCCCCTTCAGCATCTCAGCGTAGTCAACAAGGTCCCACTTGTCCCTGTTCTCTATCAGCTCAGAAACGAATGCCTCCTTGCTTGTACCTCTCAAAGGAGCAAAGGATCCTGCCCAGAACTCTTCGGCTTCGCTTATCTTCCCTTCGTCGCCGGCTAGGCCTTTGGCATACCTGCCGAAGTTGAACCCAACAAGGAACGCCATGGACTTTATCTCAGGATGATTTGCCAGCGTTATCATCGCGGTAAAACCACCGAGGCTGTAACCCATCAGTATTATCCTCTCGGAGTCAACCCTGCACGCTGTACTGATGGCGTCCGTTTTAAGAAGGGTTATCGCAGCCTCGGCATCCTCGAGAACATTGTTCACCGAGTAATTACCCGTACTGCCCCAGCATCCCCTGTAGTGGAACACCATTACGTTATAGCCTGCCCTTCTCAAAGTCTGCGCGAGATCGAAGTTCTTCTCGTATCCTGGGAATCCATGATAGAGGATCACTGTAGGATGCGGACCCTTTCCCTGAGCTACATATACCATAACAATCAGATCATCGCCCTTTACATTGAATGTGAATGTCTGAGTCATAGGAGGATACTCCCTATCCAGCACCGGGTCTTTTGAAATTGCATCAAAGTTCATGTTTTTACCCCCATAAAAAATTATTGAAAAACGAAGAAAAATATATTTAATAAAACAGAATCAAAAAGAAAACAAACTAACATTTGCTAAATGAAAACCTAATTACGCACACAAAATATTATTTCGACATAAACTTCCCAATACCTTTATCTTTCAGAATATTAATTCATATATAGATTTCACCGTTCGGACAAAGCTGCCCGGCATCTCAGATCTCCGGACAATGAAAAATGGGCGGCAGCCCTTATGCAATAGCACAAAAAGCTGCCGCCCTCCAATTTATCCAAAATCGAATGAACTTGTTAAGACCATGTGATACCAAGCCTCTATACCAACAGTATGCACTAGCAACCATCCACTAGAAATGAATCAACCACTTATGTTAGTTGTAGAAAAGCCCAATGATCTCCTCTTCAGAAAGAGTGGAGAACTTCTCCGCTCGGTACGTCCCGTCCCCCATTACGTCAGATATGAGCTGTTTCTTGTTCTCCTGAAGCGCAAGTATCTTCTCCTCAATCGTGCCCTTGGCGATTATCTTGATGACCTCCACAACGTTTTCCTGACCAATCCTGTGAGCCCTGTCCGTTGCCTGGTCCTCCACCGCCGGATTCCACCACGGATCGAAGTGAATGACTATATCCGCCGAGGTTAAGTTCAGGCCTGTACCTCCAGCTTTAAGACTGATGAGGAAAATGGAGTTCTCCCCGCAGTTGAAAGCGTTAACCCTTTCGATTCTCTTGTCTGAAGGAACCGAGCCGTCGAGGTAGCTGTAGTGAACCCCTTCCGTCTTCAGCCTCGCCCCCAACCTTTTCAGCACCGACGTGAACTGCGAAAAAACGAGTATCCTGTGGCCGCCTTCAACGCTCTGGGATAAGAGCTCAACCACAGCGTCCATCTTAGCGCTGCCTCCGCCGTAGTCCTCCATTAGCAGAGACGGATCAAGGCAGAGCTGCCTAAGCTTTGTGATGTAGGACAGTATCTCGATCTTGCTCGACCTGAACTCCTCATCCTTCACCTTATTGGCGATGAGCTGAACCGCGTGGTCCGCATAGGCCTTGTAGACTTTCTTCTGCTCATCATCCAGGTGGACAACCAATGTCTTCTCTATCTTGTCCGGAAGCTCCCTGATGACATCCTTCTTCTTCCTCCTGAGGATAAAAGGGTTTATTAGCCTGTTCAGCTCGTCAAGTATCTCAGGAGTGTCCTTAAGCTTGTTGTTGAACCTGGTGCTGAATCGCTTCTCGTCGTAGAGGTACCCCGGCATGATGAAGTCGAAAATTGACCACAGCTCCATAAGGGAATTCTCCATAGGCGTGCCTGTCAGCGCGAAGCGCCTTTTTGCATTAATCTCCTTCACGGCCTCAGCGCTCTGAGAGTTCGCGTTCTTGATGAAATGCGCCTCGTCGATGAGGCAGTAGTCAAATTTCACTTCCCTGTAGCTCTCGAGGTCCCTCCTCAGAAGGTTGTAGGTGGTTATGACAACGTCATAATTTTCAATGCTCTGGAACTTCGACCGCCTGTCGTCCTTTTCGCCGTTGAAGGCAGCTACCCTGAGCGACGGGGCGAACTTCTCCAGCTCATTAATCCAGTTGTAGGTCAGCGAGGTAGGCGCTACTATCAGCGTCCTGCTGCCCTTGTTGGAAAGAATGAAGGCGATAGCCTGTATTGTCTTTCCGAGGCCCATCTCGTCGCCCAGGATCCCACCGAAGCCAAGGTAATCCAGCGTCTTGAACCAGTTGAAGCCCACCTTCTGGTACTCCCTGAGCGTTCCGCAAAGGTCCTCAGGCACCTGGAAATCCACCTTCCCAACGCCCCTGAGCCTGTCCCTTATCTCCTTGAGCTCTTCAGTTCCAGTCACATATCTCATCCCGTTGTCTTCGATGTAGTCCTGGAAATAGGCTGCCTTCGCCCTGCTTATTCCCGCACCGCTGACGTCAATGGCATCGAGGGAGACGTCGTCCAGAAGCTTTAGCAGCTTCTGAAGCTCGAGTTCCTCGAGATCGATGAACTCCCCTGTCTTAAGCTTGTAGTACCTGACATTGTCCCTGAACGCCCTCAGTATAGCTTCAGTCTCATCCCTTTGTATGTCCCCAATCTTGAAATCAAACTCGAAGTAGTTGAAGCTACCTGGCTTTACCGAGCCCTTGAGCCCTGAAGCACCTATGTTCTTTATGCCCTTGAAGCTGTCAGAGTAGAAAACCTCCCCTATATCCTGAAGCTTGGCGATATCGTACTTGAAGAACTGGAACGCGCGATCATCCCCTGATGTCAGGTAGAAGATGTCCTCCACCTCTTCGAAGCCAAAGGAGTGCAGCAGCCCCACCACATCGCTTTCCTTTTTCAGCTCCCTGTAGACCACCTTGTCTTTGCAGTCGCCGAAGATGTTGAACTCCTGATTTCCGTACCTTACGTTCAGCTTCAGGATATTCTCCTTTCCCTTCCTGTCGAAGTAGAATAGGAATTCGCAGCCGCTTATGACTATCCTGTCCTTGATGCTCTTCGAGAGTGAGACATCGTCTGCCAGGAAGCTCAGGTCAGGTATCAGCCTTTTCAGAACCTTCTCCTCCTCCTTCTGTGGCATGCTTAGCACCTTAGCCTCCTTGAAGGCCTTGAGGTAAGGCCTGATCTTGTAGCAGAAGTCGTAGTCCGGAAGGTAAACCATCGACCCGTAGAGGAACGCATCGTTCTTCGACCCCAAGGCCGCTGGCATTCCGGCAGGCGACTTCAGGACATAGCTGTCCTTTATTAGCTTCAGGTCGAACTGCAGAGGGGGGGCCTGCATCAGTATCTCCGTCTCCACCGGCCTGTAGAAGAACCCCTCATTCAGGAAAACCCTGTGGTTCATGACGACCTGTAAGAACTCCCTGACCATGTACTTTGGTATGTTAAGGTACTTCCCGTCGACTACCCGGTCACCGACCTTGCTTTCGTAGCCTATTACCCCCTTCATCTCCTTAAGAGTTTCAATGAAGTCAATCAGCTTCCTGTCCTTCGTCCCCAAACGCTGATTATCCGTGCTGAAGGTGAAGTTCTTGCTGTAGATTATGGGGATCCTGTTGTGGACCGCTGCGAGGAAGTAGTTTATGTCCTTTAGGATGTACATACCGCCGGATTTCGATGACCTGCTGCCTATCTTGAACTCGGCCGAGATGTTGTCTCGGATTCCTGTCCTGTTGATGTAGACATCTATCTTTACCTCGTCCTTTTCCTTGCTATCTCCAAGAAGCATGGCTAGTATGCTGCCTCCCTTGAATATGTCCTTGCTCTCAGCGCACGCCTCGTCCTCCTCGCTGAAAAGGGGGTGGGCAGCCAGATCTTCCAGTGCTTTGTAGAAGGTTGCGTTCAGGTGCTTGCAGCAGTAGTTCTTCTTGCTGAACTCGTGTTTCTCAAAATCCATGCAGCTGCAGTAGGTGGACAGAATTTTCTTGTTTTCTGCGTCGATCTCGATCGCAGTGGCGTACTCGTTGAAAAGGTTTTGCGATATCACGTTTCCCTGTATGCTTATAAGGCTGTCGCAGTCTGATATTCTGAAGTCAGAAACTAAGTCTTCCTTGACCATCAGCCGTCCTTTAGCCTGATTGTTCCCGGTTGTATATTTATTGAACATTTGTAGTAGTTTGCTCTGTTTTTCCATTGCTTCCCCTCTTGAAAAGAAAAATTACATATCCATTCATTATACCATAAAAAAGCCGCCCGCATACAAAAACGGGCGGCGAATGGCCTGGATGGATCAGGGGACGGTTAACAAGTGTTTGCCATTTTTGTGTTGAAGGAATCTGTTGTTAACCGTCCCACGAAATAATTACTTGAGGATTATCTTCTCCGGGAATGGAACTTTCCTTGATATGTTCCACATCCTGTCGATGTAGGCTGTCGTGTAGGCCTGCTCGATGTAATGGTAGTAGTAGGCTCCTCTGTCTGTGAGCTCGTATCCGTCAGCGCTCCTCTTCAGGAGGCCGAGGAGAAGGCAGAGCCTCAACTCCAGCCCGTACATTCCGTCCATCGTCCTGCCGAAGTAGCTTCTGAAACCTGACTGGCTTATATTCATGGAGTAGGCGCTCCAGAACAGGTAATAGGCTGCCCTCTGCCTCAGCGTGAAGTCTAGCGTCAGCGAGGTTGGAAGCTTTCCCTGCCTTATCCTGCCGATGTAGCCATCTATTGAGAACGTGTTTATCTTAAACTGTTTTTTGAGAAGCGTTGTTGCAGACACCCCGAAGCCCAGAAAGCTGTCCCTTGTGATGGATGAGTACTTCTCGGTTCCGGGCTTTGCGAAAGTCCAAACCGAAGTCCTTTGGTAGCCTTTCTCCGAGCAATAGTCCGTTATTTCGGACAGCAGCCTCTTCTTGTCCTTCTCCGGGAGAGGCTTGTAGCGGTTGTCCGCGAAGGTGAAGTCGATGAACGGGTAGGTCGATATCTGTGTTGCACCGTTCGAAAACGCAGTTTCTATGTCATTCTTGAGGGTCTCCGCCGTCTGGCCAGGTATGGCAAAAATGAGATCCATGTCTACGGTATCGAACCCGGCATTCCCGACGGCTTCGAAAAGCCTTTCGTAGTCTGTCCCGCTGCGTCCGAGGGCTGCAAGGCAGCCGTGGTCGAAGGACTGCACACCGATGCTTATCATAGTGACCCCGGCCGCTTTGAGCGCATTGAGGTTTTCATCTGTGACGTCCTCGGGGTGAAGCTCAACGCCTATTCCGTCTCGGATAGTGAAGTGTTTCTTAAGTGCGCCAATTATTTCGGGCAGGGAGTCCAGCATCAGAGCAGGCGTGCCTCCCCCAAAGTACAGGCTTGTAGCTTCCTTTGGACCGGACATTGCGCTCCCGACGAGCTCTATCTCATCAAGCAGTGCGTTCAGGTATTCATCAGCAAGGTCATAGTCATATACTACCTTGCAGTATGGGCAGAAACTGCATAGGCTCCTGCAGAAAGGGATATGCACGTAGAGGCCCAGTTGGTCCAGATCTTGGAAATCCAGCCTGCTGTCGTAACGTCCGTTGAACTCAAAGGGCCTGAATGACCTTGTGGTCCATATCCTCAAAAGCGAAGTAAGGTTCATACTATCCCTCCTCTCAGATGTATTTTGAATAGGTTCGGAGCATATCCAGGACCACCGGCAGCTTGCCCTGGAATACTAGAGAGTACTCCGCCGCGAACATGTAGCCGCAGCTTTCGCAGAGGCCCGGAATCTCGATGCACCTTCCGCACACGTACTGCCTGCCGTCCTCGATTATGGCGCACTGGTGGCATGGCCTAGGGAAATCGTTCCTTACGATATAGGGGAATGCGCTCCTGAGGTTCAGGACGGGCACCCCCGAGTCCATCATCCTCTCAATCTCCCCGAGGCAGCCAGCTTTCTCTGCCTGTGAGAGCGCAAGGTCCTCTGTGCCGGGGTAAGGGGTGTGTAGGTTGAAGGATACCGTCTTGACGTTCGGTTCGTCAGCGGCCACCCTGCACACATTCCCTATCTCCTCCTTGTTGATCTTGTTTAAAGCCATGTATAGGCATATGTTCGGCGAGGCTGCGCCTTTTATGTTTGAAAGAATGATGTCGTAGGTTTCGCCCCTGATCTCGTTGTGCTTTTCCCTGCCCCCGTCCAGGCTGACCATGACCATGTCCGCAGAAGGGAGGTCGATCGGGAACGTGCCGTTGGTGACGACGTTAACTATAAGGAATCCCATCTCCTTCGCCTCGGCTGTGAGGTCCCTTAGCGTCCTTCCCGCATCCTGCCAAAGGAAAGGCTCTCCTCCGAAGAAGAAGAGTATCCGAACGCCCTGGTCGTATAGCCGCTTCATGTCGCTTTTGATCTGACGGTGCGGGTAAATCACGGTCGTTATGTTGTTGACCGCGCAGTGCCTGCAGGAGAGGTTGCATCTATCGGTTATTATGACGGCGCCGATTATCGGCTTTTTCCATCCGAAAACAACCGTACCCGCGCCGAACATAGCAAATTTCAATAAGGAAGCTGCCTTCATCCCACGTTCACCTCCGAATGGGTTGGGGACGGTTAACAAGTTTTTGCCATTCATCTAAAAGCGAAATATTTGTTAACCGTCCCCGATTCTTTATTGAAATTATAACAAAAAAACGGCACAGCCGCAAAGCGCTGTGCCGTCATGATGTTTAGTTATGTTTTCTAAGCACCGTAGAAGAGGCTGCTTGAGGAGTATTCCGGATCGCTTGTAACGTCGATGCCGAGCTTCCTGTAAGTCTGCTCGTCGCTCTCGCTCAGTATTGTAGTGGAGTGTGCCTGGCATCCTTTTAGCTTCGAAAGCTTCTTGAGGGCCACCTGGGCCATTGGATTCGTTGCCGCGCATATCGAGAGCGCGATTAGTATCTCTTCGCTGTCGAGGGTTGTTGTCTTGCTGTGGAGAACCTTCATCTTAAGGTCTACGATCGGCTCGAGTATGACCGGCGATATGAGGTGTATCTCGTCAGCTATGTTTGCGTAGTGCTTTACTGCGTTGAGTAAAACAGCTGCTGCCGCATCCATAATCGTGGATCTTCTTCCCGTGAGGATCGTACCATCTTCAAGCTCGAGCGCAATCGCAGGGACCAGATCAGTCTTGCCTGAGAGTTCCCTAGTCGCTTCGGAGTATTCCCTCGCTGCCGCTACCGTCCTTCTGTCTTCCTCCTTGAGGTTGAGCTCGTCCATGAGGAGCTTTGATCTCATGAAGGTTTCCTTGTCTATGTAGCCCTTCTTGTACTCGCAGCCTGTCTTGTAATATCTTCTTATAATCTCCTGCCTTGAAGCTTCCTTAACGACCTCGTCGTCTGTAATTCCAAAGCCAACCCTGTTTACACCCATGTCTGTAGGTGATTTGTATACGGATTCTTTTCCTGTTATCTTCTCTATTATCCTTTTCAGTACAGGGAATGTCTCTATGTCCCTGTTGTAGTTCACTGCTACGGCGTTGTAAGCTTCGAGGTGGAACGGATCGATCATGTTTACGTCCTTGAGGTCGACGGTTGCAGCTTCGTACGCAACGTTGACCGGGTGCTTAAGCGGAAGGTTCCATACAGGGAATGTTTCGAACTTGGAGTATCCTGCTGTTTTTCCGCGTCTGAACTCGTGGTAGAGCTGGCTGAGGCAGGTTGCGAGCTTTCCGCTTCCCGGGCCTGGCGCAGTTACGACCACTATCGGCTTTGTTGTTTCGATGTAAGGGTTCTTTCCGTAGCCGTCGTCGCTTACAATCAGGTCAACGTCAGTAGGGTATCCAGGTGTCGCTTCATGCTTGTACACCTTTATCCCTCTTCTCTCGAGCTTGTTTATGAAGACGTTTGTTGCAGGCTGTCCCTCGTATCTTGTGATGACAACGCTGTTGACATCAAGGTCGTATGCCCTGAGGTCGTCGATCAGTCTTAGAACGTCAAGGTCGTAGGTTATCCCGAAGTCTCCCCTTATCTTGTTCCTCTCGATGTCTCCCGAGTAGACGCAGATTACGACTTCAACCTTTTCCTTAAGCTTCTGAAGAAGCTTTATCTTTGCGTTCTCGTCGAAACCGGGAAGAACCCTTTTTGCATGCATGTCGAACAAGAGCTTCCCGCCGAACTCGAGGTACAGCTTGTCATAGCTCTGCACCCTTTCAAGTATAAATTTTGACTGTTCTTCAAGGTACTTTTTGTGATCAAATCCAATCTTCATATTTACTCCTCACTACGTTTTTATTATATATTTTAACCATTATGGCACATCTTGTAATCGATGTAAACATAATATTAATTGGCGATTTAATACCTTTTCGCGCAACGACAAATAGGCCTATGGCACTAGTTCATAAGCTTTTAGGGTCCTGTATTCTGTGTTGTCGCTTTTGGGATTGAAGGATGTTTCTGAGAGTTTCCGATGTGGTTAAAGATATCAAATTTTTTGATTATTCCTGCGGATTTTGAGAGGTCGTTTTTAGGGTCGGCAAGCTTGGCGCCTGCGACTTCGGGAGAGCTGATAATTCTGTTGTCGATAAAACTGAGTGCTTTCTCACCCTCGTCTGGGGTCACTCCTGCCTTACCGAGCAAGTATCGGTTTTTTTGCCGCTTTTTCATTGTGGTCGGGCTGCTCTTCCTCAATACGATCCCTCCTCTGCAATCCAAATCACTTTATCTATTTTAGTGACTTGGATGGTCGAAGTCAAGTGGGAATTTGAAAAAAAATTGGGGACGGTTAACAACTGTTTGCCATCACAAAACTAATTAATTGTTAACCGTCCCCGATTTTCACCAAGGTTTCTTCCCGTCAAGCCACCCCTTCTCCTTCCAATAGTCCTTGTCCTTCATGTTCCATTCGTTGCCCTTCTGATTCATCATCATGATCCGGAACAAAACCCTCAGCCTCATGTCAGGCCTAGCCTTCCCAGCTCGAGCAGCAGCTTTTGCAGCAATCCTTTTTGTGTCATTCTCTATTTCAGCCTTTGTTTTCTCAGGAACCTCCTGCCAGCTCATCGCCCCGACCCGCTTGCCGTACCTGTATACCCTCGGGATGCCAAGCCAGAACAGCTGCTGCGCCATGTCCTTAGTGACTCCCCTGGCGCCCGCTCCAGCTGTGGTTGAAACAACTATGCCAACCTTTCTGAACATGGCTTCATTCGGTCTGTGGGACAGCCACATGTAGGCGAAATGGTCAAAAAGCGTCTTGAGCTGCCCCGTCATCCTCATGCAGTAGGTTGGGGAGTCGATAACTACAATTTCAGCCTCCTCCATTGCCCTCACAACTGCCTGTACCTTATCCGCATGAGGGCACACATCCTCTCCTTCTTTAAAGCACCTATAGCACCCCGCGCAGTATCCGGGTGCATCCATCGGCAGAAAGAATTCCTCTATCTCGTTTGTGCCAGCAGGCAGCTTTTCGACTATCTTCCTCGATATGTTCCAGCTGCTCCCCTTGTGTGCTTGTCCATGAATAATCGTAACCTTCACACTTCTCCCTCCCGTATAAGAATTATCCTGATTCCATTATACCGCTGAAGAAAACAAAAAATTGAACATTATCTATTAATCGTGGGGACGGTTAACATTTAATTCTTTTATCTCTGAAAAAGAGAAACACTTGTTAACCGTCCCCACGATTTTTTTAGAAAATTAATGTTGACAAGTTCACTCTGATTTATTATAATCAAAGCATAGTAAAACACTAGGATATGCGATGACGGGAAGAGTAAGCTATGGGAGCCTTTCAGAGAGAAATCCCCTTGGGTGCGAGGGATTTTATGGCAAACACTGCCGAAGTGCATCCTCGAGCTCTGGATTGAAGTTAAGTAGACTTCAGCGGGTGCGCCCGTTAAAGCGCCAGGGTATTGTTTGTACCCTTGATGAACGAGTTGTCATGCGGCAGTGCTGCATGATAAACAGAGTGGAACCGCGGAAGATTTTATGCTCCTGCCTCTGTACCAGAGGCTGGGGCTTTTTTGTTTGCCGGGTATCCGGAACCGGGCAGACTGAGTCAAATATAACTAATTAAAATATTTATAAATTTGGAGGAATGCAAAATGATTTACACTAACGTAATAGACATGATAGGCAAAACACCGCTTTTCAAATTGGGGAAACTCGTAGGAGAGGACAGCGCAGACGTTTACGTCAAGCTCGAGAAGCTCAACCCGGGCGGAAGCATTAAGGACAGGGCTGCACTGGGGATGATCGAGCAGGCCGAAAAAGAAGGGCTGCTCAAGCCCGGCAGCGTTATCGTTGAACCCACAAGCGGCAACACGGGCATAGCCCTGGCTATGCTTGGAAAGCTCAAAGGCTACAAGGTCGTCATCGTAATGCCCGACACGATGAGCGTTGAGAGAAGACAGCTTATGACCGCTTACGGAGCGGACCTCATACTAACCGAAGGCGCGAAGGGCATGTCAGGCGCAATCGCTAAGGCCGAGGAAATTGTCAGCCAGAACGAGGGCTACTTCCTCCCTCAGCAGTTCACTAACAAGGCAAACCCTCTGAAGCACTACGAGACGACAGCGCTCGAGATACTCGACGATGTAGGTGACGTAGACGTCTTCACTGCCGGCGTGGGAACAGCCGGGACCATAATCGGAGTCGGAAGGAAGCTGAAGGAGCTGAAAAGCGACATAAAGATAGTTGCGATGGAGCCTGCGAGCTCACCTGTAATCTCCGGCGGAAAGCCGGGACCTCACAAGATACAGGGAATCGGAGCCGGCTTCGTGACTGAAATCTACGACAAGGATGTCGTCGACGAGGTCGTGACCGTAACTAACGAGGAAGCTTACGAATACGCAAGGCTCCTGGCAAGAGAGGAGGGTATTCTTGTCGGCATATCCTCAGGAGCGAACGTTGCAGCTGCGCTGAAGATAGCCAAGAAGCTCGGAAAAGGAAAGAAAGTCGTCACAGTGGCCCCCGACGGAGGAGAAAAATACCTTTCCACAGGCCTTTACGACTAAAGATACCATGGAGCCCCGCAAGGGGCTTCTTTGTCTTTTGGGGGACGGTTAACAAGTGTTTGTCATTTTGGGAAAAGCGGATTTATTGTTAACCGTCCCTTAATCTTTACATAAAGGTTTTTACATATCTACTTCCACTATCCAGCCTTCCGGTGCATCTATGTCGCCGAACTGGATTCCGACGAGGGTGTTGTACAGCTCCTTTGTCACAGGGCCTACCTCTGTCTCGCTGAAGAACACGTGGAGCTTTCCGTTGTGCTCTATACCTCCTATAGGAGAGATAACGGCCGCTGTTCCGCATGCGCCCGCTTCAACGAACTCGTCGAGCTTGTCTATGAACACGTCCCTTTCCTCAACAACCATTCCGAGGTTGTCCTTCGCAATGTGGAGAAGCGAAAGCTTTGTTATGCTCGGAAGTATCGAAGGCGATGAAGGTGTCACGAACTTCTTGTCCTTCGTAATGCCGAAGAAGTTGGCCGCTCCTGCCTCCTCTATCTTTGTGTGCGTTGCAGGGTCCAGGTAAACGCAGTCCGCGTAGCCCCTTGCAGCCGCCTCCTCATGTGGGTACAGGCTTCCGGCGTAGTTTCCGCCCACCTTAACGGCGCCTGTTCCGAAAGGAGCCGCCCTGTCGTACTTGGCCACTTCCATGTTGACCGGCGCCATTCCTCCCTTGAAGTACGCACCGACAGGGATTCCGAACACGCAGAATATATATTCAGGTGCAGGCTTAACGCCTATCGTGTCCCCCACACCTATGACCATAGGCCTAAGATAAAATGTTCCTCCAGTCCCGTACGGAGGGATGAACCTTGCGTTGGCCTTCACGACCTTCTTGCAGGCCTTCACGAACAGTTCCTCAGGAACCTCTGGCATGAGCACCCTTTTGCAGCTGCTCTGCATCCTCTTGGCGTTCATGTCCGGCCTGAAAAGTTGAACCTTGCCGCCTTTTGTCCTGTAGGCTTTGAGTCCCTCGAAGCACTGCTGTCCGTAGTGAAGGGCAGTTGAGGCTTCACTTATCCTGAGCATATTGTCCTCTACAAGTGATCCTTCATCCCATTTCCCATCCTTCCACCTTGCTATGAAACGTAAATCTGTCTTGATGTAATTGAACCCCAAGCTATTCCAATCGATGTTTGCATTTTCACTCATCTAAGTTCCTCCTTCAAAATGTTTTTATAATATTCTATCACTTAAAGGTTTCCGCTTCAAGTTTGTCATTTTATAGACAAGCCTTCATCTATAACGAATCCCGATAGCTTAAACTGGTGCACAGCTTGCCTGACTGTTATATAATGTTGTCGATAACATTTTTGGAGGTATTTCAGATGAACGGATTCAGACAGGACATAAAAAAGGAAAAGACTGAGATCATACAGATTAACCTCGGCAACAGGTGCAACCAGACCTGCGAGCACTGCCACGTGAACGGCTCTCCGGAGGGAGACCTCAACATGGATGGTGAAACTGCCGACAATATAATTGATAAGCTCATCGAGCTGGACGTGGACCAGGTCGAGTTTACCGGAGGAGCTCCCGAGATGAACGCGAACCTTCCGCGCTTCATAGAAAAGTTGAGCACGTACGGCAAATCAATCACCGTGAGGACAAACCTTTCCGTGCTTGACCGCCCTGAGTTCGACTACTACTTCGACCTTTACAAGAAGTTCAGCGTAAACCTTGTGGCTTCCCTCCCGTGCTACGGCGAGGAGAACGTCGACAAGCAGAGGGGCAAAGGGACGTTCGACAAGAGCATCCGCGTCCTGAAGAAGCTGAACGGAATGGGCTACGGAAAAGGCCCTTTGAAGCTCAACCTCGTGTACAATCCTGGCGGCGCTTTCCTTCCTGGGTCCCAGAGCGAGCTTGAGGAAGCCTACAAGGAAAACCTTCTTAAGGACCACGGCATAGTTTTCGACAGCCTGATAACCATCGCCAACAACCCGATCAACAGGTTCAGGGAGAAGCTGGAGAAGGAAGGCTGCTACGACAGCTACGTGCAGCTCCTCAAGGACAGCTACAACGAGAATAACCTCGGCAAGCTCATGTGCAAGAGGCTGATATCTGTTGATTTCAAGGGCAACACCTACGACTGCGATTTCAACCAGGTCCTCGGCATGAAGATGGACGAAAGGAAGTTCTGGGATCTGGACCTGGAAAACCTGGACAAATGCATTAAGGCCAACGACCATTGCTTCGCCTGCACCGCCGGCTCAGGAAGCAGCTGCTACGGAGCCCTTGAATAGAATAGTTGAACCAAGCCGTGACCGGCTAAAACTGCGGTCGCGGTTTTTTTGCGCCTGAATTCACATAATTTCACACGGATATTTCATACCCATCACAAATTATCCTGCTATCCTGTGTATATGAACTTGATTATTAAAGGATATTCATTATCCGCAGGGAGCTGTTTTTATTGAAAGAAAGATATGAAAAGACATTTTTGGCGCTGGGTACCATGAATACGATATGGGCCTGCGGCAATAACAGCAGGAGGGCCGTATCGGCTGCCGCTGACAGGATTATGGATATCCACAGCAGGATGTCAGCATACGAAGAGGAAAGCGATGTTGCCCTGATTAACTCATCCGCTGGGTTGTCTCCCCAGGAGATACACCCCGACACCTACGCTCTCCTCGAGAGGTCGCTGCGTTTTTCCGAGCTGACCGACGGCGCTTTCGACGTGACTGTGAGGCCGCTTACAAGCCTCTGGGGAATCGGCAAGAATAAGGACTACATCCCGGACGAAAACGAGGTCGCTGCTGCGCTTAAGCTTGTCGGCTACAGGGACCTTCTTCTCGACAAAGGCCGCTGCACAGCTTTCCTAAGGAAACCCGGCATGTCCGTGGACCTCGGCGGCATAGCAAAAGGATACGCCGCTGACGAGGTAAGGCGCATCCTCCTTGAGCACGGTATCGGCAGCGCCTTGGTGAACCTCGGAGGGAACATCGTAACGGTGGGCCTCAGGGAAGAAGGCTTGCCGTGGCAGGTTGGCATCCAGAATCCCATGTCCCCGCGAGGCGGATATATTGGGACCATAGAAGCCGAGGACAAGGCCGTCGTGACATCGGGGAGCAACGAGCGCTTCTTCGTGAAGGACGGGGTCCGCTACCACCACATCCTAAACCCGCGCACCGGGTACCCAGCTGAATCGGGGCTCCTGAGCGTGACCGCGGTATGTTGTTCTTCAACGGATGCCGACGCGCTGACAACAGCCCTGTTCGTTTCGGGCACAGCATCAGCCATGCAGCTTCTCGGAAGTTTTGGCGCCCAGGCCGTTTTTGTTACGGAGGGCGGCGACATCTTCCTTACGGAAGGCCTGGCAAATTCATTTATAAGGAGCTAACATGATGAACAAGAAACAAAAGATTTCAACAGTTAAAATAACAAGGCATGCCGTGCAGATACTATTCTTCATAATTCTGCCGGGACTCTACATAAACGCCTTCAGCGGGATAAGGGAGATATACACCGCAGTGCTCGGCGGCAGCTTCAGCGCAGCTCAGATGCTGCCCCAGCTTGTCGAGGCCGCTGTCATAATCCCTGCTACCGTTCTGCTGGGAAGGTTCTTCTGCGGCTGGATGTGCGCTTTCGGTGCCTTCGGTGACTTCATCTACGGCCTCTCAAGGCGGTTCTTCAAGGTGAGGTTCAGGATGGGCGAGGGGATCGACCAAGCTCTCAAATACGTGAAGTACCTGGTCCTGATGTTCCTCGTCGCGGTGCTTTGGACCCTCAACCCTACCGCATTCGACAATATGAGCCCGTGGGATGCTTTCGGGATGCTCACGGCCGTTGGCAAGGCCCCCGCCATCTCCTACATTACAGAGAACATGGCGGTCGGGCTGATCCTCTTCATACTCATCACTGCCGCCTCCTTCTTCGTCGAAAGGTTCTTCTGCAGGTACCTGTGCCCTCTCGGAGCGGTGTTCGCGCTGACCTCTAAGCTCAGGATTGCCAAGATAGACAAGCCGAGGACGAAATGCGGGGCCTGCAGGATATGCACGAACAACTGCGCGATGGGCATCCCCCTCTACAAAGACGATGCCGTCAGCAGCGGCGAATGCATCCAGTGCATGAAGTGCGTGTCGGTTTGCCCTCGCAGGAACGTGTCCCTTGCAGTTACAGACACGGATGTCCGCCCTGCTGCTGCAGGCATAGCCGTTGTCGCAGCGATGACCGGACTTTACTACGCAGGAAACATCGGCGCGAACGTTGTCGCAGCCGCCGGCACGGGCGCAGACACAAACATCTCCGTAGCAACCCAGGCGAACAGCCAGAGTTCATCGGACATATACCTTGACGGGACCTACACCGGTACAGGCACAGGCTTCAGGGGTGCCACGACAACGGTAAAAGTCACCGTGAATAGCGGCAAGATCACCGACATAACCACGGTTTCCTACGGGGACGACGCGCCGTTCTACAGCAGAGCTTTCTCGAGCATAAAGCAGCAGATCATTAACAGCCAGTCAACAAGCGTCAACGCAGTCTCGGGAGCGACGTTCAGCAGCAACGGCATCATGTCCGCTGTTGAGGACGCTCTGGCGAACGCGAAGGTGACGAGCGCAGCGTCAGGCAGCTCAACGAACAGCAAGAGCAGTTCATCGAGTAGCACAAGCAGCTCAACCAGCTCGTCGAGCAGCAAATCAGGCAGCACTTCAGCTTCAACATCTTCGAGCGTTTCGACAGCATCTTCTGCATACAAGAACGGAACCTACACAGGAACCGGAACGGGATTCAGGGGAGCTACGACGAAGGTGTCGGTAACGGTTAAGGGCGGAAAGATAACCGAGATAACGACTATCTCCTACGGGGACGACGCTCCGTTCTACAACAAAGCCTTCTCAAGCGTAAAGCAGCAGATCATTGACAGCCAGTCAGCAAGCGTCAACGCAGTTTCAGGGGCAACCTTCAGCAGCAAGGGAATCATGTCTGCGGTGGCGGACGCACTGAGCCAGGCAAAATAATAACGAAGCACACACTGGAATTTACACCAGTGTGTGCTTTTGTTTTGTTCCTATTTCACATATGGGTCAGGGCGAAATAGAGCGCACCGAATATCACCATCAGCAGAAGGGCGGTGATGCCGTCCCTCATCTTGTCCCTTTCAGTGTAGGAGCTCTCGCCGTCCTTGGGATTCTGACCGTAGCCGAGGCTGCAGGCAGTCGGGCACCCGCAGTGCGGGCAGGCTTTCGACTTGTCAGAGATATTACTGCCGCACTCCCTGCATTTTATCAGAGCCATAATATCACCTCCTAGGGCCATCGTACAACAGAATTGCTGCAGAAAAATCGGATTTGAATGTTTTTTCTGTGTGAAGGCAAAAGGGCACCGGAGGTTCCTCATACGAGGCTCCCGGTGCCCTTGAAATTCTATATTACCTTGTCCACTCTACGTTGTCGCCCCTTGTGAGGTCGACCTCGAAGCCTGCGCTCTGGATCCTGCGCTCTATGCACTGCCTGCATTCGGCAGCCTCGTCCCCTGTGCAGATCTTGTTGTCGTACAGCAGGTACTTGTCCCTCACGTCGGTCGGCGAAAGGTTAGGCATTACGACGTTGGCTCCCGCCTTCAGGCCTTTTTCTCGTCCCAGAGGGTCGATCGTTCCGAGAGCTGTCGTAGCCGGTATAAGCGCCTTCGGAAGCATGAGCCTCAGGAGTGCGATCATCAGGATCGTCATCTCGAGCGTCCCCTGGGTTTCGTCCTTGAACTTGGTGTCCTTGTGCGGGATGAACGGTCCTATCCCGACCATGTGCGGGTTGAGCTCCTTAAGGAACAGGAGGTCGTCCACCAGGTTCTCGTTCGTCTGGTATGGTGATCCCACCATGAAGCCTGAGCCCACCTGGAAGCCTATCTTCTTGAGGTTGAAAAGGCATTCCTTCCTTTTGGCCAGGCTCATTGATTCAGGATGGAGCTTTTTGTAGTGCTCCTCGTCGGAAGTCTCGTGCCTCAGGAGGTACCTGTCGGCGCCCGCATCGAAGAACTTCTTGTAGGATTCGTAGGATTTCTCTCCTATCGAAAGCGTGATGGCGCAGTCCGGGTAGTTTTCCCTTATGGCCTTTATTATCTCAACTATCTTCTCGTCCGTGTAGAACATGTCCTCGCCGCCCTGGAGCACGAAGGTGCGGTACCCCAGCTCATGGCCCATCTTGCAGCATTGGAGTATCTGCTCCACCGTGAGCCTGTACCTTTCGGCGTTCTTGTTGCCGCTCCTTATGCCGCAGTAGTGGCAGTCGTTCTTACAGTAGTTCGTGAACTCGATGAGACCCCTCATGAAGACCTTGTTCGAGTAGTTCTCGTCTGCAGTTGCTTTCGATTTCTGGAGCAGGTATTCCTTTTCTTCTTCGTTTATGTTGTTTACAAGGTAGAGCAGTTCCTCTTTTTCTGCGTTGTTTGTTGTATAAAGTTTGTCGATAATAGCTTTAATATCCATCGTTTTCCCCCAAAGGCAACATTATTGATTGATAAAATTATAACATTATTTGCTGACATTTTCAATCAATAATTGTTATTAGATGATTATTGGTTTCCCACGTTTAGTTCGTGAAACCGTTTTTCTGCTACTATCTTATACCTTATTCCCTACTTTGTAAATAGTATTTATATGTTTTTTAGCTGGGGACGGTTAACAACTGTTTGCTGAAAGC
>DBML01000032.1 GCA_002298915.1 Clostridium sp. UBA699
AGTTTAGATTTTCATTTAAGGATTCAAATAAAAAACGCAAAATATATTGCTTTATTTAAAAAATATGGTAGTATTTATATATGATATTTTAACGAAAGGCCGTGATTTTGGATGAAGCGCTGCTGCTGTTGCTGCAATGTAATCGAACATTTATTTGCTGCGGCCTGTGATCGTTAAATTATTGATATTATCGATATTTTTTAAACCACGGGCAGCATTGTACCTGTGGTTTATTTTTATATGGGAGGTAAAAAAATGAGCTTTTATGTATATAATTCTTATGG
Organism: Clostridium sp. UBA699; assembly: GCA_002298915.1. GTDB lineage: Bacteria > Bacillota > Clostridia > Clostridiales > Clostridiaceae > UBA699. The sequence continues at coordinate 285 of DBML01000032.1, forward strand.
CAAAACTAAAGAAGAATTCGTGCCCTTGAGGGAAAACCATGTAGGCTTGTATACCTGCGGACCGACAGTCTACAACTATGCACATATCGGAAACCTCAGGACATACATATTCGAGGATGTGCTGAAGAAATCATTCGAGTATTTGAACTACGACGTTAAGCACGTCATGAACATAACAGACGTAGGCCACCTCCAGTCTGACGCCGATACAGGCGAAGACAAGATGGAGCTCGGAGCAAAGAGGGAGAACAAGACAGTATGGGAGATAGCAAAGTATTATGAGGATGCTTTCTTCGATGACTGCAGCAAGCTTAACATACAGAGGCCAACAGTCGTGTGCAGGGCCACAGAGCATATCAAGGAAATGATAGAGCTGGTCCAGATACTCGAAAAGAAAGGCTACACCTACATCGCGGACGGAAACGTATATTTTGAAATAGACAAGTTTCCAGACTACAACAAGCTTGCAAACCTCTCTATGGAGGAGCTCGAGGCTGGCAGCAGGGTAGAGGTTGATGAAAACAAGAAGAATCCTTTGGACTTTGTCCTCTGGTTCACAAACTCTAAGTTCAAGAACCAGATAATGCAGTGGGATTCGCCATGGGGAAGGGGATTTCCAGGCTGGCATCTCGAATGCTCGGCAATGTCAATCAAATACCTTGGCGAAAGGATAGACATACACTGCGGGGGAATAGACCACATCCCTGTGCACCACACTAACGAGATCGCACAGTCAGAGGCGGCACTCGGCCACAAGTGGGTCAACTACTGGATGCATGGCGAGTTCCTCGTCGTCGACGGCGGAAAGATGTCTAAATCGAGCGGAGACTTTCTGACCCTTTCAAGGCTCATGGAGGAAGGCTTCAAACCGATCGAATACAGATATTTCTGCCTCCAGTCCAGGTACAGGAAGCAGCTCATGTTCAGCTTCGATGCTTTGAGCGATGCTGGACTGTCTCTCAAGAAGCTCAAGAACAAGATTGCACTCATAAAGGATTCCATAACGGGAAGCGAGACAATCGACAGCAGCAAGCTTGAAGTATACAAAAAAAGCTTTGTCGAGCAGATAAGCGACGACCTCAACATGCCAAACGCATTTACAGTTCTGAACGATGTGCTCAAGGCTGACGAGCTGAGCCCTCTTGAGAAGGTTGCCCTCGTTGAAGATTTTGACAGGGTATTCTCACTTGACCTCCTTAAGGAAGAGTCTGCTGATACCAGCCATATAGATGAAGACCTTGTGAACATGCTTTTAGCTGAAAGGGATGAGGCCAGAGCTCGCAGGGAGTGGGCTAAGGCTGACGAGATAAGGGACAGGCTGAACGCAATGGACATAGAGATAATTGACTCTAAGGAAGGCGCGACCTGGAGGTTAAAGGAGTAGGCTTATGGATTCCGAAAAAATATTAACGATAATCGTAGCTTTTGCTTGTGTTGTACAGTTCTATTTTTCCTTCATTAAAGGAAGGGGAAAGAAATCGGACTATGGCAGAGAGGTTTACAGATTGAGACAAAGCTCCTTGAAGCTTAAGTTCCTGGGGTTGCTGTTTCTGTTCATCCTTTTCTACCTGGTGTATGCCCTGATAAAATCAAACCTTTCGGTTCTCGGATTGCTTGTGGTCGTGTATGTACTTATGAGCATATTCGATTTCAGCAAGTCAAAGGTTGTAACTGAGAAAGGTTTTGGAGAAAGAAACATGTATAGCAGCAACCTCTTCAATTTCATCCCCTGGGAGGATTTGAAGGGTTTTGAATGGTCTGAAAAAAGAGAAACCATGCTGGTATTCAAATACAACAAAAACGGAGCTGTCCGAATGGCCGACTGGGAAGTTTGCATGAACGACAAAGACAGTGTCGATGCGCTTTTCAGGGAGCATTTAGCGGAGGCTGAAAGCGAAAACCAGGATGAATAATCCTGGTTTTTTCAAATACGAAAAAGAAAGGAGCCGACTTTATGTACAAAAAAGATCTCAAGGAGAAATTAACACCGCTGCAGTACAAGGTGACCCAGGAGAATGCCACCGAAAGGCCTTTCGAAAACGAATACTGGGACAACAAGGACGAGGGTTTGTATGTTGACATAGTGAGCGGGGAACCACTCTTTTCGTCGGAGGATAAATTCGATTCCGGCTGCGGCTGGCCCAGCTTCACGAGGCCGGTAAACCCTGAAAGCGTGACAGAGAAAGCTGACTTCAGCCATGGCATGTTAAGAACCGAGGTAAGGAGCAGCGCTGCAGATTCTCATCTAGGCCATGTTTTCAGTGACGGACCAGGACCGGACGGGCTTCGCTACTGCATAAACAGCGCATCCCTTAAGTTCATTCCAAGGAACGAGCTCCCCAGGGTATACGTTACAAGGGTGATGCACATAGGTTCAATTGAGTTTCTGAAAAAGTACTTCAATGTCAGGTTCCATGCCGAGGATTCGCAAGTTCCCAGAGAGGAGTTCCTCGAAAAAATAAGAGATGCAGATGCTGTGATAACCGTTCCTACAGACAGGATCGATTCGGCTGCGATGGATGCTGGGAAAAACGTCAGGATATTCGCCAATTGCGCTGCAGGGTATGACAACATAGACGTTGAAGAGGCATCCAAGAGGGGCATAGCAGTAACAAACACTCCGGAGGTGGTGAGCGAAACCACGGCGGAACTAGCCTTCGCACTGATGCTCGGATGCGCCAGGAGAATAGCTGATGCCGACAGGTACACACGGGAGGGATTGTTCAGGGAGTGGTCTGCATCGAAATTCCTGGGATACGATCTGAAGGGAAAAACAGCCGGCATCATCGGCGCAGGAAGAATTGGACGTGCTTTCGCCAAGATGTGCCTGGGCTTCGACATGAAGGTTGCCTACAGCAGCAGGACAAGGGATGAAGCGTTTGAACGAGAGACAGGCGCAATGTTCGCCGGTCTCGATGATCTTCTTAAAAAGTCGGATTTCATTTCTGTTCATGCGCCTCTCAATGCGGAGACAAGGCACCTAATAAGCGACAGGGAGTTCAGCCTAATGAAAGAAAGTGCCGTCCTGGTAAACACATCGAGGGGGCCGTTGGTCGACGAGAAAGCCCTCGTCAGGGCACTCGAGTCAAAGAGGATTTTCGGTGCCGGACTGGACGTGTATGAAAACGAACCTGAGCTGGAAGCTAAGCTTAAGGAACTCGAAAATGTGATCCTGTTGCCGCATATTGGAAGCGCGACACTGGAAACCAGGAAAAAGATGGCCATGCTGGCAGCGGAAAACGTGTACGAAGTTCTTTTTGGAAGGAATCCCAAGACCCCTGTCAGCAAATGAAAAGGAGAGGTGACTAAGCATGCAAAACGTTAAAATTGCTCTTATCCAGATGAAGGTCGGTCTGGACAAAAAAGAAAATATCGAAAGGGCAAGAATGCTTCTGGAAGAAGCAGCCGGCAAAGGTGCCGAGATAGCAGCCCTTCCGGAGATGTTCAACTGTCCCTACAACAACGACTGCTTCAGGTCATACGGGGAAAGCTTTCCTGGCGAAACGACCGGAATGCTTTCCGAACAGGCCCGCAAGCATGGCATGTACATCGTAGGCGGATCAATACCGGAGCTTGAAGGAGGAAATGTCTACAATACATCCTACATCTTCGACAGGAAGGGGAAGCTGATCGGCAAACACAGGAAGGTACATCTCTTCGACATAGATGTAAAGGGGAAGATAACATTCAAAGAATCAGACGTTCTGACTCCCGGCGACAGCATGACCGTGTTCGACACAGAATGGGGCAAAATCGGAGTCATGATCTGCTACGACATCAGGTTTCCGGAATTCACGAGGAAGATGGCCCTTGCCGGGGCGAAGGCTGTTTTTGTACCTGCCGCTTTCAATATGACAACAGGACCCGCTCACTGGGAGCTAACCTTCAGGGCAAGGGCGCTTGACAACCAGGTATACATGTTCGGGATTTCTTCAGCAAGAAACGAGAAAGGGTATATTGCGTACGGCAACTCGATAGCAACGAATTCATGGGGAGAGGTAATAGGTAGGCTCGATGAAAAAGAAGGGATCCTCATGGTCGACGTGGACCTTGACGACGTAAACGAGATCAGGGAATCGCTTCCTCTACTCAAGCACAGGAGACCAGAGCTGTATTAGATTACAGGGCTGCATGCAGCTCTCTTCATGGCCTTAAATATTCGCAATAATTGTAAAATTGTTAATTGTGTGGTATATTTATTGCATATATATGGGGTTTGGAGGGATAGAGATGCTTGGACTGGTGCTTGAAGGCGGTGGCGCCAAGGGGGCCTACCATATGGGAGCAGTCAAAGCCTTTTTCGAAGAAGGGTACAGATTTGACGGGGTTGCTGGTACGTCGATAGGTGCGCTTAACGGAGCTGTTATTGTGCAGGGGGATTTTGAGGCTGGCTACAGGATGTGGGAAACTATGGACAATTCCATCTTCTTCGACATCGAGGAGTTGCAGCTGAGGAAAGTCATCGACAAGAATGTTGACAAGGAAACCCTTGCCTATTTCACCTCAAAACTCAGGGAGGTCATTGAGAATAAAGGGCTCGACACAAGCGGCATACGGTCCATAATAAACAGCATCATAGACGAGGAAAGGGTTAGAAGCTCTGCAATGGACCTTGGCATTGTCACAGTGTCCGTGAGCGACCTTAAGCCTCTTGAACTTTACAAGGAGGACATACCGCAAGGCAAGCTCTGCGACTACCTTATGGCCAGCGCCAATGTGCCAATCTTCAAGATTGAGCCGATTGAAGGTAAATTCTTCATCGATGGGGCTTTTTATGACAACCTTCCGATCAACTTGCTTGCAAGAAAAGGCTACAAGGATATCATCGCAATCAGGACACTTGGCCACGGTCTCACAAGAAAAACAGAGGACGACAGCGTCAGGATCACGAATCTGACCCCGTCCGAGAACCTTGGAAGAACATTGAATTTCGACAACAGTCAGATTAAGAACAACCTTAAGATGGGGTATTTCGACGCAATGAGGCTTGCAAGGAACCTTTGCGGAATAAAATACTACATCGAAGGCGGGGACGACACAGAATTCTTCAAGAAGATGGCGGGAATTCCTGCCGGAGCCATATTGAATATCGGGTCTCAGATGAGAATTCCTGCAATGGATCCATTGAGGATGCTCTTCGAGAGGATATTCCCGGCTATCGCGGACTATTTCGGCCTCAACCCTGACGCGACGCACAGGGAGGTTGCTATAGCCCTCCTGGAAGCCGAGGCCGAAGCCAGAGGGATTGACAGATACTGCATTCGCACACTCGAAGCTCTTGCTGCTGAGGTAAGAAGCTCAGGCCGCGCGGCTCCTTCAGGGAAAAACCTGAAAAAAGTATTCAGTCCGCTTTTCGACGAGAATGTTATAGCTGCGTTAGGAGATGAATTCGCAAAATATATTTGAATTAATGGGGGAAAATTATGCTGACAAAAGAAAGGGAAAAGGAACTCGTTGAACTCTGTCAGGATCTTATTAGGCTGAAAAGCTATTCCGGAGAAGAAAGGAACGTTATTGCAAGGATGCGAAACTTCTGCATAAGCTCCGGCTTCGATGACATCCATATCGATGAGTACGGCAACATCATAGCCCACATCAAGGGCAGGGAGCCAGGGAATAAGCTCCTGTTCGACGGCCATGTCGACACAATCCCAGTAATCAACCAGGCTAAATGGAGCGTTGATCCCTTCGGAGCACAGATATCAGGAGGCAGGATATACGGCAGGGGAGCATCGGCTATGAAAGGCGCCATGGGAGCGATGATGCTAGCAGTTGCCTGCTTTGCAGAGGACTGCAACAAAGAATTCAGCGGGGACATTTATGTGTCGGGAACCGTATACGAGGAGTCTTTCGAGGGGATAGCTGCAAGAAAGGTCAGCGCAAGGGTTAAACCCGACTTTGTCGTCCTTGGTGAAGCATCTGAATGCAATATATCCAGAGGGCAGAGGGGAAGGGCAGAAATTGTTATTGAAACATATGGTGTTCAGACCCATTCGGCTACACCTCAGAAGGGCGTCAATGCAGTTTACAAGATGACGGAACTCATTGAGAGGATCAAAGACCTTGACGTGACCAGGGACGAATTTCTGGGAGATGGCATAATGGAACTTACGGATATAAAATCCCTGCCTTATCCTGGAGCGTCAGTAGTGCCCGATTACTGCAAGGCCACCTATGACAGGAGGCTGCTTGTTGGCGAAACCAAGGAGAGCGTGCTCAGGCCGGTGCTGGATATTATTAAGGACATGGAGCAGAAGGATCCGGAGTTCAAGGCGAATGCGTTCTATGCCAAGGGCAAGGAGAAATGTTACACAGGCAAGATCATTGAGGCTGAGAGGTTCTTTCCTGCCTGGACATACGATGAAACTGACGAGTTCATTCAGACGGCTCTGAGAGGCCTCAGGGAAGCAGGCTTCGAGCCTGAGATGACCAAGTATCCCAACTGTACTAACGGAAGCCACTACGCAGGGGAAGCGGGCATAAAGACACTGGGCTTCGGGCCATCAGGGGTGAACCTCGTTCACGCCACCGATGAGTATATCGAAATCGAAGATCTGAAGAAAGCTGCTGAAGGTTACTATGCTATAGCGAAAGCTGTCTTGAAATAGCAAAAAAAAGAATTGCCACTAAACGGATTCTCGTCGTTTTGTGGCAATTTTTTGCTCTAAATATGCATAAAAATGAATAAATAAAAAAAGACTTATTTATTTTTTCGATTATTCTTGCAAAACTTGTGAATACTATGTATAATATAACCGTATTAACAGAATATTAATATTTCCGGATGAGGATAACGTGAGACACATCACAATGTGACCGAAGGAGCAATGGGGGGAAGCCACGAAAACCCCGGAATCTCTCAGGTAAACATAACGTTAAAGGACGGAACTCTGAAAACACTATTTTATAGGGCCGTCGGTGTAAGATACTTTTGTATCAAGACTCTCAGGCAGGGATAACAGAGAAAGTGGGAAGTAAAAATCTCATATTTCTTTTTTATTTTGTTTGGAGGGGATGCAGAAAATAGTGTAGTTAAAAAGTTTTTCATTATATTTTTATATCAAATTTATTTTTCAAGGAGGAATTATTAATGGAAATGAAAGAAAAAAGGAAGCTGTCGCTTTTTGAAGCGATCACTCTTGTTGTCGGTGTTGTTATCGGCTCAGGCGTATTCTTCAAACCTGCAAAGGTTTTTGCAGCAGCTGGTGCACCAGGACTTGGTATACTTGCTTGGATAGTGGGTGGTATCATAACTGTTGCGGCAGGACTCACAATAGCGGAGCTTGGCTCAGCTATCCCTAAAACAGGTGGTATGTTTACCTACCTGAAAGTTCTTTACGGAGAAATGGTTGCATTCTTGCTCGGATGGGTACAGACTCTTGTTTACTACCCAGGTACACTTGCAGCGCTTGCAATAGTATTTGTCACTCAGGCTACAGTATTCGTACCAATGGACGACATGATGCAGAAGATAGTAGCAATAACTGTTGCAATACTTCTCACAATAGTAAACATCATGTCAACTGAACTTGCAGGTAAGCTGCAGGCTGTTGTTACAATTGCAAAGCTTATCCCTATATTCGCTATAATAGTTTTCGGCTTCATAAGCGGACAGGTTCACAACTACACACCAATGGTTGGAGCTACAAGCTCAGCTGCAGGCTTCGGAGCAGCTATACTCGGAACACTGTGGGCATACGAAGGCTGGGTTAACGTTGCTAACGTAGCTGGAGAAATCGAAAACCCTTCAAAGAACCTTCCTAAAGCTATAGTAATCGGACTTGCAGTTGTTGCAGTTGCATACGTTGGAATCAACGCAGCAATAATCAACGTAATGCCTATGGCTGAAGTTGCAGCTTCAAAGAAAGCGGCTTCAGACGCAGCAGTAATACTCTTCGGACCAATCGGAGCAGCATTCATATCAGCAGGTATCATGATATCGATATTCGGCGCTATGAACGGCTTCATACTTGCTGGAGCTAGAGTTCCGCTTGCAATGGCTAAAGAAAACATGATGCCATTCAAAGCCTTCTTCGGTAAAGAAACTGCATCAGGAACACCTATAAACGCGCTGATAATCCAGACAGTTATCGCTATCGGATACATCATCACAGGTTCGTTCGACATGCTTACAAACGTAGTTGTTTTCGCACTTTGGATATTCTTCGTTCTTGCTGTATACGGAGTATTCATACTCAGGAAAAAGCACCCAGAACTGACATCAGAATACAAAGTTCCACTTTTCCCTATCACACCTATCGTTGGTATAGTTGGAGGCGGCTACATCCTCGTAAGCACGCTTATGACTGACACTATGAACGCAATGATTGGTATAGTTGTTGCACTTGTAGGTATACCTGTATACCTGTGGGTTAAGAAAACAGAAGGCAAATAACAGAGAAAAATTTAAGGCAGCCTGCAGAGATGCAGGCTGCCTTTTTACATGGTATCCCAGGTTACTGAAATATTCCTCTGGGCATAATAAAATAAAATCAGAGGAGATGAGTTGAAATGGACGAGAAGATGCTTGAAAACGAAGTGAAAGAAGAGGTCCAGAACATGCTGGGCTGGATTGTAAAAAACAAAAAAGAAGATGACCAGGAGCTCGTCAGGTATGGGCACTTCAACGGATTTTCATCCCACTGCTGCCTCAGCTGTGACAGGTGCTGGGGAAAGCTGAAATAGAGGTTCACTTCCTTGCGCTGAACGAAAGCATAAGCTGCGAGGGCAGGTAGAACAGCCATTCGAGAGGCTGTGATATGCTGTTTGATGAAAACGCAAAGCTGAAGAATATGTTCATGTCGCAGAGCATTAGGAGCCACAAGCCGGCATTGATCAGAACTGCGTTCTTTGCAGGATAGCGTTTGGATTTGCCTGCTAGATAGGCTGTGTGGAGGCTGCAGGCAGTAAGGAAAGCGTAAAGACAGGCCGATAGGAGCATGGGTTTTCCGCTGATGCCTGATCTGACAACCATAAAACTGGCTGCTGCCATAAATAGGGAGCCTAAGCCAAGGTAAATAATCGTTTTTGATTCTGCGAATCGGCTGTGCCTGTATATGTAGATCAGCTGAACCACGCAGAAAAGCGAAATTCCGACGGTGTTGAAGCTTGTGAAAAGCAGAAAATAATCTGCACATATCGTGACTAGCATTGCCGCCTTGAGAAGGGCGGCATCTCTTTTTTCATAGCTTGCATTTCCCGTCATCAGGGCGTTGGAAAAGCACAGAAGGACAGAAGCATACTTCAGCATGTCTGACATTGCTCCATACTTACCAGCACCGAAAAAGTCAAGGTATAGGAAGGATATATAAAGGGCTGCTATTGGCAGGAGGACCCAGGTCTTCCTATTCATCTTGTGAAGCTCCACCGAAATAGCTTGTGCCCCATACTCCTGCAAGTATAAGCGCTGCACCTGCAAGGTGGTACCAGAAGAAAGGCTCGTTCATGAACGCAACGCCTGCCAGTATCGATACTATAGTTGAAAGGTTTGAAAAAACTGCGTTTTCCGACGCCTTTATCTTCGAGAGCGAATAGTTTATGAGAAGGAAAGCTACGGAAGATGACAGAACTCCGAGGTAGAGTATGGACAAGCTGAAGTTTGGGTCAGCGAATAGGCTGAAATAGCTTGAAAGGCTGTTATCACGAACATGGCCGGCAACCGAAATCCCATTGAAAAGCACAGCACCGAAGGCCATCATGAAATAAGTTATTTCCATAGGAGTGAAGTCCGTGGAAAGCTTCCTTGACAGAATGTTGTATACTGCCGCGGCCAAGACTGCAAGAAGAAGGAAGCCAGTTCCAGCTATGCTGACCGTTCCTGTAGAGGCAGAAGAGCTTCCCAGGATGATAATAAGCATGACTCCGGCTACAGACAGGATTATAAACACAACCTGTATCGCAGAAGGAATTTCCTTCAAAAACCAGGCTGCAAGGACCGCCACAAATATCGGTATGAGGGCGAGCATTATACCGGCCTGAAGCGTGGAGCCGAATTTTATCCCGTAGGTTTCGCAAATGAAATAAAGGAAGGGATGGGTGAAGCTAAGCAGAAACAGGGACTTCAAAGGTTTGTTCCTGTAATCGATCCTTATGATGCCCAAGAGAGCCATCAGGGACAATGTGAGGAAGGCTGCTCCGAACCTGAAGGAGAGCAGCTCGAAAGGGCCTGCTGCTTCCAATGCTTTTTTTGAAAACATGAAGCTGAAGCCGAATATTATTGATGCGGCAATGCATGACATGTAGGGCTTGAATTTCTTATTGTTGAGCATGTTGATCCTCCGTTGAATATGTAAACTATATAATATTATATAAAAAACAGGGCCGGAATTCCAGCCCTGTTGCATTTCTTACAGCTTTATTGTGTTTGTTGCTGTGTTCATCTTTTCTACAATGGTGTACATGTTGCTTATTTCCCCGACTGCAAGTTTTTCCTTTAGCCCGTAAAAGTCCAAGCAGGTGCCGCAGCAGAACACATTGACGCCTTTCTCTGAAATGTCCCTTATGCTGGAAAGACAGTCGGAGCCCTCAACAGCAAGCTTAACCCCGCCGTTGATGAAAATAATATCCGAAGGGAGCCTGTCGCTCTCTGACAAAGCGTACAGGTAGCTCTTCATCAGCAATGTTCCAAGTTCGTCGTCTCCCAGCCCAAGCTTGTCGTTTCCTATCATTATGACGAGCTTTTCTTCAGAAAAGGACATAGGTTTGCAGGCGCAGGAAGCTTTGGTTATCTTGATGTAGTACAGGCCATCCTTCAGCTCGGATGAATAATCGTAACCGCTGCTCTGTGCGAACTTCGATATGTTTGAGTTTGCAACTTCGTTGTCGACTATTACGGTAGCTTCGCCTTCTACAAGCGAATCGAAGTATTTTTTTGTTGTTATTACCGGAAGAGGACATTTCAGGCCTTTGCAATCTATTATTTGTTCCATCTTATTACCACCTTTCTTTCATATAAGATTATAGCATTAATAACCGTAGCGGATGTATCCTATAAAAAAATGAAATAGATATAGAGTTAAGCATTACGGGGACTTATTGCTTCATACAAAATTAATAATCAGAAAATTCAATCTAATAGGGCAAACACCTTAATTTGTGGTATCATTAATAAGGTTATAGAGGACTTATATTTTCATAGCGTACATAATAGAAAGGATTTGAAATATGGACACATTCATATTCATCGTTACTGCAATCATACAACTATCTGTCTTTCTCGTATTCGGATATTTCTTTTTCATTTCTCTGTTCGGATTGTACAAGAAAAAAGATGACGGAGCAAAAAAATGCATTCCAGAGAAGAAATTCGCAATGGTCGTTGCTGCCCACAACGAGGAGGTCGTTGTAGGCAACATCATAGAAAGCCTCAATGCGCTTGACTACCCGAGAGATCTTTACGATATAATGATAATCGCAGACAACTGCTCAGACAGGACCGCAGAAATTTCGAGGGAACACGAGGGTGCCATGGTCTTCGAGAGATTCGTCTCCGACAAGAAAGGCAAGGGCTATGCTCTTGAATGGATGTTCGACAAGATATTCAACATGGAGACCAAGTACGACGCCATATGCATATTCGATGCAGACAACATAATAGACAAAGACTTCCTTAAAGAGATGAACTACAAGCTCAAGAGCGGCTACAAGGTTGTACAGGGCTATCTCGACAGCAAGAACCCGCATGATTCCTGGGTAACCGAGAGCTACGCAATTTCCTACTGGGCCGCAAACAGGCTTTTTCAGCTAGGCAGGAACAACCTCGGTCTTTCAAACCAGATAGGCGGAACAGGCTTCTGCATGGACACAGAGACTCTCAAAAAGATGGGCTGGGGAGCCACCTGTCTCACTGAAGACCTCGAATTCACTTGCAAGCTTGTGCTGAACGGGGAAAAAGTCGGCTGGGCTCACGACGCCATAGTCTACGACGAGAAGCCATTAACGCTTAAGCAGTCCTGGCATCAGAGAAAAAGATGGATGCAGGGCTTCTCGGACGTTTCATCGAGGTTTTTTGGAAAGCTTATGAAGAAAGCGATAAACGACAGGGATTTCCTGGCATTCGATTGCGCTGTCTACACGATACAGCCTTTCCTCTATGTTGCCCTTGGAATAACGGGGCTGCTCACTCTTCTGCAGATCAACACTGAGAACGGCATGAGCATATTCGTTATCAGCGAATTCTTCGCTCCGTGGGTATGGAAGGTTTTCAGCATTTTCCAGTTCCTCTTCACTCCATTCGTTGTTTCGCTGGAGGGCAGGCTTTCGAAGAAAATGATCGGAGTCTTCGGTCTTTATTCGCTTAACGTTGTGCTTTTCCCGATGTACTTCGGTGATCATGCCAAGGTAGTTCCTGTGGTAACTGCCTACGTTCTGTACTTCATGGCTTTCATAGCCGTGCTTTTCATCATAGACAGAAAGTACTCGCTGAGGACCTTCATAAGGTATCTGCTTTTCGGTTTCTACACTCTGACATGGATACCTATAAGCATACAGGGGATCATAGACAAGAACAAGAAGGAATGGAGCCATACTCAGCATACAAGACAGATACGAATCCACGAAATGGAATAATGGATTTTGCACTGCCGTTTGAGATATTTTTCTCGGACGGCAGTTTTGATATTGATAAAACTCTTTGAATGTATGAAAATAGAAGTAGTTATTCAATTTAGGGGTGAGCTAAATGCAGAACAGTTCAATATCAGATGCCATGACTATCAAACTTGACCCGGTACTGCCGGACTATCCCGAATTTGAAAAAGATAAAAGAAGGGCCCCGGACAGAGGTTTCACTCTGACGAAGGCTCAGACCGAGATTGCGCTTATGAACGCTCTTAGGTACATACCTGAGGAGCTGCACGATGCGCTGGCAGGAGAATTCCTGGAAGAGCTCATGACCAGGGGGAGGATATACGGCTATAGGTTCAGGCCTGAGGGGAAGATTTACGGCAAGCCTATCGATGAGTACAAGGGTAAGTGCCTGGAAGGAAAGGCTTTCCAGGTTATGATAGACAACAACCTGGATTTCGACGTAGCCCTCTATCCTTACGAGCTCGTTACTTACGGCGAGACAGGTCAGGTATGCCAGAACTGGATGCAGTACAGGCTGATCATGAAGTATCTCCAGGAGATGACAGACGAACAGACACTTGTTATAGAGTCTGGCCATCCTCTGGGACTTTTCAGGTCGAAAAAGGATGCTCCGAGGATCATAATGACAAATGCAATGATGGTGGGCATGTTCGACAACCATAAGGACTGGCACTACGCAATGCAGATGGGCGTGGCGAACTACGGGCAGATGACGGCAGGAGGGTTCATGTACATAGGTCCGCAGGGGATAGTGCACGGAACCTTCAACACAATACTCAATGCGGGGAGGATGAAGCTGGGCATAGGTAACGATGATGACCTTGCGGGTCACATGTTCGTATCTTCAGGCCTTGGAGGTATGAGCGGCGCTCAGCCGAAAGCTGTAGAGATCGCAGGAGGAGTCGGAATCATTGCAGAAGTCGATTATTCGAGGATAAAGACCAGGCTTGACCAGGGCTGGGTAGGCATGGCTTCTTCGGATCTTTCTGAGGTTTTCAGGCTTGCTAAGGAATATGCCGCCAAAAGGGAGTCTGCTTCCATAGCATACATCGGCAACATTGTTGACCTTCTCCAGTATGCAGTCGAGAAGAATATCCATATCGAGCTGCTGTCAGACCAGACATCCTGCCATGCCGCATACGAAGGGGGATACTGCCCTCAGGGTGTAACCTTCGAGGAGAGGACAAGGCTCCTCAAAGAGGACCGTGAAGAGTTCTGCAGGCTGGTAGACAAAAGCCTTAAGAAACATTTTGAAATGATCAAGGCTCTTGTCGGCAAAGGAACCTATTTCTTCGACTACGGCAACTCCTTCATGAAGGCTGTATATGACGCAGGAGTAAAAGAAATCTCCAGGAACGGCGTAGACGAGAAGGACGGCTTCATCTTCCCTTCATATGTTGAAGATATTATGGGCCCCGAGCTCTTTGATTACGGATACGGTCCTTTCAGGTGGGTATGCCTTAGCAGGAAACATGAAGACCTCATCAAGACGGACAATGCAGCGATGCAGTGCATCGATCCTGACAGAAGGGCGCAGGACCGAGACAACTATGCATGGATACGAGATGCAGAGAAAAACGGTCTTGTAGTGGGAACCGAAGCAAGAATACTATATCAGGATGCAAAGGGCAGGATGGACATTGCCCTTAAGTTCAACGATATGGTGAGGAACGGAGAAATCGGGCCTGTCATGCTAGGCAGAGACCATCACGACGTAAGCGGAACCGATTCCCCTTTCAGGGAAACATCAAACATTAAGGACGGAAGCAACATAATGGCCGACATGGCCGTGCAGTGCTATGCGGGAAACGCGGCAAGGGGAATGAGCCTTGTTACTCTTCACAACGGCGGCGGAGTAGGGATCGGCAAGTCGGTAAACGGAGGTTTCGGACTTGTACTGGACGGCAGCGAAAGGGTAGATGCAATAATTCGTTCATCAATGGCATGGGACGTGATGGGCGGAGTTGCAAGACGAGCCTGGGCAAGGAACGGAAACTCGATAACGACAAGCATTGAATATAACATGGAAAACAGGGGCACGGACCACATCACCCTTCCGTTCATACCGGATGAAAAGCTGGTGGCTGAGTCTGTAGAGAAAGCGTTTGAAAAGCACATAAAATAAAAATGGTCAGGTGAGAAGAATGGAAAGATTGCAAAAATACATGGCACGCTGCGGTGCGGCATCAAGAAGGAGATCTGAGGAGCTGATTGCCGAAGGAAGGGTCGCTGTGAACGGTAAGACAGTAACAGAGCTTGGTTTCAAGGTGGCTGAAGGCGACAGCGTAACGCTAGACGGAAAGACTCTTCTTCCGGAATCCCGAAAAGTTTACATTGCACTTAACAAACCCGTTGGCTATGTATCTACCGTTAAGGATGAGAGGGGACGGAAAACGCTTCTCGACCTTGTGGACGTCCCGGAAAGGATATACCCTATCGGCAGGCTGGACTATGACACATCGGGCCTCATTCTTCTGACTAACGACGGTGAAATCTACAACAAGGTCATCCATCCCAGGGAAGAGAAGAACAAGGTCTACATTGCGCTTGTCCAAGGAATCCTCTCAAAGGAAGAGGTCAGGTCCTTCGAGACCGGGCTGGAAATCGAGGGTTACTTGACTTCCCCTGCCGAACTCAAGACGAAGCGAATACTGGGCAGAAATGCCGAAATTGAGATAACGATACACGAAGGCAGGAACAGGCAGGTCAGGAAGATGTGCGAAAAAATCGGCCATCCTGTAATCACTCTGAAAAGGGTAAGCATAGGAAGGATTGCTCTGGGAGACCTGCCGGCCGGAAAATGGAGATACCTAACAGAAAAGGAAGTCGAACAGCTGAAATGATACAAGATGAGGAGATAAAATGAAGGAGAAATATGAATTAATCGCTTCAAAAGAATTCAATAAATCCGAAGACATGTACAAGGTTGTTGATTTTTTCAACAAGACACTGAGAGACATGAAGCTCACTTTCGGCTTGTCAGAACGGGACGGCGTCCAGATAATCAGCATATACAAACTTACAGAAACTGCATAGTCCAGACAATTGAAAGATGGGTTGATATTTTCTGCAATCGATGATAAAATGAAGTAAATATTGCATTTATTCCGAAGGAATAGAAAGGAACGGATTTATGGACGACAATAAACAGGATCTTATGAGAACCATACAGCTAAAATTCCCAAGGCTCAGCAAAGGCCAAAAATTGATTGCAGAATATATTCTGAAGCATTACGATAAAGCCGCATTCATGACGGCGGCAAAACTCGGCATCAGCGTAGGCGTAAGCGAATCTACCGTTGTAAGGTTTGCGAACGAGCTCGGGTTCAGCGGATACCCTAAGCTGCAGAAATCGCTTCAGGAGCTAATAAAGAACAAGCTGACAACGGTGCAGAGAATAGAGCTTTCAAACGATTTGGTCAGCGAGGAGACTGCGCTCAAGGGTGTTCTCAAATCTGACATGGAAAACATAAGGGCCACTTTGGAGAAGATCAACCACAAGACCTTCGAAGACGTTGTGAACAGCATTTTTGCTGCCAAGAAAATCTACATAATAGGCCTGAGAAGCGCTTCTGCATTATCCGAGTTTTTAGGTTTCTATCTGCATCTGATTTTAGACAATGTTCACGTGGTTGGATATGGTGTGAGCGATATATTTGAGCAGATAATCAACGTCTCGGAGGATGACCTGGTGATCGGGATAGGATTCCCTAGATACGCTGCAAGAACAATAGAATCCCTCTCATACGCAAAAAGCAGGGGAGCTAAAGTTGTTGCAATAACTGACAGCCTTCTTTCACCTCTTGCAGCCAGGGCTGACTATACACTTATAGCTCAGAGCAACATGGCATCATTCGTTGATTCCCTCGTTGCCCCGCTGAGTGTCATAAACGCCCTCATAATTTCTGTAGGCCTGAGGGAAAAGGAGAAGATATCAAACACATTTGCTAACCTGGAGCATATCTGGGAAGAATACCAGGTTTACAGCTATAAGGAAACTGATTAAAAATATTTTTGGAGAACTATATGTTCTCCAATTTTTTTGTGTTATAATGTTCTGGGATTGTTAAAAATTTAATTAATTTAAAAGATTCTAAAATAAATAATTTTTTTAATTGGTTGAAGGAAATTTAACTCCCATGTAGAATATATATATTATGCGAGTAAAAAAACAGAATTGATTCAGCAATGTAAACCATTGCAGGATTATATTCACAATTTTAGGAGGGTATTGTATATGGCAACAGAAATGAATGCAAAAGCTTACGTGGAAAGCGTAATAGCAAAAGTCAAAGAGAAAGACGCTTCACAGCCAGAATTTATCCAGACAGTTGAGGAAGTTCTCGGATCATTAGTTCCAGTATTAGAAAAACACCCTGAGTACATGAAAGAAAACATGCTCGAAAGATTCGTAGAGCCAGAAAGACAGATCGTCTTCAGAGTTCCATGGGTTGACGACAAAGGAAACGTACAGGTTAACAGAGGATTCAGAGTACAGTTCAACGGATGTATAGGACCGTACAAGGGCGGACTCAGATTCCATCCATCAGTTTACCTCGGAATAGTAAAATTCTTGGGCTTTGAGCAGATCCTCAAGAACTCACTCACAGGTCTTCCAATAGGCGGAGGCAAAGGTGGTTCAGACTTCGACCCAAGAGGAAAATCAGACAACGAAATCAGAAACTTCTGCGTAAGCTTCATGACTGAGCTCTACAGACACATAGGACCAGACGTAGACGTTCCAGCTGGAGACATCGGAGTTGGCGGAAGAGAAATAGGCTACATGTATGGCCAGTACAGAAGAATCAGAGGAGCTTTCGAAAACGGAGTTCTCACAGGAAAAGGACTTTCATACGGCGGAAGCTTGATAAGACCAGAAGCAACAGGCTTCGGAGTAGCTTACTACTGCCAGGAAATGCTTAAGCACGAAGGAACAGACTTCAAAGGCAAGACAGTATTGGCTTCAGGCTTCGGTAACGTTACATGGGGTCTCTGCACAAAGGTAGAACAGCTCGGCGGTAAAGTGGTAACACTTTCAGGCCCAGACGGATACGTTTACGATGCAGACGGAGTTCTCGGAGAAAAGATCGACTACCTGCTGGAGATGAGAAACTCAGGAAGAGACAAGGTTCAGGACTACGCAGACAAGTTCGGAGCACAGTTCTTCCCAGGCGAAAAACCATGGGGCGTAAAAGCTGACATCGTAATACCTTCAGCAACTCAGAACGACATAAGAATAGAGCACGCTAAGCAGATAGTTGCTAACGGAATCAAATTCGTATGCGAAGCTGCTAACATGCCTTGCACAAACGAAGCAGTTGAATTCTTCCAGGAAAAAGGCGTAATAGTAGGACCTTCAAAGGCTGCAAACGCTGGCGGAGTTGCTACATCAGCTCTTGAAATGTCACAGAACAGCGAAAGGCTTTCATGGACAGCTGAAGAAGTTGACGCTAAGCTTCACGGCATAATGGTCAACATATTCAACAACTGCAAGAACGCTTCAGAGAAATACGGCTTCGGTTACAACCTCGTTGCAGGTGCTAACATAGCTGGATTCGAAAAAGTTGCTGACGCTATGTTCGCTCAGGGCTTATACTAAGATCTAAAGCTTAACAGCTGAAAATAACGATTAGAGGATCCGTATGGATTCTCTAATTGTTTTTTTACATCATATATATTGAATAAAAGGCTGTTTTGTATTACATTATAATAGTGAACAAAAAAGGCGGTGTATATATGGCTACAGTTGCAGTAGTTGGTGCCGGCCCTGCAGGGATGATGGCTGCCATCAAGGCTTCGGAACACAATAAAGTTATACTCATAGACAAAAACAATAAGCTTGGCAAGAAACTGTATATCACCGGAAAAGGAAGATGCAACGTAACGAACGCGAAGGATATCAGCGAATTCTTCGGCAATATCCCGGGAAACCCAAATTTCCTTTACAGTTCATTATATTCGTTCACCAACGAGGACGCCATGGCTTTCATAAGGGAGCTTGGCGTAAGGCTTAAGGTTGAGAGGGGAGACAGGGTTTTCCCTGAATCCGACAAGTCCTCCGACATAATAGCGGCGTTTGAAAAGGAAATAGTCAGGCGGGGCATCGAAGTAAAGCTAAACTGCCATGTCACAGATGCCAAAATTCAGGGTGGAAGAATATCGGCGCTTAAGCTAAGTGACGGTACAAGTGTTGAAGCGGATCACTATATAATCTGCACTGGCGGTGTATCCTATCCGCAGACAGGCTCCACAGGTGAAGGGCATGCTATTGCCAGAAAGCTTGGACACAATGTTACAAAGCTGTTGCCTTCCCTTGTGCCGATAGAGGTCAAGGAGGAGTGGGTCAAGGAGCTGCAGGGGCTGTCCCTAAAGAACGTCGAATTCCGGCTGCTGGACTCGAAGAACAAGGTGCTGTACAAGGATTTCGGTGAAATGCTGTTCACGCATTACGGCTTGTCAGGGCCAATAGTGCTGAGCGGAAGCAGGGTAGTTAACTTCCACAGGGATCTCAAGGCGTCTATCAACCTGAAGCCTGCACTTTCTGCAGACGAACTTGACAAAAGACTCCAGAAAGATTTCAACAAAAACATAAATAAGGCGTTCAAAAATTCAATTGATGAACTGCTTCCAAAAAAAATGATCCCAGTTATAATAGAACTTTCCAATATAGATCCTGACAAAAAGGTCAACATGATAACGAAGGAAGAGCGGAGGAAGCTCGTGCATCTTCTTCAGAACCTTGAATTCGTTGTGAAAGGGCTCAGGCCCATAGCAGAAGCTATAATAACCGCAGGCGGCATAGATGTGAAGGAGATCGACCCGTCGACAATGAAGTCCAGGCTTATAAGCAATCTATCCTTCGCTGGCGAGATAGTCGATGTTGATGCAATGACCGGCGGCTACAACATTCAGATAGCCCTTTCAACAGGGTACCTTGCCGGAACAAACGCATGATAATTTAATCAATTTTAGAGGAATTTTAGTTTTTTTATAGAATATATATAAGGTATGTTTTTTCACCAAGGAAAGGTGGCGCAAATATTGAAATTGACAATTGCTGTTGACGGCCCGGCTGGTGCCGGCAAAAGCACCATAGCGAAGATTATCTCTGAAAGGTTTAATATAATGTATATTAACACCGGAGCCATGTACAGAGCTGTGGCATTATTCGCAGCCAGGGAGGATATCGCATCCTCGGACAGGCAGGGACTCATAAAGCTGATCAACTCGCTGGACATGCATTTTGACAAAAACAGGCTGATAGTTAACGACGAGGATGTAAGCGAGCTTATAATCCAGCCTGATGTGAGCAGCCGGGTTTCAGAATATGCATCCGTCAAGGAAGTCAGGGAGCATCTCCTGAAACTGCAGCAGGAAATGGCCAAAAAATACGATGTCATAATGGACGGCAGGGACATTGGAACTGCGGTACTGAAGGATGCATTCATAAAGTTCTACCTCGTGGCAAGTGCCGAGGAGAGGGCCTCAAGAAGGCACAGGGAGCTTTCGGAAAAAGGTATGGATGTTGACTATGAAAACATCCTTGAAGGCATTAACAAAAGAGATTACACAGACTCTAACAGGGAGCTGAACCCGCTCAGAAAAGCTCCTGACGCAATAGAGATAGATTCTTCAAAACTCAGCATTGAAGAGGTTGTTCAGGTTATGTCTGAGCACATAGAAAACAAGATGAAAAAATACAACGTAATGGTGAACTAGCATGAAGATTTATCTGGCAGACAAATCCGGCTTCTGTTTTGGGGTCAAGAGAGCTGTTAACGAGGCGCTTAAGACGAAAGCCGAATATGATAAAAGAATATACACCCTTGGCCCTCTGATTCACAACAGCGATGTAGTGAACTACCTGAAGGAGAAGGACATACACCCTATAGAGCTTGAAGACCTAGACAGCCTTGAAGCGGGTGACGTGATAATCATCAGATCTCACGGAATACCGCTTAAGATAAAAAATCTGCTCGAGGAGAAGGGTATAGTCATTGTAGATGCAACCTGCCCCTTCGTCTCGAATATTCAGCGCATTGTTAAGAAGTACTATGATCTCGGGTACAAGATAGTGATAGTTGGAGACAAGGCGCATCCGGAAGTTATAGGAATAAACGGCTGGTGCGAGGACAGCGCAATTGTTACAAAGGACGGATCAGAGCTTGCCGGGATAACGGGAAAGCTCTGCGTGGTCGCTCAGACTACGGAAAAGCAGTCTAACTGGGAAAAAGTCTTCAGCGTGATCGTAAAGAGCTCCAAGGAGTTTTACGGCTACAACACTATCTGCAAGGCCACATCGGAGAGGCAGCAGTCAGCCAGCGAATTGTCAAAGAAAGTCGATTTGATGGTCGTAATCGGGGGAAAAAACAGTTCCAACACAACAAAATTATTTGAAATTTGCAGTGAAAACTGTAAAAATACAATTCACGTGGAAAATTCCAAAGAAATTCCGCATGAAATATTAAACAAAAAAATCGAAAGTATTGGCGTAACTGCTGGTGCTTCGACACCGGATTGGATAATAAAGGAGGCAATATCAAAAATGAGTGAAGAGAGAAATATGGAATTCAATGAACAGCAGGCATACATGGATATGCACGACAGACAGGTAGCAGTTGGACAGGTGATCAAGGGAGAAGTGTTCAAGGTTAATGAAAAGGAAGCTTTCCTGAGCATAGGCTACAAAGGCGAAGGCATCCTTCCAAAAGAAGAAGTTACAAAGGATGACAGCGAAAAGCTTTCAGACCTTGTCAAAGTTGGAGATGTCATAGACGTAAAGGTTATAAAAAGAAAAAATGAGGACGGCTTTGTAGTGCTTTCCAAGCTTGAGCTTCAGAGAGAGGCGGCATTCGACGAAATAAAGGCTTCGAAAGAAAATGACGCAACTATAACAGTCCTGATAAAGGAAGCTTCAAATGCTGGTCTCGTTGGCAGCTACAAAGGGGTGAGAGTGTTCATACCTGCCTCCCATGTAGAGCTTCACCACACTGCAGACCTTGACCAGTACAAGGGCAAGGAGCTTGAAGTAAAGGTAATAGAATACACTGACTCAAACAACAGGACCAGAATCGTAGCTTCAAGGAGAGACCTCCTGAAAGCTGAAAGAAGCAAAGCAGAGGAAGCAACCTGGGCTAAGCTGGAAAAAGGAGCTACTGTTGATGGAGAAGTTAAGAGGCTTGCTGATTTCGGAGCATTCGTTGAAATTGATGGTGTAGACGGCCTTCTTCACGTTTCAGAAATTTCATGGGGAAGGGTCAATAAACCTGGCGACGTTCTCAAGGTGGGTGACAAGGTCACAGTATACATCCTTGACGTTGACAAGGAGAACAAGAAACTTTCACTCAGCATGAAGAAGCTCATAGAAAATCCGTGGAACAACATAGACCAGAAATACCTGGTGGGCAACACCGTCATGGGGACTGTTGTAAGGTTTGCAAACTTTGGAGCTTTTGTTGAACTCGAACCTGGCGTAGATGGACTGGTTCACATTTCACAGATAAGCGACAAGAGGATCGCTAAGCCAGGCGACGCGCTCACAATCGGTGAGACTGTAAAGGCAAAAATAATTGAAGTTGACAAAGAAAACAAAAAAATCGGCTTGAGCATAAGGGAAGCTGACGAAGTATAATCTCTGAAATGGAAGCTGTGCGCTGCAATGCGGTGCACAGCTTTTCTGAAAGTATAGCGAATGGCTTAGCTATCACGAGTAATCTGCAACAAAACGGAGTTTTATAGCAATATTCAAGAAATAAAGCTAAAATTCTTGACTTTTTGGTGGTATTTGATAGAATTTAATTGTTATAAATTTGAGGGGAGGCAAAGACTGGGAATGAACGAACTCGGACGTCATATTCTGGCAGAGATATATGGGTGCAGTGAAGGGCTGTTAAACGACAAAGACTTCATCGAAAAGACAATGGTTGATTCCGCGCTGAAAGCCGGTGCTGAAGTTAGAGAGGTAGCTTTCCATAAATTCAGCCCGCAGGGTGTAAGCGGTGTCGTAATAATCTCTGAATCCCATTTGACAATCCATACCTGGCCAGAGTTGGGTTATGCTGCGGTCGATGTATTCACCTGCGGAGACAGAATTAATCCATGGGATGCATGCAACTATTTAACTGATAGCCTTAACGCAAAAAACATGACTGCAACTGAAGTGAAGAGAGGGATCTTTGATCAGCCGGTGTCTGTTAAAGCTTCAAATATCTAAAGCCATCAGCATGATGGCTTTTTTGTTTTATCCTGGAGGTATTTATGTACGAATGCGTTAGTTTAAATAAAAAACGAATGAAGGATCTCAAGAGACTGAACGATTTGAGTTCTGAGTTCAATGTTCTCAACGAAGATTTCTTTGAAAGATACGACAGGGCTGGAGTTGCAGGCAAGCTTCTGGAGCGCAGGAGAGTGCGTCTGCTCAAAAGTGGAAGCTGCTGCACAGGCTTCATCTGGTTTGAACGCTATACGAAAAGCACCTGCAGGATCAGGTCTATGTTTTCCGACGAAAAAGATGGCTTGTCGGCATACAGACTGCTTGTGGAGAGTATAGGAGATTTCCGCAACATCCAGTACAGCTGCACGGACAACGGGCTTAATTTCAGGATGCTTGAAGACCTCGGATTTGAGAGAGGTCCAGGAGAGATCGAGATGCTAATAGGCAGGGATGAGATAATGAAGGCGCTTGAAGAAAAGCCTTCCAGCCAGCCAGGCCTTGTTTTCAAGACTTTCGAAAAGGGAAAGGATGAGGGTTTGAGGTGCTGGGTACAGAACGACATCTTTGAAAATAGCAGCAGGGTGCCGCTCAGTCTAAGCGATATAATCCACGACGTGTCACAGCGGTATTTTCTTGAAGGAGGGGCAGCCTTCCTCTATGTCGGTGGGGACTGCATAGGCTACGGGCAGATCGTAATTCATGGCGATATCCCTTACCTAGTGAACATAGGAATAATTAAGGGGTATAGGGGAAGGGGCTACGGCAGGGTGCTTGTCAAGCATTTCCTTAAGACCATACTGGAAAGGGGTTTCGATGAAGTGAGGCTTAATGTCAAAAGCGACAATCTGGCTGCTTTGAACCTATATAAAAGCCTTGGCTTCAGCGTAGACTCTGAAACCTGCAGATGGCAAAAAAAAGATAAGAGGTGAAGCAACCTCCTATCCATTCTTAATGGGCCCTTACAGGCCCTTCTTTGCTTTGTATGCCTCGATTCCCAGGGCGAGTATGTGCATGGCGTCTTTAAGCGCCTCCTGGTTAATACAGTAAGCCATCCTTATCTCGTCCTTCCCCATGCCAGGGGTGCCATAGAACCCGGCAGCCGGGGCGACCATTATGGTTTTGCCCTCGTGATTGAACTCCGAGAGCATGAATATGGCAAACTGCTCTGCATCGTCTACAGGAAGCTTTGCGACTACATAGAACGCGCCGGAAGGTTTTAGGCAAATGACGCCGGGGATCTTTGCAAGTCCCTCCATTATTATGTCTCTCCTGGCCTGGTACTCCGCCTTTGTCTCCTCGAAGTAGGAGTCGGGCGTCTCCCTCAATGCCGCTGCACCAACCTGTTCCACAGCAGATGCGCAGAGCCTTGCCTGCAGCAGCTTCATTATGTTGTAGTTGAAGTCCTGGTTCTTAGATGCAACGCTGCCTATCCTTGCCCCGCATGCGCTGTATCTCTTCGAGATGCTGTCTATCAGTATGATCCTGTCCTCAATATCCTTCAGGGATAGTGAGGAAGTGTACTGCAGGCCGTCATAGACAAACTCCTTGTAAACTTCGTCTGATATCAGGAACAAGTCATGCTCCTTTACAATATCGGCCAGCATCCTCAGCTCCTCAGGTGTGTAAACCACTCCTGTTGGATTGCTAGGGTTGGATATTAGTATTGCCCTGGTTTTGTTGGTTATCTTTGAGGTTATGACATCTTTGGCTGGAAGATGAAAGCCCTCCTCGGCCTTGGTCAGGAAAGGGACGATTTTTGCGTCGGCTTGTTCCGCAAAGTTGTTGTAGTTTGTATAGTAGGGTTCCGGAGAGAGTATTTCATCACCGGGATCGCACAAGACGGTGAATGTCAGTATGATTGCCTCGCTGCCGCCGTTTGTTATGAAAAGCTGGTTCCTTGCATACTCGGTACCCAATTTTTTGTAGTATTCTATGAAGCTGTCCTGAAGCGCCTGAAGTCCCTGAGAGTCACCGTACTCGAGGACAGGGGGCCTGTAGGTGCATATAGCATCGTAGAACGCAGCCGGAGTTTTGACATCAGGCTGGCCAATGTTCAGGAAGTATACCTTGATGCCTTTTGACCTTGCCTCAGCAGCGAACGGCGCCAGCTTGCGGATCGGGGAGAACTGCATTTTGAGGATTCTGTTCGATAGTCTCATGATAAAAACCCCTTTCGACAACAATTGAGTATAATTGGGTATATAAGAAATCCACCTTATACCGGCCTTTTCAGGCCATGTAAATATAAGATGGATTTTCTCTGCTGATAGATGGTTTAGTGATAAATTTTAATAGTATTTAGCCAGAACTTTGCCCAGTCTCTTTATGCCTTCAACAATCTTGTCATCAGGCATGCATGAGTAGTTTACCCTGAAGAAGTTCTTGTGGCCGCTTGTAGGGAAGAAAGGCTCGCCTGGAACGTAAGCAACGTTTTCCTTTATGCATTCCTTCATTATCTCTGCTGCGTCAAGGTCTTCTCTGAGTTCAACCCATGCGAAAAGTCCGCCGTATGGATTAGTGTGCTTGACTCCTGCAGGGAAATATTTGTCCATGCTTTCAAGCATGAGAGTCCTTCTCTTGCCGTACACTTCCCTTATCTTAGCTATATGGTCATTCAGGTCGTGTTTCTGCATGAATACGGCAGCTATCCTCTGGTCAAGCGAGCTTGACTGCAGGTCAGCACCCTGTTTTACTATGATATACTTCTGAAGTATTTCAGGTGATGCACAAATCCAGCCAAGTCTTAAGCCAGGAGCGAAGGTCTTTGAGAATGTTCCAAGGAATACTACCCAGCCTTCTTTGTCGTAGCTCTTTATCGCGTTGTGAACTTTTCCTTCGAATATAAGCTCTCCGTAAGGATTGTCCTCGATAACAGGGATCTTGTACTCGGATGCAAGCTCAGCAACTCTCTTTCTTCTGTCATCAGGCATTGTTTTTCCTGTCGGGTTCTGGAAGTCAGGAATCGTGTAGATCATTTTAGCATTTGGATTTTCCTTCAATGCTTTCTCGAGCTCTTCAATGATCATTCCGTGGTCATCCATCTTAACTTCGACGAATTTTGGCTCATATGCCTGGAACGCGTTGATTGCTCCCAGGTAGCTTGGGCTTTCGCATATTACTACATCGCCCTTGTTCAGGAACACTTTAGCCGAGAACTCAAGTCCCTGCTGTGATCCTGTAGTTACCAGAACATCGTCTGCTGTCAGGTTCTGGTGAGCTGTGTTCATTCTTTCTTTGGCAATGATCTCTCTCAGCGGTTTGTAGCCTTCGGTAGGACCATACTGAAGCGCAGCTGCTCCATCCTTCTCCATAACCTCGATCATTACTTCCTTGATCTCTTCGATAGGGAACAGCTCAGGTGCTGGAAGCCCTCCTGCGAAAGAGATAATCTCAGGCATCTCTGTGAGCTTAAGAAGCTCCCTGATTGCTGATGCCTTTAAACCATTTGCTCTGTCTGAAAAACGTACGTCCATTTGTAAAAAACCCCCTCTTAAATAGAAAAATAAAGCTCCAAATACTATTATTCTACACAAAATAAAAAACTCCTTCTTTGTAAACGATTAAATTTTATTTTTTTCTAAAATTGCTTTTCTGAAAGAAAATAGCCATCTAAATGAAAATATAGTATAATGTAGTTTGGTACAAAACGATTATTTGAAGAGGTGGAAGTTAAACAGATGGAAAACAAGACGTTTTATATAGAGACCTGGGGCTGCCAGATGAACGAAGAGGATTCGGAGAAGCTTTCGGGCATGCTCAAAAGGACAGGCTATGAGCGCACAGAGGAGAGGGATACCGCTGACATCATAATATTCAACACCTGCTGTGTGAGGGAGAACGCTGAGCTTAAGGTCAAGGGTAACCTGGGGGCTCTGAAGAAGGTTAAGAAAGCGCGTCCAGAACTCATAATCGCCGTATGCGGCTGCATGATGCAGCAGGAAGGCGTGGCCGAGGAAATGATCAGGAAATACCCGTTCGTGGACATAATATTTGGTACCCACAATTCTTACAAGTTTCCTGAATACCTTAGCAGGGTGAAGCAGGAGGGCAAATCCGTAGTAGAAGTCATGAACAAGGAAGAAGGTATAGTGGAGGGTATCCCTATCGATAGGGAAAGCAGCGTTAAGGCATTCGTGACAATAATGTACGGCTGCAACAACTTCTGCACCTACTGCATTGTTCCATACGTAAGGGGCAGGGAAAGAAGCAGGGAGCCGCGGCACATAATCGATGAGATTGAGGACCTTGTGTCAAAGGGATACAAGGAGATTACGCTGCTTGGACAGAACGTTAACTCCTACGGCAAGGGGCTTGAGCCTAAAGTCAGCTTCGCAGGGCTTTTGAAGATGATAAAGGAGATAAAAGGTCTGGAGAGGGTGAGGTTCATGACCTCCCACCCTAAGGACCTGACAGAGGACGTAATAGACGTTATCGCCGAGGGAGGCAACCTCTGCGAACAGATACACCTCCCGGTCCAGTCCGGCTCAAGCAGGCTTCTAAAGAAGATGAACAGGCATTACGACAGGGATATGTACCTTGACCTTGTAAGGCGAATCAAGGCAAAGATTCCTGGTGTGGCGCTGTCTACAGATATTATTGTGGGTTTCCCTGGAGAGAGTGAAGAGGATTTCCAGGAAACACTGTCACTGGTGAAAGCGGTTGAGTACGACTCGGCCTTCACCTTCATCTACTCAAAGCGGAAGGGCACACCGGCATTTGAGCTGGAAGAACAGATCAGCGACGAGGTTAAGCACGAAAGGTTCAACAGGCTAGTAGAGGCTGTAAACAGCTGCAGCATAAAGAAGAACCTGGAGTATGTCGGAAGGACAGTGGAGGTGCTCGTGGAAGGCCTGAGCAAGAACAACGAAAGCACAGTTACCGGAAGGACAAGGACGGGCAAGCTTGTCAACTTCTCCGGCGGTACAGACCTCGTAGGCCGGCTCGTCAACGTAAAAATAATCAAAGCAAACTCTTTCTCGCTGGTTGGGGAAGAGATAAAATTGGGCTCTTTATAGGAGCCCTTTTCACAATCCGAAGGGGGAATTATTAGTGGCGCTTACACCGATGATGCAGCAGTACCTTGACGTGAAGGAAAGCTGCAAGGACTGCATTTTGTTTTTCAGGCTTGGGGATTTTTATGAGATGTTTTTCGAAGATGCAAGGACGGCCTCCAGGGAGCTGGAGCTGGTTCTCACGGGCCGAGACTGCGGTCTGGAGAACAGGGCCGACATGTGCGGTGTGCCATTCCATGCAGCTGATTCCTATATAAGCAGGCTTGTGAGCAAGGGATACAAGGTAGCAATATGCGAACAGCTCGAGGACCCGTCGCAGGCAAAGGGCATAGTTAAAAGGGGCGTAATAAAAGTAGTGACTCCAGGAACCTTCACAGACTCTTCATTCCTTGAAGAGAAGAGGAACAACTTCCTCGTCGGCCTTTACCTGGAAGAGGATGTCTTCGCTCTGTGCTCGGCTGACATATCAACAGGAGAGTTCAACTGCACTGAAGGCCCCTATGAGACAGCGCTGATCATGGATGAGATTTCAAAGTTCTCGCCCAGGGAGCTGCTTATACCAGAAGGCGCTGATCCGAAACTTATGGAGATGATAAGGGAGAGGTTCGACCTTTCCGTTACCGAGCTGCAGGCCGAAGCGTATGCTGCAGACAGGAGCCTCGTCGAAAGCCAGTTCAAGAACAGCCATTCACTGGAATTGAGCCAGCCCGTAACTAGCTGCAGCTGTTCGATGCTGAGGTACATAGCCGATACGCAGAAAGTGGCTCTTCCCCACATAGACGACTTCAACCTGTACAGCATTGTCGAATACCTATCCATAGACGTCAACTCAAGGAGAAACCTTGAGCTTACGGAAACGCTTAGGGACAAAACAAGGAAAGGATCGCTGCTCTGGGTCCTGGACAGGACGTCGACATCCATGGGCGGAAGGCGCCTGAGGAGCTGGATAGAGCAGCCGCTCGTTAACAGGAAGAGGATAGAAGGCAGACTCGATGCCATAGAGGAGAACGTGGAAGCGCTTTCGCAGCACTGCGACCTCATCGAGAGCCTCAAGGAGATATACGACATCGAAAGGATCGTTGGAAGGATTTCCTCGAAGTCTGTAAATGCAAAAGAGCTCATATCCCTGAAAAAATCGATCGAAAAAATCCCCGCCATCAAGAAATCGCTTTCGGGGTTCAGGAGCAGCCTTTATGTTTCCATGAACAAGGAGCTTGACGAACTGGCGGACGTTCACAGTATACTTGAGGATTCCATTATGGACAACCCGGGTCTTTCGGCGAAGGAAGGAAACATCATCAAGCAAGGCTTCAGCCCTGAGGTTGATGAGCTAAGGTACGCAAAGACAAAGGGAAGGGAATGGATATCCT
Source organism: Clostridium sp. UBA699 (assembly GCA_002298915.1). GTDB lineage: Bacteria > Bacillota > Clostridia > Clostridiales > Clostridiaceae > UBA699. Next base: position 29,468 of record DBML01000032.1, read on the forward strand.
CTCTTGAAGCATCCGAAAGGGAAATAACCGGAATAAAATCGCTCAAGGTAGGATTCAACAAGGTTTTCGGGTACTATATAGAGATAACAAAGTCGAACTTCGGCCAGGTTCCTGAAGGGAGATATATAAGGAAGCAGACGCTCTCCAACGCTGAGAGATACATAACACCTGAGCTTAAGGAGATGGAGGACAAGATACTCGGAGCTGAGGAAAAGCTTCTTAATCTTGAATACAAGCTTTTCACCGAGATAAGAGAGGAGATTGAGAAGCATATATTCAGGATGAAGCGCACCGCAAAGATTATCTCCGAGATCGACTGCCTCTGCTCACTGGCTGCTGTCGCCCTTGAAAACGGATATGTGAAGCCTGCCCTCAACGAGAAGGGTTTCATCGATATAAGGGAAGGGAGACATCCTGTAGTCGAAAAGGTTATACCTTCCGGAGCTTTTGTCGCCAACGATACGTACCTTAATTCGAAGGAGCAGCAGCTGATGCTCATAACAGGACCTAACATGGCCGGAAAATCAACCTACATGAGGCAGGTCGCCCTGATCTCGATAATGGCTCAGATAGGAAGCTTTGTGCCGGCAAAGTCGGCAGACCTGTCGGTTTGCGACAGGATATTCACCAGGATAGGCGCGTCGGATGATCTGGCTGCAGGGAAAAGCACATTCATGGTCGAGATGTGGGAGGTTTCGAACATACTGCACAACGCGACACCTAAAAGCCTCGTCCTTCTCGACGAAGTGGGAAGGGGTACAAGCACCTACGACGGACTAAGCATAGCCTGGGCCGTGATAGAGCATATCTGCACAGACAAGAAAACCAAATGCAAAACCCTTTTCGCGACACACTACCACGAGCTCACTAAGCTAGAAGGGACAATTGGCGGCGTGGTCAACTACAGGGTTGCAGTGAGGGAGCTCCAGAACGAAATCATTTTCCTGCATAAGATCGTGAGGGGTGGAACCGACCAGTCCTACGGAATAGAGGTTGCCAAGCTGGCAGGGCTCCCGATGAAGGTCATTGGAAGGGCCAAGGAGATACTCGAAAACATAGAAAAGGAGCATCTGCCGGCGGCCAGATCCGCAGAGCCCCTCATGCAGCTGGGATTCTCCGACCTCGAAAAGGACAAGCTCCTTAAGGAGCTATCCTCAATAGATGTAATGAACATGACGCCGATGGAGAGCATGAACAAGCTTCATGAAATGGTCAAGAGTGCAAAATCGATTTAAAACGCGGGGTGGTAATTTGAAGAGGATAAACGTATTGGATGACAATACTGCAAATAAGATTGCGGCTGGCGAGGTGGTTGAACGCCCTTTTTCCGTTGTCAAGGAGCTGGTGGAGAACAGCATTGATTCGAATGCCACCAGCATAACGATAGAGATAGAGGAGGGCGGAGAAAAGCTTATAAAGGTGATAGACAATGGGACTGGAATATTCCCGGAGGACATCGAAAAAGCATTCCTGCCCCATGCCACAAGCAAAATAAGCGACATAGATGACATTTACAGGATTCAAACGATGGGCTTCCGCGGCGAAGCCCTGGCCAGCATAGCTTCCGTTTCCAAGGTTGACATGAAGAGCAGGACCAGCGGCTTCGACTTCGGAAAGAACGTGACGGTAACAGCAGGCAGCGTCGAGAACGTTGCGGACGTTGGAGCGAATATAGGAACTACTGTAGTAGTTAGGGAATTGTTCTTCAACGTACCCGCAAGAAAGAAATTCCTCAAATCGATGAGCAGGGAGTATTCCTATATATCGGACATCATAGCCAGGATGGCTATAGCAAACCCGGATATCGCCTTCAAGCTTCTTCACAACGGCAAACCTACTCTAACAACATACGGTACTGGAGAGATCATCGATGCAGTGAGGTCGGTGTACGGAAAGTCGGCGGCGGACAACCTGATAAAATTCGAGGAGCATGGGGATGTGGCATCGGTATACGGCTTCGTAGGCAACGCCGAGCTGGCAAAGGGAAATCGAAACAGCCAGAGCATATTCGTAAACAAGCGGTACATCAAGAACAGGACGATCACTGCTGCGGTGGAGAATGCCTTCAAGTCCTTCATAACAGTCAACAAGCATCCTTTTTTCGTCCTTTTCATCAACATATACCCTGATTTTATTGACGTTAACGTCCACCCCACAAAATCCGAGATTAAATTCAAGGACGAAAGGGAGGTATACAAGCTCGTGTTCGGAGCAGTGCACAGCGCGCTGCGCTTGAGCCTGACAGATGCTTTCATGTCAGAGGAGCAGGAGTCAGCCGTGGAGGAAATCCACGATGAAATCCGCGAAGCTTCATCTAAAGAGATTGTGCAGCTCCCGATGGACCTGAAGCCGGAAACCACTTATCCTTCCTTCCGGTCTGAGGAGATTTTCAGGGAGAATCCCGAGTTCATAATCCCTCAATACAGAGAGCTGGAATTCAACGCCCCCGAAAAGGAAGAACTTCCTTCTTCATCTGATGAAACGATTGAGGAAGTCATAGAGCCGACAGAAGCTCATAAGGCGAAAATACCGGACATCAGGGTCATTGGCCAGTTCAACAAGACATATATACTCGGCGAGTACGCAGCGGAGCTTTACCTTATTGACCAGCATGCCGCACATGAGAAAATTCTTTTCGAGAAATATACCGATGAGATCAGGAAACACCATGTTACCTCCCAGCTGCTCCTGACGCCCGCCGTTGCTGAACTCAGCGCCGAGGAGTACTTGACATATGAAGAAAACAAGGCGGTTTTCGAAAGCCTGGGCTTTTCGATAGAGGGTTTTGGCCAGAACACGGTGTGCATAAGGGAGGTTCCGTATATTCTCGGAAAGCCCGACATAAGGAGCTTTTTCGCGAATGTGCTCGAGAACCTTAGGCGTATGGGCAGCGGCAGCACGGTTGAGGTAAAGTATAATGCGATCGCAAGCATGGCCTGCAAATCAGCTGTTAAGGCAAAGGACAGCCTTTCTGAGGTTGAGATGAAGGCTCTCGTGGAAGCTTTGAAGTACATGGCTGACCCTTATACATGCCCTCACGGAAGACCAACCATAATAAAGATCGGGCTCGGAGAACTCGAAAAGAGGTTCAAGAGGGTACAGTAGGAGAGTTGGTTGCTTCACAAATGAATGTATCCGCTGACCAATATTCATAATTGTTGGAAATGCACAGCTTGTAAGCAAGCTATTATCCGGCTTGGTGGCAGGATATTGCAGCCTGATATATATTTTCACTATTTGGAAAAGGCTTGTTTTATATCCTTAATATGAATGTCACAGAATGTTAATAAATCAAATATCAGAATATATATTGATTTCTGATAACAAGCCTGCTATAATGTAATCAAGAAGAAAGAAATTTCTTCCCACAGGCCCTAATCTCCTGTAAACCAGTTTGAAAACTCAGGAACCTGTCTTATTAAGGAGATTAGCCATGAATGATACACCTTAAGGTGGCATTCTGGTTAAACACCCACCTTTGTAAGTTGAACAGATTCTTGAAAAAAGTATTTTCTACAGTATGCTGAGTAGTAGTTGACCTGAATCCCGAAGGGGCTGAAGGCTGACAACAACGAAACATACGAGTAAGGGTATCAAGTCAAATGAAATTGAACCTTTTGCAGCATACGCGAGTAAGCGGCTGCTCCAATGCCTGCCATAACAGGATCTGAGGTGCAGAAAGCTGAAACATTGCGGTGAAGGATTTGTTTTCTATCTAACCAAGATTATTTTATTGAACTGCAGAAATGCATTCAATAGAAAAACCAATTAGAAATGGGTGCATGTAAATAGAAGAAACAACCGAGTCACAAAAGAGATTAGGGTCTGTATGACCACCAGTTAGCAGAGATTGAAGGCTGATTGGTGGTTTTTACATTTCAGAAAAGGTCTGAGCGTAATCGTTCAGACCTATTCTTTTGCCAATGATTCGGATGCTAAAAATATTATCTATTTGAATTGAAAGCTTTCTTCTTTTGGAGTATAATTGTGTTAACAATTATTGAAAATTCGGAATATTTTGTTAACAAGGGGGTGATTTTATATACGGATAATCTAAAAAAAGGGGGAAAAAAATATGGAGGTAAACGGACAGAAGAAAAGAATCATATCCAGCATCCTAACGTTCATTTTCTTGGTCAGTTTCCTGGCCTTCAATCCGTGGACAAAGTCTTCGGCAGCCACGAATCTGGCGGCAGGCAAGCTTCCAACTGCAGGCTCTACGGCCTGGAAAAACCTTTCTTACGCAACTGACGGAATAACAACCTCAAGCAATTATGCTGACAGCTATACCGCGACCGGGATTCAGTGGGTACAGATAGACCTGGGGATTTCCTACAATATCAATGAAATCAAGGTATGGCATTACTACGGAGTCACAAGAACGTACAACGACGTCATAGTGATGGTATCCGACAACAAAGATTTTACCGCGGGTACATACACTATAGTTTTCAACAACGATGCTGATGGCAGCTCGGGCTTCGGGCGAGGAAGCAACAGCGAATATGTAGAATCCAGCTCCGGAAAGGACATAACATTCACAACCACAAGCGCAAGGTATGCCAGGTTCTACACAAACGGCAACAAAGCGAACAACTACAACCACTATACAGAAATTCAGATTTTTGAAGCACCGGTGCCGGTTGAACCTACCAGCGTCACGCTTAACAAAACAACCGACGCAATCAATGTAGGATCGACAGACACGCTGACCGCAACGGTGGAGCCTACCAACGCAACAAACAAGACAATAAACTGGTCCACTTCGAACCCATCAGTTGCGACAGTCAGCACCAGCGGAATTGTCACCGGCGTGAGTGCGGGGACAGCTACCATAACCGCAGCAACATTCAACGGCAAAACCGCGACCTGCGAGGTTACCGTGAATGCTGTTGCACCGAATTCGGTTTCCCTGAATAAAACGACTGACACCATCAGCGTCGGATCGACAGACTTGCTTACCGCAACAATAGATCCGGCAAACGCAACCGACAAGACGATTACATGGTCGTCCTCCAACACAGGGGTAGCAACAGTATCCCCAATCGGGCTTGTAACGGGTGTCAGCGTAGGCACAGCGAATATTACAGCCACGACAGCCAACAGCAAAACCGCAACCTGCGCAGTCACTGTTACGGCACAGGTTATCCTGCCTACTTCTGTCGCTCTTAACAAGACGACTGACACCCTAAGCGTGGGAGCTTCGGACACGCTTACAGCAACGGTAAGCCCTAGCAATGCAACGGACAAGACTATTGCATGGAAATCCTCGAACACCTCTGTTGCTTCTGTCAACTCCAGCGGCGTAGTGTCGGGTTTAAGCGCAGGAACTGCAACCATAACAGCAACGACGGTCAACGGAAAAACAGCAACCTGTGCAGTTACCGTGAACCTTGGAACTAACCTTGCAAAGGGAAAGCTGGTCTCGGCGCCAAAAACAGCCTGGAAGAACCTTGCCTATGCAACAGACGGAATTAAGAGCACCTCTAACTATGCCGACAGCTATTCGCTGACAGGGCTGCAGTGGGTCCAGGTGGACCTTAACGCATCCTATGACATCGGCACAATAAAGATTTGGCATTATTTCGGGGACACAAGGAAATACCACGACGTCATAGTAATGCTTTCAAACGATCCGGATTTCAATGCCGGAAAATATACCATAGTTTTCAACAACGACGATGCAAGCAATAGTGCGGGGTTTGGTGCGGGAACAGCAGCGGAATACTCGGAGACAAGCGCAGGCAAAACCATAACGTTCAATTCTGTAAACGCGAGGTATGCAAGATTCTACACCAACGGAAGCACATCGAACGGCTACAGCCATTACGGCGAGATAGAGATGTACGCAGGCGTTCCTACTGTGCATCCTGCTGAAGTTCAGCTTGACAAGACATCTCTTACATTGGAAGCCGGCAAGACGGCTGCCATTACTGCAACGGTCAAACCAGACAACGCATCAAACAAAGCTGTGACATGGACATCCTCCAACAATGCGGTTGCTACCGTATCAACTACCGGAGTAGTTACGGGAGTCACCCCAGGAACAGCCACAATAACAGCAACCACCGTCGACGGAAACGTGAAAGCCGACTGCGCTGTAACAGTAACGCCGGCAAAAGCTACAGGCGTAACGGTGAACCCAACTTCGCTTACGTTACTTGAAGGCAAAACAGGAACAATCAAAGCGGCTGTAGCACCAGCAGGGGCTGATCAGACCGTTAACTGGTCCTCAAGCAACCCAGCGGTAGCTACAGTATCGGCATCCGGGGTTGTCACTGCAGTAACAGCGGGAACTGCGGATATCAAAGCCGAGACGCTGGACGGTACGCAGAGCGCGACCTGCGCGGTAACCGTCAACCCTATAGTGCATCCGGCATACATCAACCTTGACAAGACCTCCGCTACGCTGATAGAAGCTAAGCTTTTGACCCTGACAGCAACTGTAGATCCAAACGCTTCAGACAAGAGCGTCACATGGTCAACAAGCGCTAAATCCATCGCTTCAGTATCAGCGAAAGGCGTTGTGACGGGAGTCGATCCGGGAACAGCGGTGATCACCGTTACAAGCGTTGATACCCCAGCCGTTTCTGCAAGCTGCACGGTCACCGTAACCGCAGGCAGCCTTACTGACGACAAGAGCGTGTACTCAAACGAAAACGACAACCTCGAGAACATGTATGTAACCATCTGCACAGGCAACACGGTCACCTTCTCGCAGGTAAACGCGTGGAACATCGAATCGACCTATGAGAAGCCTTTCATGAATGTAAGGTTCGATTATGCAACGCCTGCAACTGACACAACAGGGGTTGTGCCAAATGCTACAATCGAACAAAGGGGACAGTGGTGCACATACTCGCAGCTGAAATCCTACAAGATAAGCCTCAACAGCGGCGCACCTTTATACAAAGGGCGCGACCAGGTGCTCATCAACAAACATCCTTGGGACCTTACAAAGATGAGGAACAAACTGGCCTTCGACCTGATGAAGCTGTTCCCTGGCGTCTTTGCCCTGAAAACCCAGTTCTGCCATGTTTACATCAGAGACCTTAACAGCAGCGACAAGAGCTACAAGGATTACGGGCTTTTCACAAGAATCGAGGATGTCGGCAAGGCATATCTTGAAACAAGGGGAATAGAAAGGACCATGTACATGTACAAGGCTGAAGATTTCAAGTTCAGGCTTTATCCAGCCCTCAAGAGCGAGACCGATCCTACCTACAACCTGGATGAATTCGAGAAAGTTGTCGAAGTAAAAGGCATAGAGCAGCACGCTAGGTTCCTCGAGATGCTCAATGCCGTAAACAGCACGCAGAACATAAACGATGTCATAGCCAAGTATTTTGACCGCGACAACTACATCAATTGGCTGGCTACAAACTGCCTGCTCAGCAACACCGATACAACTTCCGGCAACTTCTATCTTTTCAGCCCTGTTGATCAGGACAAGTGGTACTTCATACCATGGGATTTCGATGACTCGTTGGGCTATTACGACCAGCTGGGTTCAGACAACTCCGATGTGCCGCCTTGGAAGAAGGACGGAGCAGAAATGTATGCAGAGGTCGTTCTAACCAGGAAATTCCTGAAAGACCCTCAGAACGTTGCTGATCTGACAGCAAAGATCGAACAGCTAAGCACAATAGCAAACAAAACCCTAGTTTCTCAGAAGATCGATACATTCTACAATGTTACAAACGCTCTGGTTACAAGGAACCCTGACCTCATACTCATAACCGATCCCGAGGAGATCGGAACAAACGTCACGACATACAGGAACGAAGTGCAGAGGCTCAAGAACGTACTCGACATAGCAAAGCAGAATTACTACAATGGGCTCCAGAAGCCGATGCCTGTCCTTCTAAATGAAGTTCAGCAGGTAGGAAGCAGCTGCACATTCAGCTGGGATTCCTTCGATTTTCAAGGTGACAGCCTGAAATACCGTTTCGTTCTTGCAAGAGACGTCAACTTCAGCAATGTGGTAACAGATAGGAGCAACCTGACGGATTCTTCTCTGACATTAAACCTGAGCGCCGGAACATACTACTGGAAGGTAACTGTCACGGATTCAAAAGGGCACACACAGATTGCAACAAGCATAATCTACAGAGAAAACGACAATGACGTATTCGGCGTGAAACAAGCTGTTATCAAATGACATGAAAAAATTCAAAAAGGGCTGCCTGCGGGCAGCCCTTTTTGCGCATTTGACTAAAGGCGATTTTTTAGGTAAACTATACCAAAACGCACTTTTAGAAAGGTTTTGATTTCAACATGAATAAGAATCTGTTCATTTTGGCGGGCCCTACGGCGGTAGGGAAAACCGACATTTCAATAAAGCTTGCGAAGAGGCTTGACGGGGAGATAATATCCGCAGACTCGATGCAGATCTACAAGTACATGGACATAGGCTCAGCCAAGGTCACAAAGGAGGAGATGGACGGCGTACCGCACCACATTATAGACATAGTCGAGCCGGACCAGAGCTTCAACGTGTCCGAATACAAGAAGTTGGCCGAGGAGAAGATCGAGGAGGTGGCCTCGAGGAACCGACTTCCTATGATAGTCGGCGGGACAGGCCTCTACATCAACTCGCTCATCTGCAGCTACGATTTCACGGAAGCCGGAACTGACCAGGAGTACAGGGAGTACCTTTTGGGCCTCGCCGAATCGAAGGGCAAGGAATACGTCCATGAGATGCTCAGGGGTGTAGATTATGGCTCCTACGAGCGCCTCTACCCAAACGACCTGAAAAGGGTTATAAGGGCACTGGAGGTCTACAGGCTTACAGGTGTCACCATAACAGAGTACAATGCCAGAAGGCAGGAATACATATGCCCTTACAACCTGGAATACTACGTCCTTACTATGGACCGGGCTCAGCTGTACAACAGGATCAACCTCAGGGTTGACCTTATGATGCGAAACGGGCTTATCGAGGAAGTTGAAAGCCTCAAGAAGAAAGGGTACAACTCCGACATGCAGTCGATGAAGGGCATCGGCTACAAGGAGATCCTGTACTACCTTGAAGGGAAAATCACGCTGGAGGATGCGGTAGAGCTAATCAAGAAGGGCAGCAGAAATTATGCGAAAAGGCAGCTCACCTGGTTCAGGAAGGACCCAAGGGTCAGGTGGATTAACAAAGATGACTTCGGTTCTGATGACGAGATAGTCGAACACATAGTCGGAGGGACAGCCTTTCAGATCGGGAGAAAAGAATGATCAAGTACCTGCTTCAGGGGCTTCTGTTCGGCATCGCCTACGTTGCTCCGATAGGCACGCAGAACCTGTATGTAATAAACACAGCTTCGCAGAAAAGCAGGCTCCAGACATTTAAAGTGGCCCTTATCACCGTCCTCTTCGACATTTCACTGGCTCTGGCTTGCTTCTTCGGAGTTGGTCTTATTGTTGAAAAATACTCAGTGTTGAAGGGTGCTATACTCCTTCTCGGAAGCGCAGCGGTGATCTGGATCGGAGCAAGCCTTTTGAGATCATCGCCGGAAATGAGCGATTGTGGGTCGGCTGATGATTCCACTATAAAAACGGCTGCAGCATGCTTTGCTGTAACATGGCTCAATCCCCAGGCGATCGTTGACGGATCCCTGCTGCTTGGTGGTCTAAGGGCGTCTCTCCCGGAGGACATGTCTAAATACTTCATTCTCGGGGTTTGCATAGCTTCGTTTTTATGGTTCAACACCCTGGCGTTATTCGTTTCCAGATTCCGCAGCAAATTTGCAGGGGCAATAAGGCTGATCAATAAGATATGTGGGACGGTCCTCATATTTTACGGGTTCAAGCTGGTCGTATCCTTTTTTCAAATGTTTATCTTGTAACAGATAAAATAAAGGAATTTCATTTCATTTAGAGAATTATATATGTATGAAGATAAGGGGGTAGAGACATGACGAAAGCGGTAAACAATTTACAGGATATTTTCCTCAATGGAGCTAGAAAAAACAAGATTCCCGTTACGGTATATCTGACAAACGGGTTTCAGATAAAAGGCAGCGTCAAAGGGTTCGACAGCTTCACTGTTGTCCTTGATTCCGAAGGAAAGCAGATGATGATATACAAGCACGCTATATCAACAATAACGCCTCAGAAACCGATTCTCTTCACAAACACGGAGTATCATCAGGAACAAGTTTAACTCAATAAGAACCACAAGCTTAGGCTCGATGGTTCTTTTTGTTTGCACTTCGTTAGTTTTCTATAGAAGCAGCCGATAACCAGCAAATAACTCTCAAATCACCTTCAAAATGCTTGGCATATGTGTTATCATATACAATGGCAAAGAAAAAAACGGGAGGTCCAAAGGACAGATGCTTAAAACAACAAAAGAAAGCTTGAGAGAGAATTTCGGTATTCACGAAAATGCAATAGATTTATACGACAAGGCCATGGCTGACATACAGGAAGAATTCAGGAAATACGACGAGATAAGGGAGTTCAACCAGCTCAAGGTGCTCGATGCATTTCAGAGGGAAAGGATCAGCGAAGCTCACTTCACCAATACGACCGGCTACGGCTATGGAGACATAGGCAGGGACTCGCTGGACAAGGTGTACGCCAACATATTCAACTGCGAGGCAGCGCTTGTACGACCTCATTTCGTAAACGGAACGCATGCCATTGGCGCAGCTATGTTCGGAAACTTGAGGCCTGGGGACACTATGCTTTCGGTGTGCGGGAGCCCCTACGACACTCTTCATAACATAATAGGCATAAGCAAGAACAAGAACATAGGTTCGCTTGCCGAGTACGGAGTGAAGTATAAGCAGGTCGACCTGACCAGCGAAGGCGAGATAGACCTGAAGAAGGTTGTGTCCGAGCTAGCCAAGGACAGCACTATCAAGTTCGTGCACATCCAAAGGTCTACAGGGTATGGCTGGAGAAAGGCTATGCTCATTTCCGACATCGAGAAAGTCATCAAGGAAATAAAGGACGTACGAAATGATGTAATATGCTTCGTCGACAACTGCTACGGGGAATTCCTTGACACGAAGGAGCCTACCGATGTGGGCGCAGACCTTGTTGCGGGGTCGCTTATAAAGAATATTGGAGGAGGCATAGCTCCAACCGGCGGGTATATCGCAGGAAAAGAGGAATACGTGACCCAGGCGGCCTACAGGCTCACTATACCAGGTATAGGAGGGGAGTGCGGGTCGACCTTCGGAGTCATGCGGCTCCTGTACCAGGGGCTTTTCATGGCACCTCACGTTTCAATGGAGGCTGTCAAGGGGGCGATATTCTGCTCAAGGATCATGGAGCTTGCAGGCTTTGAGGTCCTTCCGAAATACACAGACCAGAGGAGCGACATCATCCAGGCCATTAAGTTCAACGACAAGGAAAAGCTCATAAAGTTCTGCAAAGGCATCCAGTACGGGTCTCCTATAGATTCCTTCGTGCAGTGCGAGCCTTGGGACATGCCGGGCTATGAAGACCAGGTAATAATGGCGGCAGGCGCCTTCGTGCAGGGCGCGTCGATTGAGCTGTCCGCAGACGCTCCTATCAGGGAGCCTTACATCGCATACCTGCAGGGGGGACTTACCTTCGACCATGCAAAGATAGGGGTTCTGATAGCCCTGTCAAAGATACTGAAATAGTTCATCCGATCAATAGCGGGGAGTGGTTTTATGACTGTTTATGCAGGCATGCTGAAGGGGATAAATGTAGGAAAAAGCCACAGGATCAAAATGGAAGACCTCAAAAGGCTCCTGTTGTCGATAGGGCTTTCAAACGTCGAGACATATATACAGAGCGGCAACTTCATCTTTGAAGCAGACGGCACCGAACAGGCTATCAGCAGGAAAATAGGGGAGGGGATAGAGGATGAATTCGGATTTTCATCAGCAGTCGTCCTCAGAACTGCTGATGAACTGGGAAGGATAGTAAACGGCTGCCCGTTCACACCCGAAGAGATTAGCCTTGCCGAGAAGGCAAATTCGGAGGGCGAGAGCCTGTACGTGGTCCTTTTGGGGGAAATTCCGCAAGAAATGACTTCGAACAAGCTCGAGATGCTTAGGGGAGAAAACGAAGATTTCAGAATAATGGACAGGAATGTGTACCTGCTGCTTGGGCACAGCATAAGGAACTCCAGGCTTGCTGGCAGCCTTCAGAAGATGGAAGAAAACTCAACAGTGCGTAACTGGAAAACCATCAAAAAGCTTGATGAACTGGCAGGCAAACGCAAATAGAAATTTTTATATTGGAATTTGAAAAGAATGGTGATAAACTAGTAAGAAAAATACAAATTACGAACTAGCGAGGTAGATGATTTTTGAATAAGAGGGTTATGCTGACGCTTGCGATGCTTGTGGGTATCGGTTTGATGACAGCCTGCAGCAGCCTTGCGGGGACAGGCCGAATAACCACAGGGATCATGCGTTCTCAGCAGAAGATGGACATAAGAAAAGAGCCGAGCTTAAAACCAAATGAATCCGGAAAAATAATGGTCCTGATGTACCACAATATTGGGAGCTCAGAGAAAAGCTGGGTTAGGACTCCAGAAAACTTCAACAAGGATCTGGAGACTCTCTATGAAAAAGGTTACAGGCCCATAAGCCTTCAGGATTACGTTAATGGAAATATAACGACTCCGTCAGGATACACCCCGGTTGTAATAACCTTCGATGACGGGAGCGAAAACAATTTCGAATACCTTTCCGACGGCAGCATCAGCAAGACATGCGCAGTAGGGCTTCTGCTTTCTTTCCATGAAAAGCACCCTGACTTCCCGCTCGAAGCAACGTTCTTCCTGACGGGCGAAGCGCCTTTCGGGCAGAAGGACCTGGTCGGCAAAAAGCTGAACTTCCTGGTTGACAACGGGATGGACGTTGGGAACCACACTAAGGACCATCTTAACCTGAACAGCCTTACAAATGAGCAGCTGCAGATGGAGATAAGCTTGCAGAAAGCGTTCCTGGAAAAAATTCTGGCCGAAAAAGATTATGAGGTCAACACTTTTGCTAAGCCGTTCGGGACAAGGCCCCTGAATGACAGCTTCGTTCAGAGCCTTGAAACCGGGAGCTATTCCGGGGTGGCTTACAACAACATTGCGGTTCTTAATGTGGGAGCAAATCCCGGTTTCTCTCCTTTTGACAGGAGGTTCAGAAGCGGCAACATACCAAGGGTCAAGGCCAGCGAATTTACTGCGGATCATTCAGGTATCAACGATTTCCTAAAGTATTTTGATGAGCATCCTGGAGAAAGGTTTGTCAGTGACGGGTTGAGCAACATCATTACTGTCCCGGCTGATAAAGCCTCTTTGATAAGAAGCGACAGCGGCAAATTGCTGCAGACATACTAAAAAAGCAGACATGATGATGACATGTCTGCTTTTTCAATATCCTGTTGTCAGTCTTGTTAATATTCCCTGTAAAGACCCACGAGCTTGCCGATTATTGAACAGTTGTCCAGGATGATAGGGCTCATGCTGCTGTTCTCGGGCTGAAGCCTTATGTGATCCTTCTCTTTGTAAAACCTCTTGAGTGTAGCCTCGTTGTCTATGAGAGCCACGACAATAGTGCCGTTCTCAGCATAGTTCGTCTTTTCTATGATCGCTAGGTCTCCGTCGTGTATCCCGGCTTCAATCATGCTGTCTCCCTTGACATGCAGCATGAAGAGCTCCTTGTTGCTTTTCACGTGCTCCAGCGGAAGGGGGAACACATCTTCAATGTTTTCTTCTGCGAGGATAGGAAGGCCTGCAGTTATTGTGCCGAGGACGGGGATGTTGATCATTTCCTTTTTGATGTCCTTTTCGACTATCTCTATTGTCCTTGGCTTAGTAGGGTCCCTTCTTATGAGGCCTTTCTTTTCAAGCCTTGCAAGGTGTCCGTGGACGGTAGAGGTACTGCTGAGTCCGACCGCAGAGCAAATTTCTCTGACTGAAGGCGGATAGGATTTTTCGTTTATATAGGATTTAATGAATTCGTAAATCTCCATCTGTTTATCTGTTTTTCTTCCGGGCATGTGAATACCTCCTTGAAAGCAATAATTGTTAAAATTTCGCTGTTTTTACCATTATAGCATAATAGGCGAACAATATCAAACTAATGTTCCCGTCAAAAAACATGTTGGATATACAGCGAAAGTCATGTATAATATTATATGGTTATTTTTTAGGAGGATTAGATTTATGTTTATAAAGAATTGTATTTTTCAGGATAATAAGATATGTGACAACTGCGGAGACTGCGAAAGCTGCGATCTGGATCAGTCCAAAACATGCGACAACTGCGGGAAGTGCCTGGGAGGGGAGACGGACTACGCTTCCAAGGCCGTTGAGATCGACGAAATTATTGAGGATGAAAACGTAGAGGACATGGAATTCGACTCCGACAGGGAGGAATCAGGCGCAACCGAGGGCGAAGATGAAGACTTTGAAGAGGAGCTTGAGGTAGAATTCATAGACGACGTCGAAGGGCTGAGGGAGCTTCTGGACAACAAGGCTTATGCAGATAAATACACGGAAGAGGAGTTTCCCGGCTTCATAAGGTTCAAGAAGAAAGAAAATTAGATACAGCACAAAGGAGCCGTTTATTGGCTCCTTTAATTTTCCGGGTATTCTACTAATAATCAGTTAAACTTCAGCATATTATACAAAACAGGCGCAGATCACATTTGATTTGCTCCCGCACTTTTTATTCCTCGCTGAGCGGGTTTGAAGAAACCGCACTCCTCAGCTTTTCGTCGTCTACATGAGTGTATATCTGAGTTGTATTTATGTTCTCGTGGCCAAGGATGAGCTGCAGGCTCCTTATATCCACGTTCCCGTGCTTGTACATGAGGGTCGCCGCTGTATGCCTCAGCTTGTGTGGCGAATACTTGCCTTTATCCAGTCCGGCATCGCCAATGTATTTTTTTACTATCTTTTCGACAGTTCTCATGTTGATCCTGGCCTTGCGTTCGCTTATGAAAAGCGCGTCACTCTGGGAGGGGAGGATGCTCATCTGATCCCGTTCTGCCATATACTCAGAGATCGCACTGATGCATGCCTTGTTCAGGTAGACTGTCCTTTCCTTGTTTCCCTTACCGATTATGACCAGTGTGTCTCCCTTTATCCTTGATATGTTGATGCTGCATAGCTCGGAGAGTCGAAGCCCGCAGTTCAAGAAGAGGGTGATGATGCAGTAATCCCTCAGGTGATGCTTGTTATCCGCATCTACCGATTTCAGAAGCTCCTTGCTCTCATCCAGCGTAAGGTAAACAGGGTGCCTTTTGTTGATTTTGGGAGATTCGAGATCGGCTGTAGGGTTGTCGTCAAGAATCTTTGCCTTTGTGTGAAGAAATTTGAAAAAAGATTTAAGCGAAGCGACCTTTCGTGCTCTTGCGTATGAACTGTTGCTTCTTTCATTTTCCAGGAAAGCAAGGAATGCATAAAGGTCCATAAGCCTTATCTTTTTAAGGAAATTGCTGTCAATATCCTTTATCTCTATGTCGCTGATATCCTCATTTCCGGGACAGAGCTTCTTATGCTTTTTCATGAACCTGAAAAACAATATAAGGTCGCTCCTGTAGCCGTTTATCGTGTTGGGGGATTTGGCTTTTATGACGCTCAGGTAGTTGAGGAAATCATCGAGGCTCTGCGGAAGCTCGAGCTCGTCAAGCGGAGTCCTTCGCTTTAAATCGGCAGCTCCAAGAGCATCACCAGAACCTCTTTTGACATTCGGGGAGATAATGCGTCCCTCGGATACAGTTCTGCTTAGCCCCAGATCCTTCAAAATCTCCTGGGTGCGTCTTAGGCTCATCCCGTATATTTCTGCGATCCTCGAGGCAGGGTAGCCGTTCTTATGCATTATGAACATCTGTTCGATAGCAGGGTAATAGGCGCGTTTTTTGAAGGTCGTTTTGAGTTCATCCAGATCAAACTTTTCCTCGAGAGACAGTTCGGCTGTGCTGATTATTTTCTCATCATCTTCTGACAAGATTGGATTGTCGTATTGGATGGACATCTCGTATTCACCGCCTTGAAAACAATAGTATGGATTGTACTTCGTACTTATATTATACCATAAAAATACGCGCGATGCAACATGATTCTAAGAAATAGATATTTAACGAACTCAAAAAACGCGAGAAGGGCGCGCATTTTTAAGTGTTTAAAGCGTTCTCCCCATCGCACTGCACTTTTCCATGAATTCTTTGATCCTAAATGCGGTTTTTTCAGCAGAATCCAATGTTCATTTTCAAGAGCAACAACTCCATAGTTAAGATAAGATACTGCAGCCTGGATTTCTTTCGTTTGAAATAGCTGCACCAACTCTCGATGCTAATCCTTTATAGGCAAGAATTGCGATGGCCTTTCTTCTGTTAAATATAAAAAAAGGAAAAGCGCAATGCACCTTTCCTTTAAGCATATAATTTTAAATCCGTTTTTTTCAACAGAATCGATTTGGTCGATTTCTGCCTATACGTTTATCTCCGCGCTTTCTCCAAGAAGATCAGCGTTCTCTTTAAGTATCGGATTAACTTCGGTCTCGAGGAAGTCGACAACCTGTCCTGGAGCTCTTCCTACATATTTCTTAGGATCGATCGAGTTAAGAATCTCTTCCTTTGTCATGTTGAAGAAATCATCTGCAATTATCCTCTCTATGAGGTCGTTTTCCAAACCTTCCTGCTTGACCATCCTTGCAGCCTCCATCGAGTGGATCCTGATCCTTTCGTGAAGCTCCTGCCTGTCGCCGCCTCTTTTAACAGCTTCCATGATTATGTTCTCCGTAGCCATGAAAGGAAGCTCCTTGTTTACATGGGCTGTTATTACCTTGTCGTATACAACCATGTTGCTCGAAATGTTCAGGTAGAGGTCGAGGACGCCGTCGAGGGCCAGGAAAGCCTCTGAAACGGAGATTCTCTTGTTCGCAGAATCATCCAGGGTCCTTTCGAACCACTGAGTAGCTGCAGTTATGGCAGGGTTAAGAGCATCAACAATAATGTATCTTGAAAGTGCGCTTATCCTTTCCGATCTCATAGGGTTTCTCTTGTAAGCCATAGCCGAGGATCCTATCTGGTGCTTTTCGAACGGTTCTTCCATCTCCTTCATGTTCTGCAGGAGTCTCATGTCGTTGCTGAACTTGTATGCGCTCTGGGCGATCTCCGAGAGAGTGTTCAGTATCATGGAGTCAACCTTTCTGCTGTAAGTCTGGCCTGTGACCATGTAGCTCGACTTGAAGCCCATCTTCTCTACAACCATCTGGTCGAGCTTCTTCACAAGCTCCTCGTTTTCATCGAAAAGCTCCATGAAGCTTGCCTGCGTTCCTGTTGTTCCCTTAACGCCGAGAAGTCTTAGGCTGTCTATAGTGAAATCGAGGTTCTGGAGGTCCAGCACGAGGTCCTGGATCCAGAGGCATGCCCTTTTTCCGACCGTTGTAAGCTGTGCCGGCTGGAAGTGTGTGAATCCGAGCGTAGGCAGGTCCTTGTACTCGTAGGCGAACTGTGAAAGCGAGTTTATTACGTTTATCAGCTTCTTCCTTATCAAAAGGAGAGCTTCTTTCATTATTATCATGTCTGTATTGTCGCCGACGTAGCAGCTAGTCGCTCCAAGATGGATTATCCCCTTGGCTGTTGGGCACTGAAGGCCGTAAGCATATACATGGCTCATTACATCGTGGCGGACTTCTTTTTCCCTTTTTTCAGCTTCTTCATAGTTAACGTCGTATACGTGCGCCTTCAGCTCGTCAACCTGTTCCTGTGTTATTCCGAGCCCAAGCTCCATCTCGGCTTCTGCTAAAGCGATCCAGAGTTTTCTCCAGGTTGTGAACTTCTTTTCTTCAGAGAAGAGATAAGTCATTTCCTTAGACGAATATCTCTTGTTTAAAGGCGTGTTGTATGTATTTCTCATAAAAATAATAACCTCCATACGTATATAATGTTATATTGTGTTAATTTCATTCATATTATATCATATGTTACTCGATATTTCACTAATTATGTTCGTATATTTTGCATTTTTTACTTTAAAGTCCCCTCCTAGCGCCCCTTCTTTCCGGTAACACTTACAATATCCAGCCTGAGAATAGAAATCCCGCTGTATATTTTAGGGCTCTTAAGGGATCGCTCCCTGACGATGGAAGGATTTTCTTCGAGATGGTTCAGGATGACCTCCATCCCACGGATTTTTTCCTCCAGCTGGTCTACGAAGGTGATTTTCCCTTCCATGACCACGGATCTGTATTGGTGTCCGCATTCGTCCATTATGTAGCCGAGGTCATCGATGACAGTAGCGCATACGTTCGGGTTCCGCTTGAGGATATCGATTTTCTGACCTATCGTCCCCGTATGCATATAAAGGACTTTCTGTTTTGTATCGTATCCGTAGCTCAGTGTGACGATGTAAGGCTCACCGCCGCTGCACATTGCTATCACCGCATATCTTCCTTTTTCCAGTATATCTGATATTTCGTTGTCATCTATCTGCCTGTCCAGCCTTCGCATATGATATTTGCCCATGATCTCATTCTCCTCTCGTTCCACTATAGCCTTGTTCCGATATCGGCTATGAATTCCAGAATTTCGAACTTCCTGCCGCGAGTCGGAACATACTCGAACATGCCAATTCCGACCAATTCGAACTCGGCAGACAGGTTTTCTAGAAGCTTCTTCAGTGTTTCCGTTTTTATTCCGTTCGGTACCGGGAGGCGCACGCAAGGGAATTCAGCTGGTTCCAGCGCATCCAGGTCTATGTGAACATATATGTTTCTGTGCCCCTTCTCCCTCACTGCGTTCAGGACAGCTTCAAGGCTTCTTTCGGTATCCATTGCGCTGAACATGCTTATGTTCCTGCTTGGAATGAACACTTTTTCTGCTTTGTCCAGGTCGCGCATTCCGGCCATTACTAGCTGGGAAGGCTTAAGTTTTGAGAACATTAGGCCAAGTATCGCCTTGTCTCCTTCGCCAAGCAGCACCCTTACAGGCATGCCGTAGAAGCGCTTCGTCTCAGAGGATTCGGGCGTGTGGATGTCTCCGTGGGCGTCGACCCAGAGCAGGGTCATGTCGCCTTTAGTCTTCGCGTTCATATATGAAATTGACATGATGTCGGCGTCGCAGCCCGCTCCGATGGTAAAAGCTGTATCCGGCTGATTGCGTTCGATGACCTTCCTTGCCTCCCTGAGCTGAGCAAGTATGTCGTCGTACCCGATGATGTTGTTTCTCCTCTCCCCAATGGGCGCACTGCTTACCGGAACCTCGGCAATTTCCTGTCCCCTCAGATAAATATCCCTAAGCTCCAGGGTTCCGTCGTATGTCGCGGAATCCCTTCCCCCACCCTGCCACTGCGGGAAAAACAGGTTCAGATGCTTCTTGCTTCTCACTCTTTGCACCCCCAACAAAAAAAGACTCAAAAAGAGCCTTTTTTAATCTTGTTATTCTGGCATTGCTTCTATTAGCTTTGTCAGCTCTTCCATCGCGTAGGTTTCATCGTCTCCGTTTATGGACAGAATTATCTTGGAACCCTTGTTTACGCCCAGGGAAAGCACTCCGATAAGGCTTTTTACGTTAGCTTTTTTGCCTTCGTGCTCGATGTATATGTCCGATTTGAAGCTTGATGCCTTTTTCACGAGAAGTGTTGCCGGGCGGGCGTGGAGTCCTGTGGAGCTTTTGACTAGAATTTCTTTTGTTATCATGTTGCGCCTCCTAATCGTTATTTAGTTGAATTCTTTATAGTATTTCTTTATAAACGCTTCTATCCTGTCGAGCCCGTTCACGATGTTGTCCATCGACGTTGCATAGGAAAGCCTGACGTAGTTGTCAGCCCCGAAAGCAATTCCCGGCACGACTGCAACCATTGCGTGTTCGAGGAGCGAGCTTGAGAATGTCATGGAATCCTTTATGAGCTGTCCCTCTACTTCATTTCCGAAAAGCTTGCTTATGTTTATCATTACATAGAATGCGCCCATAGGCTCGCAGCATGAGATCCCTTTGATAGAGTTTATTCTCTCTGTGGCGTAGTTTCTCCTTTTCCTGAACTCCTCGATCATAGCCTCCTGAGCATCCTTAGGGCCTGTAAGGGCTTCTAGCGATGCGTACTGAGCTATAGAGCTTGGGTTCGAGGTTGTATGGCTCTGTATGTTGGACATTAGCTTGATTATTTCCTGGCTTCCTGCGGCATAGCCGATCCTCCAGCCTGTCATCGCGAAAGATTTCGATACTCCGTTGATCACTACGGTCCTGTTGTAAGCATCCTCCGAAAGGCTCGCAATGCTGATATGCTTCTCGTTGCCGTATATGAGCTTTTCATATATTTCGTCAGCCAGTATTATCAGGTCGTGTTTCTTTGCGAAGTCGGCGATCATCTGGAGGTCCTCTTTGTTGTAAACTGTGCCTGTCGGATTGTTTGGCGAGTTAACTATTATCATCTTAGTCTTTGTAGTTACGGCTCCATCAAGCTTCTCCAGCGAAAGCTTGAAATTGTCCTTTTCATCCGTCTCTATGAAGACCGGAACGCCGTCGCTAAGCTGTATAAGCTCAGGATAGCTGACCCAGTAAGGCGTCTGTATAAGAACTTCATCCCCCGGATTAAGGGCAGCCTGGAACAGGTTCGACAGGCACTGTTTTGCACCGGTGGAAACTATTATCTGGGATTCCTTGTAATAAAGGTCGTTTTCCTTAAGGAATTTATCAGATACCGCTTTTTTAAGCTCAGGTATTCCTGACGCGGCCGTGTATTTGGTGCGTCCGTCTCTTATTGCTTTTATTGCAGCCTCCTGGATGTTCAGGGGCGTGTTGAAATCTGGTTCGCCTACGCCAAATCCGATAACGTCAATCCCTTTTGATTTCATTTCCGCTGCCTTGGCGCTGATGGCAAGCGTTACGGAAGGTTGGATTTGCTGAGCTTTTTTTGATAGATTCATTCTGATTCCTCCATTTATATAAAGATTTCGATTAGACCTTAAGCCTTGCTGCCGCTGAATTGATCAGCAGGTAGAAGAAGTAAACGAATATGAAGATCATGGGGTAAGCGTACCGTCCCTGTCCCTCTGTCGCAAAGTATACAACTGAGAACATATAGAAAAGCACCGCCAGGTAAAGGCTGAGCCTGTTAAGAGAACGGGTTTGCTTCGTGATAATGCTCTTCAATATTATTATACTGTAAATGAGTATGCATAATATAGCCGGTTCGAAAATTATTTTCCTGAATTTATTCGTGTAATAGTAAAGCTTGTCTTTCTGCACTTCGGTGAAGCTGCTTCCGTTCATGCTGTAGAATATATCGTCCCCATAAAGGAATGTGTTTTCCAGCCTTTTTATGCCGAGGGCCAGGAACTCCCTTGGGTGGGCCGATATCCATTGCTTTGCAGCAGAACTTAGCATCTTGTTCTTTTCGGTCAGGTTAGCATCCTGGTAAGCCTGAGTTTTAACAACCGAGTTCTCGACATCGTTAGCATCCATCCATTTTCCAGTGCTGTTCTGTGAATTGTTGTTGATGTAGAGTACGATTCCCGAATTGTTGGAGACGTAGGTGAACTCGCCGACAAGCTTGGAGTTCCTGTAAATCCAGGGGCTCATTGTTATGCAGCAGAATATGAGTACAAGCATTGAATTCCTGACTGCAGGGAAGAGCTTCCTGTCCTTGATCAGGTCGACCAGGAAAACAGCAAAGAAAAATATTATGAAAAAGGGCTTAATTATGGTATTGATGCCCGTGAGGATCCCGAGCACAACATATTTGTACTTGAAGCGGCTTAGGTATACAAGCGTGCAGATGAGAAGGAACGTTGTGAAAATGAGCTCATTGGCAACAAGGCTTGCATAGAATATGTTGTTGGGAAAAAACACGAACAGTGTGAACATCACCTTCACGTCCAGGTCCTTAAGACCTGCCCTGTCCAGAATTTCGATGAACAGGATGCTGTTGAGTGTTATCAAGACCAGGTTGAAGACCTTTGCGGTAATCAGGCTGGCTCCGAATATCTTGAAAAGGGCACCCAGGAACATAGAGTAACCCACAGCCGTATAGGTGTTACCCCACTGCAGGCCGCTGGCCACGTTCACGGCCACATCGTAGTAGTACTGAAAGTCTGAAAACGGCTTTGTGTCTACAAGCATAACCCAAATCACGGATAATATCAATCCTGAAAGAAGTACAAACTTGTTGTATTTGTATTTTTTTAAGCTGTAAAAATCCATTGGTCCTCTCTTTCCTAAAGTTTTAGATATATTATGGCTAGTATGGATATTCCCCAAAGGAGTATGTTTATTAGGAAAGGCATATCCTTCCAGAACACGTCCTCAGGCTTTCCGCCTATGTTTTCTTTGTCTATGAGGTACTCATACCTGAACACTCCGTAAAGCACGAAGGGGATCGTGAACATCATGGTCCTGCTCTGGCTCGAGCTGAAGGTGTAAAGGCAGTACGCCATGAGTATAGACGGGGTGACGGTGGTTAGCATCTTGTCTATCGAGCTGACCGAGTACTCCTCCAGGATTTTTCTGTGGGATACGCTGTCGTCCTTGAGTGTCATTATCTCGCTTTTTCTCTTGTTCAGTGCGAGGAATAGGGAAAGAAGGATCGTGCAGAGAAAAAGCCAGGTTGAAACCTGAACCCCTGTAGCGTAGCCTCCGCTTGCAACCCTCAGCACAAAGCCTAGAGTTATCGTCATCACGTCGATTATGACGATGTTCTTTAGCACGAAGGAGTAGAGTATGTTCACTGCAAAATAAAGAAGGTATATCCCTGACACCCTTTTATCGAGGCAGCTCCAGGAGATGATGGCAACAGCCGACACTAGCACAACACAGGCTGCAAGAGCTGCCTTTATTGAAATCTTGCCGCTCGGAAGGGGCCTGAATTTCTTTGTAGGGTGAGCCCTGTCCTTTTCTATGTCGACTATGTCGTTGATTATGTAGATTGATGAGGATGTCAGACAAAACAAAGCGAAGGTCAGCAGGTTTGCACCGAGCAGGCCGGCGTTAAGGAATTTGCCCGAGAATATTATTGCGGCGAAGACGAAGAGGTTCTTTATCCACTGCTTCGGCCTCATTAATTTTAGTAGCGCTAATGGGTTCATTTTTTCCTCCAGTTGAAAATCTTAACAAACTATAATGTACCATAAAAACGTAAAAAATTAAAGGACTTGACCAAAAATCAAGTCCTCATAACGCTTGAGCATTATCTTGGCTGAACTATCAGCTTGATAGCCGTCCTTTCCTCTCCGTCGATATATATATCAGTAAAGGCTGGGATGCAAACCAGGTCTATCCCGCTAGGTGCAACAAAGCCTCTTGCTATTGCTACAGCCTTAACAGCCTGGTTGAGCGCGCCAGCGCCTATAGCCTGTATCTCCGCCGATCCCTTTTCTCTCAAAACACCTGCTAAAGCACCTGCTACTGAATTTGGGCTGGATTTCGTTGAAACCTTCAATACTTCCATATTTTCCCTCCTGTTATCTATATAGGCTAATTATGCTATTATTACCATTTATATATTATTCTACAAAAAAACAAAAATTCCTTTTAAACTTTACAAATAATAAAATCTAAAAGGAATTTATTTTGTTAATTATTATTTAGCATAATCAACTGCTCTTGTTTCTCTTATAACATTGATCTTGATCTGTCCCGGATATTCCAGTTCAGCTTCAATCTTCTTGACGATATTCCTTGCCATTTCCTGTGCTGCCACATCGTCAACTATTTCTGGTTTTACCATAATTCTGATTTCTCTTCCCGCTTGAATGGCATATGACTTTTCGACGCCTTCATATGAATTAGCGATCTCTTCAAGTTTTTCCAGTCTCTTAATGTATGCTTCAAGAGTTTCTCTTCTTGCGCCAGGCCTTGCTGCAGAAACTGCGTCTGCCGCCTGAACCAGGATGGATTCTATTGACTCATACTCAACATCTCCATGGTGAGCAGCTATCGAATTGACTATAACAGCGGATTCATGATACTTCTTGGCTATGTCTGCACCTATCATAGCGTGCGGACCTTCAACCTCATGGTCTACCGCCTTGCCTATATCATGAAGCAATCCGGCTCTTTTGGCTGCAGCTGGATCAAGTCCAAGCTCCGAAGCCATAAGTCCTGCCAGGTACGAAACCTCGATGGAATGCTTTAAAACATTCTGACCGTAGCTGGTTCTGTATTTCAGCCTTCCGAGTAATCTTATCAATTCAGGGTGGAGACCGTGAACCGATGTCTCGAAGGTTGCCTGTTCGCCTTCTTCTTTGATATTGTTTTCAACTTCCTTCTTAGCCTTTTCAACCATTTCTTCGATTCTTGCTGGGTGTATTCTACCATCGACAATTAGCTTTTCCAATGCTATCCTTGCAACTTCTCTTCTTATCGGATCGAAACCTGAGAGTATTACAGCTTCAGGAGTATCGTCTATTATAAGGTCGACTCCTGTGAGAGTTTCAAGCGTACGAATGTTTCTGCCTTCTCTTCCTATTATTCTGCCTTTCATTTCGTCATTAGGAAGGGCTACAACGTGCACCGTGGTCTCCGCTACATGGTCTGCAGCGCATCTCTGTATAGCGCATGTAATGATTTCCCTGGCTTTTTTATCAGCTTCTTCTTTAGCCCTGGCCTCCACGTCTTTTATCATCATGGCAGCCTCGTGCTTTATCTCTTTGCTGATCTCGTCCAATAAAATCTGTTTTGCTTCATCCGAGGACAAGCCCGATAGCCTCTGCAGCTCCTCTCTCTGCTGAACATAAAGTTCTTCGACGCTGGCAGCTGTTTCTTCTATCTTCAACTGTTTCTTGTTGAGGCTTTCTTCCCTTTTTTCAAGCATCTCTACCTTTTTGTCGATAGATTCTTCCCTCTGCAAATTTCTTCTTTCAAGACGCTGGATTTCATTTCTTCTATCCCTGGATTCCTTTTCGAAATCATTTCTCAGCTTGTGCATTTCTTCCTTAGCTTCTAAAATGGCTTCTTTCTTCTTTGTTTCGGCAATCCTGTCTGCATCCTGTTTGATTTTGTCTGCTTCTGACTGGGCTGATTTAACAATGTCTTTTGCCTTGTTTTTTGTCATATTGAAGCCCACGAGTAGTCCTACTGCAACAACTAAACCTGCAGCAACAATATATATAATTGGTTCCACATGAACACCTCCTTTGCTTATAATTTAGTGAAAATTTCAATAGTAAGAAAGCATGGAAAAGGTGTCATAATATATTCAAATGGTATTAATTGATGAATGATAAACCAGAATTTGTATTAATTTTATATTATAATTAAACAATTGTCAAGCCGATATGGCATTGTGAGAAAAATAAGACTACCACCTGAAGCCAGATGGTAGTCCGATTCGCGATTCATCCTATTTTTCTGCAGTCTTGGCCTCTGGTGCCTCCGACCCTTTCACAAGAGGGAGGTTGTGCTTCTCCCTTATCTTGTTTTCGATCTCGAGCATGAGCTCTGGGTTGTCCTTAAGGTACTGCTTTGCGTTTTCCCTTCCCTGGCCGAGCCTTACGTCGTTGTAGGAGAACCATGCTCCGCTCTTCTGCACAAGGTCCTCTTTTACGCCCACATCGATGACGCTTCCCTGCCTCGATATTCCTTCGTTGTACATTATGTCAAACTCAGCCTGCTTGAAAGGCGGAGCGACCTTGTTCTTTGTGACCTTGATCCTTGTCCTGTTCCCCACGACTGAATCTCCCTGCTTGATCGAGTCGATCCTTCTGACGTCGAGCCTTACAGAAGCGTAGAACTTCAGGGCCCTTCCGCCAGGGGTTGTTTCAGGGTTGCCGAACATTATGCCGACCTTTTCCCTGAGCTGGTTTATGAATACTACGACGCATTTTGTCTTGTTAATCGAACCGGCCAGCTTTCTGAGAGCCTGCGACATGAGCCTTGCCTGAAGCCCCACGTGGGAATCTCCCATTTCTCCCTCTATTTCAGCTCTCGGAACGAGGGCTGCAACTGAGTCCACTATGATTATGTCGATAGCTCCCGAACGAACGAGCGCCTCCGTGATCTCCAGAGCCTGCTCGCCGGTATCCGGCTGCGAAACTATAAGGTTGTCTATGTCAACCCCGAGGTTTTTTGCATAGGACGGGTCGAGAGCATGCTCCGCGTCTATGAACGCTGCAGCTCCGCCCATTTTCTGGGCCTCTGCAACCATGTGCAGGGCAACGGTTGTCTTACCTGAGGATTCAGGTCCGAATATCTCAACAACCCTGCCTCTTGGCACTCCGCCTATTCCGAGTGCTATATCCAGATCCAGGCATCCGGTTGATATTGAGTCTACAGCAAGGATGCTGTCCTCCCCCAGTTTCATTATGGAACCTTTGCCGAACTGTTTCTCTATCTGGCCCATTGCGGCCTCAAGTGCTTTAAGCTTATCGCTGCTGATATTGCTTGCCAATTAGTCCACTCCCTTTCTGCGAACGTATGTTCTAATCTCAATTATATACCATAAATGTATCAAGGTCAACTAGTACTATTATAGCCTGTACTTTAATTTCTAACCATAATTTTATTTATCGTGCTGTATCGCATCCTTGTTCTTGATGAAGTAGTCGGCTCCTGAAATGACGGTCGCGATAACCGCTGCATACATGCAGACATCGACCGCAAGCTTGAAGGCTGGTTCGCTTATCATGCCCAGAGGGAGCGAGCTGTAGCACATGAATATGAGTGCAAGGATAATGGCAATCATCTGCGCCGTCGTCTTTGCCTTTCCCCAGGAGCTTGCCGCGATTACATTTCCTTCTCCCGCAGCTATTGTCCTGAGTCCGGTTACTGCAAATTCGCGTGCTATTATGACGACGGCCACCCAGCCGGCTATTATCTGGAACTCAACAAGTGCGATGAGTGCCGATGTCACCAGCAGCTTGTCGGCAAGCGGATCCATGAATTTTCCGAAGTTAGTTATGAGGTTCCTGCTTCGCGCGATGTATCCATCCAGCTTGTCTGTCAGCGAAGCCAGGATGAACACTGCCAGAGCGAGCAGTCGGCCGTTTGGTATTGAATCCACTGTCACGAATACGAGAAACAGCGGTATTAGAAATATCCTTACCATTGTTATCTTGTTAGCGAGATTCATAATAAACCACTCCCATCAGATCATATTCCTTGCTGCTTGTAATTTTCACCTTGATTATGCTTCCGATTTCAAGATTGTACTTTGAATCGATATACACAAGTCCGTCGATTTCCGGAGCCATCTCATAGCTTCTTCCGAACCACATGAGGTTCTTCTGTCCTTCTATCATGACGTCGTAAATGCGCCCGATCTTGCCGCTGTTCTTCTCCTTCGATATGGCCTTCTGAAGCTCCATCAGCTCGTTGTGCCTCCTGAGCTTTGTATCCTCGTCGACCTGATCCTTCATCAGAGCAGCTGGCGTGTCCTCCTCCTGGGAGTACATGAATACTCCGAGATTGTCGAACCTGACTTCAGATACGAAGTCACAGAGTTCCCTGAAATCATCCTCTGTTTCACCCGGGAAGCCTACTATTATGGATGTCCTGAGGCAAACATCCTCCATTCGCTTCCTGAGTTTATTTATTGTTTGGGAGATATCGGCCTTGCGCCCCCTTCTACCCATCATTTTAAGCACCCTGTCGCTGATGTGCTGAAGAGGGATGTCGAGGTACCTGCATATCTTAGGGTTCGAAGCCATCGTTTCTATGAGCTCGTCGTATATCTCCTCAGGATAGCAGTAGAGGACCCTTGCCCATTTCAATCCTTCAATCTCTGACACGGCCTGCAGGAGCTCGTGAAGCCTCTTCCTTCCATAAAGGTCAATACCGTACCTGGTTGTGTCCTGAGCCACCAGTATGAGCTCCCTGACGCCGTTCTGAACGAGGCTTTCCGCTTCCTTCAGGATGCTTTCGAACTGCCTGCTCCTGTACTTGCCTCTTATCTTTGGTATTATGCAGTAGGTGCAGAAGTTGTCGCAGCCTTCAGCTATCCTGATGTAAGCCGTATGGGACTTTGTTGTGAGGACCCTTTCTCCTTCGTTTATGTTCGTGTCGCTGTAGCCTCTGAGGTTCATCGATATGCTCCTCTTGTTCAGGAACGAGGCTATCATGTCCATGAGCTTGTCGTAGTCGTTGACCCCAAGCATGATGTCGATCTCAGGCATCGCTTCCTTGAGCTCTTCCTGGTACCTCTGGCTTAGGCAGCCTGTTACCACAAGTGCCTGGCATTTGTATTTCTCCTTGTACTCGTTCATCTCAAGGATCGTATCTATGGATTCCTGCTTGGCGGTCTCAATGAAGCCGCATGTGTTGACGATTATTACTTCAGCTGTCTTAGGATCGCTTACTATCTCGAAGTCAACGCTTGACTTGACCTTCCCCAAGATGATCTCGGAGTCTATCCTGTTCTTGTCGCAGCCTAAGCTGACAAGTCCTATCTTTATCTTTGACAAATTATTTTCCTCCCGGTCTGTGCATATAAATATAGTAGTTTATTCTAGAATTCGTCTCTTTCCACCAGTATCTGCCTAGGCTTGGCCCCGTCCTTTCCGGATATGATGTTCCTTTCCTCGAGCTGCTCAATTATTCTTGCAGCCCTGTTGTAGCCTATCTTTAGCCTCCTCTGAAGCAGCGAGGTTGATGCCTGACCCGCGTCCACCACTATCCTGATGGCTTCGTCAAGCAGGTCGTCGTATTCGCCGTCCTCGCCTGAGTTGACCTTGTCAAGGTGGTCCATCAGCTCCTCCTTGTATTCAGGATCGCCCATCTGGTGCTTTATGAAGTCGACGACGTTCTCGACCTCGCTTTCCGAAATGAACGCTCCCTGGATCCTGACAGGCTTTGATTCGCCTACAGGGTAGAAGAGCATGTCCCCTTTTCCAAGCAGCTTTTCCGCTCCAGCCATGTCGAGAATGGTCCTTGAATCGATCTGGCTCGATACGGCGAAGGAAATCCTTGAAGGTATGTTAGCCTTTATCACGCCTGTAATTACGTCGACAGACGGCCTCTGGGTTGCTATGACGAGGTGCATGCCCGCAGCACGTGCCATCTGGGCGAGCCTTCCGATGTAGTCCTCGATGTCGTTAGGGCAGACCATCATCAGGTCTGCGAGCTCGTCTATGATTATCACTATGAATGGCAGCTTGTCATCTAGCTTTCCTGTTTCGGAAAGGTCGTTGTAGCCCTCTATGTTCCTTACCCCGTTGTCTGCGAACAGCTTGTACCTCCTGGTCATCTCGTTAACCGCCCAGTTAAGTGCCCCTGCCGCCTTTTTCGGATCCGTGACCACCGGTATGAGAAGGTGCGGGATTCCGTTGTATACGTTGAGCTCGACAACCTTAGGGTCGACCATGAGGAGCCTGACCTTGTCAGGGGAGTACTTGTAGAGAAGGCTTATTATGAGAGTGTTGATGCACACGCTCTTTCCCGAGCCTGTGGCTCCTGCTATCAAAAGGTGAGGCATTTTCGTGAGGTCTGATGCAACGCAGTTGCCCGCGATGTCCTTGCCCAGGCAGAAGGAGAGGTTCTTCTTTGAGTTGATGAACTCCTCGGATTCTATTACCTCCCTTAGGAATACAGGCGAGAGGGTGCTGTTGGGAACCTCAATGCCGACGGCGGATTTCCCCGGTATAGGCGCCTCTATCCTGACCCCGGAGGCGGCAAGCGCCAGCGCTATGTCGTCTGCAAGGTTCACTATCCTGCTGACCTTTACGCCCGGGCTCGGCTGAAGCTCGAACCTTGTAACGGATGGCCCCTTGCTTACCTGGACCACCTTTGCCTCTACACCGAAGCTGCTCAGGGTTTCCTCGAGCTTGGCCGCGTTGCTGATGAGCTCCCTTTTGTCCTCCTTGTTGAGCTGTGACTGAGTGTTCTTCTTGAGAAGGTCTATTGCAGGAAAATTGTACTTCGCCTCTGTCCTGTGGGAAGATTTCTTAATTTCCTTATCAAGCTCTTCGGTTATTGATGTATCAGGGGAGGGCTCTGCGGCAGCTGCGGGAGCAGGCAGGCTTTCCATGGCGGTTTCCCCTTCCGTTGCTTTCATGAAGTTCATGATTTTTATTCTGCTGTTGATGCCTTTTACATATGCGTCCTTCTCTGCCGTTACTTCAGGCTTCGCTGCTGTCCTGGCAGTTTCGGCTATTGCCGGCTTCTCAGGCCTCCTCATCTTGCCCCTGAAGAAGGACAGTACATCGTAAAGAGTAATCCTGGAAATGAGTATGAAGGCTACCGCGTATAGTGATGTGAAGACGACATAGCTGCCCGCCGAACCAAGGAGCTTGTATAGAGGTATGTCTATAAGGTAGCTTATTATTCCGCCGTGTACCGCGCTGCTTGACTCGTAAAGCTTTTTCATTCCGCCTGCAACGCTGCCTTCTGTGTAGTAGTTTTTCATCAGAACCATTTGAACTGTGAGCAGCGTGTTCATAATGAATATTATTATGCCGTAGAATTTTCTGCTAAACCTGAAGCTGTTCTTCCTCAGAATATAGCAAAGCCCGATGAAGATGAATATGATAGGAAACACGTACGCTCCCAGTCCCATGAGCGCAACGAGTATCTTCCTTACGGCGCTGCCCAGTATGCCCGAGGAGGCTGAGGAAAATACGCTTATAAGTATGAGTACGCCCAGTGTAATGAGAAGGACGCCTTTGATCTCGACCTGCATGTCGCTTTGAGGCCGCGGTTTTCTGTTTTTCTTAGCCATAAATGTGCATCACCTCTAGTTTCCAAGATTGAAATCATTGTGGAGTGCGACTATAGCCTTTTCAGCATCGCCGCTGCTTACCAGGCACCATATGGTTGTATGGGAGTCGGCAGTCTGAAGGACCGTTATGCCGCTGCTTTCGAGGACCCTCATAATCCTGGCCATGACGCCAGGCACCCCTCTTATGCTGCTGCCTATCACAGATATCTTGCTGCAGTTCTCGATAATCGAAAACTTTATGCCCAGGCTGTCCATAAGCTCACCGAAAGCTCTGAGGTCCTTTCCGTCTATGGTGAAAACCTTCTCCTTGGGGAAGATGTTTATGAGGTCTATGCTTATGCGGTTTTTAGCTATTTCGTCCAGGACGTGAGGGTAGTTCCCGTTGCCTGCGTTCTGTGCTGTGTCCATTGTGACCTGAACCCTGTCGCTCATGGAGGTTATTCCTATGATGACGTTGTCCGACTTGTGCTTCCTGTAGCTGCTTATGACGGTACCGCCGCATTCGCTCAGCGTGTTCTTGATCACCAGTGGGATGTTCGCCTTCATTGCGATCTCTACGGCGCGGGGGTGTATGACCTTTGCGCCTTCGTCGGCCAGCTGGAACACCTCGTTGTAGCTGATCTCCTCGATGAGGGCGGCATCAGATACCACCCTGGGATCGGCGGTCATTATGCCGTCTACGTCGGTGAATATCTGGATCTCCTCAGCATGCAGCGCAACTCCGAGAAGCGATGCTGTGGTGTCGCTGCCACCCCTGCCCAAAGTGGTTACGTAGCCGTTCTCGCTTATCCCCTGGAAGCCCGCGATTACGGGAACCTTGTCCTCGTTCAGCAGATTCAGTATCCTGTCAGGATTCACCTTTACGATGCTGGCGTTGTTGTATTTGTTGTCTGTAACAATGCCTGCTTGCCCGCCTGTTAGCGGAACTGCGGCAACGCCGTTTTCCTTAAGCTCATCGCACATGATGACTGTGCTTATTATCTCTCCGCAGCTCATAAGGAGGTCTGCAGCAAGCGGGTTTGCCTCCTTGAACTCCTGGCTCACCAGTGAAAGCAGCGTGTCCGTTGCGTAAGGCTGTCCTTTCCTTCCCATTGCGGAAACCACGATCACCGGAGAGTAACCGTCCTCCATAGCTCTCTTTATCTTTTCGACCACGAGGCCGCGTCTTTCTTCAGTTGAAACCGAGGTTCCTCCGAATTTCTGTATCAATATCTTCATAGTAAAACCTCCCTGAACAATTATCTCTCAACGTTGATTATATCATTATTTGCAAAAAATTATAAGTAAATACACAGGTATTTACTTACAATTGAAGACGCTATTGTTCTAAAAGCGGTTTTGTATTATGCCCCTCAGGTTGTTGGGGTCAAAGTTGTCGCCCACTAAGGCTGAGTTCTGTATTCCTTTCCTGAACGTCTTGTCCATGACCTCGCGCAGCTTTTGCTGGTCTATCCTGTCTATCTTGCTTACCATGTCGTCGAGAGTGTTTATCCTGTTGAGGAAAAGGACCGACTTGCCGTTGTTGAACATCCTGCTGCTTGTGTTTTCAAGGCCCAGCATGTAGCTTCCCTTAAGCTGTTCCTTTGCTTTCCTCAGCTTATCGTCGGAAACTCCCATGTCGATAAACCTTTCGATTTCCTCTTCGATCAGCCCCAGAACGACGTCGGCGCATTTGGGGTTGAGGCTGGTGTATATTGAGATGACGCCTGTGTTCTTGAAGGCCGAGATATAGGAGTAGATTGAATAGCAAAGCCCTTTCTGCTCCCTTATCCTTTGGAACAGCAGGGAAGAGGCTCCTCCGCCCAGGATGTTGCTCAAAAGTAGAAGAGTGTACAGGTCCTCGTTGCCTGTCTGGATGCCCGGCATCCCGAGGCAGAGGTGGAGCTGTTCGATCCTCTTGGTTTTGTGCAGGTGGTTGCTGAGAAGCGGAGGCGTTGAGTAGCACGTTATCTTCTTGTTGGAACAAACCCAGTCTCCGAAGTACTTGTCTACAAGGCCGTATACTTTGCTCTCGTCCAGGTTGCCCGCTATCGAAATCACCGAGTTCTCCGGTATATAGTGCGACGAAACATAATTCACAATGTCCTCCCTTGTGAAGGAGGCTAAGGATTCAAAGGTGCCCAGGATAGGAAGCGACAGCGGGTCGTCTCCCCAGATGGCTGAGCAGTGCAGGTCCGAGAGTACATCCTCAGGCGAGTCCTCGCTCATCTTTATCTCTTCAGCTATTACCCCTTTTTCCTTCTCTATGTCTGCCTCATGGAAACAGCTGTTGAACAGCATGTCCGAGAGTATGTCAAGCGAAAGCTCAAGGTAGGAATCCAGCGCTTTGATGTAGAAGCAGGTGGACTCTTTTCCTGTGAAAGCGTTTATCTGGCCGCCAACATCCTCTATAGCTTCGACAATCTGCAGTGAGGAACGCCTGTCTGTGCCCTTGAACATCATGTGTTCTATGAAATGGGATATCCCGTTGTTGCTTAGGTTCTCGTTCCTTGAGCCGTTCTCGACCCAAAGGCCGACACTGATGGATTTGACATAGCTGATTTTCTCGTATACAACCCTTAAACCATTCTTGAGTGTCAATATAGTATACATAAGCACCTCAAATAATTTTATTCGGCAGAGGTAAAAATAGAAAGGCATTAAGCCTTTCTATTCTACTTTTCTTCGTTTTCTACTTTTTCTTCTTTTTCCTGAGTGTCTTTAAGAGCATCCTTCCTTGAAAGGTTAACCCTTCCCTGGTTGTCTATCTCTGTTACCTTAACAAGGATCTCGTCTCCAACGGATACCACGTCCTCCACTTTCTCCACCCTCTTGAAATCGAGCTTCGAAATGTGTACAAGGCCTTCCTTGCCTGGAAGTATCTCGACGAACGCACCGAAGGTTGCGATCTTAGTTACCTTGCCGAGGTAGATTTCACCTACGACTACTTCCTTTGTCAGGTCCTCTATCATCTTTATGGCAGCCTTAGCGCCTGCAGAGTCGTCAGACATTACGAATACCCTACCGTCGTCGTTGATGTCTATCTTGACGCCTGTCTCTGCAATTATCTTATTGATAACCTTTCCGCCAGGTCCAATTACGTCTCTGATCTTGTCAGGGTTTATTTGCATTGTGTATGCCTTAGGCGCATACTGTGAAAGATCAGGTCTTGCTGCCGGGATGCATTCGTTTATCTTGCCCAGTATGAACAATCTTGCTTTTCTTGCATCCTCGAGAGTCTTCTTTATGACTTCGTTCGATATTCCGTGAAGCTTCGTGTCGAACTGTATGGCAGTTATTCCCACTTCCGTACCGGCAACCTTGAAGTCCATGTCTCCGAAGAAGTCTTCTATTCCCTGGATGTCGGTGAGCACCTTCTCAACTGTAAGGTCTTCGCTCGTTATAAGCCCCATTGCTATACCTGCCGCAGGCCTCTTTATAGGAACGCCGGCGTCAAGCAATGCGAGCGTGCTTCCGCATATGCTGGCCTGTGAAGTCGAGCCGTTTGAGCTGAGAACTTCTGATACAAGCCTTATTGCATACGGGAATTCCTCTTCTGAAGGGATTAACGGCTCAAGGGCTTTTTCAGCAAGTGCGCCGTGTCCTATCTCTCTTCTTCCAGGTCCCCTGAGCGGCCTTACTTCTCCAACGCTGTACGCTGGGAAGTTGTAGTGGTGCATGTACCTCTTTGTCTCTTCCAGTCCGAGCCCGTCAAGCTTCTGAACCTCTCCGATCGCTCCGAGCGTAGCCACTGTCATGACCTGCGTCATACCCCTTGTGAAGAGCCCTGATCCGTGAGTCCTTGGAAGAAGCGCCACTTCGCAGCCTATTGGCCTTATCTCGTCGAAGGCTCTTGCATCCGGCCTTCTGTTTTCGTAAAGCATCATGTTCCTAACTGCTTTTTTCTGCATGTTGTAGAATATGTCAGCTATGTCGGCTGAGCTTTCAGGATACTTTTCGCTGAACTCGGCATCTATCTTCGATTCGACTTCGGATATCGCCTTGTTTCTCATTTCCTTGTCAGTCAGGTGCATAGCTTCGTTTGTCATCTCTCCGGCAAAAGCTATTACTGCTGCTTCAAGGTCAGGATCAACCGTGTGCAGCTTGACAACTGCCTTCTCTTTTCCGAACTTGGCCACGCACTCTTCCTGGAACGCGATTATTTTCTTGCACTCCTCGAAGCCGAACATGATTCCGTCGTAGAGGATGTCCTCAGGGATTTCCTTTCCGCCGGCCTCAACCATGATTACCCTGTCCTTTGTTGAACAGACAGTCAGGTCCATTGTGCTCATTTCCCTTTCCTTTTCAGTAGGGTTGATCACATAGTTTCCGTCGACTAGTCCAACCGCAACTGCTCCTACAGCCTTGTCGAACGGTATGCTTGACATGCACAGCGCCACTGAAGCAGCGTTGATTGCAAGGATGTCAGGCGCGTTGTCCTGCTCAACAGATACTACGGTTGTAACAACCTGTACGTCGTTCCTGAAGCCTTTTGGGAAAAGCGGCCTGAGAGACCTGTCGATAGCTCTTCCGTTAAGTATAGCTTTTTCAGAAGGTCTTCCTTCCCTTTTGATGAAACCGCCAGGGATCTTTCCTACAGAATACAGTCTTTCTTCATATTCTATGCTCAATGGGAAGAAGTCTATCCCCTCTCTTGGTTTCTCGGAAGCGTTGACGTTCACAAGAACAACTGTATCGCCATAGCTCACGAGCATAGCGCAGTTTGACAGCATGCCTACCTTGTTGTGTTCTATTTTGAGGGTTCTGCCGGCAACTGTTGTTTCCAGAATATTACTCATACTTTTCCTCCTTTATTATATATATTTTATTTTATTTCATTGTTTAAAATAATAGAGCGGTTATTAGCCGCTCTAAAACTACTTTCTGAGTCCAAGTTTCTCGATGATTGCTCTGTATCTTTCGATGTCAGTTTTGATCAAATAATTCAAAAGACCTCTTCTCTTACCAACCATCATAAGAAGTCCTCTTCTTGAGTGGTGGTCCTTCTTGTGTGTCTTCAGGTGGTCGTTCAAATGATTGATTCTTTCTGTCAGTAATGCGATCTGCACTTCTGGTGAACCTGTGTCTCCTTCGTGTCTCGCATACGCTTTCATTAATTCGTCTTTTCTTGCCTTATCCATTAATAATGCACCTCCAAATTGTAAATCACTCCTATCCCAAGAACTCCGTCGGCAAATCGGGAATCTTAGGATAAGGCTCGCATCAATTATTATATCAAATATGCTTTTAAATGTAAATTATTTTCTAAGATAAATCTAAATCCTGTTTGAGGGCGAAAAGCTTGTCCTTCTTTAGCTGTTCGGACAGCTCCGTCAGGGAATCGAATTTCTTCTCGTCCCTTATCCTCTTGATGAAGTTTATCCTTATAGTCTCGTCGTACAGGTCCTCGTCAAAGCCGATGATGTGTGTCTCCACGCTCAGCTTGTCGTTTTCGACCGTCGGATTGTAGCCGATGTTGGTGATTCCCCTGAACCTCCTGCCGCTGTGTTCAAGCACGGAGTAGTAAACCCCTCCTCTTGGAAGGACGAATTCGTTGTTGTAGTCAAGGTTCATGGTTGGGAAGCCTATCTTCCTTCCCAGCTGTTTCCCCCTCACAACGACGCCCTCAAGGAAGTATGGCCTTGAAAGCATCTTGGCAGCCCTTTCAACGTTGCCTTCCTCTCCCAGGAGGTTCCTTATCTTGGAGCTGCTCACCACGTCCCCCCTGTACTTGACAGGCGAAACAACGCTGAGAGAGAATCCGTGCTCCTTGCTCAGCTTCTTAAGGAGGTCTGTGTCGCCCAGGTTCTTATAGCCGAACCTGTGGTTGAAGCCGACGGTCAGCCCTGCAGCATTGTAGTTTTTGACCAGGCTGGCTATGTATGCCTCAGGCGTCATCTTCATGAAGTCGGCATCGAAATTCACCAGGTTAACTATGTCTACGCCGTAGCTCTTCAGCAGGTTAAGCTTGTCGTGGTTATTCAGAAGGAGCTTCGGCGCGCAGGCCTTGTTGATAACGGTGAGCGGGTGGTTTTTGAAAGTGAAAACCATGCTCCTGCAGTTAAGGCGTTTTGCCGTACTGATCGTCTTGTCTATCAGCGCCCTGTGGCCGATGTGAAGGCCGTCAAAGCCGCCAAGCGCTATGACCGTTTTTTCATTTATGCGTTTATTGAAATTGTCCTCAATTACTATCATATAATATTACACCTCGATTAGCTGTTTGACCATCTTGAATCCCGACAAGCCGAGTTTTCCGATGCCCAAAAACTTCGATTCCGGACCGTACACCCTGTACATGACGTCCATTTCCAGCCCCGATATGGCGCTCCTGTCCATCAGGGATACACCATTAAGGAGCAGGTTGGCGAACTTTTCTTCGAAGGCTGCGCATGGATAGTTCCACAGGGCCTTTTCCACGGGTATAAGGTAGCTTGAAATGTTCTCTTCAGTGAGATCCTCGAGCCTTACCGAGTTTTCGATAGTGAAGAAACCGGAGCTTATCCTCTCAAGGCCCCACATGGCGCCTCCGCAGCCAAGCTTTTCCCCGATGTCGTAGCAGAGGCTCCTAATGTAGGTTCCCTTGGAGCACCTGACGTCGAAAGTGACGAGAGGCAGGCTTATATCTATTATATCTATGCTGAAGATCTCTATATCCCTTGCTTCCCGCTCGATCTCTATGCCCTTCCTCGCAAGCGAGTAGAGCCTCTGACCGTTCACCTTCAGGGCGGAGTACATAGGTGGGACCTGCTTTATCCTGCCGACAAAGCTTTTAACAGCAGAGGCAATTTCCTCCTCGCTCGATGTCACTTGTCCGGTCCTCAGGACCTCGCCTTCCCTGTCGTAAGTGTCAGTGACTATTCCGAGCCTTAGAGTCGCCCTGTACACCTTGTCGTCCTTCATTATGTAGTCGGCGAACTTCGTCGCACCGCCGACGCACACTGGAAGCACTCCGGATGCCTCCGGGTCAAGGGTGCCGGTGTGGCCGACCCTCTTCGTGTGAGCTATCCTTTTGACCTTCCTCACAACATCGAAGGAGGTCATTCCCAGGCTCTTGTTTATGTTAAGAATACCGTTCATTTCAGATCAACTCTTTTTCAATTTCGTTTATTATCATAAGCTTGGCATCCTCAAGGGACATGTTCTCCAGGACGAACCCAGCAGCCTTTGTGTGGCCGCCGCCGCCGAATTTTTCAGCAATCTTCCTGACATCGACATATGCTCTTGACCTGAGGCTGACCTTGATCATTCCGTCCCCTTCCTTCAGGAGAACCGAAACCTGAGCGGTGTCGATCTCGAGTCCCAGCGCTATGATGTCCGAAGTGCTCATTCCGGAATCTATGCCCGCCTTTTCGGAGCCCTCTTTTGTTATCGTGAAAAGGGATATCTGCCTGTTGACCAGTTCCATTTCCTCCATGCACCTTGCTATGAATTTGAACCTGGCGTAAGGCTTGTCGTCAAAAACCTTCCTGTGTATCTCGCTGAAGTCTATGCCCGTGTTGATAAGGTGCCCGGCTATGCCGTGAGTCACAGAGGTGGTGTTTGAGTACTTGAAGGAACCCGTGTCCGATATTATCGATGCGTAAAGGCAGGTTGCGATTTCCTTGTCCATCTTCACTCCTAGGAGGTTGAGGATCTGGTACGCTATTTCCGCCATGGCAGAGGAGTTCGTGTCAACGTAGTTCAGGTCGCCGAAAAGTTCGTTGGAAAGATGGTGGTCAAGATTTATAAGCGTGTAATCCCTCTTTCCAAAATCCAGGTCGGCATTTATCCTCTTGGCGTCGCCGCAGTCCAGTATCATCACGACGTCCGTAGACGGCAGAACGGATGTCGTTCTGCCGTCTATAGAGTCGCTCCCGGGGAGAAAGGTGAGATTGAAGGGAGGTACTTCCTTTGACATGATGTACGCCTTCTTGCCCAGCTTCCTTAAGCCCCGGCATAGCGCCAGGGCGCTGCCGATGGAGTCCCCGTCGGGGGATATGTGGAAGGATATGCCTATCCTTTCGCTCTCCTTAATCTTGTCGAGGATATCATTCATTATCATGGTGTTCCTGCTCCTTGATCTTGTGCAGAATTTCCTCGATATGCATGCCTTGCTTTATGCTTGAGTCTTCCTCTATAAGTATTTCCGGAGTCAGCCTGAGCTTTATCCTGTGTCCTACCTCTTTTCTGATGAAGCGGGCAGAGCTCTTCAGGGCAGCAAGGGTTTCCTTGTTGGACTCATCGCTTCCGAAAAGACTTACGTAGACCTTTGCGTAGCTCAGGTCCTTTGTTACTTCAACCCTGGTCACGCTGACCATTGAGCTTATCCTCGGATCCCTAATCTCGTTCTGGATGATGTTGCTTATCTCTCTCTTCATTTCTTCGTTAATTCGGCCGCTTCTGTAGTTTGCCATTTATATCACCTCGTTTGTTACAAGCTCTTCTTTTTGATCTCTTCCATCACGAACGACTCAATGATGTCGCCTTCCTTGAGGTCGTTGAACTTCTCAAGGCTAAGTCCGCATTCATAACCGTGGGCTACTTCCTTTACGTCGTCCTTGAACCTCTTGAGCGAAGCCAGCTCTGTCTCGAATATTACTATTCCGTCCCTGATGACCCTAACCTGGCTGTTCCTGGTCAGCTTGCCGTCCAGGACGTAGCAGCCTGCTATTGTTCCTACGTTCGAGATCTTGTAGGTCTGCCTTACTTCAGCCTTTCCCTGCACAACTTCCTTGTACTCAGGTTCGAGCATTCCAACCATTGCAGCCCTGACGTCGTCTATTGCGTTGTATATTACCCTGTATGTCTTCAGGTCGACGCCGTCCCTGTCGGCAGCTGCTGCGGCATTGTTGTCAGGCCTTACGTTGAAGCCGATGATTATCGCGTTTGAAGCCGATGCAAGTGTAACGTCGGTTTCAGTGATGGCGCCAACCGCTTCGTGGATAACCCTTACCTTTACCTCGTCTGTCGAGAGCTTCTGCAGCGAGTTCTTCAGAGCTTCGATGGAGCCCTGAACGTCAGCCTTTATTATTATGCTTAGCTCCTTAACCTTTCCCTCTTTTATCTGGTTGTAGAGGTCTTCAAGGGATACCTTGTGCTTGGTCTGGAAGTGCTCGGCTCTTTCCTTTTCCTTCCTCTTTTCAGCCATGTCCCTGGCTGTCTTTTCATCTTTTATTACGTTGAACCTGTCTCCGGCAGCCGGCACCTCTGAAAGTCCAAGTATCTCCACCGGGATTGAAGGTCCTGCATTCTTGATCTTTTTGCCTTTATCGTCGAACATGGCCCTTATTCTTCCGTAGGTTGTTCCGACGAGTATGGAATCCCCAACGTGTAGCGTTCCGTTCTGAACAAGAAGCGTTGCGACCGCACCTCTTCCCTTGTCAAGCTTAGCTTCAACGACAGTACCCTTTGCTTTTCTCTTAGGGTTAGCCTTAAGTTCGAGCATCTCCGCAGTCAGAAGGACCATCTCGAGGAGGTCATCTATGCCCATCTTCGTATGCGCGGAAACAGGCACCGTTACTGTATCGCCGCCCCAGTCTTCTGCAAGAAGTCCGTGCTCAGTGAGCTGCTGCTTTATCCTGTCAGGGTTTGCTCCCTCTCTGTCCATCTTGTTTATAGCCACGACCATAGGTACGCCTGCAGCCTTGCAGTGGTTAATAGCTTCTATTGTCTGAGGCATTATTCCGTCATCCGCAGCAACAACGAGTATTACTACGTCAGTTATCTGAGCTCCTCTCGCTCTCATGGATGTGAACGCTTCATGTCCAGGAGTGTCAAGGAACGTTATCTTTTCACCGTTTATTGTTACGGTGTATGCACCTATATGCTGTGTTATGCCGCCTGCTTCTGTAGATGTAACCTTTGACTTCCTTATCGCATCGAGGAGCGACGTCTTGCCGTGGTCAACGTGTCCCATTACAGTGACAACAGGTGGTCTCTTAGCGTAGTTTTCGCTTTCGTCATCTTCATCTTCCGACTCGACAGCTTCCGCATCCACATCGACTACCTTCTTGACGGCTTTAATATTGAATTTTTCGCACAGCTTTTCTGCAGTGGCGAAGTCTATCTCCTGGTTGATGCCAGCCATCACACCCATGAATATGAGCTGCTTAATAACTTCTGAAGATGTTTTGTGAAGCCTTTCAGCGAGCTCCTTAACTGTGATCGTGTCCTCTATCTCAAGCTCCTCGCGTACTTCCTCTTCGTCTGTTTTGGCATCGGCCTTTTCCTGGCCCTTCTTGTATTTCTTGTTTTTCTTGACTACTTCCTTGACTTCTGCAAGATCCTCATATTTTTCAATGACATTTACAGGCTCTTCAGCTGCAGCTTCTTTTTCCTTTTCCTTCTCCTGGAAAAGTTCTTTTATAAGCTCCGCATCCTCGTCATCGATCACGCTCATGTGATTTTTCACTTCAACATTGAATTCTTCCATCAAAATTGTTATAAGTTCCTTGCTGCTGATTTCCAATTCCTTGGCCAATTCGTAAACTCTAATTTTTGACATATATTCACCCCTCAAACTAATTCATCGCAATTTCCTCCCAGAGTTTAATAAGCTGCACTGCCATCTTCTGATCGGATATTCCTACTATATTGATCTCATCAAAGCCCAGGCATCTTCCAAGCTCTTCCTTTGGAATGCTTGAGATGACAGGGACCTTGTATTTGCTGCTGTAATTTAAAAATTTCTTCTTGGTATTTTCTGATGCTTCCTCTGAAAGCAGAACTAGGAAAAGCTTCCTCTTCTTTATTGCTTCCTCGCATTTGTTGTAGCCTTCCACCGCGTAGCCGGCTTTTTTTGAGATCCCAATGAAATTATAAAACTTATTCATTTGTCATCTCTGCCTTGAGGCTGCTGTATAGCTCTTCGTCTATCTTTGTCTCAAGGTTCTTCTCAAGGCGTTTTGTCTTGTATGCTTTTTCCAGACATTCAAGGTTCTTGCATACGTAGGCGCCCCTGCCAGACTTCTTTCCTGTCAGGTCCATGCTCACTTCGCCTTCCTTGTTCTTCACGACCCTGATCAGTTCCTTTTTCGGCTTCATCTCGCCGCAGCCGGTGCACATCCTCTGAGGTATCTTCTTAACCTTCATGTACAAACACCTCCTGATTTTACTCTTCTTCCTGAACAGGCTGCTCCTGAGGCTCAGTCTCTGCCGCTGCCTCAGCTGCCGCCTTAGCTTCGGCAGCCGCCGCAGCCTGGGCTTCCGCCTGCGTCCTGCTCTTTATATCTATCTTCCAGCCCGTAAGCTTTGCTGCAAGCCTTACGTTCTGGCCTTCCTTGCCTATTGCAAGTGAAAGCTGGCTGTCATCAACGACTATCTGCGCGAACTTGCTGTCTTCATCGAGGGTCACGTCCAGAACCTTTGCAGGGCTCAGCGCGTTTGCGATGTAGACGTCCGGAAGCTTGCTCCACTTAATTATGTCAATCTTCTCGTTCTTGAGCTCCTTAACGATGTTCTGGACCCTTACGCCCTTAGGTCCTACACATGCGCCCATCGCATCGACGTTTTCGTCGTTTGAATGCACTGCAATCTTAGTCCTTGAGCCTGCTTCCCTTGCTATTGATTTGATCTCGACAACTCCTGTGTAGATCTCGGGAACCTCAAGCTCGAAGAGTCTCTTTACAAGTCCCGGATGGGTTCTTGATATGACGATCTGAGCGCCCTTGTTTGTGTTCTTCACCTCTACGATGTAGAACTTGAGCCTGTCGTTAAAGTTGTATTTCTCGCCGGGCATCTGCTCGTTAGGTCCAAGTATAGCTTCGGTCTTTCCCAGGTCTATGAGGATGTTGTTCTTGTCTTTCCTTATAACATAGCCTGTTATGAGGTCATCCTCTTTTTCTGCGAAGTCCGAGAAGATTATCCTTCTCTCCTCCTCCTTTATCCTCTGGATTACAACCTGCTTTGCAGCCTGTGCAGCAACCCTTCCGAAATGGCCCGGAGTGACTTCGATGTTCACTATATCCCCTAACTGGTAGCTTGGGTCTATGTCCTTTGCCTCCTCAAGGGATATCTGTTCGATTGGATCCTCGACATCCTCGGAAACTGTCTTCTGAGAGTAAACGTGAATTTCGCCGTTTTCCCTGTTCATTGTGACTTTGACGTTCTGGCTGCTTCCTCCATGGTTCGCATAGTTCTTTTTATAAGCAGCAACTAATGCATCTTCGATTGTAGTGAAAAGCAGATCTTCGCTAATGCCCTTTTCCTTTACTATTTCTTTTAATGCATCAATAAAATCCTGGTTCATTGCATACTTTCCTCCTTTTTTCCGTCCCAAAATTATATTAGAATTTGAAACTGATATTTACGGTTTTAATGATTTCCCTTGGTATTGAAACCTCTGATTCGTCTACAAGAAGCGTGATGGTCGACGAGTCGAAGCCGTGAAGCCTTCCGGTGTAGGCTTTTTTGCCCTCGAAGAGCTTATCAAGCTTGACGATTACGTCCGAGCCCGTGTACCTCTCCAGGTGAGCATCGGTGTAAAGCCCCCTCTCGATGCCTGGTGAAGACACCTCCAGGTAGTAGGCTTCCTCAATAGGGTCGCTGGCGTCCAGCGCCTCGCTTACCTTCCTGCTGACCTTTTCGCAGTCTTCAAAGGTGATGCCGTTTTCTGAATCAATATATATTCTCAAGTAATATTCGCCAGCTTCTTTGACGTATTCCATGTGGTATAGCTCATAATCTAGCCCGTTCACGATCGGCTCGATAGTATCATTAAGCGTTTTCATCAAAAGGTCTTTTTTCATATTGCGCCTCCTTTGTATTTAATTCTGAATAGTGAAAAACGCAACAATCAGCTGCGTCTAAAAATAGAAAGAGCGGGTAACACCCACTCTCTAGTTCAAAATGTCATTTGCTTAACAGTTTTATTTTAGCATACCATCATGACAAATACAAGCAATAATTTTAGAGGTTGAACAACGAAAGCTGATTCGACTCAGGCAGCCCTCTCAGGCAGAGATGCTTGTCCAGCGTTTCGACGACCGACTTAGACACCTTCCCCCTTATCCTAAGATCCTCACGGGAGATGAACTCACCTTCCGCCCTGGCGTTTACGATGCTCTTGGCGGCGTTTATCCCTACCCCCTGCAGTGAGTTTATAGGGAGCCTGATCCCTTCCTCCTCAATGAGGAACTTGACAGCATCAGACTTGTAGAGGTCAACCCTCAGGAACTTTATGCCTCTTTTGTACATCTCGAGGGAAAGCTCTATGATGGTTATGAGCCCCTTGTCCTTCTGTGTCAGGTTGTTTCCCAGGGAGTTAAGCTCCTTGAGCTTTTCCGTCAGAGCTTCCTCGTCCTGTATGAGGATTTCGGCATCGAAGTCGTCAGCCCTTACTGTGAAGTAGGTCGCGTAGTATTCCCTCGGGTAGTAAACCTTGAAGTAGGCTATCCTCATGGCCATCGTGACGTATGCCACCGCATGGCCCTTAGGGAACATGTACTTTATCCTTTTGCAGGACTCAATATACCATTCCGGAACCTTGTGCTCCAGCATTATCTTCTCATATTCCTCGGACACGCCCTTTCCCTTACGCACCTTTTCCATGATAGAGAAGGCCGTCTTAGGCGGGAGCCCCTTGTAGATGAGGTACACCATTATGTCGTCTCTCGTCGATATGCATTCGCTCAGGGTAGTGAAGCCTTCCTTTATGAAGTACTGAGCGTTGTTTATCCATACGTCGGTACCGTGGGAGAGCCCCGAGATCCTCACCAGGTCCGAGAAAGTCTTCGGCTGCGTGTCCACGAGCATCTGCCTTACGAACTTTGTGCCGAACTCCGGAAGCCCGAAGGAGCCTACCTCGCAGTTTATGTCCTCCCTCGTAACGCCGAGGGCATCAGGTTTGGTGAACAGGCTGAGCACCTTCTCATCGGCCAGCGGGACGCTTTTCGGGTCCAGTCCGGTGAGGTCCTGCAGCATTCTCAGCATGGTAGGATCGTCGTGGCCTAGTATGTCGAGCTTTAGCAGCCTTCCGCTGATTGAATGGTAGTCGAAGTGCGTGGTTATAATGTCAGAATCCCTGTCGTCGGCTGGGTGCTGTATAGGCGTGAAGTTGTGTATGTCGTTGTCTGCGGGGACTACCATTACTCCGCCGGGATGCTGGCCAGTCGTCCTCTTGACGCCTGTGCAGCCCTTCGCCAGCCTGTCTATCTCCGCTTTGGTGTAGTTCAGCCCTTTTTCGTCTACATATTTCTTTACGTATCCGTAGGC
The DNA here is from genome assembly GCA_002298915.1 of Clostridium sp. UBA699. Classification (GTDB taxonomy): domain Bacteria; phylum Bacillota; class Clostridia; order Clostridiales; family Clostridiaceae; genus UBA699. The sequence goes on from DBML01000032.1 coordinate 74,208, forward strand.
AGTCTTTTCTGCTACCGTTCCGATTGTCCCCGCCTTGAAGACGAAACCCTTACCGAAAAGCACCTCGGTGTATTTGTGGACTACAGCCTGGTACTCGCCGGAGAAGTTTAGGTCGATGTCGGGCTCCTTGTCGCCTTCAAAACCCAGGAACGTTTCAAACGGTATGTCGTGCCCTTCCTTGTGGTACTTTTCCCCGCAAACAGGACAGTCTTTGTCTGGAAGGTCAACGCCGGAGCTTACTGAGCCGTCCATGATGAACTCGCTGCTCTTGCATTTCCTGCAGATGTAGTGCGGAGGCAGTCCGTTTACCTCGGTTATTCCCGACATAGTCGCCACGAAGGATGAACCTACGGATCCTCGGGAACCAACGAGGTAGCCGTCGTCGTAGGATTTCTGCACCAGCTTCTGCGCAATCAGGTATAGGACCGCATAGCCGTTGTTTATTATGGAATTAAGCTCTTTGTCAAGCCTCTTCTGTATGACCTCAGGGTAGTTTTCACCGTAAAGCTCGTGCACCCTGTTCATTACCATTGTCCTTATCTCTTCCTCCGCCCCCTCGATTTTTGGAGGGTAAGTCTCGTCGGGGATAGGCTTGACCTCGCCAACCATGTCGGCAATCAGGTTAGTATTTGTTATTACTACCTCTCTGGCCTTTTCCTCTCCAAGGTAGGAGAATTCGCTCAGCATCTCTTCAGTCGTCCTGAAGAAGAGCGGGGGCTGGTTTTCAGCATCGGAATACTTCTGACCGTGCATGAGGATCTTCCTGTACACCTCATCCCTGGGGTGCAGGAAGTGTACATCGCAGGTCGCAACCACAGGGAGGTTGTGGCTGTCGCCCAGGCTGCAGATCCTCCTGTTCAGTTCCTTGAGCTCCTCGACACCGCTAACGTCGCCCTTCCTGATCATGAACATGTTGTTGCCTACAGGCTGTATTTCAAGGTAATCGTAGAAGCTCACAAGCTCCTTCAGCTCCTCGTCGCTCTTTCCGGAAAGCACCGCCCTGAATATTTCGCCCGCTTCGCAGGCAGAGCCTACAATAATGCCTTCCCTGTGGCTTTCTATGAGGCTCCTCGGCATCCTCGGCTTCTTGTAGAAATAGTCCAGGTTTGAAGTGGAAACAAGCTTGTACAGGTTTTTCAGGCCCGTCTGGTTTGCTGACAGCAGTATGACATGGTTAGTGTTCAGCTTTCTATAGTCCTGGTTTTTCAGGTATTCCGAATTCAGGGAAGCCAGATCAGCTATGCCTTTATCCTTCACGAGCTTGAAGCAGTGAAGCATGATCGTTGCTGCAGTGTTTGCGTCGTCTACCGCCCTGTGGTGGCTCCCCATGTTTATCTTAAGGTACTTGGCAATCGTGTCAAGCTTGTACCTGCTGAGCTCAGGCAGTGCGTATTTGGCAAGGACGACGGTGTCCATGACAGGGTTGCCGCACTCCAGCCCCAGGTCATTGCAGTTCTTCTTTATGAAAGACATGTCGAAGTTCGAGTTGTGCGCAACCAGCACCGAGTCACCTGCAAATTCCAAGAACCTGGGAAGGACCGATTCGATGTTCTCGGAACCTGCGACCATGTCATCGGTTATCCCGGTAAGTTCGATTATCTTGTACGGGATTGAGATGCCTGGGTTCACGAACTCGCTGAACATCCCCGAAATTTTTCCGCCCTCTATCTTTACCGCGCCGATCTCGATGATCCTGTCGTTGGAGCATGAGAAGCCCGTGGTCTCTATGTCGAACACAACGAAGGTATCCTCCAGTGTCCTGGAACCGGGCTTTGACACTATGGCGGCACCGTCATCAACCAGATATGCCTCTATGCCATAAATGACCTTGATGTTGTTCTTTTTTGCAGCATCCATCGCATCAGGGTAAGCCTGAACAACACCGTGGTCCGTTATCGCCACGGCTTTATGCCCCCATTTTGCGGCGGTCTTGACGAGGTCCTTGACTGATGTTATGCCGTCCATGGAGCTCATGTTCGTATGCAGGTGCAGCTCCACCCTCTTCTCCTCGGCAGTGTCCATCTTCTCGATCCTGGAGTGCTTGACGATGTCCCTCGCCATCATCACGAGCTCGTTCTCGTACTGATCGAACAGGATTTCGCCCCTTATCTTGACGCAGGACCCTTCCTTAACCTCTTCTATGACCTTCTCTTCGTCTTTAGGCTTAGGGAAAAGCTTTACCGTCATGGAGCTCGTATAGTCCGTTATGTAGTAGACGATGATCTTCTTTCCCCGTTTTGTCTCGATTATTTCCCGCTTGAATATGTCGCCACAGACCGAAATGCTCTTGACCGGTTCGGTTATTTCGCAGATGTCCACGGCCGCCTCGTCAATCTTCCTTCCCAGAATCGCCCCTTCAGGTGATGCCTGCTGAACCTGAGCTTTTTCGGAGGCCTGTTCCTTCCGCTGGAAGGAAGCTGCAGGGATCTGGAGGGTTAATGGCTCAAGGGCTTCACATTCCTGTTCAAGAGCCTGATCGTAGCAGAAGCTGACCCGGCATTCGATTCCAAAAAGCTCCCTTGCGGCATTCCTCACGACAGCCTCAATGTTCTTGTTCTTGAGCAGCGAGGCCATGAACCTGTTGCCGTAGGATATGACAAGCGCCTCCTCCCTGATCTCCCTTTTAGAGTTCATCAGCGGCGCCCTGCTCATCGGCAGGGTATTACCTGCATACTCCACAAGGTCAAGCCAGTATTTTCCGACCGCATCTTCAAGCTTCGCACCGGAAATATCCTTATAAAAAACAATATCAACATTGATGCTGAAATCAAAGATTCCAGCAACTGTTGATTTTATCCTGTTTTCGGTTGTTCTGTCTATGCTGTTTGCAGAGCGCAATATAAGCTTCAGGTTGTCGCTCTTCCTGTGGTACTGGACTTTGACGATCTCAAGACCGTTGTCCTCGAATATTTCCCTGCAGCCTTCATTGCTCTGGAGTGCATTAGCTAAACTGACTCCCAAAATAATTCCCCCATTACAAGTTTTCGATTTCCTTTACAAGCTCGTCAACAAGGTTTTCTTCCTTGACCTTGCGCACGATCTCGCCTTTTTTGAATATTAGGCCTTCTCCGATGCCGCCGGCAATGCCTATGTCGGCTTCCCTGGCTTCACCCGGTCCGTTGACTACGCAGCCCATGATGGCTACCTTAATGTGCTTTTTACAGTTCGCAAGCCTCTTTTCAACTTCCTCAGCGATGTTTATGAGGCCGATCTGGGTCCTGCCGCAGGTAGGGCATGAGATGAACTCGATGCCTTCCTCGAGATAGCCGATCGCTTTCAGTATCTCCTTCCCTGTCCTTATCTCCTCAACAGGGTCTCCTGTAAGTGATACCCTTATTGTGTCGCCTATGCCTTCGCATAGCAGCGTGCCTATTCCGATGCTGGACTTTATGGTCCCCCTCCAGGGTGTCCCTGCCTCGGTGACCCCTAGGTGAAGAGGGTAATCCGTTTTTTCGGATATCATCCTGTAGCTTTCAATCATCTGAACCACATTTGAGGATTTGATGGAGATGACTATGTCGCTGAAGTTTACCCCTTCCAGTATCTCTACATGCTCGATGGCGCTCTCGACAAGAGCTTCAGGGCAGACTTTGCCGTATTTCTTCAGCAGCTCCTTGCTCAGGCTGCCTGAGTTGACGCCAATCCTTATTGGTATGCCAAAGCCTTTCGCCTTTTCGGCAAGCTCCTTTACCTTAGCCCTGCTGCCTATGTTGCCAGGGTTTATCCTGAGCGCCGATATCCCGTTGTCTATGGCTGCCATCGCAAGCCTGTAGTCGAAGTGGATGTCCGCCACGACAGGTATGTTTGCCAGCCTGGTGATGTACTTTAGCGCGTCGCAGGCGTCCATGTCAGGCACCGCGCATCTCACTATGTCGCAGCCTGCCTCCTCAAGGGACTTGATCTGGCCTGCTGTTGCGTTTATATCCCTAGTGTCCGTGTTCGTCATTGACTGGACGGAAACAGGGGCGTTTCCGCCCACATATATGTTGCCTACCTTTATTTTTCTGGTTTGTTTCCTGATCAATTCGTTCATCCCCTTCACATGTTAATCGGGTAAAGGATGTCCTTAATGGTGACAAAGATCATCAGCGCCATCAGGAGTGCGAATCCCACGTAGTTGATCAGCCCTACCTTCTTTTCATCAACCTTCTTGCCCGTCACTATCTCGAACAGGTAAAGCAGGATGAATCCGCCGTCCAGGGCAGGGAAAGGGATGATGTTGAAGATAGCCAGCTGGACGCTGATGTATGCCGCAAAGTTCGTGAGCACGAGTATGCCTGCTTTTGCAGCTTCTCCGGTATACTTTATTATAGTTATCGGTCCGCCGAAATCGTTCATCGTCGCATGGCCTGTGACCAGCGTCTTGAGGAAGCTGAAGGTCTGCTTCGCGAGGGACCAGGTTTCGATGGCTCCGTACCTTGCAGACTGCAGAACATTCGGGCTTGTCACCACGGTTGGGTATATGCCAACAATGTATCTGTTTAGCTCCTTGTCCATGACGGGCGTCATCTGGACCGTGCTTATTGTGCTGTTTCTGGAATAGGTTATTTCAAGTGGCTTTCCGCCTGAACTGTAAATTTTCGTTACAAAATCCTCCCAGGTGAGTATCTTTGATCCGTCTACCTTGAGAAGCTCGTCTCCGGGCTGAAGTCCAGCAGTTTGAGCCGGCTGGTCAGGCACAAGGCTCGAGATTACCGGAGCCGCATAACCCTTGAAGGACGCGATTACTGCGAAAAGCAGGATGCCCAGCAAAAGGTTCATAAGCGGCCCAGCTATGATAATGCTCAGCTTCTGCAGCGAGCTTTTGTTGTGGAACGCCCTTGGATCATCTGGATCGCTTGACTCCTCGTTCTCGCCAAGCATTTTCACGTAGCCTCCTATAGGGAAGGCTTTTATCATGTACTGGGTTTCCTTGCCCTTGAAGCTTACAAGCTTGGGACCCATGCCGAGAGAGAACTCCTCGACCTTTACGTTGTTGAGCTTTGCCAACGTGAAATGGCCCAGCTCGTGGATTACTATCAGAATGCTGAACGCTAATATCGCGTATACGATGTACAATAGGACCACTCCCTTGCCGATTAATATTTTCTGCAGACGTACTCTTTGACTTCCCTGTCCAGGGCTATGACATCCTCAATGGTGAAGCTGCGTGAGCTTTCGAAGCTCTCCATGCAGTCTTCAATTATCCTGCCGATATCGAGGAACCTTATCTTCTTGTCAAGGAAAAGCGCGACCGCAGCTTCGTTTGCCGCATTGAGGATCGCAGGCATAGTCCCACCTGCCTTTCCGGCTTCGTAGGCAAGCTTAAGGCACCTGAAGGTGGACATGTCGGGCTTCTCGAAAGTGAGGCTCTGGAGCTCGAAGAAGTCGAGCTTGCTGATCACGGATTTTTTCCTTGACGGGTAGTTCAGGGCATACTGTATAGGAAGCCTCATGTCAGGGTTGCTTAGCTGAGCGAGTATGCTTCCGTCAACGTATTCGACCATTGAATGGATTATGCTCTGAGGATGCACTATCACGTTTATATTATCATATGGCATGTCGAAGAGCCAGTGGGCTTCTATGACCTCAAGCCCCTTGTTCATAAGTGTTGCGGAATCTATGGAGATCTTCTTTCCCATGTTCCAGTTCGGGTGGCTGAGTGCCTCGTCTACGGTTATCTCAATCAGGTCATCCTGCTTCTTACCCCTGAAAGGCCCACCGGAAGCTGTGAGCAGGAGGTTTTCAACTTCTTTCCTGCTGTTACCCTGAAGGCACTGGAATATTGCTCCGTGCTCGGAATCCACGGGCAGTATGCTGATTCCTTGTTTCCGGGCTTCAGCCATCACAAGCTCGCCTGCTACTACAAGGGTTTCCTTGTTTGCCAGAGCTATGTCCTTTCCAGCTTTGATCGCCTTCATGGTAGGCTCAAGGCCTATCATTCCAACAACCGAGGTTACAACCATGTCGACTTCAGGCATGGACACTGCTGCATTCATTCCTTCAATGCCCATAAGCACTTCAGTCCTGCAGTTTTTGCTGCCGCAGTAATCGCTTACCACCCTGTAGGAAGCTTCATCTGCGACAACTGCATATTCAGGTTTGAATTCATCAATTATTTCGATTGTCTTAGCCGCATTTTTGTGCGAAGAGATCGAATGGAGGACAAAATCCCCCTTCTGCTCCCTTATGACGTCAAGCGTTTGCGTTCCTATGGAACCTGTTGCGCCGAGTATGCATATATTCTTCATTTTTTATCGCTCTCCAATTTGTTTTGTTACTGCATGCCTATAACGAAGGTGAGGTAGTAAAAAACCACCAGCGCCGAGAAAAGGATGCTGTCGAACCTGTCGAGGATGCCTCCGTGTCCCGGTATGAGGTTGCTGTAGTCTTTGACTCCCAGGTACCTTTTGATTGTCGATGCGGTAAGGTCTCCGAACTGCGAGAAAATGCCGCACAGTATGCCTATCGCTGCAAAATGGAACAGCGGGACTGTCACACCCTGTGAAATAGTAAAGATCCCGAAAAGGGTACAGGCTACCGTGCTGCCCACCAGCCCGCCGATCGCTCCCTCTACCGTCTTTTTGGGGCTTACCTTCGGGCAAAGCTTCCTTTTTCCGAAGAATTTGCCGGTGTAGTACGCTGCTGTGTCACACATCCAGGAGGATATGAATATCAGCCACACGAAGTAGTAGCCGAACTGCTTGTAGCTCGTGAGAACTATGAAGCTGAAAAATACAGCCACGTACATGAAGCCCAGCATAGTCAAAGCCACGTCAATGAAGTTGTATTTCGTGTCAAATATCGGTATGCAGAACAGCAGCATAAGGAAAAGTATAAGCGCGAAAAAAACGTAGTTGAACCCCTCGTATGATCCCATCGTAAAGTAGTAGATGACGCACAGGAGGTAGCCAGCATAGCTAATGGGGTTCATAGCCTTTACTTTCATAACCTTGTAGAACTCGTACATCCCTATGAGAGACACCCCCAGCACGAAGAGCTTGAGGTATATTCCTCCCAGCAGAAGAAAAATGATAATAGGCGAGAGGATCAATGCTCCCAAATATCTTTTGTCCATTAATACACCTCCGTACTGTGCCTATTTTACCTTGCCGAACCTTCTGTCGCGCATCTGATAGTCGTAGATGGCCCTCTGAAGGTGCTCAGTCTTGAAATCAGGCCACTTTATGTCAGAAAACCAGAACTCGGAGTAGGCGCACTGCCAGAGAAGGAAGTTGCTGAGCCTGAGCTCGCCGCTCGGCCTTATTATTATATCAGGGTCAGGCATTCCGGCTGTGAAAAGATGGTCTGCTATGGTTTTCTCGTCCACCTCGGATTCGCTGATCTTCCCTTCTTCAATATCCTTCATTATTCCCTTGAACGCACAGAGGATCTCGTCCCTTCCCCCGTAGTTCAAGGCGAGGTTCAGTATAAGGCCTGAATTGCCCTTTGTGTTCTCGTATGCTTTTTCAAGCTCTGCCCTGCAGGGTTCAGGAAGCCTGCTTATGTCGCCGATTGAATTTATAACGACATTGTTCCTGTTGAGCTCCTCGAATTCCTTGACAAGGTACTGGACAAGGAGGTTCATGATTGCATCAACTTCCTCTTTAGGCCTTTTCCAGTTTTCGGTTGAGAATGCATACAGCGTAAGGACCTTGACCCCCAGCCTGCTGCATTCCTTGACTATAGGCCTTATTGTTTCGACTCCTGCTTTGTGCCCCATCGTCCTCGGCAGGTTCCTTTCCTTTGCCCATCTTCCGTTTCCGTCCATTATGATCGCTATATGCTTAGGTATGTTCTGGTAGTCAAGCTTGATCTCTTCGGAAACCATAGCCTGTTTCTCCTTGTTTTTGAATATGTTAAACAACTGGAGCACCCGCCCTTTCGAATTATTCTTGATTTAGCAACAAAACCTGCGGAAATCGCAGGTTTGTCTTTACTAAACGGACATAACTTCCTTTTCTTTAGCCTCAAGTATTTTGTCAATTTCCTTTATGTGCGCGTCCGTCCTCTTCTGAATATCATCTTCAGCTCTCTTTATTTCATCTTCGGGGAGTTCATGCTCTTTTTTAAGGTTCTTTATTTTGTCATTGCAGTCCCTTCTTATTGAGCGCACTGCAACCTTTGCTTCTTCTCCGACCTTCTTAACGTTCTTAACAAGGTTCTTCCTGGTCTCCTCTGTCAGCTCGGGAACGATCAGCCTTATGGCTACTCCGTCGTTTGAAGGGTTGATACCCAGGTCCGACATCTGGATAGATTTTTCTATAGCCTTGATTGCAGTCTTGTCATAAGGCTGGATCAGGAGCACCCTTGGTTCAGGAGCTGATACGTTGGCCAGCTGGTTGAGCGGAGTCATTGCACCGTAATATTCTGCCTCGATTCTGTCAAGCATTGTAGGGTTAGCCCTGCCCGCTTTCATGGAAGCAAGTTCTTTCTTTAGAACAGCAACAGTCTTGTTCATCTTTTCATCTGCTGTTGAAATAATGTCTTTTATCATATTCAATACCTCCGTAGCTTTATTTGTTGTTGTTTGAAACCAATGTCCCTATCTTTTCGCCAAGTACGGCTTTTTTTATGTTGCCAGGCGCATCAAGTCCGAAAACTATGATAGGAATGTTATTGTCCATGCACAGGGATGTTGCAGTTGAGTCCATGACCTGGAGGCCTTTTTCCAAAACTTCTATGTAGTTCAGGTTGTCGAACCTTACGGCATCGGCATACTTGTGCGGGTCCTTGTCGTATACGCCGTCCACCTTCTTTGCAAGCAGGATTACATCAGCCTCGATTTCAGCAGCTCTGAGAGCAGCTGTCGTGTCTGTTGAGAAGTAAGGATTCCCTGTTCCGGCAGCGAATATCACCACCCTGTTCTTTTCAAGGTGCCTCATCGCCCTTCTCCTTATGAACGGCTCAGCTATCTCCTTCATTTCTATGGCAGTCTGCACCCTTGTCATAACGCCTACGTTCTCCAGCGAGTCCTGGAGGGCCAGAGCGTTTATGCACGTCGCCATCATTCCCATGTAATCAGCAGTGGTTCTGTCCATACCTTCACCGCTTCGTCCTCTCCATATGTTTCCGCCGCCTACAACTGCTCCAACCTGGATTCCCATTTCGATTAATTCCTTGATCTCCAGCGCTATTCTGTTTGTCACATCGAAATCAATCCCATAGCCCCTATCCCCGGATAACGCTTCTCCTGACAATTTAAGCATTATTCTCTTGTATTTAGCATCATACATACATTATACCTCCAAATTGCATTAAATGCATAAAATATTTATTTGTTGCTTTAAAAAAAAGGAACACGAAGTGTTCCCTTTTTAATTATTTCTTCATCGCAGCAGCTTGCTTCTGAACTTCTTCGGCAAAATTCTCTTCTTTTTTCTCAATGCCTTCGCCTCTTTCGAATCTAACGAATTCAGTTACAGCAATCTCCGAGCCGATAGCCTTTGACTTTTCCTGAAGATATTTTGTTATAGTGTACTCAGGATCCTTAACCCAAACCTGCTCCAGGAGGCAATTTTCCTTGTAGTACTTCTGGATTCTTCCCATAGTCATTTTTTCCACTATAGCTTCAGGCTTGCCTTCATTTAACGCCTGCACTCTGTAGATTTCTTTTTCTGCTTCCAAAGTCGCATTGTCTACGTCGTTTCTGCTTAAGAATAATGGGTTTGTTGCTGCAACATGCATAGCAACGTCTTTTGCGATAACGCTCAGTACGTCGTCAGCCTTTGCGCATTCAACTTTAACGATAACGCCGATTCTTCCGCCGCCGTGAACGTAGCTTTCTATAACTCCGTTTTCAACCTTCATGTTCTTGAATCTTCTAACGTTCATGTTTTCGCCAAGCTTAGCGATCATGTTTGTGAGAGCTTCTTTGATTGTTACTGAAGGATCTGCAGCATAAGCTTCTTCAACGAAAGCGTCTACGTCTGCAGCAGCTGTTGATGCAGACTGTTTAGCAACGTTGTCAGCAAACTCAACGAATGTCTCGTTTACAGCAACGAAGTCTGTTTCGCAGTTTACTTCAACTATTGAAGCTGACTTCTTGTCTTCTGAAACGAAAGTCTTTACAAGACCTTCTGAAGCGATTCTGCCTGCCTTCTTAGCAGCAGCAGCAAGTCCTTTTTCCCTCAAATATTCGATAGCTTTGTCCATGTCACCCTGGGTTTCATTCAAAGCTTTCTTGCAATCCATCATGCCTGCTCCGGTTCTTTCTCTAAGTTCCTTAACCATTGATGCAGTTATCATAATTAACTCCTCCATTATCCGTGTATTTGTATATCAGTTTACTCAGCTAACTGTTCGCCCTGTCTTCCTTCGATTATAGCATCAGCCATTTTGCCTGTGATAAGCTTAACGGCTCTGATAGCATCGTCGTTTCCTGGGATTACGTAGTCAACTTCATCCGGATCGCAGTTTGTGTCAACTATAGCGACTACTGGGATTCCGAGGATCTTAGCTTCTGATATTGCGTTCTTTTCTTTTCTTGGGTCTACTACGAATAATGCTCCTATATTGTCAGCGTTCATTTTTCTGATTCCGCCGAGGTTGTTTTCGAGCTTTTCTCTTTCGTTCTTTAACTTGATTACTTCTTTCTTAGGAAGAACTTCAAATGTTCCGTCCTCTTCCATTCTGTCAAGCTCTTCAAGTCTGTTGATTCTTGTCTTTATTGTCTTGAAGTTTGTCATCATTCCGCCCAACCATCTGTTGTTTACGAAGTGCATGCCGCATCTTACAGCTTCTTCTCCGATAGCTTCCTGTGCCTGCTTCTTTGTTCCTACGAACAATACGTCCTTGCCCTCTTCTGAAACTGATTTGATGAAGTTGTAAGCTTCGTCAGCCTTCTTCACAGTCTTCTGAAGGTCGATGATGTAGATTCCGTTTCTTTCAGTGAAGATGTAAGGAGCCATCTTAGGGTTCCATCTTCTTGTCTGGTGTCCGAAGTGAACACCTGCTTCGAGTAACTGTTTCATTGATATAACTGCCATTTGATATAACCTCCTTGGTTTTTCCTCCACCGCTTTTAATCGCAGATAACCTTTTTCAAGGCACCGATCTGCAAACATTTGCGATGTGTGTATTTTCTACCTTTGATAGTATAACACAGTGAAAGCCCTTCTTCAACAACTATTTGGCATAAAAAAGAAAAAAAGGTGCTGACGCACCTTTTTCGTTATTTTATCTTTTTCAGCTCGTCGAGAAGCTTTTCGTTCAATATCTTTATGTGCGTTCCCTTCATTCCCAGTGATCTGGACTCGATAACGCCTGCGCTTTCGAACTTTCTGAGGGCATTTACTATGACCGACCTTGTGATTCCGACCTTGTCGGCTATCTTTGATGCAACCAACAGACCTTCTGAACCATCGAGCTCATTGAAGATGTGCTCGACTGCCTCAAGCTCTGAATAGGAGAGTGTGCCGATAGCAAGCTGTACTACCGCTTTCTTCCTTGCTTCATCTTCTATCTCGTCATGCTTTGACCTGAGAATCTCAAGTCCTATGATTGTTGCGCCGTACTCGGACAGAACAAGATCTTCGTCTGTGAATTTGTCCTGGAACTTAGCGATCACAAGTGTGCCAAGCCTTTCACGGTTTCCTACTATTGGAACGATAGTTGTCATCATGTCCTGGACAGGGCACTCTGATGTCTCGTCAATTACGCAGATGCTCTTGTTTGAAAGGTTAGCTTCAGCCTCTGTTATCCCGAGAAGCTTGTTGTTGTAGCTTTCAGGGAACCTCATGTCCTTGAAAACCTTCTGGTTCATTATGTCGCATTCATATCCTGTCGAAACGCTGCTGCCGAGGACCTTTCCTCTTCTGCTCACGATATATACATTTGATGTCAGTATTCCGCTCATTAGCGTGCAGATATCGTCGAAATCTACTGGCTCCGTTCCTGATTTCTGAAGAATTTTGTTGAACATTCTTGTTTTGTTCAATAGTGTTGACATTTTGAATTATTACCTCCGATATTATTATTTTTAGGATGTGTATTTTACGCCTCATACTAGTTAGACAATTTAGATTATTTCAAATATTAAGAATTATCCACTCTCCTAAATAATAATATCATACAATTGAATCTCTTGCAACTATTTAATTCAATTATGGCGAATTTGAATTAATTTATTTATTTTTCAGCACTTTCTTTATATTCTTTATGCTTGCATTCGGCGTTGGAGCACTCCAGGAACTCGCCCTTTGTCTTGTTGTACTTCTTCATCATGAAGCTTCCGCACTTCGGACATTTTTCCTTGACAGGCTCGAACCAGCTAACGAACTTGCATTCAGGGTAGTTGCTGCACCCGAAGAACTTCCTTCCCTTGCGGCTTTTCTTGACAAGGACTTTTCCTTTTCCGCAGTCAGGGCATTCAACATCCAGCTCTGTAACTATCGGTTTTGTATTCTTGCATTCAGGGTACCCCGGACATGCAAGGAATTCTCCGAACCTTCCCTGCTTGATTACCATGTTCCTGCCGCAGACTTCGCATATGACGTCGGTTACCTTATCCTCGATGGTGATCTTGGCTATCTCCGTCTCCGCCAACGCTATAGCATCCTTTAGCGGAGTGAAGAATTCGTCCACCACGTTCTTCCATTCAACCTTGCCTTCTTCGACCCCGTCAAGCTTTGATTCCATCTCCGCAGTGAATTCCAGGTCAACGATCTGCTTGAAGTATTCGCTGACAATGTTGTTGACTATGACTCCCAGCTCGGTAGGCTTGAGCGTCTTCTTTTCCCTCTCAATGTACTTCCTTTCAAGAAGGACAGATATGATAGGGGCGTAGGTGCTCGGCCTTCCTATTCCGTTCTCCTCCAGCGTTTTGACCAGCGATGCTTCCGAGTACCTTGCAGGCGGCTGTGTGAAATGCTGCTTCCCGTCAACGTCTTTGCATTTCAGCTTTTCTCCTTCTTCAAGGGCAGGAATGTTTGTGTTCTCGCTGTCCTCATCAGTAGAGTACTCGTACACCTTCATGAAGCCCTCAAACTTTGTGACGGAACCGCTCGCCTTGAGGCCGTATTCCTGGTTTGAAATATCAATAGAGGTTACGTCCATCACGCAGGATGCCATCTGGCTTGCAACAAACCTTTTCCATATTAGGGAGTACAGCTTGAACTGCTCATCTTTAAGCGAGCCTCTTACGATCTCAGGCGTAAGCTCAACGTTGGTTGGCCTTACCGCTTCGTGTGCATCCTGAGAGCTTTTCTTTCCTTTATATACCCTAGGAGTCTTAGGTGCATATTCGTCGCCGTAGCTTCCCTTTACAAAATCGAGCGCTGCTTTCTGGGCTTCGTCCGAAATCCTTACGGAGTCTGTCCTCATATAAGTGATGAGACCCAGCGTCCCGTAACCCTTAACGTCAACGCCTTCGTAAAGCTGCTGTGCGATGGACATGGTCCTTTTGGTCGAAAAGTTCATCTTCTTGTATGCATCCTGCTGCAGCGTGCTTGTAGTGAACGGCGGCAGCGGGTTTCTCGTTTTGGAGGACTTTTTAACCCTGCTTACCGAGAACTCGCCATCCTTGAGGTCTGCTATTATTTTGCCGCACTCCTCTTTAGTCGAAATTTCCAGCTTCTTGCCTTTGTAAGTGTTGAGTTTGACAGGGAAGGCCTTGCTCTGGTCAGCCTTCAGGAGGGAGCACAGTACAGTCCAGTATTCCTTCTCCTGGAAGTTCTGAATCTCATTCTCCCTGTCGCATATCATCCTCAGGGCCACTGACTGAACCCTTCCTGCGCTCAGCCCCCACTTGACCTTGCTCCAGAGTATAGGGCTTATCTTGTAGCCGACAAGCCTGTCCAGAACCCTTCGCGCCTGCTGTGCATCGACAAGGTTGCCGTTGATTGCCCTTGGCGACTTGATTGCATTTTTTACTGCATTTTTTGTGATTTCATTGAATTCAATTCTACATTTTTCAGAATCATCAAGCTTCAGCACATGCGCAAGATGCCAGGATATAGCTTCGCCTTCGCGGTCAGGGTCCGTTGCCAGAAATACCTGGTCGCTTTTCTTAGCTTCCTTCTTAAGTTTGTCCAGCAGGTCTCCCTTTCCTCTTATTGTGATGTACTTCGGCTCGTAGTTATTTTCAGTGTCGACGCCCAGTTGGCTTTTAGGCAGGTCCCTGACATGCCCCATGGATGCCTCCACGACGTAATTCTTTCCCAGATACTTAGCTATTGTTTTTGCTTTTGCCGGTGATTCAACGATAACCAATTTTTGTCCCATGAATCGTTCCCCTCCATCTTCGCCTGACGAGTCAGTCGTTCGCAGCTCTTATATAGTAGTTTCCTGTCAGGCATAAAATCCGATTGTCAAGCTGCAATTCAAATAATAACTCAAATAATTGTTTAATGTCAATATGTGTTATATTTATTATTTCATCTATGTGCATGGGTTTTTCCGACAAAACATCAAAAATACGGCTGTGGAGTTCACTTGCAAATGCCCCGGCGCAGTCCACCGGAGCTGCTGAATCGAGGCTAAGGCATGTTCTCAGGTCATCAAGGTCAGTGTATATCTGCGCGCCGTCTCTGATGAGCCTGTTGGCACCGCTGCTCATGTTCGAAAATATTGACCCCGGCACCGAGAAAACCGACTTGTTCTGCTCCAAAGCCAGAGCCGCTGTTATAAGCGCGCCGCTTTTCTCGCCGGCCTCGACGACGATTACAACGTCGGAAAGGCCGCTGATGAGCCTGTTCCTTTTGGGAAAGTTGTAGGGTGCCGGCCTGGTGCCTGGCAGGAACTCAGTCAGCACGCAGCCTTTCGCGAACATTTCGCTGTAGAGGCTTTGGTTTTCCCTTGGGTAAACAATGTCAAGTCCGCAGCCAAGCACACCGCAGGTATACCCTCCGTTCGCCAGCGCCGACCTGTGAGCAGCCCCGTCGATACCCCTGGCAAGTCCGCTAACCACTCCGATGCCGCTCCTGCAGAGATCCCTGGCAATGGCTGCCGCTGCGCTCCTGCCGTAGGAGGTGCAGTTCCTTGAACCAACGATTGCGGCCGTTTTTCCAAAGCCCAGCTCTGAAGGGCTTCCCTTGTAGAAAAGCACTGCAGGGCATTCCGCCTGCTGCTTCAGCTTCGCGGGGAAAAGTGGGTCGTTGCAGCAGACAAGCCTGATGCCGTTTTTCAGCAATGCGCTGCTGACAGCTTCGATTTCCTTCTCGCCAGGTGAAACGCTGATCTTTGCTTTGACCTTCAGCTCCGACCTGTCCCCGGAAAGCAGCCATCCGCTGTCTCTGCTGTATTTCCAGACTTCCTCCGTTCCGCCCAGCTTGTTGAGAAGTGCGGCCTTAGTGCTTTCAGATATTTTCAGAAGGCTGAACCAGACATCTTTTTCAAGCATCGAATCCCATCCTTGTTATTAAATGTGAGGCGAAATTCCTCATGTCGTCAAGGTTTGTGAACGTACCCTGGGCTCGCTTCGAGTCGCCTCCGCCCTTTCCGCAGAATCCCTTTATGTTCTCCTTGAACAGCTTCCCGCAGTGTATTTCGGAATTGCCGTTGTGGCACAGGAGCATCTTCTTATCAGGCAGAGAAAGCCCAAGGAACACCCTGCCGCTTTCCGCTATCTCCTCTCCTAGCATCTGAACGTCTTCGAAGCTTCTGTCCTCGTATTCAGCGCATATAAGCTCCGAGCTGCTCGATGAAAGAATTGCTTCAGCTTCCTGTGAAGCTGCCTTCTTTCTGAAAGCGGTGAGGCTTTTGCCAAGCTCGGCAATCTTTTCGGCCATCGACTCATACTTTTCCTGGAGCTTTGCCTCCTGGACAGACGTTAGCTTGACGAGCTCGGACAGCGTTTTCTGCTTGCTGTCGTAGTCAGCCAAAGCCCTCAGTCCGCACCTGAAGTAGACCCTTGTCATACCCTTGTACTTTTCAAGTTTGCTTATCTTTATTATGCCTGTCTCGCCGGAACTTCTCAGATGGACGCCGCAGCAGGCGCACATGTCTATGCCTTTGATTTCCACTATCCTGATGCTTTCATCCTCAACCTTTATCTTCGTCCTGAGCGGCAGCTCCTCCGCAGTTTTCCTGTCAGTCAGATAAGCGGCAACAGGTTCGTTCCGATATACGTACCCGTTGGCGGCGAGCTCGACGGAGCGCGCCATCTCCTCTGTTACATCAGGTATGTTTATGTCAATGGTGCAGTAATCGTCTCCTATGTGGAAACCCTTGTTGACACCTCCAAGTTCTTTCAGAAAAGCTGCTGAAAGCAGGTGTTCCCCGGTGTGCTGCTGCATGAGGTCGAACCTCCTTGAAAAATCGACCCTGCATTCCACGGCATCTGCCTCAGGTGCTTCCTCTACCTGGTTGTATACTCTTCCGTCCCTCTCAAATACATCCAGAACCTTCCGGCCTCCGATCCACCCCAGATCGCAGGGCTGTCCTCCGCCGACAGGGTAGAAGGGCGAATTGTCGAGAACCACGAGAACTTTTCCGTCCCTCATGACAACCTCCTCAACCCTGCTGGTGCATTCCTTTTTATACTGGTCTTCGTAATAAAGCCTTCTATCCAATATTTCCATCCCCCTGTAGTTTATACTGAAGCGCCTCGATTATATCAGCGGTATCTATGCTTTCCCTGCATCCAAGGTCGGAGATGGTCCTGGCCACCTTCAGGATCCTTGAATATGAGCGGGTGCTTAGGCGATATCTCTCGTATACCACCTCAAGCAGCTTCACTGCCTCGCCGTTCAGAATGCAGTGCTCCTTTATCATTCTTGAGTTCATCTGGGAATTGAGCAATATACCGCTTCCCTCGAAACGCCTCCTCTGTATTTCCCTTGCCGCCTCAACCCTTGCCTTTATGGCAATTGAAGGTTCCGGCTTCTCGCTGCGCTTTATCTCATTATACGGCACAGAATTGACGTATGCAAACATGTCTATCCTGTCGATCAGCGGACTTGAAAGCCTTGAAAGATACTGCCCCATCTCGAATTCAGTACAGGTGCACTCCCTGCCGCTTCCGTGATACCCGCAGGGGCAGGGGTTCATGGCTCCTACAAGCATTATGCTGGCTGGATACACGACGGTGCCTGTCGACCTTGAGATGGATATCTTCCTGTCTTCCAGGGGCTGCCTCAGTATGTCGAGTATCCTCTTCCTGAACTCCAGTATCTCGTCGAGGAAAAGAACGCCGTGGTGAGCGAGGGAAACCTCACCGGGCAGCAGGCTGCCCCCTCCCCCTATAAGGGACACAGCTGTGGAGGTGTGGTGGGGCGCCCTGAAAGGCCTAACCGTGATAAGCCCGGGACCGTCGGACTTTCCGGAAACGCTGTAGATCCTTGTGACATCAAGCGATTCCCTGTACGTAAGCGCAGGGAGTATGGCCGGTATCCTTTCGGCCAGCATTGTCTTGCCCGAGCCAGGGGGGCCGGATAGGAGCAGGTTATGCCCTCCCGCGGCAGCCACCTCTATAGCCCGTTTTGCGCTCTCGTGCCCCATGACGTCCTCATAGTCGGGAAGCTGCCGTGCTAGCTGAAAGGTTTCCGACTGAGCGTCCCTTTCAAAGGGCAGCACGTCCCTGTTCCTGATGAAAGCCGCAGCCTCCTTCAGGCTTTTGAACGCATACACACGGCTCCCTTTCACGAAAGAACACTCCATTGCGTTCGCCTCGGGGACGACGAAGTTTACTATGCCGTTGTTCATCCCTTCCATTATAATAGGAAGGCCTCCGTTGATCCTGTTCAGGGTTCCGGACAGCGAAAGCTCTCCTATGAATATGTGCCTGCTGCAGAGCCCCAGCCTGATCTGTCCCGATGCGGCCAGTATGCCTACAGCGATGGGAAGGTCGAAATGCGTGCCGGCCTTCCTGAGGTCTGCGGGGGCAAGGTTCACTACTATCCTGCACACCGGGAACTCATAGCCCGAATTGACTATCGCTGACCTTACCCGCTCCTTTGCCTCCTTGACCGACGTGTCTGCCAGACCCACTATGTTGAAGTTCGGCAGGCCCCTCACAAGGTCCACCTCAACGTCAATAAGCCTTCCTTCAATACCCCTGAAGGATGCGGAAATTATCTTTACTGCCATAAAAACCACCTCATAAGAATAATTGACAGTTTTCTGGTTATTATTCATTTACAAAGCAATTTCTTGTTGATAAAATGATATGAAGAACAAATATTCTGTCTATTTGACGAAAGGGGTTATTCTATGGGTAGCAACAGCAAGGAAATAGGCGCTCTGGGCGAAGAAATATCGGAAGCTTTTTTGGTCGAATCAGGATATACAATCCTGGACAGGAATTTCAGATGCAAGACAGGTGAAATTGACCTTATAGCCAGAGACGGCGACCATATCTGCTTCATCGAGGTCAAGACCAGGTGCGGAGACCTGTTCGGGAGCCCCTGCGAGGCGGTGAACTTTTCAAAGCAGCAGAAGATTTCAAGAACAGCGCAGATGTACATCCTCAGGAAAAAGCTGTTCAGGCACTGCTTCAGGTTCGACGTGATCGAGGTGATCCTGAACAGGCAGAACGGCAGCAGCTCCATCAAGCTTATAAAGAATGCTTTCGATGCATAGAAAAAAAAGACCTTGTTAAGGTCTTTTTAATCGCCTAAAATATTTGTCAGGAAACTCATCCTATGTATTTCCGTAGGCCCGTGCTCCCTTATCGCCTCTATGTGCTCCTTCGAGCCGTAGCCTGAATTTGTTTCAAAGCCGTATTCTGGGTAGCGTTCACCATACTCCTTCATGAGCCCGTCCCTGTAAACCTTTGCCAGGATCGATGCGCAGGCTATGCTGGCGCTTTTGGAATCTCCCTTGACGGCGAACTCGTTCCTTATGCTGATGCCTTTGACGGGATATCCGTCGGACAGGACCAGCCGAGGCCTTAGGGTGAGGTTTTCAGCGGCTTTTTTGAGCACCTCGTTGTTGCACCAGGATATGCCCTTAGTGTCGATTTCCTGATTTGAGCATTGGTGTATGCAGAAGCACAAAGCCCTGCTCCTTATTATACCTGCCAGCTCTTCCCTGAGGTGCGGAGCAAGCTTTTTCGAATCGTTTATCCCGAGTATGATATCCCTTGCTTCAAGGGATTTCCTGTCAAGGATGACGGACGCCGCAACTATTGGACCCGCAAGCGGACCCCTGCCAACCTCGTCGACGCCTGCAACAATGCCGCTTTCCCCGAAGGAGCCGTCGAAATCGTATAGCTTTATAACCCTGCTCACCTCAGCCTCATGCCCGCAGAGGTGCTTTGACAGGCTTGCCGCAGCCGCAGCGACCGCGCTCCTTCCGTCAGCCTCCATGGCCGCGGAGAGCTCCTGCAGCTCTGCTTTGTACTCGCCGCAGTAGTCCGACTTTATGACATCAATGAACTCCTTTATCTCCTTCACTCTAAGCCTTTCAAGGCATTCCAGGCCTGCTAATGCAGACCGGACCCTACTCATCTTTGGCCGGGCTGTCGTCGGGCCTTTCAAGGGAGATCATCCCAAGCCTGCCGCCCCTCAGCTCGTCGAGCAGCAGTACCGCTATCCTGTTGTAGTCGATCCTTCCGCCGGACATCACAGCGCCTCTTTTCCTGCCGATCATCTCGAGGTTCTCTACAGGATCCTCGCTCAGGCTGCTCAGCTTATAACGCTCCATAAGCCTTTCTGGATAGTTTTTCGCCAGCACCTCGACGAGCTTGACTGAAAGCTCCTCTATATCCATGATCTCGTCCTTTATGGCGCCTGTGAAAGCCAGGTTGAACTGTGTCTCGTCGCTCTCGAGCTTTGGCCAGAGTATGCCTGGGGTGTCCATGAGCTCTATGCCCAGCTTGGTTTTGATCCACTGCCTGCTCCTTGTAACGCCAGGCTTGTCGCCCGTCTTCGCGATCGTGCTCTTTGCCATCTTGTTAATGAACGATGACTTACCCACGTTAGGTATTCCGATGACCATCACCCTGTCGACGATGCTCACAATTCCCTTGGCGTTCTTTCTCGCATGCTTCTCTGCCAGCAGCTCGTTGAGCATAGGCCTGATGTTCTTAAGACCTGCTCCAGTTATGCTGTTGCAGGGGATTACTTTGACGTTTGATTCTGTAAGGTGCTTGATCCACATGTCTGTAACCCTGCCCTCGGCCAGATCGGCTTTGTTCAGAAGTATGATCCTCGGCTTTGAGCCGCACAGCTCATCTACTTCAGGATTGGCACTTGACCTTGGTATTCTCGCATCCCTTATTTCTATCACTGCGTCGACAAGCTTCAGGTTTTCCTTTATCTCCCTTCTTGTCTTCGCCATATGTCCCGGGAACCAATTTATAGCCATGAATATCAAATTCCTTTCGAATTATTAGTTAACTGCTGCGGCCAGCACCTTGAAGCTGCTGAAAGGGTATATCCTCAGCACAGCCCTGCCTACCACCAGCGACAGGCTGACAAACCCTACATCCGGGTACCTGCTGTCCCTGCTGTTGTTTCGGTTGTCCCCCATGACGAAAATCGTTCCCTGCGGGACGGTTACCTTGGAGAAATCGAACATTGTATCTTCCAGCAGGTAGTTTTCAGCCTTTGCTTTTCCGTTGATGTACAGTGTGTTGTTCTTCACCTCGACAGTGTCGCCGCCTGTAGCCACAACCCTTTTGATGAATTTTTCCTCGGTATTCGAAGGGTATTTTATTACTACAATGTCACCAGGCTCAGGCTGCCTGAAATGGTAGGTAACCTTCTCTACGATCAGCCTGTCGTTGTTGTCCAGCGTAGGATTCATTGAGTAACCGTCAACCCTGACGGTTTCGAAAACAAATGTTATGATCAGAAGCGCCGCAATAACAGCGATGACCACTGATTTCAGGAGTTCAACAAATTGTTTAACCATACAAACCACTCCTTTTGATTATAAAAAAAGGGGCTTATCAGCCCCGTTTTTTTATCCCAGTATTTCCTTAACCTTGGCTGCCTTACCAACTCTATCTCTTAAGTAGAACAGCTTAGCTCTTCTTACCTTACCTCTTCTTACAACATCGATCTTTTCGATTGATGGTGAGTTAACAGGGAAAGTTCTTTCTACTCCTACGTTGTATGCAACTCTTCTTACTGTGAAAGTTTCTCTCAAGCCGCCGTTCTGTCTCTTAAGAACGATGCCTTCGAAAACCTGAACTCTTTCTCTTGTACCTTCTTTGATCTTAACGTGAACTTTTACAGTGTCACCTACATTGAACGGTGCAAGATCAGTTCTGATCTGTTCTGCTTCTATAGCCTTTATAACGTCTAACATTGTGCATTCCTCCTCATGTTTAATTAACGTTCATGCCCGGTTGTGTCCGACAGAGGAACGTTCGTACTAGCACAAAATACATTGTAGCACAAATCATGTGCCTTTTCAACAAAAATTGATGAAATCAATGGACTAAACACATCCGTCGATTTCCTTGAGCATTTTCATGTCCTCGTCGTTCAGTTCAAGCTTTTCAAAAAGGTCCGGCCTCCTGTCCCTGGTTATGGCAAGGGATTGCCCCCTGCGCCATTTCCTAACCTTTTCGTGATGTCCCGACATTAGAACCTCTGGCACTGGGTCGCCTTCGAAAACTGCAGGCCTTGTGTAGTGAGGGTATTCAAGCGCTCCGCTGTAGAAAGACTCCTCCGTGAAGCTTTCCGAGCTGGAGAGGACACCTGGTACAAGCCTTAGTATGCTGTCCACCACCGGAATGCAGGCCATCTCACCCCCTGTGAGCACAAAATCTCCCAGGGATATTTCCATGTCTATGTGCCTGTAGGCCCTTTCATCGATACCTTCGTAGTGGCCGCAAATGAACACCAGCTCCTTTTCACAGGACAGCTCCTTGGCCATCTCCTGCGTGAATGTCCTTCCCCTCGGGCCAAGGAAAATGACCTTGCCGCCGTTTTCCTCCTTCACCCTTCGAATGCAGTCGACGATTGGCTGAGCAGCCATGACCATGCCCGCTCCGCCGCCGTAAGGGTAGTCGTCAACCTTCCTGTGCTTGTCCTTGGTGTACTCCCTTATATCCCAGGTGTTTATTGCTACTATACCCTTTTCCTTTGCCTTGCCTATGATGCTGTGGTTGAATATGTCGAACATCTCGGGGAAGAGAGTGAGTATGTCTACCCTTACATCCATGTGTCCACCGGCTTTATTACGATCCTTTTGTTCTCGACATCGACCTCGGTGACTATGTCCCGCAGGGCAGGAATGAGGAGCTCCTTCCCTTCCTTAATCCAGTACACGTCGTTGCTGCCGGTCTTAAGGACGTCGTATACGACGCCGAGGTTGACACCTTCCGTGTCGTATACAGTACAGCCGATGAGGTCTGCAACGTAATAGGTCCCTTCCTCAAGCGGAACTGCGTCCTCCCTTGCGATCTCGACGTATTTGTCCTTGTACTTCTGAGCCTGCTCTATGCTGTCTATGCCTTCAAGCTTGAGTATGACTTTGTCGGTCTGCAGCTTGCACCAAACAACCTTTCTTTCGACTCCGTCAACAAACACCTTTTCGAGCTTCCTGAAGCGCCTTATGTCGTCAGTAAGCGGATATACTTTAATCTCCCCTTTAAGACCGTGGGTGTTTATTATCTGGCCGACAGTAAGATATTTTTCCATGCCTCAACTCTCCCTTCCTCAGTAAATTTTGGCTAAGCCTAGAAAAAAAGAGCCAGGAAGCACCTGACCCTTAGATAATCTCTACAACAACTCTTTTGTTTTCCTTTATAGCTGCTGCTTTGACAACAGTTCGGATTGCTTTTGCTATCCTTCCCTGTTTACCTATTACTTTTCCCATATCTTCTGGTGCAACTCTAAGTTCAACTATTATGGACTGCTCTCCATAAACTTCATTAACTTGAACCTTGTCCGGGTTATCAACTAATGATTTAGCGATTATTTCAACTAATTCTTTCATTTAATGCACCCCCAGTCTATTATTTTGAAAGCTTTCTTATTTTATTCCAGCTTTAACAAATAACTTCTTAACTATGTCTGTAGGCTGAGCACCGTTCTTGAGCCACTTAGCTGCCTTCTCTTCGTCGATCTTGATTACTGCAGGCTCAGTAAGCGGGTTGTAGTAGCCTATTTCCTCTACGAATCTTCCGTCTCTTGGTGATCTTGAATCTGCAACGATTACTCTGTAAAAAGGAGCTTTGTGAGCACCCATTCTTCTCAATCTGATTTTAACTGCCATTTGTTGTTCCTCCTAAAAAAATAATTTATTTGTATTATTAAAACGGTAGTTTTCCAAACATACCTTTTTTATAACCTTTTTGCATTCCCTTCATCTGCTTCATCATCTTCTTCATTGATTCGAATTCCTTCAGCAGCTTGTTTATCTCCTGGATAGTTGTTCCCGAGCCTGCCGCAATCCTTTTTTTCCTTGAAGGGTTTGAGCTGATGAGGTTTGGATTTCGTCTTTCCTTCACAGTCATCGAGTTGATCATCGCTTCCATCCTCTTGAGGTCCTTCTCGCTCTGCTCAACGTCAATGTTCTTGAGTTCCTTTGTGTTGGCGCCGGGGATCATCTCCAGTATCTTGTTCAGAGGCCCCAGGTTCTTCATCTGCTGCATGGATGTAAGGAAGTCTTCGAAGTTGAACTCCTGGCTCATCATCCTGTCTCCCAGCTTCCTTGCCTCTTCCTGGTCTATGCTCTGCTGCGCTTTCTCTATCAGCGAAAGCACGTCTCCCATTCCGAGTATCCTTGATGCCATCCTGTCCGGATAGAACACCTCAAGGTCGCTCATCTTTTCGCCAACGCCTGCAAATTTGATCGGCTTTCCTGTTATCGCCTTTATGGACAGGGCCGCGCCGCCCCTTGTGTCTCCGTCCAATTTAGTCAGGATTACTCCGGTTATGTCGAGCTGGCTGTTGAAGCTTTCAGCCACATTCACGGCATCCTGTCCTGTCATGGAGTCGACAACGAGCAGTACTTCGCTCGGGCTCACGCTTGCCTTAACGTCCTTGAGCTCGTTCATGAGCTCTTCGTCTATATGGAGACGGCCCGCGGTATCTATTATGACCACGTTCTGGCCGTTGTTCCTCGCGTATTCGATGGCTCCCTTTGATATGTCTACGGGATTAACCTTGTCCCCCATCGCAAACACGGGCACATCAATCTGCTTTCCTACAACCTGAAGCTGCTTGATCGCAGCCGGCCTGTATATGTCGCAGGCAACAAGAAGAGGTTTCTTGTTCTTCTTTCTGAGCTGAAGGGCAAGCTTGCCGCACATCGTCGTCTTACCTGCACCCTGGAGACCCACCAGCATGATCACCGTTAACCCGCTTGAGGAATAGGAGATCGTGCTTTCGTTGCCTCCCATGAGGCTTGTGAGCTCGTCATTGACTATCTTGATTACCTGCTGCCCCGGAGTGAGGCTGTTCAAAACTTCTGCACCGGAACATTTTTCACTTACGGATTTAACGAAATCTTTTACTACCTTATAATTTACATCTGCTTCAAGAAGTGCAAGCTTAACCTCGCGCATGGCGCTTTTTATATCTGTTTCAGTTAACTTTCCCTTGCCCCTGAGCTTCTTAAGAGTTTCCTGAAGCTTTGATGCCAAACTGTCAAAAGCCATTTTGCGCCTCCTAAAGATTTTCTATGACAAATGATCTTATCTCTGATATTTTTTCCTGATCGGCCGAAGCCTCCGATATCCCGTCCAGCATTCTGAGAAGTTCGTTTTTCGATTCCTCTCTTCTGCTCTCCTTGTCCATGAGGTTGAGCTTCGACTCGTACTCAAGCAGCAGCTTGTCGCATCTCTTTATGATGTCGAAAACCGCCTGCCTGCTGGTGTCCATGTTTTCTGCGATTTCTGCGAGGGAAAGGTCGTCGTTGTAATAAAGGTTTAGTATATCCCTCTGCTTTTCAGTGAGAAGCGTACCGTACAAATCCATAAGCATGGATATCCTGAATCTATCTTCCATAGTAAACTCCTAAATTCGCGACATGAATTATCCAACATGATTCATGATATCAGAACGCAGCAGCGGTGTCAAGTATATTTACTTAACACCGCCGAATTATTTTAGAAGAGCGCGTCCGCAAATGCTGCCGGATCGAATTCCTGGAGGTCGTCTATGCCTTCCCCGACACCCACAAGGCTGACCGGGATTCCGAGCTGATGCTTAATCGATATGACGATCCCGCCCTTGGCAGTCCCGTCTAGCTTTGTAAGCACGATTCCGTCTATCCTGCAGACATCCATGAACTGTTTGGCCTGTTCGACAGCATTCTGACCTGTCGTCGAGTCAAGTACGAGAAGGGTTTTCCTTGATGCTTCCGGGAACTCCCTGTCTATAACCCTGTTGATTTTGGCGAGCTCGTCCATCAGGTTTTTCTTGTTGTGCAGCCTCCCCGCCGTGTCGCAGATCAGCACGTCGGCCTTCCTGGCCTTAGCAGCCTGGATCGAGTCGAACACCACTGCTGCTGGATCCGAGCCTTCCTGGTGCTTCACTATGTCAACCCCTGCCCTGCCGCTCCATACTTCAAGCTGGTCTATTGCTGCAGCCCTGAAGGTGTCCGCAGCGGCGAGGAGCACCTTGAAGTTCCTAGCCTTAAGCTGTGCAGAAATCTTTCCTATGGAGGTGGTCTTGCCGACCCCGTTTACACCTATCACAAGGATAACCTGAGGTGTAGTTTCGGGTTCGATGCTTCCCTTTTCGCTGCCCAGCATGTCTATTATAACTTCCTTGAGGCACTGCCTCAGGTTTGAAGGATCCTTAACCTTTTCTTCTTTCACCTTGGCCTTCAGCCTGTCGATTATCTCGAGCGAGGTCTCAACTCCTATGTCAGCTGTGATGAGGATCTCTTCGATCTCCTCGTACAGGTCTTCGTCGATGTAAAGAGCCCCGGACAGCACAGAAGATATCCTGTCAGTGAAGTTGTCCTTTGTCTTTGTCAGTCCTGATTTTAGCTTTTCAAAAAAACTGCCTATCATGCTTACATCTCTCCTTAGCTTGTTTGTTTGCTGAAGTCTACCGAAACAACCTTTGAAACGCCTTTCTCCTCCATTGTTACTCCGTAAAGCGCATCGCTGACTTCCATGGTCCCCTTCCTGTGGGTTATGACTATGAACTGCGTGTTCTTTGAGAACTTTCTAAGGAACTCGGCATACCTTCCGACGTTTGCGTCGTCAAGTGCGGCTTCGATCTCGTCAAGAATGCAGAACGGAGTGGGCTTCATCTTGAGTATCGCGAAAAGAAGAGCGATGGCGGACAAGCCTTTTTCTCCTCCCGACAGGAGGTTTATGTTCTGAAGCTTCTTTCCCGGCGGCTGGACCTCGATTTCGATGTTCCCGGTTAGCTCATCGCCGTCGGAAATCTTCAGGTCTGCGCTTCCGCCCTTGAACAGCTCGCAGAACGTTTCGTTGAAGAGCTTCCTTATGACTGCGAAGTGCTCCCTGAACACGGCCCTCATCTTGCTGATCATCTCATCTATAAGACCCATCAGCTCTTCCTTGGAGGCGTTCAGGTCCTCTCTCTGGGCAGACAGGAAGGTGATCTTCTCTTTGATCTCCCTGTACTCCTCTATGGCGGCGAGGTTCACGACCCCAAGCTTTGAAATCTCCCCTTTGAGGCTGTTAATCTCTTCCTTGAATTCTGCCATGTTCCTGCCGTCGCATCTGCTTGAAAGTGCTTCCGCGTATGTTAGACCCATCTCCTCGTTAAGCTTGCCCAGGTGCATTTCCCTTTCTGTTTCATGCTTTCCCTGCAGAACCTCCAGCCTGTGTATCTCGTTCTCCTTTTTGGATATGATGTCATACATGTCCTGAGCCTCGTCAGACAGCGAGGATATCTCGCTCTTAAGCCTTACCCTCTCAGAGTTGAGGTCGCCCATGAGTGACTGCAGGCTGTTGATCAGCTCCCGGCTTTCTGAAAGCTTCGCGCTGTTTTCGCCGATCTCTTCCCTGCACTGCTCTGCAGCGGCGCTGGAGGCCGTATTTTCAGCGGCGATCTCCGCCTTCCTTGACTCGAGGCCGGCCAGCTCCTCATCAAGCCTCAAACTGTTTGAGAGGATGCTTCTTGTCTCCTCGTCTGCCTTAGCCTTTTCAACCTTGCGGCTGAACATCTTATCCTTCTCGGAATTCACGAAGTCAGTCCTGGTCTTCAACGCCTCTTCGATTGAATTCAGCTCTGCTGTGAACTCACATTCACTGCTAAGGGCCTCCTCAAGGGCTGCTCTGAGCTCTTCAAGCCTTGACTGGTTTTCAGATATGGACCCGCTGGCTTCATCTATTTCCGCCTTTGATGAGGTGAGCCTTTCTTTCAGCTTCGAAACATCGTCTGTAAGGGCATTCACCTTTCCTCTGATCTTTGTGATCTCTATTTTCCTGCTGTGTATCTCATCCTTGAGAGCGCTGTTCTTTTCATTCAGGCCGAGGCTTTTCGACATCAGCTCCTCAAGCCTGCCGTTCAAAGAATTCGCAGCGGCTGTGTTTTCTGCAAGCCTGCTGCCCAGCTCTTCGATTTCTCTCCTTCGTCCGATAACATTGGTGCTCTTGTGGTAGGTGCTTCCGCCGGTAAGAGATCCGCTGGGGTTCACAATGTCCCCACCCAGCGTAACAATCCTGTAGACATAGCCTGTCGCAGCCGCGATTTTCAGGGCTGTGTCCATGTCGGTGCATATCAGAGTCCTGCTGAGCAGATAGCTTACCGCATTTTCGAACATCTGGTCGTATTTTATGAGCCTGCTCGCAACTCCTATGTAACCCTTTATCTTGGCAACAGCCGCAAGGTTGCCTGCAGCCTTCGGCTTGATTGTATCAAGCGGAAGGAATGTGGCCCTTCCGATACCGGTTGCCTTGAGATAGCCTATGAGCGTTTTTGCTGTGGCTGCATCCCTGGTTATGACGTCAGAGATGCTGCCCCCGAGGGCTATTTCTATGGCTGTTTCGTGCTCCTTCTGCACGTCTATGACATCGCCAAGCAGGAAGCATTCACCTTTTTTGACGGCCGTTTTCCCCTGCTCGATGTCCTGGAAGAGGGTCTTTACAGCCCTGTTGTAGCCTTCGTGCTTTTTGTCAAGGTTTATGAGCATCGCCTTGTTGGCCTCGAGGCTGCTCTGGCTTTTGCCTAGCTTCTTGAGCTGGCTCTCGGCATCAGCTATAAGCTTGCCTGTTTCGGTTATGACGTCCAGGTTCGAGGCTATCTTCTTCTCGATCTCCTCGATCTCAGAGCTTATGACAGCTGCCTCAGCCTCCAGCTCCGCCTTGGTCTTCAGGTTTATGCCTATAGAGTTTTCAAGGCTTTCGCTGGCAGCCCTCAAATTTTCTGTTTTCGACAAGTGGACGGCCAGATTGTTTTCGGCAAGCGAAATCTCGTTTTTTGTATCAGAAATCCTCTGGAGCATTTCCATGTGCCTGTCCCTGAGCTCCTTGTGGGCCAGGTTCGAAGCTTCTATGTCTTTCTCCGCTTCGCGGATGAGCGCTTCCATGACCTCTATCTCTTCGCTCAGGGCTGCGCATTCCTTCTGTTTCGCTTCCAGTGAACAGGTGAGAGCTGACTTTTCATTCAGCGCCTCCCCGGTTTTATATGAGATGCTTTCAAGCTCTCTGCTGTTTTTTGCAGCCTGGGAGTCCAGGTTCGCCAGCTTCTCGCCTATAAGGGCGTTGTCAGACTCCAGCTTCTGGCAAAGGGCCTTGGCCTCGTATATTTTAGTGTTGTTCTCCTCCAGCAGGGTTTCCTGCTCTTCAAGCTGAGATCCCAGCAGCTTTCTCTTCTCGGCCTTTTCGCCGTCCGCTGACCTGATGCTCTGCAGCTCATCTTCCAGGCCTTCTAGCTTGCCCTTTATGCTGAGGATGTTTTTGTCGTTCTGCTCTATGCTGGTCACAAGCACGCTCACTTCTCTGGCCTTAAGCTTTTCAGAGAGCTCGATGAACTTTTCAGCTTTGAGAGAGTCCTCCTCCAGGGGGCCTATCCTTTCAGTGTAGGTGGAAAGGATGTCATCTATCCTGACAAGGTTCTGGTTCGTGCTCGCCAGTTTTTTTTCGGCCTCCTCTTTTCTTGCCCTGAACTTTACTATGCCTGCAGCTTCCTCGAGCAGGCCTCTTTTGTCGTCCTGCTTGCCGCTCAGTATTGCTTCAATCTTACCTTGGCCTATAATGGAGTAGCCTTCCCTGCCAATGCCTGTGTCCATGAACAGCTCCTGTATGTCCTTAAGCCTGCACCTCGTGTTGTTGATGAAGTAGTCGCTCTCGCCGGACCTGTAAAGGCGCCTCGATATTGTCACGTCTGAATAGTCAAGCGGCAGCAGGCTTTCTGTGTTGTCAAGTATGAGGGACACCTGGGAAAGCCCCACGGGCCTCCTGTACTGGGTTCCTGCAAATATGACGTCTTCCATCTTCCCTCCCCTGAGGGTCTTGACGCTCTGCTCTCCGAGGACCCATCTGACGGCATCGGACACGTTGCTTTTCCCGCTGCCGTTAGGACCCACGATGGAGGTTATTCCGTCCTTGAACATGATTTCAGTTTTGTCTGCAAAGGATTTGAATCCCTTTATTTCGATAGACTTCAAAAACATTTCGAACCACCCCTTATATGCTGAAAAGCATAGGAAGCAGTCCCGCAATGAATGTAAATACAACGAAGCCGACTATCAGCCTTGTCATTTTCTTTCTGCTTTCCTTTTTCATAATCAATCACCTCTTGCCGCGAAGCAGCTCGTATTTTTCAGCCATGTAGCTTTTCAGGGACAGCTTTTTCGTGCCGCCTCCTGCTTCGAGGGCAAGCTCGCCCCTGCCAATGCTGCTGTCTGCCTCTACTTTAATATTCTTTATTTTCATGAGCTCTTTCATCTCATTGAAGAACTCTTTCCTGTTTGCATATAGCTTTGACATGTCCTTGCCGTTTATGCGGATAAGCACCTCCGAAGCATCCATTCCCTCGAGTGCTTCCTCTATCATATCGCTTAAAAGGCTCCCCTCGACGAGTTCCCTGAATGCTGGATGGAACGGCCCGGCGACTATGTCCCCGCCTTCGTTGATTTCCTCTGTCGGCTGGAGTCCGACCCTGATAACGTTGATGCCTTCGGTAACCAGCATCGAGTATACGGTCTTCGATATCTCCACAGCCTGCCTCAAGGTGTATGGGGTATACTGCCCGTTTCTGTAGAGTCTCTCCATCTCGGTATCCTTTATCGTCAGAGCAGGGTATATCCTGCATATGTCAGGCTTTAGCCTTATCACCGCATCGGCGGTCCTTATGTCCTTCTCGAAACTGTCCCCGGGCAAGCCGAGCATTATCTGGTGACCCAGCGTGAAGCCGTACTCTTTTATAAGCCTCGAGGCAGCTTCCGCCTGCTTTGCCGTGTGGCCCCTCCCCGATTTCAAAAGGACCTCCTCGTCCATCGACTGGATGCCGAGCTCTATGACGTCCACGGTGTAGTCCCTGAGGTTGCAGAGTATCGAATCGTCAATATAATCCGGCCTTGTGGAAAGATGGATCAGGTCGATAAGGCCCTTTTCCTTGTATTCCCTTGCCGCAGCAAGCAGTTCCTTCTGCTTGCCCATGCTGATTGCCGTAAATGTGCCGCCGAAGAATGAAACTTCGACGATGGAGTTCTCCCTCCTTATAGTCTTGAGGTAGGAATCTACGGTTTTCCTTACATAGTCTGCGTCTACTGCTGCCTCCTGACCTGTGATGGAATTCTGGTTGCAGAATACGCAGTCGTGGGGGCAGCCTTCATGGGGCACAAATATGGGTATTATGTAATGAGACTTACTCATTCCTGTATCTCGCCTCCATCATCTCCAGGGCTTCCTGGGCAGCGTTCTGCTCGGACTCCTTCTTGCTGGACCCTATGCCATAGCCCATTGGCTCGTGGTTTATAGTCACCCTGCTGAAGAATTTCCTCCTGTGGGCAGGGCCTTCCTCCTTCAGTATTTCGTAGTAAATGTCCGCAACGCCGTTCCTCTGAAGCTTCTCCTGCAGCTTCGTCTTGAAATCCACAACAATCTCATTCCTTGAAGCCTTGAGGATTGTGCCCTCGAAGTATGCAATTATGAATTCCCTAGCCGCCTCAATGCCTCTGTCAAGGTAAATCGAGGCAATTATGGCTTCCACGGCGTCTGCCAGTATCGAAGTCCTCTCCCTTCCGCCTGTCAGCTCCTCTCCTCGGCTCATGTTGATGTATTGTCCCAGATTCCAGCCTTTCGCTATCGCGTAGAGGGAAGCTTCGCACACTATTAGCGCCCTCATCCTTGTCAGGTCGCCTTCAGACATGCCCTTGAATCTGTTGTACAGGTATTCGGTTATGCAAAGCTGAAGGACGGAATCCCCCAGGAACTCCAGCCTCTCGTTGTATTTTATGCCTTTTTTTCCGTTTGCATAGGAACTGTGGGTCAGAGCTGTTTTGAACAGGTCGATGGATATGAAGCTAAGACCAAGCTTTTCCTCCAGCTCCTTAAGCATTGTTTCATCCGTTTTCATGTGCTCTCTCCTCTGCAGTTCATTATTCAATCTGCGACACCACAGATTCAATAATAAACTGATTTTTTACAAATTTAAAGCCCCGTATAAAACGGGACTTTCAGATTACTCTTCAGTATGATTTTTTATGTAGTTAACTACATCGGCAACCGAAGCGATTTTCTCTGCATCCTCATCAGGGATTTCAAGATCGAACTCAGTTTCAAGTGCCATTATCAATTCAACTATATCAAGAGAGTCAGCTCCTAAATCATCAACGAAGGATGATTCCATTGTAATCTCTTCAGCATCAATTCCAAGCTGGTCAGATATAATGTCTTTTATTTTATCAAAAACCATTTGTCTCACCTCCTATAAAGCAATTATATATAAATAATAGTACATATCTATTTTTGCGTCAACACAAAAAAATCAATTGTCCATTATTTATTTCAATTCGTTTTCGATTTTGCCCACTATGTCGTTGTCGAAACAGTTCTTAGCCTGAAGGATCGCGTTCTTGAAGGCTTTCGCATCAGAGCTCCCGTGCGCCTTGATGCATATCCCTTTGGCACCTAGGAATGCAGTTCCTCCGTATTCGGCGTAATCGAACTTTTTCTTGAACCTGTCGAAAACAGGCTTCAGCAGCAGTCCGCCGATTTTGGACCTGAAGGAGCCCATAATCTCCGACTTAAGCATGCTGAATATGTTGCCAGCAACCCCTTCGTACATCTTTAGAAGAGTGTTCCCCACGAAACCGTCGCATACGAGTATGCTTACGTCGCCGTTGGAGACCTCCCTTGGCTCCACGTTGCCGACGAAGTTGAAGCCTGAACCCTTAAGCAGCGGGTATGCAGCCTTTGTCAGCTCGTTGCCCTTTCCCTCCTCTGCCCCTATGTTTACCAGTCCGACAGTAGGGTTTGAGGTGCCCAGCACGTTCTCGAAGTAAACCTTGCCCATCCTGGCGAACTGAAGCAGATATTCAGGCTTGCAGTCCACATTGGCCCCTGCATCTATCACCATGAATGGAGCGTTTTTTCCTGGCATCACCGGAGCGAGCGCTACCCTGTCAACTCCTTTGATCCTTCCGAGTATGAGGGTCGCTCCGGCCATCAGCGCGCCTGTGCTTCCTGCCGACAGGAAAGCGTCTGCTTCGCCGTTTTTTACCAGGTTGAGGCCCCGCACAAGGCTGGAGTCTTTCTTCTTTCTGAGAGCCATTACAGGCGCCTCGTTCGGTGAAATCACCTCTTGCGTATGTATTACCGAAATTCGGTCTTCGTCGTATTTGTATTTTGACAGTTCCGCTTTGATTTCGTCTTCGCGGCCAGTAATCAGGATTTTTATGTCAGCATCCTGCAAGGCCTTCACGCAACCCTCCACGACTGCTTTAGGAGCATGGTCTCCGCCCATGCCGTCAACTACTATTATAATCTTAATCACATCCTCTCAAAATCAATATTAGACTGAAAAAAAAAGAAAGTCAATTGACTTCCTTTATTTTTCAGTTGAAACAACTTCTTTTCCCTTATAATATCCGCAGCTCTTGCAAACCTTGTGAGCAAGCTTCATTTCATGACACTGAGGACACTCAACTATACCAGGCAAACTTAATTTAAAAGTCTGAGCTCTTCTTGAATCTCTTCTCGCTGGCGAGAACCTTCTGGCTGGATTTCCCATGAAAACACCTCCTTATTAGTCAAAAAAATCTTTTAATTTCGCAAGTCTTGGATCCACGTCCTCTGCCACGCAGGTGCATGGCGAAGTGTTTAGATCCGTACCGCAAATCGGGCACAGGCCCCTGCAGTTTTCCTTGCAAAGCCTTTTTATCGGCAGTGACAGAATTATGTTGCCAAGCACAATTTCTGTAATATCCAATGTATCACTATCCATAAAGACGATATCATCATCCTTATCTACAGCCTCTTGGTCATTGGAAAACTTTTCGTCAACTTCGATGTTTAATTCATGTGGGTACTTAACAAGACATCGCGAGCAAGTAAGCTCGATGGTGCCGGTGATCTTACCCTGCAGCTCAAAAAATTCTCCTAGCATGTCTAATTGTCCTCTGAATTGTATAGGCTCAACTATTCTTATGTATTCATAATCGTAGGTGAAGCCGTCTAATTCAACATCTAAGTCTATGGTCTTGTGGGCGGATTTTTTTTTCTTCAAATCCGAAACATCAATTTTCATAATGCTCACCTCTATACTTTAACCACGATTAATTATATAGAGGTGAGCTTTAAAAGTCAAGCCTTATTTGCTTACTAATTCTTTAGTATCTCTTGCTATTACAAGTTCTTCGTTGGTCGGGATAACGAAAACCTTAACCTTTGAGTCTGCAGCGCTTATTTCCATCTGCTTTCCTCTAGCGTTTGAGTTCAGCTCCTTGTCGATGTGTACTCCCATGTATGAGAGCCTTTCGCATATAGCTTCCCTGCATGATGCTGAGTTTTCTCCCAGTCCGGCAGTAAAGACGATAGCGTCTGCTCCGTTAAGTATAGCAGCGTATGCTCCTACTGTCTGGTTAACCCTGTAGTAGTAAACATCAAGAGCAAGCTGAGCTCTTTCGTTTCCTTCAGCTGAAGCATTTTCAAGGTCTCTGAAGTCGCTGCTGAGCCCTGAAAGTCCGAGAACTCCCGACTTCTTGTTCATGAGGTCGTTAACCTGGTCAACAGTCATGCCTGCATCCTTTATAAGGAATGGCACTATGGCAGGATCGATGTCTCCGCACCTTGTTCCCATGGCTATACCAGCAAGCGGCGTGAAGCCCATGCTTGTGTCTATTGATTTTCCGCCTTTGACAGCGCAGATTGAAGCGCCGTTTCCAAGGTGGCATGTGATTATCTTTGTATCCTTCTTGTCTTTTCCGAGCATTACTGCTGCCTGCTCTGAAACGAACTTGTGGGAAGTTCCGTGGAAGCCGTATTTTCTTACTCCGAGATCCTTGTAAAGCTCATAAGGAAGGGCGTACATGTATGCTTCCTTTGGAAGTGTCTGATGGAACGCTGTGTCGAACACGGCAACCATAGGAGTTTTTGGCATGAGTTCCCTGCATGCGTTTATTCCTATAAGGTTTGGCGGGTTGTGGAGCGGAGCAAGCTTTATGCAATCCTCAAGAGCTGACATAACGTCGTCGTTTATAACGACCGAGTCAGCGTATTTTTCACCTGCATGGACAACCCTGTGTCCTACAGCTGTGATTTCATCCATGCTCTTCAGTACACCGTGGTTAGGGTCTACGATAGCATCGAGAACGTGCTTTATTGCATCCTTGTGGTCCTTCATAGGCACTTCAAGGACGAACTTGTCGTCGTTAGCTTTGTGTGTGAGTATGGAGCCTTCGATTCCTATTCTCTCAACAAGGCCTTTTGCTGTAGCGTTTTCGTTTTCCATGTTGATGAGCTGGTATTTTAATGATGAACTTCCGCAGTTTATTACTAATACATTCATTAATATATTCCTCCTAAAATTACATGTTCTGTGCCTGAACAGCTGTTATTGCTACTACGTTTACTATGTCCTCGACGCTGCAGCCTCTTGAAAGGTCGTTGATAGGTTTAGCGAAGCCCTGGCATACAGGTCCTATGGCGTCTGCGCCAGCAAACCTCTGAACCAGCTTGTAGCCTATGTTTCCAGCCTGGAGGTCCGGGAACACCAGCACGTTTGCTTTTCCTGCAACCGGGCTGTTCGGAGCCTTCAGCGCACCAACCTTAGGTACTATCGCAGCGTCAAGCTGGAGTTCCCCGTCTATGAGAAGGTCAGGCCTGAGTTCCTTAGCTATCCTTGTAGCTTCTCTTACCTTGTCCACAAGCTCATGCTCAGCGCTTCCGTGAGTCGAGAAGGAAAGCATTGCAACCTTAGGTTCCATATTGCAGAGATCTTTTGCAGTATCAGCAGTGCTTATTGCAATTGCTGCCAGCTGGGCTGCATCCGGATTCGGATTTACTGCGCAGTCTGCGAAAAGAAGCATCCCGTCCTGTCCGTATTCACAGTCAGGTACGAGCATAACGAATGTGCTTGATACAGTTGAAATTCCAGGTGCTGTCTTTATTATCTGAAGACCAGGTCTCAGAAGATCGCCTGTTGTATGTATTGCACCTGATACCATTCCGTCAGCGTCTCCGTTCTTTACCATCATTGTTGCATAGTAAAGAGGGTCGCTGATAATGCTGTCAGCTTTTTCCATGGTCATTCCCTTGTTTTTTCTCAGTTCATAAAAACCTTCAACGTAAGCAGGTTTTTTTGGGGATGTCTCCGGATCGATTATCTCGACACCTTCGATGTTGGCTCCAACTTTTGCTGCATTTTCTTTGATCTTAGCTTCATTTCCAACTAAAATGACGTGAGCCAAAGATTTCTCTTTGATGATCTGGCTTGCCTTAAGTGTTCTCTCTTCTTCACCTTCAGGCAAGACGATTTTCTTCACATCGCTTTGAGCCATGGCCCAAATCTTGTTCATAAAATCCATAACTAAAATACCCCTTCCGAAAATGTTTATTTTTACACACATATATAATATAATCCTTTTATAATATGTTTTTCAACAAAAAACTGTAAATTTATTAATTAAAATTAAAAATTAAGCAACTTTTCTGTAAAATATTTGGAAGGGAAGTGGAATTTTGAATATAACGGGAGTAATCGTCGAATACAACCCGATGCACAACGGTCACCTTCACCACCTAGAGCTTTGCAGGGAGGCAACCCGTCCTGACGCTGTCGTGGCGGTGATGAGCGGGAATTTCGTGCAGAGGGGCAATCCTGCGCTGCTAGATAAATGGACAAGGGCGAGGCATGCCCTTGAAAACGGTGTGGATCTCGTCATCGAGCTTCCTTCTCTTTATTCGCTGTCATCTGCCGAGTTTTTTGCGACCGGGGCCGTGGGCATCCTGGACTCGCTAGGCATGATAAGCACAATATGCTTCGGCTCTGAGCATGCAGATGCTGAAGGGATGCTGGAGGTAAGCCGGTTCCTTATCGATGAACCGCAGGAATACAGGGATCTCCTCAGAAGCCATCTTGATTCGGGATTGGACTTCCCAACAGCAAGGAGCCTGACACTTGAGGAGTCCCTTAAAGGATACCCAGGCTTCCTGGAAGCATCGAACAGCATCCTAGGCATAGAATACTGCAAGAGCCTGCTCAGGCTCAACAGCAACATAAAGCCGAAGGCCGTTCAGCGTTCGGGCAGCAAATACACCGACACCGAGCTCAGCATGGAATTCTCAAGCGCGACTTCCATCAGGGAGCACCTGCGGTGCGGAAGGGACATGTCCGAGCTTGAATCGCAGGTGCCGAAGAATGTCTTTGCCACCCTGAGCCAGCTGAAAAATAAGGGCCACAGCTTTTCAGAGGCCGATGCCATGCTGCCTTATCTCAGGTACCGGTGCTTCACTGAAGCAGCTGCCCTCAAAAGCCTTCCCGACGTTTCCGAAGGTCTTGAAAACAGGATCCTCAGGGCTGCAGAAGCCGCGGTCAGCTTTGAAAGCCTGATAGGCTCTGTCAAGACTAAGCGCTACACCTATACCAGGATAAGCAGGATCATGACTCAGTTCTTCGCAGGCTTCGACAGGTTTGACACGGCAGCCATGCGGAAGCAAGCTCCTGAGTATGCGAGGGTCCTGGGGTTCACCGGAAAAGGGGCCGAGCTTCTAAGGATGGCGAAAAAGACCTCGAGAATACCGATAGTTATGAAGGTCAGGGAAAATCAGTTCAAGGCCATGGATCTTGAGCTCCAGGCGACAAGGGCCTACAGCCTCTTAAACCCTGACATAAGGTACAACGAGGATTTCCTAAGGCAGCCTGTGATCATTTGATTAATAAGAAAAGAATCTCTGCATATGCAGAGATTCTTTTCTTATGTACTTCTATTTGAATTCCTTCAGTTCGTTTATGTTGCTCCTGATTGTGTTCCCCTTGAGGTTTATGTCTGTCTCAAGCTGCTTAACGAAGGATTCCATCTCGCCCTTAAGGCTCTTGAGCATAGCCTGACCCTTGTCGTTGATTTCGAACTCAAGCTGGGTGAGTATCCCGTTTGCATAATCCCTTGCGCTCAGTCTCATCGCCTTTGCGTTTTTCTGAGCCATGCTTTCAATCTCCTCAGCCCTCAGCTTAGCTTCCTTCGTAATATCGTGGCTTTCGATGTGCTTCTTGAGCATCTGAAGATTTTCGGCTTTGATGCGTTCAGATTCCTGGATAGCCTCGCTGAGTATCCTTTCCTTCTCATCGCATATCCATTTCGCCTTTTTGAATTCCTCCGGCAGGTAGTTTACTATCTGGTCAATTATATCAAGCGCCTCTTTCTTATTGACCATGACTTTCCCAGACATAGGAACCTTTGATGAGGTTTCGATTATTTCTTCAAGGTATTCAAGCAAGCTTATGATATCCATTGACATCTCCCCCTAATTGTTGTTTAGTTTATCAAAAATATCCGGTATTATCTCGTCCGGAACCAACCCCTTGATAGATCCTCCGAATGTCGCAACCTGCTTAACAGAGGATGAGCTCAAAAATGAATTCTTTGCGCTTGTCATCATGAACACCGTTTCGACGCTTGGATCCAGCTGCTTGTTCATCAGCGCCATCTGGAACTCGTAGTCGAAGTCTGTAAGGGTC
Source organism: Clostridium sp. UBA699 (assembly GCA_002298915.1). GTDB lineage: Bacteria > Bacillota > Clostridia > Clostridiales > Clostridiaceae > UBA699. Next base: position 112,136 of record DBML01000032.1, read on the forward strand.
CTGAGGCCCTTTATGATTATCTTTGCGTTTTTCTGGTTGACGAAGTCTATCAGAAGCCCGCTGAAGGAGCATACCTCTACATTCTCGTAATCCCTGGTAACCCTCCTTATCAGCTCAACCCTCTCCTCGGATGTAAAAAGGCTTGTCTTGTCAGGGTTTATTAGGACAGCTACAATTACTTTTTCAAAGGCATTAGCAGATCTCTTGATTATGTCGAAATGCCCGTTGGTGATTGGATCGAAGCTGCCCGGATACACTACTATGTTCATTTTAATTCTCCTCAAACTTATAGAAGCAGATGGTCGTGTTGCCATACTTTCTATAATCACTAAGTATTATTCTGTCTGTGCCTTCATACAGCTGCTCTTTCGTGTCTATCTTTGTGACTATTATTCCTTCCGCGTTCAGCAGCCCTAGCTCCTGTATCATCTCGACCGCTTTAGGTATCATGTCTTTCATGTAAGGCGGATCAATAAATATTATGTCAAACACTTCATGTTCAGCCCCAAGCTTTTCAAGAGCCTTGTAGGAGTCCATGTTAAGGCTCCTGCATGTATCGGTGAAATTCAAATTCTCAATGTTTTTCTTCAGGAAGCTGTAGGTTTCAGGGCTCCTGTCAACGAGAACGACCTTCTTCGCTCCCCTGCTTGCAGCCTCAAGCCCCAGACTCCCCGTGCCGGCGAATACGTCCAGAGCATTAGAGCCGTAAACCCTGTTCTGAATGATGCTGAAAATCGATTCCTTTACCCTGTCCAGTGTAGGCCTTGTCGTTTCAAAGCCAACCGGCGCCAGCAGTTTTCTTCCCTTCGCCAAACCGGCAATAATCCTCATCTTTACCTCCTGAATGGCCGCATTCGGACCATTTTTCTTTAAATATAATATCACAAAAACTATTTTTTTACAAATGCATCTAGTTGAAGCAGATGTACAGGGAGTTGTTCTCTATTTTTTTCATCATCTCTTCCCTGACCAGCCTGTCTTCAGCGATCTCGCTGCTGAACAGCTCTTCCGCGGACCTGTGGGCAGCTCTCAGAAGCCCTATGTCTTCGATCATATCGGCAAGAACAAAGCCAGCTTCACCGCTCTGCCTGCAGCCGAAAATCTCCCCTCCGCCTCTCAGTTTGAGATCCTCTTCGGCAATAAAGAAGCCGTCGCTGCTTTCCTCCAGTATGCTGAGCCTCTTCCTTGAGACAGCTGTTTTAGTTGCGGAAATAAGCATGCAGTAAGATTTTTCGCTTCCCCTGCCGACCCTGCCTCTCAGTTGGTGAAGCTGGGCAAGCCCGAATCTTTCGGCGTTTTCCACTATCATGATGGTGGCGTTTGGCACATTGACCCCAACTTCGATAACCGTTGTCGACACAAGCACGCTTATCCTGTTTTCCTTGAAGGCTTTCATGACTTCGTCCTTCTCCCTTGAATTCATCCTGCCGTGCAGCACCCCAACCTTCTCCCCTTTGAAGTGCTTATCCCTGAGCTCAGAGTACAGCATCTCGACAGAATTCAGCTCCAGTTTCTCGTTCTCCTCTATGAGAGGGCAGACCACATAGACCTGCCTTCCCTTCCGGACCTCGTTCAGGGCGAAACCGTAAACCTTGTTTCTGCCCTTTGCATCGAAAATCCTCGTATCTATCGCCTTTCTTCCCGGCGGCAGCTCATCAATAACCGATAGCCCAAGGTCGCCGTACAGCAGAAGTGTCAGTGTCCTTGGAATTGGAGTCGCAGACATTACAAGCGTGTCGACGCACCTGTCCTTGTTTATGAGCTTGCTCCTCTGCGCAACTCCGAACCTGTGCTGTTCATCAGTCACGACAAGGCCAAGGTTGGCGAACTCGACATTATCCTCAAGCACTGCATGCGTTCCTATGACAAGGTCCACCTCTCCCGACCTGATCTGTTCCTTGAGGCTTTCCTTGCTTTTGGGCGGAGTGCTCCCGCAAAGCAGGCCAATCCTGACTCCGAAGCCGGACAGGAAAGCCGTTGCCTCAGAATAATGCTGGAGAGCCAGGATCTCAGTCGGAGCCATGAGCACGGCCTGGTACCCATTCTTGACCACATTCAAGATGGATATCAACGCAACGATGGTCTTGCCGCTGCCTACGTCTCCCTGAAGGAGCCTGTTCATAGGGACGGGCTTTTTCTGGTCGCTGAGGATCTCCCTGAGCACCCTCCTCTGAGCAGCAGTCAGTTCGTAGCTCAGCCGCGACCCAACCTCGCTCATTTCCTGCACAATCTTGAAAGGAATGCCTTCCTTCTCAGTTTTGTGGAACTCCCTCAGTGCAAGGAGCTTAAGGGAGAAAACGAAAAGCTCCTGAAACTTGAGCCTGTCCCTGGCCTTCGCCAGCGAGGCCGAATCCTCTGGAAAGTGAATATTCCTGACCGCATCCTCGAGGGACAGGAATCCGTGCTTCGAAAGTATCCATTCCGGCATGTTTTCTGTGATGGTGATTTTATCAAGGACCTCTTTCATAAGCTTCATTATCAGGCTGTTTGTGATCCCGGACTTCAGCGCATATTTGGGGAGGAGCTTCTCCTGACCTTCAGCTTTATCATAAAGCTCATTCCCGCTCACAAGGGAGGGGTTTATCATCACGCTTTCCCCTTTGTAATCCTGGATCTTGCCTAGAAGCTTGCATTCGCCTCCTACCTTCAGGCTGTTCTTGATATAGGGCTGGTTGAACCATTTGCCTTTAAGTTTTCGCCCCTCCCAGTCGAACACCACCGTTGTCATCAGCTTGGATGTCTTCGTCCTGAAATCCCTTTCTATCTTCGAAACCCTGCATGTTATGACGGTCTTCCCGTCCTTGGCGCCGTTGATCACCTCATAGTCTCTCGGAAAATAGAGAATGAGGTCCATAATATTGAAAATCAGGCATCTGTTAAGATTTTCCCTGACCTTTGGTCCGACTCCCTTTAAAAGGCTTATATCATCGTATATTCTCATCTCTGTACCTCGGAATAAATGTTATACAAGAAAAATGTATCACAACAAAACAAATAAAAAAAGCCCTTAGGCTTTCTTTATTCTACTGATATTAGAAAATAGTAGAGCGGCTGTCCGCCGTCATAGTACTGGACATCAAGTTCGGAGTATTTGTCCTCCATGGCTTCCATGAGCTCTTCAACCTTCTCAGGTTCGCTGTCGCTGCCGTAAAAAACAGTGATAAGCTCGCTTTCGTCTGTGACCATCCTGGATACCAGCTCAGAGGCAACGGCATACGGATCCTGTCCGACCTCTACGATCTTGCCTTCGACCAGCCCGAGTATGTCTCCTTCTTTTATCTCAATCCCGTCCATCTCCGTGTCCCTAACGGCATATGTGACCGATCCTGTCGCCACCGAATAAACAGATTCGTTCATTGACTTGACGTTCTCCTCAGGAGAAAGATCGCTGTTGAAAACCGTTATGGCGGTTATGCCCTGAGGTATTGTTTTGGTCTGAATAACATGAACATTCTTTTCTGACATCTCTGCCGCCTGTGTAGCAGCCATGATTATGTTCTTGTTGTTCGGAAGTATGAATATGTGCTCGGCGTTCAGCTTGTTCACAGAGCTGAGTATGTCCTGCGTGCTTGGATTCATGGTCTGTCCGCCTTCAATCACCGCGTCTACTCCCAAATCTTCGAAGATGTTCTTTATGCCTGTACCCATCGCAACCGAAACGAATGCATACTTCTTCTTCTCTGAATCTTCCTCTGTTTCTTCGACAACCTCATCGGCCTGCTCGTTTATGATGCTTCTGTGCTGCTCCCTCATGTTGTCGATCTTAATCTTGTTGAGCTCGCCAAGCTTAAGGGCTTCTGTGAGTACATAGCCCGGCTCGTTTGTATGCACGTGCACCTTGACTATATCGTCTGAGCCTACAACTATGATCGAGTCGCCTATCTTTTCAAGCTTTTCTTTGAACAGCTCCAGATCTGCATCCTCAGACTTGATGAAGAACTCCGTACAGTAGCCGTAAGCTATTTCCTGCTCAACTTCTCCCTGTTCCATCATCTCAGCCGGAACCGCTTCCGCCCTCGCTTCTTTTATTTCCACAGCCTCGATGTTGTTAAGCAGCACATCCTTCATGCCTTCGAGAAGCACGAGGAGGCCTTTTCCGCCTGCATCGACAACCTTAGCTTTTTTGAGCACAGGAAGCATTTCAGGTGTCTTGTTAAGGATAACCAGGCTGTGCGCGCACACTTCCTCCATCAGCCCCCCAAGGTCTCCTGCCTCTGACTTTGAAGCGCTGTCTCCAGCAGCCCTGATGACTGTCAGAATGGTGCCTTCAGTCGGCTTCATCACAGCCTTGTACGCGGCATTTGCCCCTTCTGCAATAGCAGCCCCGAACTCCTTTGAGTCCACTTCTGTTTTGTGCTCAAGCCCTTTTGCCATTCCTCTGAGGATCTGGGACAGTATTACCCCGGAGTTCCCCCTCGCTCCCATAAGCGCCCCTCTGGCAACCAGCCTGGCGACCTCTCCGATCGAATTTCCTTCGTAGTTTTTGATCTCCATTACCGCCGACCTGAATGTCATTGACATGTTTGTCCCGGTATCACCGTCAGGCACAGGGAAGACGTTCAACGCGTTAACGATTTCCTTCTGTTCCTCCAGCATGTTGTTAGCGTGTATGACCATGTTGCTGAACATCCGGCCATCAATTTTCAAATGTAACATTTAAGCAATCCCCCTTAGACTCTAACACCCTGAACGTTTACAGTGATGCTGGTCACCTTCAAGCCCGTGTAATTTTCGATATTGTATCTTATTTTTTGAATTACGTTGTTTGCGATCTCGGAGATCTTTGTACCGTACTGCACCATGACAAACAGCTCTACGTACAGCTCATTGTCCTTTGAACGCACCTTTACTCCCTTGTGCAGATTCTCGCCCTTTATAAGCTCCCAGATGCCGTCTGTAGCATTTTTGGAAGCCATGCCTACAACCCCATAGCATTCCATTGTTGAAAGACCCACAATGTTTGCCAGAACCTCTTCGGAATAATTTATCAAACCGTTTATATTTGTAATATTGCCTATCATCCTAAACCCTCCTCTATGTAACATCTATATAAGATATTCTATAATATCCGCCCTGTTTATTCAAGAAAATATATTTATTGAAGGATATTTTTTGTAAAAGAACCCAATATTGTACTTGCACAAACCATGTAATGTATGCTAAAATAAATAATGTTTGAATCGAGGAGGTGTTTTCAGTGTCAAGAAAATGCGAAATATGCGGAAAAGGTGTAATAGCTGGAGTTTCATACAGCCACTCACACCGTCAAAGTAAAAGAACATGGGCTCCAAACTTGAGAAAAGTCAAAGCAATAGTTGAGGGAACACCAAAGACTATACATGCTTGTACAAGATGCCTTCGTTCAGGAAAAGTGCAGCGTGCAATATAAGAAAAGATAAAAAATGCATTTGTTTAAACAACTGCATTTTTTATTTTGCACGGATAAAGGGTGTAATCATGCTGTGATTAAGCATGATTGCACCCTTAACGCTTTTCAAAGGCGTTTTTCCTGCTTCACCCTGACAATCCTGCCTGTATCAAAGCCCTTTGAAAACGCAAATGAAATTATTTTGCTGTAGAGTTCCTCGCTCATCCATGGTTCCCTGCTCAATATCCAAAAATAGTTAACGCTGCCTCCTGCAACGACTGCGTAACTGTATTTCTCCTTATCTAACAGGATGACCCTGTACCTGCTTCTGAACGGCCTTAAAAAGCTTACGAACAGCTCCCCCGTGCAGCTTGAATCCGGGACCCATGCGACGGCCCTCGCTTCCTGTCTTTTACCGTCTCTCGTACCTGCATTGACCACGCGGATTCTCCCGTCCTCCATGAGGCTGTATGTGGCTGTTACGTTGTCGAGGCCGTTCTCGAACGTTTGAGGCATTCTGGCTATCTCATACCATGTGCCTAGGTACCTGCCGAGCTCGAGATCGCATACTGCTGGCGGTTTGTTTTTTTTACCTGCAAAAATATTGCCGAATATCCCCATCTTCCTAATCGCCTCCCATCAAATCTGACGAAACATCTTGCTTCTATAGGAATATTATACGCACTTTTGCAAGAATATTCAAACATCTTGTTTGTTCCATCAAAGGATAATATAGGATATGCTAGAACTTCAAGGAATCCTAAAAGTATCGGCCGGATTCCACAGTTTTCCGGAGTATTTGAAAGTTAATCTCCCTTCGGTTAAACCAGACAGCTTGCCATAAAAATGCATGTAATGTATACTCTTAGGGACTGTAGCTCTATTCTTTGCATAGCAATTTAGAGACAGCCATTTAACCGATTCTAGAACATAATTACATACAGACTGTTATGAATAGCCATCATGTTTATTTTTTATTCGTGCTTAAAAGTTGCAGAAACCTAAGCACCAACAGTCTGAGGGCGTCATATGTATGCCCAAATTTTAGAGGAGGTTTAAATGAAAAGATTAAAAGAACGTTCAAGTATTTACTCGAAAAGAAGCGTTTCCAAGCGCAAAAAGGCAAGGAGAAGGACAAGCCTGCTGCTGACGTTTTTCCTGATAGCTGCAGCGGTCGCTGCATCAAGCCTGGTGAAGACTATAACCGTCTCAGCAGACGGAAAGCAGTACAGGATAGTCACACTCAGCTCTACCTACGCCAAGGCCCTGGAAGCAAAAAACATAATTTTAGGACCAGATGACAAGGCGGTCCCTAGCCTTGACAGCAAGATAACCAACGGAGGGACATTACAGATCACAAGGGCAGCGAATGTAAAAGTAAACGTTGATGGGAAATTGCTCAGCATAAAATCAGCAGAATGCAATGTCGCAGAAATGCTCAAGTCAGAAGGAATAAAGCTGTCGGAATACGACAAGGTCTCCCCTTCAAAGGATTCGCAGCTAAAAGAGGGCCTCGATGTAACCGTAACGAGGGTGACTACAAGCGATGTCACAGAAACCAGCCCTGTCGCCTTTACAACTGCCACAAAGGATGACAGCACGCTTCTCAAAGGCACTACAAAGGTCGTTCAGAATGGTGTAAACGGCGAAAAGACAACGGTAACAAGAGTGTTCTATGAAGACGGCAAGGAAGTGTCAAGAAGCGTCGTAAGCGAAACGGTTACAAAGGAGCCAGTGCAGAAGATTTTGGCTTCTGGAACCAAAACCGCTGCTGCGGGGACTACCGTGGCATCGGCAAGCGAAACGACAGACTCCAGAGGAACGAGCCTGAGCTATTCTAAGGTGCTGACCGTGAAAGCGACTGCTTATTCTGAGGATGAGCCCGGAAACAGCTGGGGACTCCAGACAGCCATGGGCGTCGACGCGGTTAGGGATCCAAGCGGCTGGAGCACGATAGCGGTTGATCCGAGAATCATACCTCTCGGAACCAAGGTCTATGTGGAAGGCTACGGCTATGCAATAGCTCAGGATACCGGAAGCGCAATAATAGGCATGCACATCGACTGCTTCTTCTACACTGTCGCAGACATGAACGCCTGGGGAACAAGGACGGTTAACGTCTATATACTGAATTAGGATTACCAGAGAGAAAAGACCTCATCTCAATCAGAAATGATCGAGATGAGGTCTTTAATTATCTTTCAAATCTAGTCCCTGCTGTACATGACCATCAGAAGTCCGTCAGTGAACTCAATTTCCACTTCCTCTTCAAGGAAACGGTTTGATATGGTAAGAGGGTCGCCAATCTTGAGCCGGTACTCTTTCAGAGGGAACCTGGCGCCCCTTATGGTCAGGTTCTCTACAGTACCGCTGAAAGCCTGCAGTGAGAACGTGGTTCCCGGCTCAGCCTTCAGCTTAACAGGCTTGTCAGTCATCATGATCATATTGTTGTCGTCCTTGAGTAAGGCATTTATGCCGTTATGCACGCATGCCCTGAGGAGGCCAAGGTTTCCTATCACGTGGTCAAGCCTTGTGCCGGTGCTTCCCAGAAACACTATCTGGTTCGAATCCAGCCTTATCGCAAGCTCAAGGGCAAGCTCCGTATCGGTGAAATCCTTGTCCTTGGGGTATTCCAATATCCTGCACTTGGTTCCCTTTATGAACTCGTAAGCTTCGGGCCTTATGGAGTCGAAATCGCCCACAAGATAGTCAGGCGCAATTCCCAGCTCGCTGAGGCAGTTACCTCCGCTGTCAACGCAAACAAGAGCCGTGGCGTCCTCCATCTCCTTCTCCAGGAGTTCCCTGGAGGGAGCCTTTCCGCCCGAGATGATAACCGTCTTCATATTAAAGCACCCTTCTTAATTCAGCTATGTTCTCCTTTATAGCCCCGTTCTTGAACACAGAGGAACCTGCCACTATAACGTTTGCTCCCATGCTCACAGCTTCCTTGATGTTGTCCTTTGTGATGCCTCCGTCAACCTGTATGAGGAGCTCCTTGTTGAACTTGTCGCTGAGCTCCTTAACCTGCTTTATTTTCTCGGAGCAGTAGCTGATGTACTTCTGCCCCCCGAAGCCAGGGTTCACAGACATTATGAGCACCATGTCAAGGTTGGGAAGAACATGCTTGATCAGTTCCACGGGAGTGGCCGGGTTTAGGGCCAGGCCTGCCTTAACATTAAAGCTCTTTATGTAGTTTATGGTCCTGTCGATATGGTGGTCAGCTTCCCAGTGCACGGTGATTATGTCTGCGCCTGCAGCGGCGAAGTCTTCAACGTACCTTGATGGTTCGCTTATCATGAGATGAGCGTCGAAGGTCATCTTAGTCAGGTGCCTTATGGATCTGATTATAGGTGTGCCGTAAGATATGTTCGGCACGAAGTGGCCGTCCATTACATCTATGTGGATCATGTCAGCCCCGGATTTGTCCAGCTCGATTATCTGCTCCCCGAGCTTCGAGAAATCCGCCGAAAGAATTGATGGTGCAATCTGAATCATCTTTTGTTCCTCCTTGAATTAGAAATTTCCTCAAGCATCTTGATGTAGAATTCGTACCTGAAGGAATTGATTTTCCCCTGACCTACAGCTTCCTTGACAGCGCAGTCGGGTTCTTTGTAGTGCATGCAGCCTTTGAACCTGCAGTTCCCTGCGAAATCAGAAAACTCCGGGAATGAGTACTGAAGCTCCTCCCTCTTTATGAAATCTATGTCAAGTGAAGAAAATCCCGGCGTGTCGACTACGAAACCCTCTGCCACCTCGATCAGCTCGCTGTGCCTTGTGGTATGCTTGCCGCGTCCCAGCTTCTGGCTGATTTTGCCCGTCTCCATCAGTTCTCTTCCCGCAATCGCGTTGAGTATAGTTGATTTTCCCACGCCCGAAGGTCCGCAGAGTACGGTTATGTTGTCCTTAAGCTTCTCTTTCACCGCCTCAATCCCTTTGCCTTTGTCCGCATTGAGGGATATGAAATCATAGCCTGCGCTCCTGACCATCTCGATTATCCTGTCGTTCTGCCCCTTGTCAAGATCGGACTTGTTGAGGCAGACCGTAACCTTTAAGCTGTTGTATTCGCAAAGCACAAGAAATCTGTTCAGAAGTTCGAGATTGATGTCAGGATCCTTGTATGCGAACACTATCAGCGCCTGTGTAATGTTCGCCACAGCAGGCCTGGCCAGCTGGCTTTTCCTTGGCAGCACCGAGTCGATTACTCCTTTGCCCTCGCTCACTGATATCTCAACCAGATCACCGACCATAGGGGTAAGTTCATCAAACCTGAACTTACCCCTTGCTTTGCATTCAATCGTTCTTCCGTCTGCAGCTTTAACATAATAGAATCCCGCGATTCCCTTGATTATTGTTCCCTGCATATATCCCCCTAGTTTCCTGAAGCCTTGTATTCGTAATAAACGATGTCTACTTTTGAACCCTTGTCTACCATTGTTCCTGCAGCAGGGCTTATGCTGATTACCTTGCCGTCGAGGCTCTCGTCGTTAGTCCTCTGCGGGGTAGCTTTCCCTAGCACGAGGCCGACTGCGTCGAGCTGGGCGTCCGCACCGTCAATATACTGTATTGACGGAACCGCAACCTGCGTCACGGCTGCCTGGTATACGTAGTATGTCACGCTTATGGCGGTCCCCTCCGTAACCTTCTGTCCAGGGTCTATGCTCTGCGATTTTATAGTGTCCTTGAGAGCAACATTGTCTGTAGTCGCGGTGCCTGTGCTTCCTAGCTTGAGCCCCGCGTTTATGAGTAGAGCGCTGGCCTGCTCGACTGTTTTGCCGTGTAGGTCAGGGACTGTGGCATACTTCTGCTCTGGACCGCTGCTCACAACAAGATCGATGGTTGTTGCTGCTGCCGTGGAGGTTGCGTCAGGCGACTGGCTTATGATGTAGTCCTTCTGCAGCGAGCTGCTTGCCTGGTACGTTATGGTTCCTACCTTGTAGCCGGCATCTGTGATTATCTGCTTGGCCGCGTTGATTTCCATGTTCTCAACGTTCGGTATGCTGGAGGTCTTTGAGCCTCCGCTTACGCTCACCCTAACCTCAGTGTTTGTTTTGACTTTGGTGCCCACATCCGGATAACACCTAAGTACAGTACCCTCAGGCTCGGTGCTTTTTTCGGTGCCGGCAACCACAAACTTCAGGTTCTTGCTTTCCACTAATGTTTTCGCTTCATCCTGCTTCATGCCAACTATGCTCGGCACCGTGGTTTCTCCGCTGCCGCTGAGGCCGCTGAATGCAAAATAGCCTCCGACAGACCCGACAACTGCCAGCAGTATCAGTATGGCGGCGATCATTATCTTCTTTTTGTTTCTATTCCTGTTGTTCTTGTTCCTTTCGCTTCTTTTTTCAACGACAGGCTGCTGCTCCTGCTTGAGCTTGCTGTTGATCTCCCTTACGTCCAGCACCCTTGTCGCATCCTGCTCAAAATCGTTCACGGCGATGCGCAGGTCCTTGTTCTGCTGGATGGCCCTCATGTCTGCCACCATGTCCGAGACATTCTGGTATCTTCTGAAAGGCTCTTTTTCGATAGCCTTCATTATAAGCTTGTTGAGTGCGTCTGGAATGTTCTCGTTGAGCTCCTTCGGCGGCACCGGAGGCTCCTGTATGTGCTTGAGAGCAACTGAAACCGGGCTTTCTGCATCAAACGGCACCCTTCCCGTTACAAGCTCGTACAACAGTATGCCCAGCGAATATATGTCAGTCCTGTTGTCTACAACGTTGCCTTTCGCCTGTTCTGGCGAGAAGTAGTGGGCTGATCCAAGTACCTTGCTTGAGTTCGTGATCGTGGCGGAGTCTGAGGATTTTGCTATTCCGAAATCAGTGACCTTGACAACGCCGTCGGCCGTGACAATGACATTGTGAGGCTTAATATCCCTGTGGATTATGTTGTTTTTGTGTGCGTGTTCAAGAGCTTTACCAATCTGGATAGCGATAGCAAGCGCCTGATCGGTCGTCAGCTTGCCCTTTTCATTGAGTATTTCCTTAAGGCTCTTTCCCTGAACGTACTCCATTACAATATAGTTTATGTCGCCATCGGACCCTACATCGTATACGTTCACTATGTTGTTGTCTGAAAGGCTTGCAACAGCTGTAGCCTCCCTCTTGAATTTCTTCAGGAACTCCTCGTCGCTTGAATATTCCCTTTTAAGTATCTTAACCGATACGTATCTGTTCAGTATCTGGCATTTCGCTTTGTAAACGGTGGCCATCCCGCCTTCGCCGAGCTTTTCTACAAGTTCGTATCTGTTGCCTAGGACTCTACCTATCATCTCTCCACTCTCCTTCAAAAACAATAACGGAAATGTTATCCTTTGCTCCTCTTGATTTGCTGAGTTCCACAAGTTCTGCGCAGCAATCATCGCTTTTCATTACTATATCGTATAATTCCTGTTCGTTGATCAAATTTGAAAGGCCGTCAGTGCACAGGATAACCTTCTCTATGCCCTTGATGTCCAGCTTTGTGACGTCTACTTCCACGGTACTGCTTGTGCCCAGCGCCCTGGTTATTATGTTTTTGTTCGGATGATTGTCAGCTTCGCTTTCGGTTATGCTTCCTTCATCGAGCAGCTGCTGTACAAGAGAATGGTCCTTTGTAACCTGAGATATCGCTTTGTCCCTTATGATGTAGCACCTGCTGTCGCCGACATGTGCAACAACCATTTCTCCGCCCTTGATAAGGCAGCCTGTCAGGGTTGTTCCCATGCCGTTCAGTTCATCCCTGCTTTTTGAAAGCTCGAATATCTTCCTGTTTGAGTCGAGTACTGCTTCCCTTATGCTGAGCTCCAGGTCGTCGAGCTCCGGCAGCGAGTTGATATATGAGATCGTATTTTCGACGGCCAGCTTGCTTGCAATCTCGCCTGCGTTATGGCCGCCCATGCCGTCGGCAATAATGTAAATCCTCTTTGTCTCGTCAGTGTAATAATCGACATAGTCTTCATTTATCTTCCTGAAGTTCCCAACGTCGGTCAGTAGTTCCACCAAGCTATTCACCTCTTCGTTCATCTAAATAACTCCTCCTAAGCTGCCCGCAGGCCGCGTCGATGTCGGAGCCCATCTCTCTTCTTACTGTAGTCTCAATGCCTTTCTTTGTCAATATGCTGCAGAAAGCCGCAATATCCTCATCGTCCGGTTTCGCATATCCCTTCTCCACGACAGCGTTGACAGGAATGAGGTTGACATGGCAAAGCATGCCCTTAAGGAGTTCCGCCAGTTCCTGAGCGTTAGCGATGCTGTCATTTTTGCCTTTGACAAGCGAATACTCGAAGGTGATCCTCCTGTTCGTCCTGTTTATGTAGTATCTGCAGGCATCGATTATCTCGGCCATTGAATACTTGTTCGCAACAGGCATCATCTGCCGCCTTATTTCATCGTTCGGCGCATGGAGCGACACCGCAAGCGTTATCTGGTAGTTCATATCTGCAAGCTCCCTCATCCTGGGCACTATGCCGCAGGTAGATAGGGTTATGTGCCTCTGGCCAATGTTGAGGCCGTAGTCGGCATTCACGGTATCGAGGAATCGCGTGACATTGTCGAAGTTGTCAAGCGGCTCACCGCTTCCCATCAGGACAACGTTCGATATCCTGCCGCCTGTATCCCTCTGCGCCGCAATAATCTGACCCACTATCTCCCCCGACGTAAGGTTTCTGACCATTCCGTTAAGGGTTGATGCGCAGAAGCTGCAGCCCATCCTGCAGCCTATCTGTGTGGAGACGCATATTGAATTCCCGTGCCTGTACTTCATTACGACAGCTTCGATGACATTGCCGTCGCTGTACTTCATGAGGAACTTCACGGTGTCGTCGGCCCTTGATTTGCGCCTCTCAACAATCTCGGGTATGCCGGTGTCAAAGCCGGCTTCAAGCTTCGCCTTCAGGCTGGCCGGTATGTTCTTCATCTCGCCGAAGCTTAAGCATCCCTTGTACAGCCATTCGAACACCTGCTTTGCCCTGAACTCCGTCTCACCGTTATCCTTCATCCATTTTTTCAATTCTATTAGATTTAAATCCAAAATGTTTTTCAATCAATCACCTTCTAGCGTTTCCTCATCTTGGCTATAAAAAATCCGTCCATATTTTCATTCGGAAGGATGGTTACGTACCCCTCTTCATGGTATATCACGTTGTCGAATTTGCCAAAGAACAGCGGCTCAAGGCAAAACTGTGGATTCTTTTTGAGGAACCATTTTATGTTCTCTTCGTTTTCTTCCTTGTTGAGGGTGCAGGTTGAGTATATCAGCTTCCCTCCTGCCTTCGTGTACTTGGAAGCGTTCAGCATGATCTTTCTCTGTATGTCTACCAGGTTGGTAGTCCCCTCAATATCCTTCGTCCATTTTATCTCAGGCTTCTTCCTGATAATCCCTATACCTGAGCAAGGGACGTCGATTAACACCCTGTCCCCCTGTGCTGCCAGCTTCTCAGTGTACTTAGAGGCGTCCAGCTTTGAGCACACTACATTCTTTATGCCCAGCCTGCTGATGTTCTGCTCAATCAGCTTGAGCTTGCTTTCATGCACATCGAAAGCGAGCACGCTGCCTGTGTTGTTCATAATCTCAGCGATATGGCAGGTCTTGCCTCCGGGAGCGCTGCAGAGGTCCAGAACCTTCATGTTGTCGTGAAGGTCCATCGCCGGTGCAACAAGCATAGCGCTTTCATCCTGGACAGAAATCAGCCCCTGGGAAAAGAGAGGATTATCCTCTACGCTTCTGCCGCGGTTTATTACTATGGCTTCAGGGCATACCTGGCCTTCGCTCACATCATACCCGCAAGCTTTAAGCGACTCCATCGCTTCCTCGCAGGATGTCTTCAGGTTGTTTACCCTGACGGTTACTGCGGGACGCATATTAAGCCCGTTCAGGATCTTTTCAACCTCAGCCGGGCTGTACTGTGTGATGAACATTCTGACAAGCCATTCAGGGAAGGAGTAGTTGAAGCACAGCTTTTGCACTTCACTGCCCTCATCGCACCTGGATATTTCGGGGTTCCTCAGGTAGTTTCTGAGCACTCCGTTGACCAGCCTTGAAGAGCCTTTCGATTTCCTCTTTGCAAGCTCGACTCCTTCGTTTACCACAGCAAACTTAGGAATCTTGTCCAGATACCTGAGCTGGTAAACCGATATCCTGAGGATGTTCAGCACCTCGTCGTCTATCTTTTTGAGACCGTTCTTGAGCAAACGGCTCAGTATCGCATCTATCGTGTATTTATATTTAAGCGTTCCGTACACTATCTCCGTGACCAGAGCCTTATCCTTCGGATCAAGTCCGGACTGGTCAAGGGCTCTGCCCAGGGCTATGTTCGAATATGCTTTTTTCCTGAGCACCTGTCCCAGCACATCTACCGCCGTCTTCCTCGCTGAATCCATACTAATCATCCCGCCTGTTGCTAAGTATTATAAGTCTCGCCAGCTGGGCTATGGCCATAAGAGCTGCTGCGATATATGTCAGGGCAGCTGCATCAAGTACACGCTTGGCTCCCTGAAGCTCCTCATCGTAAAGGATGCCTCTCGATCCGAGGAGCGCCAATGCCCTTTTCGATGCGTTCAGCTCGACAGGTAGTGTTACAAGCTGGAAAATAACGACTGTCATGAACAGAAGGATACCTATCCTGATAAGGCTGGTTATGCCGAAAATGAATCCTGCAAAAAACAGAACCCATGAAAGGTTGGAACCGAAGTTAACTACCGGAACAATCGAATTCCTTATCATGAGAGGCGAGTACCTCTCCTTGTGCTGGATTGCGTGCCCCGTTTCATGAGCCGCTACTCCAAGGGATGCAACTGAAGAGCTGTAGAATACATCGTTGGAAAGCCTCATAACCCTGTTGACCGGATCGTAGTGGTCCGTCAGCCTTCCCTGCACAAGCTCCACAGGCACGTCGCTTAGCCCGCTGCTGTCAAGGAGCATCCTTGCAACGTCAGAACCCGTATATCCCTTCATGCTCCTTACCTGGGAATACTGGTCGAAGGTTGAGCTGATTTTATATTGCGCCCAGGCAGCTATTATAAGAGCCGGTATAAGTATCAGCATGCTGCTGTCGAAATAAAACATTTTTGATTCCCTCCTTTAAAAGAGCACCTCGTCTTTATCAATCTTGTGTCCCTTTATGTATTCGCTTACTAAAAGCGGTTTCCCTCCCGGGAACTGCACCTTCTTAACCAGGAGCTCCCCTTCGCCGCAGGAAACCCTGATACCTTCCTTTGAGACATCAGTGATTGTACCGGGCAACGCAGCCGATTTCGTTCCAAGGACTTCCGTGTCATAAATCTTCATCGTGTCGCCCTTGTAGTGCGTGTATGCTACCGGCCAGGGATTGAGCCCCCTGACTAGGTTGTGGATTTCTTGATTTGATTTGCTCCAGTCGACTGCCGCCATCTCCTTGTTGAGCATGGACGCGTAGAAGCCGTCCCAGTTTTCCTGCTTCTTTGGGATTATCCTGCCGGCAGCAATGCCTTTCAGTGTTTCTGCCAGAAGCGCTGCGCCGTCTGCCATCAGTATGTCGTGGAGTTCTCCCGCCGTCATGTTTTCATCTATGCTGACTTCCGATTTCAGGAGCATGTCTCCGGTGTCAAGCCCTATGTCCATAAGCATCGTCGTGTTGCCAGAGACCTTCTCGCCCCTTATTATGGCCCAGTTTATCGGGGCAGCTCCCCTGTACTTTGGCAGGAGCGATGCGTGCAGGTTGATGCATCCGTATTCCGGTATTTCCAGAACTTCCTTTGAAAGTATCTGGCCGTAGGCAACAACAACTATGAAATCCGGAGCCATATCCTTAAGCAGCTTGATAAGCTCCTCATCCTTTTTGAGGCTGGCTGGCTGGTAAACGGGTATCCCCAGCTTTAGGGCCGCCTCCTTAACCTCAGACATCGCGAGCTTTTTCCCTCTTCCCTTGGGCTTGTCCGGCTGTGTGAACACCGCTGCAACCTCGAATTCCTCTGCGAGCTTTTCAAGAGACGGAACCGCGAATTCAGGCGTGCCCATGAATACTATCTTCATTATTCTTCTTCCTCCTCGGGAAGCACCTTGTCTATGAACAGTATGCCGTTGAGGTGGTCTATCTCATGGCAGAGGGCCCTGGCCAAAAGTCCGCTGCCCGCAATCTCAATTTTTTCGCCTTTTTCGTTTAAGGCTGTTACCTTCACCTTTTCAGGCCTGTTGACACTGCCCTGTTCTCCAGGCACGCTGAGGCAGCCTTCGTAGTCAACCACATCGCCCACGGCTTCGATTATCTCAGGATTAACCAGCTTCATCGGGCCTTCCCCTACATCTATCACCACAAGCCTCTTAAGAATGCCCACCTGTGGTGCGGCAAGGCCTACGCCGTCTGCGGCATACATTGTCTCGAGCATGTCGTCCAGGAGCGTCAGCTCCCTTTCCTTTATCTCAACAACTTCTCTGCATTTTTTTCTGAGAATCTCATCGCCATTTATTCTAATTGTTCTTAATGCCATCTTCTACCTCCAAATGTAATTGATTTAAAGCAGACTTGCAGGATTTATGTCCATGCTTATCCTTATACTATTATAAACGTCTTTAGTCAAATCATAAATAGTTTTTCTGATATAATCGGCAAATTCTGGTTCTATCCTGCCCTTCAGAACAAGCTGCCACCTGTAGGAGTCCTTTATTTTAGAAATCATGCAGGGACTCGGGCCTAACAAATCAATTCTATCATAGTCAGCTGCCATATTCTTTAAGATAATACCAACATTTTGTATACTTTTTATTAATAATTCCTCGTTCTCGCTGCTCATGTTTATGCTCATGATATCGGCAAAAGGAGGGTATTCCATATGGCGCCTTATCTCGATCTCTTCCTTGAAAAAGCCCTCATAATCGCCTTTGACGGCATGCTTTATGCTGCTGTTCTCGGGGTTGTAGGTCTGCACGATTACCTTGCCGCTTTTTCTGCCCCTGCCCGCCCTGCCTGAAACCTGGGTTATGAGCTGGAAGGTCCTCTCGTTCGACCTGAAATCAGGCAGGTTCAGGGAAAGGTCAGCCGCGATTATCCCGACCAATGTGACTCCCTTGAAGTCCAGGCCTTTTGCAACCATCTGGGTGCCGATCAGTATGTCGGCCTCGTGGTTCTTGAATCTCGTATATATGCTTTCGTGGGAATCCTTTTTCCTGGTTGTGTCGAAGTCCATCCTGAGTATCTTCGCTCCCGGAAAATGCCTCCTTGCTTCGGACTCCAGCCTCTCAGTCCCGATCCCGAAATACTTGATATACTTGCTGCCGCAGCTAGGACAAAGCTTGTCCAGCTTTCGGCTTTTTCCGCAGTAATGGCAGGTTAGCAGACCGCTTTCATGATGGTATGTCAAGGATATGTCGCAGCTGTCGCAGGTGTAAACATAGCCGCAGCTGCGGCAGGATACGAAAGTGGAGAAGCCCCTTCTGTTGAGGAAGAGGATGACCTGCTCCCGTCTGGCCAGGCACTCCTCTATGCCTTCGCTGAGCTCCTGGCTGAAAATAGACCTGTTATTCTTTTTCAGTTCCTCTCTCATGTCGACAACCTCAACATCCGGCATTTTTGCGCCGTCCGCTCTCTCCTTAAGCGTATAAAGCTCAATCTCGCCCTGCACCGCCCTGTAGTAGGTCTCGAGCGCCGGAGTCGCGGATCCTAGCACAACCTTGCACCCCGTCAAGCCGCTTTTCATACGGGCCACCTCGCGGGCATGATATTTCGGATCGCTGTCAGATTTGTAACTTGCCTCGTGCTCCTCGTCAATTATTATCATCCCCAGGTCGGAGAACGGCAGGAAGAGCGCCGACCTTGCACCGATGGCAACCCTGACCTTCCCTTCCTTCACCCTGAACCATTCGTCGAACCTCTCTCCCTGCGACAGCCTGCTGTGAAAAACGCTTATGCCGCTGCCGAACCTTCCCTTGAAACGTTCAACCATCTGAGGCGTCAGGGATATTTCGGGAACAAGGATTATGGAATCCCTGCCTTTGCTTATCATCTCTGAAACCAGGTGCATGTATATCTCGGTCTTCCCGCTCCCCGTGACGCCGTGTATCAGGAACTCGGTGCCCTCTGATCCCAGTATGCCATCGACCACAACCTTCTGCTGTCTGTTTAGCTCCAGCCTTGAATAGCTCTCATACTCTCGTTTGCTGTAGCGGCTGACCGTACCTTCCCTCTGAAGCAGAAACCCATTTTTTATCATGCTCGTAACGGAAGACAGCGACAGTCCGAACTCCTCCGAAAGCCTGTTCTTGTTGTACTTTCCGTTGTTAGCTTCCACCAGCGACCATATTCCCCTGTAGGGCTCCCGGTCGTATCTTCCTGCAAGCGCCTCTCCCGTGAAGACATAGTTCTCCTTCCTGGTCCTTATGCCCTTTGTTATGCCGCTCGGGATTAGCACCTTTATGCACTCCAGGTACGTGCAGAGATACTTCTCCCTCATCCATTCTATGAGTGTAAGGTCCTTCTCAGTAAATAGAGGGATCTCGTCGCAGAGGCCGGAGATTTCCTTGACCTCCCCCTGCACAGAGTCAATCAGCGATACGACGAACCCTTCGGTCCTCCTGTTCCCTTTTCCGAACGGTACCAGGACGCGGCTGCCCACCTTCAACTCGTTGCTTAATGCATCAGGGATCGCATACGTGAAAGCCCTGTCCAGTGCTGAAGAACTGCTGTTAATTATTACACCCGCATACGTAAACACGGTTTCACCTCTTTCCCCAAAATTTCATCTAATAAAAGATTCCCCTGCAGTCTGTGCAAGGGAGTCTTCAAAATCGCTCATTATTCCTTATTTTTCATTATCACATTGAAAAGCTCTCTGGCAACTTTTCTTTTGGCCATGCTTTCCAGGTGAATAGGCTCCCCGTCTCGCCTCAGTATTGTCACCTTGTTGTCATCGGTAGCGAACCCGGTCTTTGTTATGTCGTTTGCGACGATGTAGTCCAGGTTCTTCTTTTCCAGTTTGCCTTGCGCGTTTTCTAGAAGATCATGGCTTTCAGCTGCGAAGCCCACCAGGATCTGATGGGTCTTCAGCTCCCCGAGCCTCTTGAGCACGTCGAAATCCTTGACAAACTCTATTGAAAGCTCCGAAGAAGCCTTTTTGATCTTGGCGTCTGAATATGTCTTTGGTTTGTAATCTGCCACCGCTGCGGCCTTTATCACTATGTCAGCCTCTTCGAACCTGCTGGTTACCGCGTTGTACATGTCTTCCGTGGTCTTTACTTTCACCAGCTCCACGCCGTAAGGGGGTTCCAGATGCGAAGGACCGCTGACCAGCACAACCTCGGCTCCCCTGTAGGCTGCTTCTTCGGCGATGGCGTAGCCCATCTTACCCGAGGATCTGTTCGTGATGTACCTGACCGGGTCGATAGGTGCTATGGTAGGCCCAGCCGTCACCAGCACTTTCTTGCCCTTGAGGTCCTTGATGTCGTAAAGCTCCCTCATTACGCTGTCGCATATAGCCTCCGTGTCTGCAAGCTTCCCGATTCCCGTGTCTCCGCAGGCAAGCCTTCCCTCGGCAGGCTCTATGAACTTGTAGCCGTGGGCCTTTAGCCTTTCAATGTTTTCCTGGAGGATGCTGTTGGTGTACATCCCGGTGTTCATTGCGGGAGCAACAAGTACGGTTGCTTTCGTGGCCATAACAGTCGTCGTAAGAAGGTCGTCTGCAATGCCGCTCGAGACCTTCCCTATGAAATTGGCCGTAGCAGGAACGATAAGCATGACGTCTGCTTTCTGTGCAAGGGATATGTGCTGAATCTCCCAAGCTCTGGGTTCGACAAACATGTCTGTGCTCACCAGGTTCTGGCTCATGGTCTGGAAGCTCAAAGGGCTTACAAACTCAGCAGCAGCTTCCGTCATTATGACGTGTATGTTCACATCTTTTTTCTTCAACATGCTTATAATTTCAAGAGCCTTGTATACAGCTATCCCGCCGCATACGCCTATGACCGCTGTTTTCCTGCTGTCCATTTTATTTTATACCTTCTTTTATAGTTTCGTATGTCACCAAGCCTTCGTTGATCTCGTTTATCGCAATTGTTACAGGCTTGTTCGAGTCGATGCATATCAAAGGCTCCTGACCTTCGATTAGCTGTCTTGCCCTTTTAGCTGTCATTGTAACCAGTGTGTATCTGCTGTTGACTTTTTCAAGCAGATCAACGATTGATGGATTGATCATTGAGTTGTTCATATATTCCTGCCTCCTCTGAGTCTAAAATCTTGTCTTTCAGCCTGTCCACCCTGCACTTTTCGGCAGTCAGTATGGCTTTTATCTTGTCGACCGCTTCTGCAACGGTGTCGTTGACAACTGCATAATTGTATTTCGATATATAGTTAATTTCCTGATAAGCGGATTTGAACCTTCTCATCAGGGATTCCTCTGTCTCTGTTCCCCTGTTTATTATCCTTTTCCTGAGCTCCTCCATGGAAGGAGGGAGGATGAAGATGAACACGCCCTCGGGATACTGTTGCTTGACCTTTAGAGCGCCCTGGATGTCAATCTCGAGGAGCACGTCCTTTCCGCTGTATATAGCTTCAAGAGCCTTCCACTTGGGAGTGCCGTAGTAGTTACCGTATACCTCGGCGTATTCAAAGAAATCGTCGTTCTCGATTTTCTTAAGAAATTCCTGCTTGTCCAAAAAATAGTAATTCACCCCGTCGACTTCGCCGGCTCTCGGCTCCCTCGTCGTGGCAGAAACGGAAATCCAGAGGTCATGGTCCTCGGACAGCGCTTTGCAGATTGTGCCTTTGCCTGTGCCTGACGGACCCGAAATAACTATAAGAAGTCCGTTGCTAGCCATTAATTTTCACCTTCGTTGTTTATCTCTTCATTCTCTTCGTCCTTGAGTGCTAGCCTGTGCGCAACTGTTTCCGGCTGTACAGCGGACAGTATGACGTGGTCGCTGTCAGTGATGATTACAGCTCTTGTTCTTCTTCCGTATGTAGCATCGATAAGCATTCCCCTGTCCCTTGCTTCCTGAATTATCCTCTTTATAGGAGCTGATTCAGGGCTTACTATGGCTACCAGCCTGTTTGCAGAAACGATGTTTCCGAAGCCTATGTTTATCAATTTTATTCCCATTGTTTTCCTCCTGATTCTATTCTAGATTTTGTACCTGCTCTCTTATCTTTTCAATCTCATTCTTGATGCTCAGCATGATATTTATTACATCCAGGTTGCTTGCCTTGGATGCAATTGTGTTCGTCTCCCTGTTCATTTCCTGGATTATGAAGTCGAGCTTTCTTCCGACAGGCTCATCCAGCTCAAGCGTTTCATTCACCTGGACCAGATGGCTCTTTAGCCTGACAATCTCTTCGTCCACGGTCGCCTTGTCTGCAAGAATCGCAACTTCCATCGCGAGCCTGTTCTCGTCAACCTTGTAGTCCTTCAGGAGGTCGTTTAACCTCAGCTTGAGCCTGTTCAGATATTCGTTAACGATATCTGAAGACTTTTCCTCTATTATCAGAACATTCTCCTTTATGCCCGCGCACTTCAAGATTATGTCTTCCTTCAGCTTAAGTCCTTCCCTCTCCCTCATCTGCGCCATCATGTCGAGCGAATCGTTGAGGGCTTTGGCTATGCCTTCCCAGAGCTCCTCAACGTCTTCATCTTCCTGTTTTGTTGTGATGACGTCAGGGAACTTTGAAATAAGGGAAAGGCTGACTTCGTCCCTCAGGCTGTATCTTTCCTTAAGCTGCGTAAGGCAGTCGAAATAGGAATCTGCAAGTGACTTGTTCAAAAAAGCTGATACGTCTTTCTTGTCAAAAAGGTTCTGGGTCAAAAATATGTCGATCTTGCCCCTGTTCAACCTTGACTGGACTGTTTTCCTTATCCTGTCCTCCAGCGGCAGCAAGCTTTTAGGCATTTTTATATTGAGGTCGCAGTACCTGTGGTTGACGCTTTTAATCTCTACAGTGTAGCTGCGCCCATCCATCTCGACGGTACCTCTTCCGTAACCTGTCATGCTTCTAATCATTATATTCATCCTTCCGCATTTCAATGTCAATTCATACTAATTATACATAAATATAATATTTAATTTCAAGATGTCTAATGCATTATACCACATTTTAGGGAAGTTTATACACTTTTTTTCCTAAATTTTATAGATGGTCTGAGCATGCTGAAACGGCTGTTTACATGCGAACATTTGTTTGGTATAATGTAGCTAAACAACGATGAAAGGATGGGCCGCTATGGATATACATGAAAAGCTTCGCATACTTTCAGCCGCAGCAAAATTCGACGTTTCCTGCTCCTCCAGCGGTGGTTCCAGGAAGAGCGTCCCGGGAGGAGTCGGCAACTCTGCCCCTGCAGGGATATGCCACAGCTTCACTTCTGACGGCAGGTGCATCTCCCTTCTCAAGCTGCTTCTTACAAACTACTGCGTATACGACTGTGCCTACTGCGTCAACCGCTCCTCAAACGACACAGAGAGGGCAGCGTTCACACCCGAGGAGGTTGCCGACCTCGCTATAAACTTCTACAGGCGAAACTACATTGAAGGTCTCTTCCTGAGCTCGGCAGTGTTCAGGACGCCTGACCACACTATGGAGCTGATCATAAAGACGATTTCCATTCTCAGGAACGAGTACCGTTTTAACGGTTACATCCATGTAAAGGCCATACCCGGAGCTGATCCGAGGCTGATCGAGCAGGCGGGAGAGCTTGCGGACAGGATGAGCGTGAACATAGAGCTTCCCTCCAGCAGCAGCCTGAAGCTGCTTGCTCCGCAGAAGAACAGGGACAACGTCCTTAAGCCCATGTCACTCATAAACAGCAGGATACTATCCTCGAAAACGGAAAAGAGCATTTCGGGCAGAAGCGCTCCCAAGTTCGTACCCGCCGGCCAGAGCACCCAGCTTATCGTAGGGGCATCCCCTGAGAGCGACTACAGCATAATGAGCCTTTCAGAAAGCCTCTACGGCAGATACAGACTGAAAAGGGTGTACTACTCGGCCTACGTTCCTGTTTCAAACAGCCCTCTTCTTCCCAGCATCAGGTTCTCCCCTCTCCTCAGAGAGCACAGGCTTTACCAGGCGGACTGGCTGCTGCGTTTCTACGGCTTCAAGGCGGGCGAGATACTGTCACAGCGCAGCCCCTCACTGGATCTCAATTTCGATCCAAAGACGAACTGGGCCCTCAACAACCTGGATTTTTTTCCTGTTGAGGTCAACAGCGCTTCCTTCCGCGACCTGCTGAGGGTTCCCGGCATAGGAATGACCTCCGCCAAGAGGATAATCTCAGCGAGGTGGGTCCGTTCGCTTGATTTTGCCGAGCTCAAAGGCCTCGGCGTTGTTGTCAGGAGGGCCCAGTACTTCATAACCTGCCGCGGAAGGTACTCAGGGGACGTTCCCTTCAGAGAGGCGGACATACGATGGAGGCTCTCTCCGAAACAGGACCTGAACCTGAGGGAGCTCGAAAAGAACAGACATGAACAGCTGAGCTTCCTTGAGCCCGCCAGCAGGCTTCTCATAGGAGCCGCTGCCGCCACCAGCCTAACAGGTGAATTTTAACAAGGAGGGTTATGTTTTGGACACAAACGGATACTTATACGACGGCTCCTTTGAAGGGCTGCTTACATGCGTACACGAAGCGTACTACAGGCGCGAGGATCCCGGCTTCATAGCGGAGGTCGGGAGGTACAAAGAAAAGATACAGGGCACGCTCTTCTCAATGATAGAATCTCCTGTGCTTGTAGCGACCGACCCCATCAAGGCGCAAAAGGTATACGACTCGGTTTTGGACAAGATCTCCACCGAAGCCATGGAGACCATCTATCACGTTTATCTGTCGGAGGCCGAAAACTTTGAGATCATGGTTCTGAGGTACTTAAGGCTAGGCTTCAGGATTGGCTTCGACCTCAACAAGAACCTGCAGGACAAAAGGGTTATGGACATGCTTAAGATCGAAAGAAGGGTCGTCCTTGAGGCTCACAGGCTGCAGGGCTTCCTCAGGTTCCAGGAGAAGCAAGGCTTCTACTATGCAGCCTATGAGCCTGACCACAACATAACAGCGCTTATAGCCCCGCACTTTGCAGAGAGGCTTACCGACCTGGATTTCATTATACACGACAAAAGAAGGGGGCTAGCCGCTGTCTGCCGCAACAAGGAGTGGTTCATGACCTGCTTGGAAGGCTCAGCCTTTCCCGCAACGCCTGGTTCAGGCTCCGGCAGCCTGTATGAGGACCTGTGGAAAGGCTATTTCAGCTGGGCTTCCATAGAAGAAAGGACAAACCTGAAAAATCAAAAACGCCAGATGCCCAAAAGATATTGGAAGCATCTGACGGAGATAGATTAGTTTATGCTTTTGGGGCAGGCGCCTTGCCTTCGGTGCTTGCCGTGCTTTCAGGCTGGGCTGCAGTTCCTTTTAAGGCTGCCAGCTCAATATCCTTTTTCTGGATCGTGCTGCTCAGCTCCTCGTTCTTGGATTTGTAGTACTTGATTTCCGAATTAAGCTCCCTCACCTTCATTGCTGACTTGATCCTTCCGAAAAGCCCGAAGAATATGGCGATAACCGCGCCGATTACCGCTGACAGGATTATGACTATTGACTGCGAAAGCTCATATGTGGCGAAAAACAACCTGATCGTAACCACGTTTGAATTGAGCGCAGCGAATATTGCTATTATTATTGAAAACAGAAGTGAAACAATGAACCAAAACTGCATAAAATCCCCTTCCCTTCCTCGCTTATTTATTACATTATACGTCATTTCGGAAAATATAGTCAATTTTCCTCAAGAATATATTTTTTGATTGCATGGGCAACCCCTGCCTCGTCATTTGAGCGAGTTACAATTTTGGCCGCTGATTTGGCCGCCGCCACAGCGTTGCTTACTGCGATGGGCATGCCAACAACTTCGAACATTTCCAGGTCGTTGTAGTTGTCGCCAAAGGCTATCACCTTCCCAAGGTCCACTCCCCGTTTCCCTGACAGCGCTTTCAGAGCAGCTCCCTTTGAGATGCCGGCTGCCATTATGTCTAGTACGTCGCTGGAGGAGCTCACCGCTGAAAGCTCGGCCCTCGCCGAGAAATGCTCAGCGAGCTGACAGATCACTTCCTGGCTGCTGCTTGATATCAGTATCTTGTAAATGCCTGTCCCGGCCACACCTTGCGCTTCTTCAGCTCCCATATATTCTATAGGCGCCCTCAGCTCCGCTTCAAGACGCGAGTTTTTATCCTTGTACTTAAGCGCTCTCGGATTGCTCCTGTTCGAATATATCATGTTCTCTGTGTAAGCAAGGAAATCAAGGCTGTTGTCGAGGCAGTAGCCTATTGTCTCCAGGGCTGCCTCCTTGCCTATCGTTTTCCCGTAAAGTATCTCTCCTGTCCCGATATCCTTCACAAGCCCGCCGTTGCAGCAGATTATGTCGCCGGTCAGGTCAAGCTGCTTTATGAACGGCTTAAGCAGAAGGTCAGTCCTTCCCGATGCAATTATCACCTCTACTCCGCTTTCCTTAAGCCTCTTCAGGGCCTTCTCGTTCTCCTGCGGCAGAAGCCCTTTAGAGTCAAGAAGGGTCCCGTCCATATCGCATACACACCATCTGTAATCAATCATCTTCAGTATCATTCCCTTTCATTATTTCAAGTTCTATGAACCTCTTTTTCGTGTAAACCAAAGCCGGATTTGCGGTCCAGAGAACAACCCCTTCGCCTTCCTCCTCGAGCTGCCCGGAAAGAGCCTCTTTTCCATCCGAAACAAGCGTTATCCACCTGCAGCCTGCCTCCTTTAGGAGCTTCCTCTCCCCCGCTATGTAGTGCACGTCGCCAATACCCTCCACTTTTTTCCTGCCGTATACTGCGAGTCTCATCTCCACCCCGCGCCTTTCAGCCTCGGAAAGCTCGTTGTATAGGTACATGACGTCCTCGCCCCACACAGCGAGAGCAATTTCTTTTTCTGCCTCCCTTATCAGCTGCCCTGCTTTCTCCATCGCAGGGTAGTATCCGCGGATGTTCCATGCGTAGCCAGGCTCGCTTCCAGTGCTCAGGGGGGGAAGCTTCGATTTCAGTGTGTCTATGGATTTTTCGAACTCCGCATCCAGCTTCTTAAGAAGCTTTTCAGGCGGAAGCGGCACGTATTTCACAGGGTCGTTGCCGACGTTGAGCACAGCACCCCTGTTGCCAAGCCTCTGGATGTTCTCGTAAACCTTTGCCTGCGGCACACCGGATATCTTGCTTATCTCGTAGCCCGTTGCCGGATTCCTGTGCAGAAGGGCCAGGTAAATCTTGGCCTCATAGCTTGTGAACCCTATCTTCTGCATCTCCTTCAGTATTTCCTCCATGTTAACCACTCCTCTAATAACTACAATAGTAGTCATCAATATCTTTGTCAATAACCGCAGCATAAAACTGAATTTTCTGTGATATAATCTAATCAAAGACAAAAAGATTTTGGGGGATGGAAATGAAGACTGAGGAATTTACTTTCACAGATGCGGAAGGGGTCGAGATATTCTGCTGGAAATGGAGCCCCGAGGAGCCTGCGGACGCCAAAGGCGCAGTCCAGATTTCGCACGGGATGGCGGAGCTGTCGTCGCGCTACGAACGCCTAGCGAAGGCTTTGACGGAAGCGGGCTACTACGTTTACGCAAACGACCACAGAGGACACGGAAGGACAGCGCTGACCCTGGAAAACGTAGGCTACCCAGGGGACCGGGACGCTTTTTCATGGATGGTTAGAGACATGCACCAGCTGTCTGAAACAATCAGGGACGAACACCCGGGCATGCCGCTTTTCCTGCTTGGTCACAGCATGGGTTCCTTCCTGGCGCATAGGTACGCCCAGCTTTACGGAGAGGAGCTTGAGGGGCTCATCCTCTCAGGCACTAACGGGAAGCAGGGTCTCGCTCTCGACTTAGGCATAATGGTCGCCAAGGCAGAAATCCTGCTCAAAGGCAGAAAGGCGAAGAGCCCTATGCTCAACGCACTTTCCTTCGGCTCCTTCAACAAGAGCTTCAAGCCTTCGAGAACGCAGTTCGACTGGCTTAGCAGGGACAAGGACGAGGTCGACAAATACATACTGGACGAATACTGCGGAGGCGTTTTCAGCGCGGGCTTTTTCCATGATTTTTTCCAGGGGCTCAAGGAAATCGAAAAAACCTCTAACATGGCCGAATACCCGCGGGAGCTGCCTGTCTATATATTCTCGGGCGAAAAGGACCCCGTTGGCGGCTTCACAAAGGGCGTAACGAAGCTGGTCGAGGCCTTCAAAAGCCTGGGGATGAAGGACGTTACCTACAGGTTCTACAAGGACGGAAGGCACGAGATGCTGAACGAGATCAACCGCTCCCAGGTGATATCCGACCTGATAGAATGGCTTGATTCTAAATAAGGAGGTCTTGCAATGGAAAAATATATAATGTCGCTTGATCAGGGAACCACGAGCTCAAGATGCATCCTTTTCGACAAGAAAGGTAATATAGCAAGCTTGGCTCAGAAGGAGTTCACCCAGATATATCCGGAGCCGGGCTGGGTAGAGCATGACCCCATGGAGATATGGTCAAGCCAGATAGGTGTCGTCATCGAGGCTATGGCAAAGATAGGCGCGTCAGCCGAAGACATAGCCGGGATAGGTATAACTAACCAAAGGGAAACCACGATAGTCTGGAACAGGGAAACCGGGATGCCCGTGCATAACGCTATAGTATGGCAGTGCAGGAGGACCGCCGGCATATGCGAAAACCTGAAGGCCCAAGGGTTCGAGGAAAAAATAAAGGGCAAGACCGGTCTCATACTGGACGCCTATTTCTCAGGCACAAAGGTGAAGTGGATACTGGACAACGTTCCCGGGGCAAGAGAGGAAGCGGAAAAAGGAAACCTGCTCTTCGGAACTGTGGACACCTGGCTGATATGGAACCTTACAAAGGGGAAGGTCCACGTCACTGATTACTCGAATGCGTCAAGGACACTTATGTTCAACATTCACGAGCTGGAGTGGGATGAGGAGCTGCTGGAGCTGCTGGGAATACCAGAGTCTATGCTGCCGGAGGTCAAGCCTTCAAGCATGATATACGGCCATACGGATCCTAGTATCACAGGCGGAGAAATCCCGATCGCAGGCGCCGCAGGTGACCAGCAGGCAGCCCTCTTCGGCCAGGCTTGCTTTGAGCCCGGCACAGCCAAGAACACCTACGGTACAGGCTGCTTCATGCTAATGAACACAGGAAAAAAAGCCGTTGATTCAAGCCGAGGGCTCCTTACGACGATCGCCTGGTGCATAGATGGCAAGGTGGACTACGCTCTGGAGGGAAGCGTTTTCGTTGCAGGGGCCGCGATCCAATGGCTGCGGGACGAGCTGAAGCTCATCGAAACCGCAGCGGCTTCTGTGGAATACGCCAGCTCAGTGGAGGACACGAACGGCGTCTATGTTGTACCAGCGTTCGTAGGGCTGGGAGCCCCATACTGGGATCCATATGCCAGGGGCATAATCGTCGGCCTCACTCGAGGGGCTAAGAAGGAGCACATAATCAGGGCTACCCTCGAGGCCCTGGCCTACCAGACAAACGACGTTCTCAAGATAATGCAGCTTGAATCAGGAATAAGCCTGAGAGCCCTGAAGGTAGACGGCGGAGCCTGCGCCAACGATTTCCTCATGCAGTTCCAGTCAGATATCCTCGACGTTCCTGTCCAAAGGCCCGTGATCATCGAAACGACTGCCCTTGGAGCTGCATATCTAGCCGGCCTTGCTACAGGCTACTGGAAGAACAGGGATGAGATAGCATCCAACTGGGCTGTGTCCAGAACCTTCACACCGGGGATGAGCCATAACGAGCGAACCCACCTTACAAGCGGCTGGGAGGAGGCCGTAAAACGCTCAAGGGGTTGGGCTATTCAGTCCGAACAGCAAAAATAAAGAGACTGGGAATCCCAGTCTCATTTCTCTATTACCAATGCTCCATTTCTTTCTTTAGCTCATCCTTTGCGATGACGTAATTCTCAAGGTTGCCCTTCAGCCTTGCTACCAGGTTTTCATCCCCTTCAACAGCCGTATGCACAGCGATCCTTTCTTTGACTTCATCGATTCTTTTGTCTAAAAGGTCAAGGATAATAATTGCAGAACTTTTGCTAATCATTCAAATCAATCCCTTCTCTTAAAATGTGCTTACATACATTATAATATCCGGAGGTGCTGCAGGCAATGGCAAATGTTACGATAAGGTTTTATGGCGAGCTGAACGATTTTCTTCCCCATACCCAGAGGCAGCTGCCCCTGAGCCGCTCCTTCATAGGCCGCCCGACAGTCAAGGAGGTAATCGAATCCCTGGAGGTCCCACACACAGAGGTTGACCTTGTCCTTGTGAACGGAGTCTCTGCTGATTTTGCCAGACAGATGCAGGGCGGCGAGACGATATCTGTCTACCCAGTCTTCAAAAGCCTGGACATATCCCCGGTCTCCCTGGTCAGGCCAAAACCGCTCAAGGAAATCCGGTTCGTACTCGACGTACACCTGGGCAAACTCGCGTCATACCTGAGGATGGCTGGATTCGACTCTTTATACAGCACGGAAGCCTCCGACGAGCAGCTTGCCGAAATCTCCTCAACCCAGGACAGGATACTGCTCACCTTCGACAGAGTGCTTCTAAAAAGAAAAATCCTGATGTACGGCTACTGCGTCAGGTCCAGGCAGCCTCGGGAGCAGTTCATGGAGGTAGTTCGTCACTTCGGCTTGGAAAAGCTCATCAGACCCTTCACCAGGTGCATGATCTGCAACGGCATTCTCGAACCGGTTCCCAGGGAAGAGGTCCTTGACAGACTCCCCGAAAAAGTGAAAAGCTTCGCGGAGGAGATCACAGTCTGCCGAAGCTGCGGCAGACTGTACTGGAAGGGAACCCATTACGAAAGAATGGCGGATTTCATAAAAAAAGCTACCTCAACCGGTCAGTTGAAATAGCTTCAGTTCATGCGGCCTGTTTCATTTTTTTGATGTTGGGATACTGAGAGATGAGTATTCCAGCCAGCATAAGAGCGCAGCCAAGGTATCCTCTTCCGCCAAGGTTCTCGTTGAGGATCAGCAGACCGCCGATAGCTCCGAACACTGCTTCCAGGCTCATTATGAGCGCTGCATGGGATGCCTTCGCGTTTTTCTGGCCCACAACCTGAAGGGTGTAGGCTATACCTACGGAGCAGACCCCTCCGTAAAGGATCGGAAGTGCTCCCTGCATAACAGCGATCAAGGTTACATTCTCGAATGAAAACGCGCAGATTAGGCTGAGGACGGAGCAAGTCATGAACTGCACCAGCGAAAGCTGCAGCCCGTCCACCCTTTTGACCAGGTGATCTATCAGTACGATGTGCGCAGCGAAAAACAGTGCGCAGAATACCTGCAGGATGTCCCCGTAGTTGATCTCGGTGAAGCCTCCCTTTATGGTTATGAAGTAGAGACCTGCGACCGCGAATGCCACCCCTGCCCAGTTGCTGAGACTTATCTTGTGCTTGAGCATGATTCCGATAATCGGCACCAGCACTATGTACATGGCAGTTATGAAAGCTGCGTTGCCTGCAGATGTATAGGACATTCCGACCTGCTGGAAGGTGTTAGCTATGAAGATTATGACCCCAGCGACAAGCCCTCCCTTGATGGGGCTTCCAGGCTTTACGTAATCCGGCTCTCTCCTTGCCTTAGTGTTGAAGTAGAGGAGCACCGGAAGAAGTGTCAGGCTTCCGAGCGCAAATCTGATTCCGTTAAATGTAAATGCGCCTACGTATTCCGAACCTACCTTCTGGGCTACGAAAGCGAATCCCCAAACCCACGCTGCAAGCAGGAGCAGCAGATTCGCCTTTAAAACATTTTTCTGCATCAGTAGCCCAGTTCTATTTCATCCGGATCATCCTCGGAATGAAATACTCCCCATTCACCTTTGTCGAACTCGGAATCAGTTATCTTTTCAAGGGACATCTTGATGTACTTCCCTTCAGCGGTCACTGCAACATCACCGTTCTTGAGGATTATCTCCCCCGTCCCTTCAAAGAGCCTTTTGGTATCCCTGGTAATCCTGCCCACGACCTTAAGTTCCTCGTTCAGAGGAACAGGCTTCTTGTATTTCAGAACAAGCTCGGTCGTTACACCCCACATGCTCTCATCCTTTATAAGTATGGCCCTTCCTATCACCTCGTCAAGTATTGCAGAGGATACACCTCCGTGCATCCTTCCCGGATAGCTCTGGTGCTCATCCATAGGCTTGAACATGGCTGCGAGCTCGCCGTTTTCGAGCTCATAAAAGCTTGCCTTAAGGCCCAGGTCGTTCTGAAGGCCGCAGACAATGCACTTGCTGCTGTTCTGCTGCTTCTTTACAACTTTATACTTCATAATTATGTCTCCTTTCCATAGTCGAATAGATATTTATCTGCCTGAGCGAAAAACACTTCCAGCTCTTCTGCAGACTCTTTCAGTTTTGAAGCCTCAGCCACAGTGAGGCTTGGCTCAAGGATATTCGTCACACCTCTGCTTCCAAGCAGGACTGGGAGGCTGAGGTACATGTCTTTAATGCCGTACTGGCCGCTGAGGTAAACCGAGACCGGCAGCGGGCCTTCCGACCTGCCAAGGATAGCTTCCACTACCCTCACAGCTGCGAGCGATATCGCGTAACAGCTGTGCTCCTTAGCCAGTCTTATTTCCCATCCAGCCCTCTTTGTGCTCTCCTCGATTTCTCTCCTGGCTTCTTCATCGAGCCCGATGCTGCGTCCCCACAGAGGTATAAGGGAATCACCGTGCTCTCCAATAACCATGGCATCGAGGAGGTGCGGTTCTGTCCCTGACCTGTCCGCAAGAATCCTTCTAAGTCTTATCGTATCAAGAAGCGTTCCGGTGCCGATCACCCTGGAAGGGTCGACGGCCGACAGCTTCATTGCAGCATATGACATGACATCGACAGGATTTGTTAGAACCAGAAGTATGCAGCCTGGGCTGTAACTCATGATTTCGGGCACCATTTTTTTGTATATGGCAAGATTTTTTTCGAGCACATCCGTCCTGCTGCCGTTTTCCTCTGGCAGCACACCTGCAGTAATTATCACAATTTCCGAGCCCGCAGAGTCCCGGATGTCGCCTGACTGAACAAATGGGCCGCCATCCAAGCCTGTGCAGTGGTAAATGTCGGCCGCTTTCGCCTCCGCCCTTTCCCTGTTGCGGTTCAGGAGAACCAGCTCGCCTGCAAGGTTCTTCAGCATCAAGGTGTAAAGGATCGCAGACCCTATCTCCCCAGCCCCTACAACGGTTATTTTCGTCCTTTTATATGCCATTCATATCACCTCTGTACCGATCTCGATCAAAGTATCTCTATCTGGTAGTCCAGAAGCTCCGCCTCGGTATTTGATTCGATGAAGTTAACAGCATTCTGTATCACGCTGTTCGCAACCTTTGAGTCATTGCTAACGCAGGCAAGCCCGATGACTATTGACTGGTGCAGGTCAAGGTCCTCGACCTCAGCGACCGAAACGTTGAACTTGTTGCTTACTTTTGCCGTGATGCTTTTGACTATCATCCTCTTCTCTTTAAGGGAATGAACCCAGTTTGCATGAAGGTAAACCTTTCCCGTCCCTATGATCATTAAACCACCCCCGACCTGTATTTATTGGATAAGCATGGTCATCCTGCCTGTCAGGTAATACATGAGGCTCTCGTCTGCGTCGACAAGCCACACCCCGTCCTTCATTACCAGTTTGACCTCTGTGTCTCCTTCCGACTTGTCATATTTGCCGCTTTTCAAGTCTTCCGGAATATGCTTTGACAGGAAAGCCTTGAACTCCAGAACCACCTTCTCCTTCTGGGCTTCCGTTCCAGCGAGGTAATCCTTGAGCATTGGATTCAGCTGTTCGCTGTACTTGTTGTAAAAGCTGAACAGGTCCACGCTTGATATGTGGACTTTCGCCACGGCGCTGCTCCCGTTTACTTCGACGTCATCTATCCTGTATTCGATCTTCGAGAGAACCTGAACTATAAGGTCCTGGTATTCGCCGCCGCCCATCTCCGACAAAAGCGAATTGTAACTGCAGCCGGGCACTGTGTATTGTTCAGCCTCAGCGAGCTTCCCTTCCTTGACTTTAGAAAGGAAGCTGCTTACAGCTTCTTTTGCAGGACCCTTCCCGCTGCCGGAACCTGTAAGCATGTAGTACGCAGACGCGGCCACAATCGAAATCACCAGAAGCACGATCAGTCCTTTAGATGATTTACTTATCGAAGACACCCCCCGATTTCTTGCTGGACTTGCCCTTCTGGGCTTTTCCCATGCTTTTCTGGGCCCTCAGGTAGGATCCCTTTTCGCTGCCCTTCTGTTTTTTTGCCTCTATGAGTTTCTTCATTATTTCTATGTTCTTTTCCGACATTTCTATTCCCCTATCAGTTCCTTGAATTCTTTTGAGTTTTTCACCGGATTGAAGTCAGCTTCAGTTTTTGCTTCCTCTTTTATTTCCGGATTTATGTCAATTGCCAGCTTGAGGTACTTGACAGTGTTGGAGACGTCTCCCTTCCTGCCGTATATGCTGGCTATACCGTAGTAGCTCCAGTCCTCCTTCGAAATCTCCAGGGCCTTCTGGTACCACACCAGGGCCTCGTCGTAGTGCTTGTAAAGCTCCAGTGAGAGCGCTTTGTTAAACCTTGCCAGGTAATCGTCAGGTTTGAGCTCCAGGGCCTTGTCCAGGTTCTTAGAGCCCTCCTCGTAGTTCCCTGCATAACATTGAGCTATGCCCTTGATGTAGTATGCCTTGTAGAAGTCCGGGGCCTCAGATATGACTTCGTTCTCGGCAGCGATGGCTTCGGCGTACTTCTTCTCGAGGAAAAGGCCGTAGCCTTCCTGAGCCTTCGACTCAAGCTTGGCGGCCTTCTCCCTGGCTGCAGCTTCAGCAGCTGCCTCTTCAGCTGTCTTTGCAGCCGTCTCAGAAGTGGTCCCTGTTTTATTGTCCCCAGTGCTCTGATCCTTTGAGCATGCCGACAGTGATATAAGCAGCAAGACCGCAAGCGCAGCTGCCGCTATTGTTTTCTTCATCGGTCGTCCTCCTTTAGTTGACAGGATAGTTTGGATTAGTGAGCCTGGTCTTGAACACAGACATCGAATGGAACGTGCTGATGTACACCCTGTCAAGCGTTAGGATGCCGTCAGACTTGTCGGACCATCTGCCGTTTGTGGTGAAGGCCATCCTGTAGCCTGCTTCCTGTACGGCTTTCAACGTGTCGTCGTTATATTTCCCTGTAGGGTAAGCCACATATTTAACAGGCCTTCCAAGCAGCTTCTCCAGCACTGCCTTCGACTCCTTCAGCTCTGCCAGCTGCTGGGCATAGCTCAGCGTGTCGAGGTCGGGATGCGTGGCTGTATGGCTCTCTATGTCTATGCCTGCCTTGTCCATCTCCTTCAGCTGAGCCGAAGTCAGGCAGTTCGGGTTTACATCTATCACGGAAGTTACCATGAAAATGGTTGCCTTGAGGCCGTACTTCTTGAGGATAGGGAATGCCTCCGTATAATTGTTTTCATAGCCGTCGTCAAGGGTTATGACGATCGACTTGTCCGGAACGGCAACCTTGTTTTCGAAATAATCGTAGAGTTCGTCCAGAGTCAATGTTGTGTAACCCTGGTCTTTGATGTATTTCATCTCAGTGTCGAACTGCTCCGGAGGCATCACTATGGGATTGCCTGACTCAACTCCTATCGAATGATACATAAGCACGGGTACTCCGTGGACTGTATAAGCAGTTTTGGTTGTATTCGCTGCGCTTGTATCTGTGCTCTGCTTGCCTTCAGAGGAAGTGTCGGATGTGTTTGTGGCGTTGCTGTCGCTGCTGCTCTGCGTTGTGTTCGTGCCAGCCTGAGTGTTGCTCTCCGCCGCAGTGTTCTGCACGCTGCTTTTGCTGCTGCAGCCTGCTACCGCGAAAGCGGCCAATATCATGATTATTGCTAATGATTTCCTCATAATATCCCCCTTGATTTAGATTCTACACTTCATTATAATCTAAAAACGCCTCATATTCCATAAACAAACAGTAAATTGTATACATCAACCTTTGGTGGTATAGTATAGGAAAGGATGTGTTTAGATGACGAATCGATTGTACAAGGATAAGATACCGCATTTCAAAAACGGCTGCAGGAGCGGAAAATACCTCTACACCACAAACAGCTCTCAACAGGAGAGAAGCCTCTGCCAGCTTGAGATGAGGCATCTCTTCGGCGAAGTACCTGCTTCAAAGGATTTCTTCACGAATGTTTATGTGGATCCGAGCAGGAGCCCATTCATCAGGCACTGCATCTCAGTGCTCCTGGAGGCTTCCTGCATTGAAGACCTGCAGAAAAGCATAATGTCAGAAGGGCTTTCAGCTGAAAATTTCAAAGTTTACTTTGTGGATATCGAGGGTGAAAAGGTTCCCTTCCAGGAAAGGCGTATGCTCGAGAGGGAAAGTGGAAAATCGATAAGCGGAAATGCTGAGATGGAGGAGCCTCAGACGATATTCGGCGTCACCAAAAAAGATGGCATGCTTGTTTTCGGTTTCTGCGAAAGCAGCGACTTCCGCTGGCAGAAGCACAGGAACAAGCCATTTTCATATTCGAATTCCCTGAGCGTTGAAGTCTCAAGGGCTGTTGCGAACATAGCCGCCCCCTTCAGCAGCGGTTCAACCCTTGTCGACCCCTGCTGCGGTGCGGGCACAGTTGTTCTTGAAGCTCTGGACCTTGGGATCGATGCGGAGGGCTATGACATAAACATGAAGATCGTTTCTAATGCGAAGGCAAACCTGGAGCATTTCGGCTTCAGTGACGCTGTTAAGGCTGCAGATATGCGCACTCTGGAGAAGCATTATGATTCCGCTGTCCTTGACCTTCCCTACGGCGTTTTCACGACCGTTACGCAGGCTGAACAGCACTCGCTTATAGCTCATGCAAGACGTCTGGCTGACAGGGCAGTAATAATCACCTTCGAGGATATGACCAGGCCGATAACAGGCTCAGGCTTCACAATAGAGGATAGCTGCACCGTCTCCAAAGGAAGGTTCACAAGGCATATATATGTTTGCTCCTGAGAATATTTAAACCCACACAATCATTATTTTGTGTGGGTTGTTTTTCTTATCTATTCTATTTTGGTTTTATTACTTTTTCTGCTTCTCCGCTTACAAAGTCAACTTCCTCGTCTGCCGGGACTGCCTCGGGCTTAATATAATCCTTGATGTTCTCGTCTACGATAAGTTCCTTTCCGTCCGGATCAATCAGCACTCTTCTCTTACTCATCATCACCACTCCTTTGATTATAAATGTTGAACCTAGCTGAGCTTTATTTGATTATACACAATATTCTGTCACTTTTCAACAACCATTTATTCGCTTCCAGGGGAGCGGTACATAAAATTGAAGCTGCTGCACCATCAGGCGCAGCAGCAAATTGATTTAATCCTGTTTTCTTCCCATGTTGAAAATATCCATCTTGTCGGCTGCTTTTTCGAAGCCAAGCTTCTTCGTCACGTCTACAAGGGCTTTTACCGTATCGAGCGTTGTGATGACGTCTATATTCTTCTCGATCGCTGATCTTCTTATAATGAAGCCGTCCCTCTTAGAGTCATTTCCCTTTGTAGGGGTGTTGATAACAAGGTCCACCTCTATATTCTTAATAGCGGTAAGGATGTTTGGTTCCTCTTCGTTGATACGTCTGATTTCCTTCGCATCGATTCCGTTGCTTGAAAGGAATTCAGCAGTGCCCCTCGTTGAGATGAAGCTGTAGCCAAGGCTGCTCAGTTCCTTAGCAATAGGAAGGAACTCCTCCTTGTCATGGTCATTAAGAGTAACAAGAACCTTGCCTCTCTTTTTCTCGAGCTGCATTCCTGCCGCCAGGAAGCCTTTGTATAGGGCTTCGTCAGCTGTTCTTCCGATTCCAAGAACCTCTCCGGTTGACCTCATCTCAGGTCCAAGAGAAATCTCCACTCCTGGAAGCTTCTGCGTTGAGAATACCGGCACCTTTACTCCTACCAGATCAGGCTCCTTGTAAATGTCCGTGCCGTAGCCGAGGTCCTTGAGCTTTGATCCGAGCATAACCTTCGTAGCGAGCTCAACGATCGGAACACCGCTTATCTTTGAGATGTAAGGCACTGTTCGGCTGGCTCTTGGGTTTACCTCTATAACATAGAGTTCATTGTTGAATTCTATGAACTGGATGTTTATCATTCCCTTTATGCCGATGGCATTCGCAAGCAGCTTTGTGAACTCCAAAGCCTTCTGCTTGATCGCGGCGGATACGTTCTGCGTAGGGAACAGCGTTATGCTGTCTCCCGAGTGGACGCCTGCCCTTTCAAGATGCTCCATGACCCCAGGTATGAGCACGTCTTCGCCGTCGCATATGGCGTCGACTTCAAGTTCTCTTCCGTTCAGGTACTTGTCTATGAGAACTGGGTTCTTCTTGTCCTTCTCGAAGGCGTTTTCAAGATAGAAAGTGAGCTCCTTGTCGTCATAAGTGATCTCCATACCCTGTCCTCCGATTACGAAGGACGGTCTTACGAGCACAGGGTAGCCTAGTATTGCTGCTTCCTTTAGCCCTTCCTCAAGTGTGGAGATTCCTTTTCCCTTTGGCCTCTTTATGTCAAGCTCCTCCAGAAGCTGGTCGAACTGCTCCCTGTCCTCGGCAAGGTCTATCTGCTCGGAGCTTGTCCCGAGTATCTTGATATCTTTCTCGTACAGGAACTGGGCAAGCTTGATGGCTGTCTGTCCGCCGAACTGCAGTATGACACCGTATGGCATCTCCTTGTCTATTATGTTGAGGACATCCTCTTCTGTAAGAGGCTCGAAGTAAAGCTTGTCTGATATGTCGAAGTCGGTGCTTACCGTTTCAGGGTTGTTGTTGATTATAATCGTCTCTATGTCGAGCTTCCTGAGCGCTTTAACAGCCTGGACTGATGCGTAGTCGAACTCGACACCCTGCCCTATCCTGATAGGGCCCGAGCCTATTACTATAACCTTTTTCCTGTCGCTGACGGTGACCTCGTCATATTCGTTGTACGTCGAGTAGTAGTAAGGTGTTACTGCCTCGAATTCCGCGGCGCAGGTATCAACCATATTGTAGACAGGATTGATGTTCCACTCTTTTCTCAGCTTGTATATTTCGTCTGCGCTTGCCTTTAGCAGTTCGCCTATTCCCTTGTCGGCAAAGCCCATCTTCTTGAGGTCTAGAAGGTATTCCTTCGTAAGTTCCTTGATGGTCTTTGACTTGAGTTCCTCTTCAGTGTCCACGATGTTCTTGATTTTCTTAAGGAAGAAAATGTCTATACCGGTTACCTGAGAGATCATCTCTATCCTGTAGTTCCTTCTGATCATCTCTGCGACCGCGAAGAGTCTTTCATCGTCAGGTGCGATTACGCTCTCCTTGAGCTCCTTGAGGCTGAGCTTTTTCATGCTTGGCTGCTCCAGAGTGAATCTTTTGAGTTCAAGGGACCTTACTCCCTTGAGAAGCGCCTGCTCAAAGTTGCTTCCTATGGACATTATCTCTCCTGTGGCCATCATTTTTGTTCCCAGCTCCCTGTCGGCACCGAAGAACTTGTCGAAAGGCCACTTCGGTATCTTTATGACAACGTAGTCCAGGGACGGCTCGAAGCACGCGTATGTCTTCTTCGTAACAGCGTTCTTTATTTCATCAAGGCCGTAGCCCAGAGCGATCTTCGCCGCCACCTTGGCTATCGGGTAACCCGTAGCCTTCGACGCAAGCGCAGAGGACCTGCTGACCCTCGGATTTATCTCGATTACTCCGTATTCGAAGCTGTCAGGGTTTAGGCAGAACTGCACGTTGCAGCCGCCCTCGATCCCTATGGCGTTTATTATATCTATTGAAGCTGTCCTGAGCATCTGGTACTCAACGTCTGAAAGGGTCTGGCTCGGAGCAACAACTATGCTGTCTCCGGTGTGGATTCCGACAGGGTCTATGTTTTCCATGTTGCATACGGTTATGCAGCTGCCGTGGGCATCACGCATCACCTCGTACTCAACTTCCTTCCAGCCCTTCACGCTCTTCTCGAGCAGAACCTGGCCGATTGCGCTGAGCTGGAGTCCCTGTCCCAGGATCACGTTGAGCTCCTCTTCGTTTTCAGCTATGCCGCCGCCTGAACCGCCCAGCGTATAGGCAGGCCTCACGATTACAGGGTATCCTATTTTCCTGGCGATGTGCCTTCCTGTTTCCAGGTCGTTGACTATTTCGCTCTCTATGCAAGGCTGGCCGATCTTATTCATTTCAGCCCTGAAGAGCTCCCTGTCCTCGCCTTTTTTTATGGATTCTATCGAAGTGCCGATAACCTTAACACCGTACTTATCAAGTATACCTGCGTCGTACAGCTCAACAGCCATGTTGAGCCCCGTCTGGCCGCCCATGCCTGCTATGAGGCTGTCAGGCCTTTCCTTGGCTATTACCTTTTCCACGAATTCCAGCGTTATCGGTTCGATGTATATCTTGTCAGCTACCTCCCTGTCGGTCATTATCGTAGCAGGGTTGCTGTTTATGAGCACTACCTCTATTCCCTCTTCCTTCAGGGCTTCACATGCCTGAGTTCCTGAATAGTCGAACTCTGCTGCCTGGCCTATAACTATCGGGCCCGAGCCTATAACCAATACCTTTTTGATGTTTTCATTCTTAGGCATTATTTCACCTCCAAAAACTTGTCGAAAATATAGCTTACATCCTTAGGGCCTGGGCAGGCTTCAGGATGGAACTGGACGCAGTATATCGGGAGCGTGTTGTGCCTCATTCCCTCAACGGTGCCGTCGTTCATGCTGATGTGCGTAACCGAGGTATCCGCAGGCATTTCGCTCACGTAGTATCCGTGGTTGTGGGTGGTGATGTATACCCTGTTCTCCTCGAGGTCCTTTACAGGGTGGTTGCATCCCCTGTGCCCGAACTTGAGCCTGCTCGTTTTTCCGCCTAGAGCAAGGGCCAGAAGCTGGTGCCCAAGGCATATTCCAACTATCGGCTGCTTAACCTCTATAAACTTCTTGACGTTTTTGACGATTTCGGTAAGCTCCTCAGGATCTCCAGGCCCGTTTGACAGGAACACCAGGTCCGGATTGACGCTCATTACCTCTTCGAAGGTTGCATCCTGCGGGAACACAGTCATCCTGCAGCCTCTCTTCTTGAATGACCTCAGTATGTTCGTCTTGATTCCAAAATCCATGACTGCTACGTGAGTGCCGTTCCCCGGGATCTCGTACACCTTGTCTGTGGACACTATGCTTACCGCATCCTTGTTGCTGAATGCTTCAAGCTTCTCCTTTACGTATGACTCGCTGAGGTTCTCTTCAAGGGTAATTATGCCCTTCATGGTTCCGTTGTCCCTGAGCACCTTCGTCAGAGCCCTTGTGTCCACCTTCTCTATTGCCATTATCTTATGGTTTCTGAGGTAGTCCTCCAAATCCATCTCGCATCTGAAATTGTTGGGATATTTGCATGCTTCCCTTACAATGAAACCCCTGACCTTTGCTGATCCCGACTCTGTATCGTCAAGATTCAAGCCGTAGTTGCCTATAAGAGGGTATGTCATTGTTACTATCTGGCCGTAGTAGGATGGATCTGTAAGGACCTCCTGGTAGCCGGTCATGCCAGTATTGAAGACAACCTCGCCGACAGTTTCCTTCAAATATCCAAAAGCTTCTCCTTCAAAAACGCGCCCATTCTCCAAAATAAGTTTTGCTTTCATACATTCAACCTCCTAATACAAAATAAAAGGACAGCAAAAGAATAATACAATTATCCTAATGCCATCCTAAATATATCTCAGGGATCATATCAAATTTTTCAATTTTTATTTGCTTAACACAAAAAACAGTACTCATTCCATATACCCCTTTCTGGCCTCACAGGACCAATTTAAAGATTCTACATTAGAGTTTAAGATATAGAAGCTCCAATGTCAAACTGAATTTTATTTTGCCCGTCAAATTTCTTTTTATGCAGGAGCCCCGCAGCAATTTCTGCGGGGCAGTCATCAACCAACTTTATTTCTTTATGTTGTAGAATGCGTCCAGACCGCGGTATTCTCCCATCGATCCCAGCTCCTCCTCAATCCTTATGAGCTGGTTGTATTTTGCAACCCTCTCGCTTCTTGTAGGTGCTCCGGTCTTGATCTGTCCGGCGTTAACCGCGACAACGAGGTCAGCTATTGTAGTATCCTCAGTCTCTCCAGACCTGTGCGATATTACTGCCGTGTATCCGGCTCTGGCCGCCATCTCTATGGCGTTCAGCGTCTCTGTGAGCGTTCCGATCTGGTTGAGCTTTATGAGGATCGAGTTTGCAGTTCCCTTCTCTATTCCCCTCTTGAGCCTTTGTGTGTTTGTTACGAAGAGATCGTCTCCCACTATCTGGATCTTGCTGCCCAGCTTTTCGGTCATGAGCTTCCAGCCGTCCCAGTCTTCCTCTGCCATTCCGTCCTCGATAGATATTA
Source organism: Clostridium sp. UBA699 (assembly GCA_002298915.1). Taxonomy (GTDB): domain Bacteria; phylum Bacillota; class Clostridia; order Clostridiales; family Clostridiaceae; genus UBA699. Next base: position 153,848 of record DBML01000032.1, read on the forward strand.
TAGGGTACTTCTCAACCAAAGCAGCGTAGTAGTCTACCATCTCCGCCGATGAAAGTATCTTGCCTTCGCTTGCTAGGTTGTATTTTCCGTCTTCGAAGAACTCCGAGGATGCAGGGTCGAGAGCTATGAATATGTCCTTTCCAGGTACGTAACCTGCCTTCTCTATAGCCTCAACGATGACCTGAATTGCCTCCTCGTTGCTCTTGAGGTCTGGCGCGAAGCCGCCCTCGTCGCCAACGCCTGTTGCGTAGCCCTTTGACTTGAGGATAGCTTTGAGCGCCATGTAAACCTCAGCGCAGTATCTCTGGGCTTCGCTGAAGGAAGGTGCTCCTGCAGGCATTATCATGAACTCCTGAAGATCCACGTTGTTATCAGCATGCTTTCCTCCGTTTATGATGTTCATCATAGGCACTGGAAGGACTTTTGCGTTTACTCCGCCGATGTACTGGTAGAGTCCCAGCCCAAGGCTTTCAGCGGCAGCCTTAGCGCATGCAAGGGACACCCCGAGGATCGCGTTTGCTCCGAATCTGCCCTTGTTGTCTGTTCCGTCGAGCTTTATCATTGTGCTGTCTATGAGTACCTGGTCGAACACGTTGAGGCCTATGAGAGCTTTCGCTATATGCTCGTTCACGTTCTCGACAGCCTTGAGGACTCCTTTTCCGCCGAACTTGGCCTTGTCTCCGTCTCTGAGCTCTACAGCCTCGAACATCCCTGTGGAGGCTCCTGATGGCACTCCAGCCCTTCCTACTGTGCCGTCTTCGAGGACTACGTCAACCTCTATCGTAGGCATGCACCTTGAATCCATTATCTGCCTTGCTTTTACTTCTACTATTTCAATAACATTTCTCATTATTCCTACACTCCTTTTATTATTTCTGCGAAATCTGCTGCTTTTAGGCTTGCTCCGCCTACAAGGGCACCGTCGATTTCCGGCTGTGCCATCTGTGCTTTGATAGTATCCGGCTTTACAGATCCGCCGTACTGGATGCGTGTTTTTTCTGCTGTTCTGCTTCCGTACATCCCTGCTATCAGCGCTCTGATGTAGGCAATGGCATTGTTTGCCTGCTCATCGGTCGCCGTTTTGCCTGTGCCTATGGCCCATACCGGCTCATAAGCAACTACAAGCTTTTCTACCTGTTTCTTTTCAAGCCCCTTGAGACCGATCTTTATCTGCATTCCGAGCACTTCCTCTGTTATGCCTTCTTCCATCTCTGAAAGGGTCTCTCCGCAGCACACGATCGGGACAAGCCCGTGACTGAAGGCTGTTTTGATTTTCTTGTTAACGGCTTCGTCAGTTTCGCCGAAGTACTGCCTTCTCTCGCTGTGGCCGAGGATTACGTAGCTGACTTCAAGCTCTTTTAGCATGGCTGCCGACACTTCGCCGGTGAATGCCCCGCTTTCCTCGAAGTGCATATTCTGTGCTCCGACCTTTATGTTCGTGCCGTGGAGCGCCTTAGCAACCTCCATGAGCTGAACAAAGGAAGGGCATACAACCACTTCGCATTCCGCATCTGCGGCCAGGGATTTGAGCTCCTCCACCAGGGCAAGAGCCTCGCCCATCGTGTTATTCATTTTCCAGTTTCCTGCAATTATAGGTTTTCTCATGACTATCTCTCCCTGCTTACTTACTTGTCGTTCAGTGCTGCTATTCCTGGCAGGACCTTTCCTTCGAGGAACTCGAGTGAAGCTCCTCCTCCTGTTGATATGTGTGACATGCTACTGCCGTAACCGAGCTGGTTTACTGCTGCCGCGCTGTCCCCTCCTCCGATTATCGTCACCGCATCTGTTTCAGACAACGCTTTCGCAATTGCCTTTGTGCCCGCGGCGAACTTTTCGAATTCGAACACCCCTACAGGTCCGTTCCATATCACAGTTTTGGCGTTTTTCACAGCGTCAGTGAAAATAGCGACAGTTTTAGGTCCGATGTCAAGCCCCATAAAGCCGTCCGGAATATTGGCATCCTCCGTTATTACAGCCTCAGCATTGGCATCGAACTTGTCAGCGATGACGCAGTCAACTGGTAGAAGGAATGATACGCCTTTCTCTTCCGCTTTGGCTATCATCTCCTTAGCGTATCCGATCCTGTCTTCCTCAAGCAGAGAGTTTCCGATGGTGTTTCCAAGCGCCTTTGAGAAAGTGTAGCTCATGCCGCCGCCGATGATTATTGTGTCGACCTTCTCCAGAAGGTTGTTGATCACATTTATCTTGTCGGATACCTTAGCGCCACCAAGGATAGCTACGAAAGGCCTAGCAGGATTTGAAACCGCTTCCCCCAGGAACTTGAGCTCCTTCTGGATAAGGAATCCGCATACAGCTGTGGTCAGGAAATGGGTAACCCCTTCGGTGGAGCAGTGCGCCCTGTGGGCTGAGCCGAAGGCGTCGTTCACGTAGATCTCCGCAAGGGCTGCAAGCTCCTTTGAGAAGGCAGGGTCGTTCTTAGTCTCCTCTTTCCTGTACCTCGTGTTCTCGAGCAATACGACGTCTCCGTCTTTCATTTCATTTACTGCCTTTTTTGCGTTTTCACCTGCTACGTTGATGTCTGCAGCGAAAACAACCTCTTTCCCGAGAAGCTCCGAAAGCCTCGCAGCGACAGGTTTCAGGGAAAGCTCCGGAACCGGTTCTCCCTTAGGTTTTCCAAGATGTGAGCAGAGTATTACCATCGCTCCGTTTTCTATAAGGTATTTAATAGTGGGGAGCGAACCGACGAGCCTGTTTTCATCTGTTATTTTCCCTTCCTTGAGCGGAACGTTGAAGTCGCAGCGCACAAGAACCTTTTTGCCTTTAACCTGTATGTCCTCGACAGTTTTCTTGTTGTATTCCATCCCTTCACTCCTTAAAGCTTGTCAGCTACGAATTTTGTGAGGTCTGCAAGCCTCTGTGAGTATCCGAATTCGTTGTCGTACCATGAAAGGACTTTGACCAGCTTAGGTCCTATGACCATCGTCGAAAGCGCGTCTATTATCGAGGATCTTGCGTCGCCCTTGAAATCTACCGATACGAGAGGCTCTTCGCAGAATCCGAGTATTCCCTTGAGTTCACCTTCTGAAGCTTTCTTGAGAGCCGCGTTGACTTCTTCCTTTGTGACTTCCTTGCCGAGCTCGCATACGAGGTCCGTGCAGGATACTGTTGGGGTAGGTACCCTTAGCGCCATCCCGTTGAGCTTGCCCTTGAGCTGCGGAAGCACAAGCGAAACCGCCTTCGCTGCGCCTGTTGTTGTAGGTATCATGGATACTGCTGCTGCCCTTGCCCTTCTCAGGTCGCTGTGCGGCATGTCGAGTATCTTCTGGTCGTTGGTGTAGGAGTGTATTGTTGTCATGAGTCCGTTCACTAT
>DBML01000020.1 GCA_002298915.1 Clostridium sp. UBA699
AGAATAATGATATTCTACGTTGGCGCTCTTACAGTTATCATGTCACTCTACCCTTGGACTGAAATCGGAACAAAGGGATCACCTTTCGTTATGACTTTCGCAAGCCTTGGTATCGCGGCAGCTGCCGGCATCATCAACTTCGTTGTATTGACTGCAGCAGCATCATCATGTAACTCAGGTATATTCACAACAGGTCGTATGCTTTACAGCTTGGCTCTTGAAGGAAAGGCTCCTAAATACTTCGCTGAAGTAAGCAAAACTAAGGTTCCTGCAAGAGGAATACTCTTCTCAGCTGCATGTATGATGATCGGCGTTGTCCTCAACTTCGTTATTCCTGAAGAAGCGTTCAACTATATAACTTCAATAGCTACATTCGTTGGTATCTTCGTATGGTTCGTAATCACTTGGTGCCAGATGAACTTCAGAAAGACCCTCACTCCTGAGCAGGTCAAGAACCTGAAGTTCCCAATGTTCGGCTTCCCAGTTGCTAACTACATCGCTATGGCGTTCCTCGCATTCGTTATATTCGTAATGTGCACAAACCCAGGAAACAGAATAGCAGTTATAGTTGGTATTCCATGGTTGGTAGTTCTCTGGCTGATCTACAAGTTCAAATACGCAAAAGACGAAGCAAAATAATACCCAAGATAATCAATAGACCGTCCCATGACGGTCTATTTTTATTTATTTTGAAGCATAATTATGCATCGTCTTCTATTTTCAGAATTTAGAAATGAATTTTAGCAGTGTAAAGTGCAAAATTTTTTTAACCTTCCACATGCATTTTGCCCATTATTTTACATATCATTTCACGCAAGCAAACTCAAGGCCTGAGGCTTTATTGGCTTTTCATATTTCAGCATTTTTGGCCAGCAGACTGCTCCTCAAGTGACCCCTCTCCCGTTCACACTTTGTTAAAAAAGTGTTGCAAACGTTTAAACCCGGTGGTAGAATGTAACTCGTGCAGAATACTTCAGTTTTTGCAATTATTATTTATGTTGAGTTATTCTGCAAATGCTTGAAAATATCTCCAGAAATTTAAAGGTGCACCTAAATTTACGGATGATTTTTTCAACGATATTTTTCTTTTATTTATGGGGGGTAAAAAATTAATGAACGATCATCATGAACATGAAATGGAGCGTTCCCTGGAAGAAAGACACATTCAGCTGATGGCCATAGGCGGCGCAATCGGTGTTGGTCTTTTCCTCGGTTCAGCTACAGCAATAAAAGCAGCAGGTCCATCACTTATATTTATGTATTTTGTATGCGGATTCTTACTGTTCCTTGTTATGAGAGCACTCGGCGAAATGGCTGTTGAGAACCCTATTTCAGGTTCCTTCTCAGCTTACGCTTATGAATACATGGGACCACTCGCAGGATACCTTACCGGCTGGTCATACTGGCTCATGTGGGTTATCGTGTGTATGGCTGAAACCACAGCTGTTGGTATCTACATCAACTTCTGGTGGACAGGCTTCCCTACTTGGGCGTCAGCTCTTATAGCACTTGCAGTTCTTACACTCGTAAACCTCACAGCAGCAAAGCTCTTCGGAGAGCTTGAATTCTGGTTCGCACTCATCAAGGTTGTTACAATAATCGTAATGATAGTTGTCGGCCTGATCATGATAGTTACAGGCCTTGGAAACAACGGAGTTCCAATAGGTATTTCTAACCTGTGGACAAACGGCGGATTCATGCCTAACGGCTTCGGCGGAATGTTCTCATCCATAATCATGGTAACATTCGCATTCCTTGGAATGGAGCTCATCGGAGTTACAGCAGGCGAAGCTAAAGACCCTGAAAAGAACATCCCAAAAGCTATAAACAACGTTTTCTACAGAATCCTGATATTCTACGTTGGTTCACTTTTGGTAATAATGGCTATCTACCCTTGGAACGAAATAGGAACACAGGGAAGTCCGTTTGTTCTGACATTCTCCAAGCTCGGCATAGCAGCTGCTGCAGGCATAATAAACTTCGTCGTACTTACTGCTGCAGCATCATCATGTAACTCAGGTATATACACAACTGGACGTATGCTCCACAGCCTTGCGCTGCAGGGCAAAGCGCCTAAGTCACTGGCCACACTCAGCAAGTCCGGAGTTCCTGCAAAAGCGATATTCGTATCCGTTGCTTGCATGCTTATAGGAGTTATACTTAACTACGTAGCACCTGGAAAAGCTTTCTCAATGGTTACATCAGTTGCGACATTCATAGGAATTTTCGTATGGTTCATCATAGTAAGCTGCCACCTTGCTTTCAGGAAGAAGCTCACAGCTGAGCAGGTCAAGAAGCTTAAGTTCCCTGTATTCATGTATCCATTTACAGACTACGCAGCATTGGCGTTCCTTGTGGTTGTACTTGTAGCCATGATTACAACACCAGGCGAAAGAGTTTCCGTAATGGTTGGAGTTCCTTTCCTTCTGATCCTGACAGGCCTTTATTATGCAACAGGTCAGCACAAAAAGGAAGCAGAGAAAAACAAAAAAGCTAGCTAATACTTGCTTATATTAAAAGGAGACTGTCGCAAGACAGTCTCTTTTGCGTTGCAGCTATTCTATTGTGACGCTGATATTCCCTGAAGTTACTTCCGCATTCAGCTTCTTGTATGGTTCGCTGCCAACCTTTGCGCTGGCATGTTTCTTGTCGCCTTCGTACATGATGCCGAAATCTGTGTTGATGTTTCCGGAGGTTGTGTACCCTGTGAACTCGAAGCTCAGGTCTTTCGGGAGGCCGAGCTCGATGTTGCCAGAAGTTGTCTTGACGTTAGCGTAATCCGATATTTCAAGGCTTCCAACCCTGATGTTGCCGGATGTCCCTCTTACATCTCCTGAACCAGAAAGGGTGTCGAACCTTATGTTTCCGGAGGTTACCTTCACATCGAAGTTCCGTGCGCTGAGGCTTGATACCTTAACGTTTCCTGAATCAGTCTGAATCGATGCATCTCCGGAGACGTTCAGGCCGGCTGCTTCAAAATTTCCAGAGGTGAGCGAGCAGTCCAGTCCGCTGAATGCAGATTCCCCCGAAAAAACTATGTTGCCGGAGTCCAGAGCAACCTCCATGCCGCCTGAGTAGCTCTTAGGTATCTGAATCTCGACCTTCCTGTTCATGCTCATTCCGAAGAAACCAAAGGAGATTCGGTTCTGACCTTGTGCAACAGTAAGCGTGCTCCCGTCCCTGCTTGTTGTGAACTTCTCCCTTTCCCTCAGGTTCCTGTTGCAGCTTTCGATTATTTTTATCTCGCTGCCGTCCACCGGTATGATCGTGATGTTCTCACTTGAAAAATCCACCTTGATTTTTTCAATCCCCTCAAGAGCAACGTTTTCCTGCTTCTGCACCGACATCTGGCTGCTCCAGGACCAGCCGCCGCCGGATATGCCGAATATCAGGAGACCTGCTAGGAACACAGCAAGCGCTGCCCAAAGGACGATCTGGATTACATTTACTTTCCTGCTATCCATAACTATCTCTCCTTCATCTGAAACATAAGAACTATGATCTTCTCAATTGCCACTCCTATGATGAATATCAGCCAAGAGAACGCCCAGGCACCGAACACGAAGCTTATGAGGAAGTATAGTACAACTATCAGCAGCCAGAGTATTGATTTCACCTGGCGCAGCACGTCAACCGTCCTGGTGTCTGCCGGCTGCCACTCCTTTTCCTCCTCGGGTTTAGCGCTGAGGTACTTCGGCCTTGACAATGCGTTGTATACTATCAGCCCTGTTGCTACGGCGTCTATGACTAGCATGAGTATGAGTCCGACCACGTCGTTGAACTGGAACACCTCGCTGAAAAGGATAAGCACTGCAATGCCAACTATATAAAGGCCTACGCCTACAGAGATGAAAATCGCAGACTTCTGGCGCTCCCGCCTCATTTCCTCTTCGCTGACTGTAATGTCCTCCCTTAGCCCCTTCACGAGGCTGTCCATGTCGGCAATCCCTGAAAGAGAGCCCTTAAGCGCCTCCTCCTCGGTTTTTCCCGCAGCTATAAGGTCGTCGTATTTTTCAATCATGTTTGCAGTCAGCTCCTCCTTAAGCTCCATGGCCCTGGCTGTTTTCGGAGCATCGCTGAACAGCTCGTCTACCCTTTTTCTAAGCTCTTCGTACATCATTAATCCTCCCCTTCAATCATGCTATCGATAATCCTTTTGGCCTCTTCCCAGTCCTCCCTGCTCTGCTCAAGCACCGCCCTGCCGAGCTTCGTGATGGAGTAGTACCGCCTTCTTGCTCCCCTGTTCTCGTCCCCCCAATAGGACAGGATCATCCCGTTCTGTTCCAGCCTCCTGAATGCTGAGTACATTGTCGCTTCCTTCATCTCGTACTTGCTGTCCGATTTCTGCTGAAGCGCCTTGTTAATCTCGTAGCCGTAGCTGTCCTTGTGGGCGAGCTGAGCCAGTATTATAGTCTCGGTATGGCCCCTGATTATGTCTGAAGTTATAGACATAAGCACCACTTCTTTCATCTTTATTCTTGTTATTTGTATTATAGCTCCACATACCTCGCCTGTCAAGGTATAATGTTTGTCGCAGTATTTTTCATGAAAAAAGACTGCCCTAGGCAGTCTCCAATCGCAAGCTATAGCTCCTTGAGCACATTGACGAGGAATCCGTAGGTCTGTTCCGCAGATGTCAGGCTGAAATGCTCATCCGGGGTGTGGTACTCGAACACGTCGGGCCCGAGGGATATCATGTCCATTTGCCCATTGAATTTCTCATCGAATATGCCGCACTCCAGTCCGACATGTACGGACAGGATTTCCGGATCCCTGCCGTACATCCTTTTGTAAACACTCTGGAAAAGCTTGCGGATTTCTGAATCAGGCCTGTACTCCCACAATGGGCAGTTCGACATAATTTCCACATCGGCGCCTGAAAACTCTGCAAGGGCTCTTATCCTGCCAAGCATCTCAATGTGCAGGCTCTTCACGGAGCTTCTTATCAGCGCAGTGAACTCCACTGCATCCTTCATGGTCTTAACCACCCCCAGGCTGACAGAGCTTTCCACAAGCCCTGGCATCGACATTCTCATGGTGTTTACCCCCGTCTCTGCCAGATACAGATAATTTATGACAAGAGATTTTGCAAAAGGGGAAAAAGCCTTTTCCGGAAGAGCTTCCTGCTCCTCCGATGAAACCTCGATTCCCGGGTCGGACTCGCTGAATTCGTTTTGGAACACCTTTTGGAATTCATAAACACATCCCATAACAGTCTCCCTGTCCTCAGGCCTTATGAGTATCAGCGCCTCCGCTTCCCTTGGGATAGCGTTGTACATGACTCCCCCGTCAAGCGATGCGATGCCGAACTCGATCCTGCCCTCAAGGCATTTGAGTATCCTGCCCATAAGCTTGTTTGAATTTGCCCTGCCCTTCTCGATGTCTGATCCTGAGTGACCTCCCAGCAGGCCCCTGACCTTTATTGAAAAGGCAGTCCTGCCCTTGCCCGTGTTTTCCCATAAAAGCGGTATGCTCGTCCTGACGGCAGGCCCGCCAGCGCAGCTCACGTAAAATTTACCTGACCTGTCCGAATCAAGATTGATCAGAATCCTGCCTTCAATGTTGTCCTGGTTTATGCATTCCGCACCTTTCATGCCTCTTTCCTCGTCAGTAGTGAATATGACCTCCAGGCCCGGGTGCGAAACCTCCTTTGCGCCAAGCAGCGCCAGCGCCATAGCCATTCCGATGCCGTTGTCGGCCCCCAGTGTCGTCCCATCAGCGTAAACCATGTCACCTACCATCCTCAAAGTTAGCGGGTCCGTGGTGAAATCATGAATTTTTTCTGCGTTTTTTTCGCATACCATGTCCATGTGGGCCTGCAGGACAACCTTCGGGCTGGATTCATAGCCCTGCGAGGCATTCTTCTTGATTATCACGTTGAGCGCCTCGTCCTGTATGAATTCAAGGCAATTCTTCGCTGCAAAGGCCACAAGGTAGTCGCTTATGCCCTTTTCGTTTCCGGAGCCTCTTGGGATCTCTGAAATCTCCTGAAAATATCTCCAAATTTCACTGTTCATATCTTTACTCTCCTAACAATATTGGAAATCGATTTTAGGCTGATGCACCAAAGGATGGTCCATCAGCCTAGGAAATTAATAAGAAGGGGCATTTTATGCCTTAAACCTGCAGAAGCTTTTCTAATGCAGATAAGGCAAGGTGTGTGTATGAGGGTTTTCTATGCGACCTCTTCCCCAGCCGCACGTATTTTGTGTTTTATCTTCAAAACTGTCAAGGCAGTTATGAGACCTATGAAAAGTACAACTATCTGGTAGGTGAACATGTAGGTGTATCCGGCATTGCCGAACTTGTCGAGCAGGTTTCCGAAAAGGAGGAACTGGAACATGTCAGGCGAAAAGCCGATGGCTGCCGCTATTCCTATGGTCGAAGCCGTGTATCTCTTCGGAACCTTGAGCTCTGTAATGACTGCGTAGTAAGACCCTCTTCCCATGAACACTGCCAGTCCCATCAGCAGCGTAATCGCTATGAGCGCAGGCACCGGAAGAACTTTTCCAAACATGAGTATCGAGAACAGGCATACTATTCCTATCACCTGAGCTCCGATCAGAACCTTCGACGCCGAGTGTATCTTGTCGGTCAGCCAACCGCCCAGCGGAGCTCCCAGAAGCGTCATGATGTATGTCCTGACTATGGCTACAACGCCGGTGAATGTTACAGTTGCACCGAGAACGTCTGTGAAGTAAGGCGTAAAGTAGGACATCGTCGTAAGGAACGAGTAGATCGAGAATATTGAGAGAGCTATCAGCCAGGTTGCCGGGTTTCTGAGTATGTTCTTGTAGTCTGCGACCCCCATCCTCTCTTTCTTCGGCGCTTCTTCAGCTTCAACTTCCTTCTTCGCCTTGCCAGGGTTTTCAATTACGAACCAGACAGCAAAGCTGAGCATTATGGAGATCACGCTGAGTCCGAAGATCGCTGCCTTGAGGCCGGCTGTTCCTTCCATGAACTTCGTGAACAGGAACATCATCACAGCGTTGAAAACTATGTTTGCTATTCCTACGGCTGTCTCGTTGAAACCGAATATTTTTCCCTGGTCCTCGTCGCCGACAAGGTTCCTTATTATCTTTATATGGGCAGGGTAGTTCATGATGAGGCTGGCTACCGAGAAGCCCACCCACAGAACCATTGCCGCCGTGTACGTAGGGTTAAGAACAAAGATGATGCCCAGAATTCCGTTAAGAAGGACTGATCCAACGTAAACGTACTTGTAGTTGAACCTGTCTGCTATCCATCCGCCGATCGGACAGCCGTAGAGGTTGCCAAGGCCGTAAATTGTCATAAGCAACCCGAGCTGAGCGTTTGAGCATCCTAGGACCTCCTGGAACGGATCGTAGAAGACGTACTGTATGAACGGGATCAGGTAGCATATTGACCAGCAGGCGCCCATAACCAAGACTGTTGTTATAAGCCTGGCCTTGCTCATTTTATTACTCATAATTATTACCCCCAAGATTTTTTTATTTGTTTCTTAGCTGTTAAAGCTCATCCCTTAGCAGCTGTGACAATATCTTCATCCCTTGTACTATTTTTTCTCTCTGCATGTTGGAGAAGTTGATCCTGAATGCGTACTCTACTCCCCCGTTCGGATAGAAGGAACCGCCCGGTATGAAGGCCACCCCCTTGTCAACCGCTTTCTTGAGCAGCTCTCTCGTGTTTATCCTTTCAGGAAGCTCAATCCATACGAACATACCCCCTTCAGGGTAGTACCATTTAGCTTCGGCCGGGAATTCGTTCCTGATGGCATCGATCATTAGGTCCCTGCGCGCCTTGTATTCACCTTTAATCTTTTCCAGGTGCTCATCCAGGTTGTACTTCCTGAGGTAGCCGTCTATCATCATTTCCACAAGCTCGTTCGGCTGAAGGTCTGCTCCGTACTTTATGAGCTCGAACTTAAGGATCAGTTTCGGCGAAGCGCTTATCCAGCCAACTCTAAGTCCAGGCGCAAGTATCTTCGAGAAAGATCCAAGATGCACTACCCTTCCCTCCGTGTCAAGGGAAGCTATTGAAGGGATCCTTTCACCTTCATATCTTAGTTCGCCGTAAGCGTTGTCTTCGATTATCGGGAGGTCGTACCTGTTTGCGATCTCTATAAGCTGCTTCCTTCTCTCTAACGTCCAGGTTTTGCCTGTAGGGTTCTGGAAGTTAGGAATTACATAGATCATCCTTGCCTTTGGCGTTTCCGAAAGCACCCTTTCTAGGTCCTCCATGAGCATTCCGTCCCCGTCGCAGGCAACGCTCACCACCTGGGATTCGGTAGGCTTGAAGGCGCTGAGCGCTCCAAGGTAGCTCGGGCTCTCGGCAATGATCACGTCGTCTTTGTCCAGGAACATCATGCCGCTGAGCGAAAGTCCCTGCTGGGAGCCCGCCGTTATGATGATGTTGTCGGCTTCAGCTATAACACCCTCCCTCTCCATTAGTTTCGCAACGCTCTCTCTTAGAGGCTGGTACCCAAGGGTTGCCCCGTACTGGAGCGCCTGTCCTGGCTTGTCCTTCAACAGTTCGGCAACTACACTCCCGAGATCTGCGCTTGGGAAGAACTCAGGTGCCGGCAGCCCTCCCGCAAAGGAAATCGTGCCTGGCTTTGCTGCGATTATTTTCATTACTTCTCTTATGTCTGAAGGCTTCAGCTCCTCCATTCTTGGTGCAAAATTCATTTTCTTATCCCCCAATCCTATAGATTTGCTAAATATAGTTAAAGCCAAGCTTGAATGCCTTTGTGTTGATTTCTTCATACTTTTCTTTTCCCTTTTTCCTGAACATATCGTTCATCCCTTTGATTCCTTCCTCTTCGGTGAAGTCTCCGGAAGCTTTCAGGATTGCTCCGGCCATTACGATGTTGGCTCCCTGCTTGTGGTTTATTTCCTTTGCAAGCGCCAGGCTCGGAACCTCGATCACTTTTACGTCATCCCTTACTTCCGTGTCGCAGGTGACCATGTCCTTGTCAACTATCACTATAGCCCCGGGAGCTGCAAGCTTTATGAACATCTGGAAGGAAGGGTTGTTCATTGCAAGTATGATGTTTGGCTCCTCCTGAGAAGGGTTGTATATTGTTCCTTCGCCGTATTTTACCGTGCAGTTCGCTGTGCCGCCTCTCATCGCTGAACCGTAGGAGGGCATCCATGTAGCATTCAGCCCCTTGTGGACCGCTATCTGCGAAATGACCAGTCCGGATGTCAGCACTCCCTGTCCGCCGTATCCTGAAAACACTATCTCTTTCATGTTATTTTACCTCCCTGGTTTTGAACTCGCCTAGCTGGTAATACGGCAGAAGCTCCTTCTCTATTCTGGCCATCGCCTGGACCGGCGTCATTCCCCAGTTTGTGGGGCATGCTGCCATGACCTCCACTACCGAGTAGCCTTCTCCGTTTATCTGGGCCTGAAGGGCGTTCCTGATATAGCCCTTTGTCTTGTTGATGTTGGCAGGCGTGGTTATGGCTCCTCTTGCGGCGTATGCTACGTTGAACTGGCTTGCTGCGAGCTCAGGAAATTTGAGAGGAAGTCCGGTTGCTTCGCAGTTCCTTCCCATCGGAGATGTCGTTGTCTTCTGCCCCGGCATTGTCGTGGTGCTCATCTGGCCGCCTGTCATGCCGTAGTTCGTGTTGTTGACCGTTATAACTGTGAATTTCTCGTTCCTGTAAGCGGCGTTCAGTGTCTCCGCTATCCCTATGCTGTAAGCATCCCCGTCTCCCTGGTACGCTATCACAATGTTGTCAGGGTTAACCCTCTTCATGGCCGTGCATACCGCACCCGCTCTGCCATGGGAGCAGTGGAGCCTGTCCGTCTCGAGGCCTCCTCCAAGGTTGCTTGAACAGCCTACCCCGATCCCGAATATCACGTTGCTGTCCTGCCCCAGCTCTTCGAGGCACTCAGTTATCAGCCTTATCACGACCCCGTGTCCGCAGCCGGGGCAGAACATCATTGGTTTATCTACGATAGGCGGCACTTTTCTTGCTTTTGCCATTTTAATATACCTCCTTAATTTCCCCTGCCTTGATCTTTGCGAAGTCCGCTTTAACGGCCTTCATGGCAGGAACGCCGTAAACGTAAGGCAAGCAGTATACAGGCGCTGAGCATTTCGAAGTCTTCCTTGCTGTAAGGGCTACGTCGTCGACCAGCTGCCCCGTGGCGTTTGATTCAACCGTTATGAATCCTTTAACATCCGGGTTGACATCTGCAAACGCTTTTTCTGGGAACGGCCATGCTGTTATTACCCTGATAATCCCCACCTTGTGACCTTCAGCTCTGAGCTGCTCCACGACCCCCATCGTTGATCTTGCGGGAAGGCCGTAAGCGACGAACACGTAGTCAGCGTCTTCAACTCCCGAGCTTTCCCATCTCTGCTCGTTTTCCTTTATTGCAGCATACTTTTCGTTGAGGGCTACCGCTTCTTTCCTGGAGTTCCTGTCGAATATGCCGATCTTCTTGCAGCTGTATTTTCCATCGAAGCCCCAAGGCATCCTCTTAACTTCCTGGAAATCCGGAAGATCGCAAGGCTCCATCATCTGGCCCAGCGCTCCTTCGCTCATAAGTATGGATACCACCCTGTATTTTTCTGCAAGGTCGAATGCAAGGCCCACCTGGTCTACCGCTTCCTGTATGCTTGACGGGCAGAGCACTATGCATCTGTAGTCTCCGTTGCCGCCGCCCCTAGTTTCCCTGAGGTAGTCGCACTGCGATGTGTAGAGTGTGCCAAGCCCGTTGCCGTAGCGCACCATGTTTATTATCACCGCAGGCAGCTCCTCGTCTGAAAGCACGGATATGCCCTCCTGCTTAAGGCTTATTCCCGGTCCTGACGACGCTGTAAGGCTTCTTACTCCGCAGGCAGCTCCTCCTATGACCATGTTGATCCCGGCAAGCTCGCTTTCCGCCTGAATGAACGTCCCTCCAACCTCTTCCATCCTTGTCGAAAGGTACTCCATAATTTCAGTTGAAGGCGTTATCGGATATCCTGCATAAAGTCTGGCTCCGTACCTGACAGCCGCTTCCGCTATCGCGTGGTTTCCTTTTATCATGTCTCCCATTTCCCATTACCTCCTTTCTTAATTCCCCAAAACTTCGTATACGCCGTCTGGACATACGGTGTAGCATATGCCGCAGCCTATGCATTTTTCATCATCTATCGTCACCGGCCTGTACCCTGCGGTGTTGATCTCCTCTATGAACGAGATTGCCTTCTTGGGACAATATTCGGCGCATAGGCCGCACTGCTTGCATCTTTCCTGTTTTACTTTAACTTTCATCGTCTTATACCTCCAATTATAATTTGCCTATGCTCTTGGCAACCAGGCAGGCGAGAGCTATCGAGTTAAGCTTTATCTCTGCTGTGTCCCCCCTTGACCCGAGCACTATCGGATGGGTTGCACCAAGGACTATACCTGCCCACTTTGCCTTGTTGAAATACAGCCAGGATTTCCCCAGCACGTTACCAACCTCAATGTTCGGAGCGAAGAACAGGTCAACGTCCCCTGATATGCTGCTGTCGATTCCCTTGTGCCTGGCTATTTCCTCGTCGAGGGCTATATCCAGCGGCATTGGACCCTCAATTATACAGTCCGGGATCTCACCCCTGGCTCCCATATCCGCCAGCGCTTTCGCGTCCATGGTTACCGGCATCTTTTCGCTTACAAGCTCGTTTGCGGCAAGTGCGGCGACCTTAGGCCTTTCAATCCCGATGGCTTTGACCGCCATCAGCGCGTTTGTCAGTATCCCCTTTTTCTGCTCCAGGTCAGGAGCTACGTTGATACCGCTGTCTGTGCAGAACACTATCTTCTTGTGGCCGGGGATCTCATATGTCGCCATGTGGCTTATCAGCCTTCCCGTCCTAAGCCCTTCTTCCTTGTTTAGGACCGCCCTCATGAAAATGCTGGTGTTGACAAACCCCTTCATGAGAACCTGGGCTTTTCCGTCCCTTACAAGGGACACTGCCTTAAGCGAAGCCGCTGCCTCGTCCTCTTCGTTCACCACTTCAGCGTTCTCCAGCCCGACTTCCTTCATCATCTGCCTGATGAGCTTCTCGTCGCCTACCAGGATCGGCTCCGCGAGTCCGATGTCCTGAGCCATCTTCATCACCTTGAGCACCTCCATGTCCTGCGCAACAGCAACGCTTATCCGGAAAGGCCCGTAGCCCTTTGCTTTTTCAACTATTTCAGAAAAACTTCTAAACATATCATTCCTCTTCCTCCCAGCTTACGCTTTCAATTTATCTATAAGTTCCGGATTTTCGAACAAAGCCAGGCCGGTGAGTGCAAGGAGCTTCATGCCTGTTACAGCGCTTTCCCTGGCGTATGGTTTCTTCATGGCTTCCAGGAATTCCTCAGTGTGCGGAAATTCATCGTTTTCAGCGCATTTAAGGAAAGGGTGGATTGCCGGAAGCTTGCAGCTTACATCTCCCATGTCTGTCGAACCTCCGAAAACAGGCGGTCCTTCAGAAATTCCGAGCTCTGCAAGCCTCTCCCTGAATATTTTCACCAGCACCGGATTCTCGTTCAGCCCCAGGCAGGTTCGCTCGAACTGGCTGTATTCAAGCCTGCAGCCTGTGGCCAAGGCCGCCGCTTTGGCGCAGTTGATGACCTTCTCCGTTACCTCGTTGTAGTAATCAAGCTCCCTGGCCCTCACCTCAAGCCTTATCCTGCACCTGTCAGGTATGGAGTTCACGACCGTTCCTCCGTCCAGCACTATGCCGTGAATCCTGGTTCCGTCCCTGAGCTGCTGCCTGAGCACGCTGACCCCGTTGTACAGCATAACCACCGCATCGAGGGCGTTCACTCCTTCGAAAGGCTTTGCTCCCGCGTGGGCCGTCTTTCCTTCGAAGGTGAAGTCGTAGCCGCCTATGGTTGTGACGACAGGATCCGCGCAGGTTGACGAGAACGGGTGCACCATCATGGCTGCGTCGTAACCGTCGAAAACACCCTTCTCAATGAGGTAGGGCTTGCCTTCCCCTATCTCTTCTCCCGGTGTGCCTATGATGCTGACCTCTCCCTGATAGGTGTCCAGTAAGCTTGCAAGCGCCATTCCTGCACCCACGCTCATAGCTGCTATCAGGTTGTGCCCGCACGCATGGCCATAGCCGGGAAGCGCATCGTACTCCGCAAGGAATGCCAGCTTAGGCCCTTCGCCGTTTTTCTTTGTGGCCCTGAAAGCCGTTGCCATCCCGGCCAGGTTCTCCTCTACTTCGAAGCCTTCGCTTTTGAGGTATTCTGCGAGCTTGTCA
This sequence comes from Clostridium sp. UBA699, assembly GCA_002298915.1. Lineage (GTDB taxonomy): Bacteria > Bacillota > Clostridia > Clostridiales > Clostridiaceae > UBA699. The sequence goes on from DBML01000020.1 coordinate 13,226, forward strand.
GCCGCCTTCCGCTCCTCCATTGCAATTTCAGGATTTTCCATTAAATAGTCGCTTACTGCCAGTATTCCATCCTTATTCTTTTCGACTTCCGAGAATATCCTATCTTTCATATTTACCTCCCGTCAGGGTATACTTTTGCTTTTTCGGCTCCTGACAGCACCCTAAGCGCCCCCATAGCCAGGGATTCCAGCTCCTCCTCGCCGGGCACCGCTATGACCGGTGCGATGAACTTGACCCTTGAGGTTATATCCCCTACGATCCTTTTCGAGTATGCAATGCCGCCAGTTATCACTATGCAGTCCACCTCTCCTGAAAGCACGGCAGCCTGGGAACCTATCTCCTTTGCGCACTGGTATGCGAAAGCCTTCAGAACGAGGTCGGCCTTATCGCTGCCGTTTTGCGCCATGGCTTCAACTTCCTGCATGTCCTTAGTCTTGAGGTAATCATATATGCCACCCTTGGTGCTTACCTTTGCCACCATCTCTTCATAGGTGTACTTTCCCGAGTAGCATAGCTGGATGAGCGGGTATGTCGGGAGGCCGCCGCTTCTTTCAGGCGAGAATGCTCCGTCCACCCTTCCTGCTCCTCCGTCGATCGCCCTGCCCTTCCTGTGGGCTGCTATGGATACTCCGGACCCCAGATGGACGACTATCATGTTCATGTCCTCGTACCTGCTCCCGGACTCCTCCGCCACCTTTCGCGCCACCGCTTTGTGGTTCAGGGAATGCAGCCAGCTCGCCTTCTCAATATCAGAGATCCCCGTTATCCTCGCTTCCGGCTCGAATTCATCTACAGACACGGGATCGACCACATATGACGGTATGCCGAGCTTGTCCGCCAGGTTCCTGGCGAGGACGCAGCCGAGGTTTGAAGCATGCTCCCCGTTTACGGCGTTCCTAACGTCGTCTACCATTAAATCGTTTACTTCATAGGTGCCGCCTTCTATAGGCCTCAAAAGACCGCCGCGTCCCACGACAGCAGAGAGGGTTGCGAGGTCCACTTCCTCATCCTCCAGCGTCTTCATTATCAGGTCGAGTCGGTATCCGTACTCGTCGAACACTCTGGCGAAATCCTTCAGGTCGTCGGCGGAATGGACTATAGTCTTCCTGAAAACAAGATCCCTTTCTTCATATACTGCGATTTTTGTCGATGTACCACCTGGATTAATGGCTAATACCTTCATTTCTCACTTCTCCTTTTTCATTCGTTCCTTTCACCGGAACAACGTTCCATTAATTGAATAAAAAAATTTGTTCCCTTGAAAGGAACGACGTTCCATTATTAGGCTTGAAATTTGGGATGGCTTCCCATCCGCGTTTTCCGAGCGTTCCCTCGAGTGGAACAACGTTCCCTTTTTGTATGCTTTTATGCCTTGATTATAGCACCGACGTTTTTTCCTGTAAAGAGGATTTTGGATAAATTGGTCAAAACTTTTTTCCGCAGCAGAAACCTGCTGTTCCGAAAACGGCTTGTTTGTTGCTTTTAAAGGAACAGCGTTCCGCTTTATAGGAAAGATTTTATTTAAGCAGTGAAGATATCTCTGCAGCAGTCCTCTTGACTTCGTTTACCATATCCTCCGAATTCATGGATTTCATCCTGACTGTGGGACCTGACAAGCTGATAGCCGCCACCGCCCTCCTGTTCCTGTCCAGGATTGGAGCTGCAATGCAAGTCAATCCTATCTCCTGTTCCTCGTTGTCTATAGCATATCCCTTTGCCCTTATATCTTCAAGCTCGCGCATCAGCGCTTCCCAGTTCTTCAGCGTGTTTGGAGTGTATTCTGCGAATTCCTCCTTTTTTGCCATGTCGAGCACTTCCTGTGTTGAAAACGCCAGAAGGCATTTCCCTACAGCCGAGCAATAGCAGTCGCTCGTGGAACCTACCCCCGGATTGATCACCAGGACCTGGTTAGTGCTTTCCTCCTTGTGGATCAGCACGCTCTTAGGATATTTCCCTGAAGCAGTGTCGAGCACAGATACGTTCACGACCTCGTTGAACTTTTGGGAAAGCTTCTTTGCAAAAGGCTGAACAAGCTGCTTGAGAGGTATCTTGTCCCCGACAGCCATTCCGATGGAGTAAAGCTTGATCCCCAGCCAGTACTTCCCATTTTCAGGGTTCTGCTGCACAAAGCCTTTCTTTTCTAGGGTGGCGAGGGTCCTGTAGACCGTGCTTTTGTACAATCCCAGAGCCGTGCCTATTTCTGTAACCCCGAGCTCTCTCTTCTCTTCGTAAAGCAGCAGGATTATGTCGAGCGCCCTGTCGATTGAGCCTATCTTTTCTGAACCTGCATCCATGATTGTCCTCCTTTCTTGTATCTGTTCTCCTAATATATAACAGAGAAGCATTCCTCTGTCAACGTCAAAAAAAGCGGCATGCCGGGCTTTGATGAACCTGCCCGGCATAAGCCTTTCTTCATATCTTTACATATTTGACCTTGTTCCCAAAGTGGTTGATGTACTTCATGAGGTCATCAAAGGAAATCCATACCGTTGCTGTGTTCGTGTTTGGATGGAATCCAAGGCTGTCCTTTCCTACTATGTCCTTATCCAGCACTACCTCAACAGCGTGTGCCTCGTCGTTGATAACGCCCAGCGGTGTTACCTCGCCCTGGGAGAGCTTGAGATATTTGGCCAGCCTGTCAGCCGATGCAAAGCTCAGCCTAGTGCTTCCTATCTGGTCCCTTATCTTCTTCAGGTCCGCAGTCTTGTCCTTTTCAAGGACAACAAGGTAATGCTTCTTACCTTTCTCATCCCTCAGGAAAAGGTTCTTGCACACCCCGCCCTTTTCAGTTATGCCCAGCTGGTCCATCTCCTCTATGGTGTACACAGCAGGGTGCTCCATCATCTCGTATTGGATGCCAAGCTCCTTGAGCTTTTCATATACCTTGTCCTGCACTCTTTCTTCTGACATTTTGAAATCCTCCTTCAGCTAATAAGTAGTTTATTTCCCGCAGCCGACCGCCTTTAAGGCAGGGCCACCAGCACGCAATCCAGAACGTATTCCAGCCCCAGCTGCTCCGTTATTCTCAGCACCTCGTCGTCGTAGGTATGAGGCTGAAACCAGATGTACCTTACGCCCAGCTTTGCAGCCTCCTCCAGCACTGGAATAGCCCTTTTTGGCGAAACCACCATGTCTATGACTTCAGGCACCTTTGGCAGCTCCGACAGTGACCCGTAGCAGGGATCTCCGTCGACGATATCGTACATCGGGTTTACTGCATAGACCTCGTAGCACCTCTGCTTGAGCCTCCTGTATATCCTGTTTCCGAATTTCTCGGGGTTTTCTGTGGCTCCTACTACGGCCCAGACTTTCTTGCCCAGCATCACTTCATTATCGCACATATACTAACCTTCTTTCCGCTGCAATTATGACTCTATTATAAAACATTAACCGCGATTATGAAACAAAAATAATGCCGGTTCCTAAAAACCGGCATGAAATCAGCATTTTGAACTCAGAAAAGCTTGCCCCAGGTCACTGTCCCGACTATCCCGTCCACCGTGATGCCCTGGCTGCGCTGGAAGCTCATAACCGCGCTCTGGGTAACAGGTCCGAAGACCCCGTCGACCGACAGGCTGTAGCCCTTGCTCACAAGGCCCTGCTGGAGCGTCTTGACTGCTGAGCCGCTGCTGCCTATCTTCAGTGTTCCAGGATATGCCGTTGAAGTGCTTCCTCCCGAACTGCTTCCAAGCTTGCTCCAGGTTACCGGCCCGACTATTCCGTCCACTGTGATACCAACGCTGCGCTGGAAGCTCATTACTGCGCTCTGGGTAATAGGCCCGAAGGCACCGTCGACAGCCAGGCTGTAGCCCTTGTTAACCAGCGCTTGCTGAAGCGTCTTTACGGCTGTACCGCTGCTGCCTATCCTTAAGGTAGGGTAGGCGGTTCCGCCCGATGAGCTCCCTCCCGATGATGTTCCGCTAAGCACTCCGGATACAGTCGCGAAGCTGTAGCCCATGTCTCTGAGGCCGTCGATCATAGTCTGAAGTGCGTATTTTGTGTTAGGCGCGCCCGAACCTGTGTGCATCAGCACTATGGCTCCTGGAGTTGCGTTGTTGAGAACCTTTGAGTATATGGAAGAAGCCGACCTTCCGTCCCAGTCTATCGTGTCTATCGTCCAGTAAATGGTCTTTGTGTAGCCTGCGTCTCCTACCGCCTGCAGCACAGCTGAGTTGTATGCGCCGTATGGAGGTCTGAAATATGGCTTGGTCGACCTGCCAGTGATGTTCGTGATTATGTTCTCGGTGGTGCTTAGCTGGCTCTGCATGCTGCTGTACGAGATCGTGGTGAAGTCGGGATGCGAATAGGAGTGGTTCCCTATTTCCATTCCTGCGTTGACTATCGCCCTGATGAGTGACGGGTGATTCTCTGCAGCCTTACCGGTTATGAAGAAGGTTGCCTTGATATTGTTTTCTGCCAGTATGGATAGTATGCTCGATATGTTTGCCCCGTCATCGCCGTCATCGAAGGTAAGAGCAATAATCTTCGACGACGTGCTGCCTTTCGTGATGAGCTGCGAGGAACTAGCCGATACCGGCGGCGAAAATGCGAAAGAAAACATGAAAACAACGGAAAGCGCAATGACAGTCCTCAGTGTCCTGAACCTTTTTTTCATTCCCTCTCACCCCTTCGATATAAACATTCATTATATCAATCTATGTTATCATAATTTTCTGATTATTTCAAGCAAGGCCCATGGAGAAAGAAACATGCCGGCTCTTCAAAACCGGCATGCAGATGTTGTTGCTAGAAGAGTCTTCCCCAAGTTACCGAACCCACGATTCCGTCCACCGATATCCCCTGGCTCCTCTGGAAGCTCATTACTGCGCTCTGGGTCATCGGCCCGAAAACGCCGTCAACGGAGAGGCTGTAGCCCTTGTTGGCCAGTCCCTGCTGCAGAGTCCTTACCGAGGAACCGCTGCTGCCTATCTTCAGGATTCCAGGATAGGAGGTAGACGAGCTTCCTCCGGAATAGCTGCCCGAGCTGCTTCCAAGCTTGCTCCAGGTTGCTGGTCCGACTATCCCGTCAACGGTTATGCCGACGCTCCTCTGGAAACTCATAACCGCACTCTGTGTGGCAGGTCCGAAAACGCCGTCTACAGAAAGGCTGTAGCCCTTGTTTACGAGCGCCTGCTGCAGAGTCCTTACTGACGATCCGCTGCTGCCCAGCCTTAGGATAGGCTGGCTGGTTGATCCGCTGGTTGATCCGCCGGAATAGGTTCCTGAGGAACCTGCTATGAGCCCCGAAACGGTTGCAAAGCTGTATCCCCTGCTAGTCAAGGTGTCAATTATATCCTGGAGCGCGTACTTGGTGTTAGGTGCTGTCGAAAGCGCATGCATCAGGACTATGGATCCCGGCGATACGTTGTTCACCACTGTGCTGTAGATGTAGGATGCCGAATAGCCTCGCCAGTCGTTAGTGTCTATGTTCCACATTATGGTCCTTGTATAGCCTGCACTGCCCACCGTTGAAAGTACATTCGAGTTGTATGCTCCTCCTGGCGGCCTGAACAAAGGCTTTGTGGATTCTCCCGTTATGCTGCTTATCACATTGTTGCACCTGTTCAGGTCGTAAATCATCGAGCTTGACGAGAGTGAAGTGTATGAAGCGTGCGTGTAGGAGTGGTTGCCAATCTCCATACCGGCATTATGTATGGCCCTTACAATTCCTGGATTGTTTGCGGCTGCGTCTCCCACGATGAAGAATGTTGCCTTGATGCCGTTGGCCTGCAGTATTGACAGAATAGCGTTTACATTCGTAGATGAATAGCAGTCATCGAAGGTCAGCGCAACAACTTTTTTCGTAGTGCTGACTTTGCTTATCACAGTCGAACTGGCCGATACTGACGGCGGCGAGAGTGCCGAAAGAAACATGAAACCAATAGCAAAAGCCATACTGGCTCCGAAACTCTTGAATCTTCTGTTCATGACATTCACCCCTTTATATGTGGTCTTATAAAAATTTTATCACAATATTCTGACATATGCAAACATTGTGTGAACTCCCGGATTGTTAATAAAATGTTCTCATGTATCACATAAAACTGTGAAATTTGGAATTTATTATATAAATATATTATTAAGTTCCCCCTTGATAATATGCAAAATTTACCCGATTTAACCCAAAGGGCGGAATTCCCCACCCTCTCTTCCTGTTTCTTCAGGAGCTGATGGTGGGGATGGATGGCCCTGCAGAACGCGAAGAAGCCGCAAACCATTTAAACTGAAATGGTTTGCGGCTTGATTGTTTTAGTTTAGAAGAGCCTTCCCCAAGTCACCGGACCCACGATTCCGTCCACAGTTATCCCCTGGCTTCTCTGGAAGCTCATGACTGCGCTCTGGGTGATCGGTCCGAAAACTCCATCCACCGACAGGCTGTAGCCCCTGTTGACCAGCGCCTGCTGCAGAGTCTTTACTGCGGTCCCGCTGCTTCCTATCTTAAGGAGCCCAGGATATGAGGTTGAGCTTGAGGTATACGTTCCCGATGAAGTTCCAAGCTTGCTCCAGGTTACAGGTCCGACCTCGCCGTCCACAAGGATTCCGACGCTGCGCTGGAAGCTCATTACTGCATTCTGGGTGATCGGTCCGAATTCTCCGTCGACAACCAGGCTGTAGCCTTTGCTGACCAGAGCCTGCTGAAGCCTTGTGACCTCGGCTCCCGTGCTCCCCAGCCTCAGTATGCCGTCGCTTGATACCGTTGTGCTTGCGGTGCCTGTGTATCCTCTTGAAAAGCTGCCCCTTGAGCCGGCCAGAAGCTGAGATACGGTTGCAAAGCTGTAGCCTCTGCTGCTGAGCGTGTCTATTATCCTCTGAAGGGCATACCTTGTGTTCGCAGCCTCATAGTTGCAGTGCATCAGAACAATTGAGCCAGGAGTTACGTTGTTAACCACCCTGGAATATATCGTATTTGCAGACACTCCGCTCCAGTCCTGAGGGTCGACATTCCACATTATTGTTTTCGTAAATCCGGCATCGCCGGCTGCTTTCAATACATTAGAGCTATATGCTCCGTAAGGCGGCCTGAACAGAGGTTTCGTCGATTTCCCTATCACGTTGGCTATAGCGGTATCAGACCTTCTGATCTCGTTCTGAACCCTGCCGTAAGAGATAGTCGTAAGGTCTAGATGGTTGTACGAGTGGTTGCCGATCTCCATGCCTGAATTTGATATTGACCTTATGCTGCTCGGATGCGCGGCCGCATTTTCTCCGTTGACAAAGAATGTGGCCTTGATGCCGTTTGAGTTTAGCGTGTCCAGTACAGCTGATATGTTCGAGGTCGAGCTGCAGTCATCGAAGGTGAGTGCTACCACCTTCACGGATGTGCTTCCCTTGAAAATCAGCTGGGATGCGCTTGCAGAAACGGACGGCGGCAGGAATACCGAAACAAAAGTTAAAACCAGCGACAGCGCGATTAAAGTTCTGAAGCTTCTTAAACGACTTTTCATCCCCCTCACCTCTCTTTTTAGCATGTAGACGATATATGCTAATTTTATCACAATTTTCTGTCAATTACAATCTGGTGAGCTCCCTTTGATGGCCTTCCGCTGATGTTACTGATATAATTAGAGTATAGATTATTACCGCGGAGGTTTTCATTATGAATAGTTTCAACGACTGGCTCGGAGACAAGCTTTCCTATGTCCTCTCCACCATGGCCATGTTCTACGGCATCACGTTCCTCGTCATTGCGCCTCTTTTTTTCCAGACGCCCAACACTCCTGTGGGCTGGATGCAGTACGTCGTCTCGGTCTTCTTCCAGGGGGTCGCCCTCCCAGTGCTCGGCTACACCTCCAGGAAAAGCGGCGAGGTTCAGGCAAGGATGCTTCAGGAAACGCACGACACCGTCATGAAGGAGCTTGACTACATAAAGAAGCAGCAGGAGGAGGCAAGCCTCGAGCGCGATGAGCTTCAGAAGATCATGTCCGAGATCAGGGACATGACTCAGGAAATCCACAGGATTAGAAGCCGGGATGATATGGTATAATTATTTACATACTGATGTTTGGGGAGGATTCGCTTGAAAGTAAACGGGAACAAGCTCATGAAGTACATGTCCGTGTTTCTCATTGTGTGCGGGAACCTTATTTTTCTCGCTGCGATCACGGGACACGGTGACAAGAAGGATGCAATGCTCGGAATCCTGGCTTTGGCCATGGGAGTCCTGGGCTTCAAAAATTACAGCGATTAGCTGCTGAGGAGGTATTCATTATGTTCACTGTAAACAAGAAGAAATGTGTGGGCTGCGGGAAATGCGTAAGGGACTGCTTCGTAAACGACATTGTTCTTGAAGAGAAGAAGGCCTTTATAAAAAACGAAGCCTGCATAAAATGCGGCCACTGCGTGGCAATATGCCCCGAAAACGCTGTGGCCACAGACGAATACGACATGGACGACGTGCTCGAATACAGCAAGAAGAGCTTTGAAGTTGACGAGGACCATCTCCTTAATTTCATGAAGTTCAGGAGGACAGTCAGGAAATTCAAGGACAAGGATGTTAGCGCAAAGAAGCTTTCCATGATAATCGAAGCTGGCAGATTTTCACCGACGGCCAGCAACAAGCAGGAAGTATCCTACACGGTCGTCATGGATGGGGTAGGGGAGCTGGCCTCCATGGCATTGGAAAGCCTGAAGAGGAAAGGCGAGCTGATGCTCGGAGATGAGAATGAAAATGCCCTTCTGAAAAGGTACGCCTCCTCATGGATTAAGATGCATGAGGAATTCCAGACCGACCCCAAAAAAGGGGACAGGCTTTTCTTCAATGCCCCAGCGGTGATAGTTGTGGCTGCCAATACCGATACCGACGGCGCCCTGGCCTCCTCCAGGATGGAGCTCATGGCAAACGCCATGGGGCTCGGCGTCCTCTTCAGCGGATTCTTCGTCAGGGCTTCCAGGGACAACAAGGAGATCCTGGATTTCCTGGGAGTCAAGGAAGGCCAGCATGTGGTGACCTGCCTGGTTGTAGGCTATCCTGACGTCAATTACGAGAGGACCGTCCCGAGGAAAGCGGCAGACGTGACCTGGAAATAATCAGTCGGAGGTAACGCAAATGAAATACCTGATCGTTGGCCCAGGGGGCATAGGCGGTTCGTTGGGCGGATTTCTGGCCTCTGCAGGCCACGATGTTTCCTTCATCGCCCGCGGAAAGACCCTTGAGGCCCTTCGGAGTCACGGCTTGAAATTAAATTCCGACCTAAAGGGACCAATCCATATTGAAAACCCGAAAGCCTTCCCGCCGGGGGAATACGAAGGCTATGCGGATGTAATCTTCGTCTGCGTCAAGGACTACTCCCTTGACAGCGTACTGCCGGTCCTGGAAAAGGCATGCGGAAGCGGCACTGTAGTGATACCGCTCCTCAACGGCTTCGGTGCAGGAGACAGGATAAGGGCCAGGCTGCCCGGCTGCAGAATCGCAGACGGCTGCATATACATTTCCGCATTCATTGATTCGCCCGGCACCATAACGCAGATAGGCAGCCTTTTCAGGATGGTTTTCGGCTTCAGGGAAACCTCCTGTCCAGGCCATGCCATCCTTGAAGCGGCGGAATCCGATCTGAGGGGCTGCGGGATAGACGCTGCAGCCTCAGGCAGGATAGAGGCGGAGATATTCAGGAAATTCTCCTTCGTTTCCACTGCAGGCGCCTGCGGCGCTTACTACGGGATCAAAGTCGGCGACATGCAGCGCGTCGGCCAATACCGTGATACCTTCCTTGGGCTTTGCTCAGAAATGAAAGCCATTGCCGGAAAGCTTGGCTTCGAATTTGAGCAGGACCTTGTGAACATCAACCTCGGCGTACTCGACAAGCTGTCGCCGGAAACCACCTCCTCCCTTCAGAAGGACCTTGCAGCTGGCAGGGAGAGCGAGATCGACAGCCTGATATTCAGCGTGTTGACGCTGGCAGACAGTCTCGGAGTGGAGGCCCCCATTTATCGGCTTGTGGCGGAAAAATTGAAGCAATAGGAAAAAGGAAGAGAACTTCGAGTATTGAAAAGTTTCTCTTCCTTTCTTGTGCCCTATTCGCCTTATTTCTCTTTCCATTCCGCCACGTAGGCCTCGAGCACCTCGTGCAGAACCGTCCCTATCCTTGAGTAGGAGTCGTCGTTGAGGTTTGCTAGCGATATCCTTATGGACCATTCCGGCCCGCTGAAGCCGCTGCCGTCAAGAAGCACTATCGAGGACTGCTCCGCTAGCCTTATGAGCACGTCGACAGTCTTGTAGTTGTCCTTCAGGTATTTAGCGAAATCGTCCCCGTAGTTCTGGCTAGCCCACTCGAGCAGGTCGAATTGCGTGTAGTACGCCGCGCTGTACTGGTCCTTCTTGACATCGAGGCCAAGCCCGTCGAACAGGAGCTTCTGCCTGCGTCTGCAGATGTTCTTTGTCAGCTTCTTGTACCTGTTCTCCTTGTCCGTTATGGCGAACAGCGAGAAGAACGCCATCTGCACCTGCTGAGGAGTTGAGAGTCCAGCCGTGTGGTTCAGCGCCACCTGCCTGCTGTCCGCCACTATCCTGTCCACGAACTCTATGCTGTCAGGGTTTGTTGACAGGCCCGAGTACCTTCTTCTCGCCCTTTCCTTTCTGTCCTCGTCCTGCTCCCTCAGGAGCTTGTCGAACACGTTGTCCTCGTAGAGGGCTATGGTGCCGAGCCTCCAGCCTGTGACGCCGAAGTATTTCGAGTAGGAGTAAACCCCTATGGTGTTGTACGGCAGGTCTGCCATCAGCGACCTGAAGCCGTCGACGAACGTGCTATATACGTCGTCCGAGATGATCATGAGGTCAGGGTTGTCCTTCTCCACGATCTTCTTGAGAAGCTTCACCGTTTCAGGCCTCATCGCCACCGAAGGAGGGTTGCTCGGATTCACTATGAACAGCGCCTTTATGGAGCTGTCCCTGAGCTTCTCCATCTCCGAAGCCGGGTACTGCCATGTCCTGTTCCCCTGCTTGTCCGTTTCGTTGGCGGAGATGTTGACAACCTCGAAGCTGTAGCGCGGCAGGTGCGGTATCTCAAGGTAAGGGGTGAACACCGGCGTCATTATAGCTATCCGGTCGCCCTTGGAGAGCATGTTGTTTGCGATCAGTGAGTCGAACACGTAGCACATACCCGCCGTGGCGCCCTCCACAGCGAAGGTCTTGAACTTCCCTTCAAGCGGCTCGTTGTAGCAAAGCTCCTGTATGAGGTAGTCGTTGACCACCTTCTCCACATGCCTCAGCATCCTGTCCGGCATAGGGTAGTTGTCGCCTATCGTGCCGTCCGCAAGCTCGTATATCCATTCGTCCGGGTCGAAGCCCTTCACCGTTATCCCGTAGTTTATCATCCTCTTGAGGAGCTCCGCTCCCGGTGCGTCGCTGTTTCTGCTGATGTATTCCTTGAAGCGCTGGGCGATCCCCTCCTTCTTAGGCATACCCGCCAGGTCGTTGTCGCTCCAAACCCTCCTGCTTTCCGATATGGCGAACTGTCCGAAGGTGAAGAAGGCCTCCCTCGGGGTCGCCGCTATCCAGTTGGGATTTCCCCTTCCAGCATCGAGCAGCGAGTGCGTTCCGCTCTTGTTCGACTCCGCTGCAAGGCTTATGAGCTTGTCCTTGAGCTCGAACGGGCTTATCTTGCCGTATACTTTCTCTATTTCTTCTCTCTGAAGACTCATCTTATCCATTATATGCCTCCTGGCTAATTTTTATTGTTCTGGTTAATCAGGTTTTCCTTTTCCACCGAGTTGAGTATGATGAACGTCTCTGTGTCTCCGTACATCTGTATCCTGTCTATTAGCCTGCCCAGGCTTTCTATGTCCTCGAGGCTGGCCTTTATTATCTTGCAGTAGGGGCCAGTCACATGGTGGCACTCCGTTATGTCATCCTCACCCCTTATGAACTCGTTGAATTTCTCCGACTTCTGGACGTTTATGCTCACGTTTATGAGCACGTTGATCTTCTTGCCCAGCTTCTCATAATCTATGACTGCCTTGTAGCCTTTTATGATGCCTTCCTCCTCAAGCCGCTTGACCCTTTCCGCGACCGCCGGCGCGCTGAGGGCAACCCTCTGAGCCAGCTCCTTCATGGGTATCCGCCCGTCCTCGAGAAGTATCTTCAGAATCTTGTGATCCGTCAAGTCCATCACTGCACCTCCATCAGATATATTATCTGTATTCGTCCTTTTCGAAAATCTCTTTGAGCGCTGCCGCATCGCTGGTGTGGCCCAGGGCCACCATGAGCTTTATCCTCGCCTTCTGGCCAGGAAGGTTGCCTCCCAGGATGACACCCATGTCCCGCAGCTCCCTGCCTGCGCCCTTGTAGCCGTAGTCGTCAAGAACCTTTCCTGAAGGGCACCTGGAAACCATGACCACAGGTATTTTCCTGTCCAGTGCGTATTCGACTCCGTCCACCATGGCCGGAGGTATGTTCCCCCTGCCCATGGCCTCAAGCACTATTCCCTTGCTGCCGGAGTCCGCGCAGAACCTCAGGAGCCTGCCGTCCATCCCGCAGCCGCACTTTATCAAGGCTATTTCCTCCTCTATCCTTCCTGCAGGAATGTGCTGCCTTTTCTCGTACCTGTAGTGGAAGAATGCCTTCCCGCCTTCAACGAAGCCCAGAGGCCCGAAGTCAACGCTCTTGAAGGTGTCAAGCGTATGGGTGTTTGTCTTCGTGACCTGCGCCGCGGCGTGAATTTCCCCGCTTAGAACGACCATTACGCCCCTGCCCGAAGCGTCCTCCGCCACTGCAGTCAGTACGGAATCAGTGAGGTTGGCCGGGCCGTCCCAGCCGAAGTCCGAGCTGCTCTTCATCGAACCCGTGAACACCACCGGCTTTGAGCCTTTGTAGGTAAGGTCGACCAGGTAGGCAGTCTCCTCCAGGGAGTCGGTCCCGTGGGTGACGACAACGCCGTCATAGCCTTCCTTCTCGATCTTATCCGTTACAAGCCTCGAAACCTCGACCATCTTCTCAGGTGTCATGTGCGGGCTTGGGAGCATCCCGAAATCGTGGAAGCTCAGGTCTGCCAGCTTTTCGATGCCGGGAGAAAGCTTGAGTATGTCTTCGGCGCTGAGCGCCGGCACTGCTGCATCGCTTTTTTCGTCCTTCGTCATAGATATCGTCCCGCCTGTAAAAATAACTAAAATCCTCTTCATTTCAGCCTTCACCTCTTTTTATTTTTCGTCTTGTTTTTCTTTATTTTATCATGGACATAATTGTTTTCACATACATCATGTAAACCAATTATCAATATGCGCCTTATTTTATTTTTTATTTTCGCGTTTTACCTCATCAAAAAAAGACGGTTTTCAACCGTCCTTTCCCCTCTAGTTGTCCGAATTCCAAAGCCCCCTGTTCTCTTTCCTGGCTTCAGCTCCGTACCTGGTCAGGTAATCCTGATACTTGACGTCAGGAGGGTACGTGCCCGGCTGGGCATAGCCTTCCAGAACAAGTAAAGCGTTGTACATCTTCGCCCTTATCTCCGAATCGCTTATCTTTGAAGGCAGGCTCAGCCATACGTACCTCAGCAGCCTCCCGTACCTGTCCGTCTCCGAAACATCCATCTCCAGGTACACCGTCTTCCCTGTAAGCTGGCTTTTGGTGTAGGCGCTGGCCTCTTTTCCGTAGAACTCCACGGTGTTCGTGGATTCCGGGGAGTCCACGCCTATGAACCTGACCCTCCTGCCGTCGGAGAGCACCACGGTGTCGCCGTCAACAACCCTTGACACGACAGCCTTCTCGAAGCTTACGCCGTCAGCTACCTGGATCGACCCCACGCCCTGTTCCCTGTCCGAAGCTGTCTGGTCCGCCGAACAGCCCGACGCAGCTGCCGATGCAGCCAGCAGCGCCGCGATCAGGATACCCTTCAATATGCCCTTCTTTGACTTCATCGTCTCACCTGGCTTCCTTGTTTTTTTCTAATTATACTACCAGCAGTCTTTGTCCACAAGAGATGCTCCATTTTGTCCACAGTGTGTATATTTTTGTCCCTGCCCTGGTATATAATATAAGTAACAATCACTGTTCAACATCGGAGGTGACGCATGAAAAACCTTAGGAAACAGGAAGTAATAATCTCATCGTTATATCTAGTAATGGGAGTTTTCGGCGTCGTAGGCTCCACCGGAGAAGGGCGTTTCCCATACTACGACGGGCTTCTATTGGGTTTAAGCGGACAGCTTCTGATGTTCTCCGCAGCTGGGGTTATAATGAACCTGAAGGTCGCCCGTAAGGGTATGCTGGCCGCTTTCATACTCTATGTCATTGAGCTGGGTCTCGGAATACCTGTGGACACGTCAGACAGGCACATTATGAATGCATACCTGTCGGATCACCTTTTCTTCCTTGCAGCTTACATACCAATGCTTTACCTCGCATTCCCTGAAAACGGGGCGATGAAAGCCCTTATAGACTTTTATAAGAGCCAGCTCTACTACGCCCTGAGGATCGACAAGTTTGAAGAAGCCCTTAGGCCGCCTTCGGAAGCTGACGCAGAAAAAGGGGTGGGAACTGATGAGCCTCCCAAACAAAAGAAGCAATGAGCAGCACTTTCGCTGCGGCGAGGCCGTCTCCATAATTTTGTTCTATAATAATAGAAATTATAAATATTTTAAAGGGGGAACAACATGAAAAATCTTAATAAGAGAACGATTATCTTTTCAATCCTGTACATAGTTATCGGAGCGCTGGAGCTTATCTTCGGCTCCGATGCAAGCACCAAATTATTCTTGTTGGACAACATCATGGTAAGGTTGGGCGGAGCGGTCCTTCTCGTATCAGCGGCAGGAATTCTTCTTGACAAGGAGCTCGCCCGCAAAGGCATGCTGGCCGCATTGATACTGCATCTGGCCGAGCTCGTTATAGGCGCGCCGGCCAACGCCACTTCCGCTGAAATATTCCTGACCGTTGCCATGCTTATCGTGGTATACATACCTATGCTTTACCTTGCTTTTCCGGAAAGCATGGTTTGGGGAAGCATCTTCGGCGTTTTCAGAAGGAAGAAAACCATTGCAGCAGTCGACCCAGTCGAGTTCAGGATCAGGAATGAGATTGAACAGGAAAGGAAGATTAAGAACGGCGCATCATGGCTGTACTGGATCGCAGGGTTGTCCGTCGTAAATTCAGGAATTTTTTATTTCGACGGCGGCCTGAACTTCATCTTCGGCCTAGGTGCAACGCAATATTTTGACGCGCTGGCCTACTCCTTTTACGATTACTTCGGTATGCCTGTTTTGTTGCTTGGTTATGCCCTGGATGCTTTTCTGGTCGGTCTTTTCATTTACCTCGGCATTATGGCAAGCAAATGCAGGAAATGGGCCTTCATAGCCGGCATGATATTGTACGCCCTCGACACGCTAGTGTTCATTGTTTTTACTGACTTTATAGGAATAGCTGCTCATGTTTTTGCCCTTGCGATGATATTCAATACCTATAAAGCCCTGAACGCTGTACAGGTCTCATCTGAAGAAGTTGAACAAGATATCTGAGCTTAACGCTTCCTTCAAAGGAGAGTGATCGGTTTGAAAAACGTTGATTTCCTGAAAAATTCAGGTCAGCCCTGGGTTGTGTACAGGACGCTTGTCGACCTGGAAGGCCTGGACGAGGATGACCCTGCTGTCAGAAAGGCGAGAGCCGAAATGCTGGGCCATCCTATGGTAGAGACCTTGATCGAGGAGCTGCAGGGCTGGCCGGGAACAGTGCTTAACAGCCACAAGAGCGCCGGGCAGCTGTACCATAAGCTTTCCTTCCTCGCAGAGCTCGGCTTTAAGGCTGATGACAAGGGCATGAAAAAGGTCATATCGAAAATAAAGTCAAGCGTTTCGAAGGAAGGCCTCTTCCAGCTGCCTACCCAAATACCCGAGCATTTCGGCGGAAGCGGGAAAGAGGAGCTGGCCTGGGCCCTTTGCGATGCGCCGACGACCGCTTATTCACTAGCCAGCATGGGCCTCAGCGGGGATCCGGAGCTGCTGAAAGGCCTTGACTACCTTATCGGTCTAGCCAGGGAAAACGGATGGCCCTGCAAGGTTTCTGAGAACCTTGGCAAATTCAGGGGCCCCGGCAAGAAGGGCGACCCCTGCCCTTACGTTAACCTCATAATGCTCAAGCTTCTTGCCCTTTTCGAAGACCGGATTGAAAGCCGGGAAGCACGCGCCGGCGTGGAAAGCCTTCTCAGCCTCTGGGAGGACAGCCTGGAGCAGCACCCCTACATGTTCTTCATGGGCACGGACTTCAGGAAGCTCAAGGCCCCTTTCATATGGTACGACATACTCCACGTTGCCGATGTCCTTTCGAGGTACCCGTACGCAAGGGAAGACAAGAGGTTCCTGGACATGCTGGACGCCATACATTCCAAAGCAGACGAAGACGGCCTGTACACGCCCGAATCGGTATGGACCGCCTGGAAAGGCTGGGACTTCGCCCAGAAGAAGGAGCCTTCTGCCTGGCTCACCTTCCTGGTCATGAGGATAGACAGGAGAATGTCGGAGGCCGGCCATGGAAGGTAAGAAGCTTCCGGACTCCTGGCTCACGGTTGACAGCAGGGATGAGTGGAGCAGCTGGCTGTCCGAACACCACGGCTCGGAACCCGGGGTGTGGCTAATGATAAAAAAGGCGGGCTCAAAGGGAGCAGGCGTAACACTTGCAGATGCCGTGACAGAAGCGCTTCGCTTCGGCTGGATAGACAGCAGGATGAGGAGCCTTGGCGAGGAGGGCTATATACTCCGCTTCTCGCCCCGCAGGCCCGACAGCGTTTGGTCCGCCGCAAACCGGAAGCGCGTCGAGGAGCTTGACAAGGCCGGCCTCATGACCGAAGCCGGCCTGGCTTCAGTCCGCGCCGCAAAGGATAGCGGCCAGTGGCAGAAGGCATACTCGTCGAAGGAAGCGCCCGACGTTCCCGCCGACCTGTTGTCTGAGCTTGATGCAGCTCCGCCTGCGCGTCCCAACTTCGAAGGCTGGAGCAACAGCGACAAGCTGCAGGCCGTCTTCTGGATAGACCAGGCGAAGCGGCATGAGACGCGCTCAAAAAGGATAAAAGAAATAGCGGCCATGGCTAAAGCCGGCCGCAGACCGAATCAGGAATAGAGGAGATGATACTATGGCAAACTCACTGTCAGCCGCAGGCCCTAACTCCAAGTACAACCAGCCCGGCGCAGATCCCGCAGGTTTTCTTGGCGGCCTCTGGCACGGCCTAATAGCCCCCGTAACATTCATAATAAGCCTGTTCACGCCCAACGTTAGGATCTACGAAACCAACAACAAGGGCGTAATCTACGATTTCGGCTTCATCATCGGCATCTCAGCCTCCTTCGGCGGAAGCGGCTCAAGCGTTCGCAGCTGATGCAGATATTTTCTGAAAAACAATGCTTTACGGGCGGCGGCGCCTTTCCTACCGCTGTCCCGCCATCCCGAAAACGGCTCCCGATATGAACGGAATGAGCCATATTGCCCAGACTGCTATGCTGAGCCTGTGGAAATCGGCCCTCTTCTTTTCGTCGCCCTTGAAAAGCACTAACGTTGCCCAAGCCGCGTGGAACATCATAAGGACTATCGCCAGAAGTCCCGTGACTCCGTGGAAGTTGAACTCGAACCCGCTTCCCGCTATCCTCCCCATGAGCGTTGTGCCGAGAGTGTCGAATACCAGTCCGGTCCAGAACACCAAGAGGTGCCACTTCCTGAGCTCCCCGTTGATCTTTTCGCCCCATACCCCTGTTGTATAGAATACGAGCGCGCTTGTTATTGATATTACTGCGTACATAAGCATAAATTGTTCCTCCTTGTTATTTTTATGAACCATGTTCATTTAAAGTCCCAATATTAGGCCGGCTCCATTGGGATACGGCCTAATATATGATTTCCTGCAATATTTTCCTGAATTCCTGGTACTCGAATGCTGGCATCTGGATTATGGTGACAAAGTTCATGAGTATAAACCTGGACGCCTCCCTGGCTCCAACCCTGCTCTTCAGCCTTCCTTCCTCCAGCTCCTTGTCGAGCAGCCTTTCTATAATAGCTGCCAGCCTGTCCATGTAGAGGTTCTCTTCTTCAGTGCCCCTTCTTAAACGGTCCGGCTGGGCGTAGAACTCCGGATTGAGCCATACTTCCCTGAAGGCCTTTATGAAGCCGCTGAGCTCTTCGAATATCCTGTCCAGCTTCTCATAAAAGGGGCCCTCCAGAGCGGCTATCTCCTCGAGCCTGCCCATGTTCTCGCTCCAGTAGTCCGAAATCATCCCTGCGACGAGGTCATGCTTAGTAGGATAGTAGTTGTATATGGTACCCAGCGCGATGCCGCAGGCCTTCGAGATGCTCCTCATGCTCAACTTCGAATAGCCTTCGCTGTAGAGGATCTTCTTCGCCTCCTCCAGTATCAGCTGCCTTGGGTTATCTATTATCTTCGGCAAACGCCTTCCCTCCTTCAGCCATTATGTGAACGGTGTTCATATACCTATATTACCCCCTATCCGCAGACTTGTCAACTACATTTTGTACAGGAACCACTTGCAGGTTCCCAGCTCGTACTTTATCTCGAACAGCCTCTCCACCCCGCCGTCAAGGCTCTGGCAGCGGAACAGGAGCATCTTGTTCCCCGCCAGCTTTTCAACGTGGCGCTGAAGTATCCTGTCTATCTTAATCACCTTCAGCGGTTCGTCTCCCATCTGGAGCCTGAACCTGATGGGCCTTATCTCGCCCCTTCCGTCGGTGTACGCAATCATCTCTATGGGATGGTTCATCACCTTCATCTTATATCACCTTCTTCTTAAAGTATTGAGCACATGAGCGGGTAGTCGTCCTCCCCAACTCCTCCCGACATTGCGCTGAGCCCCGAATGCAGGAGGCTTGATCGCATCAGGGCCCCCGCGCCGTGGGCCAGCCTTATCCTGTCTATGGCGCTGTTAAGCTTCTTGTCTTTTTCGTAGTCGAAGCTGTCCAGCAGGGAGAACTGGAAGAAGTCCCCGCTGCAGAGCTCCGTCACCTGGACACCCATGTGCCTTATCGGCTTGCCCTTCCAAAGCCTGTCGAAGAGAAAGCAGGCCGTTTCGTATATCCTCCTGGTGGAGTCCGTGGCAACATCTATCTTCTTCTGCATGCCGCAGGTTGCAAGGCTGCTGTCCCTTATGCTTATGGATATCACCCTGCAGCAGTTTCCCGAGTCCCTGAGCCTCATGCCCACGGTTTCGCAGAGCGAGAGCAGCAGCCTGAAGGCCGTCTCCCTGTCCTCCAGGTCGAAGGCCGTGGTGGTGGAGTTGCCTATGCCCTTCATCCCGATGTAGTTGCTCTTCCTGACGTCGGAGCCCTCTATGCCGTTCGCGTACCTCCATATGAGGTCGCCGTGGCTCTTCATCTTGTACCTCAGGAGCTCGGGGTCGAACTTCGCAAGCTCGCCTATGGTGTATATGTTCATGTTGTGCAGCTTCGTTGAGGTAGCCCTACCCACCATGAAAAGGTCCTCCACGGGCAGGGGCCACATCTTCTTCTCTATCTCCTCAGGGAAAAGCGTGTGTATCCTGTCGGGCTTCTTGAGGTCCGATGCCACCTTAGCAAGCAGCTTGTTCTCGGATATCCCTATGTTCACCGTAAAGCCCAGCTCCTTCTTTATCCTTTCCTTTATGGTCTCCGCAAGGACCATGTGGTCGCTGTAGAGGTTGCCCATGCCCGAGAAGTCAAGGAAGCTCTCGTCGACAGAGAAACGCTGTATCTTCGGAGTGTATTCAAGGAGTACCTCGTGCATGGCCTGGCTGCACTGCATGTAGACCCAGTACCTAGGGGGGACCACCACCAGGTCGGGGCACTTTGCCCTTGCCTGGTAAAGGGTCTCCCCGGTCCTTATGCCGTACTTTTTCGCAGGTATGGATTTCGTAAGCACTATGCCGTGCCTGCTGGCCTCGTCTCCTCCAACAACGGAAGGGACATCCCTAAGGTCCAGCTGCTCCCCGTGCTGGAGCCTGTAGGCGGCCTCCCAGGACAGGTAGGCGCTGTTGACATCGATGTGGAATATCAATCTTTCCAAGATCCTCACCTCCTTTTCATCTATGCGAACACTTGTTCTTATATTATACACCACTTTTCCGTTTTTGCAAATGAATCGCTTTTCCACCTCAGCCATATTCTGGCTGGAAACGGAAAAAAGCCGGATAAAATCCGGCTTTCCCTTCGATAATCGTTATTTGTATTTGTTGAACAGGAACCACCCGAAGCCTGCCGAAACGACGCCCAGCAGCAGGTTGTAGAACTGAGTGAAGGTCCTGACGTATGAGTAAAGCAGCAGAAAACCGCTCAGGATAAGAACGATCCCGCATACTCTCATAAACTTCCTGTAAGTCTTGTTATCCATAGAAATTCCTCCGTGCTAATAGAAATAGACTCCGTCCTTCTATTCTACCACAAAGCCCCCGCCTTTTGCACGAGGCGCGCTAGTTTTCTATGAATATGGTGGCCATCCATTTTTCGAACTCCGGAGCAGCCTGCCTTCCCTCTGAAGCTGGCCTGCTTTCAGCTGCAGCTCTCCCGCCCTCGGCGAAGGTGAGTATCCCGCAGCCGTGGCATTCCCCGTTCCTGAATTCGCCAACGTACCTGTCCCCGTTTGCGAACTCGCATATGCCCTGTCCGTGAGGCACCCCGTTCCTCATGTCTCCGGTGTATTTTTTCCTTTCCAATCCCTTCATTGCATTCACCCTTTCTATCTATCGAATCAGGCTTCGATGAATATGGACTCCATCCACTTCTCGAACTCCCCGAAAATATGCTTCCCTTCGTCCGTCGCCCTGTTGTCCTTGAACCTGCCTATGAATTTGTCACCGTTAGCATATGTCAGCACCCCGTAGCCCTCGCATTTTCCGTCCCTGAACTCCCCTGCGTATTTGTCTCCGTTGGCGAATTCGCATATCCCCTGTCCGTGAGGCACTCCGTTCCTGAATTCTCCCATGTACCTTTTGCCTTTCTCCAATCCAAACATTAAATTCACCCTTTCCTTGATTATTTGAATTACATGAAGCCGTTCCTGCAGTGCTTTTGCCTCAGCTTCGGTTTCTCTATTTTCCCTGTAGGGTTCCTCGGTATGTCCTCGAATATGATGTGGCGAGGCCGCTTGTACCTCGGAAGCTCCCTGCAGAACTCCTCTATCTCTTCCCTGGTGCAGTTGAAGCCCGGCTTTAGCTCTATGACCACCGCGGTCACCTCCCCGAGCCGCTTGTCCGGCATCCCTATGCCGGCTACGTCCTTTATGGCCTTGTGGCTCCTCAGGAAATCCTCGATCTGCACAGGGTATATGTTCTCGCCTCCGCTTATTATGACGTCCTTCTTTCGGTCGACCAGGTGGATGAAGCCGTCCTCGTCCATCCTTGCCATGTCACCTGTAAAGAGCCATCCGTCCTTAAGCACCTCTGCAGTAGCCTCAGGATTCCTGAAGTAGCATTTCATGACGCCGCTGCCCTTAACGCACAGCTCTCCGACCTTTCCCGGCTCGACGGGCTTTTCGTCTTCGCCCACTATCCTGACCTGCCAGCTGTGACCTGCTGTTCCGATTGCCCCGACCTTATGGCTGTTCTCCAGCCCAAGGTTGACGCAGCCAGGTCCGATCGCTTCAGACAGGCCGTAGTTCGTGTCGTATTCCTGTCCCGGGAAGTATCCGTTCCACCTGCGGATGAGGCTGGGAGGTATGGGCTGCGCCCCCATGTGCATGAGCCGCCACTGCGAAAGGTTCAGTCCCTCCAGCTTTATGTCCCCCCTGTCCATTGCGTCCAGGATGTCCTGAGCCCACGGAACAAGCAGCCAGGCTATCGTGATTCGTTCCGCGGATATTGTCTCCATTATCCATTCCGGCTTCACTCCCCTCAGCAGGACAGCCTTGCTCCCCGAGAGCAGGCTTCCGAACCAGTGCATCTTTGCGCCGGTGTGGTAGAGCGGCGGTATGCAGAGGAAGTTGTCCTCCCTTGTCTGCCTGTGGTGGTTCAGCTCGACCTCGCAGGCTGTCATCAGGCTGCGGTGCGTGTGGAGTATGGCTTTCGGGAAGCCGGTGGTTCCCGAGGAGAAGTATATAACGGCTTCCATGTCGTCGCTGAGCTTTGTCGCCGGGTCGGCCCCGGAGCATTTCCCTGTCAGCTCCGAAAAGCTCTCTGCGAACCCTGGGCAGCCGTCGCCAAGGAAGAGGCAGGTCTTCAGCTTCGGAAGCTGGCCCAGTATTCCCTCCACCCTTTCCTTGAACTCCGGTCCGAACAGAAGAGCGTCGCATTCAGCAAGGTCAAGGCAGTACCTGATTTCGTCCGCTGTGTTCCTGAAGTTCAGCGGCACCGCCAGCGCGCCGGCCTTTAGTATTCCGAAGTATGCCGGAAGCCATTCCAGGCAGTTCATAAGCAGTATCGCAACTTTGCTGCCTTCCTTCAGGCCCCTCTCCAGGAGAAGGTTTGCAAAGCGGTTCGCGTTTTCATCGAAGCCCCGCCAGGTGATCTCCCTGCGGCCTTCGTTTTTTTCCGGGCTTATCTCGACCAGGCTGGTCTCATCGCCGAAAAGCTCGGCATTGCGCTTTAAAATTTCCGTTATTGGCATTTTCATCCCTCCAAATATGCTTCTTTTTCTTTCAGAGGGACAAATAAAAAATCCGTCCTCTGAATATAATCAGAGGACGGATATAATCCGCGGTACCACCTCAGTTTACAGACGTCTCGCGGCGCCTGCCTCAACGGGTGCCAACACACCCCGGCACTGTAACGGGTGCTCCCGTCATAGGCCTGCAGGAATGTCCCTTCAGCCCGCAACTCCTGGAATGTATTCAAAGCAATTCATTCTTTGCGCCTCTCACCACCCGGCAGCTCTCTGTAAGATTGGCATGCTCCTACTTCTTTCCGTTCATCGTCATTACTTATTGAGTTAAATTCTAATACTAAGCCCGGGATATGTCAATATATTCTCACAATTAAGTCTTGATGTTTTTTTGCCTGTTTCTTGATGATTATTTTCCGTTTATCTGTATCTCTGCATAATGGTTGTACGCGTTCACGGTGCTTCCGTTAGACCATAGCCTTACATACCTGGCGCTTTCCGGGAAGAAAGCGATGTACTTTCCGGAGCCCGTCTCCGCATACTCGCTGTCCGTTGCCGCACCTAGTCCTGCGCTGCCGTCAGCGTCGTTGTTGAACACGGTTGTCACGCCTGTCTTGAATTCAGGGTCGTCTGAAAGCTGCACGACAACGTCATGGTATTTCCTAGGATCCCCGAAGTAATGCCACAGCCTGACGCTGCTTATGCTGTAGGATGCGCCCAGGTCAACCTGCACCCACTGGAGCCCGGTTCCCGTATAGCTGTCAGCGTAGTTGCCGACAGCCACTATGCCGTCCGTTGTCAGGGCAAGGTTCTTGAAGGCTGCTGAGGATGCCTCCGGAAGCTTCGCTGCCGCCAGGTTGGCATCCGGCTTCCCCGGTGCTCCGAATACCTGTATCTCGGAATAATGGCTGTACTTGTTTACGCTGCTTCCGCTGGAGTAGAACCTGGCATACCTTGCGCTTACAGGGTAGAACGCAACGTACTTGCCTGAGCTTGTCTCGGCATACTCGCTGTCGCTTCCCGCTCCCAGCCCTGCGCTGCCGTCGGTGTCGTTGTTGAACACGGTGGTCACCTCTTCCTTGAAGGCAGGGTCGTTCGAAAGCTGCACCACCACGTCCCTGTACTTCCTTGGGTCCCCGAAGTAATGCCAGAGCTTTACGCTGCTGATGCTGCAGGTCGATCCAAGGTCAAGCTGCACCCACTGGAGCCCCGAGCTCGTGAAGCTGTCCGCATAGCTGCCGGCGGACACGCTGCCGTCCGTTGCCAGGGCAAGGTTCCTGAAGGCGGTCGAGGATGCTGCCGGAAGCTTTGACGCCGCCAGGTTCACATCCGGCTTGCCGGGCGTTCCGTATACTTCTATCTCGGAATAGTGGTTGTACTTGTTCAGGGTGCTTCCGTTCGACCAGAACCTTGCATACCTTGCGGTAACGGGGCTGAACGAGACGAACTTGCCCGAGCTCGTTTCGGCGTACTCGCTGTCCGTTGCAGCTCCGAGCGCGGCGCTGCCGTCAGTGTCGTTGTTGAACACCGTGGTCACGCCCTTGATGAAGGTTGGGTCGTCCGAGAGCTGGATCACAACGTCATGGTATTCCCTGGCGTCCCCGAAGTAGTGCCACAGCTTTATGCTGCTTATGCTGCAGGATGAGCCGAGGTCCAGCTGAACCCACTGGAGACCGGTGCCCGTGGAGCTGTCCGCGTAGTTGTCTGCAGAGATGTTTCCGTCCGTTGCCCTGTTCAGGTTCTTGAAAGAAGCCGAGGATGCCGTCGGAAGCTTCGACGCCGCCAGGTTGGCGAACCCGTAGGTTTTGACAGCGCTGACAAGGTTGTTAAGCTCTGTCTGCGTCGAGGCGTCGTCCAGGTACATGGAGCTGAACAGCGAGAAGCCCTTTACGCCCATGCCGTAAGCTGTTTTCATCTGGTCTGCAAGGTTGCTGCTGCTGTTCGTCCAGCCCGGGTCCACGCTCGTAAGAGGCTTGGCCGCAACCTTGTAAAGGGCCAGCCCGGCGTATATGTCTGTGCCGTTCTTGTTAATGCTCATGAACGCCTTAAGCCTGTCTGTGAAAAGGTGCGTAGAACCTCCTGCCCCATAGGAATCGGACCAGTATATCTGCGGCACGAGGTAGTCGATGTAGCCCGGGTTCGATAGCCAGGTGGCCACGTCCGCACCGCCTTCAAGGCAGTCGGACACGTTTCCGGCCGGGCTTATGCCGAACCTTGCGCTGCTGTCTGCTGCCTTCACCTTTGAGTACACGCCCTTGACGAGGGCGTTCACATTTGCCCTCCTCTGCTCGGCGGTGGTGCTCCCGTAATAGTACGGGTCGTAGAAGTAGTCGTCGAAATGGATGCCGTCCACGTCGTAGTTCTTGACTATGTAGCCCGCTTCATCGGCGATCATGCCCCTTACCTGTGAGTCGGCAGGGTTCCAGACGAGGCAGGACTGGCCGCTTGAGCTCTTGTACTCGATCATCCTGGAGAACTGCTCCGCGGTGCTCGTGCTCTTGACGTAGCTGGTCCTGGTCGAGGAGGTGGATATCCTGTAGGGGTTCATCCAGGCCTCTATCCTGAGCCCCTTCCGGTGGGCCAGCTCGACCATTATCCCCAGCGGGTCGTAGCCCGGGCCGCTTTTGCTGGACGTTATCCATTCGGCCCACGGGAAATTGGGCGAAGGGTATATGGCGTCGCTGAAGGCTCTTGCATGGACGTACACCGTGTTCAGGCCCTTTGCGGCTGCCTGGTCATATATGGCGCCGACCTTGGCCCTGAAGCTTGCCTCGCTTATGTCCTTGAGCCCGGCTTCCCCCATGTCTATGTACGAAATCCAGGCCGCCCTGACATCGGAAGAGGCCCTGACTTCCTGAGCCATGCCGGGCAGGCACAGCCCGGAAATCGCAAGAACAAAAATCAGCGCTGCTGAAAGTAACCTGAACCTGTTTTTCATAAGTTTATCCCTCCCGAAAATTCAAGCCGGCATATGCCGGCTTTTGATTTTTTAGCTTTCCTTGTAGCGCATTTCCTCGTATTCCGGCTTCCTTTCGAATTCCCTGCAGGCAAACTTGCATACTGGGACGAGCTTCACGTTCTTCTCCTTTGCGGCATCGACTACGCCCTTCACCAGGTTGCAAGCTATGCTTTCGCCCCTGTAGTCAGGCTCCACGTAGGTGTGGTCTATAGTCCAGTACTTAGGGTTGTCGGTGGAGAATGTGCACTCCCCCACTTCTTTCCTCCTGTCGTAGGCCGCTACCCTTTTATCCTCCAGCCTGTAGCTTATCCCGCCTTCCTTTTGGTTCACGACAAATCTCCTCCTCTATTTCTCGGATTCCTCATTGTCCTTTTTAGCTTCCGGTTTCCTAGGCGTGGTTGCGTAGACCGATGTCCTAGGCGCCCTCAGTATGTCCTCTTCGTCTTCTCCGAAAAGCGGCTCGTCAGACTTTTCCAGTTTAGTCCATTTGTACATATTCACGAACGCTATGACAAAGGCTATGCCTGCCGCTATAAGCGAAAACTTGTTGAAAAATGCTCCTATGAAGAAGATGAAGCCCAGCGCCATGAATACTATGGTGTTCCTGTTTGCTCTTTTGAATTCCTGTAACATAAAACCCTCCTGTTTGTTCCGTATATACTATAATTTCTACACCGGACGCCCAAAACCTTTTTAATAATCAAATTAAATGAAATGTAATTTCAAATATGTTATATTTAGCTTAGATATTATTAGGAGGTGCTTTTAATGACCAAAATGATGCTGCCGGTTGCCATATCGAACCGCCACGTCCATCTGAGCCAGGCGGACCTTGAGACACTGTTCGGGAAGGGCTTCGAGCTTACCAAGATGAAGGACCTTTCACAGCCTGGCCAGTTCGCAGCCAACGAGCAGGTAGACCTGGTGGGCCCTAAAAGGACCATAAAGGGAGTCAGGATCCTTGGCCCCGCAAGGAAAACTTCCCAGGTGGAGATCTCAGTCACAGACGCCTTCACGCTTGGGGTAGCCCCTGTTGTAAGGAACTCCGGGGACCTGGAAGGCACCCCTGGACTTAAGCTGGTCGGGCCTGCAGGCGAGGTTATGCTGGACAAGGGCTCCATAGTTGCCGCAAGGCACATCCACATGCACACGTCGGATGCTGAAAGGTTCGGCGTCAAGGACAAGGACTTAGTGAGCGTGAGGACCGAAGGTCCAAGGCCTCTTGTGTTCGACAAAGTCCTCGTAAGGGTTGACACTGAGTACGGCCTTGAGATGCATGTCGACATGGATGAGGGGAACGCGGCTTTCCTGAAGAACGGTACGCTGGTCGAGCTGGTAAAGTAGCAGTCAGCAACAAAAAAAAGCACCTACGGCTGATGCCCATGGGTGCTTTGCTATTTCTTATCGAACTACGTGGAAAAGCATGAAGAAGTAGAGGAAGGTGCTCCCTCCCAAAACGAAGAGGTGCCACACGGAATGCATGAAGCGGGGCTTCTTCATCTTGTAGAAAACAACGCCTATGGAGTACAGAAGTCCGCCGGCAAGCAGCAGCGCGAAGCCGTCCAGGGCTATTAGCTGGATCAGAGGCTTTACGGCTATGACAACCGACCAACCCATGATGAGGTAAAGTACCAGCGACACCTTGTGCCATTTGCTGACGCTTATTGCGTTGGCAACGATCCCTGCCACGCCGCAGAAAACGTTGACGGCAAAAAGGGTCCAGCCAAGTGTTCCTCCCAAAAGCGAAAGGCAGACGGGAGCATAGCTTCCGACGATAAGAACAAAGATGGAGCAGTGGTCAAGCTTCTGAAATATCCTCTTGGCCTTGAAATTGGTGATTGCGTGGTAGAGCGTCGACATCATATAAAGGAATATCATGCTGAAACCGTATATGGAAACACTGACTATTCGGACAAGATCGCTTTTCTCCGCAGCGAAAACAAGCATAACGATCGTTCCCGCCGCCGCAAGCGCCGCGCCTACTCCGTGGGTTACCGCATTTGCTATCTCCTCGCCCTTGCACTGTCCGTTGAAACTTGAAACATCTGTCATAATAAACGCCTCCTCCATACCATTATATTAAACAATTATTAATATTTTCAACATATTCCTGACACATTTTTAGATTATTATATAAATGTGGAAGCGATACTAACCATCTTCATATAATATTAGTTCCCCCTTTTGTTATATGACGCATCACTGAACAACAGCACCCGGCGACTGCCGGGTGCTGTTGTTTTAGCGCGCAAATTTCCTGTCTATTTCCTCCGCTATGCTCCCGAAATCATCCCTGAGGTTGTTCTCGTAAACCAGGTCGGCGAAACCAATCACCTCGGCAGCCGATTTCTTCATCACGCCTGCCTCGGTTTTCACCATCACGAAAACCCCGGGCTTCACGACCTTCCTCAGGCTGTTGGACTCGCATATTATTACGCAGCCCTCAGGCATGAGCGGCATGATCTCCCTCATGGCCTCTTTGAGCTGCCCCCTCCTGGCCTTGACCCAGAATACCCTGTCAGCCCCCGCCGCAAGTAGGAGAGAGGTGTCCTTTCCGCTCGAGCTTTCAGCCTCCTCAACGACCTCGAAGCCGCCCTCCAAGGAGGAGCATGCTCCGCAGCCGTCGCCTCCGCGTATGCATCTCCCATCGCCTTCGACGGAGGTCACCTTTACTGCAACGACCGTCCTTTGCCCCTTGTACCTTTTTATCAGCTCCAAAGCCAGTGCCGTCTTGCCGCTGTTCCTGCCGGCTGAGCCTATGAGTATCATGTTTGGCACATTGATGATCTTGAGGAAAGCATCCTCGATGAAGCCCGCTATCTCCGCCGGGTCGTCTATGTCCAGCACAGGAAGTCCGATATCGAGCGGCTCGTCGCTCGCCACAGCAATGAAGTTCTTGTGGCTGTGCTGCGGGCTTGTGCAGAGCAGGCCTTTGTCGGACTCCTTCCTGTGTATCTCGATCTTCGGATAGGGGTTGTTCCTGAAACCCTCCACAATCACAAGGTCCTCGTCCCTGAAAAGCCAGAGGAGCTCCTCTATGCTCCTTTCCTTTTCAAGCCGCCTGATCATGGCCAGCTTTGAAGGCGATGCGATCACCACGCTGTCTGCCCCGGCTTCTGTGAACCTGTGGCTGTCCTTGCCGGGATAGTCTATCTCGAATTTCTTCACGTCGTGCTTGAGCACCCCGACCCTGTAGCCCCTGTTCTTAAGCAGCTTGACAAGGCTCTCTATGAGAGTCGTCTTCCCGGCTCCTGATTTGGTGGCCACTATCGAGACCACGGCTGCTCTACCTGAATATGAATTTTCCATCTGCAATCTCCCCCGCCTTAGCCACCGGCAAGCTTCCGTCCAGCATGACGATCCCGTTTGCCCTGGAGATGGTCATGAGAGCATTCGAGCTCTGTGGGCCTGCGCTGCTGGCAAAGTAAACGCCGTCCTTCTTTTCGATGAAAACGTAGGCGTAGTTTGTCCTTCCCGTGCTTATCTTTATATCGTTCTCCAGGACGACGGGGAAAGTCTTCTCTCTCAGGTCCTGCCGCCCCATCATCTTCTTTATCGCCGGGCTGATGAACTCCTCGAAGGTGTTGATAACCGAAAGAGGGTTTCCTGGCAGGCCGAAGAACAGCTTACCGGCGTATGTCGCGAAG
The DNA here is from genome assembly GCA_002298915.1 of Clostridium sp. UBA699. GTDB lineage: Bacteria > Bacillota > Clostridia > Clostridiales > Clostridiaceae > UBA699. The sequence continues at coordinate 42,321 of DBML01000020.1, forward strand.
ATCACGGGCTTGCCCGGCTTCACCGCAACAGCAGAGAACTTAATGTCTGCCCCCAGCTCGCTGAGTATCCTGCCTATGTAGTCGTAATCCCCGACGGATGCTCCGCCTGTGCTCACCACTATGTCGGCTTTGCTGAAGGCCTCCTTCATTTTCCGCATTATCTCCGCTGGGTCGTCCCTGACTATGCCGTAGGATATGACCTCGGCCCCCATGTCAGACGCCATCGCGGAGATCGTGTACTCGTTGCAGTTCCTTATCTTGCCCGGCTCAAGCTTCTCCTCCACATCGACAAGCTCGTCGCCTGTGACGAGGAGAGCCAGCCTCGGGTTCCTGTGCACTCTCACCCTGGAATAGCCGAGGGATGCCATAAGCCCTATCTCCGCAGGCCTTACAGTTTTGCCCTTTGGCAGGGCCAGGTCGCCCTCCCTTATCTCCTCGCCGGCCTTGAGTATGTTCTGTCCTGCCTTTGCGGGCTTCAGGATGCTGACGAACTCGCCGTCCTGGGCAGTATCCTCCTTCTTAACGACGGAGTCTGCTCCGGGCGGAATGGGCGCTCCAGTCATGATCTTGAACGCTTCACCGGGCTTCAGCACCTCGGGCAGCTCGTCTCCCGCCTTGACAACCCCGGTCACCTTGAGCCTCTGCCCATCCGCATGCCTGACAGCGTAGCCGTCCATGGCCGATTTGTCGAAGGGCGGAAGGCTGTCCCTGGCGTAGATGTCCTCCGCAAGGACCTTGCCCAGTGACTGAAGCAGACCTGCCTCGGCCGCTTCGAGCTCCGGGGCTTCTTCCAAAATTATTTTCAATGCTTCTTCTATAAGTTTCAATTTTTTTCCTCCGTGCGGATCTTCCCAAGCGCCGGGAGATCTGTCTGATAGTTTAAGTTTGCAAACATTTCCTCGTCCGCGCAGTCCACGTAATGGACCCTGCTCCTGTCTAGAACGTCTGATATCCTCAGCTTGCCTCCCCTTAGCTCCTCTTCGAAGGCGGCCGCCATGCCGACTGAGTAGAACGCGTTGAGAGGCTCGAGGAACCCGCTGCTCCTTGATATGACCGCCTCAGGAGCCTCCTCCTCTATTATGCCGATCATCTCCCTTATGTGGCCAAGGTCCGTGAAAGGCATGTCGCAGGCCGTGACATACACGTACTCTGAGTCTGAGGCCTTGAGGGCTGTGTATATGCCTCCCGCAGGCCCCATGCCCGGCATCAGGTCCAGCACACCCCTGTATTTCATGCAGCTTGTCTTTTCAAGGTCGTTTGTCACAAGCAGGATGTTGTCGAATATCTGCTCGAGCTTTCCGCCTATGACGTCGATAAGGTAGCTGTCCCCCACCTTTATGAGTGACTTGTCGAACCCCATCCTGCTGCTCTTCCCGCCGCAGAGGATAACGGCGGTTCCGAATTTCCTCAAATGCGAAACCACCTCTTACCAGACCTCGCCATAGGCAGCGTTAACGTATATCTCCTCAAGCCTGACCTTGTGCAGCTCCTCCATCTTGGATAGCTCCTCGAAAAGCTCCTTCTGCTGAGGATCCGAGCCTGCTTTGGCAAGCCTGCTGTACATGACCATCGCTTCCTCCTCGTTTTTCATGGCTAGCGCCACTGCGTCGGCGAACTTCATGTCGGTGGAGAGCTTCGGCTTTTCAACAGTTTCGGATATTCGGTAGTCCTCTATCTCAGGCATGCTGAAGCTGTGGATGTGCCCCTGCAGCAGGTCCTCAAGGAACTTCCTGTGCTTGAGCTCCTGCGAAGCAAGCTCCTCGAAAGTCTTTGCCAGGTTTTCGTCTTTCGTTATCTTCTTTGATGCGTCGCGGTAAAACTCGTAAGCCTCGATCTCCTTGCCGATTGCAAATTCCAAGATATCCTTCATGCTTATTCCTCCTTATTATTCGCGGTAAACAGAAAGACCATGAGAGTCTTCAGTACATCCTCATGGTCTGCTCTTATTGCCTCATGGGCTGCCTGCAGTATTCTCCAGATATATCAATTTGCCATAATTATAGCAGACACGCCGGCAATATTCAAACAGATTAATGGCTCAGTGAGTGGATGAACAGGCCAGACCTGAGCTTCGGCTCGAACCATGTGGCTTTAGGCGGCATGACCTCCCCTATGTCTGCAACGTCCATTAGCTCCTTGACCGAGCAAGGGTATACGGCAAAGGCAACCTTCATGTCTGTGTCAACCCTTACCTCAAGCTCGTCCATCCCGAGGACTCCAGCTACGAAGTCTATCCTCTCGTCTGTCCTTGGATCCTTTATCCCGAGGATCGGTTCGAGTATGGAGTCCTGAAGGACCACCACGTCCAGGCATTTCAGCGGGTGGCTGTCGTCGTAGGTGCTTGGTGAGGCTGTGAGCTTGTACCAGCTTCCGCTCATGTACATCCCGAGCTCGTGGCTCTTCTGCGGCTTGAACTGGACTCCTTCCGGGCATTTCTCAACCTTGAAGTTCTCCGAAAGCTTGGCTAGGAACTCCTCCTCGGCGAGCCCGTTGAGATCCCTTACAAGCCTGTTGTAGTCCATGATGTTGAGGTTTTTGTCAGGGAACAGCACTGCGAGGAAGTAGTTGAACTCCTCTTCGCCTGTGTAGCCCGGGTTCTGCTTCCTTCTTTCCAGGCAAACCCTTGAGGCAGCGGCGGTCCTGTGGTGCCCGTCCGCTATGTAGAGGTTGTCGACCTTCTCAAACAGCTTTGTCAGCTCCCGGAGCTTACCGGCATTCGAAATGGGCCATACAAGGTGCTCGACGCCGTCGTCTGTAACGAAATCATATTCAGGAGACCTGCTCATGACTTCGTTCATGATGTCCTCGATCTCCTTCTGCCACCTGTAGATCAGGTATATCGTTCCCGTGTTTGCGTTGCAGTAGTCTATGTGGTAGCTTATGTCGGTTTCCTTTTCCGAACGGGTGAATTCGTGCTTCTTGATGTAGTTGTTCAGATAGTCATCGACAGCCGTGCAGCCTACAATGCCTGTGAGAACCGTATCCCCTATGAGCTGCCTGTATATGAAAAGCATCGGCTTGTCGTCCTTAACAAGCACGCCTTCTTCGAGCATGTGGTCAAGGAAGTCCCTCGAATGCTTGTTCATGAGCCTCTTGCCATGTTCATCCTGCTCCACATCCGAATGATAGAGGTGCGGGCTGGTTACGCGGAAAAACGCGTAATCGTTCTTTTCGACTATCTCGTCTATTTTGCTTTTTTCAAGCGAGTCCACAGGAAGTATAGCAACTTTCTCTGCCATATCCGTCCTCGGCCTCAGCCTTTTGAATGGTTTTACTACTGCCATATCGGTTTCCCCTTCCATTAATAAATGATATTATATTTTATGCAGCCGCCAGCACGTCGATAGACTGGAGGCCGCACAGTCCAACAAAATATTTTTCTTCTCCCTAATAAGTCTGATGAACAATCCGCTCATCAGACTTATTGAAAGAAGGGGGGTATTTTTTCGACCTTAAGCTTGCAGGACCTTACATCGAGCAAGCAAGATCGTTGAGGGGGCATAATAAAAAGGACAGCGAACGCGACAAAAACCGCTTCACTGTCCTCTGTTCTTTTACCTGAGAGCTTCGATATGAATATCTTACACCGCCGGTCCTGCACTTAAGCAGCCTTTTCAGAGTATTGTCCTGCAACGCTATATTTACCTGAGAGCTTCTGGCACGGTTGTGAGCTGCGCCATTTCTCCTTCGGTTAACAACTGTTATCTCACGTTGCATTCATCCAAACAATATTGAATTTAAACTGTAACAGTAGTATATACCCAATCTGAAATAAAATCAATAATAATCGGACAATTAACAGTATGTTAACTTATATCACTCAAAATTTGCCAGCTGGGTTCAGCAGAGGCTCCACCTGCACCAGGTTCGTATGCTGCCCGTTACCCCTGGCCAGAGGCGTTGGCCTGAGCGATGTGAGGACGTTTATCGAGCCGCCCGTGTCGTTGCCCTCGGCGTCCGGCCTGTACCAGGCTCCCTGGGAAATTGCAGCAACGCCTCTCATTATCCTGCCAGTGATCCTTGCCTTAAGATGCACGGTGCCTCTGTCGTTCCAGATGCGCGTCATGGCTCCGTCGTGGATCCCCCTTTCCTCCGCGTCCCCGGGGTTCATCCACAGGGCCTGCGGATCCAGCTTGTGCAGCTCCAGGTTGTTGTCGTGTATGGAGTGGCACCTTCTCTTCGTGTGCCAGCCTATGAGCTGCAGCGGGTATTTTGACCTGAGCGGATCCTCCGGGCCCTCGAACGAAGGCACGTAGCGCGGTGTGGTTGCCACGTATTCCCGGTATTCAGCCTCGAGTATCCTTTTGGAGAATATCTCTATCTTACCGCTCGGGGTTTGGAACGGGTGTTTCCCAGGATCCCTGCACTCCTCCTCGAAAGCTATTACGGGAGGGTTGTTCCTGTAGCGGTAAACCCCTTCTTCCCTGAACGCCGCATAGTCCGGCAGCTCTGTTTCCTCCAGCCTCAGCTCGTTGTAAAGGTGCTCAAGCCATTCGCCCGTAGTTTCCCGCCCCTCAGTGAATTCCTCCTTCAGCCCCAGGTTTTCCGCAACCTCCTTGAGCCAGTCGTATTCGAACCTGCTCTCGTGGAGCGGCTCTATCGCCTTGTTGTTGAAGCCGAGGAAATCGCCTGAATCCCAGGGCATAGTTATGTTCTCCCCTTCGAACAGCGATGTGCCCGGCAGCAGTATGTCCGCGAACTTGGCGCTGGCCGTCATGAAGAGGTCGCTGCAGACTATGAACTCGCATTTCGACGTGTCCTTCAGGATTTCTGCCGTCCTGTTTATGTCTCCGTGCTGGTTTATAAGGGTGTTGCCCGCGAGGTTGAGTATCATCTTGATGTCTGAGCGCAGCCTGTCTCCACCGGTTACGCCGTCAAGCGCCGTCATCTCCCTTCCTCTCACCACCGCGTCGGTCCACAGGTAGCTCGGTATCCTTAAAGTGTAAGGGTTGGCCGGCTGGGGAAGCTTGGGGGTCCTGTGCCTCTTGTAGCTTCCAGGTCCGCAGGCCCATCCGCCCGATACTCCAACGTTGCCCGTAAGGCAGGCAAGCATTATGCCGCCCCTGGCAGCCTGCTCCCCGTTGCCGTGGCGCTGAGGGCCGAAGCCCTGGATGAGGGCCGCAGGCTTTGTCTCTGCATAGAGCCTGGCGAGCCTGATTATCGTTTCCTCGGGCACTCCGCATATCTCCGAGGCCCATGCGGGAGTCTTGGGTATTCCGTCCTGCTCGCCGTCAAGGTAGGAGAAATAGCACAGGCCAGGGTCAAACCCTTCCGGCATGTGCTGCTTGTCGAAGCCAATGCAGCACCTGTCGATGAACTCCTTGTCATAGAGGTTTTCCTTCATTATAATGTAGGCCATTCCGTCCATCAGGGCGCTGTCCGTTGTCGGCCTGAGCGGTATCCATTCGGCGTCCAGGCGGACTATCGTGTCGTTCTTCCTAGGGTCAACGCCTATCATCGGGATCCCCTTTTCCTTCGCTTTCCTCAGGTAGTGCATCGTGCCCGCGTCGAATATGGTCTCCGCCGGGTTGTGCCCCCATAGTATGATGAGCTTGGAGTTGAGCCAGTCCTCGAACCCGTTGCCGGTCCTGTCCGTGCCGTACATGTAAGGGGTGGCGAACTTGGTGCAGGCCGTGCTGTAAGTGTTGTAGTAGCCCAGGTATCCGCCGTCCAGAGCAAGCAGCCGCTTCGCCAGGTGGTCTGGGCGCATCAGCCCGCTGACCCCTGTGGAGTAGTTCACGTACCTTGAGCCCGGGCCGTACGCGTCCCTTATCCTGGCCCACTCTGAGGATATCGTTTCAACTGCCTCTTCCCAGGATATGCGCTCGAACCTCCCTTCTCCGCGCTCGCCCACCCTCTTCATCGGGTACCTTAGCCTGTCGTCTCCGAGGAAGGTCTTGTGGTAGTTCATCCCCCTTGCGCAGGCGCAGAGCGGAACAAGCCCGTCTTCCCTTCTCGGGCTGTCTGTCGTTAGCTTTATTATTTTGCCGTCCTGAACATGCGCATCGATTATGCATCTGCCGCCGCAGTTGTTCCTTCCGGTTGTGTGTACGATTTTAGCTTCTCCCATGCAACTGTCCCTCTCCCTTGCTGTATTCCGCCAGCTCTTTCCTGATTTCCTGCATCCTGCAGTCCGTGCCTGCGATGGTATCTGCGCACTCCTTTAGCTCCCGGATTATGGTTTCCGGAGCTTTGAGCCCCTTCTTGTAGTATATCTGGTGTTCAAGCGATGCCCAGAAATCCATGGCTATGGTCCTTATCTGGACTTCGACCCTCATCGGCTGCTTCCTGTCCGAGAAAAAAACAGGTATCTCCACCACCAGGTGCAGGCTGCGGTAACCGTTCGGCTTCGGGCTGCTTATGTAGTCGTCCTTGTCCAGCAGGGTTATGTCGTCCTGACTCTCCAGCATTTCTGCAAGTGCGTAGATGTCGTCAACGAAGGAGCAGACAACCCTGATCCCCGCCACGTCGTTTATATTTTCCAGGATAGCTTCCATGGTGTTCTCCAACCCTTTCCTCCTGAGCTTCTCCTCGATGCTTTCCTGGGTTTTGATTCGGCATTTTATGATCTCGATGGGGTTCCTCTTGCTCTTTATCTGGAACTCCCTGTTCAGCACCTCAAGCTTGGTCTTAACTTCGAGCATTGCGCAGCCGTACATCATTATGAGCTCTTCGTATCTGGCTGCCTGCTGGGTAAATTCCCCCCGGGTTTCGGACGTTTCTGATATCATAGCTCTTATCCCCCCTCAGTGTACTATACCTATATTATACAACCTTTCCGCTTTAAATAAACAGAAAAACCCCCGGCTTGGAAGCCGAGGGCAAATTGGGAAAAATGAATCATTGGGTATTTGTGTGTATTTTAAGGGTATTTTAGGGTTTATGAGGGTATGTTATTTAACGTAGCTTGCTCCCT
>DBML01000009.1 GCA_002298915.1 Clostridium sp. UBA699
GATTGCGCCCATGCCGGGCGCACCAAACAAAGGGATACTCTGACTTGTCAGAATATCCCTTTTGCGTTGTCTTGTATATGAACTTATGCGTTCACAAGGAAAGCATAGTACGCTCTCATCGTTTCGTATATGTCTGCCTTGCTTGCTATCTCGTATGGTGCGTGCATGTTGTGCAGTGCCACCCCGCTGTCGATTACTTCCATGTCGTAGTTTGCGAGGATGTAGGCTATGGTACCGCCGCCGCCCACGTCTACCTTTCCAAGCTCGGATGTCTGCCAGGATACGTTCTCTTTGTCAAAAATGTTCCTAAGCTCAGCTATGAACTCAGGGTTCGCATCGTTGCTTCCAGCCTTGCCTTTTGATCCCGTGTACTTGTTGAGGACTATGCCCTTTCCGAAGTATGCGGAGTTCATTTTTTCCATAACCGATGCATATGCAGGGTCGTAGGCTGCAGTAACGTCGGAGGAAAGCATCTTGGATTTCGAGAGAGCTCTCCTGATGCTGATATCAGAATATCCCCCGCAAAGGTGGAGCACTTCCGCAAGGGTGTTTTCGAAGAATTTCGAGTGCATACCCGTAGCGCCCATGCTGCCCACTTCTTCCTTGTCTACAAGCAGCGTGACGCAGGTCTTCTTGCAGGAATCCAGCTTCATCATGGCTTCGAAGGATGTGTAGGAGCAGACCCTGTCGTCATGTCCGTAGGCCATGATCATGCTCTTGTCAAGGCCATAGTCCCTTGCTTTTCCTGCAGGCACAATCTCCAGCTCTGCTGATACGAAATCCTCTTCGCAGATGCCGTACTTCTTGTTAAGTATCTCCAGTACGTTCCTCTTGACCTTTTCCTTCGCGTCCTTCTCTCCAGTCCTTGCAGGCATGCTTCCTGCGAATATGTTTAGGTTCTCTCCCTCTATCACTTCCGAAGCTTTCTTAGCCATCTGCTCAGCCGAAAGGTGTATGAGAAGATCAGAAACTCCGAAAACCGGATCGCTGTCGTCCTCCCCTATAACTACATTCACTTTCTCGCCGCTGCTCTTAACTACCACTCCGTGGATTGCCATAGGTGTCGTAACCCACTGGTACTTCTTTATGCCGCCGTAGTAGTGCGTCTTGAAGAATGCAAGCTCGGAATCCTCATATAGCGGATTCTGCTTGAGGTCAAGCCTCGGTGAGTCCACATGGGCTCCGAGTATGTTCATGCCCTTCTCCATGCATTCTTCCCCTATCATGAACAGGGCAAGAGCCTTGTCCCTGTTGTTGGCGTAAACCTTGTCTCCTGGCTTTAAAGAGCCGTTTTCGCTTATGATCTCATTTATGTCCCTGTAGCCGTTTTCCCTGGCCCTGGCTACCATCTCGACAACGCATTCCCTTTCGGTCTTGCATTTCGACATGAACGCCTTGTACCTATCTCCGAGCTCGAACACCTTTCCCAAGTCCTCTTCGCTGTACTTGTCCCAGGCGTACTCGTATTTTTTTGTAAGTGCTTTTTCCATATTGGGTTCCCCTCCTGTTTATGTCGGATTCTCGTCTTCAAGAAGCTCCGAATCAATTGTAGTTTTTTGACGCTTTCTGGATTCTTCCATGATCCTCGCGTCTATGGTATCTGCAGGCGTAACCTTGGATACTAGGCCGTATCTGAAGTTGGCCGCAGCTGCCTCAACGATAACCGCAACGTTTCTTCCCGGCATTACCGGGATCTTGATTTTGTTCACCTTGACATTGAGTATATCCGTATACTCCGGATCTACCCCAAGCCTGTCATAGTTCGCATCCTGCTTCCAGTGCTCGAGATGTATTACAAGGTGGATATTCTTGTTCTTGACCATTGAGCTCAGCCCGTAAAGTGCTGCGACGTCGATGATGCCCATACCTCTAACTTCCATCATGCCGGAAGTTATGTATGGGGCTCCTCCCTGGAGCACTCCGTCTATCTCCTTAATGTCGACTGCGTCATCAGCGCAAAGCCTGTGCCCCCTTTTGATGAGCTCAAGGGCGATCTCGCTCTTGCCTATGCCGCTCTCCCCTATCAGCAGGACGCCTACGCCGTATACATCCAGCAGGACGCCGTGCATCCTGACCTCAGGAGCCAGATTCGTGTCCAGATAGCTGGTCATCCTCTTGATGAACCTCGTTGAGAGCAGGTCTGTCCTCAGGAGCCATCTCTTGTTCTTCCTCGCGTTCTCCAGAAGCTCCTGGTGAGGCTCAAGGTTCCTTGTCAGTATGGTGCACGGATTTGGGAATTCAAAGTACTTCCCTAGTCTTTTCTCCCTCAGCGCAGGCTGCATAGCGTCGAGGAAGCTCCATTCGGCTTTGCCTATTATCTGGATCCTCTTGTTTGCGAAGTAATTGTAAAAGCCCGCAAACTGCAGGCCGGGCCTGTTTATGTCAGTAACCTCTATGATGTTGTTCTTTTCACCTTTAAGGATCACTTCAAGGTTAAAATCCCTGATAAGATCTTCAACGTTCATACTCATATATTACCACCACTCTAAGAATTTACATTTTTTGTGCTTTAACCTATACTAATTATTTTACAGTATTATTGAATATAATCAATAGCATCTTTACACAAACCGCACAAAACCTTAAAATATAGGTATTACGTTTGAAAGGGTGATATAATGAAGTTCGCAATAATAGGAGGCACCGGTGTCACAGACAGTTCATTTGCAGAAAACCTGCAGAGCATGACAGTCGATACCCCTTTTGGCATTGTAGAAGTAATGAAGGGACAGAGAGGAGCCCACGAGATCATTTTCCTCGAAAGGCATACTAAAGGCCACAAGCTCACACCTTCCCAGGTCAATTATAAAGGCAACATATACGCTCTCAAGAGTCTTGAGGTGGATTTTGTAGTCGCCACGACGGCGGTTGGCGGAGTCCAGAACTGCAAGGTAGGAGATTTCATGATACTCGACCAGTTCATCGACTTCACAAAGAGCAGGGAGCTGACTTATTTCGGCGAAAAAGGCAGCGGCGTGGTTCACATGGATATGTCCGAGCCGTACTGCAGCACCCTCCGCAAAGCGCTTGCCGAGTCGATGGAAAGGTGCGGCGCAAAATACGTTAACAAGGGAACCTATGTCTGCACGGAAGGCCCGAGGTTCGAGACTCCTGCAGAAATAAACATGTTCAAGATACTCGGCGGCGATGTGGTCGGTATGACCAACGTCCCTGAGGTGGTCCTTGCCAGAGAGATGGGCCTGCACTACGCTACCATATCCCTGATCACTAACTATGCGGCAGGCATATCTGAAACACCTCTTTCGCACAAGGAGGTTCTCGAGTGCATGGACGAGATGGCAGGCATGCTTAGGTCTGTACTTCTGGACCTTATAGACAACGCCGAGTTAGACATCATATGCAGCTGCAAGCATTCCCTCGATGAACTGAACATGCTTTAGCAACCAGATAATGCCAAAGGCCCGCGAAAGCGGGCCTTAAATCTTATATTGTATCTGACAGGCAGATATATGGAATACTTATATATTTTTCACCTTCCAGCGGTTTAACCACTTCATTATTCTTCTCTCCGGGGCTGTCCTGAACTTTGAACGGCTGTCCCACCTTTCTCCGAAGACGAGGTCCAGTATGTGCACGGACCTTTTGCCGGCGCCTGCCATTGCCTCCCTGCAGCTGGCGCAGTAGGCTATAACATGCTCACTCTCCATCTTTCCGGCGGCTTCCTCCGCCACCTTCCTCGCCATCTCCGGATTGACCGACGAGATCATGCCGCCTGCGCCGCAGCAGCTTGTTTTCTCCCTGGAGTGCTCACTCTCCTTTACCCTGTAGCCGAGGGAGCCGACAATTTTGCGGACAGAGTCATGGATCCCCGTTTCATACCTTGTTGGGCAGGAATCGTGTATCGTGAATTCGATGTCGCTCCCCTCACCTTTATTTTCAGCGCCCCCGGGCAGCCCCAGCTCGGCCATTACTTCCCAGAGGGACCTGACGTTGTACTGCGGGCTCTTCTTCTTTATCAGGATGTAGCAGTTCTGGCAGGCGGTTATGACCTCAGCTGCCCCCATCTCATCTATCATGTCTGTCAGCAGCCTGTATTTTTCTTCGAATAGGGCTTCGTCCCCTATCAGCTTCGCGGGCGAGCCGCAGCACTGCAGCACCATCTCTGTCCCCCCCAGCCCTTCCTGGAGGTACTTGAGTGTCTGCTTAACCAGGCCCGGGCCGTAGGCCGGCAGGCTGCAGCCCGGTAGAAACACCCTTTTTGCCGCCCCTGAGCAGCTGCCTGCTGCCGAACGGCCGCTCATCAGCTTTGAAGAAGCCATGCTCTGGTAAGCGTATACCCCTTTATGCCCCTTTAAAGGTGAAGTGCCGTTGTTCGCCCCGATTATTTCCCTTCTCATGCCCATGAACACCTCGCCCAAGTTGAGATCCTTCGGACAGTAATGCTCGCATTTGCTGCAAAGGTTACAGGAGAACGGCACGATATCGTCGACGACCTTTCCTTCCCTGATATCCGAAGCGAATTTCTTCGGCGAACCGACGTGTTCGCAAAGCAGCCTGCAGTTCTTCATGCACGCCCTGCATTCCATGCACTCTTCCGAAACCTCCTGAAGAAGGCTCTCCACCGGCCTTTCGCCGAAGCAGCCTCGCCAGTTGCTTTCGATGTAACCCAGCGTGTTTCCGGGCACGGTGCTCCTGGGCTGGCTCATCAGTTCCCTTATGTCTTCCTTTGTGTCGATATCCCTGCAGCTCTCTTCTACCGAAACGGAAAGCCCGCTTTCTTCCGCTCTCCTGACAGTGCTTTCGAAAACCGTTTCGGTTCCCCAGCTTATGCCCGGCTCAAACAGTTCGTTGTGGGGGTTTTTCATGCCTAAAAGGTAATAGCCGCCGTCGAAGGTCGGCCCAATGCATACGTCTTTTGTGCTTAGGTTTTCGAAGGCCCTGAGCACTGCGGCTGCTTTCACCTCCGGTATGTCGGAGCCAATCAGTACAACCTTTCCATAGCCTTTGCCGAGGACATGTCCTATGGAATTTCGCATCCTGGCTCCAAGCTCCTCCCCTTCCTGAGGGAAAAGCTCGATGTAGTCCGGTGTTCCGGCTATGAGCCCGCTAGCTTCGAACTCGGGCGTGTACGTTACGAATATATCCAGCTTTCCTTTCAGTTCTCCGCACATCGCGAATATGTCCTTGAGGAAACACTCCTGCAGCTCTGCGCATTCCCTTCCCGAGTACACATCCATGAGCCTTGTCTTTGTTTTGTCGGGCACCGGGACCTTTGTCATTATTATCAGCGCATCCATCTACCTTGACTCCCCGTATATCTTATTCAGCCTGCTTGGAGAAACTCCTAGCAGGTACATTATCCTGATCCTGTGCATCAGCAGGTGCGTCCTAATCTGCCCGCCGTTTATGTAGCGCCTTGCAGAAGTTCCGATCCCCTTTTCCAGCAGCTTCATCCTGCCGGTCTTCCTTATAAGCCTGGAGAACTTGAAATCCTCCATAAGCTCCATGTCAGGGAAGCCTCCTGCTTCAAAAAAGGCATCCTTTTTGACAAAAATCCCCTGATCTCCGTAAAAAAGCCCCGTGAGCAACGGCCTCCTGTTTGAGGTTTTGGATATATATCTCAAAAATCTCGTGTCATAGTCATAGAAGTATAAGGAGAAGCCTCCTCCCACATAGCCCTGCCCTACCGCTGCCTCGATGTGGCTGATCGAATCCTCGTCGAGCTTCGAATCCGCATGGACAAACCAAAATATGTCGCCCGCTGCTGCCCTTGCCCCCTGGTTCATCTGGTTCGCACGGCCCTTCTCAGCCCTCAGTGTTCGTGCAAGCCTCCTGGCTTTCTCAAAGGTCCTGTCCTGGCTTCCGCCGTCCACCACTATGATTTCCTTGTCACCCTCCAGCGACTGGAGCCCGCCTATTATCCCCTCAATATTGTTTTCCTCGTTGTAAACCGGAACGATGATCGAAACCAAGCAATTGCACCGCCTTCATCTAATATTGTATCCAGATACATTATACATATTTTTCGACGCTTCATGGCGATCAATAGCTATATCGAATAGAAGCCTCTTCGTCTATAGCGTTCATTTATAGCTAACGAAAAAAAAGCCCGTGCTCCGGTTCGAGGAGCGCGGGCGGTCATGCTGAGCTAGTCTACAAGGTTGCTTTTTTTCAGGTTGTGCACAGTCTCAACGAAACGGATGGTTTCGGTCGAGGAGCGCATAACGACAGAATGAGTCGTAGCGTATTCGTTCTTGTTGAATATGACCCCTTTCAAAAGGTCGCAGTCTGTTATGGCCGTTGCGGCGAAGTAAACGTCGTCCGATTTGACCAGGTCGTCTATCATAAGAACCTTGGAAACATCCGCTATGCCCATCTCTGCACATCTTTTCTCTTCGCTCTCGTTCATAGGGACGAGCTGTGCCTGCATGTCGCCGCCGAGGCATTTTATAGCCGCTGCGGAGATAACCCCTTCAGGTGCTCCTCCTGTTCCCATCATAAGGTCGACACCTGTCACCTCGAAGCCGCAGGCTAGGACGGCAGCAACATCTCCGTCTCCGAAAAGCTTGACCCTGCATCCGACTTCCCTTGCATCGCGGATTATGTAGTCGTGCCTTTCCCTCTCCTGTACCATTATGGTGAGCTCCTCCACAGGTTTGTTGAGGGCTCTGGCAACATTTATTATGTTCTCCCTCGGGGATTTGTTTATGTCTATTACACCCCTTGCACCCGGTCCCGCTGCGATCTTCTTCATGTACATGTCGGGCGCATGGAACAGGCTTCCCTTCGGTCCCATAGCAAGAACCGAGGTAGCGTTAGGGTGACCCTTCGCAATAAGGGTTGTCCCTTCGAGAGGATCAACGGCTATGTCCATCTCCAGCATGTCGTCGTCTCCGATTCCAACCTTCTGTCCTATGTAGAGCATTGGTGCTTCGTCCAGCTCTCCTTCTCCGATAACGACCGTCCCCCTTATGGGCATTAGGCCGAATGCCTTCTCCATCCCGTCTACCGCAGCCTGGTCAGCTGCTATCTTGTTTCCCTTGCCCATCCATTTTGAGGCTCTGAGCGCCGCCGATTCTGTTACCCTGATTAGCCCCATGGCCAAATCTGTTTTTATCATTGAATATTCCCTCCGTATTCTGACAATTATAGAGCAGAAAGCTTATCCGCAAAACTGCCTGCCTCTTTCTGCAGCATTTTTTAGCATTTCCTGGTCATCCTTCACCTTCACAGCATCGGTGCCGTCAGCGTAAAGAGGCTCTGCAGCCTCTGCGTTCGTCAGAGAAAAGAACTGCTTCATCATAGCTTCGCAGTGGGAAAAGGCTTCTCTGCCTTTAAGCCCTGCGGTCATGAGGAGTATTCCCTTCTTCCTTTTGAAAGGCGACTGATCCCTGTGTATGAATTTTCTGCTCCAGTACACCTGGAACCTGTCGATGACGGTTTTGAGCGGAGCTGGAAAGGATGTGAAGTACATAGGCGACGCCACTACTATTGCGTCGCATTTTTCAGCCTTCTCGTAGAGTTCGTTAAGGTCATCGAAAACGCACCTCTTGTTGCTGGCGCAGAACTTGCAGTCCGTGCATGGCTTCACATTGAGCCCGAACACGTTGACCACCTCTGTCTCCCCTTTGCAGTCCTTTAGAAAGCTGTCGAGCAGAACGCCTGTGTTTCCGTTCCTGTCAGGAGAGGAAAACAATACTAAAGTTTTCACATCGCCCACCTCTAGTCTTCCAGGCTCTCCAGGATATCATCAATGCTGAAGACCGCATCCTGCTCATGGAATATGGCGATGAACTCGCTGAAATCGTCGTCCTCTTCAATCTGGTAGGATACGAACTGCGCCTTCGTTCCGGTATCCCCCATGACCTCCTCGACAATTTCGCCTACATTGTCCACTGCAAGCTCTGTCAGGTATGGAAGGTAGAACTCTTCGAACCACGAATCATCCTTCTCTTTTCCAGCTTCATCATTCGCGTATGCTTCTGCAGCCTTAAGCTCATCCGAATCAAAATCGTAGTAGAACTTCACAGCCATATAATCCTTTTCTTCCTTGACCACCTCGATGTCGCTCATCCCGCTCTCATCAAGGTATTCGAGTATCTTTTCCTTGTCCATTTTACTACCCCTCAACAAAAAATTTTTTTTGGAAATATACAGGTTTTATAAGCTGAAATCAGCCCTTGTTGATTTAATTCTATCATATAAAAACCTATATTGCTAACATTTTTATTCGTGTCCGAAACGGCCCCGTTAATATTATTACACAAAAAAGTATAACCATAAATATCTGAATCTTCAAATTATTCCGCGTATATGAAAAGTACTTTTCATCTGAAATAAAAAGTATATAATCATTATTTGTAGGTCAAAGACTGGAAAATCAAAAGTCGGCAAGCTATATAAAATCTATTAGGAGGTATAAATGAATGGATGTTAATTTAATCGGTGTTCCCCTGTTTTTCGGTTCTGATGTAAGAGGAGTAGATTTCGGTCCAGCCAAGCTAAGAGAAAAAGATATTGATAAGGTTATTTCAAGAAATAATCATACTGTTCGCGATTTAGGCAACCTCAGAGTTGACAGTATCCCTGAAGACAGCAAGTTCAGTTATCATCCAAAGATGAAATACCTTCAGCCAATAGTGGATGTTAATCAGGATCTTGCCGATTACGTATACAACTCACTTGCTTCTGAAAGCTTTCCTTTTATAGTAGGCGGAGACCACTCGCTTGGACTCGGAAGCATATCAGGTGCCAGCAAGTACTACAAGAACCTGGCAGTGATCTGGGTAGATGCCCATACAGACATTAACACACCAGAAACAAGCCCTTCAGGCAACGTTCACGGCATGCCTCTGGCAGCCGCCATGGGAAGAGGCATCAGGGAGCTCACGGACCTTTACTTCGAAGGTATTAAGGTAAACCCTGAAAATGTGTTCATCATAGGCGCAAGGGACATCGACGAAGGCGAGATGGCGCTGATCGATGAGATGAACCTGAACGTCTACTCGACAATGGATGTCCACGAAAGAGGAATGAAGTCCATAATGGACGAGATATACCAGCAGCTCCAGGACAACGGAGTTGATGCAGTTCATCTCAGCTTCGACATAGACTGCCTCGATTTCAGCCTGGTTCCAGGAACAGGCACCCCTGTTCAGGACGGCATGACTGTCCTGCAGGCCAAGTATCTACTCAAGTACATGATGAGCACCAACCTTGTAAAGTCTTTAGACATCGTCGAGCTGAACGCGGCTCTTGACAGGGACGATTCAACAGCTGACCTTGTCATAGACCTGGTAGACTGGACTTTCAAGTATCTGCAGTAGTATCTTATATATGTATGTTTCGGAAGGTGGCCTCTTGGAGGTCGCCTTCTTTTGCATGAAAAAGGAAAATCGGAACGGATGTAGAATTACTAATACACCACTAATGAAGAAAGGGGGCTAAGGGATGAGAATTAATAGACGTTTTTTGATCTGGGGATACTGCCTGCTTCTTTCCTTTGCCTTCCTCCTCATCTGCACAAAATCTTCGCCCCTCTACCCTTTCAACGACTGGGTCGATTCTAATGCGTTCTTCACCATGGGAAAGGGCATGATGAACGGACGGGTCCTGTACAGGGACCTTTTTGAGCAGAAAGGCCCTTATCTTTACCTTGTTCACGGACTGGCATACCTGATTTCGAACAAAACGTTCCTAGGGGTGTATATATTCGAAGCGCTTTCTTTCTCGGTATTCCTGTTTTATACCCACAAGCTTATCTCAATCTACCTCGACGGAAGATACTCCGCAGTGCTTCTTCCTCTAATCTCCGCCCTGATACTGAACCTTCCGAACTTCAGCCACGGCGACAGCGCAGAGGAATTCTGCCTTCCGCTCCTCGCATTCAGCCTTTACCAGCTCGCAAATTATTTCAGGAACGTTTACCCTATGCCTGCAAGCCGGAAGCTGGCGGCGGCTAACGGGATCGCGGCAGGCATTGTTCTGTGGACCAAGTTTTCGCTCCTTGGGTTTTGGTTCGGCTGGGCTGTATCGTTGTTCCTCTGCATGTCCGCGGGCAGGCATTATCTGAAAGCAGTCAAGTCTTCGTTTTATTTCCTTGCAGGTATGCTCGCTGCAACGCTGCCCTGGATCCTTTATTTCGGGTTAAACAACTCAATTGGCTGGTGGCTGGACACCTATATAAACATAAATGTGACGAGCTATCCGAACACCGCACCTCCACAGGGGACTCCAGGCTATGTATTCCAGCAGTTCATATCTAACGTCAGCCTGAACCCGGTTTTCTGCATTATGTTCTCAGCCGGGCTGCTGGCATTCGTCCTGACCGGTCGCTTCATAAAAAGCTGGCTTAACAGGCTATGCCTGCTTCTCTGTGCAGTGTTGCTTGCCTTTGGCGTTTACGGCGGCGGTCGCGGTTATATCTACTACTTCCTGATCCTGACCCCTTTCGTAACCTTTGGCTTCATCTCGCTGGCAGAACTGGTCAGCAGGAAGTTCAGCAGCAGGCTCAGTCCCAAGAGCTCCGCTGCCGCCGCTGCGCTCTCGCTAGCCCTTCTGCTGCCGATGACGCTGATGTACAACCAGAACGCGTACTTCATGAAGGTCAAGAAGGCGGACCTTGCGCAGTACAAGTTCGCAGCCTACATAAGCAGCACCGAAGGAGCTACTCTCTTGAATTACGGCAACCTCGATTTCGGCATGTATACCACGACGGGCATAGTCCCAAGCGTCAGGTTTTTCGAGGCGCAGAACATAGATTATGAAAGGTTCCCCCTTGTCACCGACGAGCAGAACAGATACGTGAAGGAAAAGCTGACCGACTTCATAGTGATAAGGCAGAAGGCTTCAGAGAGCCCCTACAGAATTGCAGTACCATACCTGTTTGAAAACTACAGCTTGGTTATGGAAGCAACCCAGGTTTTCGACGGCAAGGAATACAGGTTCCTGCTGTTCCAAAGGAAATGAACCTCCTTGGTATTTAGTCTCGATAACGTAGGTTCTTGCATTAACAAAAACACCTCCCGGCCCGGGAGGTGTTACTATTTCTAAAGCAGTTCCTTGAACTTCTCTATGAATTCGTCGGCTTTTTTGAATTTTTCTTCGCCAGGTACGAACCTGAACCTGAAGCCTTCCTCAACCACCTTGAGCTTAAGGGACTTCATCCTCTCTGTCAGCATAGGCACTCCTTCCCCTGTCCAGCCGTAGGAGCCGAAAGCGGCCGCAGCCTTGCCCCTGTTCGTGACTGCCGAAACAAGCGAAAGCACGTCCCATGCAGGTTTTACAGCATCCTGGTTTATCGTAGGCGAGCCTATCATGAAGGCCTTCGAGTTTTCAATCCTCTGGATGACTTCGCTCATGTCTATCGAGGTTATCTCTGTGGCCGCAGCTTTTATGCCAGCATCGTTGAGGCTCTTCGCAAAATATTCGGCCATGATCTTGGTGTTCCCGTAGGCGGTGATGTAGAATATCTCCACAACCTTGTGCTCAGGAGCGGTGTCTGCCGCCCATTCCCTGTAAAGCTCCAGGTATTTCCTAATGTCGCCGTGATGCACAGGTCCGTGGCTTGGTGCGACCAGCTCAAACTCGAGGTCCTTGATCTTGTCCAGCCCCGCGAGAACGAACTTTTTGAAAGGCCCCATTATGCAGTCGAAGTAGTACTTCATCTCCTCCAGGTAGTCTCCAGCCCCCTCGTCAAGCAGGGTTCCTCCCTCAGGGCAATAGTGGCAGCCCAGGAAGTCGCAGGTGAAAAGGACCTTCTTCTCCGCCGCATAGGTGAACATCGTGTCAGGCCAGTGAAGGTTGGGGGCCTGTATGAACTTAAGTGTGGTGCTTCCGAGTGAAAGCTCGGCAGGCGCATCCATGCTGTTTATATCCTTGTTCGCTATCTCCTTCAGGTACATCTGTGCGGCTTTCGTTCCCACGACCTTAGCCTCGGGGTATACCTCAACGAGCTTTGCCAGTGATCCGCTGTGGTCCAGCTCCGTATGCTGAACTATGATGTAATCGACCTTCCTGTCACCAATCACTTCCTTTATGTTCGACAGGTACTCGTCGAAATACCTGTCCTTAACCGTATCAACCAGGGCCACCTTTTCGTCGTCTATGAGGTAGGCGTTGTAAGTTGTTCCCCTTTTTGTGTACATGATGATATCGAATACTCTTAACTCAGGGTTCCTGACTCCTACGGAGTAGATGTTTTCTTTAAGTTTCATGCTGCTCATATAAATACCTCCAAAAAAGAATTTTTTCAACATCCTAATTATACCACAAAACCGACCCCTAATGAATAATAATTATTATTTAGTATTAATTTGATACATTTTCTTCGATGAGCTTCGACATCTTTCCTTTGTAGAAGACGTACTCCATATGAAGAGCCCTTGTCAGTGCGACATAAAGCATCCTTTTGTCTAGCTCCTCCTCAGTGTAAGCCTTGTCGCTGCAGTCGAATATCACGGTGCAGTCGAATTCAAGCCCCTTCGTGAGATATGCAGGTATAATGATCTTGTCCTGCTTAAGCTTTCTGTCATTCTCCTTCACAAGCTCCCACTTCCCGCTGCTTTGTTTCCTGAGCATCTCGCTTATCGCCCTGCATTCCTCCAGCGTTCTTCCTATTATCGCTATGCTCTTTTTGTTCATCCTCTCGACTTCCTTTACTACACCATCAACAAGCTCGGCGAACTCTTCCGCCCCTTCGTACCTTGCGACGGCAGGCTTCCTGCCGTGCCGTAGGACAGGCATTGCAGGCTTAAGGTTGTTTTTCTGCTTTCTCAGGACGACATTAGCAAAGTCTATGATTTCGACAGTCGACCTGTAGCTCTGAGATAGGGCCACATATTTGGCTTCGCCGCCGAAGACGCTGTCTATTACCTCGTCGTAGCTGTCTATTCCCTTGTAGTAATATATTCCCTGTCCCAGGTCTCCGACTATTGTCATTGAGCTGCCGGCCGCCATCTCCTTTATCACCTGGAACTGCAGAAGGCTGTAGTCCTGAGCTTCGTCGACCGCCACATGCCTGTACCTGTGCTTTTCAGGGACCCCCTCGATCCTGAACTTCATGTAAAGCATCGCCGCCAGGTCGTCTGAGTCTATCTCCCCCCGGGCGCTGTTGTCTTCCAGCTCATCCCTCATGAAGGCTGCCAGCTCGGGGTCAGCTTCGCCGGACGACAGCCTTTCAAAAAGCTCCTGGCTTTGGAAAAGCTCGTAGTACATAGCCTTCACACCGTGGTGCATCCAGTTCTCGAAGTATTCCTCGAAGGCTTCCTTGGACTTTTTAGCTATTTCCTTTTTCCTTGAATCCCTCTCGTCGTAGAACCTGGTAAGCTTAGCCCTCCTTTCGGGACTGTCCGCGCTCACCCTCTTCTCCCTCGCAACCATGTACTCGCAGGTGAAGTCGATCTTGTCCTGTATTGCCCTGATCTTTCCCTTTATCTTCAGGAGAAGGTGCTTCCTGATTTCCTTCTTCCTCTGGTTGAGGGGGAAGTTTACCATGTCCCTCGAGTAAAGCCTCCTGATCTCGTCCTTGTCGAAGAGCAGGTAGTCGTACACCCATATGTCCTCGGCTGCTTTGTCCTCCTCCTCGAGCAGGCCTATGTATCTGTCCAGGAGCTCCTTGAACTTAAGCCCGCCTTTGAAGCTGCTGCTCATCGCTGAGAGGCCGCTTTCACCCTCAATTATGTCAGCCAGCTTCTTGTCCTTAGAGATAATCTTCTCCTTTGAACCCGTTATCTCGGATGCAAGCTCCTCAAAGGTGCTCTGCCTCACGTCATCGATACCAAGGTCAGGCAGCACCTCTGATATGTAGTCGAGGAATAGCTTGTTAGGCGCAAGGACGAGAATCTGGCTTCCGCTTATCCTGCCCTTGTATTTGTAAAGCAGGTAGGCAAGCCTGTGGAGAGCGACTGTTGTCTTGCCTGAGCCAGCGGAGCCCTGTATTATCAGCGGCTTGTTCTTCTCCGCCCTTATAACTTCGTTCTGCTCCTTCTGTATTGTGGCTACGACGTCCTTCAGCCTTTTGCTTGTGCTCTCTTCAAGGTTGATCCTGAGGAACTCGTCTACCAGAGCGTTGTCACCGGATTCCCCACGGTTCAGGATTATCTCGTGGATCCCCTCGTCGAACGCGTCGAGCAGCTTTCCTTCCTTTATTATGAACTTCCTCTTAAGGCTCAGGTTCCCGCTCACGACCCCCTGGGGTGCGGTGTAGTAAGCATCTCCGTAGGTTCCGCTGTAGTACAGGTCCGCTAAAGGCGCCCTCCAGTCTATGACCTTCTCTTCTCCCCTGGCGAAGTCCCCGAGGCCGAACTTTCCAATATAGAAGGTCTCCGTATCCCTCTTGTATTCCCTGAAATCTATCCTGCCGAAATAGGGCTGCTCCCTGGCCTCCAGGTACTCCTCCAGGTTCTTGTGGGTTATCTCGTAAAGCTTCTCCTGGACCTTCAGCTCCTGGCTGAACATCCCCTTCGTCTGGAGCCTGATCTCGTCCATAGTCTTCTTAAGCTTCCTGTCATCTTTCTCTATCCTCTCAAGCTCGAGCTCGATCCAACTGATGGTATCGTCAAGCTTCTCCTTCTCATATGCCATATCTTTTTCATTTATCGCCAAAAGGAAACACCTCTGTCATCAAATTTTCATCTTCTATTATACATCATAATACAAAAAAGATAGAACCCAAATGAATTGGATTCTATCTTTCCAGCCTAGCTCGCCTTCCTGAGGTCGATGTTCATGCTCTTCGAGAGAGCCTTTATCAGTGCGAATGCTATGGTTCCGTCCACCATGTGATGGAGCATAGTTCCTGCCCCGACAACCACGAGAACCTTGTACATGGTGAAGCCGAAGGGTATAACTGCCAGAGCCTCAAGCGCGCCGTGCAGAGGTGCTGTGATTGCCACGACCTTCTTGAAGTCCATCCCCTTTTTCAGCATGACCGCACCTGCATACCCCACAAAGACATGCATGAACGCCCTGGCTGCCACCACAAGCGGAGCGGTTGCCAGGAAGCCCATAGTGGACCCCAGCCCAACCATGACGGCGGCGCCAGGCCCCAGAAGCATTGCGATGAAAAGCGGCACGTGTGAAGCCAAAGTCGCGCTGAACGGTCCAAGCTGCACCTTCAGAAATCCGAACGTCAGAGGTATCACTATAGCCAGCGCTGTCAGCAGAGCCGTGTATGTAAGTTTTTTGATGTTAATGAGTTGCACCTTCCTTCTTCGATGTATATACACCAGTATACATCAGTATGCAGAGGTTGTAAACCCGTCCTTCCCTGGTTTGACAGAAGCCCGGCTTTGTATTATTATGAAAGCATTCACGAACATTAACGGGGGGTATCTTATGCTGACCATAGAAGAAAAGGCTTTAGCCGCCGCAAGGGAGAAGAACGCAGCCTTCGTCGTAAAGACAATCTCCGCGTCTGGAGGATGCTGCGATACAGACATCAGGGAAATCGTCGTCGAGCTGCACCAGGATTTCAAAGGACAGGAGCCGCTCTACTCTGTGATGGAGTATGAAGGTGTGAAGGTGTTCATAGAAAGGTACCTGAAGGTGCACGAAGACATCCTGGTGTACCAGAGGTTCAAGCTTCCCCTGATAGGCGGGATATTCAAAGTCAAGGGCATCGAGGTAAAGTACATATGAAGAAGAGCTTCCTTCACGGAAGCTCTTCTTTGTTCTACTGCTCTTTAAGCTTGTATACTTTTCTGGCCCTTTTGGTATAAAGCACGCCGTCAAGATGGTCGATCTCGTGGCAGAGCGCCCTCGCGAGGAGACCTTCGCCTTCAACTACCACTTCCCTGCCCTGCTCGTCCATCGCGGCAACCTTGACCTTGCGGGGCCTGTCCACGATGCCCTCGTAGTCCGGACTGCTGAGGCACCCCTCTGCGTCCCTCTCGCTGCCCGATTTCCCTGTTATCCTGGGGTTGATGAGGACGAACTCGGTCCTTCCGTCCTTGAAATTTATATATATAACCTTTTTCAGAACTCCGATCTGCGGAGCTGCAAGGCCTATGCCGGGCGCCGCCATCAGCGTGTCCTTGAGGTCCCTTATCAGTTCCTCCGTTTCTCTGTCTATCCTGTCGACCTTCCTGCTCACCCTCTCAAGGGTCCTCTCGCCGAAAGTCAATATCCTTTTCACTGCCATTGCTGCTTTCCTGCCTCTCTTTTTCATAGTCCCTGCAGCTCGGCCGCCGGAACCCCTTCTATGATATCATTTTCTTCATCGTATGTTAAGTAGTGATCGCCTCTTTTTACCTCACCATTTTCGAGGAAGCCAAGTATGTCTATGAAGAATTTTTCCACGTGGACGCCCTTGCCTCTGGACTCCCTGATCCTTCTTTCGATCTCCCTGTCAGTCTCCCTCAGGAGGAAATCCGGAAGCCACCGCTTCCTGTTGAACCTCAGATAGTCGAACTTGATTACCTCCCTGAGAGGCAGGCTGTCCCCGCCGAAGCTTTCCTCGAAAAACTCAAGGAAGACCTTGTAGTAGTCGGTGGAGGAAACGTTCCTGCTCAGCATCCCCCTCCTGTGGAAGAAGCCCGCGAGGGCCTCGAAGAAGCCAAAGGGGCTATCGAACCGCCTTAGGAAGAAGTCTATGGTGCTGCCGAACTTACCGGAGTTGTAGTATTTGTCCACGACCTCCTCCACCCTTTTGAGCAGCACCAGCTCCTCGTAGGAAATGTCTCTGGTGCTGAGGATCTCGTAGGGCGGCTCAGGCGAATGGACCATCCCCCAGCCTGCCGCCTCCTCCCTCATCTTCGATCCCTTAAGGAGCTTCAGGAACCCGAGCTGTATCTCCTCGGGCCTTATGGAGAACACGTCGTCGAAGGACTTCCTGAAGCTGGCCAGATCCTCTCCCGGCAGGCCGGCTATAAGGTCAAGGTGCTGCTTTATGTTCCTCAGCTTTTCAAGCTCGCAGACCTTCTCCCTTATGTCCTCGAAGTTGACGAACCTGTTGATGTTTGAAAGCACCCTGGCGTTAGTGGTCTGCACCCCGACTTCAAACTGGAAAAGCCCTGCTGGCGCTCTTTTAAGAAGCTCAAGCTCCCTTGCGCCCAGGAGGTCTGCGGATATCTCGAAGTGGTACCTGGTTGTCCCACCAAGCCCGATTAGGAACTCCCAGATGCCTAATGCGAAATCCCTGCTGCAGTTGAAGGTCCTGTCGACAAACTTTACGAGGCTCACCCCCCTTGATGAAAGGTAGGCAAGCTCAGATTTCACCCTTTCAATGCTCCTGAACCTGACGCCGTGCGTCGTTGAGGAAAGGCAGTACTTGCAGGTGAACGGGCAGCCCCTTGAAGCCTCATAGTACACTATCTTGTTCTCCAGACTGCTGAAGTCATCATAGGGGAACGGTACCCTGTCCATCTCCATGGGCTCCCTGGCGCCTCCGCAGCTTATCCCTTCCGCAGTTTTTGTGAAAAGGCCCCTTATCCCGAGAGCGCCGATGCTTTCCGCCATTAGCTCCCTGCCGGCTGAATGGCAGAGCATGCCGCCTATGAGCTCCCTGTACGTCTCCTCTCCTTCCCCTGCTATGACGAATTCGCCTTCGCTTTCGGAAAGGAACAGCTCAGGATCGTAGGAAACCTCCGGCCCTCCGTAGATTATCGCACATTCAGGGCGGATCAGCCTCAGGTGCCTGCTGAGGGATCTCACGTAATCTATGTTCCATATGTAGCAGGAGAAAGCCACTGCGTCGGGCTTCTCCATCGCAATAGCTTCAAGCACCTTCTCCCTTCTGTCGTTAATGGAGAACTCCATGATGGAGCAGTCATAATCCATATCAGCAGTGCAGGCCTTAAGGTACCTGACAGCAAGGTTGCTGTGTATGAACTTTGCGTTTACCGCGGTCAGGATTACTTTCATTATTTATCGTCCTTTCGTCAAACCAACAAAAGTCCTCCCTAGGAAGGGAGAACTTTCAGGTTCTGTATATCGTTATAGAAGTTGAGCATCAGCCCTGCGGTTGTCCTCTGCGCCTCGTGCAGTATTTCCACCGCAATGTTCTCGTACCTCTCATCCTTGCTCGCTATGGACTTGTTCCTGTCGTAGGCGCCATTGGCCACGGCTGCGTTGTTTGCGATGTAGTCCTCAATCCTGCCGAACCTCCTGGTTCCTTCATAGGCTGGGAAGGAGTAATCCGACATGAGCCTACCCGCAATCCAGAGCTCGAACGACCTGTGGCTTTTGAGAAGCCTGTTGTTCACGTGGTGAGGCACGGTTGCATCTTGTATTAGGTGGCTCGCCGCCCCCAGGTAGAACATGGCCTTCTGTACCTCTCCTGTATCGTACAGACTGAGCGCCTTGTTGTAATATTTCACAGCCTCCCTGAGGAGGTCTGAACGCCCGTAAAGCCCCTTCTCCTTTTCAGGGTTGTAGAAATGGTTTGAGCTTTTGAAGTCCTGGTCGGCCCAGTGGACACCCTTGTTTATGCTGCTGATGTATGTCCTGAAATATGCTGCTTCTTCCTTGTATCCGTCGTTCTTCAAAATCATTACTGCCTGCATGGTGATGAACTTGTGAACTGTGCAGTTCGTCTTCATCATCATCTTTTTCACAGGATTGACCACATAGAAAACGCCTGAGACAGCCTTTCCGTATCCGGCCTCGATTTTTTTCATCATATTTTTTCCACCTTCGAAGGCATTGCCCAAAGTAATTTCACATCTAATATTATTATACTTTGGGACAGGATTATCAATAAACAATATGAAAATATTCTATTAACAAAACACTTAAGCGATCCTGGAAAGAAGGAAGCCCGGTATGAACCTCCTGAGCCTGGCCGGCAGCACCTCCAGGTCCCTCGAGGTTATGCCCTTTGCAAGGACCAGCCCAATAAGATAGAAGTAGATTCCTGCTGTTACGGATATCACCACAGCAAGCGAGCTGAGCACATAGCTGCCTCCAGTGGCGGCTGCAGCAAGTGCGAGAACCCTGTGCACAGCATAAACCATCGCCCCCATGAAAATGGCTGCGGCGGCCGGACGCATGGACAGCCTGAAGATCTTGATCTTCCTTCCTTTAAGGTTCCTGTTGATAACCCACTGGTTGAGGAGTATCGGTAAAGTGAAGCCTGCAAGGCTCCCTATAACGGCTCCAAGGATGTTTATCTGCGGCACGGCTATGGCAAAATAGTTGACCGTTACCTTAAGCGAAATACCGATCACCGAAAACAGAGTGGCTGCGTAAAGCTTGCCTATGCCCTGCAGGATGGTGGTCTGTATCTGCATGACTGCCATGAGGATCAGCACCGCAGACCCGTAGGCCATTATGGCTGAACCCTTGCCGAACTTCAGCATGTCGTAAACCGGACCGCTCAGCACGCCGAGCCCCACTGCGCAGGGAAGCGCGATAAGCAGGCATACCCTGAGCGAGTATTTCACCTTTTCCTTGAGCTGTATCCTGTCCTTCACCGCTGCAGCCGCCGAAAGAGCAGGCAGTATGGCCGCCGCAAGCGAGGAGATTATTGCTATGGGAACGTTCAGTAGCTGCTGGTATTTGGCAAGGTAGCCGTACAGGATCGTGGCCTGGGTTTCGCTGATGCCGCCGGCCATGAGCCTGACCTTCGTGTTATAGAGGTCCACCAGGTTTCCCGCATAGGTCATCCCCACGCAGATTGTTATAGGCAGGCTGTAGTATATTATCTTTCTCACCAGCTGCCTGCTGCTCAGCCTGCGCACCCCAGGCTCGTTTTTCCTCACCGTGATACCTCCGAGCTTCCTGTTCTTCTCGAAGTAGTACACAAGGAAGGAAGCTGAAATAAGCGCCCCTACCGAGGTGCCAAGGGACGAGCCCGAGCAGCCCACCTCTACACCGTACCTCATAAGGAACGCGGCGAATATGATAGAGAATACCGTGTTTGCCACCTGCTCCGAAACCTGGGAAACAGCTGTCGGTATCATGTTCTTGCTGCCCTGGAAATACCCCCTGTAGGCCGAAGCCACCGAAGTGAATAGTATGGCGGGAGCAAGCGCCATAACCGAAAGATAAGCCTTGCTGAAATGGACCGCGTTGGCAAATGGCGAAGCCATAACCACAAGAAGCGCCGACATGACGACTCCCGTGCCCATCAGTATCGACCTCGAAAGCCTGAAGCCCTTCAGCGCGTCCCTGTAGTTTCCCGTGGCGTTCAGCTCGGAAACAAGCTTGGATATCGCCACGGGTATCCCCGAATTCGTTATTACATATATGAATACGTAGACCTGGTAAGCCGCCGCTGAAATGCCGTAGCCCTCATCCCCGAGGATAGCCCTCATGAGCGGCACGTACAGCAGCGACATTATCTTAACAATAAAGGTGCCTGCCGACAAAATGGCGAAGCCCTTAGAAGTAGATTGCTCTTTCATAACAAACTCCCAATCTGGTTAGAATTTGAAAACGTCCGTCTTTATCTTTTTCAGGATCGGAGGCAGTGCAACCGCAATAGTCTTGTTCTCAAGGTAAGCGAACCTTTCAGGGCAGTCCCTGAATATGAGCTTGTATGCGTAGAGGAACTGGTAGTCCAGCCCGTACTTGTTTACGAAGAAGTTGTTCAGCTTCTTCTCGCCGTACTTCAGGTCCCCTATGATAGGGTTGCCCAGGTAGCTCAGGTGCGCCCTGAGCTGGTGGCTCCTGCCCGTGAGCAGCTCCAGCTCAACCAGGGAGAACGTGCCGCAGCTCTCTATCGTCTTCACGTTCATGGCTATCTTCTTGAAGCCCTTCTGCTCTGTCATGTGTATCGTGGATATGTTCGAATCCTGGGTCTTCGATATGAACGCCTCGTAGTAGCCGTCCTTTATCCTTCCCTTTACGAGGGCCTGGTAGAACTTCTCGATCTTCCTCTCCCTCATCATCTCGTTCATGGCCTTCAGCCCCTCGTAGGTCTTGCCGAACACGACTATGCCAGAGGTGTTCCTGTCCAGCCTGTTGCAGGAGGCAGGTGTGAAGGTTATCTCGCTTTCAGGGTTGTAGTCTCCCTTGTCGTAGAGGTAGGAGAGCACGAAGTCAGTGAGCGTGGACTCTCCGTTCTTCCTGTCGGAGTGCACCAGCACGCCCGGCCACTTTTCAACCAGCAGTATGTCCTCGTCTTCGTATATTATCTTGAGCTTGTTGTCGACCCTTATGAACTTTTCCTTCTTCTCCTCGCTCTTGAGCTCCCTGAGCTCGACGATGTCGCCTTCAAGGATAGAGTATTTCTCCTTGACTTTCTTTCCGTTAACCTTGACGTCGCCCTTCCTTATGCTTCGGTATATTGCGCTGAGCGGCACGTCCTTCAGCCATTTCCTGAGGAACTTGTCTATCCTCTGTCCCGCTTCATTGCTTCCAACTGTAACTTTCATATTATATTAACTCCTCGCTGTTCAGATATTTGTATGCTGCAGCGCAGTGGACTGCCACGCCTGCAGCCATGCATTCCTCGTCAATGTCGAACTTGCTGCTGTGTGCCGGGTGCGTAATGCCCTTTTCCTCGTTCCTGCAGCCCAGAAAGTAAAATACCGAAGGCCTCTCCATGGAGAAGTAAGCGAAGCTTTCGACTCCCAAGCTAGGCTTGTCCAAGTCGATAACGCTTTGAGCTCCAAGCTGCTCCGCAGCGCTTTCCTTGAGAAGCTCAAGCATGCCGTCGTCGTTGTACAGGCATGGGTAGCTCTCCTCTATTTCAACCTGGCAGCTCCCCCTCATTGAGACAGCCACTCCTTCCGCTATCTCCACGAGCCTCCTCTTAACGTATTCCCTGTGCTCCGTGGTCATAGTCCTGATTATCCCTGAGAGCACTACCTCCTCCGGTATGATGTTCTGCGCGGTACCCCCGTTTATCGTTCCTATGGTGAGAACAGAAGGCACCGTTGGGGTGAGCTCCCTACTCACTATCGTCTGAAGGTTCATAACAACCGAGCTGGCTATCACTACAGGATCGACTGTGGCCTCTGGCCTTGCGCCGTGTCCTCCCTTTCCCTTGATCCTGATCGTGAAGGGGTTCGATGCTGCGTTCACGACACCCTTCTTAAGTCCGATTTTCCCCGAATCGAGGTTTTCGTCTACATGCAGGCCGATCACAGCCTCTATATGAGCCTTTTCGAGTACGCCCTCCTTAATCATAACCCTCGCTCCGCCTGTCGTCTCTTCGGCAGGTTCGAACAGCAGAGCTACGTTCCCGTTCAGGGTTTCCTTCATGCCGTTGAGTATCCTGGCCGCACCCATAAGCATGGCGGTGTGAGCGTCGTGACCGCAGGCGTGCATCTTGCCCGGGTTCAGCGAGGCGTATTCGCAGGTCTTCGCGTCCTGTATCGGCAGGGCGTCCATGTCCGCCCTTATCGCTACCGTCCTGCCACCTTTTCCTCTTATCAGGGCGCAGATCCCCGTTCCAGCAGTTTCGAAATGCTCTATCCCTTCCCTGTCGAGGAACTCCTTTATTGCTTCAGAGGTCCTGCGCTCCTCGTACCCGAGCTCCGGGTTCCTGTGAAAGTCCCTCCTGTATGATATGATGAGTTCCTTTATCTCCTCTGCTTTGGATAAAAAATTTATATTTTCCATATATTTCTCCTAAATCCACATATTTGAAGCTAACAGCCACAGATTCAACCATAATCATTGATTATAGGCTACATTAGATTATACCCCATTAATTTTCAAGATTCAATCCGTATCGCCCATAAAAAAGAAGATGACCACATTGCGCAATCACCTTCCCCTTGTCACTTGATCAGTTTTGTCCAGGTCTGCTGACCTACAACTCCGTCCACAGATAGTCCCTGCTTCTTCTGGAGGTTCCTTACAGCCTTGTCCGTGCCGTTTCCGAATATGCCGTCTGAGTTTATCTTAAGCAGGCTCTGCAGGTACTTGACAGCATCGTAATTCTTGCTCCCTTTTTTAAGGACAGGCTTTCCCGCCGCAGGTTTCAGCTGCGAATCCAGCCCTCTGCAAATCGCGTTTGCCATCTTCTCCGGGTTGAACTTCTTCATGTCGGAGGCTGAATCCACAAATGCGCACTCGACGAGTATCGATGGCATCTTTGTGTTCTTAAGGACATAATATGTATTCTTGTACTTTATTCCTCTGTCGGCAAAGCCCAGCGCAGTGATCTGCGACTGTACCGAGGCCGCGAGCTTTTTGCCTTCATCATTTGTGTAGTAGACCTCTGTGCCGAAACCATTGCCGTTCGGCGATGCGTTAAGGTGGATTGAAACGAAGCAGTCAGCCTTTGAAGCGTTCGCCTTGTCTGTCCTCTGCTTAAGCGAATTCCTCAAGCTTGTGGCATTTGCCGGCGTGCAGTCGACTACGTTGTAGCCCATTGCCTTCAGCTTAGCCTTGACCAGTGTCCCCACCTTTTTTGTGCACTGGTCTTCAGTTAACCCATTGACGCCAACCTTGCCTCCATCGTATGCTGAGTTGTGGCCGATGTCGACGGCAACTGTTAAAGCGGAGGCTTTGCTTCCTGCAGCACTTGTGAACCCAGGCATCGAGAATACGAAAACAAAAACAAGGACGAATAATAGCGGCAATCTCTTATTCACATCTCCCACCCCTCTCTTGCGTTTAAACTAATTATATCAAAAGATTCTGAAAATTTCACTTATTTTTGGCAATTCCCCGAATATCTGTTATATTATTCTTAAGCTATTGAAAGGTGTGTGATCGAATGCAGAAGAAAGACAAAGCATCAGAAATCAAGTTACTTGAGATAGATCCCTGGCTCACCCCCTACAGACAGGACATTGAGCACAGGATTGACCGCTACAGATCCGTCAGGCAGACGCTCCTCGGAAAAAAACAGGGCTTCAGCGACTTTGCCAACGGACACAAGTTTTTCGGCTTCCACAGGAACGATGAAGGGTGGTACTACCGAGAGTGGGCCCCTTCTGCAGAGAGCCTGGCCCTAATAGGGGATTTCAACGGATGGGACAGGGATTCCCACAGGCTGGCAAAAAAGCCAGGCGGGGTCTGGGAGATATTCATCGAAGGAAGGGACACCCTCAAGCACGGCTCCATGGTCAAGGTCCATGTTGTCCACGGAGGATCAGGGCGCGACCGCATACCATTGTACATAAAAAGGGTCGTCCAGAACAAGCTGACTAACGATTTCTGCGGTCAGGTTTGGGAACCTGAAGAGAAATTCCGCTGGACCGACGACGCTTTCCGAACAAGCAGCTCATCGCCGGTAATATACGAGGCCCACATCGGCATGGCTCAGGAAAAGGAGGCCATCGGCACCTACAAAGAGTTCGAGGAAAACATACTGCCGAGGATAAAGGAAGCCGGCTACAACACTGTTCAGCTCATGGCCCTTATGGAGCACCCGTACTACGCCTCCTTCGGGTACCATGTTTCGAACTATTTTGCAGCTTCCTCCTGGTTCGGAAGCCCCGAGGAGCTAAAGTCCCTCGTGGACAAGGCCCACAGCATGGGCATAGCGGTGCTGATGGACCTGGTGCACTCCCATGCAGTCAAGAACATTGCTGAAGGGATAAACGAGTTCGACGGGACGGAGTACCAGTTCTTCCATGCAGGAAGCCGCGGCTACCACACCGCCTGGGATTCAAAGCTCTTCAACTACGGCAGGCACGAGGTCATCCACTTCCTGCTTTCGAGCATTAAGTTCTGGATGGAGGAATACCATTTCGACGGCTTCAGGTTCGACGGCGTGACCTCCATGATCTACAAGGACCACGGGCTCGGGACAGCCTTCGACGACTACAGGAAGTACTTCAGCATGAACACGGACACTGATGCCCTTACCTACCTCCAGTTCGCCAACGACCTTATAAAGGAGCTGAGGCCTGATTCCATATGCATAGCCGAGGACATGAGCGGGATGCCGGGAATGTGCCTTCCATCAGAGGGTGGTGGGATCGGCTTCGACTACCGCCTTGCCATGGGAGTTCCGGACTTCTGGATCAACACACTCAAGCTGAGCGACTACGACTGGGATATGCACAGGCTGTGGCATGAGCTCACAACCAGCCGCCCGTGCGAAAAGCGTATAGCTTACGTGGAATCCCACGACCAAGCGCTTGTAGGCGACAAAACGCTGATATTCAGGATGGCCGACAAGGATATGTACTGGCACATGGACAAGGCAAGCAAGAGCATGGCTATAGACCGTGCCATTGCGCTTCACAAGATGGCGCGCTTCATAACAATCTCGCTGGGCTGCGAAGGATACCTGAACTTCATGGGAAACGAGTTCGGGCATCCTGAATGGATCGATTTCCCAAGGGAAGGCAACGGCTGGAGCTTCAAGCACTGCCAAAGGCTTTGGAGCTTATCTGACAGCCCGTTCCTGAGGTACGGCGACCTGAAGCGCTTCGACAAGGCCATGGTGGAGCAGATGCTCTCTGGCCACCTCATGGAAGGAGGCACCCCTAAGCAGCTTTGGCTCGACCAGGAGAGAAAGCTCATCGCCTACGCAAAAGATGACTACCTGTTCATTTTCAACTTCCATCCTACCGATTCCTACGATGGGCTGGAAATACCTGTTCACGAGGAGTGCAGCCTGCAGGTCGTCCTGGACACTGACGATGAAAGTTTCGGAGGCTTCGGCAGGATATCACGCGACGTGATCTACAGCACGCACAGCCTCGGGATGAATCCCGAATTCACCGGCATCACGATCTATTCCCCGAGCCGCACTGCGATGCTTCTTAAAAAGCTCCGTTGATACCGGGAATTGAAAAAGCAATTCAGCTGCACCATAGCGCTGAATTGCTTTTTTTCCATAACGGCTACTCACCGAACACTTCCGTCACGAGTTTCCTGAGTTCCTGCCAGGCCGGGTACTGATGAAGGTCGCTTGTGACCTCCAGTACGGCCTTGTAGTACCAGGCATGCTCATTGCTGTCCTTCTGGTTGAAGCGCAGCCACACCTCGTTCCCCACAGCCTTGTGGTCCTTGTATATGGCCCTCATGTTGGAAAGCTTGTCCCCCAGCGTCAGTATCTTGACTTCCCTGGACGGGGAGTACATCAGGTGGTCAATGGTCTCCTGCTTCCTTATCCTCCAGGTCTCCTCCTTTGACTCGCCTTCCCTCTTGTTCTCGGTCTCTGCGGCTACAAGTCCTGCGACAAAGCAGCCGAACTTCTCATTCACCTCTTCGATTGTTACATAGGTGTCCTCCACCACATCGTGCAGCACGGCAGCAGCTATGACCCTCTCGTCCTCGGTGATCGCTGCGACTATCGCTGCGGCTTCAAGAGGATGGAGTATATACGGTATTTTGGAACCTTTCCTCATGTAGCCGCTGTGCGCGTTAACCGCGAATACTATCGCTTCGTCAAGAATCGAAAGTCCCGGCCTTCCGTTTGCATTTTCCATAATAATCGCCCCCTACCCTTTGATGGCTGAAAGGAATTCCTCATGAATCTCTCCGTTGTCTGCCACGATGTCCACAAGCCTGCTGAGCCTAAGCTCTTCCCCGGAATAGCCGCTCACCTTGCCGCCGGCTTCCTGCACCAGGAGCATCCCTGCTGCTACATCCCACGGCTTAAGCAGCCGTTCGAAGAAGCCCTCGACCCTTCCGCAAGCCACGTATGCCAGGTCGAGCGCAGCGGCCCCCGTCCTCCTTATGTCGCCGCAGCTGTTGTACAGCCTGAATATCTCCCCGAATACCTGGTCCGTCATCTCCTTGTAGTAGCTGGCGGTACCCACCATTATGAGTGACTGGCTGAGCTTCCTGCCGCCGCTCACATGGATCCTTTCCCCGTTGAGAAATGCCCCGCTTCCGGCCACGGCATGGAATGTCTCTCCGCTGAAGGGGTTGTATATCAATCCGAAAGCCAGCTTTTCCCCGTCATGGAGCGCAAGTGATACAGCGCTGTGGTTGAAGGCATGCACCAGGTTTGTGGTGCCGTCTATCGGGTCAAGTATCCAGAAAGGCCTCGTCATGTCCGTATCGTTCTCCTTCTCCTCAGCCATGACCTGTATGCCTGGATGAAGCCTCTCAAGCTCACCGATCAGGTAATCCTGCACGCTCAAGTCTATCTGCGTAACGAAGTCTGCAGGCCCCTTCTCCTTAACGTTCAGAGAGCTCCTGTCCAATATAATATCCTTCGTGCTCTGCACCAGTTCTATTATCTGCCTGTAATCCATGCTTATATCCTCCAAACTTAATTATGCTCCGGAATCCATGATTCAAGGTTTCAGCGTCTTGATTGGTAACCATCTTAAATATTATATTCGCGATTTTATCGCGAAATACCTTTGGCTTAAACAAATTTATGTTACTTTTTCCTGGATGAGTTCTTTTATGAATTGAGATTCACCCATGGCCTCCGGCCACAAAAGCCACAGGCTGTCTGCTGCCCTCGTAACAGCTACGTAAAATATCCTCCGCTCCTCCTCGATGTCAGCAAAGCTGTTCCTGTGAGGCATGTTGCCCTCGCTGCAGTTTATGACCAGCACGTTCTTGTATTCCAGCCCCTTGACACCGTGAATCGTGCTCAGGACTACGCCTGCTTGTTCCTCGGCAGACCTTTCAATTTCAAGGCTGTACCTGTCGGCGAAATCCAGGAACTCCCTCATGCTCCCGAAGCCGGAAGCCAGGGCTTCGAACTCCTCAAGCGCCGGCTTCAGGCCTTCATTTTTCTCAAGGTATTCGGCGTAGCCCAGCTTCTTCAGCACAAACGCAACAGCTTTGCCGGGCTTCATGCCGGGCAGGCGTCGTACCTGTCCCTCAAACTTCAGGATCTCCCTGGCCTGGTAAAGGCTGATGCACCTCTGCTCCGACAAAAGCCTGAACACGTTCCTTTCGTCGGGCCAGCCCTTGACCTTTTCCGTCAGAGCCCTTCCAAGGAACCTGTTGGGCCTGTTTGCAACCCTTATGAAACTCTCCCTGTCGAAGGGGTCGGCCCCAAGCCTGAAGTATGCCAACATGTCCCTGCAGAGCTCCTCCTCCAGGAAGTTGTAAGCTTTTTCCATGGTCCTGAACCTGATACCCTTCCTCAGGAGAGTTGCAGTGAGCAGCCCGCATTCCCTGTTGGTCCTGTACAGGATAGCCGAATCAGCGGTTTGCAGTCCTGACAGTATTTCTGCTGCTTTTTCCGACTGGTCCATGGCGTCCCTGCAGGGCATCAGGTTTATGGAACCCTTTTCCTCCCTTACTGCGCGCATCTCCTTTTCGTTCCTTAAGACGTTGAACCCTATCAGCCTTTTCGCGGAGCCTATTATGCCGGCCATGCTTCGGTAGTTCCTGTTAAGGAAATACTTCCTTCCTCCCTCGAAATGGCTGCTGAAATCAACCATGCAGTCAGGCCTTGACCCCCTGAACCCGTAGATGCACTGGTCTTCGTCACCCACTGCGAATATCCTGCTCGACGGCTCGAAAAGCTTGAGCAGGAGGATCTGCTGGCTGTCGCAGTCCTGGAACTCGTCCACAAGTATGTCTGTGAACAGTTTTCTGTAGCGGCTGAGCAGAGCCTCATCCTCTCGGAAAAGCTTTATGCACTCAAGTATTATATCGTCAAAATCCAGCTTCCCCTTTCCATCCTTGAGCTTCTCGTATGCTGAAAGGCATTCCCTGAATATGCCGGAGTCCGTCCGCGGCTCGAAGGGCACCCCCGCAAGCCTGCTGTTCTTGAATCCAGAGATATCGTTCAGTACGCCCGTGACCTTATCCTCCGTGACGACATCCGTGTAGCGGCAAAGCACCCTCCGGACAGCCTCGTTTGCATCAGCTTCGCTTATCATGCTGAGCTTTCCCCTTCTCCTCTCCAGGATGCGGTAGAAAAGGGAATGGAAAGTCCCGAAGAAGGGCCCGCTGCTCTTGCCTGAAACACCCCTGTACCTTTCCTCCATACCCTTTGCCGCCATCCTGGTGAAGGTTATGACCACTATGTTCTCCGGCCTGACTGAATCGCGGGTGAGGATTTCCGGGACACTGCAGAAGCTGTCGTCCTTGCTGTCCAGGAATCCCCTCAGCTCGGCCAAGTCTCCCGCCTTAAGGTTGCTGGGCACCGCTTCGCTGCCGTAGGTCGCCCCAAAGGTGCTCAGGTAAAGCACCCTGCTGATTATGACCTGGGTTTTCCCTGCGCCAGGGCATGCCGCCACCAGCACCTTGTCCCTTTCCGAAAGCACTGCCGACAGCTGCTCGTCGTTCAGCCTGCCGAAGCATCGCTCTATAATCCTGTCCCTGAGCTCCCTGAATTCATCGTTCATATACACACACCTCCGCAATTGAGCTTATTGCTGTATTATGCCCTAAGCCGACTCAAGTATGACAACAAATTCACATTCCTTGAAATATTTTGCTCTCCGTATTAAAATATACTTTGAGCGCAATTATAAAAATTTCGTCTATTAATAGGAGATATTGCATATGGAGCATACGAATAGGAACTTCAGCATCAAAAACGGGAGAAACCTGACCATGCTGGTTGATTTTTACGAACTGACCATGGGGAACGGGTACCTCGAGAACGGGGCCAAGGACCAGATAGCTTACTTCGACATGTTCTTCAGAAGGGTTCCTGACGGCGGCGGTTTCTGTGTAATGGCAGGCGTGCAGCAGGTAATAGAATACCTCTCGGAGCTCAGCTTCACGGAAGAGGACATTGATTACCTTAGGGGCAAGAACCTGTTTTCAGAGAAATTCCTTGAATACCTCAGGGATTTCAAGTTCGCCTGCGACGTCTGGGCCATACCGGAGGGGACTCCGATTTTCCCTCATGAGCCGCTTCTCACAGTTAGGGGGCCTGTCATACAGGCTCAGTTCATAGAGACAATGATACTGCTGACAATAAACCATCAGACCCTAATCGCAACCAAGGCCAACAGGATATGCAGGGCTGCAGGCGGCAGGCCGGTGATGGAATTCGGCAGCCGCAGGGCCCACAGCTACGATGCAGCTATATACGGCGCAAGGGCCGCGATAATCGGCGGCTGCAGCTCCACTGCCTGCACGATCGCCGAGGAGATGTTCGGCATGCCAGCGGTGGGCACCATGGCGCACAGCTGGGTTCAACTTCATGATTCGGAGTACGAGGCGTTCAAGGCATGGGCCGAGATCAACCCGAACGACTGCACCCTGCTCGTGGATACATACAACACCATAAAATCAGGCATACCGAACGCGATAAAGGTTTTCGACGAGGTTCTCAAACCGAAGGGGATAAGGCCGAAGGGTGTCAGGATAGACAGCGGAGACATAACCTACCTCACGAAAAAATGCAGGGAGATGCTTGACGCCGCTGGCTACAGCGACGTAGGAATAGTCATATCGAACTCCCTCGACGAGTTCATAATCAGGGACGTACTCTCCCAGGGCGCCGTCATAGACAGCCTTGGAGTCGGCGAGAGGCTGATAACCTCAAAATCCGAGCCTGTTTTCGGGGGGGTCTACAAGCTATGCGCCGTTGAGGACAAAAGCGGAGAGCTTGTGCCGAAGATAAAGATAAGCGACAACGAGGAGAAGATAACGAACCCCGGCTTCAAGAAGATTTACAGGATATACGAAAGCGGCACCGACATGGCTGCCGCAGACCTGATAACCCTGCACGACGAGGTCATCGACGAATCAAAGCCTCTCGAGATCTTCGACCCTGTCTACACCTGGAAGAAGAAGAAGCTAAAGAACTACTACATCAAGGAGCTCATGGTCCAGATCTTCGACAAAGGAAGGTGCGTCTACAGAAGCCCCGACGTCATGGAGATAAGGCAGTACACGAAGGATCAG
Organism: Clostridium sp. UBA699; assembly: GCA_002298915.1. Lineage (GTDB taxonomy): Bacteria > Bacillota > Clostridia > Clostridiales > Clostridiaceae > UBA699. Next base: position 30,601 of record DBML01000009.1, read on the forward strand.
GTTGCCAAGCTTTGGCCTGAGGTTCTCAGGTTCGAAAGCCCGCACAACTACTACGTTGACCTCTCCACCCACCTCTGGAAGCTGAAGCACGAGCTTATACAGAAGTTCTCTGACGAATACGAAGAAAAATAAACGGCATGCAAAAAGGCGGGTGAGCACCCGCCTTTTTTTAATATAAACTATTAATGAACTCTTTTTCACCTTCAAATGCGAAGGCATCGTACTCCTGATATGCGTTTGCCTTTGGTTCAGCAAAAGGAGTGAATGGACATCTTCCTCCAGTTTCCTTGTAATTGTACAGAGGACAATCTCTGTAGCATTCAACGTCATTATCAAAAGTAGACAAAAATGGACAATCCGGCATATTCTGAACCCCTCTCTTATGTACGTAATATATTTAAAAACCATTATACTACATAATAAGGAAAAAATGAATAGAATAAGCAAAATCATTTTAATTTTCAGTTATTTGCACCATCTTTCAAAAACTTCCACTCCAGGGAGTCCCCGGATTTGAGCTTGTACACCCCGGAGCTCACGCCAGGTTTTTCACCGTTCACGTAGAAGCACCAGCCGCTCAGCGGTCCTTGGGACTTTTCGGATATTCCCATTATCCTTGAAAAGTATATGCTCTCGCCGCTTCCGGAAGCCCTGTAGTCCCCGTTAAGAGCCTTCATGGTCGCATCAGCCGCAGTGTCCCCTTCGGAGATCTCCACAGACATCGATGCAAGGCATTTTCCGCTTACAGTGTCGTACACCGCAAAGGTGATCGACGGCTTCTTCTCTGGCTGAGCTTGTTCTGTGCTGCTGGAAGCATTGGAGCCTGTGCTAGCGTTTGCTGCTTCCTTTGCTGCGGAAGCCGAGGTTGAACCGGCTGCCTTAGCGGTGCTGCTGCTCGTTGTCTGCTGAGCGTCAGCTTGGCTGCCGGCAGGTGCCGCATCAGAAACCTGATCTTTGGTTTCCGATGCGGTTTCCGCCTTCTCGGCAGCTTGAACCGCTTTCTGCGGAACTGCTGCCGCCTTTTCCTGAATCCCCTTCACAAGGAATATCAAGCCCGCGCATATCATTATCATCAACAGCGACGGGATAAGCTTTCTTTTCATCATCTGAAATTATCCTTCCTGCCAAGAAGAAGATAGACCGCTGCTCCAAGAACTCCCATTGCTACAAGCCCGCCACCGACCTTCATGAAGTTGTCGCTTGAGCTGCTTCCTGTATCCTGGGTCTGAGTGCCTGCCTGTCCTCCGGTTGTCGATGTGCCGCTTTCTTCGGCTGAAGGCTCCGTTGAAGCTGCTGGAGTTTCGGTTGAAGAAGCCGTCCCCTGATCTGTACCTGCGGAACCGGTTCCGCCTGAGGTTGAGCTTCCCGAGGATGAGCCGGCAGTGTCGCTAGAGCTGCCACCTGCCTGCGCGCCCTGGTCAGCAGATGATGGCTGCTGAGGATCCGTGACTGTTGAAGGCTGCTCAGCCGGTGCGGGATATGCTTCAAGCTCTGTCGAATCAATATCGGAAGAGTAGTAGTTGTATGCTTCTCCCGAATCCTTGGCTTCCTTAAGCGCGATCAGCGCCCTCAGGCATTCTTCAGTAGCTATGGCGTTGCCTTTGCCTTCAGCGCTGTGCCTGAACAGCCCAACGCCAGTCTTGAAGGAAAGCAGTGCCGAGACAAGGTCCCCGTTCGCTTTTGCGAAACTGACCGTTGTTCCATCGCTCAAAGTTGAAACCCCTTCAGGGTTCACGCCCACGGACAGGAGTCCGAGGATAACGAAAGCGTTGCTTTCGCTGCTTGTCCCGTAGAAGCCCTGGACGTAGCCGTAGTCGTTGACTTTTAAGGCAAGTGCTGCTACTGCTTTGTTTACAGCTTCTGCAACCTGCTGGTCTCCCATGTACGGGGAGAGTGCGCATATTGCGGCTCCTGTCATGTCAGGGTCCATTGAGGCGGTCAGGCTCCAGCCTGTGCCGTCGGCCACCCTGAAGCTGAGCAGCTTGTCTGCAAGCAGCTGCCTGTTTATGCTGTAGTTGTCAGGGATGTTTGCGTAATCCATAGCGAGCAGGCCGTATATAACGTCTGACACCTGGAAGTCGTCTATGTTCCTTGTATACAGCGCTGAAACAAGGTCGCTTCCGGCAAAGCTGTAAGGGCTGTAGCCGTTTGCCGCCAATCCGAATATGAGCTTCTCGAGCTCTGTATTGCTGTAGCTGGTCACGCCGTTCTTGCTGATGTCCGTGTATGCCTGGCTCAGGTAGTCGCTGGCGCCGGCAAGCCCTAGCTTCTGCATGCTTACGTTAGCCCATGCATCGGAGTAGGTCTTTACAACCGGTGCGGTGGCGCTGATGGAGCCTTCGATGTCCTTGTCTACAAGGCTTGTGCTCTGGTCTACTGTGCTGTCGTAGCTTGAACCGCTGTAATCGAAGCTCGGGGCGTTTGTTCCGTCTATCGTGAATGTGCCCTCATCCATTACCACCGTCGAAAGGCTTCCGCTGTTGTAGCCGCTTATCTTGTAGGTGTGTGTGCCTGCGCTGAGGCCATTGGTGATTTCGATCTCACCGTTGCTGTCAGTAACGTAGTTCTTGGTTCCGTCGATGGTCACCAGCGCGTCCGCAATGTTCTTAACCGCAGGCACTGGGTTCATCCAGTCGCTCCAGTCTGTGTAGCTGTACGAGAACTTCATGGTGAAGTCTGCGTTTACAGGCACAACTTGAGGAGTGAACGCAATCTTGTTAACATAAGGCACGTTGAAATCGGTGAAATAGAGCACAATCTCGTCGCCGCTGTCTGGAACGTAGTAGTCAATTCCTGCATCCGGGCTTACTATCACTGAACTGCTCTTTACGTAGTACATCCAGCCTGTGCCTGACTTTATGTCGTTCTCCTGCAGGCCACCGATAGCTGTTACGTATTCTCCGAACAATGTGGTTTTGGTGCTGTAGTCGACCCCCTTCTGGGCGAGGACGCTTTTGACAATGTCTAGGGCTGTTGCACCCTGTGCGGAGCCTTCAACCATCGTGCCGCTTATTCCTTCCACCCTGACGTTGCAGGTAGGGTCGGCGATTACGAAGGTGAAGGTGTCTTCAACAACCCGAGGCATCTTCGACGCGTCGGTCTGGTAATCGCTTATCTTCAGGTAGTGTCTTCCGGCGCTAAGTCCGCTATCCATAACTATCTTGTTCTGGTCTAAAGTTACCTGGCTATCGTCTATCCATGCCTTCATCGTAGGGGATGAAAGCGGTGTTACAACCATATCCCCCGTGCTCCAGTCCTTCTGTTCGTTGTTCAGGCTTATTGTCAGCCTTTTGTTTGGCGATGTGGTTGAGTACTCAATCTTGTTGGCGGTTAGGGTGTCAGGTCCCGAATAGTAGACTATCAGCCTGTCCCCGTTCTGGAGCATGAGGTCGTTTATGCCCTCGTTAACTTCAGCATATGTACCGTTCCTGTAGATTGCCATCATCCAGTACTTGCTCCAGTTGACGGTATCGTTTGATATTCCGTTTATGGAGCTGATCATGCCGTATGAGTCTGTTACGAAGCTGTTGTTCTCGTTGGCACTCTTAAGGACGTTGTTGAGAGCCGTTGAAGCGGATAGCGTTGTGGTTGCTCCAGATGCTATCATTCCGGTATTGCTTTCCACGCAAACCTCCACACGGGTTTTTCCTTCAGCGCGGACAGCTGTTCCGAACAGACCGGCCGCCTGTGCAAGAACAAAAGAAAATGCTACGAGCAATGATAAGATTCTTTTTTTTGTTCTCAATAAATTCTCCTCCTTTATATAAAAAATCGTTATTGCTTAATATATGTAACCTGAAGCCTTTTTTTAGACCTCAGGAGTACTTTCTGAAACTTTTCGAAGAAAACCATGGAAAAAACGAAGTTTCCGCAGGCGTGCATTATGTCTACCGTAAGCCCTGTCAGATAAGCCAGGGCTACCGTCTGCAGGTTCAGCGGCCTGACGAAGCCAAGCACATGCCACAGGTTCATTATCCAGTCGAACATGAACCCGAAGATGAAGCAGACCAGCGAGAAACCAAGCACAGATATTCCACCCTTTTTCTTCCCGATAAGCCCTGAGACTGCGCCTACAATACCCCAGGAGAACATCTGCCATGGAGTCCAGGGCCCCTGCCCCAGGAATATGTTCGAGACGAAAGCGGTTGTGCTTCCCACCAGGAAGCCCGAGTAAGGTCCGAAAACCAGCCCGGATATAGCCACGATGAAGGTCGTTGGCTGAACGTTGGGTATGGCTGCGAAAGGCAGCCTGCTTATTGCAGCGAAAGCGCTCAGGGTTGCTATCACTGCGATCTCCTTCGCCCCGAAGGAGCTCTTCTCGAAATAGAAGTATCCGGCGAAAATTATGATGAAGACGCCCGAGGTCATTATTAAAGCTGAATTACCCGCCATTTGCGTCCAACCATTCCTTTGCCTGACCGAATGTGTAAATATCCGGCGCGATATCCCTGAATATCTTGTTCGCCGCCGTCGTATAGAATATTCCGTCCTTCAAGACCTCTTCCCTTGTGCCCGAGGATATGATCTCCCCCGAGAACAGAAGGATGTACCTGCTGCAGAACTCAGATGCGAACTCCACGTCGTGTGTGACAAGCAGTATCGCAACCCCCTCGTCCCTCAGCCTGGACAGAAGCCTTCCCAGCTGCAGCTTCAGTCCCGAGTCGAGGCCCCTTGTGGGCTCATCCAGGAGCAGCACGTCGGGCCTGTTCACAAGCACGGACGCAATTGCCACCCTCTGCCTTTCTCCCCCGCTCAGGTCTCTGGGGTTCTTGTCCCTTACGCCTTCAAGACCCAGCAGCCTCAGGACGTCCTCAATGGCTGAGATGTCATTGCTGCCGTAGTTGTCGAGCGTGAACTTGAGCTCCTCGAAGACTGTTTCCTTTGAGATGTAGTCGTTCGGGTTCTGAGAGACATATCCCACCAGCCTTCCTATCTCACCGCTTTTCATTCTGGAAACCTCTTTTCCGCCGACCTTCACGCTGCCGCCGTATTTGAGCAGCCCTGTCAGAGATTTGAGGAGCGTGCTTTTGCCTGCGCCGTTCGGACCCAGGATGCCTATGAAGTCACCTCTTGAAGCTGTAAGCTGGATGCCTCTTAGGACACCCCTGCTGCCGTAGCTGACGCTGAGGTTGCTGGCCCTCAAGAAATCTTCTTTCCTGACCTGCCCAGATTTGCAAGCTCCCCGGCCGCCGCCAAAGGTCACGGCTGGGCAGGCCCTCGAAGCCATGAGCCTTCGGGTCTCCCTTACGGAGCGCGGCATCTCTTTGGCTCCTGCATGCTTCGCGATGCGCAGGTGGACCGGCAGGAAAAACCCCTGCTCCTTCCCTGATAAACCGTAGAAATCCTCTTTGCTGCCGAAAAACGCAACTCTTCCTTCCTTAAGAAGGAGTATCTTGTCGCTTATCTCGAAGCACCTCTCTGTCCTCTGCTCTATTATGACCGCCGTGATCCCCAGCTCGCTGTTCACCTTGGCTATCAGCGCAATTATCTCCTCTGCCGCCAGCGGGTCAAGCTGGGAGGTAGGCTCATCGAATATTATGCACTTAGGCATGTAGGATATCGCCGAAGCAATTGCCACTTTCTGCTTCTGCCCTCCCGATAGGGTCTTTATCTCCCTGTCCCACAGGTCAAGGATGTTGCAGAACTGCATCGATTCCCATACCCTTTTCTTCATCTCAGCTGGGTCTACGCCAACATTTTCAAGACCGAAGGCTATCTCCCTGTGCACCCTGCTCATCATGAGCTGCCTTTCGGGATCCTGGAAAACCATTGTGATTTCGGATGCCCTTTCGCTGTGCTTCATGGAGGCCACTTCAGTGCCGTTTATCCTCACAGCTCCCTTCATTGTGCCGCCATAGAAGCCCGGCACCGCCCCGGTAATGCATTTGCCGAGCGTGGTCTTCCCGGAACCGGAATCCCCGCATATGAAAACGACCTCTCCTGTTCCTATCTCGGCATCTATGCCGCTGAGAACCATTTTGCCTTCTGCCGGGTAGCAGTAAGACAGCCCCTCTATCTTAATGTAGCTGCTATTGTCCATCGTGTAAAACCTTCTCCTTGCCTTCTCTCATGCTGTATAATACAAAAGTCGAAATAATTATGAGGTTGAATGCAGCCAGCATGACCGCACCTTTGTTAAAAGCGGCTGCCTGTGCAGCCCCGTAGTATATCTGGAAGTCAGCCATGCCCGTAAGCTTGGCATATACAAACAAAACCATGAAAACGATGCTCTCTCCATTTATTATGAAGTCTATAGCAGCAAACCTCTGCCTGTCATAGATCGTCCTTCCTCCTGAAAGGAAGCCCCTGACATAAGCCGCTTCCCCTATATCGAACGCACCGTCCAGCGAATTTTCCAGCAATATTGACATTACAGGGATGTTCGCCCTCACCTTGTCCAGTAGCTTATCGGCTCCCAGGTTCACTCCCCTCATATAGTATACGTCCCTGAGGTTGAGCATCCTTTCCTTCATGTTGGGGAAAAGCTTGAGAGCTATCATTATCGTAAGTGTGGTCTTCGGTATCCTGGCCGAAAAGTATGATGCAGCACGGTCAGAATCGATGACAAGCTCGAGTATCATGAATATGTATATGATCAGCAGCAGCTTGAAGGACAGTATCGATGCGTAGATGAGCGATTCAAGCGTGAACCTTTTGCCCATTATTATGAACAGCGTGATCCTTCCCTCGTAAACAAAAAGCATGTTGATGATTATTGTGACAGCCGAGAACGGTATGAACAGCTTCAGTCCGTTAAGAAGCTTCTTCCAGCTCCTGGTCAAACTGAAAATCGCGAGCTCGGTCATGAATATCCCCAGAAGAATGACTGGGTTGTCGGCAGAGAATACGACTGCCGTAAGGACGGCGCAGAACAGAGAGCCCGTCAACACGTTGAATTTCTTAAATGCGATATATTCCATTCGCCCTCCAAATTTAAAAAGCCGACCCATAAAGGCCGGCAAAGATAATCAAAAGAGATCTTCACTTCCCTTCCCTCCGAAGGTAGATGTATGAGAATTCAAAGATATGAGATATCCTGGCTTGCAGTTCATTCTACGGGCACCCTTCCCTGATCTACACTCAAGTGGTTATTATGCCTTTCGTCGTTGCTTACAGTAGCGGGGGCTGCTGTGGAATCGAACCACATTCCCTCATACCTTGTTAATATTAAATTAATACAATTATAACATTTAAGAGGCCTGTGCACAACAGGCTTATGCCTGTTGCTGAGAATTCTTTATGATATCGACGAACCTCTTCACTATAAGCGCTGTGAATCCCCAGATAACGTTCCCTTCATATACGTAGAAGTACTCTGGGAAGACCCCGTTGGTGAACTTGTAGTCAGTGCCGTTGTTAATGAGGTCGTAGGGGAAATCGGGCTTCGGGCTCTGAACTATGTCCACCTCGTGCAGCTCCGGCTCCGTTTCCATGAAGAAACTGAGAGGGACCTTAAGTATCTTCTCAACCTCGGCAGGATTTGGGGCAATGGCCTGAGGCTCTAGTGTGGATATGAAAGGGTATATTATGGAGTTGTACGGCGACACCAGGAAATCCATCTCCCCGATCACGCTGAAGGAATCCCTATCTATAACCAGCTCCTCGATTGACTCCCTTATAGCGGCGTCGATAGGCTGCTCCCCTTTTTCAACCCTGCCTCCCGGAAGGCATATGTCGCCGGGCTGTCTCTTGAGGTTCCTGGCCCTCACCTCGAAAATTATCTGAAGCTCGTCCTCCTCCTTCATCATGAAGATCATCACCGCGCTCCTCTTGTAATCCCCTATAACCTTTCCTTTCCTGTTGCTGAAAATATCTATTATCTTCTCCGTCATAACATTCTCTCCATTTCCAATTTGAAAAATTCCTTCTCAAGTGATATACTATTACAGTCTTAACAGTATTATATCACAAAAATATCCAATCCAAACCCAATAAAACCATGCAAACGGAGTGATGAAATTGATAAAGAAGAGAATAGCGGCTGCGCTTTCGCTGGTACTGGCTCTCGCGATCAACGCAAACGTATTTGCGGCAGGGACCGCCTCTGCGACTAAAGAGCCTTTCATAGAAGGAACTGCTGCGATTACTATAGACCTGCAGACCAACGAGATAATTTACGCCAAGAACGCAGACCAAAGGATGTACCCAGCGAGCACCACCAAGCTTCTCACCTCGCTGCTGCTGGCAGAAAGCAAGAAGAAGACCGACCTCCTCACATATACCGCCAGCGCCAAGAGCCAGCCGGAATACTCGCTGAACACAAACCTGAAGCCTATCGCGGTGGGCGAAACCATGAGCGCAAAGGATGCAATGATGGGCCTTATGCTTTATTCGGCAAACGACGTGGCGTACATGATAGCCGACAACATTTCCGGCAATTCGACCGCATTCATGGCGAAGATGAACGACAGGATTGCTTCGCTCAACCTGAAGAATACGCATTTCGTGACACCTAACGGGCTTCACGACGTCAACCACTTTACGACCGCATACGACCTAAGCGTGATCGGCAAAACCGCATTCGCAAACGAGTGGGTCAGGGAAGCAATCGGAGCCAAGCAGGCCACCATATCAACGTCCGGCGGAGCCGTCATGACTGTGGATAACAGGAACAAGCTCCTTGGTGTGGATGGCTGCATAGGCGGAAAAACCGGCTACACATCAGACGCAGGCAAATGCCTCGTGGCAGTCTACGAAAGGGACGGAAGAAAGATGCTTGGGGTGGTCCTCCACTCTGTCTACGATGCCAAAGACGAGGCAGTTTTCAACGACATGAAAGCCATCATAAACTACAGCTACTCGCTCAAGAAAGCAACGCTTCACGCGGCCAACACCGTGATCAAGACGGAAAAGGTAAGCTACAAGCCTCTCGTGTTTCTTGGCCCCGTGAAGACCATAGATGTACCCCTAACCTCCAGGACAGACGTAACGTATTACGACAACGCACTCAACAAGTCTGAGCTCAAGGAGACTTACAAGCTCGGCAGCATCAACCTTTCCACGCTGACCGGCTCAAAGAGCATCGCCGCGATGACTGTGGCCGTCAGGGACTCTGCTCAGAGCTATGAGCTTTATTCAGGCCTATCGCTGCTCGACATACTGATGGCGAACGTATTCCTCTACGCAGGCCTTATTGCAGGACTGATACTTCTTGTTGTCATCATAGTCCTCGTTATCAAGAACATGCGAGGCAGAAGGAGAAGGGGAAGAACCTACTACTATTAAGACAAAAAAATCAGGCTGAGCAGTTCTCATTTTGAACTGCTCAGCCTTTTTTATTTCGTATCTTATTAAACCAGCACCTCTTCGATGAACCGGCCGTTCTCGTAGAAAAGCTCTCCGTCTGCGTATATCCTGCCGCCCTGCCTCATGTCGCAGAGCATGTCCCAGTGGATGTTTGACTTGTTCTTTCCTCCCGCCTCGGGCATGGAATCCCCTATCGCCATGTGGATTGTTCCGCCTATCTTCTCGTCGAAGAGCATGTTCTTGGTGAACTCCCCTATGCCGTAGTTTGTGCCGATAGCTACCTCACCGAAACGCTTCGATCCCTCATCGAACCCAATCATCGTCTTTAAGAGCTCCACGCCTTTTTTCGCGTCGGCTTCAACAACAACCCCGTCCTTGACCGTGAGCCTGATGCCTTCAACCTCCTTGCCCATGGATATGCCTGGGAAGCTGAAGGTTATGTGACCGTTCACGCCGTCCTCTACCGGCGATGTGAATATCTCTCCGTCCGGGAAGTTTTCCCTTCCGTCGCAGTTAATCCATTTCCTGCCTTCTACGTTTACCCTGATGTCGGTCCCTTCCGACAGTATGTGGAGTTCCTTTTTGCCGTCCAGGTATTTTACCCATCTCTCCTGCTCACTGCTTATCTTTTCCCATTCAGCTATCGAGTCGTCTGCATCAAGGAGCCCGGCGCCGTAGACAAATTCCTCGTAGTCAAGAAGGCTCATGGAGGCTTCCTGGGCATCCGCATAGGTTGGGAACTGCGTTCCGCACCATCTGAGGCTTCCGTCGCCAACCCTGTCGGAATACACCTTCCTCCAGCTCTCCGCGCCCTTCGAGTTCAGCCTCAGCCTCTCCTCCGAAACCTTCGAGTTGGCCCTCGTGTTTCGCGTGCCCCAGGCAGACAGCCATACGTCGGCTTTCTCAAGGGCGTATTTGAGTATGAAGTTTTCCTGGACAAGCTGTTCTTCGCTGCTGTGCCTAAGCCTGAGGCTGTTGACCTCCTGCGAGGTTATTATGGTCTCCACATGAGCACCGGCTATCAGCGCTTCCCTGACCACCTCATGCATCCACGGAAGAGCGACCTCCTCGCAGCTCACAAGCACGAAATCGCCCGGTTTAACCTTTGCCGAATAGTGCACCAGAAGCTTTGCCAATTTATTTAATCTATGATCTCTCAAGTTATCACCTGCTTTCCAGTTAATTTTATCAATATTTCTAGTGCATTTCAACAATTTCAATTATTGTATATTTCTGCCTCTAATATTGCGAATACTCTATCAATTTGATGCAAGCCTGCCTCAAAATATGATATAATTATTTAAATACACTTGCGAGGAGGATTACACATGAAGGTAGAGTTTTACGGTGCTGCGGCCTGCGTCACAGGCTCATGCCACCTGATCAAGATACATGACAAGAACATCCTTCTGGACTGCGGCATGTACCAGGGGATCGATGAGAAGGAGCGAGGCAACGAACACTTCAATTTCAATCCTAAGGACATACATTACGTAATCCTGTCCCATGCCCATATAGACCACAGCGGAAGGATACCATACCTTTACACGCAGGGTTTCAGGGGGAAGGTTTTGTGCACCGAGGCTACAGTTGACCTGTGCGCTGCCATGCTTGCGGACAGCGCGCACATAATGCTGCTTGAAAACGAATGGCAGAACAAGCGCAGGGTGAGGCTTGGCCAGGAGCCTGTCAAGCCGCTGTACAGCCCGGAGGACGTTACTGCTGCAATGAGGCTTTTTAGTCCCGTTTTATACAACCAATGGATCGAGCTGTTCGAAGGCTTCAAGTTTAGGTTCATCGATGCAGGCCACCTGCTCGGCTCGGCAATAACGGAGATACTTGTAAACGAGCACCGAAAGGAATGCAAGCTGGTTTACTCAGGCGATCTGGGCAACAAGGACATACCCCTCTTGAACGACCCGGAGCTTGTGGAGAGCGCTGACTACCTCATAATGGAAGCTACCTACGGCGACAGGCTGCATGAAAAAGGCGACAAGGAGCTTCATCAGCTTGTAAACATAATAAAGGATACCTTCAAAAGAGGCGGGAACGTTATCATCCCTTCCTTTGCGGTCGGAAGGACACAAGAGCTCCTGTACACCTTAAACAATTACATAGAAAACAACGAGTTGCCTGCTGTTCCAGTTTTTGTTGACAGCCCCCTGGCAACCGAGTCCACGAGGATATTCAACAAATGGCATAAATACTTCGACGAAGAAGCGACAAAGCTCATCAACAGCGGCGACGACCCCCTTCACTTCAAGAGCCTGTTTTTTACCCGTTCAGCCGAGGAATCCATGGCGCTCAACAAGGTGAAGAAGGGAGCTGTCATAATTTCCGCAAGCGGGATGTGCGAGGCAGGAAGGATCAAGCACCACCTGAAGCACAACCTGTGGCGAGAGGAGTCCTCAATTGTGTTCGTGGGCTACCAGGCAGAGGGCACTCTCGGAAGGAGCATCGTAGACGGCGCCAAGCAGGTGAGGATATTCGGAGAAGACATAGTTGTCAATGCGCAGATATTCAGCCTGTCCGGGCTCTCAGGGCATGCCGACCGCGACGGCCTTCACAAGTGGATAAACGGGATCAAGTCAAAGCCCAAGAAGGTCATACTGGTTCACGGAGACAGGGAGGCCCAGAAGAGCTTTCAGGCGCTCCTTGACTCCGAGGGCTATTCAACCTTCGTCCCTAACCCCGGAGACATCTTCATACCCGGGGTGGACCACATATCGGAAAGCACCCTCAGGGACAGGATCAAGTTCCTTCTGGACTCCCAGGAGGATGTGGACACCATGCCGAAGGAAAAGCTGCTCGAGCTCATAAGGAATGTTATATATTCTTAATATTGCAAAAACTCTCAATTTGTGCTATATTTTAAGAAATTATAAAGGGAGGTTTGATTATGGAAATTATTATGGCGTTGACTATCACCCCTAGAAATATCCATGCCGGACAGGTTCAGAACATCCTCACAAAACACGGCTGTATCATCACTCAGAGGATCGGCATACACGAGGTAACCCCTGAAGCCTGCTCACCAAAAGGCCTCATCATCCTTCACATCGTAGGAAGCGAAGATGAGATCAATGCACTCCAGAAGGAACTGAACGCTGTAGAAGGCGTAAACGTGAACCACATGTCCATATAGCAAGCAAAGGCTGCTCCGCAGGGAGCAGCCTTTTTCATTGCTTTTTTGAATTAAAGTCTTTCGGCTATGTAGTTGAGCAAGTCTACGGTCCTTGATGAATATCCCCATTCGTTGTCGTACCAGGACACAACCTTGACCATGTTTTCCCCGATAACCATTGTTGAAAGCGCGTCTATGACCGAGGATTTGTCTTCACCCCTGTAGTCTATCGATATCAGAGGCTCTTCCGAGTACCCGAGTATTCCCTTGAGCTCTCCTTCTGAAGCGGTCTTCAGCGCGCTGTTGACTTCATCGACGGTGACGTTCCTTTTGAACTCGCACACGAGGTCAACCATAGAGACCTGAGGCGTAGGTATCCTTACAGCGAAACCATTGAGCTTTCCTTTAAGCTGCGGCAGCACCAGTGCAACAGCCTTTGCAGCTCCAGTTGTTGTAGGTATCATCGACATGCCTGCAGCCCTTGCCCTTCTGAGGTCCTTGTGGGTTTTGTCGAGTATCTGCTGGTCGTTTGTGTACGAGTGTATGGTCGTCATAAGCCCCTTCACTATTCCGAACTGCTCGTCGAGCACCTTTGCGAAAGGCGCCAGGCAGTTTGTAGTGCACGATGCGTTCGATATTATGTTGTCGGTTTCCGGGTTGTATTCTTTCTCGTTGACACCCATTACCATTGTTATGTCTTCATCCTTCGCAGGCGCAGTTATTATGACCTTCTTCGCTCCTGCAGCTATGTGCTTTGAGAGTCCCGCCTTGTTCTTGAACACTCCTGTTGAATCTATAACTATGTCAACTCCGAGCTCGCCCCAAGGGCAGTTGACAGGATCATTTTCCCTGAACAGCTTTATTTCCTTGCCGTTTACTATCATTGTATTTTCAGTTGTCTCAACAGATCCCCTGAATCTTCCATATATGGAGTCGTATTTGAAGAGATGAGCAAGCGTGCTGCTGTCTGCCCTTGCATTTATGGCAACTATCTCGATATCCTCATTCATTCTTCCGCCTTCCATGGCGATCCTAAAAACCACTCTTCCAATTCTTCCAAACCCGTTGATTGCAACTTTAACAGACATTCCTAATTCCTCCTACAAATTGTTCTATGCGACCTCACAATTCAATAATTATGTATTAATGTGTCACTTAACTCATATGTGCTATATTATTTATAACAATAATGCGCACATATGTCAAACACAATTCACTAATTTTGCCATTATTTTTTTCGATTTGAACAATTTATCGCAGGATTTCTTTCAATTGCTTCAGATTAGAACCAATTTCTCTTTTTGAAAACAATGAGCATAGACGATATCGCTGCGAGCACAATCACCCAGAAAGCGGGATATGCCCACCTCTGGTTCAGCTCGGGCATGTATGCGAAGTTCATCCCGTACACCCCGGCAAGGAAGGTTATAGGTATGAATATTGCCGAGAAGATGGTGAGAACCTTCATTATTTCACTCATCCGGTTGTTGATGCTTGAAAGGTAGGTATCCAGCATGCCTGTGATTATGTCGACGAACAGCTGGGCTGTATCGATTACCTGGACTATGTGGTCGTAGACATCCCTCAGGAAAAGCTCCGTGCCTTTCTCTATGAACTCCTGGTTCCCTATCTGCAGGCCGTTTATGACCTCGCGCAGAGGCCATACGGATTTCCTGAGGAGCATAAGCTCCTTCTTAAGCTCGTATATATCCTTGAGCGTTGTTTTCCTTGGCCTGATTATGAGCTCCTCCTCCAGTGCGTCGACCTTGTCCTCTATGTCCTCCAGCAGCCCGAAGTAGTTGTCTACTATCGTATCTATCATCGCGTAGGCAAGGTAGTCCGGGCCCATCCCCCTGATGAGGCTCTTTGCCCCCTTAACCCTCCTCATGACCGGGTCGAAGACGCCGCTTTCCGATTCGCTGAAGGATATGATGAACCCCTTCCCCAGCAATATGCTTATCTGCTCGCTGCTAAGCTGGCTTTCCCCTTCTTCGAAGGCGAGCTGCTTTGCCACAAGGAAAATATAGCCCTCGTATTCGTCAAGCTTCGGCCTGCTACCGGTGTTCATGATGTCCTCCTGTACAAAGGGGTTTATTCCGAAAACTTCTCCCAGCTTCTCGATTACCTCAGGGGCGTTTATCCCCTCAGCCTTTATCCACTTGACGCCGCTGTAAGGCTGGGCAAGGGACTCGTCGACAGTTTCGACTGCCTCTTCCGAGTAATCCTCCTGGCTGTACTTTATAAGGCTTATCCTTATACCCTCCCTGACCGGCACCCCCACGTGCACAAGCGCACCGGGCTTCATTCCAGCCTTTATGGACGTGTTTTTCGTTATGCGCCTTTTCTTCTTCATGGCCTGCTCCTTTTCCCGTCGGGATCCGCATATGCGCAGGGCACGTCCGTCAGGCATTTGCCGCAGGCCTCGGCATACCCCACCTCACTGTGAAGCTTCGAGTTCCCAAGGCATATGCTGTAGCACTTCTTCCTGTCGAAGCTCTCCTCTGTCAGGGCTCCGAACACGCAATTACTTACGCAGGCCCTGCAGCTTCCGTTTTTCTTGTAGAGGCACCTCTCCGATGCAGGCCTTTGGGAAGGCTTCAGCTCCAGGGACGTCACGATGCTACCATACCTGCCGCAGCACCCCTCCTCCGTTATGAGCATGTTGTTGATTCCGAACGTGCCGAGGCCAGCAATCCAGGCCACGTGCCTCTGCGACCAGTTGCTGATCAGCTTTTCCCTGTCAAATATCCAGCCTGCAGCCGCTGCAGCATGTCCGGCCTCCTTCAGCTTACACGCAAGGAAGACGTTCAGGTCCGCCATCATCCTGTTCGTCTCAACGTAAGCCGCCGCCCACTCCCTTGAGCAGCTCATCCCGCTGCTGTTCGTGTGAGCAAGCTGCTTCGTGAAGGGTATGAAGTAAGATATAACTGTCTTAGAGCCCTCCACGACATCGCCCGGCATTATATGCTCTTCGCTGACGATATGCATCAGCCTGATGAACATGGGGTCGTCGGCAGAAGCGAATGCAGCAAGAGGCTCCCTCCAACTCGTCGCCGAACCCGGCCCCGGCCTGTAACCCCCTACAAAACCCCTTATCAGCTCAGAAACGTATTTCTCCAAAATGCTTCACTCCCTTCATTAATTTGTATTTTCTATTTTTGTCCCTAAATTCCTGCATGACCTTGACACAAAATTGCCGTTATTATATCATTAATTAGAGTATGCACACCTTTCGTCAGGGGATGAGAGGTTTTTTTTAATAATACAACAGTACTTAAAGGAGTGAAGATGATGAGCAACAAGGTTAGAACCAGATTTGCACCAAGCCCGACAGGCTACATGCACGTAGGAAACCTGAGAACTGCTCTTTATGCCTATCTTATAGCTAAGCATGAAGGCGGAGATTTCATTTTGAGGATTGAGGATACAGACCAGGAACGCCAGGTAGAAGGTGCCCTCCAGATAATATACAACACGCTGAAAGCCACGAACCTCATACACGACGAAGGTCCGGACATCGGAGGCCCTGTAGGTCCATACATACAGTCCGAAAGAACCGGCATCTACAGGTCATACGCGGAGATGCTCATAGAGAAAGGCGAGGCTTACTACTGCTTCTGCACCAAGGAAAGGCTTGACCTTTTGAGGTCCAACGCCGAAGCTCTCAAGAGGCCTTTCAGGTATGACAAGCACTGCATGAACCTCTCAAAGGAAGAGGTAGCCAATAAGCTTGCCGAGGGAGTTCCTTACGTAATAAGGCAGAAGAATCCCGTTGAGGGAACCACAAGCTTTGCGGACGAGATATACGGAGTAATAACGGTCGACAACAGCGAGCTTGACGACATGATACTCATAAAATCGGACGGATTCCCTACCTACAACTTTGCCAACGTCGTTGACGACCACCTCATGGGCATCACCCACGTTGTCAGGGGAAGCGAATACCTGTCATCGTCACCTAAATACAACAGGCTCTACGAAGCTTTCGGCTGGGAAGTCCCTGTTTACGTGCACTGTCCGCCGATAATGAAGGACGCCACTCACAAGCTGAGCAAGAGGCACGGGGACGCTTCCTACGAGGACCTCGTTGCACAGGGCTACCTTAAGGATGCGGTGCTCAACTTCATAGCCCTGCTGGGCTGGCACCCGGGCACAGACACCGAGATATTCTCACTGCAGGAGCTTATCAACACCTTCGACTACAGGCACATAAGCAAGTCGCCAGCAATATTCGACGACGTTAAGCTAAGGTGGATGAACAGCGAGTACATCAAGAGGATGAGCCTGGAAGAGTTCCATGAGCTTGCCCTTCCGTTCTACAGGAAAGCTATCACAAAGGACCTCGATTTCAGGAAGATAAGCGAGCTCCTCCATACAAGGACAGAGATGCTCAACGAGATCCCTGAGAGCATAGACTTTTTCGAGGAGCTGCCTGAGTACTCGAAGGACCTGTATGTGCACAAGAAAATGAAGACGAACTACGAGAACTCTCTTATAACGCTCCAGAAGATCCTTCCTCTGTTCGAAGCACTGGAGGACTGGTCCTTCGAGCCTATTAAGGAAACCTGCATGAAGCTGGTCGAGGAGATGGGCGTCAAGAACGGAATCGTCCTCTGGCCGATAAGGACAGCTCTTTCAGGAAAGCAGTTCACTCCTGGCGGTGCGTTCGAAATTGCCGAGATACTGGGCAAGGAAGAAGCCCTCAAGAGGATAGAAGCAGGCATCAAGGTTTTGGAAAGCTAATCAAAAACAAAAGGTTCCGTTTCGGGCTGTCTCCCAGCTCTGAACGGAACCTTCTTTCTTTTCTATCTCATTTCCTTTTTCTTCTTCACCATCTTGAGCCTGACGAAATCGTCCCTTTCCTTTTCCTCCAGGACCTCGCTCAGGCTTTTGACCAGCTCACGGTATTTCGGTATCTGTATGTTCTGCAGGGAGTTCGCCCTCTTCTGGGTTTTCTTTATCTCCACCGCAAGCCTGTATATGGAGTTTTCTATCTCGGCAAGCTCGTATATCAGGTACTTGACCTCGTTGAACTTCTCGTAAACCTGGTCCATGGCTGCGTTCGTCCTTATCATGCTGTAGGTGGGCTTTATGTCCTGGTGCTCGTAGCTTATGACAGGCACCTCAACTCCCATGACGCTCTTGAAATCAATGCTGAAGTCCGTCGATTCGGGTATGGCAAGGGCTATGTCCTCAACGGCGGATATGCCCATAGTCACGTTCGCCTTCCTGAGCGAATCGTATGCCGTTTCGAAGACCTTCCCCATCCTTTCCTGGAGGACCTTTGCCCTGTCCATGTAGCCCATCATCTCCCTTATCAGGACATTCCTTTTCTTGTCCAGGAGCTCATACCCTCTGAGAGAGAATTCAAGGGATGCCTGGGCCCTGAGCAGGTTAGCCTTGGTCGGAACAACATTTTCCATAAAAACCGCCCTCCCCCGCTACTCTTTCCTCGCGTAGTGCGACTTTACCGTATCGGCGCTTATCCTGTCGAGCTCTTTCTCCGGCAGCAGCGAAAGCATTTCCCAGGCCAGGTCAAGCGTTTCATCCATCGAGCGCCTCTCGCTGAAGCTCTGCTTCAGAAACGCCTCCTCGAACTTCCTGCCGAATTCAAGGTAGAGCCTGTCCAGGCTGGATACCTCGTCCTCCCCGATAACCTGGGCCAGCGCCTTTATGTCCTGTACCCTTGAATAGGAGGAGAAAATCTGGTTGGCAACCTCCGCGTGGTCGGCCCTCGTGTACTCCTCCCCTATCCCGTCCTTCATAAGCCTCGAAAGGGAAGGACGGATGTTAATAGGCGGGTACATGCTCCGCTGATATAGTATCCTGCTCAGCACGATCTGCCCTTCCGTGATGTACCCTGTGAGGTCCGGTATAGGATGCGTTATGTCGTCGTTCGGCATGGAGAGTATGGGTATCTGGGTTATGCTCCCGCTGCTCCCCTCCATCATCCCCGCCCTTTCGAAGAGCGACGCCAGCTCCGAATACAGGTAACCTGGGTAGCCCTTCCTGCTGGGTATCTCCTCCTTGAGGGAGGCCAGCTCCCTGAGCGCCTCGCAGTAGCTTGTCATGTCCGTCATTATGACGAGTATGTTCATGCCCTCCTCGAAGGCAAGGTACTCTGCAGCAGAGAGTGCGCACCTGGGCGTCACTATCCTCTCGACTATGGGGTCATCCGCAAGGTTCATGAAGCTCACAACCCTTTCAGTTACGCCAGCCTCCTTGAAGCTCTTCCTGAAGAAGTCGGCGTCGTCGTGCTTAATGCCCATGCCCGCAAACACCACGGCAAAGCTTCCGCTCTCCTCGTCGCTTATCTTGGCTTGTCTTATGATCTGGGCCGCCAGCTCGTTGTGCGGAAGCCCGCTTCCGGAGAATATCGGCAGCTTCTGGCCCCTTATTAGGGTTGCCAGGCCGTCTATCGCGGACAGGCCGGTCTCGATGAAGTTCCTGGGGTATTTCCTTGCAACTGGATTCATTGGCCTGCCGTTGACGTTGTAGGACTTCTCGCTGTAGATACCTCCGATGCCGTCGATCGGTTCCCCTATGCCGTTGAACTCCCTTCCCAGGATCTCCCTTGAAAGGTTTATCCTGAGCGGGCTACCGGTGAAAGTCACCAGGGAGTTGTCCACCGACATGCCCAGCGTCGATTCGAACATCTGTATCTCCACTGTGTCACCGTCGATGCGGACCACCTTCCCCTTCCGCCTTTCCTGCCCCTCCACGAGCACGTCGACCATCTCGTCGTAGGAGACGTTTTCCGTGTTGGAGACTACGACCATCGGCCCCTGGATCTTATCAAGTATATAGTATCCCTTCTTCATGCTGCATCACCTCTGAGCGCTTTTTTTGTAAAGGTCCTCGTAGTAATCCTCAATTTCCTTTTCGATTGCATCTATCCCCGATAGGTCGTCGTTCGGCACCGTGTACTTCATCTTGTCCAGGTCTTCGAATATGTCCTTGTTGATTATCTGGGATATGGGCACGCTGTTCCTGACGTTCTTCAGGGCGTAGTCGTAGAGCTTCTCAATCACCTTCAGCATCCTGTACTGCTTGCTCATAGGGACGAATGTGTCCTCCTTGTGGTAGGCGTTCTGCTGAAGGAAGCCTGTCTTCAGGATCCTTGCTGTTTCGAGCACAAGCCGCTGCTGGTCCGGCAGCACGTCCTCGCCCACAAGGCTCACTATCTCCTTGAGCTCCCTCTCCTCGGAAAGGATGCCAAGCATCTTGTCCCTGAGCTCGAGCATGTCGTTAGCCACGTTGACTGCGTACCAGTCCCTGAGCATAACGGTGTAGCCGCTGTAGCTCCTAAGCCAGTTGATTGCCGGGAAATGCCTTGCGTAGGCCAGCTCCTTGTCAAGGCTGAGGAACGCAGACACGAACC
This sequence comes from Clostridium sp. UBA699, assembly GCA_002298915.1. GTDB lineage: Bacteria > Bacillota > Clostridia > Clostridiales > Clostridiaceae > UBA699. Next base: position 50,352 of record DBML01000009.1, read on the forward strand.
TCTTTGTGTTCTCCGTGACCGGTTCGGAAAAATCCCCTCCGGCCGGGGATACGGCCCCGATGATCGTGACGGAGCCTTTTGTCCCGTTCGTGTTGACGAAGTAGCCCGCCCTCTCGTAGAACTCCGCCAGCCTGGACGGGAGGTATGCAGGGAAGCCCTCCTCTGCAGGCATCTCCTCAAGCCTTCCAGAAATCTCCCTTAGAGCCTCCGCCCATCTCGACGTCGAGTCAGCCATTATAGCGGTGTGGTAGCCCATGTCCCGGAAGTACTCCGCAAGGGCCACGCCTGTGTATATGCTGGCCTCCCTGGCCGATACCGGCATGTTTGAGGTGTTGGCTATGAGGATCGTCCTGTTCATAAGGGCTGCGCCCGTTTTTGGGTCCGCAAGCTTGGGAAAGTCCTCAAGGACCTCCGTCATCTCGTTGCCCCTTTCACCGCAGCCTATGTAGATTATGATGTCCGCATCGGACCATTTTGCCAGCTGGTGCTGCGTTATGGTCTTGCCAGTGCCGAAGCCTCCGGGGATGGCTACCGTGCCTCCCTTGGCAATCGGGAAAAAGCTGTCCAGTATCCTCTGCCCGGTTATGAGGGGGATAGAGAGCGGAACCCTCTCCCGCACGGGCCTCGGTATCCTGACGGGCCATTCCTGGCAGAGGGTGAGCTCCTGCCTGCCTGCTGCCGTTTCTAAAACAACGACCGTGTCGTTGATGGTGTAGCTTCCGTTCTGCTTCTGCTCCGCCACGGTCCCTGACATCCCGGGAGGCACCATGAGGAAATGCCTTATGAGCTGCGTCTCCTGTACCTCAGCGTATACATCTCCCCCGGAAAGAAGGTCGCCTTCCTTCGCCGTTATCTTCACGTCCCAGAGCTTTGACTCGTCCAGTGATATGAGCCCGACCCCTTCCGGTATGAAGCCTGGAGATACATCGTTGATTCGCTGCAGCGGCCTCTGAATGCCGTCGAAGATGTTCCCAAGGATCCCGGGGCCGAGCTTGACCGAAAGAGGCTTCCTTGTCGGGACTACCTCCTCCCCTGCCCTGAGGCCCGTGGACTCCTCGTATATCTGTATGGTCGCAGCGTCATCCTGCAGTATTATTATCTCTCCTATGAGCCTCTTCCTGCCCACCATCACCATCTCCCGCATGGTGAAGCCCTTCATGTTGTCGGCCTTTATCACCGACCCGTTTATCCCAGTTATCCTGCCGTATCCGGATTCCAAAACGCGTCACCTCCCTAGCCAAGTATTTCAGATACTTTGAGTCCGGCCTTCTGCCTCGCGTCCTCGATAACGGTGGAGAAACCGCTGTCCAGCATGAACCTCCTGCCGCCCTCCTCCACGATGAGCCCTCCAATTATTGGGCTGGCTGCTGCTTTGAGCTCGAAGGAGCAGTCATGCCTGGCGGCCGCTGCGGCCTTCACCTCTTCGCCGTGCATTTTCAGGTCAGCTTCTGTGAGGTAGATGATGTAGCTTCCGCTTTCAAGCGTCTTTACCGTCCTCAATGCAAGCTCCTTAAGGAAATCACCGTACTCATCTGATTCCGCAAAGGACCGGAACCTTGCAGCAAGGTCCTCCATGGTCTTCTGTATAAGGCTTTCCCTGAGAACCATGACCTGCTTTCTCGATTCGGACTTCTCCCTCGCTGTGACTTCGTTCGCCTTGAAAAGTGCTTCCTTCCAGGCCTGGCCGAGCTCCTTTGCCCTGCGCGCCTCCAGCTCCTTTTCCAGCTGGCCCACCTGCTTTTCCCTGTCAGCCAGGAACGCTTCTGACAGGTTCCTGTTCTCCTCGTCTATTTTTTCATATATTATTTTCGAAAAAAATGTGATCTTATCGCTCTCTATGCTCACCTTTGTCTCCCTCCTCCAGCCTGAGGCCTATGGAATCGCGGATGTACTCCATCATGTAATCCTTGCTCTTCCTCGTTCCGTGCCGGTCCGGAATCTCGATGATGAGAGGCAGCTTCCTGGAAAGCTTGATCTCGTCCACCTTGTCCTTCACCCTTTCCCCTGCGAGCTCTGTTATTATTATCATCACCGTCTCGGGATCCGACATCGCCGCCTCCAGAGCTCCAAGAATCTCCTCCCTTGCATGGACGACAGTGCCGTTTATCCCGGCTATATGCAGTCCGGCCAGCGTGTCTATGTTGTCGCTGATGAGATACGCCTTCATTTCTTTCACCTACAGCTTGGACAGGATCATTATCGAAATGATAAGCCCGTATATGGCTATGCCTTCGCTGAGACCCACGTATATCAGGGTCTTTCCAAGTATCGTCGGGTCCTCCGACACCGCCCCCAGGGCAGATGAGCCGACGGTGCCCACCGCGTACCCCGCCCCTATGGCCGCAAGCCCCGTGCTTAGCGCGGCTGCTATGTACCCTATCCCGGCGCTGCTGTTCGATGCTGCATCGGTGGCGGCTGCCGCGCTGGCGAAGTCGGGCACCATCATTATCATCGCTGCGCAGATAACGGGCACGAAAGCGGAAAGGTTGACTGCCATCGCCTTTTTGACCTTCTTTAAGTTCATGTCCTGCCTGTGGGCCTGCACGATACCGTAGGCAACGGTAATCACAACTATCACGAGAACAGAAATTAACAGATAATACATATCGATCTCCCCTTTGCCAATTAATTCTTATTCGACCTTTCCCTCAAGCCTTATCGGCTGGAAAGGCACACCCGCTCCTTCGTAGTACCTGCTGAAAAGCTCGTAGTACTCAAGCCTCAGGCCCTGGATGAACACGATAAGCCCTTCCAGGCCGATTATGACGACGTTTCCCAGAAGGTATACAAGGAAGCTTCCCGCTCCGCCTCCCAGCATTGACGCCAGCAGGGAGAAAGCCAGGAACAGGCCCACATGGTTAAGCGCAAAAGCGCCGATCCTTATGAAGGAGAGCGTGTTCGTGAACATGCTCAGTATGATTTCCGCTATCCCGAAGCCTCCTTCTATGAAATAATCCTGCTTCCTTCCCGAAAAAAGCGGACGCTTCCCTTTTATGAGGTTGGTGACCGGCTCCTTAAGGAGTATCAAGGCAGCAGGAACTGCGATCAGTATCCCCCACAGGTAGCCCTGCATGATGTACACGTTTTGGTACTTGGAGATTATGAAGCCTATTACAGCAAAATACAGCACAAGGCCGGCAGCCCCGTCCTTGCCGAATATCCCGCTGCCCAGATCCCTCCTTCTGATGCTGTTTATCATGCTGAGCAGGAAGCAGGCTACCATCAGCAGCAGCCCGAAGACCACTGCGTATGCCAGGACCTCCATTATGTTGTCCATCGGCCTGACGAAAAGCGGTTGTACGATGGTTTCAAACCCGAAAACGCTTCCGTATGCGAAGCCGAAAAGGAAGGATGAAAACCCCAGCCTGCAGAGTATGTCTCCGGATGCCACCATCTTCCTTGAATATTTCAGGAACAAGCCGGCAAGGAACAGCACGGCTCCCTGCCCTACATCCCCGAACATCGCCCCGAAGAGCAGCATGTAGCTGAGGCCGAGGAAAGGGGTAGGGTCCAGCTCGTCATAGGAAGGTATGCCGTAAAGCCCCACCATGGTCTCAAAGGGCCTGAACACCCTGTTGTTCCTCAGCTTTGTGGGAGGGACCATCCTGATGTTCGCTTCATCTGCGCTTATCATGGTTACTATGGCCTTTTCCCCGAAAGCCTTCATAGCTTTTTCAAAGGTTTCCGCCTCCCGCTTCGGTATCCATCCGTAAAGGTAGAAGTATTCTTCAGAGCTTGCTATCTCTCCTTTGAGGATGCCGCATTTCTTCTCAAGCTCCGCGCTCCTCTCGAGCACCGCTATCTCCTTCCTGTGCTCCCCCGAAAGCGCCTCCATGTTTTTCCTGAGCAGCCCGATCTCAGCCTGAAGCGCTTCGAGCTGGATTTTTATTGAACGCACTATCTGTGCGGGAGTTCCACTGTATCCCTTCTCCAGGGCTATCTCCTCGCAGTCAAGTGCCTTGAATATCCTGGCAGCCTCCGCCTTGAAGACCGACGGTATCAGAGCTGCAACCATCTCCTGGTCGGAGCTTTTCTTCACGCTGATCAGTATGGCTGGGATGTTCTCCCTGTTGTGGTTCAGCTTGACCGCATTTTCCGAGGAAACCCTGAAAAGTGAAAAAGAGAAGTTCTTCATGCTGAACAGTTTCTCTGCAGGCACTTCCAGCCCCTGCAGCAGCCCGAAGCTATCGAGGTCTGCCCTGAGCTTTGCCTCCCTCTCCTTCTTAAGGTTGAACTCGTCTATGACGGGCCCGAATCTGCCGAGCACATCGTCGATCCTCGAGACAAGCTCGCCGTAGTCGAGTATCAGCTCCGCGTCGTCTGTTTTTTCTGATTCCTCCTTGCCGCAGCACATCAGGGATACCCTCTCCATCTTCCCCTTTACTTCGTTGAAGTCCCTGTCGCTGACGAAAGGCTTCATGTAGCTGACCCCCATCACCGCTTCCTTGTTTTCCTCCGAAATCCGCATCGTGAAATCTGCAGTGTTCATCTCCTCCATTGCGCTTACGGCATGGAGGCTGCCCATTTCGATGACAGTCTTGCATATCCGGTCTATTTCATCGATCTTTCCGATTATGTTCACCAGCATCATCTTTTCAACAGACATGAAGTCACCTCCCTCCCGTTCAGCGGAAATCAGTTATGAATTTGGCTGAATCCTCGTAGTTTATGCTGTACCGCTTGCTCTCAAGTATAGCTATCACGTCCCTGCATTCCAGGTACGCGAGCTCCAGGAAGGAATACAGCACCGATATGTTCATCTTGTAGTCCCTCTTGTATTTAAGGTAGATGTCTTTGAGGTATGAGAATATCTCCTTTTCTATGAGGTAGTCCTGGTTTTCAGAGTCAAGGAATATCTCCCTGTAGGGCCCCTTGAGCCTGCCGAAGAATTCCTCCACGGATTTCACGTAGCTCAGCTCCTTCAGCTTGTCCTTGCTCAGCCTGTAGCCGTAGTAGATGGTATGCGCGAGGATCTCCTCCGGGTACAGCCTGTAGTATTTCTTCGCCCTCAGTATCCACTGCAGGTTTATGAGGTCCACCTGTATCCCGCTGACCGTCTCGAGTATCCTCCTGTCCTCCTTGTCCAGCTTTTTCACAAAGCTTATGAGCTCGCTGTAGAAAGAGGAGTCGAGGCTCGTTTCAAACCTGAAGAAGCCCTCTTTCTCTATGTCCCTGACGCTGTTTGCAATGTATCCGTAGTAAACAGAGCCCTTCAGGGCATCCAGAGCGCTGCCCATGTCCGCGGCCTTTATGAGCTTTTCGTAGTCGATCGAGCTCAGCGAGCTCTGGTAGGTTACGAGCGAGCTGAGCTCGGCCCTTGTCTTCTTTATGTATATCCCCCTCATGATGATCTTTATGTCCTCGATCTCGAACCTCATGAAGAATATCTTGAGGAGCTTCCTGTAGTCTCCGTTGAAAAAATGCTGGAATTTGTCGAAGTTCTTTATGTAGTCCCTTTTCAGTATCACCTCAAGCCTTCCCCTGTGGAGGTCCTCGAGCCTGTATTCCTTGAGCACCCGCCTGTAGGAAGTGTTTTCATAGAGGTACTTCACCGACTCCCCGAAGCTCCTGCACTGAAGGAGCTTTTCTATCTGGCTTTCTTCAAGGAACCTTCCTTCCAGAACCCTGACCTTTGAATTTACAGCTGCGAATCTCCCGACGTTGCCCATGGGTTACCCTTCTTTCATTTTTTCTATGAGCTCGCGGAACAGATTTTCCGCCACCTCCTGGGATCCTGCGTCATAGGCAGCCTTCAGCCTGCCCAGGGTTTCCTGCCTCATGGCTGCTGTATTCACTGCTTCCTGTTCCGCCTTTTGCATCGTCTCCTCCAGGATGCCGTTCTTTTCTCTCGACAGTCTGTCTTCAAACTCAGCCTTTATCCTCTTCAGTTCGGCCTGAAGCTGTTCCGCTTCCGCCTCCCTTGCCTTTGCATTCCTGGACCTGTAGTTCTCCGCCTGCTCGTCGATCTCTATGATCCTCTTAACGACCTCTTCCAATTGCGCCGCCTCCTTCAAAGTGATCATCAGCTAATATAATTATACGCAATATTCTGTCAATTAACAACAAAAAAGGCAGAAACCCTTTTTTTAGGTTTCTGCCTCCTGCTGCATCGATTCCGTTTTCTCCCTGACCTCAGGCTTGTACATGTAGTTGAGTTTGTTCCAGTTCACGTAGATCTGGAACAGGCTGACTATGTCCTGCTCGTTGTAGGAGAGTATCTTCTCTATCTTCTGCCTTGGTATCCTGCGGATGTAATCTTCATCCTTGATCAGCTTGCTGAAGGTCTTAGCAAGGGTGGAGCCGCTGATCAGCTCTTCACCCCTGTCTATCTCGAATATCTTCTCGAGCGCCTTGAGCCCTATCCCTTCCTTCATCTCCTTCTCGTACTGCTTCTGGAGGTCAAGGTGCCTGAACTCCTCGTCTATGGAGAATTCGATCCCGTGCTTGTGGAAAAGATGCCTTATGACGGTGAAGTCGTTGTTGCCGGAAAAAGTCACTATGTGGCTCTTCTTAGCCTTCATCTCCTCGAAATAGTCCCTTGCCATCTCGAGTATCTCCAGGGAATCACGTTCGTTCTCGATCATGTACTGCGTTACCCTGAGCTCCCGCTCCTTCTCCTCGTAGTAACAGCAGCCGAACACGCCTATGCATATAGGAACCCTGTATATGTAATGCTCAAGGTCGAAGAAAAGGGCGTCGCTGTAAACCGGCTTTCCATCCTCAGCTGCTAAGGAATCGTCCTCGCAGAATTCTTCAACCTTTATCCTTTTATCACGTATAATCACATTATCACTCTCTCTAGGTCTGATCTACCCTCAATTTATATATCATGTCTTTTCTCTCGACGACTATCTGGAGCTTCTCTGCAAGCTCAGGGTCCTCCTTGACCTGCTCAATAAGCTCCCTAGTGGGGTTGATCGTCGTCGGGTGCTTCACCATCTTAAGCATGTTGAAGTCTCCGGAGGTGTCCCCGTACGCGTAGCTCCTGTTCAGGTCAATGTTGTACTTTCCGATGAAGCGATCTACGGCTGCCTTCTTGCTGTCCGTGTCCCACATCGGGATAACCTCCCCTGTGTAGTAGCTGTCGCTGTTTATCTTGTATTCCGATGCGGCGAAGTCGTAGAAACCGTACTTCTTAGCGAACTCTGTTATGAACTCGCTCGGGCTCCCCGATATGGAGATGACCTTGTGACCCTGGGCCTTATGCCACTTGATCCTGTCCCTTGTATACACGTACACCCTCTCGCCCTTCTGAGCCACTATGTTTCTAGCTATGAACTCCATCTGCGTCTTGTGCAGGCCCCTCACAGCGTCCATGAAGATGTTCATCATCTTCATCATGTAGGCGTCGTAATCGCCCTGCCTCTTTTTCCAGTTTTCGAATTCGGGCTGGACCTCCCTGTACCACCTGTCCGGTTCGACAATCTCATATGTAACGAGCTTCTTGAATATCTCTGTTATAAGGCCCTCCCTGAACAGGGTGCCGTCTATGTCAAAGAATGCGGCTGTGCTCATAAGTACTCCTCCCGTCCTGATTCCTTTTACATCATATTATAACGCAAAAAAAGTCTCTTGTTAACTGCGGAATTTTTCCATGCATAGTTGACAATCATTCTCAACGGTGCTATTATGAATATGGATTAAATGAGAATGATTTTCATTACGAGGTGATAATACATGAGCATAACTGATTTGAAGCTTGGCGAAAAAGCATATATAGACTCGATCAACGGAGACAAGAAGCTTATGAAAAGGCTGATGGCCCTTGGCTGCACGGAAGGAACGGAGGTTTGCCTTAAAAACTGCGCACCCTTCGGAGATCCGCTGATTATAAACCTGAGGGGCTGCGACTTCTGCATAAGGAAGAAAGACGCAAAAAACATATCTGTAAAGGATAATCTTTAGGAGGACGAAATGAAGACGGCAGCACTTATAGGCAATCCAAACGTAGGCAAAACATCGCTGTTCAACAGCCTAACAGGCTCCAACCAGTACGTTGGAAACTGGGCAGGCGTGACGGTGGAAAAAAAAGAGGGGTTCATGGACGAGGACCTAAAGATAGTCGACCTTCCCGGAATTTACGCGATGGACACATTCTCCAGCGAAGAGAAGGTTGCGAAGGAATTCCTCGCATCGGGAGAAGCTGACTTCATCATAAACATAGTTGACGCTTCAAACCTTGAAAGGAACCTGTACCTAACAACTCAGATAAAAGAATACAAAACCCCCATCATTCTGGTATTGAACATGATGGACGTAGCGGCGGCAAAAGGTCTCGAGATAGATGCGGATCTGCTGTCAGAAAAGCTGGGGGTAACGGTGGTGCCCATATCAGCTTCCAAGGGGAAAGGTTTAGAAGAACTCAGGAAAGTGATAGAAAGAGGCAATTTTTTAAGCAGTATAATTGAGAATGATTTTCATTTTCAAACAGAACGTGAGACGTACCAGTTCATCGACCGCCTGCTGTCTTCAGTTGTCCGCAAGAAGGACGCCAGCAGGCAGACAAGGACCGAGAAGATAGACCGGGTGGTGCTGAACAAGTTCCTCGCGTACCCGCTGTTCTTCCTTCTGCTGTGGGTGATATTCGAGCTCACCTTCTCCTGGGTCGGCGAGCCACTTGCAGGATTCCTCTCGCACCTGGTGGACGATGTGCTTGTCCCCTATCTGGGCATCCTGCTTGGCGGCTCCAGCCCTTGGTTCAGCTCCCTCATAATCGACGGCATCGTGGGGGGCGTTGGCTCGGTCATCGTCTTCGTCCCTGTTGTCATGACGCTTTTCCTGGGAATTTCCTTCCTTGAGGACAGCGGGTACATGGCCAGGGCAGCATTCATAATGGACAAGGCGATGAGGAAGATGGGGCTCTCCGGAAAGGCGTTCATCCCCCTTATAGTCGGCTTCGGCTGCTCTGTGCCGGGGATAATGACCGCCAGGACCCTTGAAAGCGAGAAGGACAGGAAGCTTACGGCGCTGCTTGTGCCTCTAATGTCCTGCAACGCGAGGCTACCGGTTTACGCTCTCTTCGCATCCGTGTTCTTCCCCGGCAGGGAAACGGCAGTCGTATTCTCGCTATACCTTCTCGGGATCTTTCTGGCATTCCTTCTGGGGATGCTGTTCAAGAGGACCATCTTCAGGAAGGACGAGGAGCCTTTCATAATAGAGCTGCCAGAGTACAAGGCTCCGGAGCTCAAAAACCTTATGAGCCATACCTGGGAAAAGGGCAAGGACTTCCTCAAGAAGGCAGGAACTCTCATATTCTCGGTTTCGGTAGTCGTGTGGTTCCTCTCAAACTTCAGCCTGAGCGGCATGACCGACATAAACCACAGTATCCTGGCAGGCATAGGAAGCTTCGTAAGCCCTGTTTTCATACCTCTTGGGTTCGCCTCCTGGCAGAACGCCGTGTCCCTCATAACGGGCCTCATGGCCAAGGAGGTGGTACTGGGAACCATGGGAGTGATCTACGGCGGAGGACTAACAGCGTCCCTCCAGAACCACTTCACCCCCGCATCGGCCTATGCGTTCCTGGTGTTCGTCCTGCTTTACACTCCTTGCGTATCTGTCATAGCAACCATGAAGAAGGAGTTCGGGACCAGGATGGCTGCATTTTCGATAACCTATCAGCTCGCGCTGGCCTGGGTAGTGTCCTTCATAGCGTACAGGATAGCCCTGCTGGTGATGTAAATTAAGAAGAAGGTGAATTTATGTATATGGAAATAATAGCCACGGCGGCGATATTCGCGCTGGCCGCGTTCATATTCTACAGGAGCATCAGGAAGAAGGCGTCAGGGAAGTGCGACTGCAGCAGCTGCTCGAGCCACTGCCCCTACTACAAGGAAAAGGAAGAAAACGAAAGGAAATAAAATCAGCCGGGCGCAATCAAATTGCGTCCGGCTTTCTTCATCAGTAAGTGCTGTTTGCTATGCCGTCGAGCTCCAGGCCGTCCCTGCAGCCGCTGAGGATCCTGTCTATGAGCTTGGAGGCCGTTTTTTTGGACAGCCTGCTTATGTCGGTTGTCAGCTCTATCCTGTTCTTCCTCATCAGCGCTTCCAGGTAGCCTGACTGCTTCTGCGTTATGCAGTTGTCCCTCACTGCGCCTGATTCCGTGGTTATCCTCTCGGCGAACTCATGTATCTCCGGCAGGTTCAGCACGTCCTCGTAGTTGTGGAGCATTATCACCCGCTTGAGCTCCTGGTCTGCTGTTTCCAGGTACCTGTTGTAAAGGCCGACGCTGAGCCCTCCGTCGATCTTGTCCCTGCGGCTTATGCCGAGGAATTTCTCGACAGACTTGAGGCTGCAGCGTTCCATGCCCAGAGACTTGTGGTAAGGCCTTATGAGCCTGTACAGGTCCACGTGCTCGGCAGGAAGCTCGGACTCTATGCCGTGCATCTGCAGCTTCTTCCTTATGAACGGCTCGTCGAAGGCTATCCCGTTGTAGGAGCACCATGTCCCTGCTCCCCTTATGTCATCGGCAAACTGCTCAAGGAGATCCCTCTCCTCCTCCAGGCTTTCGGCGAATATCTGCTTGATCACAAACTCGCCTCGCTCGTGTTTGCCGAAGGAGATCAGCATTATCTTGTCCTTCTCCTTGTCGAAGCCCGTAGTCTCTATGTCGAAGTAGATAACGCTTCTCTCATTGGCGGCGGCGTTCTTGCCGTTGTATACACTAGTAACCATATGAGGCCCCTCTTACATCTTCTCTACGACTTCCAGACCTATCAGGTACAAAGCGTTCTTTATCACCTGGCAGGTTGCCTCGACCATCTTCAGCCTTGCGTTCCTTAGCCCGCTGTCCTCAACCCCTGATATCTTGTGGGCGTTGTAGAACTTGTTGAACGCCTTCGCCACGTCAACCGCGTACCTTGTAACCACCGAAGGCTCGAACTTATCTATGGAGTGGTTGATGGCCTTGCTGAAGCCCTCCAGTGTCTTGATGAGCTCGAATTCCTCTTTCGAGCTGAGCTTGCTGTAGTCGACTTCTCCCTCGACTGCGCCCAGCTTCCTGAGTATGCTCTTGCCCCTTGCATAGCTGTACTGAACGTACGGTCCAGTCTCGCCTTCGAAGCTGAGCATCTCCTTCCAGTCGAACACGATGTCCTTGTCTCGGCCGTTCTTGAGGTAAGTGAACACCATGGCTCCGACTCCTACCTTCTCAGCCACTTCCTCCTTGCTCTCGAGGTCAGGGTTCTTCTCGTTTATTATCTCCATCGTCTTGTCCACGGATTCCTTCAGAAGGTCCTCGAGGAATATTACGTCACCCCTTCTCGTGGAGAGCTTCTTCTCCGCGAACCTGACTGTTCCGAAGCTTATGTGCCTGCAGTCGTCCGCCCAGTCGTAGCCCATGAGCTTGAGTGTGGTGAACACCTGCCTGAAGTGAAGCGACTGGTCCATGCCCACAACGTAAAGGCTCTTGCAGAAGTCGTAGTTCTTCTTCCTGTAGAGCGCCGCTGCGAGGTCCCTTGTCGCGTACATTGTTGCCCCGTCTGTCTTCCTGATTATGCAAGGAGGCATGTTGTAATCGTCCAGCATGACGACCTGTGCGCCGTTGCTTGTGACGAGAAGGCCCTTCTTGTCTATCTCTTCGACTACGGCATCCATCTTGTCAGAGTAGAAGCTTTCGCCTGCGTTTGAGTCGAACTTTACCCCCAGAAGGTCGTATACCTTCTGGAATTCCCTGAGGCTGAGCTCTCGGAAGAGCTTCCAGAGCTCAGTCTCCTCTTCTGCCCCGTCCTCAAGCTTCTTGAAGTACCTTCTAGCCTCGTCGTCGAGGGAAGGGTCCTTCTCTGCTTCGTCGTGGAACTTCACGTATATCCTGAGGAGCTCCTTGATAGGCTCCTTCTCAAGCTTCTCCTTGTCAACCCACTTCTTGTAGGCGTATATGAGCTTTCCGAACTGGGTTCCCCAGTCCCCCAGGTGGTTGATGCCTATGCAGTTGTAGCCTTCGAAGGAAAGTATCCTGTAAAGGGAGTTTCCTATGGCAGTGCTGAAAAGGTGCCCCACGTGGAACGGCTTTGCTATGTTAGGAGAAGAGAAGTCTATGGTGACGTTCTTTCCCTTTCCGTCCTCCGAGGAGCCGTAGCTGTCGCCTTCCGCAAGTATCCTTTCTATAGTCTCCCTTGTGAACACAGATTTGTCCACGAAGAAGTTGAGGTACGGTCCCAGTGCGTCCACCTTCTCAAAGCCTTCCTTGCTTATCTTTTCCGCAAGCTCGGAGGCAATCATGTTAGGGGCCTTCCTCATCGCTTTCGAAAGCTGGAAGCAGGGGAATGCGTAGTCTCCCATCTCTGGTCTTGGCGGTATCTCGATAAATCTCAGCAGAGCCTCGGCATCCGTGCCCGCTGCCTGCGCAATTCTTTCAGCTACAATCTTTTTATAATCCATTTCTGTTTCCCTCCCATAATAAAAAAACCGTCTCTCAAATAACAGAGACGGTTGTTAATCCGCTGTACCACTCTAATTGACAATTAAATTATAAGTTTTTTGCAAACAATTTGTCAATAGATTTGTAGGGATTTTTGTGCTATTCGATTGGCTCCAGATATGCCTGGAAGTGTCTCAGTATCTCAGGCTCCCAAGTTATTTTGTAGCCTTTTACGGAAGCCGCTCTCTCCTTGATTGCGATGAGTGCGTCAGCCATTATGTCTATGTGCGCCTGTGTGTAGACCCTTCTTGGGATCGCAAGCCTTGTGAACTCGAAGTCAGCCTTGAGCTGTTCCTTTGTGTCAGGGTCGTTGCCAAGCATGTATGAGCCGATGTCGCAGGCACGGATTCCTGCCTCCCTGTAGAGCTCTAACGCAAGAGCCTGGCCAGGGAATTCGTAGTAAGGTATGTGAGGGAACATCGCCTTCGCGTCAACGAACACTCCGTGTCCTCCAACCGGTGACTGGTATGCAATTCCTGCATCGTCAAGCCTTGCAGCCAGGTATTCCATCTGTCCTATCCTGTATCTCAGGTAGTTCTCGTCGAGCCCTTCGTAGAGTCCTATTGCGAGTGCTTCGAGGTCTCTTCCCGAAAGTCCGCCGTAGGAGATGAAGCCTTCGTAGGATATTGTCCTGACCTTTATCTTTCCAACGAGGTCATCGTTCTTCTTTACGCCGATGAGTCCTCCCATGTTTACAATAGTGTCCTTCTTTGCGCTCATTGTGAAAGTGTCAGCCATGCCGAACATAGTCTTTATTATGTCCTTTATCGACATGTTCTTGCACTCTTCCTCGCGCTGCTTGCAGAAGTAAGCGTTCTCTGCGTATCTTGCTGCGTCTATGTTGTAGTGGATGCCGTACTTCTTGCAGATAGCTGCTGTCTCTCTTACGTTTGCGAGTGATACAGGCTGTCCTCCTGCGGAGTTGTTTGTGATTGTGGTTATGATGCAGCCGATGTTCTCAGGGCCATACTGGTTGATGAGCTTTTCGAGCTTCTCGTTGTCCATGTTGCCTTTGAAAGGAGCTCTGATTACAGGGTCAGCAGCTTCCTTGACTGTGCAGTCTATAGCTCTTGCGCCTGCCAACTCTACGTGAGCCCTTGTTGTGTCGAAGTGCATGTTTGAAATGGAGTACTTTCCTTCTCCCAGAAGGATTGGGAAAAGAACCTTTTCAGCAGCACGTCCCTGGTGCACAGGCTGGATGAATTCGTATCCGAATATGTCCTGTCCTGCTTCAACGAGCTTGTAATAGCTGCTTGAGCCCGCATAGGCCTCGTCGCCTCTCATTATGCCTGCCCACTGCTCCTGGCTCATGGCGTTGGTTCCGCTGTCAGTCAAAAGATCTATATAGCAGTCTTCCCCTGCCAGGTAGAACACGTTGTATCTTGCCTTCTTAAGTCTTTCTTCTCTCTCTTCTCTTGATAGAACCTTTATAGTCTCAACCATCTTGATTCTAAACGGTTCCGGAATGTACTTAATTCCCATTTTAATACTACCTCCTCTTGATTGTGCAGGTCTCTTGCCTACAAGGAAATAGTACCACCTTTCGAATTGTTTGAATAATGTTTACTTTTTATATGCCAGCTATAACCGAAAGTTATAACTGCTTCTGCAGCAGTTCTATGAACTCATGGACCTTTGCCGGCAGCGTATCGTTTTTCCTCTTTATCCAGCCCACGCTGATGCGGATATCGCAGTTTGCTATGGGGATGGCCTTAACCCCGATCTCCTTTTCGAAATCCTCGTTCCATGCGGTTTCAATGCATACCATGTCGGTCGTTGTCAGGAGCCTGAGCCTCGTGAAATAGTCGCTTACGAACATGGTCTTTTCGAACTGAGTGAAGTGAACCCCATCCACCTCGAACAGGTAGGAGAGGTTTGAGAAGTAGTCGTCCGGGGCCCTCATCACTGTGCAGTCGACGAGCTCCTGCATCCTTATAACGTCGCGGTCGTAGAAGGGGCTGTTTTTCCCCACGTGAACGTACCAGGTGTCCCTTGCAAGCTCGCGGTACTCGAGGTTCTTCGCCTTCAGCAGCCTTGCAACCTCCTTGTCCTGCACGTCGTTCACCTCTATTATCCCTATGTCGGCCTGAAGGTTTACTATGCTGTCGATGGTGCTGGACACCCTTTCCTCCTTCAGTGTGACCTCTATGTGCCTCTCCCTGTTCCTTTCGTAGAACTCCCCCAGGACCTTGTAAAGGACAGGGCAGGGGTAGGCGGAGATGCTTATGCTGTCAGGCGTCTGAGGTTTCGATATGCCCTGTATCATGTCAAGCTGCCTGTGCATGGTCTTGACGTACTTGTAGAGCCTGTAGCCGTCCTCAGTTAGCTTGACACCCTTGTTGGTCCTGTCGAATATCTTTATGTCGAGCTCCTTCTCCAGGTTCCTGATGGCCTTGCTCAGGTTGGGCTGGCTCATGAAGAGCGCCTCGGCAGCCTTGTTCATGCTGCTGGTCTCAGCCACCTTTTCGAATATGATAAGCTGCTGCAGTTGGATCATTGTTTACCTCCACTAAAAAAACGTGATAACATAATTATAGCATGTTATCACGTTTATTCCTTCAGCTGATTTTGAGCAAAATTATAACCACCAGCCGGTTTTGATATGCCGAGTGGTGGTTATGCAGATCCTGCTCCGATATTGTAGTTTGAGTTTTCTATTTCCTTCTCACCTTTTCCTTCTTGAATTATTGCCGTCGCGGTCCCGCATTTACGGCAATTTTGTGCTGGTTAAGCCAGGAACATTCTTTTGTCCTCTCAGCATCCTCGGGATACCCGCTGCCTGTACCTACAATGCACCTAACAGCATTTACCCTGCCCAGCTGCGATCGAACGTTTTAATAGGAAGCCTCAATCGGTGTGCCGCATGTCATTGCTCAGGCACCTTGGTCTGTACCTGGCAGCATCGGCTCATCTCGCTGAGTTTTTGTTTTGAAGCTTCGCTTCTGAAGCCTGCTCCAGTTTCATCCTGCATGCACGAACCATGTGCTCCTGCAGACTTGTCTGATGCTGCTTCCGAAGAAAACCTTCAGATATTCGGGCTATATTCAGTTTTACTGGATAGGATCTGCGGGAAGAAATTTCTTTCTTCTTGAGGTTATTATAGCACCGTCATCGTCTGAATACAATATATTTTCTGAATATTGATTTTATTATATTTCGTTTATTCAGATTTAACCGCGCAGTAAAATTTCCTGCTACGGCTCTTCGAAATATTCTCCCGGGTCGTCCTCGAAGGCATCCCTGTACAAAGCCATGATCTCCTGTGGAGATTTGCCGTGCAGGTTTCTTTCGTAGTCGCTTGAGAACCCCGCTGTTTCGTAGTACTGCTGAAGCTCCTCGATCATCTGGTTAAGGTTCTTTGCTTTTCCCTTCGGTTTCATGCTAACCCCTCCTTGATAATTTGATTGCTTTTGTAGAAGAATCCCCTCCAAAGTTACACCGTATCTTACTGTGCCTGCTCCAAAGGGGATCTAATCTTACATCATTTTTGCAAGTCTGCTGTTTATCTCGTCCAGAATCTCTGTAGTGTTAACTATCCTTATGCTGCCCTGCGCAAGCTTTGCCAGGTCTCCAGTTATGACTCCGTCCTGGAAGGTGTCGATGGTGGCCTTCTCAAGCTTGTCCGCGAACTTCATGAGGTCAGGATTCCCGTCAATCTCCCCTCTTTTCCTGAGGGCTCCCGTCCATGCGTATATCGTTGCTATCGGGTTGACAGAGGTCTGCTCTCCCTTGAGGTGCATGTAGTACTGGTCCTGAACCGTTCCATGGGCTGCCTCGTACTCGTAGTTTCCGTCAGGGGATACAAGCACAGAAGACATCATTGCGATGGATCCGAACGCCGCTGCGACCATGTCGCTCATGACGTCACCGTCATAGTTCTTGCAGGCCCAGATCACGCCTCCGTCTATCTTTATTATGTTGGCAACTGCTGCATCTATAAGTGTGTAGATGTACCTTATGCCCGCTTCCTCGAACTTCTCCTTGTACTCGTTGTCGTACATGTCCTGGAATATATCCTTGAAAGTGTGGTCGTATTTCTTGGATATCGTGTCCTTGCTGGAGAACCACAGGTCCTGCTTAACGTCTAGCGCGTAGTTGAAGCAGCTCCTGGCAAAGCTTTCGATGGACTTGTTCATGTTGTGCATACCCATCACTATCCCCGGTGCGGAGAACTTCTGGATGAGCTCCCTCTTCTCCTCGCCGCTTTCAGAGGTGAAAACAAGCTCGCACTTTCCTTTTTCCTCTATCTTCATCTCTGCAGCCTTGTAGATGTCCCCGTATGCATGCCTTGCAATTGTTATAGGCCTTTTCCAGGTCCTCACGAAAGGTTCCACGTTGTTTATGAGGATCGGCACGCGGAAGACTGTTCCGTCCAGTATTGCTCTAATAGTCCCGTTAGGGCTCTTCCACATCTCTGTGAGGTTGTACTCCTTGACCCTCTGGGCGTTTGGAGTTATCGTAGCGCACTTTACCGATACGCCGTATTTCTTGTTCGCGTTTGCAGCGTCGATTGTGACCTGGTCCTTTGTAAGCTCCCTGTTAGCAAGTCCGAGGTCGTAGTATTCGGTTTTGAGGTCGATGTATGGTGAAAGAAGTTTATCCTTTATCATTTTCCAGATGATCCTGGTCATCTCGTCTCCGTCCATCTCAACCAAAGGCACGGTCATTTTAATTTTTTCTGCCATAGAGTAATTGCCCCTTTCAAACTATTTATATTATAATTATACACTATTTCTGAATTTATTAAAGTCCAATTTGATGCATGGGAGAGCCATTATTCCTCCAGCGGCTGGCACGCAGGGCAGTAGTAGACGCTTCCGCCCATGTATGCTTCCTTCCTGATCTCTCCTCCGCATTTGGGACATGGATTTTTATGAGTCCTGCTGGACATAAGCGTCCTGTAGCCTCCAGGCTTTCCTAGAAGGTCCTTTTCCATATCCCTCCCCCCCTTGTCAGCCATCTCCGCCAAAGTCTCCTTAAGGCTCCTGAATAGCTCCTTCTTCTCCTTTTCCTTAAGGCTCTTTAGCTTTCTTTTAGGGTTTAGCCCTGCATTGAACAGGATGTCCTGCAGCACGCCGTTGCCGAGCCCGGGTATGCGCTGCTCTGTTGCCAGGAAAGCCTTTAGGCTCAGCGTCTGCTTCGCAGCCCCCAGGAGGCTTCCGAAATATTTTTCGTCGAAGCTGTCAGAGAGCGGCGATATCTTCCCCCTTGCCCCAGCGTAGTACTCGTTGTCGAAGGTGCCTTCCCTGAACACCCACACACCTCCGTACATCTGCACCGAGCAGACGAGCGCCGTCCTGTCCTCGAACCCTATGAGCAGCTGGTGCTTGGCCGGAACTTTTTCACCTTTGGCCAGGAACCTGGTTGTTGCTCCGTCGCTCAGCAGTATCCTCATGTCACCCGCTTCTATTTCGACCATGCCGCCTGCAGGCTTCGCTTCGCCGATCCTCTTGCCTTTAAGAAGATTGCCGTAGCCTTCAGGATCTCCGGCGTAAAAGGCGAACCTGTGCGGCGATTTGTTTGCTGTAACGCTCTTTATTATTTTCCCTTTGACGGTTTTGTTGAGCTGCACTGACAGCACCCTGCTTTCAGGTATCTCTAGCATATGTACATCCCACCCTTTCATAGCGCTGTGCAACAAAAACCACCAATCAGCTAAACTCAACTAATTGGTGGTCTAAGCAAATCCTAATCTGCTTCTATGCTGGATCGGTTCTTCTATAGTCCTTCTCACCCATTTCCTTCTTATTTTACCGGGCCTCAGAACAGGCATCGGTAATATTGATCGGTTGTGGCAGAATCGTTTTTGGCTTTCGCCTTGAACAAAAACTTGTGAATCTTTTTTCCTTGCTGACAGTATGCCTACAGGCTATCTTGACCACGGTGACCTTGGTCTGTCCCGTGTAGTTGCTGTTATGGCACTTACCAGTGAGGAAAGGATTTCAAAATTTAAGGATATTTTAGATTAGGATCTGTGGGAAGAAATTTCTATCTTCTTAGATTAATTATAGCATTTATATTGTCAGAATACAATATATTTTCTGATAATTTCTTAAGCTTGACACCAACCTGCTCTGGATATAGAATTATTGCAAAGCGAGAATATTCAGCTAATTTATCCGGCGCAGACCACGGGCAAAATTGGTATAACCGAGAGAGGAGTAACTAATGGATGAAGCAAGAGCTAAAGTAGTTTTTCCAGCCTACGGAATCATTCTGACGCGCGGCAGCAGATACGTGGCCTTCAACCCCCAAACTTTTGTTGCTGCGGAGATTAATTCTTCCGCAAAACTCTTTTTAGAAATACTGCGCGAGCCTGCAGAAATACACAAGGTGGTTGAAGAGTTTAAGATTCTTACGGGCATGCCGAAGGAGAGCGCCTCAAAGATTCAAAAGCTGCTGCAGAAATGGGAAGTGGACGGGCTTCTGGAGCAGCACCCATTAAAAAGGGAAGGATTGGAATGGCGCTTCACCCCTCAGCTGGATGCTAACCCACAGGCGATCTACATATCGCTGACATCGGAATGTAACCAATCCTGCGTTTACTGCTTCAATTCATCAAGCAGAAGTATCCAGGCTGAGAACGGAAAACGCGAGCTGGATGCGGGCCAGTGGAAAAAGGTGCTTGAAGAAGCTAGGGAAATCGGATTCGGGCAGATAAATTTCACCGGCGGGGAACCTCTTCTCTCACCACATCTTAAGGAGGTGGCAGAGGATGCGAAGGCGTTGGGATTTCAGGTGAAGCTCCTCACCAACGGTACACTGATTGATGAAGAATGGACTAGATGGATACTCAATAACATTGATATTGTAAACATATCGTTGGACAGCTCGCGACCGGAAGAGCATGACAGAGTTCGCGGAGAAGGTACTTTCATTAAGGCGATATCGGGAATAAAGCAACTTGTGAGGGCTGGGCATCCCTCTGTCATAGCACGTCCTGTGGTGACATGCTGCAACGTTTCCAATCTGTCGGATCTGGTAGATTTTCTCCACTTTAACTTGGGCTGCAAAATAGGTCCGCCAACCATATGTGTGCCGAACAGTTTGGAGGAGCTTACCGGATCGGAACCGCTGCTTCCGGAATTCAGTGAGTATTTCGATTCCATTGTAAGATTTACTGACAAAGCCGCCATGCTTGCGGGGCATACGCCTTGGGAACACCCGGAGCTCAAGTACGCCTGCCGTTGCGGAACCGGAGCTGTAACATTGTCTATCGATCCTCAGGGAGATATCTATCCATGTCAGGCACTGCATACACAGGACATGTTCAGCGGAAATGTTCTTGAGAAAAGCCTTAAAGAGATATATTTCAATTCAGAAGTCCTTAATCATATACGGACATTTGCGCTGGATTCAATCGAACAATGCAAAGACTGCAGTCTGGTAACCGTATGCGGAACAGGCTGCCGTGCCATCGCCCACAATTTATACGGGAGCCTCTCATCCTACAACCAATTGTTTTGTCCCCTTTATAAGGAAGCATCCTATGAGCGAATCTGGAGATGGATCGACCAACAAGCGCAATTCAGCGTAGTATCAATATGATAGGGAGGAGGTGACAAAAATGAGTCAAATTAACGAACTGGAGCAGAGCCTGCAGAAGAAACTTGCTGCTATGGACGAAAAAATTGCATGCGACAGCAGGCTAATGCAGCTGTACCGCTCTGATCCCGGCGCTTTCATCGAAGCTCTTGAACTTCTGCCAGAAGAAAAAGCCCTTTTCAAAGTCAGCTTCGAGGAACAGCCAACGCGCAACTGTGAGTGCTGCGCAGTATTCTTCGGAAGCTGCGGTGTCGGATGCGGCACATATGGAGGAACGGCAGTCGGCTAATGCTTCATAGACGAAAACACAGGTATGCTGTTATACCTGTGTTTTTTATGTTAGTTTATTTTTTTAACAAACCGTGTGGAAATACCTCGCTCTGGCGACTTATGCAGCTTTTGTATCTCCATAAATTATTTTTCTTCTGTACCCTCTCCTTTTAGCTGCGTTTATTGATGTTCTTATCAGAATACCACCTATTAGCGCTGCCGACATAAAGGTCATCATTATTGCTTCGTTCCTTACCAGCATCGCCGAGTTGGCCCCTGATGTGAGAGCCCTCAGCAGGTTTACTGAGTATGTCATCGGGATCAAGTGGTTTATAACCCTGTAGAAAACCGGCGCCGTCTCGATCGGGAACGTGCCCCCCGAGGATGCAAGCTGCAGGAGCAGCACGATGAACATCACCGGAGCTCCCAGTACACCTATCGCGTTCGAAACGCCATACATTATGCTGAAGAAGACGACTGATGTGAATATCGTCCCTGCTACGAAGCCGGTCACGGTCACAGGCTTTATGCCCAGTCCCATGAGCAGGGCTGCGCTAAGTATCGCTGCCTGCAGCACGGCAAGGCCTGCTCCGGCCGCATACGCCCCGGCAAAGCTGTTCATGAACCTGCTCCTGAAAAGCTTGAACTTCTTGCCTATGGAGAACGCCAGGCTCATGAGCATCGTCCCTATCCACAGGGAGAGGGATGCGAAATACGGCGCGAAGCCTTCCCCGTAGCACTTGACGTCGTTCAATGATGTAACCTTAAGCTCTACAGGATCGGAGATGTAGCTTGACATCCCTTCCGCACTGAAGGTCAGGTTCCCGCTGAGCTTCCTGTAGCCTGATGCCAGCCCGTCCCTCAGCTTTATGGCGCCGTCCTGTGCCGCTGCGAGCCCGCCGCTCAGAGCCTCTGCTCCGCCCTTGAGCGAATTCAGCCCCGAGGTCAGTTCGGTCGTCTTGCTTGAGGCTGTGCCAAGGCCTGACCTGAGAGCTGCGTTGCCCTGATAGACAGTGCTCAACCCATCTGTAACTGCGGCAGAACCCGTCCCGAGCTTCCCGAGCCCGTCTGAGAGTTCACCTGTCTTATCTGCTGCAGTGCTTAGGCCCGCCAGGAGGCTACCGCTTCCTGCCTGCAGCTGCTTAGCTCCGCTTATCAGCTGGTCGATACCCGCTGCAGCTTCGCTCTGGGATTCCTGGAGTGCAGAGGCCAGCTGGCATACCCCAACTGACACCTTGGCGGCACCCTGGCTTAGAAGCCTCAGGTTGTCTGCCAGCGGCCTCGCAGAGCCTGCCGCTTGCCTAAGCGGCGCCTCTATGCTTGAGCTCATGTCCGCCTTGTCGACGCTGTCGACTGCCGAGATGGCTGCTATCAGCCTGTCCTTGTCCTCCTGGCTGAGGTCGGAGTTCTGAATGTTCTCCACCTCGGAGTTTAGCACGGCTGATGACTCTCCGATCGCCTCCGAAGCCCTTCCTACGCCGTCTGCCAGCGAGTTCAGCCCCGAGCTCAGCTTTGAATCAAGCTGTTCGGCACCCTGCGCCAGGGCAGCTGCATTCCTGTCCAGGTCGGAAGCGCCGCTTACGAGCAGCGGCAGCTGGTTGTTCTCCTGGGTTACTCCCGCCTTCAGGGAAACAAGCCCCTCTACCAGCGCCGCTGAACCATCCGAGATCCCGCTCTCTCCAGCAGCCATGGAGGACAGGCCGCTCTGTAGCTGCTTCGAGCCGTCCTCCGCAGAGGCTACGCCTGCAGATATGGCGCTGCTGCCCTGGAGAAGCTGGGATGTCCCCTCCTGAAGCTTAGCCGATGCTCCCGCGGCCTCTGAAAGCCCCGCGCCCAGCTGAGCCGAGCCGTCTGCAGCCTTCTCCGCACCTTCCTTGAGCTGAACGCTGCCGTCAAGCAGCTTCTGCTGACCCAACGCCAGCTCAGCTGTGCCGTCGGACGCATCCCCTATGGAAACCTTGACGTCGTAAAGGCTGTCTACCAGCGCCTCAGAGACCTCCTTCTGTATGCTGGAAGAGACCTCCGCCCTGAGGCTGTTGGCTACCTTCTCCGATATCTGAGAGAATATGAAGTTGCGGCCCTTGTTGGAAGTGTACAGGATCTCCGGGCTGCTGAAGCTTCCGTCCTTCGCGTTAGCTATCTTCTGAGAGAAGGACGAAGGGACCTCTATTACAGCGTAGTACTCTGTCCCTTCCAGCCCTGCCATTGCGGTGTTCCTGTCCACAAAGTTCCAGTCAACCTTGTCGTTGTCCTTCAGGTTGTTCTCCAGGTCCGCGCCGACGAAGTACTCCTTTCCGTCCTTAGTGAAGGGTTCGTCGCTGTTGACGAAGGCCACGGGGACGTTCTTTATCTCTCCGTAGACATCCCATATGGCACCAAGGTAGACGACTGAGTAGAGCATCGGCACGAAAAGTATGCCCGCCATCGCCAGCACCAGCAAAACTTTTGCTGCTTTCTTTTTGTTTTTTCCTTTTTTCATGCATTTCACCTTCGATAAATGATTGTATTTTTATCAACACTTGTGTATTATAATATATGTGTTGAGTATCATCAATCGTTAGTTTCGACCTCGTTTGTCTCTTATGGGACAAACAAGCGAGGTTTTGTTCAAAATTATTAATGCAAATTTTGGGGAGGAATCGTTATGGAAGATCATAAGGTCGACAGGCGCGTGAGGAAGACAAAAAAGCTTCTCCTTCATTCACTCACTACGCTGATGTCGCAGAAGAAGATAAACAAGATTACCGTCAAGGAGCTTACCGACCTGGCGGATGTCAACAGGGGGACCTTCTACCTGTACTACAAGGACATATTCGACATGGTTGAACAGGTTGAGACTGAGCTTTTCGAAAGCTTCAGCCGTGCCTACGAGGAGTTCGTGAGCAATTCTAAGTCCTACCTGGGGGCCCTATCGTTCTTCACCTTCGTTTTCGAATTCGTCCAGGAGAACGCTGAGATCTGCAGGATACTTCTGGGACCGGAAGGCGACTACCACTTCATAGAGAAGTTCAAAAACACCATAAAGCAGCATCAACCTTCCATTGACGATACCGTGCCGACGGCGCAGCTCCACTACTACAGGCCTTACGTTGTTTCGGGCTGCATAGGGCTAATCCAGCAGTGGCTCGACGACGGCATGAAGGTGCCTGCCAGAGATATGGCGGTCTTCGTGCTGGGAGTTGTTAGGAGCGGCCTCGGTTCGCTGAGATAGCTGAAGGGCAGCGCGTTTGCGCTGCCCTTCTTTCTATACAGCCGCGTCCCAGAGCGGCTTGTTTATAAACGTTGAGATTTTGTTGCTGTCATCCCTGATCTCCTTGAACCCACCGTGAGCGAGTACGTTGACGCGCTTCCCGTCGTTAAGGACGACATTGAGCTCGTAGGTGTTAATCTTCTGCAGCTGGCCTTTTGGAGGCATCTTGACCTCGACAACCCTTGAGAGGAGCTGAAGTGCATAGATGTCGTCAAGCTTTATTGTCTGTTTCCTTCCGTTCTTGAAAACCCCTGAGTTCCTGTCGAAATAGAGCGGCTGGCTCTGACTGTACATACCCCAGCAGCCCACAAGAACGGCGGCCAGAGAGAAAATCCTGAGGATGAGAACTCCGTTCTGCGTGACGAACATCACAGCCAGCGCGGCCAGTCCCATCAGTATGCAGTTCCTGTATATAATTCTCGATGATGCCGAAGGCTTTATTTCCACCTTCGCATCTCCAGCTTCAGAAAGCCTCTTTATCTTGAAGTTTCCGTTGCTTTCCTTAAGAACCGGTGTCCATTCCGTCTTCTGCGCTACCGGGTCCTTGAAGTTTTTAGGGTTGAATATTTTTGGCATAGCATTACCTCCTGTTCGTTGATACTATCTTAACACATTTCAGACAGGAAATGAAGAAGCAGCCTTTGCCTGGATATCATCCAGACAGGCTGCCTTTGTTATTAGAACCTGAAGTCCCTCTTTCCTTCGTTCATCTCCGTGATGTGCTCCTCGGCAATTGACCTGACTTTGTCGTTAGGGATTCTGCCGAGCTCTTCCTGTATGAGGGCTTCGCCTTTTATCTTAGTATCCTCAGATGCGTAATCTTCGAGGTACTCCTTGAGAGTCATAAGTGCGTTAGGCTGGCATATGTTCGCAATCTGGCCGGACTTTGCGAGCCTCATGAACCTGTCGCCTGTCCTTCCCTCTCTGTAACATGCTGTGCAGAAGCTTGGGATGTAGCCTGTCTCGAGAAGCCAGTTAACAATCTCGTCCAGAGTCCTCGTGTCGCTGACGTCGAACTGCGCAGAGTTGTCCTCTTCGGCTTCAGGCTCAACGTATCCGCCGACGCTTGTCTTTGAACCTCCGCTGATCTGCGATACACCTAGTTTGAGGACCTTCTCCCTTGTTTCCTGGGACTCGCGGGTCGATACTATCATGCCTGCGTAAGGTGCAGCGATCCTTATCAGAGCAACTATCTTCTCGAAAACTTCGTCTGATATGGCATCTGAGAACTCATCAGGGTTGATATCGTCTGCCGGCCTGATCCTAGGGACGCTTATCGTGTGAGGACCGCAGCCCATAGCTGCTTCAAGGTGCTCTGCGTGCATGAGCAAGCCTACGAAGTCGTATCTGAACATGTTCAGGCCGAAGAGGACACCTATGCCGACGTCGTCAATGCCTGCTTCCATAGCCCTGTCCATGGCTTCCGTGTGGTAAGCGTAATCGCTCTTAGGTCCTGTAGGGTGAAGCTGTTCGTAGCTTTCCTTGTTGTAGGTCTCCTGGAAAAGGATATATGTTCCTATCTCGGCATCCTTGAGCTTCTTGTAGTTCTCGACTGTCGTGGCTGCAATGTTGACGTTGACCCTTCTGATGGCTCCGTTCTCATGCTTTATGCTGTATATGGTCTTTATGCTCTCCAGGATGTACTCGATAGGGTTGTTCACAGGATCCTCTCCTGCTTCAAGAGCAAGGCGCTTGTGGCCCATGTCCTGCAGCGCTACGACTTCCCTTGCGATCTCCTCCTGTGTCAGCTTCTTTCTTGATATGGTCTTGTTCTTCATGTGGTAAGGGCAGTATACGCAGCCGTTTATGCAGTAGTTCGAAAGGTAAAGCGGTGCGAACATTACAATCCTGTTGCCGTATATTTTCTGCTTTATCTCTTTTGCAAGCGAGAACATCTTCTGGTTGAGGTCCTCCTGGTCGCATTCCAGAAGCACTGCCGCCTCTCTGTGAGAAAGCCCTTTGCAGTCTTTAGCCCTTTCTATCAGCCCTTCTATAAGCTCCCTGTTGCTCTTGTTAGCCTGTGCATAGGCCAGCGTGTCCAGTATCTCCTGATCATCGATAAATTCAGTTGCTTTCTTTGACATTACATTGTACATTTAGACCCCTCCAAATAAATTTATTATTAACTTGTTTTTGAGTAGATAGTCTTTGTTGTCACATCGGGCAGCATTCCTAATTTACCGGAGAGAGCGCTGATCACGTCGTTTGGCGCGTCTACTATGACGCTTATGACCTGTATATGACGCTTCGCGTAGGGGATACCCATCCTGCCGACTATATAGTCCCTGTATTCATGCAGGATCAGGTTCATTTTTTCCACCGATTCGGTGTTTTCCACGATGATTCCTATTATTGCGACTCTTGTTTCCATAACCCATTTCCTTTCGAAATAAAATTAAAAAATCCTTGCTCCTATGAAAAGGAACAAGGATAGCAAATAAATCGCAGATAATCGCAAACGATGGATTCCCCGAGTTTATAACTACTATTCTCTCGCCTTCTCACTTGGGACATACCCTCATGTTTTAGCACGATACTTTTTCGAATGGCTTCAAGGTTGGCCTTAAGAACAGCTTTTAGTGCTTGATCTGCAGGCTTAACCTTACATTGTTTATTTTATCACAAAGTGGTTGGGAGTGCAATCGTTTTGATCTGAATATAAGTTATTATTTCGTAATAATTATTAGTAGAGGAGATAGTAACACGTACCATCTCCCATCTCTTATGCGTTCAATGCCTTAACAATTTCGTCAACATTAATACCGTGAACCATTGCTGCTTCCTCTAATGTTTCAGCCTGCGCCGAAGGGCAGCCTATGCAGCCCATTCCGAAGCTCATGAGTATACCTGCAGCGTCAGGTTTTGTCCTTAAAATTTCACCTATTGTCATGTTCTTTTTGATTTCCATAATAAATTCCTCCTTGGATTTTGAACTAAAGATATTTATTTTCCAGCTCTTCTAAGAGCAGTATATACTTTGTCTGTATTCCCTTTTTTTCCGTCTCCTTTTCGAATTCCTCGCACTGCATGTCAATTTCTTTCATGGTTTCCGGTTTAAACGTACGCTTTGCGAACGTATAGACGACCTTGTCTTCCTTATCTATGTGCCTGTGAAGAAGGTTTGCGTAGCCCATTGCGTTTGCAATGACATCCAGCTTAGCATCATTGTCGCCGTTTTTGACTTTTTCAAGCGCCTGCTCGAGCTCCTGGATGTAGTACCTGCCCATGTCATGCTCCACCAGCATACCATTGTTTACAAGCTTCTCTGCAGCTCCTCCAATCTCGCTGACCATCCTGTTGAAAAGGAGCTTTTCCTCTTTCCCATGGTGATGGGCGTCTGCGTATTTCCTTATGAATTCGATCATCTTTGCAAAATCTTCGAAGTCCATCTCATCCTGGAATAAAACCTTGAGGCAAGCTTTTCTTACAACTTCAAGCATCCTTTTAATGTATGTGTGCTCATGCACCATCAATTCAATACTATCCATATTAGCCAACCCTCCTTATAGCGTTCATTCCATCAGCAGTTCTTGAATATCTGTTGTTTCCGCCGATAAACCCTTCAATCCAGGCATCTCTAAGAGTATAGAATGTTGAAACTTCTCCGCTTGCGTTGTCCCAGCATTCCTTGTGAAGGTCTCTGGTGGTTTTCCATGAGAATTCATCTTCTGATTCAGCTACGGGTTCGTTCACCCTGTCGCAAGGCATTCCTTTGGTACGTAATCGCCTTCGCCAAGATTGCTCATGGTGATTCTTCCGTTATTTCTGTATATTTCAGCCAGCTCCTCAGCTCTTACTCCGTAGTTATTGATCAAAGCTGTTACAATCCAAGCAGTCCTGTTCTCAACGCTCTGGATTTTTGACTGAAGCCATCCGTGAATGTTTCCGTGGTTAATAACGTCTTCTAGCTGCCCTCTTTCGGGGCTTCCGAACTTCTCAAGTGCTTCCTCATTCAACCCATCGACAGGAATATTTCTTGATTCGGCATACTTAATAACCTCATCAAGTATGTCCTCGTGCAGCTGTATCTTGTTGTATAGCCAGTTGTGGATCCTTCCCAAAAATGCGCTCATATCATAACCTCCGAATTTTTATATTGTTTGTTCCTTACATCTATCATTATATATGCAAGGTACTTTTCATTCGGTAACATATGATACGCATTTATTTTCTTTTAAACGTGAACCGTTCCTTCTGCAACGATGTATACCATGCCCTTGAGCACTATGCTTGCAACTCCGTGAGCGCCCCAGGTGGTTGTTATCTGCATCAGCCCTCCTGGCTGGTTCACATTCTTGTCGATGCTTCCCTGAGATGAATACGACAGGACTATCCCCAATGCAACGGTTCCCGTACCGCAGCTTCTCTCCCAGATCAGGCTGTCAGTATCCTTGACGTAGACAAGAGGTCTCATGAGTTCTTTTTTCTCGTCGTAGAACATGATTCCGAAGGCATCGTAGTCGAAATCCTTGATTGCCGCTTTCACGACCTCAAAGAAGTCCTCTCCCAAGCTTCTGTCGTCGGTGAAGAATACCGCATGGGATATCCCGGAAAGGTCGACTATCGTTCCTTTATATCTCTGGTTTCTGTACTCTACATCAATGGTTTGCACAGCCTTATGTAAGGGCATAGAAAGCGCCACTTCAAACCCGTTCGATGATTTCTGCTCAACCTCGCAGCTGATGACCCCCTCCATGCCTGAAGCTTCAAGGGGCACTGTGTATTTGCCAGCATGCTCTTTTACGTTTAGGAACCCTCTTTCTACGGCTACTGCAGCAAGTGCGCGTGATGCGTTTCCGCAGAATTCTCCGCCCATCATCTGGAGCCTGGCGCTTGCGCCGTTTTCGGGTCTTTCAGGTCTCTCTATAAAACCAACCTGCTCCGCGTGGAGGTTGCTGTAGTTCATTATCCTGTTTGCTATCTCAAAGTACTTCTCCCTCGGCAGAGCATCGGTCACAAAAACAGTCATGTTTTCAGAAGGATTCACCTTAATGAAATTCAGCTTCATACCGCACCTCCCACCTTCTTCTTTTTAGCCCTGGAGGAAGGTTTAGCCGGGCTCTTAGCAACCGGCTTAGATTCGGTCTTGTTCCTAACAAGAATATAGTTCAAATCAGGTCTCTGCCTCTGAAGCTCGAACTGGTTAAGTGATGCGATGAGCTGGCTAAGCTTTGAGTGGCCGTAGTTTCTGGCGTCAAAATCTGGGTAGCGTTTGGCAAGCCTGTTCCCTACCTCGCCAAGGTGGGCCCATCCGTCCTCATTAGATATGTCGTTTATTATCTTCTGAATGAACTTTGTTATCTCTTTGATGTTCGCCATGCTTTCCTTGGCTTCCTTGCTGCCTTCGGCCTTCTTCACGGAAGCTACCTCAGTGCTTTCAGGAATCTCTGCAAGGACCTCGAGGTATTTAAACTTTTCACAGGCCGCTATGAATGGCGCCGGAGTTTTCTTCTCGCCCATTCCCACAACATACATGCCTGCCTCCCTCAGCCTTGAAGCCAACCTCGTGAAATCGCTGTCGCTAGACACAATGCAGAAGCCGTCGACATTCTTAGAGTAAAGTATGTCCATGGCATCTATGATAAGTGATGCGTCCGTTGCGTTCTTTCCCGTGGTGTAGCTGTACTGCTGGATCGGAGATATGGAATAGTTCAGAAGCACCGCTTTCCAGGATGAAAGCTGCGGTTTTGTCCAGTCGGCATATATTCTTTTGTATGTTGGCGTTCCGTGGTTTGATATTTCGTCAAATATATACTTGATGTATTTGTCGGACACGTTGTCTGCATCTATGAGCACCGCTATCCTCTTGTCGTTTTCCATACTATACCTCCGTTACTGCTTATTCTATTTGCCGTATGCCTTCTCCGTATGAGCGAACGCGTTGTGGTTGTGGATGCTTTCTATGCTTTCCACGTTGACGCTGTACCAGTCTATGCTTTCCATATTCTCGAGCCTCAGCGCAACCTCTCTTACGGCATCCTCAACGAACCTTGGATTGTTGTAAGCCTTCTCCGTAACATATTTCTCGTCTTCCCTCTTGAGCAAGGAGTATATCGGACAGCTTCCGCTCTCCTCTGCCACTTTTACAAGATCTTCTATCCATACAAGCTTGTTCATGGCTACAACCATGCTTACAATCGCTCTCTGGTTGTGGGCTCCTGCCTCGCTTATTTCCTTTGAACAAGGGCATAAAGTGGTCACCGGAACATCCACCCTCATGAGGAATTCAAATTCGTCCCCAAGCTCCGCCTCGAACGCACAGGAAACATCGTAAGGAGCCGATATCCCCGTTACAGGGGAGGTTTTTCTAACGAAGTAGTCGAATTCTATCTTGCAGTGAGCAACCATCCCTCCAAGCCTCTGCTTCATTTTCCTGAGAAGCTCCTCCAGGTATTTCGGGTTGAGCGAGTCCATGCTGTTAGCTATTTCGACAAACCTGCTCATATGCGTGCCTCTCTGCTCTGAAGGCAGGTCAACGGAGAGAGTTAGTCTCCCTACCGTATGCTGGAATCCCTGCTCCTTGTCCATTACCTTGATCGGCCATTTGAGGTCCTTAATGCCGACCTTCTTCAACGGCACCTCTCTTGTATCTTTCTGTTTCTGTACATCTATCATCATTCCCATATCTTCTCCATCCTTGATTATTAAAATAAATTGAAATTCAGGCTTAAAACAGTCCTGATATCCTTCCAGTGTTGTCCACGTCTATCCTCTCCGCGGCAGGCAATTTCGGCAGGCTCGGCACCTTCATTATACTGCCTGTCACCGCTAATACGAAGCCCGCTCTAGCCGACACTCTGACCCGCCTTATCGTTATGCTGAAGTTTTCAGGCCTTCCCAACTTCGTCTGGTCGTCCGATAGGCTGTACTGCATCTTCGCCATACAAACAGGCGTCTGTCCAAAGCCGTATTTCTGTAGCTGTTGATATCCGTTCCGCCGACTTCGCCCTTGTCCATACTTCGTATAGCTGCATGTTTATCCATAGCTCCCTGCATTTGTCCTCCATGAGCTGAAGCTCAACCTCGGTTTCCATAGGGAACCTGTTCACCACCATGACTGCAGTTATCTTGAACACCTTCTTTATGTTTTCCACGTACTTGATCAGGTTAGCAGGCCCCTGAGCTCAGCTTCCTGATCGATCTCTAAATAACTTTTGAATACATCAATTTATCCCCCTTTTAAAGCACTATTTATATTATAACAAGAAAATCCCCAAATATAATAACTATTTTGGGGATTTGTATTAGTTTAATCAGTGCCTGCTGCACTATTAATATCTGTATATTGAAAATAATTGCCTTTGATAATTATGTTTGCTATTTCCTGAGCCTCTGATAAATGAGCGCTACCCGAGGACTGCCCATTTATTTCACCATTTGATAGTATAGCTGATCCTTGATTACCAAAGAGATTTCTTCCCATTACTGAATCTGAATATTCATGTTCATCAATTCCTAATAAATATGCGAGTGTGGGCATCATGTCAACTTGACCACCTTCAGTTTCTATTACTTTACCCTCCATCCCTGGTACATATATGATGAATGGCACTTCCTCGTTATTTTCAGGTATATCGGTAGAATAATATTTGTGAATTCCTTCATGGTCTCCATATATTATTAAAGCAGTATTTTCTAGATAGCCTTTTTCTTCTAATTTATCATAAAAATATCCAAACGCTTGGTCAGTGTAATGCAAACTTTGAAGATAACCTATAGTATATTCATCGCCCTTTAAGTCGAGGGATCTGAAATTTTCCGATAAATCAAAAGGCATATGTGATGTAATGGTTATTGCGAAAAAGTTAAACGGTTGTTTAAGCTTATCGATTTCCAAAAGTGATTGTTTAAATAAATCCTCATCCAGTATTCCCATACCTTCAGTTTCTTTGAATTCGAACTGCTCTTCACTAATATATCTATCAAAACCAATAGATTTAAATGCCCTATCCCTGTTCCAAAATCCCTTCTCATCACCATGAATCGCAATAGATGTGTATCCTTGTTTCTTTAATAACGCGGGTAATGATTTGTATGTATTATCAGCAAATCTGATGAAAGAACTTCCCGTATCTATTGGGTAAAGTGATGTATTGAAAAGGAGTTCTGCATCAGAGCTATTTCCATCTTTAACTTGTTCACATATGCTGTCAAAATATATACTTTTTCGTACTAAATTATTTATGTTTGGAGTAATTTCCTGCTCTTGATACGACCTTCCAATAATTATGTTTTCCAATGACTCTACTTGGATTATAACAATATTTTTACCTTTCAATGCACCTTTTAGATAGCTGTATCGTTGATCAACTTCAAGATACTTATGATTCTCATCCATCCAATTTTTAACTTTAACGACATCTTCATAACTCAGGATCTCATTTTTTTCATAAATGAATTTATAAATATCATACATGTGATAACCGAGTGGTGACATCAAAATTGGCATAGTCCTTATATTATTCAGAGCTTTTTTGTTTTGAATATTTAAAAATTGATTGACAACAACCAATGATGAAATAACAAATAAAAACAAGAAAAATATTAAGTTCTTCTTCAATATGGTTTTACTATTTGACCCCCTCAATTGCGCGAATAAGATTGGCAAATCAATAATTAGAAGTATATCCTGCCACTTGAACAAAGATGTAATGCTATCACCCATGCCATCTGTCACACCTTTAGCTATTATCATATAAAAGCTAATAGGATGTCCATAAGCTCTTGAATAAACAATATCAACAAAAAAAAGCAAGGACAAAAAGATATCTAAAGAGATTAAGTATCTCAATCTCCATTTTTGATCAAATAAAAAAGAAAATGAAATTATTGTATATTTCGAACAGATTCGGC